>JAWKHX010000001.1:0-1963 GCA_041394605.1 Ilumatobacteraceae bacterium
GGGGAGGCATGGTCGGGGACCGGTGGCCACCGGCTGCCCCAACTGTAACACAGCGATTGAACGGTCGTTCGACGCCCCTGGGCTACGGCGCGACGACCGTGATCACGCCCTGGAGCGCGGCGACCGATGGCTGATTGTGGTCGTGGAACCCGCAGGTTCCCAGCGCCGTCAGGTTGCCGCTCGTGCGGGACTGGCCCGCTGTCAGGAACCCCACCTGGTTGAGCGGCGGACAGTCGCCATGGGCCGGGTGCGGGTCGGACGCCATGTCGTGGGCCCGGGAGTCATTGTTCACGAAGGTCACGCGGCCGCCCTGCGGCACCGAGACGCTCTGCGGGCTGACGGCGCCGTTGCTGCCGATCGTGATGGTGACCGTGGTGCCGCCGCCCGTGCTGCCGCCGCCCGACGAGGAGCCGGAGCCAGAGCTGCTCGGCGTGGTCGGGCTGCTGCCGCCGCCGCCGCAGGCCACCGCCACGACCGCGCCCGCCGCCAGCACGCTGATTCGCCAGTCCATGCGCTGTTCTCCTCTGCCGTTGGACCGCCGCCGGGGCCGCGACGTGACACGGCGCCGCCCGGGGTGGTCGGTGTCCCGCTCAGTAGAACTTCCGGGAGATGTTGAATCCGAGGTACCAGTCGTCCGTGCCGCCGCGCGCGATCTGCCCGAAGGTGGTGCCGAAGCCATTGCCGACGTTGATCTGGAAGCTGTGGCCGCCGGCGCGCTTCTCGACGCCGAACGCGACCTGCGTCTTGCCGGGGTCGTAGCCGGCCACGCGGGGGGTCAGTTCCATCACGCCGTAGACGTTGGCGGTGAGGCGAATCCTGGCGCCCAGCCCGACGAGGAAGGCGTCGTTGTCGTCGGCCAGGTCCGACGGCAGCGGGTTGGTGTTGTTCATCCAGATCGGCTCCACGTAGACGGCGCCGCGGTCGGAGAACTCGCGCGAGACGATCAGGCCGAGGCCGGGCGAGTAGCTGTCCTTGAAGTTGTTGGTGCCCTCGACGCTGGCGAGGGCGCTGATGCCAACCGGGAAGTCCTCGGTCTGGCCTGCGATCTCGCGCTCCAGCATGAACTGGATGGTGCGGTCGTTGGTGCGATGGACGGCGATCTGGGTGGCCTTGAGGAGCCCGTAGCGGTACTCGAAGCCGATCGTGGCCCCGCTGTCGAAGCCGAAGAAATCCTCGACCAGGTCGCTGAAGTCGCCAGCGCCGAGCGGGCGGCCGAACCGGTGGGTGATGCGGAACGCGCTGCGCCGTGCCGGCAGGCGCAGCGACGTGGGCAGGCCGACCAGCGTGAAGTCGGGCTGGGCTCGATTGACGTCGAGGTCAGGGTCGTCATCCTGGGCCTCGGCCGTCCCCGCGGCTCCGGCGGCGCCGGCGGGACCCGCACCGGTGCCCGGAGGGTCGCTCGCCGGGGCCGGACCCTGGGGGCCGCTGGCGCCGGCCAGGGCGGTCCCGCTGCTGACGACGAGCGCGGCGGCGACGACGGCGCTGACGATGGCTGCGTGCACGGTGGGCTCCTGTGGGGGAACGGTGTGGTCGGCGGCTAGTCGTTGGCGGCGCCGGCGGCGATCCAGCGGCGGATGACCAGCATCTGCCCATCGGTGAGGAATGGGCCGTTGTTGCGCGGCATGCGCAGTCCGTTGATGGCCGGGCCGCCCTCCAGCTTGCGCACCAGATAGCTGTTGTCGGGATCGCCGGGGATGACCAGCGTCTCGCCGGGGCGGAGGCGGCTCCCCCGGCCGACCAGCGCCGCAAACGAGGTGGCAGGGTCGGTCAGGAACAGGCCCGTGACGTCGGCGAATCCGCCCGGCGTGTGGCAGGAGACGCAGGCCGACCGTCCGGACGAGTCGGAGGCCGAGAAGATGTCGCGCTGGATGCTGGACAGCGTCGGCGTGAGGTTGGGCGTGGGACCGGTGAGGTCCGCCAGCTTCTCGTCGCACCCGACGCAGGCGAACAGCACGGGCACGGC
>JAWKHX010000002.1:0-3217 GCA_041394605.1 Ilumatobacteraceae bacterium
CGTCAGCGTGCGCCTGGCCGCCGCGGTGCGCGAGCCGGCCGGCACCGGCGCCCCGGGCGGCACCGACTGCGAGTTCGCCGCCAGCGGCACCACCATCACGTTCCCCGGCTACCGCCAGGTGTACGTGGAGAGCACCGACGACGCCGGCGACGGCGACGCCGAGCGCGAGGCCCTGCTGCCGCCGCTAGCCGTCGGCCAGGCCGTGCCGATCGCCGAGATCACGCCGAACGGCCACGCCACCACCCCGCCGGCCCGCTACACCGAGGCCTCGCTGGTGAAGCGGCTGGAGGAACTGGGCATCGGCCGCCCGTCCACCTGGGCCAGCATCATCCAGACGGTGCAGGACCGCGGTTACGTGTGGAAGAAGGGCCAGGCGCTGGTCCCAACGTGGACCGCGTTTGCCGTGATCGGCCTGATGGAGCGTCACTTCGGCGAACTGGTGGACTACGCCTTCACCGCCAAGATCGAAGAGGACCTGGACGCCATCGCCCGCGCCGAGCGGCAGAAGCAGGACTGGCTGCACGACTTCTACTTCGGCGACGAGGACGACGCCCTCCCCGGCCTGAAGCGCCTGGTGGAGGAGAACCTGGACGCCATCGACGCCGCCGAGATCAACACCTTCCCGATCGGCACGGATGCGAACGGCGAGACCGTGGTGGTGAAGCCCGGCAAGTACGGCCCGTACGTGAAGCGCGGCGAGGACACCGCCAGCGTGCCCGACGACCTGGCCCCCGACGAGCTCACGGTGGAACTGGCGCTGCAACTGCTGGCCGCGCCGAAGGCCGACGAACCGATCGGCGAACTGGACGGCTACCCGGTCTTCGCCAAGAACGGCCGCTACGGCCCCTACGTGCAGTGGGGCACGGCGGACAACCCGCCCCCCGGGCACGACAAGCCGAAGATGGCCAGCCTGTTCAAGACGATGGTGCTGGAGCGGATGACGGTGGACGAGGCCGAAGCCCTGCTGCAACTGCCGCGCACGCTCGGCGTGGACCCGTCGGACGGGCAGGAGATCCTGGCCAACAACGGCCGCTACGGCCCGTACGTGCAGAAGGGCAAGGACTTCCGCAACATCGCCAACGAGGACCAGCTGCTGACCATCACCCTCGACGAGGCCGTGCAGATCTTCAGCCAGCCAAAGGTGTACCGCCGCGGCGGTGGCGCCAACCTGGCCGCCAAGGGCCCGCTGCGCGAGTTCGGCAACGACCCGGTCAGTGGCAAGGCGGTCGTGGCCAAGGACGGCAAGTTCGGTGTGTACGTGACGGACGGCGAGACGAATGCCTCCCTCGGCAAGGGCGATCGCCTGGACGCGATGCCGCCGGAGCGTGCCTACGAGCTGCTCGCCCTGCGCCGCGAGGCCATCATCGAGAAGGGTGGCGTGCCGGGGCGCAAGGCCGCGGCCACGAAGAAGGCGGCGGCGAAGAAGGCCGCACCCGCCAAGAAGGCGGCGGCGAAGAAGGCCCCCGCCAAGAAGGCCGCGGCGAAGAAGGCCCCGGCCAAGAACACATGAGCGACCTGCCGCCGCCCGGTGCCGGTTGGGGCCCGCCACCGCCCGGCACGCCGGCGCCTGCGGCGACGACACCGGGCGCAACGCCCACGACACCCGTAGCACCGGGGGCACCGTCCACGCCAGGGGCACCGTCCACACCGGGGACACTGTCCACGCCAGGGGCACCGTTCAGCGGGCCCACGATCGTCACCACGCCACCGCCCCCTGTCGACGCCCCGCCGTCGAGCGGGATCCCCAAGTGGGTGATCGCCGTCGCGCTCGCGGCATTGGTGGCCATCGGTGTCGGGATCGTGGTGGTGGTGTCCGGCGGCGACGACACCGCCGAGCCATCCCCGGGCTCCTCCCTCGACTCCTCGCTCACCACCGTCACCGCCGCACCACTGCCCACCACGGTCTCGGTGCCGGCCACCGGCGACGGGCCGGGCACCACGGCAGCGCAACCCGCGGGCACCTCGAGCGGCAGCGAGACCACGGTCATCGCCCCGCCGAACGAGAACGAGGTGGCGGGTGCTCCCGCCGGCCGGCGCGGAACGATCGGCTCGCCCGTGGCCGTCGGCGGCATCGCCGACATCGGCGGCGGCTGGCGCCTGCAGGTGCTGGACACCATCGGCGATGCCACCGCCATCGTCGCCACCGAGAATCAGTTCAACGAGCCGCCACCGGCCGGCAGCCAGTTCACGATCGTCCGCGTCGCCCTCGGCTACTTCGGCAAGGAGGAGCCGCTCTCGGCGTTCCAGCCCACCATCAGCGCCGTCGGCGCCGACCACACCGAACTGGACAACTACTGCGGCGTCATCCCCGACGAGCTGCCCATCTTCCGCGACGTGTTCGCCGGCGGCGTGCTGGTCGGCAACCTGTGCTTCGTCACCACACCCGCCGATGCCCCCGTGCTCAAGCTCTACGGCGTGGGCGACTACTTCGGCGACGGCACGGAGGTGTTCCTTGCCACCGGGCCCGGCACGGCCCAGCAGATGCAGCCGCTGCTCGGGCCACGGCCCGACGGCTCCGCCATCGACGAGCGCACCAACGCCATCTCGCTCGGCAGCACGGCGGCGCTGGGCGCGGGATGGAGCCTCACCGTCACCGGCGCCGCCCGCGACATCACCGCCGCCGTGCTGGCGGAGAACTCGTTCAACGAGCCGCCACCCGCTGGCATGGTCTTCGTGGGCGTTGACGTCGTCGTGTCCTACGCCGGCGGCGGCTCGGCGAACGCAGCCGAGGTCTCCGCCCGGACTGTCGCCGACGGCAACGTGGAGCTGGACGGCTACGCCTGCGGGGTGGTGCCCGGCGGGCTGGAGTTGTTCGCCGACGTGTTCGACGGCGGCACCCTCTCCGGAACCCTGTGCTTCGCCGCCCCGGCCGGCCAGCCCCTCACGCTCTACGCCGCAGGGTCGTTCGAGCTGCCGCCGGTGTTCCTCGCCACGGCGTGACGGGCGGCCGGCCTCAGCCCTCCTGGCCGCTGTAGAACAACTCCCGCGGAATGGTGATGAACGTCGCAGTGGACGTGGCCAGCACGGTGTCGCCGTCACGTAGCTCGCCGCTCATGAACAGCTTGCGGCCCTCCTGGCGATCCATCCGCACGCGACACTCCAGCGGCACACCGATGGGCACGCCGGCGACGTAGCGGATGCCCAGCTCGCCGGTGAATCCGGGCTGAGCCAGCAGGGCCAGCACGAAGCCGTACACGTCGTCGAACAAGGCGGCGAC
>JAWKHX010000003.1:0-2329 GCA_041394605.1 Ilumatobacteraceae bacterium
TCCCGGCCCCGGGCTTCCTGCCCGCGATGGCGCAATGGTGCACCGACAACGGTGTGGTGTTCATCGCCGACGAGATCCAGACCGGCTTCTGCCGCACCGGCGAGTGGTTCGCGTGCGATCACGAAGGTGTCGTGCCGGACCTGATCACCACGGCCAAGGGCATCGCCGGTGGCATGCCGCTGGCCGCAGTCACCGGCCGCGCGGAGATCATGGACAGCGTGCACGTCGGCGGTCTCGGCGGAACGTACGGCGGGAACCCGGTCGCTTGTGCCGCGGCGCTCGGTGCCATCGCCACGATGCAGGAGCAGGACCTGGCCGGGCGTGCCCAGCAGTTGGGCGCCCTGATGATGGACCGGCTCAATGCACTGGCCGAGAAGTTCGACGTGATCGCCGAGGTGCGCGGGCGCGGCGCGATGGTCGCGATCGAGTTCGCCGAGCCCGGTACTCTCACGCCACGGCCGGACCTGCCGAAGGCCCTGGCCGCGCGGTGCACGCAAGAAGGCGTCGTGATCCTCACCGCCGGTACGTTCGGCAACGTCATCCGCCTATTGCCGCCACTGGTGATCAGCGACGAACTGCTCGCCGAGGGCCTGGACGTGCTGGCCGATGCGCTGGCCGCGGAACTTTCAGCGTGAGCCACGTGAAGCCCTACTGGGTGGCGGGCAAACCCCGCACGAGTCCCGCGGTTCACGAGGTGCACAGCCCGTTCGACGGCCATGTTGTCGACCGGCACGCCCTGCCGACACCCGAGGACGTCGACGAGGCTGTTACCGCCGCTGTCGACGTCCAGCCCCAGGCACTGGCCACGACGGCAGCGCAGCGTGCGGACGCCTTGATGTACGTCTCGCAGCAGATCGCGGCCCGGGCCGACGAGATCGCACACCTGATCACCGCGGAGAACGGCAAGCCGCTCATGTGGTCGCGCACCGAGGTCACCCGCGGTGCATCCACGTTCCGATGGGCCGCGGAAGAGGCCCGGCGCTGGTCCGGGGAGTTGCAGCGGCTGGACACCGACGCCGGTGCCGCGGGTCGTATGGCCGTGGTGCGGCGCTTCCCGAACGGGCCCGTGCTCGGAGTGGCACCCTTCAACTTCCCGCTCAACCTCGTGGCGCACAAGGTGGCACCCGCGCTGGCGGTGGGTGCCCCGATCATCATCAAGCCGGCCCCCGCCACCCCGCTCACGGCCTTGCTGCTCGGCGAGATCCTTTCTGAGACCGACCTGCCCGCGGGCATGTGGTCGGTGCTGCCGCTGGCCAACGAACAGACCGCAGCGCTGGTCGCCGACCCGCGGCTGCCGGTGGTGTCGTTCACCGGTTCCGAGACCGTCGGCTACCACATCCAGGCCAGCCAGCCCACCAAGCACGTGATCCTGGAACTCGGGGGCAATGCTGCCGCCGTGGTCATGCCGGACTGGTCCAGCGACGCCGATCTCGATTGGGCCGCTACCCGCATCGCCACGTTCGGCAACTACCAGGCCGGGCAGTCCTGCGTCTCGGTGCAGCGGGTGCTCGTCGACGAGTCCCTGTACGAGCGCTTCGTGCCGCTCCTGGTCGAGAAGATGAACGCCCTCACAACCGGCTCCCCGCTTGATCCCGACGTCGTGGTGGGGCCTGTTATCAATGAGGCGTCAGCCGAGCGCATCGCGTCCTGGATCGACGACGCGGTTGCCTCAGGGGCCGAACTGCTGGCCGGCGGCACCCGGGAGGGAACGTCGGTGGCGCCGACGCTTCTGGCCAACGCACCCGCGCAGGCGAAGGTGTCCTGCGAGGAGGTGTTCGGCCCGGTCATGACGATCGCTCCGGTCTCCGGAGTGGACGCGGCGTTGGCGGCCGTCAACGACTCCCGGTTCGGGTTGCAGGCGGGCCTGTTCACCAGGGACCTGCAGGTGGCTTTCCGGGCGCACCGGGAACTGCTGGTCGGCGGCGTGGTCATCGGTGATGTGCCGTCCTTCCGCGCCGACCAGATGCCTTACGGCGGCGTCAAGTCGTCCGGGCTCGGCCGCGAGGGTCTGCGCGCCGCGATGACCGACCTGACCCACGACCGGGTCATGGTGCTCACGGGGCTGGATCTGTAGCAACCACCTCCCTCTGACGCCGGCAACGCCAGCGGTGGAACGCGCGAGGAGTTCGGCCGCACAGACCCTCCGCAGGCGTTGGAGTTGTGCACGTGCGTTGGAGATCCGTACAGGCGTTGGAGTTGCGCGGCCCGTGGATGTCCAACGGATGTACCGTTCTCCAACGGATGTACCGTTCTCCAACGTCTGTGGTGGAACGCGCGGGAGTCAACGACCAGAACACCCAGCTTCGCCCTCGTCTGGCAGATGCGCGCC
>JAWKHX010000004.1:0-832182 GCA_041394605.1 Ilumatobacteraceae bacterium
ATTCGCGTCGTGCCTGCTAGATGGCACTGGACGGTACGCGTTGGTACTGCCTGGACTGGCTTTGGCGCGATTCCTAAACCGCAGGTCGCAGGTTCGATCCCTGCCGGGGGCGCCAAGAAACACCAGGTAGATGGCTGTGCTTGTGGTGTGTAACGATCGATTTTGCTGGTTGAGATCGCGACGCACCGTCGTGTCGGTAGTTGTGCGATGAGTCGTTGCACGGCCTCGGCGCAGCAGGGCGCATCGCCTCCAGCCGCGAGGCTGCTCTCATCCGCAGTCGGGTTGTGTGCTGCGGCTACGGGACGAGCAGCGCGAGCGGTAGGACCGCGACCCCGTCCAGCCGCCGGTATGCCTCGGGGCCGGTGGTGAGCACGATCACGTCGATGCAGTCGTTGCCGAGCTCGTTGCGGAGCCAGTGCAGGTGCGAGACGTGGGTGTCGTTGACAGCGGCTGACATCTTCACCTCAAAGGCGACGACCCCGTCGTCGGTCTCGACGATGAAGTCGATCTCGTGGCGTCCGCCCTTGGTGCGTAGGTGTGAGACGCGCGCGTCGCAGGACTGCGCGAGAGTGCGGATCGACTGGGCGGCGAGCGACTCGAACAACGCTCCGAGGAAGGTGCCGTCTCGTGCAATCGACGCGGATGGACTGGCCCCGGTGAGCAGCCGGGTCGCGCTGGCTCTGACGAGTCGAGCGGCGAGTGCGGGGTCGGCGAGATGATGTTTGGGGGTGCCGGTGAGGGCGTTGAGGTGGTTGTTGGATGGGATCCAGGCAGGAAGCGGGTCGAGGATTCGCAGGGCGGTGAGCAGCTCGATGTAGGGCTGGGTCGTCGTCTTGGCCGGCTTGTCGTCAGTGCCGCTGGTTGCTGCGTCTCGGATCTTGTCCCATGAGGTGGTGGTGGCGGTGGCCGCGGCGTACGCGCGTAGCCAGGCGAGAACCGTGGCTGGTCGCCGGACGTTGAAACCTGCTTCGGGGAGGTCGTGGTCGACGATCCGGTCGATGTAGCTGTCGAGCTGGCGATCCCTTGGCCGGCCGGTGAGGTGACGCATCGCAGGGAAGCCTCCAGCGACGATCTCCTCTGCGTAGTCGGCGAGCGCGAGTTCGGTGCGGCCCTCGATCGCGGCACTTCCGGCGAGCAGGTCTCGGAAGGAAACACCGTGCCGGGGTGGGCGGCGCTCGAACAGGCAGAGCGGTCGCATCCGCAGCGTGGTGATGCGGCCAGCCCCCGAGTGCGTCTGGGTGGGCGATGCGGAGCCGGTGAGCAGGAAGCGGCCGCCGCTCGGGTCATCGTCTACGAGGCGACGCACCGCGTCGAACACGGCTGGGACGCGTTGCCATTCGTCGATCAGCAACGGTGCCGGATCGCGCACGATGATCGCCGGATCAGCCTCGACGATCGCACGCTCGGATTCGACGTCGAGTCGGCGGACCGATTGGCAGCGCTGCGTCGCGGTGGCCGTCTTGCCGACACCTTTCGGTCCATCGAGCAACAGTGCGGGCAACTGCCCGAACAGCTCGTCAATCTCGTCGTCGATGACGCGCCGCACATATGAACCCAGGAAGTCGACACCACTCGCCACGAACGCGACACTACAACTCGAACGCCATGAACACTACCATTGGTGCATCTCAGACGATCCCATTGGTGCGGCCTCTGCCATGCCGAACGTGCACGACCCGGAACAGTGCCTGTGACGGCTCGCTCGTACGCCTGCGCTGAATCGGTCGATGGTCCGATGCCTCGTGGCACTGGGGCGCTGCGCGATCTCGATCGGTTGGGGGGACGTCACCCGGTCGTGAAGGCCGCCTTCTTCAGGTCGCCGTCGAGGAACGGTGCGTCGGCGTCGTAGGTGCCGTTCGCCAGGAGGTGCTGGGCGGTTGCCGCCATGGCGCCGTAGGCGATGTTCGCCAGCGAGCCACCCACGGAGATGCGGCGGGCGCCCCGGGCGGCCAGCTTCTCGACGGTCGGCCCGCCGGGCAGCAGCAGCACGTTCACCGGTGCCCCGAGCGCGGCCACGGCGCCAATCTGCTCGGCCGACCAGATCCTCGGCGCGTACAGCACTTCGGCGCCGGCCGCGAGGTAGCTGCGGAGGCGGGTCATGGTGTCCTCGAAGTCGTCGACGCCGTGCAGGTGGTTCTCGCAGCGGGCGGTCAGCACCAGCCCGCGCTCAGCCGCCGCGGTGGCGGCCGCGTGCACTCGCTCGGTGGCCACGTCGATCGGGTCGATGCTGTCCGTCGCCGGGTTCCAGTCCTCGATCGAGAACCCGGCCGCACCCGCCTCGGCCAGCAGGTGCACCGTCTCGGCAATCCCGTCGGCCGTCTCGGCGAAGCAGCGCTCCGAGTCCACGTTGAGCGGCAACGGGGTTGCGGCAGCGATGACGGCGACGTGTGCCACCAACTCGTCGCGGCCGACCTGCATGTCCATGCGTCCGAGCGTCGCGGCGAAGCCGGCGCTGGTGGTGGCGAGCGCTGGGAAGCCGAGCGCGGCCAGCAAGCGGGCGCTGCCGGCGTCGAACGGGTTGGGCATCACGAAGCAGCCCGAGGCATGCAGGGCGCGGAATCGATCGGTGGAAGCGGTCATCGCGGCAGTCTTCCAGGTTCCCGGCGCGACCGATCCCGGCCGGGCCCCGACGGTTCAGACGTCGAAGGAGAGGTCGTCGCCGTCGTCCCAACTGTCGACGTCGTCCATGTCGGCGAGGTCGCCGCCGAACGCTCCGGTGTCGGCGTCCAGGTCCGTCGCCACCATCGTGTCGTCGGACCATGTGGGGGCCCCGAGATCCCCGTCCCCGCCCGCGTCGCTGACCTCACTGTCACCCTCGCCCTCGCCCTCGATCTCGATGAGCGACGGATCGATCCAGCCGTCGTTGGCCGGGGTGCCGAAGCTGTGGGTCGGGTCGAGCTGCTGCGCCTGGTCCACCGTGTCGGCGGCGTCGGCGCGGGCCTGGGCGGCGGCGTCGCGCACGCGGTCGCCGCCGGCCACGCCACGCGCCTCCAGGTCGGCCGCCGCGGCGTCCAGCCGCTCCGCCTCCGCCAGCTGGGCGGCGGCGGTGCGCATCACGAGCGCTGCGTCCTCCATCTCGTCGAAGCGCAGCTCCTCGGCGTCCATCTGGTCGAAGTGGCCGGCGCTGGTGGTGCCGAGATCGTCGAGCTGGCGATCGACGTCGGCCTTGCGGGCCAGCGCGGCCTGCTGGGCGGCGGCGTCGTCGACCGCCCAGGCCGCCGACTCCTCCGCACGGTGCATCGCCCGCTGGGCATCCTCGCGGAGCTCGGCCGCGTCGGTGGTGTTGCCCGCGGCGTCCGCCTCGGCCGCCTTGCGGTCGAGGTCGGTCGCTTCGTCGAGGAAGCTCGCCGTCCACGAACGGTGGAGGGCAGCCTGCTCGCCGGCGACCTTCGCCTCGGCCTCCGCCGCGGCCGCGGCCCGGTGCAGGGAGGAGTGCTGCCGAGCGCCCTCCAGGTACTCCTGGCCCTTGGTGTCGAGCATCGCCTCGCGTGCAGCGGCAGCCCGCTGCTCCATCATCGAGGCTTCCGCGGCGAGCTCGGCGGCAGTGTCGAACGGGTCGTCCATCGCCTGAACGTACGCCGATTTCGTGCCCTTGTGAACAGGGAGGTTTCCCGGTCCTGACCGCAGGCGGGAAGACCGGGCTTGGCAGGTCGCTACGGCAGGTCGCTCGGCACGGTGACATAGCGGTCGAGGTCGCCGGCGTCCGCCGTGCGGCCCGCCGGCGCCACCACGAACAGCGCCCAGTCCCGCCGGGTCAGCGCCGCCTCCAGCCGGTCGGCCTCGGCGAGGCTGCGGCGTCGCCAGTCGAGGATCGATCGCGGGCCGTTGATGCCGATCTCGGCGAGCCGTAGCGCGTCGGCGAGCGGCGCATCGCCCTCGTCGAGGTCGCCGCTGGTCACGTTGACGGCGACCACGTAGGTCCAGACCTCCCCGCCCCTCGTGGCGGTGGTGGTGGCCCAGGCCAGTCGGTCGCCGCGGGCGGGGCCGCCGAACAGGCAGTCGTCGATGAGGGCCAGCGGGCGATCCACGTGACGGATGCGGCCGTCGTCGTCGCAGGTCCGGCGGACCACGTCCACGTCGGTGTGGCCGATGCGGTCGCCGATGCCCACCGGCCCTGCGGACATGCACGCCAGCAGGGCTTCCAGTTCGCTGTGCGGGTCGCCGTCGATCGGGTCGGCATCGGGTGCGGGGGCCTGGGTGAAGAACACGTCCTTGAACGCCGGCAGGCCCAGCGCGCCCGCGACCCGGTTGACCGTGAGGTACCAGATCCAGAGGAAGGCGGGGTCGGCGGCGAAGCGGTAGTCGTCGGACGTGCGGATGGCGATCACCTCGTCCAGCGTGGCCGCCTCGATCATGTCGGCGGGGGTGGCCATGCACCACATCAGGCCGATGCCGGTGTCGGCGGCATGCCGGGCGAGCGCCCGCTGCCACGCCAGCGCCCGGCCCGGTGCGGCCCGCAGGGCGCGCACGCCGAACCAGTACATGAGCATCCAGTCCTGCTCGATGCAGCAGGCGCCCCAGCGGCGGGCGTCGTCGAACCACCGGCGGAAGAACGCCGGGTCCTTCGGCTGGGCGGCCAGATCGTCCACCCACCATTCGCTGGCGTCGGCCACGTACGGCGAGGCCGGTGAGATGTGGCGGGCGTGGAACGCCAGCGGCGGGTTGCCGAGCTGGGCCGTCCACCGTTCGATCGCGTCGCGGCCGTCCGGCTGGGCGGGCTCCGAGTCGAACGCGTCCGACCGGGGCAGCCACTCCATCATCCCGGTCGGCGGCACCTCGTGCGGGTAGCCGATCTCGTCGATCGGCCGCGGCGTCTCGTGGCGGTAGAACCACGAGTCCAGCTCGACGGCGTGCACGGGCACGCCCCTGGAGCGCAGGTCGTCCACCACAGTGCCGACGGATGCGGCGATGGTCTGCCCCGCCTCCGTGCGGTACCAGTAGGCGGCGCCGTTGTCGGTCCAGTAGGACAGGTGGGAGGTCAGCGGGTTCCGGTCGCGCCGCCGGATGGTGGGCGTGCCGCCGCACCGGTCGCGCGCCCACGCAGCCAGCACGTGGGTGGGGCTGTCACCCTCGTACACGCCGAGGGTGGCCGTGAAGCCGGCAGGCACCTCGTCGAGGTCGCCGTGCCAACCCCAGCGCAGCGTGGCGCCGTCCACGGCGATGACCTGCTCGTGCGTGCCTGCCAGGGGAGCGAGGAGGGTGGTGTGCGCCCCCGTGCGGACGAGCACGAGCCCCATCGCCGGTGGCGACTGGAGGTTCGCCGCGGGGCGGAAGTCGAACGCCAGGTCGCGCCCCGCGACCACCGGGAGGGCGAACTGCGTGAACGCCAGCCCGAGCAGTTGCGGCTCGTCGCCCGGCGTCTCGACGAGGGTCAAGGGGACGGAGGCCGCGGGGCGGGAGAACCGCCCGCTGGCGATACCGGCGAGCGCCCGCGTGCTGCGCAGGTGTACCCGCCGACCGCCGGCGGTGTGCTCGACGGACACCTCCACGCCGTCGGGCCCGGTGAACTCGCCGATCGCGACCAGGGTGAGCGGCTCGGCGGCCACCTCAGCCACCCCGGGCGGCGTGGAACGCGGCGTGGATTTCCGGTCGCAGCCGGCCGCGGTCGGGCACGTCGTGACCGTGGGTCCGTGCCCACGCGCGGATCTCTGCGGTCGTCGGCTCGGCGGCCGGCACTGCGCCGGCCAGTGGCAGTTCGGCGGCACGGTCGGCGCCGAGTCGCGTCTCGTGGTGATGCGCCAGCGCAGCACCCAGATAGCGGTAGGTCCACTCTTGGGCCAGCGGGCGCGTCTCGCAGAACACGATCGGCACGGTGCGGAAGCGGACCTGCGCCTCCGCCAGGCCCTCAGCCACCAGGGCGGGCCGCACCCGCTCCAGCTTGAACACCGACGACCAGCGGTCCTCGACCACCAGTGCCCCAGCCGGCAGCGCCGCCAGGTCGGCCAACAGGTAGCGCAGCTTGCCGGTGGTCAGGGTCGACACGAGGTCCGCCAGGCTCTTGCGTTCCACTGCGGCAACGATGGTGCCGCCTTCGGCGACGCCGTAGTCACCGGCGGGGAGGGCGCGCCGCACCGTGGTGGCCTGCTGCCGCTCGAACTTCCACGCGTATCGCTCGTGCGAGTCGACGATGATCTCCAGGACCTGCCCGGCGGCCCGAGCGGTGGGCAGCGCCACGGCCGGTCGGGCCTGCTTCGTGGTGCGGGCGGTCTGCCAGAAGATCACCTCGCGCCCGCGGGCGCGGGCGAACACGAACTGGGACCGCTGCTCGCGGGCGCGGTCGAGCACGAGGTCGATCGAGGCGCCTCGTCGGACGCACGAACGGACGGGAAGCCGCTCGATCACCTCGAGGTCTTCCGGCCAGTCGTCGGCGCGGTGGCAGTAGACCTTGGATGTGCGCGGCCAGGTGTCGCGGACCTTCAGCGCGATTCCCTGCGGACCCAGCGGCACACGCACGAGGTAGGGGAGGGAGGAGCCGGGGTCCGGGTTGCGGGCGATGACGAACTCCATCGCCGGAAACCCTGTCACACCCCTCTGGTTGAGTGGGGCCATGGAGACGGCGGCGAGCATCCTCGAGGTGGAGCCAGACGTGAAGGTGGAGGTGGGCATGTCGCCCGCCGCACTCGATGCGCTCGCCGCCGAGGTCGAGGGGGAGCGCATCCGGGCCACGGCGCGGGTGGCCCGGATGGCGCATCAGGTCGGGTGCACCGGGGTGCACCTGGAGGACGGTCACCGCACCGTGCGGTCCTGGCTGATGGCGGCGTGCAACCTGTCGAAGGTCGAGGCCGGGCGCCTGGTGCGGATCGGCGACATGCTGGCGCTCTACCCGTCGGCGGCCGCGCTGGCCCACCAGGGTCGGTTCGGTGTGGCTCAGATGGGCATGCTGGCGCGTGTGGTCGCCAACCCCCGTGTGGCCGATCGGCTGGCCGAGGCGGAGGAACTACTGGTCGGCCACGCGGTCACGCTGGACGCGGAGGACTACGCCGTGTTCCTGGCCCGGTGGGAGGCCCTGGCGGACGAGGACGGCGCGCACCAGCGGCACGAGCGGGCGCACCGCAACCGGCGGGCTTCGGTGCACACGGTGGGGGAGCGCTCCTTCCTGGAGGCCGTGGGCGGTGTGGTGCACGGTGCGATCATCCAGGAGGTGCTGGACCAGTTCGCCCAGGCGGAGTGGTGGGCGGACTGGGAGGAAGGCTTCAGCATCCACGGCGACGACATGCGCGCCGGTCTGCTGGCCCGCACCGAGGCACAGCGGCGTTTCGACGCGCTGGTCAACATCTTCCAGACCGCTGCCACCGCTCGGTCTGCGGGCGAGGCACCGGCGGTCACCGTGAACCTGGTGATGGGCTACGAGGCGTTCGAGCACCACCTGGCGAAGGCGCTGGGTGAGCAACCCGCCCCGTTGGACCCTGCCAACCCGATCCACCGCTGCGAACTGCCCGATGGCACGCCGGTGGACCCGCGGGACGCGCTGATCGCCGCAGCCATGGGACACGTGCGTCGCCTGGTGCTGGACTCCAAGGGCGCGGTGGTGGATCTCGGCCGCCGCCAGCGCCTGTTCACCGGCCCGCTGCGCGAGGCCGTGTTGCTGAGCGCCCACGTCTGCGTGTGGCCGGGCTGCTGCCAACCGGCGGACCGCTGCGAGGCGGACCATATGCTCCCGTGGGGGCTGGCGGGCCCCACCGTGGGCTGGAACGGCGCCCCCGCGTGCGGTCGCCACAACCGCTGGCGCTCCCGCGGGTACCGCGCCTGGCGCGGCGACGACGGCCAGTGGCATCACGTCCGGCCGGACGGCAGCGAGATCGGTTGGCGCGGCACCGCGCTGTCCGCCGCCCACGCGTAGGCGGGCGCGCGCTCGCTAGCTGTGCTGGTCGATCCAGTCGACCATGGCGGGCACGCCGTGCTTGTGGGCGGTGCGGCCGATGAACAGGCCGACATGGCCGGCGTTCAGTTCCAGGTCGGTGACGTCGGGCGACCCCAGCAACCCGCTCAGCGGGCGGGTGGCGTCGGCCGGGACGATGTGGTCCTTGGTGCCGAAGACGTTGAGGAACGGGACGCGGATGTCGTCCAGCGAGATGCTGCGCCCGCCCAGCTCCAGTCGCCCGGTCATGAAGCCGTTGTCCTGGCCCATCATCCGCACGGTCTGGCGGAAGGCCCGGCCGGCAAAGGGGATCTGATCGTTGCCCCACATGGTGATGGCGTTGTGCGCCGCGACGTACTCGTCGTTCCACAGGTTGGCCAGCAGGTTGACGTTGGCGGAGAGCTCCGCCACCGGCGTCAGCGACCGGATGGCGTTGCCGATGACGTTGCCCGGGACGTTCCCCGACTCGTCGATCACGAGCTCCGGGTCGAAGGCGGAGCCTCCGGCGCGCAGCTGGGCCGGCAGCTTCGTGGAGTCCACCGGCGTGGCCAGCGCGATCAGCGTGTTGATCGGCGCGTCAGGGTGGGCTGCCGCGTAGAGCAGCGCGAGGACCCCACCGAAGCAGTAGCCGAGCACGTTGGCCGACTCCGCCCCGCTGAGCTCCGTCGCCACTCGCACGATCTCCGGCAGGTAGTAGTCGCTGTAGGTCTCCAAGCCGTTCTCGGCGTCGGCGGCATCGGGGATGCCCCACTCCACCAGGTAGACGTCCACCCCGCGGGCCAGCAGCACCTCCACGACGGAGTTCCCCGGCACGAGGTCGAAGATGTAGCTGCGGTTCACCAGGCTGTGCACGAGGATCAGCGGCGGCCCGCTACGCCTCGTGTCGCTGCGGTAGCGCCACAGCTCCACCTTGTCGCGCTGCCACACCGTGTCCCGCGGGGTGCTGGCGAGCGGCGGGCGGTCCATCCGGGCGTAGTGCAGCAGGCCGTTGTGCACGCCGCGGGCCGTCCGTTTCGCGGTGGTGACCGTCCGGTCGACGAGCCGGCTGATGGGGTCCTTCTGCCCGTCGCTCATCGCCCGTCGCCCCCGTCGTCCAGCGCGGCGAGCTTGGCCTCGAACTCGTCGAGCCGCTTGTTCAACAGGCGGAGCTGACGCTCCAGGCCGGCGATCTGGTTGGACACGGTCCGCACGTCGGTGCCCGACGGCAGGTTCATGGCGTGCAGCCCGCGCTTGATGAGCGTCGCGGCGTCGTCCATGGCCCGCCGCTGGACCGCTCTGCCGAGGGAGATCGCATCGATGACACCGGGGTTCCCCATCGCCTTCTGCAGCGGCGGCGCCACCTGCTGCTCGACGGCGTCGTACGTCTTCTTCCACAGTGGCTGCGCCATGTGGCGATCCTAGTGACGGGTGTCCAGCCGTCGATCCGGCGGGCAGGTGCTCAGAAGTAGGCGATGACTCCGCTGGCGTCGGACGCCACGGTGGCGGCGTCGACCAGGTCGGCCGCCTGCGCGGTCAGCAGGGTGGTGATCCGGTCGACAACCTGCCGCCCGGCACCGCTGTCGTACAGGTCGGCCTGCAGTCGCGAGGACGCCGCCTGCACCATGGCGGTGAACTCGGCCACCTCGGTCCAGCGGGTGGTGAGCGGGTTCGCCGTGCCGCCCGGCCGCCCGCCGCCCGCCGGGCCACCACCCCCGGCCGGGCCACCACCGCCGCCACCGTTCACGGTGCCGAAGGCCAGGTTGTGGTCCCAGGCGACGACGGTCATCCGGTTCGTCACCTCGCTCCAGCGCAGGTAGCTGTTGTTGCCCGGGCCGTCGATGTCGTCGAAGTTGTCGACCAGCGCCTCGAAGGCCAGGTATGTGGCAAAGGCGTCCACCTCCAACTGGTTCGCCAGGTCGCCCTCGAACTGGCTGTCGGTGCTGTTGTTGAGGAAGTCGAGGAAGCCGAGCAGCGGGTCCAGCAGGTCCTCGTCGGCTCGGGTCTCCTGGTCGAACACGTCGTCGTAGGCGGCGTGGTCGTCGCCGCGGTAGCTCCAGTCGCCGCCGCTCTCCGCCTTGTACAGCACGCCGGCGTCGGTGAAGTGCTCGGCGTCCCACTCGTCGTCGAGGTGCTCGATCACCAGGCGCAGCACGGGCCCGCGGCCGTTGGCCGTCAGCCGGGTGTGGACCGCCTGCTGGGTGGCCAGCCCGGCCAGGCCCAGCAGTTCGAGCGCGACGGCCTCGTTGATCGCGGTGGTCGAGTTGTTGCTGCGGATCACCAGGTCGTGCACGCCCTGATGCGCCTGGCCGTCGACGTACTTGTCCAGCCGTACCAGCCATGGCAGCGTCTCCGGGGCGGACGAGTCCGCGGTCCCACCGGGCCCGCCGCCTGGCCCTCCGCCCGCCGGTCCGCCGCCGGCCTGGTTGCGCAGCCCGAACAGCGACGAGTTGCCCTTCAGGCGGATGCCGGCCTGCGGGTACGTGGCGCCGTCGATGGTCACGGTCGCCTCGATCCAGACCTTGTCCTCGCTGTCCACGTACGCCTGGATGGCCGCGTCGTACTCGGTCTGGTCGAACTCCAGCGACAGGTCGTGGACCACGGCGTGGTCCCAGAGTGCGACGCCGGAGTGGTCGGTGGTGGTGGTGCTGCTGCTGGCGCTGCTGTCGCGGGTGCCGTCCTCCGCATCGTCGACGGGCAGGGTCATGCCGTCGGCGGAGGCGCAACCGGCCGCAGCGACCGTCATCGCAACCGTGCCGGCCAGCAGGGTGCGGCGGGAGACCGGGCTGGAGAAGGTGGAGGTCGGGTTCGGGGTCATGGCCACAGGGGACCACGCCCGCATCGGACATTGCCGAGAGACGGCTGGGAGTTCGGTGAGAGCGCCGCCGCGTCAACCGGGTGCGGCGACGTGCACGAAGTGCGGCCCGCCGGTGGCGAATCCGGCCTGCAGCGCTGCCGTCAGCCCTGCCGGCGTGTCCACGGAGACGGCGTGCCACCCGAAGCCGCGGGCCACGCTCAGCGGGTCGGCCGAGGTGACGTCCACGCCCATGCGCGGTGCCGCCACCCGGTCGAACGAGGCGCGGATCTCGCCGTAGCCACGGTTGTCCCACACGCAGAGCACGATGTCGGCGCCGAGGTCGGCGGCGGTGGCCATCTCCGCCACGGTGAAGAGCCAGCCGCCGTCGCCGGCGAGCGCGAACACCGGCCGGCCGGGGTCCGCCACCCAGGCGCCGATGCCCATCGGCAGCGCGCAACCGAGCGTGCCGAAGCCGTACGGCGCCAGCCAGCGGCGTGGCGCCTCCGCCGTCAGCACGGCGTGCGCCGCGTAGGCGAGCTGGGTGGAGTCCAGCGCGACCGTGACGTCGGCGGGCAGGACGGTGGCGATGGCGTCGACCCACGGCAGCAGGTCGGCACGTGCGGCCTCGTCGGCGTGGGCCCGGAGGATGCCGGTCGCAGCGGCGCCGTCGCGGATGGCGCGGGGGAGTTCCTCAGCGAGGGCGGCCAGGGTGGCAGCTGCGTCGGCGACGATGCCGACCTCCGGGGTCATCCGCCGCATGATCTGCTCGGCGTCGATGTCCACCCGCACCACCCGGCCGGCGCAGTCCAGCGCCCGGCCCCCGTTGTAGAGGTCGGTGTCCGACACCTCGGAGCCAACGACCAGCACGGCGTCCGCGGCCTCCACCGCGGCCTGCACGGATGGTGCCGACAGCAGCGTGCCCACGCACAGCGGGTGGCTGGAGGGCAGCACCCCCTTGGCGTTGCCGGTGAGAAGGACGGGAGCGTCCCACCGCTCGGCCAGCCGCCTCAGCTCGTTGCCGGCGTCGATGCAGCCGCCACCGGCCACGATCACCGGTCGCGTCGCGGTGGTCAGCACGTCCACTGCCTGCGCCACGTCGGCAGCGGCGGGCTGGGTGTGGCCGGCCGCCGCGGCCACCGGTTCGTACGGCGCGACCCACCGCTCCAGCACGTCGGTGGGGAAGGCCAGGTGGACGGGGCGCGGCCGGCCGGACCTGAACACGTCCCATGCACGGGCGACGAGCGCCGGCACGTCCGCCGGGTCCAGCACGGTCTCGCTGAACGCACAGACGGTGCGGGCCACGGCGGCCTGGTCGTCCAGGTCGTGCAGCGGCCCGAGCCGACGGCCCAGCGCGTCCGTGGGCGTGGTGGCGGCCAGCACCAGCATCGGGCGGGAGTCGTGGAACGCTTGCGCCATCGGGGTGAGCGCGTTGGTGAGGCCGGGCCCGCTGATCAGCGTGCACACGCCCGGCCGTCCGGTGACCACCGACCAACCGTCGGCCATGAACCCGGCGCCCTGCTCGTGCCGCGGCGAGACCGCCCGCACCCCGCTGCGGTGCAACCCCCGGTACAGCTCGATGTTGTGCACGCCGGGGATGCCGAACACGACGTCCACCCCGTAGTGGCGGGCCAACAGGTCGACGACCGCCTCGCCCACGCGCATCGACCGGTCGGCGCCGGGCATGGCTCAGACCCCGGCGATCTGCTCGGCCAGGCCGCGGATCCGCCCGCACGCTTCGGCCATCACGTCGCGCTCCACGGTGAGGGCCACCCGCAGGTGGCCGGCGCCGCCCGCGCCGAAGCTCTCCCCGGGCATCACCACCACGCCGCACTCGTCGAGCAGGCGCCAGGCGAAGTCCAGCCCCGACAGGCCGGTGGGCCGCACGTCCACCATCACGAACATGCCGCCCTCGGGCATGCGGGCGTGCACGGCGGGCGAGCCGGCGAACGCGTCCACCATCGCCTGCGCCCGCTCGTGGAACGCGTTGCGCATGGCCACGGTCTCCGGGTGGCGCTCGGCCAGGGCCACGGCGACCGCATCGGCGAGGAACGGCTGGCTGCCGAACAGCATCGTCTCGGTGATCAGCGTCAGCTTGGGGGCCATCCCGGGCGGGCAGGCGGCCCAGCCGGCACGGAACCCCGGCAACGCATGGGACTTGGAGATCGACGCCACGGCGACGGTGCGGTGGCGGAGCTGCGGCCGGTCGTAGGGGGAGGAGAACGGCCGGTCGAAGGTCAGCTCGGCGTAGACCTCGTCGCACACGATCCACAGGTCGTGGCGCTCGCACACCTCGCCGATCGCGTCCAGCTCCTCGGCCGACAGCACGGCGCCGGTGGGGTTGCTCGGGGTGTTGAGCAGCAGCACCCGCGAGCGGGGCGTGATGGCCGCCTCCAACGCCTCGGGGGTGAGGTGGAAGCCGTCCTCCGGCCGGGTGGGCACCGGCACGAAGGTTGCGCCCGTGCCGGCGACGACCCCTTCGTAGGTGGCGTAGTACGGGTCGGGCACCAGCACCTCGTCGCCGTGCTCCACGAGCGTGGCCATCACGGAGAACAGGCCGTGCTGGGTGCCGGCGGTGTACACGATGTCGGTGGGCGCGACCTCGAGGCCGGAGCGGCGGGTGAGGTGGTCGGCGATGGCCTTCAGTGCCCGCGGTTCGCCCTGACCCGGCGCGTACCGCGTGCGCCCGCCGCGCAGCGACGCGACCGCCTGGTCCACCACCGCACCCGGCGGCGGCAGGTCCGGTTCGCCGATGGACAGGAAGATCAGCGGCTCACCCGCATTGGCCCGATGGCGCCCGGCCATGTGGACCGCCCACTTGTCGCTGCCAAGCCCATCCAGCCGTTCGGTGATCGACGCGTACCGCATGGCTCGACTCTACGGACCCACCGACGAGTACGGTCGCGCTCCAGTAACCGCAGACAGCACGGCACACAGCACGGCGACAGAACGAAGGGGACCCCGCATGCCCGGTGGCGCACTCAAGATGGCCAGCATGGACGATCTCGACCTGAGGATGAGCGACAAGGTCCGCCCGCTCTACGAGGCCGTGAAGAACTTCATCCGCGACGAGGTGGACCCGATCACCGAGGAGTTCTACCGCCTCGGGGCCACCCGCACGGAGCGGTGGAGCTGGGCCCCGGGCCAGCTCGAGCTGCTGGACGGTGTGAAGGCCAAGGCCCGCGCCCAGGGTCTGTGGAACTTCTTCCTCCCCAACGCCGAGACCGGTGAGGGCCTGTCCAACCTGGACTACGCCTACATCGCCTCCGAGCTTGGCAAGAACCGCCTGGCCAGTGAGTGCCTCAACTGCTCGGCGCCGGACACCGGCAACATGGAAGTGCTGGAGCGCGTGGGCACGCCGGAGCAGAAGAAGCAGTGGCTGGAGCCCCTGCTGGAAGGCAAGATCCGCAGCGCCTACGTGATGACCGAACCGGGCGTGATGAGCTCCGACGCCACGCAGTTGGAGACCAGCGGTGTGCTCGACGGTGAGGAGTGGGTGATCAACGGCTCGAAGTTCTACGCCTCGGGCGCCGGCGACCCGCGCTGCAAGATCATGATCGTCATGGTCCGAACCAACCCGGAAGCGGACACCTACAAGCAGCACTCGCAGATCCTCGTGCCGCGCGACACGCCGGGTGTGGAGATCGTGGAAGGCATGCGCGTGTTCGGCGACGACGACGCCCCGCACGGCCACATGCACATCCGCTTCAACGACGTCCGCGTCCCGAAGGACAATGTGCTGTGGGGGCCCGGCAAGGGCTTCGAGATCAGCCAGGTCCGCCTCGGGCCGGGCCGCATCCACCACTGCATGCGCTCCATCGGCGTGGCCGAGCGGGCCATCGAGATGATGGTCGACCGTGGAGTCAGCCGCGAGGGCTTCGGCAAGAAGCTGGTCAACCTGGGCAAGAACATGGAAGTCATCAGCCGGGCCCGCATCGAGGTGGAAGCCATGCGCCTGATGGTGCTGCGGGCGGCCAAGGCGATGGACGTGCTGGGCAACGCCGAGGCCCGCGTGTGGGTCAGCGCGGTCAAGGCGATGGTGCCGGAGAAGTGCTGCGACATCATCGACGAGGCCATCCAGATGCATGGCGCCGCCGGCATCTCCCAGTGGTTCCCGCTGGCCGACATGTGGCACAGCCAGCGCACCCTGCGCCTGGCCGACGGCCCGGACGAGGTGCACCACCAGGTGGTCGCCCGCGCCGAGGTGAAGGAGCGTGGCGAGGCCCGGGCCCGCGGCGAGGATTCCACGTACAGCCACCGCGGCCGCATCTTCACCGGCCCCTGACCCCGGCGGAACTTCCAGCCCGGTGGGCGGGGGCCGTTGGCCCCTTGCCTGCCGGCGCTCCGTTGGCAAGACTGACCTTGTGAACGGATTCCCAAAGTCCGCGACCGCGGTGCTCGAGCCCTCGTCCGGGTTGGCGGCGTTGGTGGAGGTGCTCGGTGAGTCCGGCTACGCCGTCGTCGGTCCCGTCGCGCGCGACGGTGTCATCAGCTACGACACCGTGCACGACGGGGCCGACCTGCCCACGGGTGTTCGCACCGAACAGTCGCCCGGCCGATTCCGCCTCACCACCGACGGCGGCCCCACCCGCTTCGGGTGGATCCCCGCGGCGGACTCCTGGCGCCGCTGGTTCTTCCCGCCGGAGGAGGAACTGCTGCGCATCCGCCGCACCGACGGCTCGTTCGTGGTCACCCACCCTGCCCCGCCGGCGCAGCCGCTGGCCCTGATCGGCGCCCGCGACTGCGAGGTCCGCGGCCTGGCCGTGCTGGACCGGGTGCTGCTGGAGGGCGAGCACCCCGACCCCCGGTACGCCGCCCGCCGCGAGGGCGCGTTCATCGTCGCCGTCACGTGCGGCGAGCCCGCCGACACCTGCTGGTGCACCTCCGCCGGTGGCGGCCCGCGGCCCGCGGCCGGGTTCGACATCCGTCTCACCGAAGTCACCGGCGGCGCCCACCGGTTGGTTGCCGAGGCCGGCACCACCAGGGGCGCCGACGTGCTGGCGGCCGTGGCCGAGCGGTGCGCCGCCCCGTCCGCTGGCGAGCGCGACGTCGCCGATGCGGCGGAGGTGGCCCACCAGGCGGCAGACCGCATCCGCCGGCCTGTGGACGCGTCAGCGTTGCCCGACCTGCTGGCCGGCACCGACCTGCATCCGCATTGGGACGACGTGGCCTCCCGCTGCCTGTCGTGCGCCAACTGCACGCTCGTCTGCCCCACCTGCTTCTGCGTGGCCATCGACGACGTCACACCCCTCACCGACGACGGCTCGCCGGCGATGGAGTCCGTCCGCCGTCAGCAGTGGGCGTCGTGCTTCCAGTTGGACCACTCCAACCTCGGCGGCCGCCCGGTGCGGTCCACCACCGCGTCGCGGTACCGGCAGTGGCTGACCCACAAGCTGTCCACCTGGCAGGCCCAGTTCGGCACGTCCGGCTGTGTCGGGTGCGGGCGCTGCACCACCTGGTGCCCCGCGGGCATCGACCTGCCGGTGGAGGCCGCGCTGCTGGCCGTCCCGAGCGAAGGAGACGCTGTATGAACGAGATCGTCGCCGCCCTCACCGGGCACCCCTTCTTCACCGGGATCGAACCGGCGCTGCTGGAGCGCCTGGCCTCGGTCACCGCAGTGGAGGAGTACCCGGCCGGCGCCTGGGTGGCTCGCTCCGGCGCCCCTGCGGACACGTTCTACGTGGTGCTCTCCGGCCGTGCCGGCATCGAGATCGCCGCGGCCGACCGCGACCCCCTGCTGGTGGCCACGGTGCACGCCGGCGAGGTGATCGGCTGGTCGTGGTTCGTGGAGCCGCACGAGTGGCACTTCGACGTGCTGGCGCTGGACCCTCTGCGCATGCTGGCGATGGACGCAGCCGCGCTGCGCGCCGTCTGCCGGGCCGACCACGAACTCGGCTACCAGGTGGCCCATCGTCTGGCTCGCCTGCTGGCCTCCCGCCTGGTGGCCACGCGGCATCAACTGGTGGATGTGTATGGCCGTGGATGCTGACCTGCGAGCGGGGGCGCTGCCCAGCGACCCGATGGAGCCGGTGCCGTACCGCGTGCGGGAGCACCTGCAGGAGACCGGCGACGTCGCCAGCCTGACGCTGGAAGCCGTGCACGGCGCGTTGCCGCTGCCCGGCCCCGGCCAGTTCATGATGATCTGGGCGCCCGGCGTGGGGGAGATCCCCATCTCCGTCAGCCGGGTCACCAGCGGAGGGAACCTGGTGCTCACGGTGCGGTCCGTCGGCGCCGTCAGCGCCGCAGTGGTGGCGCTGCAGCCCGGTGACGTGGCCGGCCTGCGCGGCCCCTTCGGCACGGAGTGGCCGGTCGCTGCCGTGGCCGGCCGGCGGGTGCTGGTGGTGGCCGGTGGCCTGGGCCTGGCCCCGCTGCGCATCGCCGTGGAGCAACTGGTGGCGGCGGCGCCACAGCACCTCACGCTGGTCATGGGCGCCCGCCAGCCGGACCAGGTGCTCTACCCGGCGGATCTGCACCGGTGGGCCGAGGCCGGTGTGGGCGTGCACCTCACCGTGGATGCCGCGGACCGCACCTGGCATGGGGCGGTCGGCACGGCGACGGCGATGGTGACGCGCCTCGGCCAGGCGCACGATGCGGCCTTCGTGTGCGGGCCGGAGATCATGATGACCACGGCGGCGCGGGCCGCCATCGCGCTCGGTACGCCCGCCGACGCGGTGTGGGTGTCGTTGGAGCGCAACATGCACTGCGGGATCGCCCGCTGCGGGCGCTGCCAGTTGGGCCCGTACCTGCTGTGCCGCGACGGCGCCGTGGTGCCGTGGGCGGACTCCATGGCGCTGCTGGAGGTGAGAGGACGATGACCAGGCCCACCGTCGCCGTCTGGAAGTTCGCATCCTGCGACGGCTGCCAGCTGACCATCCTCGACTGCGAGGACGAACTGCTGCAGATCGCCGCCGCGCTGGACCTGCGGATGTTCCTGGAGGCCGGCCCGGAGGAACTGCTGGACCACTACGACATCTCGTTCGTGGAGGGGTCGGTCACCACCGCGCACGACGCCGAACGGATCCGCGACATCCGTGCGCGCTCCGGGATGCTCGTCACCATCGGGGCCTGCGCCACGGCCGGGGGCATCCAGGCGCTGCGCAACTCCGCCGACGTCGCCGAGTACGCCGCCGCCGTGTATGCCCGGCCGGACTGGATCGCCACCCTGGCCACCAGCACCCCGATTGCCGAGCATGTGGCGGTGGACCTGGAGATCCGTGGCTGCCCGATCAGCAAGCACGAGTTGCTGGCCACCATCACTGCGCTGCTGGCCCGCCGCCGCCCACCGGTCACCTCGGCCAGTGTGTGCGTGGAATGCAAGCAGGCGGGCAACCCGTGTGTCCTGGTGGCCGGGGGCACCACCTGCCTCGGGCCGGTGACCCACGGCGGGTGCGGGGCGCTGTGCCCCTCGTTCGCCCGTGGGTGCTTCGGCTGCTTCGGGCCCAGCGAAGCGGCCAACGTGCCCGCACTGCGGGTGGCCTGGCGTGTGGCCGGCCATGACGATGACGAGTTCGACAGGGCGCTGCGCACGTTCAACGTGGAGGCGCCGGCATTCCGCGAGAGTGCGGGGAAGGGGCAGGCATGACGCACGAGCATCGGGCTCGCCGGTTCGAGGTGGAGGCGCTCACCCGTGTGGAGGGTGAGGGGGGCCTGATCGTGGAGATCGAGGAGGGCAAGCTGGCCGACGTGCGGCTGCGGATCTTCGAGCCGCCACGGTTCTTCGAGGGGTTCCTGCGCGGCCGCCTGTACACCGAGCCGGCCGACATCACCGCCCGCATCTGCGGGATCTGCCCAGTGGCGTACCAGATGAGCGCCTGCCAGGCCATCGAGGCGGCGTGCGGGGTGGAGGTGGACGAACCCATCCGCGACCTGCGCCACCTCCTCTACTGCGGCGAGTGGATCGAGAGCCATGTGCTGCACATCCACCTGCTGCACGCCCCGGACTTCCTCGGCTACCCCAGCGGGATCGCCATGGCAGCCGACCATCGTGCGGAAGTGGAGCGCGGACTGCGGCTGAAGAAGATCGGCAACCGGATCGTGGAGGTCGTGGGTGGCCGCGCCGTCCACCCGGTGAACGTGCGCGTCGGTGGGTTCTACAAGGCTCCCGACGCGGCCACGATGTCGGCGCTGGCGGAGGAGTTGCGCTGGGCGCTGGCAGCAGCGGAGGAGATCGCCCGGTGGGTGGCGACGTTCCCCATGCCGCAGCACGAACTGCCCGACGGCACGGCGCTGGTGGCACTGCGCCACCCCACCGAGTACCCGATGCTCGGCAGCCGCCTGGTGAGCACCACCGGCCTGGACATCGCCCCCGACCAGTGGCGGGACCACTTCGCCGAGGAGCACGTGGCCCACTCCACCGCACTGCACGGCAAGATGCTGGCCGGCGGCGACTACCTGGTCGGCCCGCTGGCCCGGTTCGCGCTCAACGCCGATCATCTCGCGCCGCGGGCCGCCGCGCTGGCCGCCGAGTTGGGGCTGACGCCGGCGGAGCGCAACCCGTTCCGCAGCATCCTGGTACGGGCGATCGAGACAGTCCACGCCTGCGAGGTGGCGTTGGCAATCGCCACCGCGTACACCCCATCGCCGCGGCCGTTCGTGCCGGTCGAGCCGCGCGAGGGCGCCGGCTGTGGGTGGAGCGAAGCGCCGCGCGGGCTGCTGTTCCACCGCTACGAACTGGACGCCGAGGGCCATGTGCTGACCGCGCAGATCGTGCCGCCGACCTCGCAGAACCAGCCGACCATCGAGCACGACCTGATGCACCTGATCGAGCACTCGCTGGACCTCGACGACGCCGCGCTGGAAGCCATCTGCGAGACGGCGGTGCGCAACTACGACCCGTGCATCTCCTGCGCCACCCACTTCCTCGACATGCGGGTGCACCGGCGGTGACCACGGCACATGGCGCGGCGCCCGTCGTGACGGTCATTGCCATCGGCAACCCGTACCGGCGCGATGACGGGGCCGGGGCGGCCGTGCTCGCCGGCCTGGCCGACGAGTTCGGCGACGACCCGCGGGTGCGGCTGGTGGAGTTGGACGGTGAGTCAGTGCGCCTCGTGCAGGCGTGGGAGGGGTCCGAGGTGGTGTGGCTGGTGGACGCAGTGCGGAGTGGCCGCCTGCCCGGTTCGGTGCACGAGGTGGACGCCACCCAGCTGGCCGACCTGGACGACAGCGGGCGGCGGCTCGGTGGCGGTCACCTGATGGGGCTGGCGGAGGCCGTGGACCTGGCTCGGGCACTGGACCTGCTGCCCAGGGTGTTGCGGGTGCTCGGCATCGAAGGGGTCGACTTCGACCACGGCGAGGGCCTCTCCGAGGTGGTGCGGCGCGGGGTCGCCGAGGCGGTCGCCGTGCTGCGGCGCGACCTCGAGCGGACGCTCGGCCCGGACCCCGAACCGGCGCGCTGACACCCGGCGACGCAGGCTGGGATCGGCCGGTCGAGGCCAGGCCAGATGGTACGGTCGCCTTCTCGCGGCCGGATTCGACGGCCGGCAGGGGAGGGCGACACAACGTGGGCGAGCCGAAGCGCAAGGTCATCCTGGTCACGGGGTCCGCAGTGGCGGCGGCGGCGGCGACACCGTTCGTCGGCGTCGGCACGGCCCACGCCGCCGGGTTCGAGGTCACCAACCTCAACGACAGTGGCGCCGGTTCGCTGCGCGATGCGATCGAGCAGGCCAACGCGGCCGCCGGTGCCGACATCATCACGTTCCAGGCAGGCCTCAGCGGCACGATCGTGCTCACCACCGGCCAGTTGGCGATCAGCGACTCGGTGGACATCCAGGGGCCGGGCGCGACGGTGCTCGCCGTCAGCGGCAACAACGCCAGCCGCGTCTTCTACCTCTACAACAACAGCAGCCTGATCGACGTGTCGGTGTCCGGGCTCACCATCACCGGCGGCAACGCCGTCGAGGGCGGAGGGATCAAGAGCAAGGACGAAACCCTCACGCTGGACGGTGTGGTCATCAGCGGCAACGCGGCCACTTCGGACGGTGGCGGGCTGTGGGCCGACGGCTTCAACATGGTCCTCACCATCCAGAACTCGACGCTCAGCGGCAACACGGCCGCCGACGACGGTGGCGCGATCTACGTCGAGGACACCGGCGGGCCGATGCTCATCACCGACACGGTCATCAGTGGCAACTCGGCCGCCGACGACGGCGGCGGCATCTACTTCTACGACCCCGACGACGACATCACCATCCAGCGGGCCACCATCTCGGGGAACGACGCCGGTGGCCTGGGCGGTGGCATCTACCTGTACTCGCCGGACAACGGTGTGTTCACCATCGACGCCACCACCATCTCCGGGAACAGTGCTGCGTCGGGGGCCGGCGCATGGCTGTATGCGCCGGATCACGGCTTGGTCATCCGCAACACCACGGTCTCCGGCAACGTCTCCTCGGGCGGCGTCGGCGGCATCTACTTCGACAACCTGTACGACGGCCTCATCGAGCACTCGACGATCACGGGCAATGAGGGCTACGGCCTGTTCATCGACAGCACTGCCGTGTCGCTGGACCACACCATCGTCGCCGGCAACTCGTACGAGGACCTCTACGGTGGCGGCACCGTGGTTGCCAACTGGTCGCTGCTGGGAACCGCCCCGGACAGCGGGGCCGACAACATCATCAGCAACAGCCCTCTGCTGGAGCCGCTGGCCGACAACGGCGGCCCCACGCTCACGCACATGCCCCGCCTGGACAGCCCGGCGCTCAATGCCGGCGACCCCGCCGTCTCGGGTGCGCCGGCGACGGATCAGCGCGGCGAGGCGCGGATCGTCGGCGTCATCGACATCGGTGCGGTGGAGCGTGCAGGTTCCGCGGCCGTCGACGACAACTACGCCGTGGCCAAGAACACCACGCTCAACGTGCCCGCGCCCGGTGTGCTCGGCAACGACACGGTCGACGGTGTGCCGACGGTCGGGCTGGTCACCAACGCTACGCATGGCACCCTCACGCTCAACGCGGACGGCTCCTTCAGCTACACGCCGATGCTCGGCTACCACGGCACGGACACGTTCGTCTACGACATCACGGACGGCGACCTCACCGTGACGGCGCTGCCGCCGTCGGCCACGGTCACCATCACGGTCGGCTCGAACCAGCCGCCTGTCGCGGTCAACGACTCGATCACCGCGATCTCGGCGGTGGGCACGGCGATCCCTGTGTTGGCGAACGACAGCGACCCCGACGGCGATCCGCTGTCGATCGTCGCGGTGACGCAGGGGTTGAAGGGCACGGTGGTCATCGACGGCAACCAGGTCCGCTACACCCCGCTCTCCGGCGCCACCGGCAGCGACTCGTTCACGTACACGATCAGCGACGGCGAGGCCACGGCAACGGCCACGGTGACGGTGCGCATCCAGGTCGGCTCCATCCCGGCAACCGGCCAGTCGTCGTGGGAGCTCGTGTTCGGCGCCACCTCCGTGCTCGGAGCCGGCCTCGTGCTCACCGGGTTGGCCCGGCGCCGGTCTCAGCCCTCGGGCACCAGGTAGGGCTGCGCTTCGGCGTGTGAGCGGCCGCTGGCGGCGAGGCCGGCGAGGATGCACTCGTCGATGTTGCGGTGGATGAGGCGCAGGCGCGCCTCCTGATAGTCCCCGAACGTCACGCCCCGCTTGCCGGTGCTCTTCAGGCCGGCCTGCACCCGCGGGAAGTTGGACATGTCCTGGGCGAACACGTCGGCCAACTGCCCCATGCCGGCTGCCTCGTGCCACTCCTGCTCGAGCGTCAGCCGTTGGCACTCGGCCGGGGCCGGGCGTTCCTGCCCGTCGGGCACCGGCGCCATGCGGTAGACGTCCATGAAGCAGGTGTCCGGGGTGGCACCGGGACGCCAGCGGTACACCAGCGGCTGGCCGATGCCCGCCCACGGGGCGAACGCAGGGAACAGGTGGTACAGGTGGGCGTCGAGGATCTCGGTGTCGCTGTACGCCGACAGGTCGGTGCCGTAGCGGGCGCCCATGCCGGCGCGGAAGACCTCGGCGGCCACCTGGCGGGCCGTCTGCCCCTCCGGTACCGACGCAGTGCTGGCCGAGCCCACGCGCTGGGCTGCCTTGGACGAGAAGGCCAGGTAGGCGTCCAGCACCTGCTGCTGGGGGATCTCCGCCAGGTGCGGGCTCTGGATGCCGAAGCCGTTGACGAAGCGGGTGACGTATTTGCTGTCCGGCCAGATGGCGTACTCGCTGTTGTCGTCGCCGGCGAACTCCACGATCTGGGGGTGGGTGGCGATGACGTGGTAGCCCTCGCTGAAGGCCTCCATGCACACCTTCCAGTTGGCCGGCACCTCCTTCACGGCGTGGAAGGTGCAGTAGCGGTTGGCGTAGTCGAAGCTGTCACTGAAGTGGTCGATCAGCTTGGCAGCGACCTCCTCGAACGGCGGGGCCGAGGGGTCGAGGTTGACGAACACGAAGCCCTGCCACTCCGCCACCTGCGCCTCGGGCAGGCAGGAGCGGGTTGCATCGCCGGTGATGTGGGGGAAGTCCCAGCCGCCGGGGATCTCAGCGAGCGTGCCGTCCAGGTCCCACCGCCAGCCGTGGAAGGGGCAGCGGAAGGACGCGACCCGCCCGTCCTCCGTGCGCAACTTCGTGCCGCGGTGGAGGCAGGCATTGTGGAAGGCGCGGATGGAGCCATCACGCAGCCGGGTGACGAGCAGGGACTGATCGGCCACGTCGTAGACCACATGGTCGCCGGGCTGGCGGATCTCGTCGGCCAGGCAGGCCAACTGCCAGGTGGCGGTCCACATGAACTCGTTCTCCAGCGCGGCGAAGGCGGGCGACGTGTAGCGCGACTTGGGCACGTCGGCCTGGCCCTGGGGCACGTAGCTGTCGTCCAGCAGGGCGCGAGGCACCGGGCGGGTGTCGGCGCGGTGGAGGTCCTGCACGCTGGGGCCCGGGCTGCGGCGAGCCCCGATGGTGATCTGCTGCTCGTGGTTGGTGGTGGTCATGCCGGCCCCCATGCTTGCTGGTGCGCGCTGTTACTGGTGACTGTCGACAGTAACTGCTCTCCAGAAGGCCTGCGTCACGGGGCGGTCACCGTCGGCGTCTGTCGGGCGCGGCAGACTGCGGACATGATCGTCAACTGTGTCGCCTACCAGGACGGCCGGCGGGTGGCGGCGTTCGAGCGGCTCGACGAGCTGGACGGGTGGCGCGACCGGTGCGAGGGCTTCGTCTGGCTGGGGCTACGGATGCCCAGCGAGGCGGAACTGGACCAGGCCTGCCGCCTGCTGGACCTGGACGACGTGTCGGCGGCCGAACTGCTGAAGCCCCATGCCCGGCCGGTGCTCAGCCTGGACGGCCCAACCAGCTATCTCGTGCTGCGCACCGCCCGCTACGACGATGCCCACGAGAACATCGTGCTCGGCGAGATGACCGTGCTGGTCGGCCCCGACGCGGTGTGCAGCGTGCGCCACGGCCAGGCCAGTGCGCTCAGCGAGTTGCGGGCGGAGATGGAACGCACGGGGCGGGGGCTCGATGCCGGGCCGTGGGGCGTGTTCGCCGCCGTGGTCGGCAAGGTGATCGACGACTACGGGCCGGCGCTGGACGGGTTCGAGAACGACGCCGTGGAGGCCGAGCGCGACGTGTTCAGCGACAGCCGCTTCCAGCCGGTGCGCCGGCTCTACAAGCTGAAGCGGGAGGTGCGGGAATTGCTGGTGGCGGTGGATGCCCTGCAGGACCCGCTGGCCCGCCTGATCCGCGCCAGGGAGGCGACGATGCCGGTGGAGGCGGCCGACGACCTCAACGAGGTGGCGGAGCGCCTGGACCGCACGGTCACCCGCATCCAGTCGCTGTCCAACCTGCTGGACGCCGCGCTCACGGCCAGCCTGGCGCAGATCTCCGTGCATCAGAACGAGGACATGCGGCGGATCAGCGCCTGGGTGGCCATCGCCGCCGTGCCCACGCTGGTGGCCGGCATCTACGGCATGAACTTCGACCACTTCCCCGAGCTGCACTGGCGCCTCGGCTACCCCGTGGTGCTCGGCGGGATGCTGGCGGTGGCGTTCGGCCTGTACCGCCGGTTCAAGAAGACCGGCTGGTTCTAGCCGGGTGGCGTCAGGCCTCCACGCCGGCGGCGTGGCGGGCCAGGGCGCGGGCGCGGTCCAGGTCGTAGTGCTTGCGGGTGACGATCCGCTGGGCGTAGAGGCCTCCGCCGGCCTGGATGGCCGTGACCGCCTGCCAGCCGCCGTAGGCGTCGGCGGTGAGGTCGCGGATGAGGTGGAACAGGCGGGTGCGGTACTCGCCGTCGCCGCTGGCGCCGGACATGTACTTGCGGGCCAGCCCGCCGACCTCGGGGCTCTCCAGGTCGCTGATCGACGGGGCGGTGACGATGGCCCCGCCGGCGATGTCGTGCAGGTGGCGGACCATCAGCGAGTAGTTGGCCGCGCCGGTGTACTTGCCGGCGTTGGTGTACAGCTCGTCGGGGAAGGCGGCCCCGAACGGGCCGGTCTGGGCGTGGGTGAGGCAGGCCTCCAGGCACGCCCGCACGACGGTGGCGTGGATGATCATCTCGGAGATCTTCTCCTTGATGTGGGCCTCGCCGGCCAGGCCGTTGCTCTCCGCCACCAGCTGCGCCAGACCGACCAGCATGTCCGCCTGGTCGGCCATGCCCGACAGGCCGCCGAGGCGCTCCCACAGGCCCAGCGAGTGGGCGAAGGTCGCGGCCAGCGAGACCTCGCCGTCGAGGAAGACGCGGTCGCGGGGCACGAACACGTCGTCGAAGATCACGAACCCCTCCGGCGCGGCGTCCTGGCCGGAGACGGGGAAGTCCCGCGTGTCGGCGTGGCGAGGCGCGTAGGTGGTGTTGATGATCTTCACGCCCGGAGCGTTGACCGGGACCATGCACGCGATGGCGTAGTCCTCTTCGCCGGCCTTCATCGCCTTGGTGGGGATGGTCAGCAACTCGTGGCCCAGCGACGCGCCGGTGATGTGCAGCTTGGCGCCGCGGATGACCACGCCGTCCGACTGGCGGTCCACCACGCGTACGTACTGGTCCGGGTCGTCCTGCTTGCCCGGTGGGCGGGACCGGTCGCCCTTTGCGTCGGTGATGCACTGGGTGATGCGGATGTCGCGGCGGTGGGCGTCGTCGATGAACGCCTGGATCGGCTCGATGTAGCCGGGGGCGGCATCCTTGATCCGCCCGGCCGCGGTGGCCAGCGTCATGATCGACGTGTAGGTGACGTGGGCCATCATCCCGGCGTGGTGCACCACGTCCACCTTGGCGCGTAGCTCCTCCGGCGAGGTCGGCACGCCGGCCAGCGGACTCTGACCGTTCACGGCGTTGGCGGCCAGCCACTCGTACCCGGCGGCCACGCGGTGCACGGCTGCGCCGAGGATCGGGTGGCCCGGCAGGTCGGTGACCCGCTCGCCCTCGAAGATCGTCGTGCGCCCGTCGTCCAGCGACTGCAGGTACTCGGCTCCGGTCAACATGGTCGCGGCCCCCTTTGCGCCCGTGTGGTTGCGGGGAGTCTCGCGACGGCGTCGCCGTGCGGACGAGGCGGACGGTCCGGCCGGGTCAGCCGAGGCCGGGGAAGCCGGCGTAGGCGTTGAGGGCCGGCTGGCCACCGAGGTGGGCGTAGAGCACCTTCGAGCCGGGAGGGATCTCCCCGCTGCGGACCATGCCGATGAGGCCGGCCATCGACTTGCCCTCGTACACCGGGTCGGTGATCATGCCCTCCGTGCGGGCGGCGAGCTGGATGGCCTCCACCGTCTGGGCGCTGGGCACACCGTAGGCGGGCTCGGCGTAGCCCTCGACCAGCACGATCTCGTCGTCGCGCAGGTCGCGGCCGAGGCCGATGCGCGCTGCGGTGTCGCGGGCGATGCGGGTGATCTGGTCCAGCGTCTGGTCGTACGTGAGTGAGGCGTCGATGCCGACGACGCGCCGGTCGGTGCGGTTCTCCAGGGCGAAGCCGGCGATCATGCCGGCCTGGGTGGAGCCGGTGACGGAGCACACCACCACATGGTTGAAGAAGGTGCCGAGGTCGGCCTCCTGCGCGGCGACCTCGCGGGCCCAGTTGGCGAAGCCCATCCCGCCGAGCGGGTGGTCGCTGGCGCCGGCCGGGATGGCGTACGGCGTGCCGCCGGCGGCGCGGACGCTGTCGATGGCCTGGTTCCACGAGTCGCGGAAGCCGATGTCGAACCCGGCGGGGTCCAGCCGCACGTCGCCGCCCATGATCCGGCTGAGCTGGATGTTGCCGACGCGGTCGTAGACCACGTCGTTCCAGTCCACCCAGCGCTCCTGCACGGTGACGACCTTCAGCCCGAGATGGGCGGCCACGCCGGTGACGGCGCGGGTGTGGTTGGACTGGACGCCGCCGATGGACACCAGCGTGTCGCACCCCTGGGCCAGCGCCTCGGCTGCCAGGTACTCCAGCTTGCGCACCTTGTTGCCGCCGAAGGCGATGCCCGAGTTGCAGTCCTCGCGCTTCGCCCAGATCTCCACCTCGCCACCGAGCGCGGCGCTGAGGCGGGGGAGGGGCTGCAGTGGTGACGGCCCGAACATGAGGGGCACCCTGGGGTAGTCGTCGAGCGTCGGCATGGGCACACATACTAGAGTCCGGCTCCACAAAGGAGGGGGCGTCATGGGAGATCGTCTGCTGGGCAAGGTCGCGGTCGTCACGGGTGGTGCCAGCGGCATCGGCGAGGCCACGGTGAAGCGGTTCGTCGAAGAAGGCGCGCGCGTGGTGGTGGCCGACATCCAGGCCGATCGGGGCGCTGCGCTGGTCGCGTCGCTCGGCGACGTGGCGCGGTTCGCCGCCTGCGACGTCACCGACGAGGCGCAGGTGGCTGCCGCCATCACCACGGCGACGGACACGTGGGGCCGGCTGGACTGCATGTTCAACAACGCCGGCATCGTGGGCGCTATCGGCCCGATCGCCGAGACGGACTCCGCGGCGTGGCTGCGGACGATCGACATCCTCCTGCACTCGGTCTTCTACGGCAGCAAGCACGCGGCGCGGTGATGATCGCGCAGGGCTCCGGCTCGATCATCTCGACCTCCAGTGTCGCCGGGGTCATCGGTGGCCTCGGGCCCCACGCCTACACCGCGGCCAAGCACGCCGTCGTCGGCCTGACCAAGAGCATTGCCAGCGAGGTCGGCCGGCATGGCGTGCGGTGCAACGCCATCGCCCCCGGCACCATCCCGACCCCGTTGACGGCCCAGGTGGTGTCGGGCGATCCGACGGCGATGGAGCAGGTGAACGCCTACGCTCAGCACACCGCCCGCACGCCGTTCGTGCCCGACCCCTCGGACATCGCCAACGCCGCCCTGTACCTGGCCAGCGACGAGGCCCGCCTCGTCAGCGGGCACACGCTGGTGGTGGACGCCGGGCGCAGCGTCAACGGTGGCTCCGCCCGCTTCGCCACGGCGGAGCCGGGGACGCTCGACGCCAGCCGGCCGGGCTGACACGATGACGACCATGATCATCATCGCTGGGACGCTCGACTACGTCAGCCAGGAGGCCCGCGACGGCGCCGTGGCGGCCGGCCGCGACCTGCAGGAAGCCACCCGGCGCGACGAGCCCGGGTGCCTGGCCTACACGTTCGCCGCCGACCCCGTGGTGCCCACGCGGATGCAGGTGTACGAGCTGTGGGAGAACGAGGCCTCGCTGGCGGCCCACTTCAACCACCCGAACTACTTCGACATGCGCGAGGTGCTCGGCCGGTTCGAGCGGGTGGGCTTCCCCGCCATCCTCAAGTACCGCTGCGATCTCAGCGAGCCCGTCTACGACCGGACGTTCACGCCCCGGGCGGACTTCTTCACCGCCGAGTAACTGTCGTCTATATTGAGAAAGCCGCTGGTGGGGACCGCGGCGCATCTCAATCGAGGGGACATCATCACCATGCTGGGCGACCGCTGGATCACCGACCGCGTACCGACCGACCGCTTTCCGAACTACACCCGCGGCAACGCGCAGGACGTGATGGCGGATCCGGTCAGCCCACTGGACTGGACGTTCGTGTGGGAGAGCGGCATCGTGCCTGGCTGCCGCGACGGTTTCGTGGCCCTCGGCGTGTTCGACGCCGACGAGTACGACCTGGAGAAGCCGGAGACGTTCGGGCTGTTCGGCGGCTACTTCTACAACTCGCTCACCCAGTCCCGTCTGTTCGGCGTGCGCTCCGGTGCCGGCTGGCAGGCCATCGACAACGCCTACTTCGACGACCCGTCCGCCGTGCCGCCGTACGAGCCGGCCGACTGGCACGACTCGCCGCGGCACGCCGAGAAGCTGGCCAAGCAGATGGGCTGGTTCATGACCACGCCCAACGTGCCGGAGGTCGACCGCCAGAAGATCGACGCCAAGGCCGTGCGCGACAGCCGGCCGGACTTCGAGGGCCAGACCATCGCCCAGATCATCGGCCGGGCGCGCAGCCTGCAGCGTCACGTCCGGGCGATGTTCGACCAGCACGCGTGGGTGTCGCTGGGCGCCTCCGTGGGCCCCGGGGTGCTGGCCGCGCTGACGGCGGAGATCGACCCAACGATGGTCACCAAGCTGCTCACCGGTGTGGGCGGGGTGGACTCCGCCGAGATCGCCAACGACATCTGGGACCTGTCCCGCCAGGTGCGCCACTCCGCCGACCTCACCGCCCTGTTCGACGGAGGCATCGACGGGCTGGGTGCCCGGCTGGACTCCCTCGGCTCGGCGGACGCCGCCGCATTCCGGGGGGCCGTCGACGCGTTCATGTACGAGCACGGCAGCCGCGGCCCCAACGAGTACGACTTCTACAGCTTCGCCTACGAGACCCGGCCGGAACTGCTGTGGTCGGCCATCGACCGCCTGCGCCGCAACGACGACGCCGCCGACCCGCGAGCTGCGGAGGCTCGCGGCAAGGTGGAGGCCGCCCGCCTGGCCGACCAGTTGCGGGGCATGTTCAAGGACAATGCCGAGGCATTGGGCACGTTCGAGGCCGGCCTGCACTCGGCCAACGTGTTCATGGCCTCGCGGGAGCGGTGCAAGACCAACCTCATCCGGGTCATCCACGAGATGCGGATGTGCTTCGACGAGATCGGCCGGCGGATGGTCGCCGCCGGGCACCTGGACCACCACCGCCAGATCTACATGCTGCTGGAGGACGAGGTGGACGCCTGGCTGGCGGACCCGGGCCCGTGGCGGGCGAAGTTGGCCGAGCGGGAGGTGGACTACCTCTCGCTGTACGACCTGGAGCCGCCGTACATCGTGGACCGCCAGGCCCCGCCGCTGGCCGAGTGGAGGAAGCGCTCGGCGCTGGCCGCCGCTGCACCGGTGGCCGTGGGCGACGTGCTGAGCGGCGTCGCCGGTTCCCCCGGTGTGGTCACCGGGACCGCCAAGGTGCTGCACCATGTCGACGACGACATCGACCTCGAGCCGGGCGACATCCTCATCGCCCCGCAGACCGACCCGTCGTGGACGCCGCTGTTCCTCGCCGTGTCCGGCGTGGTGGTCAACGTGGGCGGCATCGGCACCCACGCCGTCATCGTCAGCCGCGAGCTGGGCATCCCGTGCGCGCCGGCCGTGGCCGACGCCACCCAGCGGATACCCAACGGGGCCACCATCACCCTCAACGGGCACGAGGGCACCGTCACCATCGACGCCCTGCCCTGACGGTCCCGCACTCGTCGGGCCCGAATCGGCTGCATATTTGTAGAGCCGTACAATTAGACTCGGCGAGATGCACCCGAGCCCCCGTCGATGACCGTGACGACGGTGGAGGACCGCGACCGGGCGCCGTCCGGTGAGGCCGGTCGTGCCCGGGCCTGGGCGGCGGTGTGCATCGCCGCGGCCAGCGCCTTCCTGTATGTGGCGGACTCGGCGTTCGTCTCGCTGGCCATCCCTCAGATCGAGGCCACCTTCCCATCGGTCCCGCGAGCGCGCATCGGCTGGGTGGCCACGGCGTTCATGGTCACCCAGGCGTCCCTGCTGCTGATCGCCGGACGGCTGGGCGACCGGCGCGGCCGCCGGCGCTGGTTCGTGCTCGGGCTGACCGCCTACGGGGTGGGTGCGGCCATCGCTGCCGTCGCGCCCGGGTTGTGGTGGCTGCTGGGCGCGCGGGTGGTGCAGGGTGCGGGTGCCGCGTTGTTCGCGGCTGGTGCGCTGGCGCTGGTGCTGCCGCTGTTCCCCTCGGCGCGGGCCGCGCACGTGGTGGGGGTCTGGGGCCTGGTGGGCTCGGTGGCCGGCTGGCTGACGCCGGTGCTCGGGTCGTGGCTGGTGGGCATCAACTGGCGGTGGGAGTTCGCCGTGCTGGCGCCCGCCGCGCTGGCCGTGGCGCTGCTGGGGATGCGCCTGCTGCCGGAGCCCCCGCCGATCGAGTCCCCCCACCGCACGGACCGGGTGGGCCTGCTGCTGGCGCCGCCCGCGTTCGGTCTGGCGATGCTGGTGCTGTCGCAGGGCAGCCGTTGGGGGTGGGCGTCGGCCCGCACGCTGCTGCTGCTCGCGGCCGTCGCCGTGCTGCTGGTGGCGTTCGTCCGCCGGTCGTTCGTGGCGGCGTCGCCGCTGCTGGACATCTCCCTGCTGCGGATTCGCGGTTACCGGGCCAACATCGTGGCCGGTGTGCTGCAGCAGGCGTCGTTCTTCGGCTGGTTCCTCACCGCCCCGCTGGTGATGCACAACGTGTGGGGGTGGGACGGCTGGCACATCGCCGCCGGGCTGTTCCTCAGCCAGATCACGTCGTCGATCGGGTCGCCGCTCACCGGGCCGATGGTCAGCCGGTTGGGCGGGACGTGGACCATCACGCTCGGGCGGTGCTCAACGCCATCGGGGCGCTGGGCTGGTGCTGGTGCTGCCGATGACCTCGGGGTCGTTCGCTGCGTTCGTGCCGTGCGCGCCTGCTGGGCTTCGGCTGCAGCATCTGTGGCACGGCCACGTCCGGGGTCGCCCTTTCCTACATCCCCGCCCACGACCTCGGCGCGGCGAACAGCCTCCAGCAACTGGTGCGGCGGATGGGCGGAGCGCTCGGCGTGGCGGCGTCGGTGGGCCTGCTCGGTGAGGCGGACGGGCGGGCGACATGCTGCCGGGCGCGCAGCGGGCATGGGCCCTCTCGGCGGTGCTGGTGGCCCTGCTGATCGTGCCGGTCATGCGGGCGCGCCGGGCGCCGGTGCGGTAGCCGCTTCGAAGGCGCGCACGCGCACCTTCTCCTCCGGCCGGGTCTCGGGGTCCTCCAGCCGGCGACGGCAGGCCTCGCGCACATAGGGAAGGGGGTCCACGGCCCGGGTGGCGGCCAGGTACTCCTCCACGATGCGGGCGCGCAGGCGGCGGACGAAGGGGCGCAGCAGCCGCGGCACGTCGTCCACGTCACTGGTGGCCATCAGCATCCACGTCATCGCCACGTCCAGCCCCGCCGGGCCGAGGCCGGCGTTCGTCCAGTCGATGACCATCGCGCCGGCCCCGTCGACCATCACGTTGCCGGGGTGGTAGTCGAGGTGCAGCACGGTGCTGCCGTCCGCGGCGACGGGCAGGTCCAGCGGTTCGGTGACCACCTGCAGCACGGCGAGGTGCATCTCGCCCAACTGCCGGCCCAGTCGACCGGCACGCCAGGGGCGCACCTTCAGTTCGTCGAGCATGGCCCGGCCGCGGACCTTCTCCATCACGATGTCGGTGTCGGTGGCTTCGAAGACCTGGGGCACCGGGGCGCCGGCCGCCCGCAGGGCACGCATCGCCGTGACCTCGCGCTGGACCAGTTGCGCCCGCGGCTCCCGATAGCGGCGCAGCACCCGCCCGTCACCCAGGTCGTAGACGTCGGCGGTCCGTCCACGGCCGAGAAGAGGCAGGTCCATCAGGGCATCCTGCCACGGCCCGCGGGCACGGTCGGCTCGGCTCGCCCGGCGGTCCTGCACGCTGGCACGCTGTCCGGATGACGACCACACGCGACGAGGCCACCGTCCTGCGGGAGAAGTACCGCGAGGAGCGCGACAAGCGCTTGCGCGCCGACGGCAACGAGCAATACGTGGAGATGGTCGGGCAGTTCGCCCACTACCTCGACGACCCGTACGTGGCGGTTGCCGAGCGCGGGCCGCTGTTCGACGAGGTGGAGGTGGCCATCGTCGGGGGCGGCTTCGGCGGGCTGCTGGTGGGCGCCCGGCTGCGCGAGGCCGGGTTCGAGGACATCCGCCTGATCGAGAAGGGCGGCGACTTCGGGGGCACGTGGTACTGGAACCGCTACCCGGGCGCGGCGTGCGACGTGGAGAGCTACATCTACCTGCCGCTGCTGGAGGAGGTCGGCTACGTCCCGAAGCGCAAGTACGCGGACGCGCCGGAGATCCTGGAGCACAGCCGCAACATCGCCCGCCACTTCCGCCTGTACGACAACGCCTGCCTCTCCACCGAGGTCACCGACGTCACGTGGGACGACGGCGAGGGCCGCTGGGTCATCTCCACCAACCGCGGCGACCGCATGCGCGCCCGCTTCCTGGTGATGGCCAACGGGCCGCTGCACCGGCCGAAGCTGCCGGGCATCCCCGGCATCGAGTCGTACGCCGGCCACTCGTTCCACACCAGCCGGTGGGACTACGACTACACCGGTGGGGACAGCACGGGCGGGCTGGACCGCCTGGCGGACAAGGTGGTCGGCGTCATCGGGACCGGCGCCACCGCGGTGCAGTGCGTGCCCCACCTCGGCGCGGCGGCGAAGCACCTCTACGTGTTCCAGCGCACGCCGAGCAGCATCGACGTGCGCAACGACCGGCCCACCGACGAGGGGTGGGCGGCGTCGCTGGAGCCCGGCTGGCAGAAGCGGCGGATGGACAACTTCAACAACCTCGTCAGCGGCATCCCCGAGCCGGAGGACCTGGTGGGCGACGGCTGGACGGACATCATCGGCAACCTGCTGATCCGCATGCGCAACGGGGAGAGCGACACCAGCCCGGAGGGCCTGGCCGCCACGATCGAGCTGGCCGACTTCGACAAGATGGAGCAGATCCGCGCCCGGGTGGAGGAGATCGTGCAGGACCCGGTGATGGCCGAGGCGCTGAAGCCGTGGTACCGCCAGTTCTGCAAGCGGCCGTGCTTCCACGACGACTACCTGCCCACGTTCAACCGGCCCAACGTGACGCTGGTGGACACCGAGGGTCGGGGCGTGGAGCGCATCGACGAGACCGGGGTGTGGGCCAACGGCCAGCACTTCGACCTGGACTGCCTGATCTACGCCACCGGCTTCGAGGTCGGCACGGAGTACGCCCGCCGTGCCGGCTACGAGGTGCACGGCCGCGGTGGGCAGACGATGACGGAGAAGTGGGCCGACGGGGCGGCGACGTTCCAGGGGTTCCACATGCGCGGGTTCCCCAATCTGTTCCTGGTCAGCATCGTGCAGTCGGGCTTCTCGGTGAACTTCCCGCACATGCTGGACGAGCAGGCCAAGCACCTGGCGTACCTGCTGGACGAGGTGCGCCGCCGCGGCGCCGAGGTAGTGGAGGCCACCCAGGAGGCCGAGGACGCCTGGGTGCAGACCATCGTGGACTCGGCCCGCTTCAACGTGCAGTTCCTGGAGGCCTGCACGCCGGGCTACTACAACAACGAGGGCCGCCCCGCGGAGCGCACGGTGCGCAACGGCAGCTACGGCGGCGGCTCGCCGGCGTTCACCCGCATCCTGGAGCAGTGGCGGGCCGAGGGCGCGCTGGAGGGGCTGGAGCTCAGCTGACCCGCACGGGGCAGGCCACCAGGCCGCGCAGGCGGGCGCGCAGGGCCACCACCAGCAGCACGATGCTGAGCACGGCGAGGTAGGGCTGGATGGGCTCGAACCAGCGGCGGGCGCCCACGGTGCCGACCGCCAGCAGGACGATCTTGTTGCACACCGGGCAGCCGACGGCGAAGAAGGACAGCAGGCCGCCGAGGCCGCCGCGGCGGGCGGTGCGGCGGTCGTCGTCGCTGAGATCGACGGCGTCCTTGGTGGTGCCGTCGGTGTCGGTGACCGGCTCGCGCACGTAGGTGGCGATCAGCAGGCCACCGAGGACCGCCGTGATCGCCAGGACCGGGTACGACCACCAGGTGACGGGCACGGGCCTGCCGAAGACGGGGTTGGGGATGACGTCCGTGGGCAGCCCCACCAGCAGCGCCGTGGCGATGCCGCCGAGCACGGCCACCCACCACTGGCGCGGGGTGAAGCGCTGCAGGCCGGTGAGGGTGCCGGGGGCGGGGGTGGAGAGCACGGGGTCAGGCTACGCCCCGGCTACCCTCGCTGCCATGCGCCTCACCCCCACGGACCGGGACCGGCTGCTGATCTTCACCGCCGCCGAACTGGCCAGGGCGCGCCGGGCCCGCGGCCTGCAGCTGAACGTGCCGGAGGCCACCGCGCTGATCGCCGACACGGTGTGCGAGGCGGCGCGCGACGGGCGCCGGGTGCTGGAGGCCGCGGCCGCAGGCGCGTCGGTGCTCGGGCCGGACGACGTGCTGCCCGGGGTGGCCGACATCGTGCGCGAGGTGAAGGTGGAGGCCGTGTTCGCCGACGGCACGCGGATGGTGGTGGTGCGCGACCCGTTCGGTGAGGGCGCCGGGTCGGGGCAGGACGCGCCGGGGGCGGTGCTGCCCGCGGAGCACGAGCCGGTCACGCCGGAGGGGATGGTGACGGTGGAGGTCACCAACACGGCCGACGTGCCGGTCAGCATCACGTCCCACTTCCACTTCTTCGAGGTCAACCCGCGGCTGTCGTTCGACCGGGCCGCGGCGTACGGGATGCGGCTGGGTGTGCCCGCTGGCTCTGCCGTGCGCTTCCCACCGGGTGGCACGTTGGAGGTGCCGCTGGTGCCGATCGGTGGGGCGCGGGTGGCCATCGGCTACGCCGGCCTGGTGGACGGGCCGCTGGACGCCGAAGGTGCACGTGAGGGCGCGCTGGCGCGGGCCCGCGAGCAGGGGTACCTGGGGGCCTGAGATGACCGGCACCAACCATCACCGCTACCGGCACTCCCACGGCGAGCTCGAGCACACCCACGAGGGCGGCGACGCACCGCACAGCCACCTCCACCCGGACGAGATCCTCCCCGACGACTACGCCGCCATCCACGGGCCGACCGTGGGGGACCGGGTGCGCCTCGGCGACACGGGCCTGGTCATCGAGGTGGAGTACGACGCCCAGCAGCGCGGGCAGGAGTTCCTGGCCGGGTTCGGCAAGACCGCCCGCGACGGCCTGCACCTGAAGGGCGCGGCGGTGCGCGAGACGTGCGACGTGGTGATCTCCAACGTGGTGGTCATCGACGCGACGCGGCGGATCGGCAAGGTGTCGATCGGCATCCGCGAGGGGCGGATCAGCGGGGTCGGCCGGGCCGGCAACCCGGACACGCTGGACGACGTGGACGTCGTGGTCGGCACGGGCACGACGATCATCAGCGGCGAGGGGCTGATCGCCACGGCAGGGGCCATCGACACGCACGTGCACCTGCTGTCGCCGCGGATCATGGAGGCCTCGCTGGCGTCCGGTGTCACCACCATCCTCGGGCAGGAGTTCGGGCCGGTGTGGGGTGTGGGCGTCAACTCGCCGTGGGCGCTGCGCCATGCGTTCAACAGCTTCGACCAGTGGCCGGTCAACATCGGGTTCCTCGCCCGCGGCTCGTCCTCCGTCGCCGACCCGCTGGTGGAGGCGCTGGTCGAGGGCGGGGCGTGCGGCTTCAAGGTGCACGAGGACATGGGCGCGCACACCAGGGTGCTGGACACCGCGCTCACCGTCGCCGAGGCGCACGACGTGCAGGTGGCGCTGCACACCGACGGGCTGAACGAGTGCCTCAACGTGGAGGACACGCTGGCAGTGCTGGACGGGCGCACCATCCACGCCTTCCACATCGAGGGCTGCGGCGGCGGGCACGTGCCCAACGTGCTGCGGCTGGCGGGCGTGCCGAACGTGCTCGGGTCGTCCACCAACCCCACGCTGCCGTTCGGGCGCGATGCGCTGGACGAGCACTACGAGATGATCTTCGCCGCCCACGGCCTGAACCACCACAGCCACAGCGACCACCACCTGGTGAAGGACCGCATCCGCGGCGGCACGATGGGCGCCGAGGGCGTGCTGCACGACCTGGGCGTCATCGGGATCACGTCGTCGGACGCGCAGGGCATGGGCCGGGCGGGGGAGACCGTGCGCCGCACGTTCCAGCTCGCCGCCCGGATGAAGCAGGCCGCCGACACGGGGCCGACCCGCCACGACAACGAGCGGGTGCGCCAGTACGTCGCCAAGCTCACCATCAACCCGGCCATCGCCCACGGCCTGGCCCACGAGATCGGGTCGCTGGACGTCGGCAAGCTGGCCGACATCGTGCTCTGGCGGCCGGACCACTTCGGCGCCAAGCCGCAGCTGGTGCTGAAGAGCGGGTTCCCCGCCTACGGCGTCACCGGCGACCCCAACGCCACCACGGATTCCTGCGAGCCGCTGGTGCTCGGGCCGCAGTTCGGTTCGTTCGGTGCCACCGCGGCCGACCTGTCGGTGGCGTTCGTGGCCGGCGCCGCGGTGGAGGCGGGGAACGACCGGATGACCACCCGCCGCCGCCGGGTGACGGTGAAGCGCACCCGGGGGATCGGGCCGCGTGACCTGGTGATGAACGACCGGCTGGGCACCGTGGATGTGGACCCCGCCGGCCACGTGACCCTCGACGGCGAGCCCGTCTACGTCGACCCGGCGGACGAGGTGCCCCTGTCCCGCCTGTACTTCCTGTGAGGTTGCCGCCATGACCACCCCCCGCCTCGCCGGGTTCTCGATGCCGCCGGAGTGGGCGCCGCACGAGTGCACCTGGATGGAGTTCCCGCCGGCCAACGACGCCTTCGCCGAGGACCCGGTGGAGATGGAGGCCGCCCGCGGCGTGTGGGCCAGCGTGGCCAACACCATCAACCAGTTCGAGCCGGTGCGGATGGTGTGCGACGTGGGCGACAGCGAGGTGGCCCGCCGCCTGCTGGACCCGTCGATCGAGGTGTTCGAGACGCCGCTCGGCGACTCGTGGTGCCGCGACAGCGGGCCGACGTTCCTCACCCATCCCGACGGTCGGCTGGGCGCCACGCACTGGACGTTCAACGCCTGGGGCGACCGGGGCTTCAGCGACCCCACCGACGAGCGGCACGTGGGTGCGTTCATCGCCGGGCTGGCCGGGGCGGAGCTGTTCTCCAGCACGATGGTGAACGAGGGCGGCGGCATCCATGTGGACGGCGAGGGCACGGTGATCTGCACCGAGACCGTGCAGCTGGACGTGCGCCGCAACCCGACGTGGAACGCCGAGCAGGTGGAGACCGAGCTGAAGGCGTACCTGGGCACGAGCCACACCATCTGGGTGCCGCGGGGGCTGACGGCCGACTACTCCAACTACGGCACCAACGGCCACATCGACATCGTCTGCTGTTTCGCCGAACCCGGCACGCTGTTGGTGCACGTGCAGCACAACCCCGAGCACCCGGACTTCGAGGTCAGCAAGGAGCACCTCGACGTGCTGCGCAACAGCGTGGACGCGGCGGGTCGTTCGCTGAAGATCGTCGAGGTGCCGGCGCCGCAGGCGCTGCGGTCGCCCGACGGCGAGTTCGTCGACTGGGGCTACCTCAACCACTACATCTGCAACGGTGCGGTGATCCTGTGCACGTTCGACGACCCCAACGACCAGGTGGCCATCGAGATCCTGCGCGAGGCCTACCCCGGCCGCGAGATCGTCCCCCACGACGCCCGCGGCATCTTCATGTGGGGCGGCGGCATCCACTGCATCACCCAGCAGCAACCTCGCCCTCAGTAGGTGCCGCCGTCGTCCGTCGGCAGTTCCGCCGCGTCGGCCTGATCGCGCAGTCGTCCGGTGGCCAGCTTGTTCGTGCGCAGGTCGTCGAGGGAGATGAACGGCACCGCCAGCCCGCCCACAGCAACCAGCACTCGATGCTCGAAGGCCTCATCGAAGTCGAGACCGGTGGCAAAGGTGAGAATGTCGATCCGCTGGGGCTCACGACCGAGCTGCACGACAACGTCAGGTTCCTCGAAATCAGTCGGCCTCAGCCCGAGTCCTCCGAAGCCGAACTCCTCGAGCGCTGCGACCACCCGCTCGGAATTGGACGGGTCGGTCCACACCCACACGTCCAGGTCCTTCGTGTAGCGAGGATGTCCGTGGGCTGCGAGGGCGTAGCCGCCGACGATCAGAAAGCGAACGTCATGGCCGACGAACGATCGCAAGAACTCTTGGAAGTCGGGGTTCAGTTCCATGGGACCACCCGTGATGCTCGCGTCTGAGTTCTTCGACTGCGTCGAGCCGTTCCGACATTGGCTTCGTGACCCAGTAACGCCACGGCTCATCCGGTTCTTCGAGCCGACGTTTCGTCACCACACGCTCGATCGACCCCATTGATTCAGTCTACCGCTGGGGTCACAGCGCCTCGGTGCCGACTCGGCCACGTCACCCTCCTCGGACCGTTGATAGTGCTGACGGCGTGGGATCTGGCTTCGTCCGTGCGCCCACCGGCGCGCACGCAGATCAGCCGATCCGTGCTCAACGAAAGGCTTGCGCCCGGCGCCCCTACCGGGCACTCGGCGCTCCGTCGGTTCTGGGGCTGATACGCGCCGCATCGGCTTCTGGGGCTGGATAGTTGCGGCTTTCGCAACAAATCGGACCCCAGAACGCGGGGCGGAGGTGCTGACGGCGGTCAGACGGCCGCTTGACCGACGCAGTCCTCGAATGTCCCTGCGGAGGGGACATTCGGTGCCCACGTCGGGGGACGCCGCTCCGATCCGCCGCTCGGGGCGGGTTGACGGCGCGATCGGTAGCGGGCACACTGCGCTACGTGTCAGACGCTGCCGACCACGGGTTGCGCCGTCGGTCGACGTCGGCCTCGCTGATGAGATGGCTTCTGGCCATGGTCGTCATCGCCGCGGTCGTGTTCGTCGTTCTTGTCGTGCGCGGATGCTCACAACTGTCAGTCGGCAAGGACATCGGCGACGGCACCGTCGGAGTCCAGATCACGAACGAATGCGCTCTTGTTGTGAGCGCCGCCGCTGGAGACAGCGAGCAGGACGCGCTGACACGCCTTGAAGATGACCCAATATCGATCCGGCAGGGCCGTTCGACGATGATCAGCCTCGTCACCAACTCCGCCTACCAGCCGACTCGCTACGTGCTCGCCTACCGGATCGGTGAGCAAGAGGCGGTGGTTCAGGAGTTCAGGCTCGACGACATTGATGGTTCTCTGACCATAGTGTCCATCTCCAAGGCCTGCGTCGCGGAGTTCCCAGCCGCGCCCTAACTGCCTGGTTGTTTGATCTTGCTGTCGGTGCGGCTCGTTCGTACCGTCGCGATTCGCTCGGTGGTCTGGCTCATGAACTGCCTGCCGCCCTCGGGTTGGCTTCCGAACGAGGTGCCGGCTGCCGGGTGAATCGGCCGTGGTGTGGCTCGAAAGAGGCGCGCAGGATCAGTCTGAACCAGGAGTGCCCACCGCGGTTCCCATCAACCACGGAAGGGGAATCAGTGATGTCAGTGATCATCGGGATCGATCCGCACAAGCGGCTTCATGCGGCTTGCGCAATCGATGGACAGGAGACCGAGCTCGCCAGGCTCGAGGTCCGAACGTCGAGCCGTCAGGTGACGGATCTGCTCGCGTGGGCGGCACGGTTCGAGTGTCGTTCGTGGGCGATCGAATCGGCGGGCGGGCTCGGCTATCTGCTCGCCCAGCAGCTCGTCGCACGTGGCGAAACGGTCGTGGATGTGCCGGCGACGTTGTCGTCGCGTGTGCGGCTGCTCGGTTCGGGCCGGTCGACGAAGAACGACGCGAACGACGCCCGCGCAGTCGCGGTCGCCGCGCTGCGCGCACCCTCACTCGCCCGGGTGCGGGTGGAGGATCACGTCACGATCCTGCGCCTGTTGGCGAAGAACCAGCTCGACACCAGCCGGGCGAAGTCGCGTGCGTGTTGCCGGTTGCATGCGCTCGTCGCCGAGTTGGTGCCGGGCGGGATCCGCAAAGAAGTCGTGGTCAACCAGGCCGAACACATCCTCGCCGGGATTGCTCCGACCTCTGCGAGTCAACGGCAGCGGCTCGATCTCGCCTACGACACCCTGTCCGAGATCGTGATGCTCGACGACCGCACGAAGCGGAACAGGGCACGCATCACCGAAGAAGTGATCGCGTCGGGGTCGTCGATCACCGAGATCTTCGGGATCGGCCCGATCCTCGCGGCGATGATCATCGGCTACACCGGCGACATCACGCGTTTCCCGTCCGCCGGCCACTACGCCGCCTACAACGGGACCGCGCCGGTCGAGTTCTCCTCATCCGGCCGGACCGTGCACCGACTGTCGCGGCGCGGGAACCGGACGTTGAATCACGCGTTGCACATCGTCGCCGTCACGCAGATCCGCCACAGCCACAGCGAGGGACGCGGCTACTACGACCGCAAGGTCGCCGAGGGCAAGACACCGCGTGAAGCACGACGGGCGTTGAAGCGCCAGATCTCCGACCGCGTGTTCAAGCAACTCCGCCTCGACGCTGCGAACAAGTAGGCCCGGGAGGGCAATCAGGGAACGACTCTCACATCCAGCGCGGCCGGCGAAACCCTGAACCCCGGCACTTCGGATTGAGCCACTCCCGGACCCAGACGAACCCTACGCCCACACAGCCACCGCTGTCACGGGCCTACCTCGACGCGCCCCGAAGGCCGCACGAAGAAGCCTCTTGACACAAAGAGGGATCGATAGGTGCGGGTTGACCTTCCGCTTGCGAGCGGGCACGATTCGCTCGTGGTCAGCGGGATGCGTGGGTCCGATGACGACGGTCCGAAAGGCCCGCTTGCCGCTCCGAGGGCAGGGTTGCGAGATGCGGCGCTCAGCGTCGCCGTGCAGCTGTACATAGGAGTTGGGGTCAGCAGCTTCCCGACGTCGCTGCCATCCGCGTTGATCCAGTACTTCGGCCCAAAGGCCGCCACTCTGCTGCGGCAACGAGTCGAAGCGCTGTGCCGCGAACTGGACGGCGACGCGCCCAGTATCGCCGACGTTGCCGAGGCCACCAGAGCCGTCGAGGAGAGGGTGGGACGGGACCACCCCGAGCTGTCGCCTGACGCCGTGAGAGCGCTCGGTTGGCGCTTCAGTTACAACAATCGCTGAACTCCGCTCCTAGCCGCCAGATCTGTCGCTCGGTGCGGCCGATGGCGTCTCGTGGGCCCGCGTGAATCTGGTAGTCGGGGCCGCGTGAAACGGGTAGTGGAAGCACGCACTCCAGCCGGTCAGCGTCGATCCTCAGAACCTCGTCACGACGCTGACGCCGGGGGCGGCGAAGCGGGCCATGGCTGGCAGCGCGTCGGGGATGTCGGCCAGCGACAGGCGCTGGTGGACGACCGTGGTCGGGTCGATGCGGCCGTCGGCCACCATCGCCAGCACCTCCGGAATGCGGGAGGCGGACAGGCCGTGCACCCCGCGCACCTCCAACTCGTCGCGGATCACGCGGGAGATCGGGAAGTCCGCCTTGGCCGCGGGGAACAGGCCGATCTGTACATGGCGGCCGAGCGGGCGGAGGGAGTGGATCGAGTTGGTCGCGGTGACGGCGCTACCGAGGCACTCGACCGAGACGTGGGCGCCGCCGGTGAGGTCGAAGACCGCGCCGCCGACGTCGTCCGTGGTGGATGCGTCGAGCAGGAGGTCGGCACCCACCTTCGCCGCGAGTTCGAGCGCCGCCCGGTTGACGTCTACCGCCAGCACCTGGGCGCCGAGCGCCCGGCCGAACGCGACGGCGGCCAGGCCGACCCCGCCGCAGCCGTGGACCACCAACGTCTCGCCGGCCTGCAGGCGGCCCTGCTCCACCACGCCGCGGTAGGCGGTGGAGACCCGGCAGCCGACCAGCGCCGCGGCCTCGTCGCCGATGGCCTCGGGCACGTGCACGGCGTTGACGTCGGCGTAGGGGATGGTGGTGTGCGTAGCGAAGGCGCCCCAGCGGGTGAAGCCGGGCTGCTCCTGCCGGCGGCACACCTGGTGCTGGCCGAGGCGGCACGGCTCGCACTCGCCGCACCCGCACACGAACGGCACCATGATCCGGTCGCCGAGGGCGACCCGCTGCACCCCGGCGCCGACCGCCACCGCCCGGCCGACGAACTCGTGCCCACCCACGTGCGGGCAGACGATGTCGGGGTCGGTCCCGTGCCAGCCGTGGTAGTCGCTGCGGCACAGCCCGACGGCCAGCACCTCCACCACCGCCTCACCGGGAGCGGGGGAGGGGTCGGGCGCGTCGACCACGGCGAGCGGCCCGTCGAACCGTTCGTAGACGGCGGCCTTCACCGCTCCACCTCCTCGGCCGGGAAGGAGTAGTTGCCCATGAAGCCGGCCTCGATTGCGGCGATCGCGCCGTCGGCGTCGCCCTCCCAGTCCAACGCCCGGAACTGGGCGCGGGTGCGGCGGGCGGAGAGGCAGCGCAGCAGGGTGAACGCGTCCGCGGTCACCGTCGCTCGCACATGGGTCTCGTCGCCCAGCACCCGCTCCACCAGTTCGGTCCGCACCCGCACGCCGCCCCAGCCGTTGGCCCGCAGGGTCTCGTCGGCGAACGTCAGGTAGTGGTGCAGCGCCGCCGCGACGGTGGCGGGGTCGTCGTCGGGCGGCAGGCCCAGCGCCACCCGCAGGTCCTGATGGTGGCAGTGCAGGTCGGCCACGAAGTGGGCGCCGAAGTCGTACCCGAAGGCCCGCAGCCCGTCGGCGAAGCGCGGGGCCTCCACGTCCCACTCGGCCAGCACCTCGTCCAGGGGCCGGCCGCGCCTGCTGGCGACCTGGGCCTCCGTCCACGCGTTGCCGCCCGGGTCGTCCGCCGGGTCGGGGATGCGCAGCGCGTTGAGGTCGGCGCACAGCCCGACCACGTGCGCCAGCGTGTCCTGCACCGTCCACGCGGGGGCGGAGGGAACACGGGTTGCCAGGCCGCCGCCCGCTTCTCGGACAGTCGCGGTGAACCTGGCCCGCGTCGCCTCGTACAGATCGCCGGGGTCGGGGGTCGTGGTCATCGCGCCCGTTGTAGCAGGCCGCGGCGGCACTCCTACGATGGCCGGCATGGATGCTGCTCAGAAGAAGGTCGCCCTCCGCGCCATCAACTACGGCCTGCACGTGCTCACGTCCACCGACGGCGGGGAGTACGCCGCCAGCGGGGTCAACTGGGTATCGCAGGCCAGCTTCGAGCCCCCGCTGGTGATGGTGGCCGTGAAGGCCGACAGCGGCGCCGCGGCGCTGGCCGGGCGGACCGGTTCGTTCGCCGTCAACGTGCTCGGCGCCGACCAGCTCGACATCGGCAAGGCGTTCTTCCGCTCGACGGTGATGGAGGACGGCATGCTCAACGGCCAGCCGTTCGAGCCCGGCCCGGCCACTGGCTCGCCGCTGATCACCGCCTGCGCCTACTGGTTCGAGTGCCGCGTGACGGACACGGTGGAGCGCGGCGACCACACCGTGTTCGTCGCCGAAGTGGTGGACGCCGGCGTGCGGGACGATGCCGTCACCCCGATGGTGCTGCGCGACACCGGCATGAACTACGGCGGCTGAGCCGCCGGCGGTCCTGACCATCGACCGAAACCTGGGTGTGACGAGCTGTCGCGTACGGCAGGATGTGCAGCCGTGAGCAGCATCGTCGTGTCGGAACTCGAGTACGCGCCACCGGGCGCTGATTCGCTGTTCTTCGACGTCTCGTTCACGGTGTCGCCGGGGGAGCACGCGGCGATCGTCGGCGCCAACGGCGTCGGCAAGAGCACCATCCTGCGCATCCTCTCGGGCGAATTGGAGACCGACGAGGGCGAGTTCGCGCTGGGCGGCACCGTGCTGCGGATGACCCAGGACGTCGGCATGTCGAACCCGTCCGACAGCCTCCGCGACATGCTGGTGGAGGTGGCACCCACCGCCCTGCGGGAAGCCGGGCGGGCGCTCCACGCCGCCGAAGCGGCGATGTACTCGGGGGAGGACGACGGCACGGGGTTCGCCGAGGCCCTCACCCACTGGGGGGACCTGGGCGGGTACGAGCTGGAGGCCCAGTGGGCCGCGGCCGCCAAGCGCAGCGTGAAGACCGACGTGGAGGACTTCGCCACCCGCCTGGTGGGCGAGCTCAGCGGCGGCGAGCGCAAGCGCCTGGTGCTCGACCTGCTGCTGAACAGCGGGGCGGACATCCTGCTGCTCGACGAGCCGGACAACTACCTCGACATCCCCACCCGCCTGTGGCTGGAGGACCAGTTGAAGGCCTGCCGCAGCACGATCCTGATGGTCAGCCACGACCGCACCCTGCTGGAGCGCGTGGCCACGAAGGTCATCGTGATCGAGGGGTCGGGCGCGTGGGTGCATGGCGGTTCCTACGCCACGTTCCCGGAGGCCCGGGCCCGCCGCCAGGAACTGCTGGGCGACGCGCTGAAGCGCTGGCACGACGAGGAGCGCCGCCTCTTCCATCACATGAAGATCATGAAGCAGCGGGCTGCGCAGAACTTCAAGAACGCCACCAAGGCCAACGCTGCGGAGACCCGGTGGGAGAAGTTCGTGGCCGCCGGCCCGCCGCCCCCGCCCGTGCCGGACCAGCAGATCAAGGTGCGCCTGCGCGGGGCGGACTCCGCCCGCCGGGTGGTGCAGATGCTCGACGTCAGCGTGGGCGACCTGTTCCTGCCGTTCAGCGACGAGGTCCACTTCGGCGAGCGGCTCGGCCTGATCGGCCCCAACGGCACCGGCAAGACCCACCTGCTGGCCGCACTGGCCGGCACCATCCCCGCTGACCACGGCACCATCAACTTCGGGCCGCGCACGTCCGTGGGCATGTTCACCCAGGTGAACGACCGGCCGGAGTTCCGTGGCCGCACGTGCATGGACATCGTCCGCCGCCGCATCTACGACGAGGAGCAGGCGATGAAGGCGCTGGCCCGCTACGGGCTGGCCCAGCAGTCCCGCCAGGAGCACCAGACGCTCAGCGGTGGTCAGAAGGCCCGGCTGGAGATCCTCTGCCTGGAGCTGGAGGGGCACAACGTGCTGCTGCTCGACGAGCCCACCGACAACCTGGACATCGAGTCCAGCGAAGCGCTGGAGCAGGCGCTGGACGGCTTTGTCGGCACCGTCATCGCGGTCAGCCACGACCGCACGTTCCTCTCCACGCTGGACCGGTTCGTGATGATCACCGACGACGGCGAGGTCATCTCCCTCCCGGACTTCCCGCTGGCGTTGGAGGCCCTGCAGCGCCCGGCGGAGGCGTCGCGCCTGCGTCTTGCCAAGTCGCTGACCTGACGTGCCAGACTCGGCGGTGTGACCGGGACGCACTGGATCGTGGAGGGGCGCGTCGATCCGCGATGGCCGATCAACACGCGGGGCAACATCGGTGAGGTCTTCCCCGAGGTGCTCACGCCGCTGACCTACGCCCTGGCGGTGAAGGCGGCGGAGGCCGGGTGGCGGGAGGCCTACCGCACCATGGGCATCGCCTCGGCGAAGGACTTCCGCGACGCGGAGCCCGTGATCATCGGCCTGTACGGCGGCTACGGGTATCTCAACCTGTCGTACCTGCGGATGCTCGGGGTGCGGGCGCCGGGCTCGTCGGCGGAGGCCATCGACGTCAGCTTCTTCGGGGAGGGCAACCCGCCGCCGTATCAGCGGCGCAAGGGCGACGTGCGCCCGCTGAACTCGGCGAAGATCCTCGTCACCGTCATGAAGGCCCTGAACCAGAAGGCGATGCCCGCCGCGGTGGCGGACAGCCAGGCGGCCGTGGCCGCATGGGACGCCCGCCAGCCGGACCTGGAGACGGCGACGGACGCGACCCTGCTGAGCTTCCTGCAGAGCTACCCGCCGGTGATCCAGCGGGTGTTCCGCAACCACATGGTCACCACCGGCCTCGCCGCCATCGTGTCCGGCGTGCTGGCCGACGCCGCTGCGGCAGCCGGGGACCCTGGGCTGGTCACCCAACTGCTCGGCGCCGCCGACGACGTGGTGTCCGCCCGCTACAGCCAGGACCTGTGGAAGGTGGCCCAGCTCGTGCGGGCGACGCCCGCCGTGTCGGACGAGTTCGACCGGGGGCTGGACGGGCTGGCCGAGCGGTTGGAGGGCGTGCACGGGTCCGGCCCGGTGCTGGCCGCCTTCGCCGGGTTCGTCTCGAAGCACGGCCACCGTGGCCCGAACGACTGGGAGCTGTCGGCGCGCACCTGGGAGAACACGCCGTCGCTGGCGTGGGCGGCGGTTGACCGCATGCGCCTGGCGGAGCACGACCTGGCGCCTTCGACCCGGCTGGGCAGCAACGATGCCGACCGGGATGCCGCGGTGGCCAAGGTGAAGCCCCACGTGAAGGGCCTAGACGCCCTGAACTTCCGCCAAGCCGTGCGTGCCGCGCCGTGGTGGGCCCGAGGTCGCGAGGCGACGCGGGACCTCGCCATCCGCGCCCACAACCCCTCCCGCCGGGCGTTCTTCGAGCTGGCCCGGCGGGCGGCGACGCGAGGCGGCACTGCAGAGTTGCGTGACGTGGCGATGCTCGACCCGTTCCGCGAGTTGCCGGAGTACGTGCGCCGGCCGGAACCGTTCCTCCCCGTGATCGCCGAGCGGGCCGCCCTGCGCGACCGGTTCGCCAAGGTGACGCCTCCCTTCTTCATCACCAGCCAGGCCGAGGTGCCGTCGATCGAGGAGCTGGAGGCACAGGCGGCGTCGGTGCCCGCCACCGGGGCTGCGGTGGGTGACGTGCTGCAGGGCTCGCCCGGCTCACCCGGTGTCGCCCGCGGACGCGCCCGGGTGGTGCTGGACCCGGCGGACCCCGACGGGCTGGAGCCGGGGGAGGTCCTGATCGCCCCGCTCACCGACCCGGCGTGGACGCCGCTCTTCCTGCCGGCTGCCGCCGTGGTGGTGAACGTGGGGGCGCTGATGAGCCATGCCGTGATCGTCAGCCGCGAGCTGGGCATCCCGTGTGTGGTGGCTGTCGAGGGCGCCACCGGCCGGATCGCCACTGGCACGATGGTCGAGGTGGACGGCGTGGCCGGCACCGTCACCGTCGTGGAGGTCTGAGGTGGGTGCCAACGGAGTGGTCGTCGCCGTGCTCCGGTCACCACTGCACCGGATGATGAGCCGGGCCATGTGCGTGGTGGAGTACCGAGGGCGGGTCAGCGGCCGCACGTATCGGCTGCCGGTGCAGTACGTGCGCGACTTCTACGCCGTGGAGATCCTCGTCGGGCGTGCCGAGCAGAAGCGTTGGTGGCGGAACTTCCGCAGCGAGGGCGAGGCGGAGTTGTTGCTGGCGCGCCGTTCCGTGCCGATGCGCGCCATCGCGGTGGTCGGGGCCGAGCAGCCCGAGGCGGCCGAGGCGATGGCGGCCCGCTACCGGGCCAGGTTCCCGAGGGTCACGATCGACCCCGCCACTGCAGTCTTCGTCCGCTGCGATCCGCGCTGAGTACGACTTCAGCACCCAGTTTGAGGCCGCTCGACACCGGCGGGAGCACTTCGTTTCGTCCAGCGACAACGGTGGTTCCCGGGGTGGTAACGGCAGTTGTCGCTGAGCCCACGACACAACCCGGGCGCGACGCTGCGGTGGCTACTTCGAGGAGTTCCTGCCGCTGTACGATCGGCCCGTGGTGGCCCTGAGCCTGCGGATCGATGGCATGTTCTGGCTCACGGTCTTCGCCGCGATCGGGCTGGTCCTCACGAGGTTCGTGACCGGCGCCTGGCCATGGCAGGGCGAAGGCGCTGCCCGCGACCGGCGCTTCTACCTCGGCGCGCTGGGCCTCCTGGCCGTCGGTTGGCTCGTCGTCATCGTCTGAACCTGCGCCCCGACGGCGGCCACCAGATCCTGCTGGGCGCCGACTTCCGGGCCCGCCATCGGCCGGTGGGCGGCCACGTGGGCGAGCGCAGCAGGCGCGTCCATTCCCATCCCGATCAGCAGGCAGGCGGCGACGGTGCCGGTGCGGCCGATGCCCGCGGCGCAGTGCAGCAGGAGGTGCTCGCCGGCGTCCATTCGGCGGCGCAGTTCGGCCAGCAACTCCAGCGCCCGGTCCAGCGGGGGCGCGTGCAGGTCGTGGATCGGGAACCACACCGCAGTCCCCGCCGCGGCGGCGGAGCGCAGCCACGCCAGGTACTCGGGGTAGCGGTCCTCCAACTCGTACGCCTCCACCAGGCAGACCACGGTGGTTGCGCCGGCCCGGGCCAGTGCGGCGTCGTGGTCCGGGCCGATGGCGTGCTTCCCGCAGGCGGAAAGGCCACCGGGAGCGCCGTCGGGCAGGGGGATCCGGTCGATCCCGCCGTCGCGCCCGCGGGCGCCCAGCCAGCCGAGGCCGTCCGTAGGTGGGCCGATCGCAGCCAGCCCCGCCCGCACCAGCAGCGCGCCGTGATGGCGGGCCTGCTCCATCCACGCCGGGTCGTCGGGGGTGAACGCCCGGCGATATGCGGCCCGGGCGGCCACGGCTCGAGGGTCGCTGGCATCGCCCTGCGTGTGCCACCACAGCTCATCCCGCGCTGCGGCCAGTTGGCGGGCGTCACTGACCGTGCCGAACTCCACCGTGACGAAGTGGTGCGCAGCACCCGGCCAGCACGATGCCACCCCGGGGGCGATGCGGCCGGGTGTCGACCCGTCGGTGGCGCGCACGGCGTCCGTGCCGAACCGGGCCACGAGCCACTCGTGGTTGGGGCTGCCTGCCGGCCCTCCGGCCAGCAGCACCACCTCGCCCGGGCCGCCCTCGCCGGTGTGCAGGTCCACCACCAGCACCTCCCGAAGCACGCCGCCGGGGTCGGCCAGCCCGGGCAGCGTGGCCGCCAGCAGCAGGTTCGAGTCCTCGGTGGTGACGCCGGCGTAGTGCATGCCGTCCGGATGGGTGTCCTGCCCGCCGCTGATGGCCGCGGCCACACGCGCCAGACCCAGCCGGTCCACGTGGGCCTGCATGCGGGTGAGGAACTCGCGGGTGTCGCCGAGGTCGGCAGGGCACAGATCGGGGTGCAGATCGGCGTAGTCGGGGTTGGCCGGGAACGGGGTGCGGCTGCGCGCCCAGTTGCGGTTGAGGTCCACGTTGTGCTCGTTCTGGCGGCGCAGCCAGGCCATGCCCCAGGGGTTGACGGCGTGCACCAGCAGCACCCCGGTGCGCGGCGGCAGGGCCGGCGGTGCCTCCAGCAGATCGCACTGGATGGCCGAGCCCACGAAGCCTTCCACCCCGTGGACCCCGGAGAGCAGCACCAGCAGGCGCTCCGGCTGCGCCGGGCCGAGCAGGGCGACGTCGATGGTGAGGTCCGCACCATCCGGGCCGGCGCCGTCGATCGGGGCCGAATGGAGGGTCGCGCCGGCGACGGTGGCAGCGTGGCGGAAGCGGGCGCGGCAGGCGGCGTAGTCGAGCGGCGGTGTGGTCATGCGAGGAACGGGGCCACGAGCGCGGCGGTCTCGTCGAAGCGTTCCCAGTACAGCATGTGGCCGCAGTCGATCTCGGCGGTGGTGAGGGCGTCGCCCAGCAGGGCCGCCAGCCCGACCCGCACGCCGGTGTGGACGAACGGCGCCTGGGTGGCGGCCACCAGCAAGGTCGGCCGCGGCTCGGGCAGCGACGGCAGTGGCGCACACATCTCGCCCCACCCGGCCACCACCGCGGGCACGTGGAACCGCAGCCGGTAGCGGCCGTCCTCGCCCTCCGACAGATGCTCCGCCAGGTCGGCCACGACGGCGTCGCGCCCATTCGCCGCCACGCCCGACGCCCGCTCCTCCAGCGCGGCCTCTGGCGACGACCATCCCTCGAACGTCATGTTGCCGACGGCAGCCTCCTGCGCCGTCGCCTGGTCCAGCAGCAGGGCGGGGTCCAGCAGCACCAGGCGGCGCACGCGGCCCGGGTGGGCGGCCAGGAACGCCAGCGTCACCACGCCGCCGTAGGAGTGGCCGACCACGTCCACCGGCCCGGCGACGCCGTGCGCGTCCAGCGTGTCGGCCAGGTCCTGCACCAGCTGGGCCACGTTCCACGGGGCGTCGGCGGTGGAGCGGCCGTGGCCGCGCAGATCCGGTGCCAGCGTGCGCCGGTGCGGCCACGCCTCCTCCGCCAGCCGCCGGAAGCGGCCGCCGTGGGCGGTGATCCCGTGCACCGCCAGCAGGGGGACGCCCGCAGGGTCGCCGAAGGAATGGGTGTGCAACACGGCCATCGCCGCAGCCTATGGCGCGGCCCGCCCACCTTCACCCGTCCGCGGGCCTCGCGTGGGTCATGGCCAGCGGGTCCAGCACACGGGTCAACTGCTCGTCGTCGAGCACGCCGCGGTCCCGGGCCACCTCGATGATCCGCCGGCCCGTGGCCTGCGCTTCACGGACGATGGAGGTGGCCGCGTCGTAGCCGATCGCCGTGTTCAAGGCGGTGGCCAGGGCGGGTGTCGCTTCGGCATAGGTCCGGCAGCGGTCCTCGTCCGCCTCGATGAACGCCACGCAGCGGTCGGCGAACGAGCGGGCCGCCCGCCCCAGCAGGCTGATGCTCTCCAGCACGTTGCGGGCCAGCAGCGGCAGGTACGCGTTCAGTTCGAACTGGCCCTGCGAACCGGCGAACGCCACGGCGGTGTCGTTGCCCATCACCTGGACCGCGACCTGGGTGACGACCTCGCACAGGACCGGGTTCACCTTGCCCGGCATGATGGACGACCCGGGCTGCAGTTCGGGCAGCCGCAGTTCGGCCAGGCCGGTGCGCGGACCGCTGGCCAGCAGGCGGATGTCGCCGGCGATCTTGAAGAGCGCGACGGCGGCAGTGCGCACATGCCCGGACAACTCGACGATCGAATCCTGCCCGGCCTGCACGGCGAAGTGGTCGGGCGCCTCGCGCAACGGCAGGCCGGTGCCATCGGCCAGTGCGGCGATGGTGTCCGCAGCGAACCCCGCCGGCGCGTTGATGCCCGTGCCCACGGCCGTGCCACCGAGAGGAAGCCGGCCCACCCGCTCCCGGCAGGACTGCAGCCGCTCCACCGCCTCCTCCACCTGTGCGGCGTAGCCCCCGAACTCCTGCCCCAGCGTGATCGGCGTGGCGTCCATGTGGTGGGTCCGTCCGGCCTTCACGACGTCGGCGAACGCCACCGATCGCTCGCGCAACGCGGACGCCAGCCGCTGCAGCGACGGCACCAACTCGCCGTCCAGCAGGGTGAGCGCGGCGATGCGCAAGGCCGAGGGGAACACGTCGTTCGTGGACTGCGACGCGTTCACATGGTCGTTCGGATGGACCTCCACCCCGGCCCGTCGCGTCGCCAGCGTCGCCACGACCTCGTTGACGTTCATGTTCGTCGAGGTCCCCGAGCCCGTCTGGAACACGGACACGGGGAAGAGGGCCAGCGGCAGGTCCTTCTCCAGTTCCTCGCACACCGCCACGATCGCTGCAGCGATCTCCGGCGAGACATGGGTGGCATCGGCGCGAGCAGCGTTGGCCGGGGCAGCGCAACGCTTGACCGCCACGAGCGCGCGCAGCAGGGCGGCGGGCATCGGCTCAGTGGTGACGTCGAAGTTCTCGAGGGCGAGGCGGGTGTTCTTGCCGAACACCTCGTGCGGCGGCGGCGTGTGCAGGTCCATGCCCCACCCTCCACCCGGACGCCGCCGCTGGCAACCACCAATCCAGGGCACGCTCGCCCGACGCGAACGCTCGAAGGGGCGCCGAATAGGGTGCGCCCATGGCCGTCATCTCCTTCAGTCGCCGCCTCCACGAACTCGCCGAGGCGCAGCCGGATGCGCCCTCGCTGACCGTCGGCGACACGACGCTCAGCCGCGCCGAACTGGTCCGCCGGGGCGATGACCTGGCCGTGCACTTCGCCGCCCACGGCGTCGGCCTGGGCGACATGGTGACGGTCGCCGTGCCGAACAGCATCGACTGGTTCGTCGCCTACCTGGCCATCTGGCGCCTCGGTGCCATCCCCCAGCCGATCTCCTGGCGGCTGCCGCAGCGGGAGTTCGACGCCATCATGGAGCTGGCGGACCCGAAGGCTGTCGTCGGTGTGGCCGAGGGCAGCGTGCCCGGCCGCCTGTGCATCCCGGCCGGCTTCGTGGCCCCGCCGGCCGACCACGCCGGGCTGCCCGACGCCATCTCCCCGGCATGGAAGGCGCCCACCAGCGGTGGCAGCACCGGCCGCCCCAAGCTGATCGTCTCCGGCGACCCGGCCACCATCGACACCGAGGCCCAGACCCCGATGTTCCTCGGCAACGGCTGCCTGGTCATGCCCGGGCCGCTCTACCACAACGGCCCGGCGGTGTGGAGCTGCCAGGCGCTGCTCGGCGGCAGCCATGTGGTGGTGCTGCCGAAGTTCGACGCCGAGGCCACGCTGGCCGCCATCCAGCAGTACCAGGGCACCGTGCTCTACACCGTGCCGACGATGATGAAGCGCATCTGGCGCCTGCCCGAGCACGTGCGCGACGGCTACGACCTGTCCACCCTGAAGGTGGTCTGGCACCTCGCCGAGCCCTGCCCGGAGTGGCTGAAGCAGGTGTGGATCGACTGGCTCGGCGCCGAGCGCATCTGGGAGCTGTACGCCGGCACGGAGGCCCAGACCGCCACCATCATCAACGGGGTGGACTGGCTGGCCCACCGCGGCTCGGTCGGCAAGACCATCCCCGGCACGGTGATGATCACCGACGACGACGGCAACGAGCTTCCCGCCGGCGAGATGGGCGAGGTGTGGCTGCGCCCGGCCGAGGGCCGCGACACCCCCACCTACGAGTACAAGGGCGCCACCGCCCGCACCCTGCCCGGTGGGTGGGAGAGCCTGGGCGACCACGGCTACGTGGACGCCGACGGCTACCTGTACCTCGGCGACCGGGCGGCCGACATGATCCTCAGCGGCGGCGCCAACATCTACCCGGCGGAGGTGGAGGCTGCGCTGCAGGAGCACGGCGGCATCCACTCCTGTGCGGTGATCGGCCTGCCGGACGAGGACAAGGGCAACACGGTCCACGCCATCCTCGAGGCCGACCCGGCGGAGATCGACCTCGACGAGCTGCGCACCTTCCTCGGCGAGCGCCTGGTGGTCTACAAGCTGCCGCGGACGTTCGAGTTCGTCAGCGAGCCACTGCGCGACGACGCGGGCAAGGTGCGTCGCAGTGCGCTGCGTGCCGAGCGCATCGCCGCGGCCGGCCAGGGGCAGGGGGCCTGACATGGACCGCCTCACCGGGGAGACCGTGGAGCTGCTCCAGGCGCTGATCCGCACCCGCTGCGTCAACGACGGCACGGCCGAGAGCGGCTTCGAGACCCGCAACGCGGACATCCTCCGCCAGTACCTTGGCAGCACGGGCCTGGACCTCCAGTCCTTCGGGCCGACGCCGGAGCGCCAGTCGCTGGTGGCCCGCATCCAGGGCACCGATCCGAACGCTCCGACCCTGTGCCTGATGGGCCACACCGACGTCGTGCCCGTCAACGAAGCCGGCTGGAGCCGCGACCCGTTCGGCGGCGAACTGATCGACGGCGAGGTGTGGGGCCGCGGCGCGGTGGACATGTTGAACCTCACCGCCTCGATGGCCGTCGCGTTCAAGCACCTCGCCACCACCGGCTTCCGCCCGAAGGGCGACCTCATCTACTTCGCCGTGGCCGACGAGGAGAGCGGCAGCGCCCACGGCATGCGCTGGATGGCCGATCACCACCGCGACGCCATCGCCGCGGACTTCGTGCTCACCGAGAACGGCGGCCTCCACAGCGGCCCGAAGGAGCAGCCCTACGTGGGCATCAACGTCGGGGAGAAGGGCGTGGCCTGGCGCACGCTCCGCGTGCACGGCACCCCCGGCCACGGCAGCACCCCGTTCAAGGCCGACAACGCGCTGATGACCGCGGCCGCCGTCGTGCAGCGGATCGGCGACTACCGGCCCGCGCCCCGCTTCCACGAGCTGTGGCGCACGCGTGTGGAAACGCTCGGCATCCCGGAGGCGGCCCAGCGCGACCTGCTGGACGCCGAGCGGATCGACGCCTTCCTCGACGCCCTGCCCGTGCCCGGCCCGGGCGCGCACCTGCACGCCTGCACCCACACGACGTTCTCCTGCAACTCGCTGCACACCGGCGGCCAGCCGTTCAAGACCAACGTCATCCCGGACGTGGTGGACATCGGCGTGGACGTGCGCACCCTTCCCGGCGAGACGGCGGCGGACGTGGACGCCCACCTGCGCGCCGCGCTCGGCGACCTGTACGACCGGGTGGAGGTGGAGGTGGTGATGAACGACCCCGCGTCGATCAGCCGCACCGACACGGCGCTGTGGGACGCGCTGGCGCGCAGCATCGCCAAGCCGTTCCCCACGGCCCGGCCGACGCCGCAGTTGATCGTCGGCTTCACCGACTCGCGCATCTACCGCGAGATGGGGGCCGTGTCCTACGGCGCCGGCCTGTTCAGCCCGGACATCGACCCGGCCGACTTCGGCCGCCGGTTCCACGGCCACGACGAGCGGATCGACGTGGAGAGCCTGCGCCTCACCACCGAGCTGTGGCTGGACGTCACCCGCGACCTGCTGTCCTGAAATTCGGCCCTCGCCAAGCGCACTAACGTGCCCGGGGAACGTTTCGAACGGGACGGACGGGTACATGGCAGGACTCGACGCGACCACCCTGGTGGTGTCCGCGGCGGTGGTCGCCGTTGTGACGGCAGCGGCGGTGGGCGCCGCGGCGCGGGCACGCCGGCAACGGCAGGCAGGCCGTCGCGCCCCCGCGTCGTGGACCACCACGAAGGGCACGGTGCTGAGTTCCACGGTGCAGGTCGGCCGGCGGGCCGGTGACGCGCTGGAGACGCCACTGGTGCTGTACGCCTACCAGGTGGGCAATCGGGTGTTCCGCGGCAGCACCGTGCGGTGCGGGCGGGGCGAAGCCAATGCGGCGCGCACCGCGGCGCGGTACCCGGCAGGGACCTCCGTGGTGGTGTCCTACGACCCAGCCGACCCGTCGAAGTCCACGCTGGAGCGCTGACCCGGCGGCAGGCGTAGCATCCGCGCCATGTCATCGATCGAGTCGACGTATGTGGCCCGCACCCCGAAGAGTGCAGCGATGGGGCCTCGTGCCCAGAAGGTGATGCCGGCCGGCGAGACCCGCGCCGCCGGCTACCACACGCCCTACCCGCTGACGCTGGCGTCGGCGAAGGGGTCCATGCTGGTGGACATCGACGGCAACGAGTACTTCGACCTGTCGAACAACTTCACCAGCCTGCTGCACGGCCACGCCTACCAGCCGATCGTGGACGCGGTGGCCGCAGTGATCGGCGCCGGCACCGCGTGGCCGGCGCGCAACAACAGCCAGATCGAACTGGCCGAACTGATCGCCGGCCGGGTGCCGTCGATCGACCTGGTGCGCTTCTGCAACTCGGGCAGCGAGGCCAACATGCTGGCCCTGCACGTGGCCCGCACGCACACCGGGCGGCACAAGGTGCTGATGGCCCGCTTCGGCTACCACGGCAGCCACGAGGTGTTCGAAGCCGGGTTCTTCGGCAACGAGGGGGAGAAGCACTGGCCGCACACCATCACCGCACCGTGGGGTGACGCCGCTGCATTCGAAAAGGTCCTGGCGGAAGAGGGCCACGAGATCGCCGCCGTGTTCCTCGAAGGGTTCATGGGGTCGTCCGGGCTGGTCAGCGCGCCGACCGAGTTCTTCCAGCGGGTCATCGACGCCACCCACCGGGCCGGGGCCGTGTTCGTGCTGGACGAGGTGATCTCGCTGCGGATGAACACCGGAGGGCACCAGGTGAACCTGGGCATCACCCCGGACCTCACCACGATGGGCAAGATCATCGGGGGCGGCTATCCCGTCGGCGCCGTGGGCGGCCGCGCCGACCTGATGAGCCTGCTGGACCCGGGCCGGGGGAAGATCTTCCACTCCGGCACGTTCAACGGCAACCCGGTCACCACTTCGGCCGGCATCGTCAGCTACGGCCATCTCACCAGCGACAACATCGCCGTGATGGCCACGCTGGCGGAGCGGCTGGAGGGCCACCTCGCCGCCGGCGCCGCAGCGGCAGGCGTGCCGTTCGCCTGCCGCCGGATCGGTTCGTTGCTGAACGTCTACGCCTCGCCCACCGCGCCGGCGGCCAACATCGTCCGGGAGGACGCCAACGCGATGCGCCTGTTGCATCTGGCCGGCATGAACCACGGCCTGTACTTCGCGTCACGCGGGTTCATCGTGCTGAACACCCAGATGACGGAGGCACAGATCGACGACGCGGGCGAGCGCTTCGCCGCCGCCTACCGCGACGTGGCCGCCGAACTGCCCGGCTGAGTCGCCCCTCAGTGTCGGGCGAGCCGGCGGGCAACCATGCCCGTGCCGGCCAGCAGCAGGCCGGCGAGGAACAGCGTCACGGCCGTCGAGTTGCCGGTTGCCGGCAACACCGCTTCGGAGGCGACGTCGGCCGCCGTCGTGGGCGCCGACGTGCCGTCGGTGGTCGGCGGCAGCGGCAGTTGGTGCATCACCACCGTGTGCGTGCACGGGCGGAACTCGGCGTGTCCGCCGCCGCCGCCCTCCTCCTCCGTGGCGTTGGCGGCCTCGGGCTCCTCATGGCCGCCGGGCGAACCGCACGAGTCGCGAGCGACGAACGTGCCGACGGTGCCGGCATCGACCTCCCAACCCTCGGGGATGCCGTTGACCACGACGGTGTAGGTGGCCGTCGGCTTGTTGGGGACGATCATCCCGGCGGTGTTCCCGCCGTGGCCCTGATTGGCGTACACGCACAGCAGCACGTCGCTGCCGTCCGGGTACGTGCAGGAGGCCGACGTGGGTGAACCCTTGCCGGTGGCGCTGTCACCGAGCACGGCGTAGAGGCCCCGCCAACCATCGGGCAGGAGGCCGCCGAGGTCCGTGGTGGCCGAACCGTCGGCCAGCCGCCAGACGACGGCGAACGTCAGCAGGTTGGGGCCGCCGCCCTCATCGCCATGTTCGGTCGTGTCGGGCGGGGCAGTCGTGTCGGATGGGCCACCGGTGTCGTGCGGCGCTCCGGTGTCATGCGGTGAGCCGGTGTCGTGCGGGGCGCCGGATCCGGAGGACGCCGGCGCGGCGGCGATGGTGTCGGGCGGGGCGGCCGCGGCGCCGGCCCCGGATGCCAGCGCCGGCAGGGCAGCGCTGGCCAGTGCAACGCCGAGCCCGATGAGAGCCCGGTGGTACGGGGATGTGTGGGTGGAGGTCATGACAGGCCCTCCTCGGGTCGAGTGGTGGTCAACAGGGTCGGCGCCGCACGGGCCCGCCGGAACGAACCGACGGGCCCGTGCTCGCGAGGGGTCACCGGGTCCGCAGGTAGGACGCCGGCTCGGTGCTCACCTCACCGGGGGTCTCCTCGCCGACCGGCCGGTCACCGGCAAGGTCGCCGTTGGAGACGAAGGCGATGTACGCCGGGGTCTCACCGACGTTGACATCGATGCCGTTGTTCACCGGCACGGTCTCGCCGGTGTGGCCGTCCACGCGGGTGCCCGTGGCGTCGGCGCCAGGGTCGACCGCGACGCTCACCCGTTCGGTGACGGTACCGAGCCGCAGGTAGGCGTCGCGCACGCCGTTGAGGTCGTCCGCCGTCAGCGCCGCGAGCGACTCGAATGCCACCGCGGTGCCGTCGCCGGTCACCGCCGCGCCCAGGCCGCCCTCCGCCATCTGCACGCCGGAGAACCAGCCGGTGACGTCCACCACCAGGTGGGTGTCGCCGTTGGCGTTGAAGATGCTGACCTTGCCCCCGTCGCCGACGGCGACGATGACCTGGTTGGGCCGGATCGTCCCGGCGGGCAGGTTGAGGTTGGACGCCAGCGGCCGGGTGGCCCCGGTGGGGAAGACGGTGAGGTACGTGCCGGCAGTGGGGTTCACCGCCGTGACATTGAGCACCACGGTCGTGGCAGCGTTCAGCGGAACGCCGGCCTCGCCGATGACGGTCAGGTCGATCGTCTCACCGGCGCCCAGCGGGTCGACCGTGTCGCGGGTGTCGAGCAGCCGGTCCGGCTGCACTGCGGTCATGCCGCCGTTGAGGGCGGCAGGGTCCCAGTAGCCCGTGACGTCGAGGACCAGGTGGGTGGTGCCGGCGCTGTTGAACACGTCGATCGCCCCACCCGTGCCCAGTTGGACGATCACCGAGTTGGCGACGGTCTGCCCGGCCACGAAGTTCAGGTTCGAGGCCACGGGCATCGTCGTGCCGGTCGGCCACACGGTCATCCAGCCGGCCGAAGTCGGCAGGACCGCCGTGACGTTGAGCGCCACCGCGGTTGCCGTGGCCGGCACGCCGGCCAAGCCGGTGACCTGGATGGTCCGGGTCTCCGCCGAGGTCAGCGGCGTTGCCGGCCGGCTGTCCACGAGGCGATTCGGCGTGACAGGGGTGAACCCGCTGCCGGTCGCCGACACGCTGACGGTGTCGTCGTAGTAGCCATTGAGGTCGACCACGATGTGGGTTTCACCACTGTTGTTGTAGATCGCCACCTTGCCGTCCGCGCCGATCTTCGCCGTCACTGCGTTCGGGGTTGCCCGTCCGGCAGTGAGGTTCAGCGACGATGCCAGCGGCATGGTCTCGCCGCTCGGATAGACGGTGACGAAGCTGTTGGACGTCAGCGACTTGGCGGTGATGTTCAGCGCGGCGGCCACTGCGGTGGCGGGCACGCCTTCCTCGCCGCGGATCTGGACGGTGATCGTCTCGCCGGGACCCAGCGGGTCGTCGGTGTCGCGGGTGTCCAGCAGCCGCACCGGCACGACCGGCGTGAGCGGGCCGAACTGATCGAACGGCGTGCGCTCGCTGAGCCGAACCGTGGTGTCCGTGTCGAAGTCGTGCAGGAAGGCGTCGGTGCGGCCGTTGGTGTCGAACGGCACCAGGTTGCTGGCGTCGGACTCGAACGCAACTCGCTGGCCGTTGTCGCTGACGGTCGGCCCGTACAGCAGCGCCGCAGCAGCGTTGCCCACGTCGCCGGCGTCGTTCACGCTGGCGACCCGCACGTCACCGGTCGCCACCTCGTAGACGTAGACCTGCTGGAACGTGTCGGTGGTTTCCTCCTCGGCGGTGGGCGTCATCGTCGCCGGCGTCACCAGCACCTGCTCCGACGCGAACGCGATGTACGCGCCGCTGGGCGTGATGTCCGGCTTGATGGCATTGCCCGGCAGCGACACACCGCTGCCGTCCACGCTCACCATGGTGGTGGTCTCACCGGCCACGTCGCGCAGGTACACCTTGGTCGGGCCGCCGCTGCTGGGCAGCGGCGTGCCAGGGGTCAGGTTGGTGGCGGTCGACTGGAAGGCGACCAGCGAACCATCGGCGTTCAGCGACGGGAAGTCGCTGAGGCCGTTGCTGGGTGCGTTGGACGGGGCATCGGCCAGGTCGACGCGCTGGGGTGTGCCCGGGTTCTCCGGGTCGGTGATGTCCATCAACCAGATCGAGCGGTCGGTGCCGTACACGACGTACGCGACCATGGTGCCGTCGGCGCTGATCGCCGGGTTGAAGTGCGAGCCAGTGGTGAGCCGGTAGGTCGTGCCGCCGGTGCGGTCGCGGAGCCACAGCCCCTGGGCGGTCTCGCCGCGGCCGACGAAGATCACGCGGCTGCCGTCGGCGCTCATTGCCGGCAGTTCGCGCCCGCCGCCACTGCCACTGTCCACGCTGACTCGCTCGGTCGTGGTCGCCACCACGGCGTCGACCGGCGAGGTTGGTGCTACGAACAGGAGAAGGGCCCCGATTCCGATCATGGCCGAACGACGTCGTGCTGCCGTGCTCATGATGCACTCCCCTCCGGTCCCCTCGGGGGTGGGAGGTGCCAAACGGCATGGCTGCCCGGACGACCGCCACCGTGGTTCGGCACCGTCCTCCGATGAGTTGTCCGCGCCCGCTCGGGCGCACTTCCAACGTACGTCCGAAGGCCTTGGTGCCATAGGGACCAACGGCTCTTGGCATCAGAGATGTACCCCGGAGGGTATCCCATCCTCCGGGCGTCCTTGGAAGAACCTTGGCGGACTTCTCACCTGACTCTCACCACTTCGGCGGGGGGTCGGGCGTACGTTCGTCGGCCATGGAACTTTCCACGCTGTTCGGGCTGCCTGCCCACCCCTTGCTCGTGCACATCCCGGTAGTCCTGGTGCCGCTGGCCGCTGTCATCGCCGTCGTGTTCGCCATTCGTGCCGACTGGCTGGACCGCTTCGGCTGGATGCTCGTCGCCGTCTCCGGCGTCGGCGCCATCGGCGCCGTGCTGGCGGCCGGCAGCGGTGAAGAGTTGGAGCACTCCGTGAAGCGCTCTGCGGCACTCGCCGACCATGCGGAGATGGGCGACGCCGCCCGCGCCGTGTCGTTGGTGTTCTTCCTGGTGGTCGTCGCTGTGGTGGGCCTGCGCTGGTTCGCGCGGCGGCGCGCCACAGCGGCCGAAGCGAGCTCCGCGGACAACGGCTTCTGGGGCTTCGTGCGGTCCCGCGCCGGCGCAGTGCTGATGGCGGTCCTGCTGGTGGTGTCCGCCGGGGCGGCCACCTACACCGTGGTTGCGGCCGGTCACCAGGGCGCCAAGGTGACCTGGGAGCAGAACACCACCGGCGGCTGACCCGCACCTGTCACGTTCGTGCCGGCCCACTCGTCGAGAGGGCATGAGCACGGAACGAGTGGACACGATCGTGGTGGGTGCCGGCATGGCCGGCCTGCTGGCAGCCCGGGTGGCGGCCGCGGGCGGGGCCACCGTCGCTGTGGTGGACCCGCAGCCGCCGGGCGGACGGGCCCGCACCGACGAGCGGCAGGGTTACCGCTGGAACCGCGGCCCACACGCCCTGTACCACGGCGGCGCGGCGGAGCGCCTGCTGCAACAGTTCGGCGTGCCGCTGGCCGGGGGCGCTCCGGCGGGTGGCTACTTCGGCTCGCTCGGCGGGATCGTCGAGCCGCTGCCGGTGGGTCCCGCCAGCCTGGTGCGATCCCATCTGCTGAGCACCAGGGGCAAGGCATCGCTGGCGCGGTCGCGGGCCAAGCTGCTGGCCGCCGACCCGTCAACCCTCGGCGGGGTGTCGTTCGACGAGTGGTTGGACGGCCTGCGGATCACCGCCGACGCTGCGGCGCTGCAGCGCATGCTCGCCCGCGTGGGCACCTACTGCTGCGCGACGGACATCGCCGCCGCCGACATGGTGGTGGGGCAGATGCAGCAGGCGATGCGCGCCGGCGTGCACTACCTGGACGGTGGATGGCAGGTGTTGGTGGCACGCTCGCCGCCGGTGTGGACGTGCGCCGCGGCACGGTGGCGTCGGTGGGGCGTGACGGCGGTGACGTCGTGGCCGTGCTGGACAGCGGCAGCCATCTCGTGGGCCGGACGGCGGTGGTGGCGGTGGCCACGCCGGACGCCGCAGCGACGCTGACCGGGCGCGCCCCGTTCGACACCGGACCGGCCATCGAGGCCGCCTGCCTGGACCTGGCCACCGACCGCCCTGCCTCGCGGCCGTTGCTGTTCGGCATCGACCAGCCGCTGTACCTGTCCGATCACGGCGCGGTGGCCCGGCTGGCGCCGGCCGGCGGCTCGGTGGTGCACGTCGCCCGCTACCTGCGCCCCGGTGAGGAGCACGACCCTGCTGCCACCCGGGCGGAGCTGGAACACCACGCCGCCCTGGCCGGCATCGGCCCGGCCGACATCGTGGACGGCCGCTACCTGCACCGGATGACCGTCGCCGGGGCACTCGCCACTGTGGAGCACGGCGGCCTCGCCGGGCGCCCTGGCGTGGCCGACAGCGGCCTGGACGGTGTGTTCCTGGCCGGCGACTGGGTGGGCCGTGAGGGCCACCTGCTGGACGCGTCGGCCGCCAGCGCCGAGGCCGCAGCGCAGGCGGCGTTGAGCCTGCTGGCAACTGGCAAGCTGGTGGGCCGATGAACCAGCCCGCCCCCGACGCGGTCTTCGAGGCCGAGCGTGGCCGCCTCCACGGGCTGGCCTATCGGATGCTCGGTTCGGCCGCCGACGCCGACGACGTGGTGCAGGAGACCTGGCTGCGCTGGCACCGGCTCGGACCCGACGGTCGGGCGGCGGTGGAACGTCCTGCGGCGTGGCTGACGACCGCGGCCTCGCGGATCGCGCTGGACGTGCTGAAGTCCGCCCAGCGTCAGCGCCAGCACTATGTGGGGCCGTGGCTGCCCGAACCGCTGCTGACGGCCGCCGACCCGGCCGACACGGTGGAGCAGGCCGAATCGCTGACGCTCGGCTTCCTGGTGGTGCTGGAGCGCCTGGCGCCGGTGGAGCGGGCGGTGTTCCTGCTGGGCGACGTGTTCGGCGAGCCGTACGCCGCCATTGCCGCCGTCGTGGACCGCAGCGAGGACGCCTGCCGGCAGATCGCCGCTCGTGCCCGCCGGCGGGTACGCGACGAGCGCCGCCGGGTCACTTCCCCCGCAGGAGCCGCGACCGCCACGGACCTGGTGCACCGCTTCATGGCGGCGTGCGCGTTCGGTCAGGTGGACGAACTGCGCAGCATCCTCGTGGAGGACGTGGTGCTGGTCAGCGACGGCGGGCGCACTGTCCATGCCGCCCGCCGGCCGGTGGTCGGCGCGGAGCGGGTCAGTCGATTTCTCGCCAACGTCACCCGCCGCCTTCCGGTCACAGTGGCCGTGGAGATGGTGCGGGTCAACGGCGAGCCCGGCCTGCTGTTCCGCCGAGGGGGCCGGCCGTCCATGGTGATGGCGTTCGAGGTCGACGGTGACCGGATCGCTGCCGTCCGCCTGGTCATCAACCCGGCCAAGCTCGCCCGGATCGCCGCCGCCACGACCTGACCGGGTGCGCGTGTCCTAGGGTGCCGGTCCATGACCGTGCGCCATGCCGACCGCCCCCTGCCCCAGTGGTACGACGACGCCAAGTTCGGGATCTTCATCCACTGGGGCGCCTACGCCGTGCCGTGCTACGCGCCGGTGGAGCGCGACATGGGCGACCTGATGCGGGCCGGCAACTGGGAGGAGATCTTCCGCTGGAGCCCGTACACGGAGTGGTACCTCAACTCGTGGGCGCTGGAGGGCAGCCCGGTGGAGGCGCATCATGCCGCCGTGTACGGTCCGCAGGTCGGCTACCGAGACTTCGTGGACGAGTTCCTCGAGCGCTCGGCGGGCGCGTCCGTGGCGGACTGGGTGCCGCTCTTCCAGCAGGCCGGTGCCCGCTATGTGGTGCCGGTCACCAAGCACCACGACGGCTTCCTCATGTGGCACAGCGAGGTGCCCAACCCGTTCCACGACCGTTGGATGGCCGCGCGGGACCACATCGGTGAGCTGGCCGACGCCGTGCGGGCCGCGGGGATGGACTTCGGTCTGTATTACTCCGGCGGGATCGACTGGACGTTCAACCCGCCGCCGATCCCCGACCTGATGGGCCTCTTCCGCGCCGTGCCGGATTCGCCCGAGTACCGCGAGTACCTCCTGGCCCACGTGCGCGAGCTGATCGCCCGCTACCAGCCGCGGGTGCTGTGGAACGACATCGGCTGGCCGGCATCGCTGGACCCCGCCGACATCATCGAGGAGTACTACCAGGCGGTGCCGGACGGTGTGGTGAACGACCGGTTCAACATGATCGCGGTCGCCCAGGGGCGGCTGCACGCCGACTTCAGCACACCGGAGTACTCCACCACCGCAGGCGCAGGGAAGTGGGAGGTCTGCCGGGGCATCGGCCGCAGCTTCGGTTACAACCGGATGGAGACCGAGGCCACCATGCCCACGGTGGACGACCTGGTGTGGATGGTGGCGGACATCGTGGCCCGCGGCGGCAACCTGCTGCTCAACGTCGGCCCCACCGCCGACGGGCAGATTCCCCTGGCACAGGCGCTGCGGCTGACCGCGCTGGGCTGGTGGCTGCGGGTCAACGGCGAGGCCGTCTACGGCACGCGCGCCGGTGGCACGGGGGAGTGCGCCGACGGCCGCCCGGTGGGCTTCACCACGCGGGGCGCCACCCGCTTCGCCACGGTGCAGGGCGCGCCTGCCGGCACGGTGACGTTCCCCACGCCGGCGCCGGCGGACGGCGCTGAGGTGCGCATGCTCGGCAACGCCCGCAGCCTGCCCTTCACCTGGGCCGACGGGAACCTCACGGTGAGGCTGCCGGACCACCTGCCGGCTGCCCCCGCCACCGTGTTCGCCATCGATGGCGGCGCGCCGGCCTGACGGCACGGCCCCACCGCACGGGGCCCCCTACTTGGCCCGCTTCTGCACGTTGGCCCACTCGTCCTTCAAGCCCACCGTGCGGTGGAACACGGCGGGCTCCACCGGGTCGGCGGCGAAGTAGCCGAGTCGCTCGAACTGCACCACCTGGCCGGGCGTCACCTCGGCCAGCGCGGCCTCTGCCTTGCCGGCCACGACCGTGCGCGAGTTGCGGTCCAGATCATCGAACGGGTCGCCGGTGCGCTCGCCAGGCACCTCGGCCGTGAACAGGCGGTCGTACAGGCGGGCCTCGATGTCCACCGCGTGGGCCGTGCTGACCCAGTGGATGGTGGCCTTCACCTTGCGGCCATCGGGTGCCTGGCCGCCGTGGGTGGCAGGGTCGTAGGTGCACAGCACCTCGGTGACATTGCCGTCGGCGTCGGTCTCGTAGCCGGTGCAGCGCACGAAGTAGGCGCCGCGCAGGCGGACCTCCGCGCCGGGGGTGAGGCGGTAGTACTTCGGCGGGGCCTCGGCCATGAAGTCGTCGGCCTCGATGTACAGCTCGCCGGTGAACTCCGCCAGGCGGGTGCCGTCGGCGGGGTTCTCCGGGTTGTTGGCCAACTCCACCTGGTCCACCCGGCCCTCGGGCCAGTTGGTGATCCGCAGGCGCACCGGGCGCAGCACGGCCATCCGGCGCAGCGCGGTGCGGTTGAGCTCGTTGCGGATGAACCACTCCAGCAGTTCGATCTGGTGGCGGCTGTTGGTCTTGGCGACGCCGATGAAGTCGCAGAAGGCGCGGATGGCCGTGGCCGGGTAGCCGCGGCGGCGCAGCGCCCGCAGCGTGGGCAGGCGCGGATCGTCCCATCCCTCCACGATGCCGTCGGTGATCAGCTGCAGCAGCTTGCGCTTCGAGGTGACGGTGTGGGTGAGCTCCAGCCGGGCGAATTCCGTCTGGCGCGGCTGATCGCCCGGAAGCGGCAGGTGCTCCAGGTACCAGTCGTACAGGGCGCGGTGGCTGTCGAACTCCAGGGAACAAAGGCTGTGGGTGACGCCCTCGATGGCGTCGCTCTGGCCGTGCGCCCAGTCGTACGTGGGGTAGATGCACCAGTCGTCGCCCGTGCGGTGATGGTGCTCGTGGCGGATGCGGTACATCACCGGGTCGCGGAACTGCATGTTCTCGTGCTGCATGTCGATCTTCGCCCGCAGCACGCGGGCGCCGTCGGGGAAGTCGCCGGCGCGCATCCGTCGCAGCAGATCCAGGTTGTCCGCCACGCTGCGGGTGCGGAACGGGCTTTCGATGCCCGGCTTGCCGTAACCGCCGCGCTGGGCGCGGATGGTCTCGCCGTCCTGGTCGTCCACGTATGCCAGACCGTGCTGCACCAGGTGTTCGGCCCACAGGTACAACTGCTCGAAGTAGTCGCTGGCGTACACCACGGCGGCCGGCTCGAAGCCCAGCCAGCGCACGTCGTCGACGATGGCATCGACGTACTCGGTCTCTTCGGTGATCGGATTCGTGTCGTCGAAGCGCAGCATGCAGGTGCCGCCGAACTCCTCGGCGATCCCGAAGTCCACCGAGATGGCCTTGGCGTGCCCGATGTGCAGGTAGCCGTTGGGCTCCGGTGGGAACCGCGTCTGCACCCGCTGGAACGTGCCGGCGGCCAGGTCGGCCGAGACGACGTCGCGAACGAAGTTCGCCGCGGCGGGGGTGTCGGGTGCGTTGGGGGTGTCGCTCATCGGTCTCTCAAAGGCTTGTACACGTCGTAAGGAAGGTACCCGAATCGGCCGCCGACAGGGCATAAGGTTTGCCCATGGGGGCACCGGTCCGCGTGCTGGTGGCCAAGGTCGGACTCGACGGAGCCGACCGCGGGGCCACGGTGGTTGCACGAGTGTTGCGCGACGCAGGTCACGAGGTCATCTTCCCCACCATCGGCCAGACGCCCGGCATGGTCGCCGAGGCCGCGGCGCACGAGGCCGTGGACGTCGTGGTGGTCACGATGCCCAACGAGTTGGCCGACTACCTGGCTGCGATGCTGCAGCACGAGTTGGCCCACCTGGGTGTCGCGCCCCGGGTCATCGTGGCGGGCCTGGTGGTGCGTCACGCCGAGGCCGGGCTGCGCGCCGCCGGAGTGGTGCCGCTCAGCGCCGCACCGAGCGTCACGGAGATCCGCAACTCGGTGCTGCCGCCGGTGTGCGCCGCCGCCTGAACCTCGGCCCGTCGGGTCAGTCGCCGGCAGCGCTGCGGTAGCGGGTCGCCAACCCGGCACGGTTGTAGCGCTGCAGCATCACCGGGTAGCCGTTGACGGCCACGTTCAGCACCACCATCCAGCCGGCGGCCCACCACCATCCGGCAACGAACTCCAGCGTTGCAACCAGGGTGGTGCCGGCGAACAGCGCGGCATGGGTGGCTTCGGCCACCATCATCCGGCCCGCCAGGGCGGCGATGGCTTCCGGTGAGCGCTCGCGGGGAAGGTGCAGACCGGGGTTGAACCAGGCGAACGGCGGGCCGCGCAGCACCCGCTCCACCTGCCGAACACCCAGCTGCTCGTAGCGGCGGCCCGGCGGGTCAGCTGCGCGGGACCTTGCTCCAGGGGAGGTCCTTGTCCACCCGGGGCTCGCCGGGCAGACCCAACATCTGCTCGCCGAGGATGTTCTTCATGATCTCCGTGGTGCCGCCCTCGATCGAGTTGGCCCGGGCCCGCAGGAACCCGTACCGCACGCCGTGGGCCAGGCCGTCCACGCTGAGCTGTTCGGGCCGGCGGAACGTGAAGTCGTAGTCGATCATGCCGTTGGCGCCGAGCAGGTCGATGCAGAACGACGTGCACTCCTTGTTGAAGGTGCTCATCGCCAGCTTGGCGATGCTGCCCTCCGGCCCAGGGTTGCCGGCCTTGGCGTTGGCCGTGGCGCGGGCGTTGGTGAGCCGCTGCGCCTCGCTGGTGCAGTACAGCTGCATCAGGCGGTCGCGGGTGGCGGCGCTGCGCTCGGACTCCGGTGTGTCCTGCCAGATCTTGATGGCCTCGTCGATCGGGCCGCGGCGGCGGGTGGTGCCGCCGCTGCCGGAGCCGATGGCGGTGCGCTCGTTCATCAGGGTGGTGAGGGCGGCGCGCCAGCCCTCGCCTTCGGCGCCGATGCGGCAGTCGTCGGGCACACGGGTGTCGGTCATGTAGACCTCGTTGAACTCGGCCTCACCGGTGATCTGGCGCAGCGGGCGCACCTCCACGCCGGGCAGGCGCATGTCCAGCGCGAAGTAGGTCATGCCCTTGTGCTTGGGCTGCTCGGGGTCGGTGCGGGCGACCAGCATGCCCCAGTCGGCCAGGTGGGCGAGCGTGTTCCACACCTTCTGGCCGTTGACGATCCACTCGTCGCCGTCCTTCACGGCCTTGGTGCCGAGGCCGGCGAAGTCGCTGCCCGCGCCGGGCTCGCTGAACAGCTGGCACCAGCGCTCCTCGCCGGTGAACATCGGCCGCAGGAAGCGGCGCTTCTGCTCGTCGGTGCCGTGGGTGACGATGGTGGGGCCGGCGAGCGCGATGAAGAACGTGCTGGGGTCCTGCGGGGCGGCGCCTGCCTTGCGGCAGCGCTCCTCCACGATGCGGTTGAGGTTGGGCGGCACACCGAGGCCGCCGAAGCCCTCGGGGAAGTGGACCCACGCCAGGCCGGCGTCGTAGCGGTGGCCGCGGAACTCGATGTTGCTGCACTCCGTGGGCGGGTGCTCCTCGAGGAGGCGGTCGATGGCTGCGTTGACGCGGTCGGTGTCGCTCATGCCGGGAAGTCTCGCCGCGGGGAGAGGCGCAGTTCAATCCGAACGCGCCGGCTGCCGGGCGAATTCACAGACCCAGCGGCAGGATCTGGCTGCGCTTCACCACCTTCATCGCCAGTTGCGAGGTGAGCGTCTGCACGAACGGCAGGCCGGCCAGGCGGTCGATGTAGAGCGCCTCGAACGCGTCAGGGCCGGAGGACACCACCCGCAGCAGGTAGTCCGGCTGGCCCATCATCCGCAGCACCTCCATCACCTCGGGGATCTCCGAGACAGCGCGCTCGAACTGGGTCATCGACGAGCGGGTGACCTCGCTGAGGGTCACCCACACCAGCGGTTCATAGGCACGGCGGGCCATCTGCCGGTCCACCAGCGCGGTGTAGCCCGTGATCATGCCCATCGCCTCCAGCTGGCGCACCCGGCGAAGGCAGGGCGAGGGCGTCAGGCCGACGCGGTCGGCGAGGTCCTGATTGCTGAGCCGGCCGTCGCGCTGCAGGTGGTAGAGAATTGCGCGATCGATGTCGTCCATGGCACCAGATTCTATGCCGGCGACTTTCCTGGCTGATCTTGCCAGCGCCTGCCAGCGCGGCTTCGTCATGATGTCGCCATGCAGTACGACGTCGTCTGGCCCCGTTCGCCGCTCGCCACCGCCCGCCGTCCCCTGGCACCCCGGTTGGGTGGCGGGCCGGCACACGGGCTGGCCGGGAGGCGGGTGGGCTTCCTGTGGGACTACATGTTCCGCGGCGAGGAGTTGTTCCCCGTGCTGGCCGGCGAGCTGCAGGCGATGGGCGCCGACGTGGTGGGGTACGACGCGTTCGGCAACATCCACGGGCCCGACGAGGCCCAGTTGGTGGGGGAGATCCCCTCCGTCATCGCCGCCCGCGGCATCGATGCGGTGGTCAGCGGCGTCGGCGCTTGAGGCAGCTGCACGCCCGCCGTGTTGCGGGCATCCGTCGCCGCCGAACGGGCCGGGGTGCCGTCGGTCTCGTTGGTGTCCCCCGGGTTCGAGCGCCAGGCGCTGGCCACCGGCCGCGGGCTGGGCTTCGACGGCATGCGCCTGGCCGTGCTGGACGCCCACCCCGACGGCCTGTCCGCCGACGCCCTCGTCGCCGGCTTCCTGGCCCACACCCTCCCCCAAGTTGTCGCGGGCCTGACCGTGGAAATCCCGGTAGACGCCGCGACAAGTTCGGAGCCGGGGGCGCTGGACGTGGTGGCGAGCGGGACGATCGATGAGTTGCACGACCTGTTCTGCGAACGGGGGTGGAGTGACGGGTCGCCGTTCGTGCCGCCGACTCGCGAGCGGGTGGAGGCGTTCATCGCCGCGACCGGGCACGACCCGTGGCGGTCGCTGGGCGTGGCCCGGCCGAGCGGACGGGAGATCACGGTGTGGTCGGTGGCGGTGAACGGGGTGATGGCCGGATGCCGGCCGGAGCATCTGCCGGTGCTGCTGGCGGTGGCCGAGATCCTGGCTGGCGACCGCTACGGGGTGGAGCACAGCGGCAACACCACCGGGGCCGACGCGCTGATGGTGCTGAGCGGCCCGGTGGTGGCGGAACTCGGGTTCCACCACGGCCCGGGCGCACACCGTGAGGGGCACCGGGCCAACACCACCGTGGGCCGCTGGCTACGGCTGTTCCTCCGCAACGTCTGCGGTTTCACCGGCGACGAGCACGACAAGGCGACGTTCGGCAACCCGGCCAAGCCGGTGCTGGCGGAGGACATGGACGTGCTGGCGGAGTTGGGCTGGCCGTCGCTGGCCGGTGCCTTCGGATTCACGCCCGGCGACTCCGTGGTGACGCTGGCCCGGATCAACTCGACGGTGATGATCGGCAGCGTCTTCGGCTCGACGCCGGAGGAGATCGTGCCGTACCTGGCCGACGGGCTGGTGCGGGCAACGGGATGGGACCTCACCCACGTCTACGGGCTGGGCCGCGCCCAGTACCGGCCGCTGCTGCTCATCTCGCCGATGATCGCCCGCACGTTCGGTCGCGTCGGCTGGTCGAAACGGCAGGTGCAGGCGGCGCTCTACGCCGCGGCCTGCATCCCCGCCTGGAAGTTCGAGGCGCTGATCGGGCAGTGGAGCAACCTCACCGCCGGCCGGCGCACACTGGTGGACCTGGCGGCGGCGGGGCTGGTGCCTGCGGTGTTTGCCGAGTCGGACGACCCGCAGCGCCTGGTACCGATCGTGACGGAGCCCGGCGACATCCTGATCGCGGTGGCCGGTGACCCGAACCGGGCCAACGCGCTGGCGATGGCCAACGACGGCCCCCACGGTTGGTGGACGTCGCGGTTCGTGGACACCGCGCCCAGCCTGGACCTGGCCTGCCGCATCGGCGACGAGGAGTGCGGGGCCTAGGACCGTGCGGCCGGCGCGACCACCGGGATGCCGAGCGCCGTGGTCGCCGCGGCGAGCCGCTCGTCGTAGGCGACCATCCCGTCCAACTCGTCACCCAGCGACAGCGCGGCCGCGAGGTGGAGGGCGTCGAGCGTCCGGAGTGTGGTGGGGCCGAGGATGGCCGCGGCCTCGAACACCTCGGTGGTGACCTGCAGGAGCACCAGCACGTCCAGCACGGCGCGGGCCTGCACCATCCGGTCCGGCTCGGCCCGCCGAACGGCGCGGAGGAGTTCGGTGCGGGCCAGGTCCGACGACACGAGCGGCTGGTCCACCGATGCCAGCCAGGCTTGGAGCGCCTCGGACTCCGCCTCGGCCACCACCAGCTTCGTGAGGGCTGAGGTGTCCATGTAGTAGGCCACGTCAGCTCCGCTCGTCGGCCCGCATCTCGGCCAGCGCGGCGGTGAGCGACGCGCCCGGCCGCGGCGGCTGCAGGTCTGCCACGCGGCGCCGAGCAGGCCGGGCGCGGCCGGCGGCCACCAACCCCTCCAGCCGTCCGGCCGGCAGCGGGGTGATGCGCGCCACGGCGCGCCCGCGGTCCGTGATGGTGATGGTCTCGCCCGCGGCCGCGTCGGCGACGACCGCCGATGCGTTCTGCTTGAGCGCCCGGATGCCGACCTCAGCCATGTGCTTCAATGTAGCACTTCGGCCAGGCGCGGCGACGGCCGGTTCGACGGTGTAGGCAGCTCGATGCATGCCCGCAGGCAAGCAGAAGGGCGTGACACCTCGCCTTCCCCCGGGATGGACGCCGAATCGGAATCGAACTGAGTTGAACGAGGGCACTGATGCCGCCGGCGGCGGCACCGGCGACGGCCCCGTCCACGGCGCCTACGTCAGCGGGAGGGCGTCGGCGAGGATCGGTTCCAGGGTGAGCTCCGGCTCGTCCGACATCAGGCGCTGGAGGCGGTAGCGGTTCTCGAACAGGGCCACCAACTCGCCGTCGCCACGGGTGAGGATGCGGATGCCGCCGATCTGGCGCAGGCGTTCGGCCGAGGCCCGGTCGGTGAGCCGGATGGCCTGGTACGGGGCGCTCACCACCTCGCTCGGCGCGCCGAACTCGGAACCCAGGCGGTGGGCGAACACCTCGAACTGCAGGTGGCCCACGGCGGCCAGCACGTTCTCCGTGTCGCCCATGTCCGGGTCGCGCAGCACCTGCACCACGCCCTCCTCGTCCAACTGCTCCAGCCCTTTGCGGAACTGCTTGAACTTGCCGTTGTCCAGCGGGCGGGCACGGGCGAACACCTCGGGGGCGAACCGGGGGAGCGGTGGGTAGGTGACGGCCGAGCCGTCGTAGCCGGCGCCGTACAGGGTGTCGCCGATCAGCACGCCGGTGGCGTTGACCAGGCCGACCACGTCGCCGGGGTAGGCCTCCTCCACCGTCTCGCGGTCGGCGCCGAACGCGGTGGTGGCGTACTTGGTGGTCATGTCCCGCCCGGTGCGCGAGTTCGTGACCGTCATGCCCCGCTCGAAGCGACCCGAGCAGATGCGGGCGAACGCGATGCGGTCGCGGTGCGACGGGTCCATGTTGGCCTGCACCTTGAACACGAACGCGCTGAACGGCGCGTCCAGCGGCCGGCCGGCACCATCCAGGGCTTCCCGCGGTGACGGTGCGGGGCACAGGTCCACCACGGCGTCCAGCAGTTTGCGCACGCCGAAATTGGTGAGCGCCGAACCGACGAACACGGGCGTGCTCTCGCCGGCCAGGAACGACGGCATGTCCACGTCGGCCCCGATGGCCTCCAGCAGGCCCAGTTCGTCCTCCGCCGACGCCCAGGCCCGGCCGACGCCGGCCGCACGTGCCTCGGCGAACGGCATGTCCGCCTCCAGCGCCGCGGACGCGCCGCGGGCCGTACGGGTGAACGCGGTGTACATCCCCGTGCGCCGGTCGATGACGCCGTGGAAGTCCTCGCCGTTGCCCACCGGCCAGGTGACCGGGGTGGGCCGCAGGTTGATCTGCGCCTCGATCTCGTCCAACAACTCCAGCGGCTCGCGCGACGGGCGGTCGTACTTGTTGAGGAACGTCAGCACCGGCAGGTTCCGCGAGCGGCACACCTGGAACAGCTTCAGCGTCTGGCTCTCGATGCCCTTCGCCGCGTCCAGCACCATCACCACGGCGTCCACGGCGGCGAGCACGCGGTAGGTGTCCTCGCTGAAGTCGCGGTGGCCCGGCGTGTCCAGCAGGTTGACGGTGTGCCCTCGGTAGGGGAACTGCAGCACGGTGGACGAGATGGAGATGCCGCGCTGCTGCTCCAGTTCCATCCAGTCGCTGCGGGCGCTGCGCCGGCCCTCGCGGGCGTGCACCGCACCGGCTTCCTGCACGGCGCCCGAATACAGCAGGAACTTCTCCGTGAGGGTGGTCTTGCCGGCGTCGGGGTGGCTGATGATCGCGAACGTACGTCGCTGCCCAGCCTCGGAGATCACGTCGGCACCCACAAGGGCTCAACGCTACCGGGCGGGACCGAACGGGCCAGAGGTGCAGGAACACTCTCAGGACTTGTAAAGGTGCCCTAACTTCCGTTAGGTTGCCTTTACATGTTCGCCAACTTCCTCATCGGCCTGCGCGAAGGCCTGGAAGCCGCCCTGGTGGTCGGCATCCTCGTCGCCTACCTGGTGCGTACGGAGCGCACCCATCTCCTGCGGTGGGTGTGGGCGGGTGTCGCCGTTGCCGTCACCGTGTCGGTCGCGTTCGGCGCCGCCCTCACCTACGGCCCGAAGGGGCTGAGTTTCGAGGCCCAGGAGCTGATCGGCGGCTCGCTGTCGATCGTGGCCGTCGCCCTCATCACGTGGATGATCTTCTGGATGGCCCGCACGGCGCGCACGCTGCGCGCCGACCTGCACGCCCGCATGGACACCGCCGCCACGGCCGGCCCGGTGGCGGTGGGCGTGATGGCCCTGCTGGCTGTGGGCCGCGAAGGGCTGGAGACGGCCCTGTTCCTGTGGGCCGGCGTGCGCGCCACCGGCAACACCACCGACCCGCTGGTGGGTGCGCTGCTCGGCCTGGCCGTGGCCGTGGTGCTCGGGTACCTCGTCACCAAGGGTGCGGTGCGGCTGGACCTGGCGAAGTTCTTCACCTGGACGGCGGTGCTGCTGATCGTCGTCGCCGCCGGTGTTCTCTCCTATGGCATCCACGACCTGCAGGAGGCCGGCGTGCTGCCCGGCCTGAACTCGCTGGCGTTCGACGTCAGCGCCCAGATCCCCCCGTCGTCCTGGTACGGCACGCTCCTCAAGGGCACCATCAACTTCTCGCCGGCCACCACCTGGCTGGAAGCCGTCGCCTGGCTGGCTTACATGGCCGCCGTGCTGCCCCTGTTCCTGCGCACCGTGCGGGTGCGCGCCCACGTTCCCCCCACCCCAGCCCCGGAGAAGGCACTCGTATGAACCGTTCCATCCCGATCCTCGTCGTCGCGCCCCTGGTGCTGCTGGCCGCCTGCACGGACAACGACACCGCCTCCGGCAGCGACTCGATCGCCGTCACCAGCACGGACGACGCCTGCCGCCTCTCCACCACCGAGGCGCCCAGCGGCAACCTGGTGTTCGACGTCACCAACGACGGCTCCGAGGTCACCGAGTTCTACCTGCTGGCCGAGGACGGCCTGCGCATCATCGGCGAGGTGGAGAACATCGGGCCCGGCCTCACCCGCCAGCTCGTCGTCACCGCCGGCCCCGGCACCTATGTCACCGCCTGCAAGCCGGGCATGGCGGGCGACGGCATCCGCAACGAGTTCACGGTCACCGATTCCGGCTCGGCCGTGGGACCCACGGGCGCGGCCGGCGACCTGCTGCAGTCCGCCACCGAGCAGTACCACGAGTTCGTGGAGCACGAGGCGGAGGACCTGCTGGAGAAGACCGAGGAGTTCGCCGCCCTCTACACGGCCGGCGACGACGACGGCGCCCGTGCGATGTACGCCGACGCCCGCACCCACTGGGAGCGGATCGAACCGGTGGCGGAGTCGTTCGGTGACCTGGACCCGCGGTTGGACCTGCGCGAGGCCGACCTGGCCGAGGGTGAGGCATGGACCGGGTGGCACCGCATCGAGAAGGACCTGTGGCCCCCGGCCGACGGCTACACGGCGGCCACCGCGGACGAGCGTGCCACCCTGGCCGACCAGCTGGTGGCCGACACCAAGGAACTGGTGGAGCGCGTGGAAGACCTGACGTTCACACCCGACCAGCTGGGCAACGGCGCCAAGGAGCTGCTGGACGAGGTGGCGACGGGCAAGGTGACCGGCGAGGAGGAGATCTGGTCGCACACCGACCTGTGGGACTTCCAGGCCAACGTGGACGGCGCCCGGATCGCGTTCGAGGTGCTGGAGCCTGCGCTGCGCACGAAGGACGACGCGCTGGCGGAGGAACTGAAAACCCGCTTCGCCGAGCTGCAGGCCCTTCTGGACCAGTACCGCGATGGTGACGGGTTCGTGCTCTACACGGACCTCTCCGCCGACCAGGTGAAGGAGCTGTCGGACGCCGTCAACGCGCTCAGCGAGCCGCTCTCCCGGCTGACGGCCGCAGTGGTGCTGTGAACACCGGCACCGCTGCGCCCGGCTCGGGGATCAGCCGGCGCCGCCTGTTGGTGGGTGGCGCCGGCCTCGCCGGCGCGGGCGCGGCGGGCGCGCTGGCCGTTGCCTCGCTCGCCGGTGGCGACGCCGCGGCGCAGGCCACGGGCGGCGGCGTGGTGCCGTTCCACGGCGTCCACCAGGCGGGTGTGGTCACCCCGGCTCAGGACCGGCTGTACTTCGCCTCGTTCGACGTGATCACCGACGACCCTGGCGAACTGCACCGACTGCTGGACGACTGGACGGTCGCCGCCGCCCAGATGACGGCGGGCCTGGAGGCCGGCGAGTACGGCGCAGTGGGTGGGCCCTACCTGGCGCCGCCGGAGGACACCGGCGAGGCGCTGGGGCTGCCCGCCGCCAACCTCACCATCACGGTCGGTGTCGGTCGCTCCCTGTTCGTCGACGGGGACGGCCGCGACCGCTTCGGCCTCGCCGCCCGGCTGCCGTCGGCGCTCATCGACCTGCCGCACTTCCCTGCTGACGACCTGGACCCCGCCCGCTCCGGTGGCGACCTGTGTGTACAGGCCTGCGCCGACGACCCGCAGGTGGCCTTCCACGCCGTGCGCAACCTGGCCCGCATCGGGTTCGGTGTGGTGTCGCTGCGCTGGTCGCAACTCGGGTTCGGCCGCACTTCCAGCACGTCCACCAGCCAGGCCACGCCGCGCAACCTGTTCGGCTTCAAGGACGGTACGGCCAACATCAAGGCCGAGGAGGTCGAGGAACTGGACACCCATGTGTGGGTGCAGCCCGGCGACGACCCCGGAGCGGAGTGGCTGGCCGGTGGGAGCTACCTCGTGGCCCGGCGGATCAACATGCACATCGAGACCTGGGACCGCACCTCGCTGGCCGAGCAGGAGACCATTGTCGGCCGCACCAAGGGCAGCGGCGCGCCGCTGTCGGGCGGCGACGAGTTCACCGAACCGGACTTCGCCGTCACCGGCCGCGATGACCAGACGCTGATCGCCGAACGGTCGCACGTGCGCCTGGCCCACCCGACCGTCAACGGTGGGGCGCGCATGCTGCGCCGCGGCTACAACTTCACGGATGGCAGCGACGGCCTCGGGCGGCTGGACGCCGGCCTGTTCTTCATTGCGTTCGTCCGCGACCCACGGATCCAGTACGTGCCGATGCAGACCAACCTGTCCCGCCACGACGTGATGATGGAGTACCTCGTGCACACCGGGTCGGCGCTGTTCGCGGCGCTGCCGGGCGTGCCGGACGGGGGCTCGTTCGCCGACGCGTTGTTCGACTGACGCCCTGTTCGGCTAACGCCGCGGCCGGTTCACGTCAGGTTCACCGGCCGTTCTCACGGTCCTCCAAGGTGCGCCCTTCACGATGAAGGCACCAAGAGGGACCCAGAGGACGAAAGGGAGCGACGATGTCGCAAGGACTTGTGCTGGCAGTGGATCTGGTGGCCGTCGTGGTGATGGCCACGGCCGTGTACTTCCCCCGCCACCGGCGGCGGGACATGGTCTTCGCCTACATCGGCGTGAACATGGGGATCGCCGCCGTCACCATCGCGCTGGATTCGGCGGCCGTCGGCGCCGGGCTGGGCCTGGGCCTGTTCGGCCTGCTCTCGATCGTGCGGTTGCGCTCGTCCGAGCTCACCCAGGAGGAGGTGGCCTACTACTTCGTGGCCCTGGCGATGGGCTTGCTGAGCGGCTTCGAGCTGGAGCCCGCCTGGCTGAGCCCGGCACTGATGGTGCTGCTCGTGGCGACAGTGTTCGGGGCCGATCATCCCCGGCTGCTCAGCGGGTACCGGCAGCAGGTGATCACGCTCGATGCGGCCTACACGGACGAGCGGCTGCTGCGAACCCGGCTCGAAGAACTGCTGGTCGCCGACGTGAAGCACCTCGTGGTCGAGCGGGTGGACCTGGTGCGCGACACCACGGTGGTGGACGTGCGCTACCGGTTGCGGGATGCAGCCGTCACCCCGCCCGCCGCCGGCCGGGAGATGATCGGAGCGGTGCGATGAGCCCGCTCGTGCCGCTCGTGCAACTCGCCGGTGGGCACCATCCGATCTCGCTGGACGAGGCCGTGGACGGCGCGGCGATGATGACCCGAACCGACCGCAAGTACCTCGTCGGCCCGGACCAACTGGCAGCGGCTGTCGCCGGTCTGCGCGACGGGGTGCGGGTCCTGGAGATCGAGGGCCACCGGGCCTTCCCGTACCGGACCGTGTACTTCGACACGCCGGACCTCGTCTCGTACATGGGTGCTGCCCGCGGCCGCCCGCACCGGTTCAAGGTGCGCACTCGCACCTACCTCGACAGCGGCACGTGCTGGCTGGAGGTGAAGGTGCGCAACGGCCGGGACCAGACGGTGAAGCACCGGATGGAGTACCGCGTCGACGACGCCGATGTCCTGACCGCCGACGGCAGAGCGTTCGTCGCCGAACTGGTCGACCTGCCGGGCGTCGGCCGCGAGTTGAGGGCGACGTTGGCCACCGCGCTACACCCGCACCACCTTCGTGGTCGACGCGATGCGGATGACCGTGGACGCCGACCTCGTGTGCACCCACGCCGACGGCCGCTCCGTCGGCGCCCCTGACCTGCTCGTGGTGGAGACCAAGAGCGCCGGGCCGACCACGCCGCTGGACCGCTCGCTCTGGGCAGAAGGCCTGCGCCCCGTGTCGATCAGCAAGTACGCCGTCGGGATGGCACTGCTGGACCCTCCCTGCCCGCCCACAAGTGGACGCGGGTGCTGCGCCGCCTCGGCCGCACCCCTCTGAACGAAAGGACGCCGCGATGACCCCCCGTCGCCGTTACCTGCTCGCTGCGGTGAGCGCCATGACCCTGCTGACCGCGTGCGGCAGCACCACGAGCACCTCTGGCCAGTCGGCGGACCCGACCATCGTGTCGATCGCCGGTGACGGCACCGAGACCGGCACCGAGACGGGCGCGGACGCCACCTCGTCCACCGGTGACGGCACCGGCACGGACACGTCGGGCATCGACGAGTCCGGCATCGACCGTCACGACAGTGCCGGCGACCTGGAGTGGGACGCCGCCGAGGAGCAGCAGATCGATCTCTCGTCCGGGTCCGTGACGATCGAGAACCCGGGTACCTACCGGCTCACCGGCACGCTCGCCGATGGCCAGGTCACCGTTGCCAGCGACGGTGAGGGCAAGGTGCGCCTGATCCTCGACAATGCCTCGATCACCAACTCCACTGGGCCGGCCATCTTCGTGGAGGCTGCCGACGAGGTGGTGATCGTCCTCGCCGACGGCACCACCAACTCGGTGAGCGACGGCAGCGGGTACTCGCTGGCCGACGGCGGTGAGGCGGCCATCGCCAGCTTCGCCGACCTGACGATCACCGGCTGGGGCGCCCTCACCGTCACCGGCAACACCAACGACGGGATCAACACCAAGGATGGCCTCGTGTTCGGTGGTGGCACCGTGCAGGTGACCGCAGTGGACGACGGGATCCGCGGCAAGGACTATGTGGTCGTCGACGGGTCGGCGGTCACGGTGGACGCCGCGGGCGACGGGGTGAAGTCCGACAACGACGAGGACGAGGGCCGTGGCCAGGTCGCCGTCGTCAGCGGCTCGCTCACCGTCAGCGCCGGCGACGACGGGGTGAAGGGTGAGACGTCAGTGACCGTCAGCGGCGGCACCGTCCTGGTCGCCCGGGCCTACGAAGGTCTGGAGGCCGCCACCGTCACCATCGACGGCGGCACCGTCGGTGTCACCACGAGCGACGACGGGCTGAACGGCAGTGCGCTGGTGATCAACGGTGGTGACACCACGGTGGATGCGCTCGGCGACGGGATCGACATCAACGGATCGATCACGATGACCGGCGGCACCGTCACCGTGGTGGGCCCGACGGAGAACATGAACGGCCCGATCGACTACGACGGCACGTTCGACATCTCCGGCGGCACGATCGTTGCCACCGGCAGCGCCGGCATGGCGATGGCCCCCAGCCAGTCGTCGTCGCAGGGGTCGCTGCTGGCGACGTTCGCCACACAGCAGGCCGGCTCCACGGTGGAGGTGCGGGCCGCCGACGGCACCGTGGTGCTGGCGGTCACCCCTCCCGCCAGTTCGCATCCATCGCCCTGTCCACCCCGGCGCTGCAGGACGGCGTGACCTACGAGATCGTGGTGAACGGCACGGTGGTGGCCTCCACCACCACAGCCGACGCGGTGTCGCAGAGCGGGCCCGGCGGCGGCCAGGGAGGCCCCGGCGGCAACCGCCCGCAGCCCTGATCGGGCGGACCTACGATGCGGTGATGGCCGACTACCTGGTGCTGACCCTCGACGTGAACGATCTGGACCGCCAGGCGGCCTTCTGGTCGGCGGCGCTCGGCTACGAGGTGAGCGGTGGGGTCGCCCAGTACCGGGCGCTCTCGGACCCGGCCGGCCGCAGCCCCAAGCTTGCTGCTGCAGACCGTGGCCGAGCCGAAGGCGGCGAAGAACCGCCTGCACCTCGATCTGCACGTACCGGACGTGGAGGCCGAGGCCGCCCGCCTGGAGGGACTGGGCGCCGTACGCGTGGGGCGCAGCGACGAGTTCGGGATCTCATGGATCGTCATGAACGATCCCGAGGGCAACGAGTTCTGCGTCGTGCCGAGTTGACCGGCCGCCGATCGGTCGGCCTCAGCCGACGGTGATGACGACGGCGCGGTCGCCGTAGGGGATGCGCTTGCGCTTCAGCGTGCCCATGACGGTGCCGAGGAACTTGGTGATCTTCGTCATGAAGCCGTACTTGGCCTTCACCTTCTTCTGGATCTCGGCGTAGCGCGGGTCGTCGGCGGCCACCACCACGGCGGTGCCGTCGACCGGCGATGTGCCGTCCTTCACCCGCCCGCGGGCGTCGCTCGGCTGGACGACGACCTTCGCCGTGTGGGCCAGCCGCTTGGCCTTGCCCGACCCGCTGCTGGTCCAGAACCCGATGGTGCCGTCGTCCAGCCCCACGCACCACACGGGGGTCGCGACTGCATCGCCGCTGCGCTTGTAGGTGGTCAGCAGGACGTACTTCTCGTCACCGAGGCCCATCGGAGTCTCCCTTGTGGTCGGTTTGCCGGGAACGGCCACCCTAACCCGCCGCCGGAGCGGCCTGGTTCAGGCCATGCTGCGCCAGGCGGCCAGGCGCTCGGCACTGTCGTCGCCGGGCAGCGGAAGTTGGCAGACCACCCGCAGGCCGGGCCATTCGCTCGGGGTCAACTGCTGGTACTCAAAGGCCAACTCGCCGGCGCGGGGGTGGTGGTAGCGGCGGACCCGGGTTTCGAAGCCGGCGACATCCTGTTGCGGCCACCACTCGGCGAACGCGGGGCTGGCGGCGCGGAGCTGCTCCACCAGGGTCACCACCTGGGGGTCGGCGCCCAGTCGGGCCGTGCCGGCGCGGAACTCGGCGAGGATGCGGCGGGCCTGCTCCGGCCAGTCCGCCACCAGCGCCTGGGCGGTCGGCTCGGCGAAGATCACCCACAGCAGGTTGCGCTCGGGCAGCACCAGCCGGTCGATCATCGGGTACAGCCGTGATTGGGCGCGGTTCCACGCCAGGAACTCCCACCGCGGCCCCAGCACGTAGGCGGGCGCCGGCTCCATCGCCGTGATCAGCCGCACCAGCGCGTCGGGTGCGTCGGTCAGGTCGTCCACGTCGCCCTGGCTGTCGCCGGCCGGGCGGCTGGCCAGCGTCAGCAGGTGGCGGCGCTCCGCGTCGTCCAGCCGCAGGGTGCGGGCCAGTGCCTCCAGCACGTCCACCGAGGCGTTGATCGGGCGGCCCTGCTCCAGCCACGTGTACCAGGTGACGGACACGCCGGCCAGCAGCGCGACCTCTTCGCGGCGCAGCCCCTTCGTGCGCCGGCCACGGCCTTCGGGCAGGCCCACCTCAGAGGGGGTCAGCGCGTCGCGGCGGGCCCGTAGGAACTCGGCCAGCTGGTCGCGACGGCGATCCATCCGTCAGCCACCGTTGGCGGCCGGCTCGTAGCCGCGGCACGGCTGGCCGCGCAGGGCGCCGCAGGCGGGCGGGGCCGGGGTCGGCACCTCCACGCCGGCCACCACCGGCAGCACCAGGCGGCTGGGGTGGTCGGCGCCGTAGGCGATAGTGACGGTCTCGCCGTCGCTGATGGTGCGGAACTGCCACACCGCCCGGTTGTTGCCCGGGGCGTCGATGGTGAGGCGGATACGGCTGCCGGCGCGGAAGGCGTGGGCGAAGGGGAAGATCTCCACCCGCACGGGCACCAGCGTGTCCTCGGGAAGCGGTTCGGCGTCGGCCTCGAGGTGGGTCTGCACGGGGCGCAGTTCGGTGCTGGCGGCGTCGTTCAGCGTTCGGTGGCTGGCCCGCAACCAACCGCTCTGGACATAGATCTCCGTGCCGTCGGGGCGGATCTCGGTGATGGTGACCTCCAGGTCGGTGTCCGCCGCGGAGGACGAGACCCACAGGTCCACCGAGCCGGAGCCGACCACCACGGTGTCGTCGGCCAGCGGCGCCGTGGCGTAGCCCAGCCCCGTGCCGTCGGGGAGGGGCAGCCAGTTGTACTCCACGTCGGCGCGCCACACGCCGTTGCCGTCCCCCTCGTAGAACGTGGCGGGCAGGGCTGTCGGGTCGGCGGTGTAGCTGTCCTCGCCGGCGGTGGCCGCAGCGGTGTCGGCCAGCACGCCGCCGGCATCCAGCGACCAGGCCTGGGCGGTGGCGTCGGCCACGGGCCAGCTGTCGAACGTGGCGATGAACCCGGGCTCGGGGGTGCCGGCGGAGAAGTCGTCGTTGGCGCCCTCGTCGAACAGCACGCGGATCGGCGGCTCCGCCTCGAACGCTGCCAGCGCGTCGTCGTAGGTCATGCCCTCGAAGCGGTTCTCGAACGGAGCGAACGTGGTGACGCCCCACAGCGCCCCGCCCAGCACGGGTGCAGCGATGTTGGCGAAGCTCAGGTCGGGCACCGCCTTGGCCACGTAGAGCTGCAGGAACTCCATGGTGCGGGCGAAGATTCGCGGGCTGAGGGATTCCGTGTGCAGGCCGTTCACCAGGTCGGCGTAGACATGGGGTGAGCCGGTGAAGGCGGGCAGCATGGCGGGGAAGTGGCCGCCGGTCTGCTCGTCCTGCCAGGCGCCGGCGATGAAGACCGGCACGTCGATGCGGTCCACGAAGGTCACCGGTGCCCGCGCGTCTCCCAACCCCGCCGTGTAGAAGGGGTTGTCGTCGATCTCGGTCACCAGGTCGGGGTTCTGCAGGCGGAGCTGCTGGTTGTCGGCGCAGCGCACGTCGCCACCGTCGGCCTGGTCGCGGGTCCAGCCCTGCCCGTAGGGGGCGGCCTCCTCCATCCGCTGGGCGGTCCACTCCACGGCGAAGCCGGTGTTCAGCATGCCCCCGGGGTAGAGGGTGCTGCGGTAGCTGTCGTCCAGCACGGAGAGCGGGGTGATCGCGGCCAGGCTGGGCGGCTGGGTGGCGGCCACGAACAGCTGGCTGATGCCCGGGTAGCTGATGCCCACCATGCCGACCTTGTGGTTCAGCACCCACGGCTGGGCGGCGACGGCCTCGATGACGTCGTAGCCGTCCAGCGACTGCACGGTCTCGAAGAAGCGGTAGCTGCCACCGCTGCAGCCGGTGCCGCGCATGTTGACGCCCACGTAGGCGAAGCCCTGGAGCGTGTAGAGCTGGGCGAAGGCGCTGCTGCCGGGGTCGCTGGGGGCGTACCCGCTGTACTCCACCACGGTGGGGTAGGGGCCGTCCTCGGCCGGGCCGGGGAGGATGACGTTGGCGCTCAGCGTGGTGCCGTCGCGGGTGACGATGTAGCCGAAGCCGCCGTCCTCCGGCAGCAGGGTCTGCTGCTCGGTGTAGAGGCTCGGGTCGGGCACGTCGTCCGGCGAGGCGACCGTCAGCTCGTCGCTGGTCTCGTCGCCGGCCGTGATGCGCCAGCCGTCGCCCGGCGTCAGCTCGCGGAACAGCACGGCGCCCTGCTCGTCCGCCTCGCCGGTGGCCGCCACCGTGCCGTCGGGGGCCACCGCCTCCACGGCAGTGCCGGGGTCCAAGCCGAGCACGGCGATCTGCTCGGTGCCGGGCTGGACGGTGAAGTTGGCGGTGCCGGGCGTGGTGTCCAGCGTGGCAGGGGTGGTGTCCGCCGTGGTCGCCTCGGTGTCGGCGGAGCCGGTGGTGGCGGTGGAGCCACTGTCGTCGCTGCAGGACGCGATGAGCAGGCCGAGGGCCAGAGCGGGTGCCAGGAGGGGGTGGCGATGCCGGGCAGTCATGCCGCCGAGTCTCGCACCTCAGGGCAGGTCAGGGCATCGCCCAGCGGCGGAAACGGTGAGAGACGGGGTGGCCGCGGACGCGTCGGCAATGGCGGTGCACACGGCGGTCTCGACGGATTCGAAGGTGCAGTCGGGGCGGGTGACGCTGACGGCGCCGATCATCAGGTTCACGTCGGCCTCCAGCACGGAGCCACGGTCCAGCAGTTGGGTGAGGAAGGGCTCGATGTCGGGGCCGAGGTCGTCGCAGGCGATCGGGGGCACGGTGGTGGCGACCGTGGTGGATGGCAACGGCTGGGCCTCGGCGTCGCCGCCGGCGGACCAGCGCTCGTACACGATCCAGCCCGCCAGCGCGACCAGGACGATCGGGGTGACCCAGCGCGTGCGATGCGCCCAGGTGGGAGACTCGGGGTCCTCCAGTTGGCGCTTGCGCATGGACGCGAGGGACCCTGCGACCATCGCCCCGCCGACCACCACGACGATCACGTGGAAGATGGCCACGTTGCTGCCGTCGTACCGCCACCCGCCACCGTCGATCACCACGACGCGGTTGGTCACCAGCGCCCGCTCCACCACGACGCGGTCGCCACGGTCCGCCCGGTCGTAGACGTCGCGGGACACGCCGGTGTCGAACTCGCCACCCCGCTCGTCCACACCTTCGAGGGAGTAGCTGCGTTGGCCGCGGCGGTCGGTCGAGGTGTCCAGCGAGATGATGACGGCATCCAGCCGCTCGGTAGGACCGTAGCGGTCGAACAGCAAGGTGGCGCCCCACAGCAGCCCGGCCAGGCCGACGCCGAACCACACGGGTGCATCCTGGGCCCGGAAGAACCGGCTGCGCCCGCGCCGCTTGTCCGCACTCATCCGGGCGACGTTAGGCGCTTCGCCCACCGCCGATGTGCACGCGCGGGCAGAATGGCGGGGTGATCGATCTCCAGGCACTGCTGTCCGACCTCGAGTTGCTGGTGAACACCGAGTCGCCGTCGCTGGACCTGCCGCGGCTCGCCGCCTCGGCGGCGACGCTGGCCGACCTCGTCACCACCCGCCTCGGCAGCGCCCCGCAGATCGTGGAGAGCCCGGCCGGGCCGCACGTGTGGTGGCAGGGCGGCGGCACGCCGAAGGTGCTGATCGTCGGGCATCACGACACGGTGTTCCCGGCGGGCACCGTGGCCGAGCGCCCGTTCGCCGTGGTCGACGGGCGGGCCACCGGGCCGGGTGTGTTCGACATGAAGGGCGGGATCGTGCAGGCGCTGCACGCCGTCGCCTCGTTGCCGCCGGAGGCGCGCGCCGGCGTGGAGATCCTCATCACCGCCGACGAGGAGGTCGGCAGCGGCGCCAGCCGCGAGCTCATCGAGGAGCGGGCCGTGGCCTGCGGGGCGGTGCTGGTGTGCGAGCCGAGCGCCGACGGTGGCGCGGTGAAGATCGCCCGCAAGGGCACCGGCACGTTCGAGCTGGTGGTGCACGGCAAGGCGGCACACGCCGGGCTGGAACCGTGGAACGGGGTGAACTCCCTGGTGGCGGCGGCCGAACTGATCACCCAGGTGGCCACGTTCGGCGACCCCGCCACCGGCACCACCGTCACGCCCACAGTGGCGTCGGCCGGCACGGCCGACAATGTGGTGCCCGCCCTCACCCGGGTGAAGGTGGACGTGCGCATGGAGCAGGCGGGGAGAAGGAGCGCCTGGAGGGCCTGTTCAACGGGCTCGGCACCACCGTGGAAGGGGCCCGGATCGAAGTGCTCGGTGGGGTGAACCGACCGCCGATGCCTGCTACCGCGTCGGCAGCCCTCCTGCCACTGGCCCAGGCGGCGGCCGCCGCTCTGGGTGCCGAACCGCTGGCCGGCATCGCCGTGGGTGGCGGCAGCGACGGCAACTTCACGGCGGCCCGCGGCGTGCCCACGTTGGATGGCCTGGGCGCGGTGGGTGGCGGTGCCCACGCAGATCACGAGCATGTGCTGGTGGACGCCCTGGTGCCCCGCACACGCCTGCTGGCGGCCATCCTGGAGCGGATGGTGTCGACCACGTGATGTGGTTTCTGCACGCTCCGTGAAAAACTGACCAAGGTCCCTTCAGCGAGCGGTCAGTCGCGCCGACATTGAGTGGTATCTGTGCCACGGGCGGTCACGACGGGTGAGGCAATCGCGGTGCAGGGAAGGGGCACCACGATGCGTGAAGACCAGATCGTCTCGATCCTCGACGAGCTCAACGGCAGCTCGGCGGACATCAAGGCGTCGGCAGTGATCTCCACCGACGGGCTGATGATCGCCAGCCTCCTGCCGCAGGGACTGGACGAGGACCGGCTCGGTGCGATGAACGCCGCCATCCTCACACTCGGCGAGCGCAGCGCACACGAGCTGGGCTGTGGCGACCTCGAACAGGTCATGGTGAAGGGCAAGACGGGCTACATCCTGATGACCCACTCCGGGCAGGACGCGGTGCTGTCGGTGCTGGCCAACCCGAGCGCCAAGCTGGGCCTGATCTTCCTCGATGCCAAGCGGGCGGCCGAGCGTGTCGCTGCCATCCTCTGAGGGGGCCATCGATGCGCGACATGACCCCTGACGATCTGCACGGCGAGACCGGCGTCGAACACTGGCTCACCTACGCCGACGGCTTCCGCCGCCGGATCCTCGTGGTGGACAAGGAGATCCCCTACCCCGAGGGCCGGCTCATCGTGTCCCAGACGGACCCGGCCGGCATCATCACCCAGGCCAACCAGAGCTTCGTCGCGATGTCCGGCTTCTCCGAGGCCGAACTGATCGGCGAGCAGCACTACATCCTCCGCCACCCGGACATGCCGGCCGCCGCGTTCAAGGACCTGTGGGACACCGTCCGCCAGGGCAAGAAGTGGACCGGTTACGTGAAGAACCTGCGCAAGGACGGCGCCTACTACTGGGTGTTCGCCAGCGTGGTGCCGAACATCCGCAACGGCCGCATCGTCGGCTACACCTCCGTGCGCCGCAAGCCGTCGCGCACGAAGGTCAACGAGTGCACGGCGCTCTACCGCTCGATGCTGGAGGGTGCGTCATGACGCTGGTCTTCACGGTCAGCCCGGACTTCAACACGAAGTACCTGCCCGGCTGGTTCGTGGTCAACACCTGGCTGCAGCGCCACCTCGGCGTGGCCACCCACTTCGAGGTGTTCGACGGGTTCGACGATCTGCACCGCTCCATGGAGGCCGGCTCGATCGACATCATCTACGCCAACCCGTTCGACGCAGCTCGCCTGGTGCGCGACTTCGGCTATGTGGCTGTCGCCCGTCCGGTGGGCCGCGCCGATGAGGCGGTGATCGCCTCTCTCGCCAGCGGCCCTGTGCAGCATGTGGAGGACCTCCAGCCCGGCACCCGGATCGCCACCACCGACGACCCCGACGTCCACATGATGTGCATGATCATGATCGAGCCGGCCGACCTCAACGCCACCAACGTGGCGATGCAGCGGCGGGACAACTACGTCCTGGTGGCCAAGAGCCTGCTGAAGGGGGAGGCCGACATCGGCTTCTTCCTGGCGGAGACGTTCGACGAGCTGTCCGGCCCGATCAAGAACCAGCTGCACGTGCTGGTCCGTAGCCAGATCTACGTGATCAACCATGTCCTGCTGGCCCACCCCCGCCTCGGCGACCAGATCGACACGCTGCGGGCCAGCGTGCTCGGAATGGCCGCCGAGCCGAAGGGCGCCATGGCCCTCCAGGACGTGAACATCCAGGGCTGGGAAGCGCTCGACCAGGAAGAGGTGGAGTTCATGATCGACCTGATGGTCGCCCTCACCGTCACCGGCTGAAGCAGCTGGGCGGCTGCTACCCGGCCTCCTGGGCGAACAGTTCGGCTTGTTCGATGACGAGGTCGACGGCACGGGCCTCTTTGTCGGGTGGGTAGTCGAACTGGGCCAGGAGGCGGCGGACCTTGGCGCGCATGGCCGCCCTCACGGACTCCTTGAGGTTCCAGTCGATCGTGGCGCTCTCCTGCACCGCCTTCACGAGGCCGCGGGCGATCTTCTTGAGCGTGTCGTCGCCGAGCTCCATCACTGCGGCGTCGTTCTGGACGACCGCGTCGTAGAACGCCACCTCGGCGTCGCTCAGTCCGAGGGCGCGTCCGCGGTCGCGTGACGCACGTAGTTCCTTCGCCAAAGCCACCAGTTCGGCGATGACCTGGGCGGTGGTGAGGGCACGGTTCTGGTAGCGGTTGATGGCCGCGTCGAGCAGTGCCCCGGTTCGCTGAACCGGCGGGACTGCACCACGTTCTCCCGACGGATGGTGCGGATCTGGTCGGCCAGGAGGCGACGGAGCAGTTCCATCTGCAGGTTGGGGCGGTCGGCCGCGGCCAGGCTCTCGAGGAACTCGTCCGACAAGATCGACAGGTTCGGGCTTGTCGGTAGCCTCGGCGAACACGTCGATGATGCCGTCGCCGCTGACGGAGGCGGAGATCAGTTGCGCGATCGCGGTGTCGGTGGCTACTGAACCGCCGCGGCCGCCGTCGTCCGGCGAGCCTTCTCGGTCGGTCTTGGCCAGCTGCGCACGCATCGGCGAAGAAGCGCACGTCGTCGCGAATCGCCATCGCGGTCTCGTGGCGCGCCGGCCAAAGCAAAATGCCCAACAGCGGTGCGAGCGTCTGGTCCATGAAGCGGCTGCGACGGTCGGGGTCCGCCAGCAGGAACTCGATGGCCAGCGCCTGTTGGGTCATCCGCTCCGCCGCCGGCAGCGAGGGGTCGGCGTTCCACTCGTGGCCGTGGAGGATGCCGCACACCACGTCGTGCTTCTCCAGCAGCACCTCCAACACCTGCTCGATGGGTACCCCGGCCTGGTCGCGGTCGTGCGGCGAGTAGTGGGCGAGTGCGTCGCGCAGGTTCTGGGCGATGCCGAGGTAGTCGACGATCAGGCCACCGGGCTTGTCGCGGAAGGTGCGGTTCACACGCGCGATCGCCTGCATCAGGCCATGCCCCTGCATCGGCTTGTCGACGTACATGGTGTGCATGCACGGGGCGTCGAACCCGGTGAGCCACATGTCGCGCACGATCACCAGTTGCAGCGGGTCGTCCACCTTCTTGGCGCGGGCCTTCAGCTCTCGCAGTTCGTCCTTGGTGTGGATGTGCGGCTGGTACGACGGGTCGTCGGCGGCACTTCCCGTCATCACCACCTTCACCACGCCCGCGGCGTTGTCGTCGGAGTGCCACTCGGGGCGCAGGGCGACGATCTTGTCGTAGAGGCGCACACAGATGGCGCGGCTCATGCACACGATCATCGCCTTGCCGATGAGGTTGCCACGGCGGGCTTCCCAGTGGGTGACGATGTCCTGCGCGATCAGGTCCAGCCGGGCGTCGGCGCCCACGATGGCCTCCAGCCGGGCCCAGCGGCTCTTGGCCCGCTCGGCCTCCACCATCTCGGCGCCTTCGGTCACCTCGGCCACCTGGCCGTCGATCAGCTCGCGGGCTTCTTCGGGCAGGCTTACCTTGGCCAGCCGGCTCTCGTAGTAGATGCGCACGGTGGCGCCGTCGTCGACGGCTCGGGTGAGGTCGTACACGTCGATGTACTCACCGAACACCTGCTTGGTGGACTTGTCGGTGGTCTCGATCGGGGTGCCGGTGAAGCCGATGAAGGTGGCGTTGGGCAGGGCGTCGCGCAGGTTGCGGGCGAAGCCGTCGAGGAAGTCGTACTGGCTGCGGTGCGCCTCGTCGGCGATCACCACCACGTTGCGCCGGTCGGTGAGCATCGGGTGCTGATCGCCACGCTCGTCGGCGGCGAACTTCTGGATCGTCGTGAACACGATCCCGCCCGACTTGCGGTCGAGCAGTTGGCGCAGGTGGGCGCGCGACTCCGCCTGCACCGGTGTCTCGGGCAGGGTGACCGCCGGTGCGAACACCTCGCCGAACAACTGGTCGTCGAGGTCGTTGCGGTCGGTCAGCAGCACCAGTGTGGGGTTGGCCATCGCCGGCGAGCGCATGATCTTGCCGGCGTAGCAGAGCATCTCGAAGCTCTTGCCCGAGCCCTGCGTGTGCCACACCACGCCGCCGCGCCGGTCGCCCCGCTCGCTCGACGCCTCGATTGTCCGGGCGACTGCGGCGTTCACCGCCCAGTACTGGTGGTACTTCGCCACCCGCTTCACCAGCCCGGCCTCCTCGTGCGAGTGCACGATGAACGAGCGCAGCAGGTCGAGGAAGCGTTCCTTCTCGAACACACCACGCATCAGCACTTCGAGTTGTGGTCGGTTGGTGACCACCGCCTTGCCGTCGATGGTCTTCCACGGTGCGTAGTGCTCGAAACCACCCGAGAACGTGCCCATCACCGCGCCGTGCCCGTCCGAGGCCACGCACACGGCGTTGGCGGTGAACAGCGACGGGATGTCGTTGCGGTAGGTCTGCAACTGGTTCCACGCCCCGCGCAACGTGGCGTGCTCGTCGGCCGGGTTCTTCAGCTCGATCAGCCCCAGCGGCAACCCGTTCACGAACATCACCACATCGGGCCGCCGCTTCTTGCCGGCCTCCACGACCGTGAACTGGTTCACCGCCAGCCAGTCGTTGCGCTGCGGATGCTCGAAGTCGATCAGCCACACCAGCGTGTGCCGCAACTCGCCAGCGGACGCGCGGTACTCCACGGGCACGCCCTCGGTGAGCAGCCGGTGCACCCGCAGGTTCTCGCTGTGCGGGTTCTGCGACTCCGCCCGCAGCAACGTGGCGATCGCCGTATCGATGGCCTGCTGCGGCAGGTCGGGGTTGATCCGCTCGGCTGCCTGCTGCAGCCGCCCCGTGAGAACGACGTCGCGCCAGTCGTCACGCTCGGGGTGGGTGCCTCCCGGTCCGATCTCTGGCCCATAGGCAGTGGCGTACCCGAGGTCGGCGAGATATCCGAGACACGCCTGCTCGACGTCGGCCTCGTTGATCCCGCTCACCCCACCGCCTCCATGCGAGCCAGGAAGTGCTCGGGCTCGGCAATGCGAATCTCCCCGGAGACCATCTTGGGAAGCAGCGCGTCGCGAAGGTCAGCGAGGGCCCTTGCGCCGCGCCTTGCGGCGACGCCTTTCGCGAACAGCGGACCTGCGAGACTCGTGAACGCCCGCTCGACGGCTGGGGGTGGAACCACAACCCGGAAGAGGTCGATGTCCCCCTTGCCTAGGTGGATGACCGTCGTGCCGACCTCGCTTGCCTCGATCTCGGCCAGTCTCGGGCTGACCGAGTAGCGCACGAATGCAGATCCGATTTCGTTGCGAGGAACGAGGCAGCAGACTCGTTGATTTAGCCACGCCTCTTGTCCCGACCACAAGTAGCACCGGAACTCGCCGTCCATCCCCACCAGTAGGTCTCCCGGCCGGATCAGCCGCCCACGTGGGTGAATCTCCGTGGTCCAAACTCCGGGCGATTCGGACTTCAGATCCCGGATCCTGATCACGGGGAGACCGTCCCCGTCGGTGTTGAAGAGTGCCGACGAAAAGGGTGCGCCGTACACGACATCGGCGATCTCGTAGATGCTGCCCGTTCGCCAGCCCGCGGGAAGCTCGCCGAGGTCGGAGTCGACGAGGCGGTCGGGGAAGAGGTCGGCGATCTCGCTGGGCAGACCGGTGTCACGGCCCTCGGCCTTGGCCCGCACCGGGTCGAAGTCGACGAACCACGACTTGAACAGCGCCCGCGCCATCTCCTCCAACGTCGCCGCCATCCGCCGGTTCAACGCGATCTTGTCGTCCATCGCGCTCAGGACCGACGCGATTGCCCGCTGTTCGCTGGCCTCGACAGGCAAGCGAATTGGAAACTCGGCCATCGTCACCAGAGGAATCCGGTCGACAGTGCTGCCACGGATGGCACGTTCATCGATGGTCTGGCGAAAGTCCTTGCCGAGGTAAGCGTAGAGAAGGAACTTGGAGTCCACCTTGTCCCCCCGCGCTCGCAGGAGCCCCATCCGTCTTCCGAGGCAGCACTTCAGCCCAGTTGGCACTGTCGCGGCCTCTCCGAGTCTGGTCTCGTAGGAGAACACGACGTCGCCGACCTCTGGCCTGATCCTCCGCGTCCATGTGACGTAGTCGTCCTCGGACAAGTGCTCTGCGGAGGACAGATCCAGTCGGCCATTGTCGAGACAAGAGATGCCGAGAAAGACTGGCCCGTCCTCCGTCTTCTGGGGTGTGGCGTGAGGCCCGTCGAAGATCTCGGCCACTTCTCCGAGTCGATACACGCGCCACTCACCCATAGCCCAACTCCTGTAGGGCTACGGCGATCTTGGCGTCGAGCTTGGCTGCCTCTGCTTGCTGGTCGCGCAACGTCGCCACCAGGCGGCGCATCTTGTCGTCGAAGGGTTCGCTGTCGGCTTCCACTTCGGCGGCGCCGACATAGCGGCCGGGGGTGAGCACGTGGCCGTGGGTGCGCACCTCGTCGAGGGTGGCGCTCTTGCAGAAGCCGGGCACGTCGGCGTACTCGCCGGCGTCGGGCTCGCCTCGCCACGCGTGATACGTCGTCGCAATGCGAGCGATGTCGTCGGTGGTGAGCTCGCGCTGCACACGGGAGATCATCGAGCCCATGTTGCGGGCGTCGATGAACAGGATCTCGCCACGCCGGTCGCGCTTGCCGCCGTTGCTCTTGTTCTTCGCCAGGAACCACAGGCACACGGGAATCTGGGTGGTGTAGAAGAGCTGGCCTGGCAGGGCCACCATGCAGTCCACCAGGTCGGCCTCGACGATGTTCTTGCGGATCTCGCCCTCACCCGACTGGTTTGACGTCATCGACCCGTTCGCCAGCACGAACCCGGCCGTGCCCGATGGCTTGAGGTGGTGGATCATGTGCTGCACCCACGCGTAGTTGGCGTTGCCCGCGGGCGGGGTGCCGTACTTCCAGCGAGGGTCTTCCCGCAGGCGCTCGCCGCCCCAGTCGCTCACGTTGAACGGCGGATTGGCCAGGATGTAGTCGAACCGCTCGTCGCGATGGCGGTCGTTGCGGAACGTGTCGTCGGGGCTGTCGCTCAGGTTGGCGTCGATGCCACGCAAGGCCAGGTTCATCTTCGCCAGGCGCCAGGTGGTGGCCACGAACTCCTGCCCGAACACCGACAGGTCGGTGCGCTTGCCGCCATGCGCGGCCACGAACTCGGCCGACTGCACGAACATGCCGCCCGAACCGCAGCACGGGTCGTACACCCGGCCCTTGAACGGCTCCAACATCTCCACCAGCAGGCGCACCACGCAGCGGGGCGTGTAGTACTCGCCGCCACGCTTGCCCTCGGACGAGGCGAACTGGCCAAGGAAGTACTCGTAGATGCGGCCGAGCACGTCATCGGCGCCATGGTCGACCTCGGTGAACCCGAGATCCTTGGAGAACACGTCGATCAACTCGCCCAGGCGGCGCTTGTCGATCTCGGCCCTGGCGTACGTCTTCGGCAACACGCCCTTCAACGACGGGTTCTCGCGCTCGATGGCATCCATCGCCGCGTCGATGGCCACGCCGATGGTGGGCAGCTTCGCGGCTTCGACGATCTTCTGCCAGCGGGCATCGGGCGGCACCCAGAACACATTGCTGCCGACGTACTCGTCGCGGCTCTCCAGGATCTGCGCCCGGCGCTGCTCGTTGGGGATGTAGTCCGGCGACTGCGGGTCGCCCAGGGTTGCAGCGAGTTCGGCGTGGCGCGTGTCGAACGCGTCCGACACGTACTTGAGGAACACCAGGCCCAACACCACGTGCTTGTACTCCGACGCCTCCAAGTTGCCGCGCAGCTTGTCGGCCGCCTCCCACAGCGTGGCCTCCAGCTTGCGCGGTGCGGCGTCGTTCTTCGGCTGCTTCGCCGATTTCCTCGGCTTCGTCGTCGGCGTCGGTGGTGAGGCGTCCGCGGGCGCGTCGAACGCGTTCGACGCGTCCGCCGGCGCGTCGGCGTACTCGGTGCGGAGGTTCTGCAGCAGGGTGCGCCCATGCGCGGCGCTGCCGTCCGGGTGCAGCACCTCGATGGCTTCGTCCGGGTAGGTGGCCTCCAGCCGCTTGCGGCGGAACTCGCTGACCGAGAAGCTGCCCTTGGCCGCCCGCTCGTAGGGGTAATCCTCGAGCCTTCGGCGCGACCCCGCCTCGTCGGCGAACCGGACCGCGAACCCCTCCACCTGCTGAATCTGCCTCGCAACCGAGCCTGGCGTGCCCATCCCGTCCTCGCTCCCTGAACCCCGCAACTGTACGTCACCCCTGCAGCACGGAACGTCGCCATGGCGGTTCACGTGAACCGCCATCGCGCGAGTCAGTGCTGGGTGAAGGCTGCGAAGAGATCGTCGGGTGTTGTTTCTCCCAGCACCAGGACGTGACCCGCCTTCTCCTGCAGGACCCGGCCCAGTCCGTTGTCGGGGGCCGGCTCTCCGGTGAGGACGACGGCGTTCACAGCGTGCGGGATGGTGCTCAACTCCCACAGGAGGCCGTGGGTTCGTGCCGGAGTGATCTTGGGCAGAAGGGCACCGACCGTCGTCGAGCCGTTGTTCCAGCAATACGGGAAGGTCAGCTCCTCGTGTTCGATCGACGAGATTCGGTAGTCCTCGAAGAACGAGGTACCGACGTATTCCCAGAGCCGGCTGGTGCGCACCAACTGGTCCACTTGCTGGCGGAAGGGCGGGCCGGCCGCCGACGTAGCCGATCTGCCAGCGACTGGCGCGACAAGTGCATCGAACAACTCCCTCAGCAGCTCAGCAGGTGGCTGATCTTCACCGTGAACGACCTCACCAGAAGGGACGACGGCGTATGCGTCGCTCTCCGAGCGGGCCGCAAGCTGCGCTGTGATGGTGTCGCCGTCGAGTCGCTGGGCCAGGAAGCAGTCGCGCAGGTAGCGCAGCCAGGCTGCGTAGTTGGCCGGTTCGTCGTTCCATCGGCGAACCGCGCGGGAGTTGACCTCACCGTTCGTCGCGTCGCGGAACTGGCAGAGGTGCGTGCCGCCGGCCTCGAGCAGCACGCCCACGTTGATGGGTTCCCTGCGCCGTAGGTCCGGCGTGAACTTGAGGAGCCACCATCTCGTTGTCATCTCAGAGCCCCCAGTCGGTGAGGTTTGGCAGCGAAGCACGCAGCACGTCGCGCAACACGAGCCCCCGATAGTGCAGATACTGGTCTATCGCCTTCTCCTCGGCGGCGGCCAGCAGACGTGCGGCCCGCAGCTCCCTCAACGGCGTCTGCCAGACACGCGGCTGCACTCCCGCAAGGGTGTGCGTCCACCTGTCCAGGGCCGCAGCGGTCGCCAGATGCTTCGCAAGGCAATGGTTGGCTGGGAGAAGGGTTTGGAGGTCGTCGCTGAGCCGGGTGATGGACGGTCGGTCCTTGCCGTTGAGGCAGCAGTCGTGGTCGAAAATCATCGGAGGCTGGGCGCCGTGGATGTACGCAACGTTCCCCGCATTGCGGTCGCGGTTGAGGGTCCACGCATCGAAGGCGACGATCCCTGCGGTCAGGTCCGGGTAGTCCGCTGCGAGGTCGGCCGCCACGACGGGCGCTGGGAGTTGGGTGAGACTGCCGAATCGGATTGAAGTGAAGGCCGCCGTGCCGTCGGCGCGCCGGGTCAGACTCGCGCCTGGCACGGGCAGGCCGCAGGCGATCGCTAGGCGGTTGCAGACGTACTCGGCTGCTACGCAGGCGGTGACTGCGGGGTCGACGTCGAACTTTCCAACAGCGTCGAGCGTGACAAACACGGCGCCCGACGCGCCGACGCCGACCTCGGACCTCCACTCGACCGCCCGGACGATCGACGGTTTCCATTTCTCGGGCACGTCACCTCCTGAGCTGCCGCGAGTCTGAACCTATCGAGTTCGTCGGATGTCGGACGACGGCCCGCAGCTTCCCAGCGACGGAGGCATCACCCCGCCACTCTGTCGCACCCCTTTGCCATGCTGGCCCTTGTCTCGTTGCTGCCCGAGGCACCCTGCAGGGGGAGGAGGGCCGCCAGGAATCTGCCGCACCCGAAAGGGCTGATTGCATGTCTGGCCAGTCGTCCTCCGCTGCGCCGACGCACGTCGAGCCGGCGGTGTTCATCGCCTCGCTCACCGACTACGTCAACGGCATCCTCCACGGCCGCTGGGTCTCTGCCCGTCAGGCGGTGGAGGAGTTGGCCGCCGCCGTCACAGAGGTGCTCGCCACCTCGCCGTGGGCCGCCCGCACGGGCGAACCCGCTGAGGAGTGGATCATCCTCGACCACGAAGGCTTCGTGGGTGCGACGCCTGACCCCCACGAGGCGCTGGACGACGTCACTCGCCTGGCTGAGGCCCGAGATGCCGGGGAGCGCCGATGGTAGGGTCGAGCGTGCAGATCACGCGATCTGCGCTCAAACACGGTGTCGATCCACACGACATCCGGCACGTACTGACAACCTGCATCGCCCAGTTCGACCTCGACGATGAACGTACGTTGATCATCGGCTTCGGCACTGCGCAACAGCCGTTCGAACTGGTCGTACTCCGCGGAGACCCGCTCCGGGTCATCCATGCCATGCGATTGCGGCGATCCCTCCATCGCCATCTCGACAACTGGAGGCCACGATGACCGAGAACGAGCACACCTGGCTGATCAGCGGCGACGCCGAACTGGCAACACACGTCGCTCGACGCGCCGCCCGCGCGAACGTCTCCAGCGATGAGCTGGTGCAGCGAATCCTTGCGGTGTATCTCGATGCGCCGGAGAACGTCGCCATCGCGGAGCGGCGATGGGCGGAGATCGGCGCTGACGCCACGCACCCCATTCGCCCTTCGGAGGACGACTTCGAGAGCTTTTCCGACGAGTTCGCCCTGGCCGACGTCGATCTCAGGGACCTGCATCCGTCGACGCAGCCCATTGCGCCATCGGCGCCGAGATGGGTGGTCCGGCTGACACCTGCACAGTCGAAGCGGGCCGAGGTGTTGTTGGTCGAGGGTCGAGCCGAAGCGATCATCCAGCGGCTACTGCACGCTCCGCACGCCGTGCCGGGGTGAGGGGGCGAATCGAATTCGGAATGACGTGAACTACGGCAAGGCTGCGAGCCGTTCGGCAGCGTCGCCAGCGGCCGGCCGCCGCCGATCGTCTCAGCCCTCGACGGGGCCGCCTTCGAGGGCGGCCAGGCCGCCGGGGCCGAGGGTGCCGGCGTTGCGGTAGACGTCCAGCTTGGCGCGCGAGTCGTCGATGTCCAGGTTGCGCATGGTGAGTTGGCCGATGCGGTCCAGCGGCCCGAACGCCGCGTCCTCCACCTTCTCCATGCTCAACCGCTCCGGCGCGTAGGTGAGGTGCGGGCCGGTGGTGTCCAGCACCGTGTAGTCGTCGCCGCGGCGCAGGCGCAGGGTGACCTCGCCGGTGATGGCCGAACCCACCCAGCGCATCAGCGGCTCGCGCAGCATCAGGCTCTGCGGGTCGAACCAGCGGCCCTCGTAGAGCTGGCGGCCAAGGCGGCGGCCCATCGTGCGGTAGTTCTCGATGGTGCCCTCGTTGTGGATGGCGGTGACCAGGCGCTCGTAGGCGATGTGCAGCAGCGCCAGCGCCGGCGCCTCGTAGATGCCGCGGCTCTTGGCCTCGATGATCCGGTTCTCGATCTGGTCGCTCATGCCCAGGCCGTGGCGGCCGCCGATGCGGTTGGCTTCATCCACCAGCGCCACCTGATCCGGGAACTCCTGCCCGTTGATGGCCACCGGCCAGCCCTCGTGGAAGCGCACGCTGACCACCTCGGGCTGGATGGCCACGTCGTCCCGGTAGTGGGCCACGCCCATGATCGGCTCGACGATGTCCATCGACGTGCCCAGTTCCTCCAGCAACTTGGCCTCATGGGTGGCCCCCCAGATGTTGGCGTCCGTGCTGTAGGCCTTCTCCTTGCTGGCCCGGTACGGCAGGTTGCGGGTGGTGAGGAACTCGCTCATCTCGGCCCGGCCACCGAGCTCGGTGACGAACTGGGGGTCCAGCCACGGCTTGTAGATCCGCAGATCGGGGTTCACCAGCAGGCCGTAGCGGTAGAACCGCTCGATGTCGTTGCCCTTGTAGGTGCTGCCGTCACCCCAGATGTCCACCCCGTCCTCGTGCATGGCCCGCACCAGCAGGGTGCCGGTGACGGCCCGCCCGAGCGGCGTGGTGTTGAAGTAGGTCTTGCCGGCGGTGGTGATGTGGAACGCCCCGCACTGCAAGGCGATGAGGCCCTCGTGCACCAGCTCGCCGCGGCAATCCACCAGGCGTGCTTCCTCCGCCCCGTACTCCTTGGCCCGGCCCGGCACGCCGGGCAGGTCGGGCTCGTCGTACTGGCCGAGGTCGGCCGTGTAGCAGTAGGGGATGGCCCCCTTCTCCCGCATCCAGGCCACCGCGGCCGACGTATCCAGACCACCGCTGAACGCGATGCCCACCCGTTCGCCGACGGGGAGGGACGTGAGCACCTTCGACATGGGTTACGACGCTACCGACTGTTCCTCCGCAGTGGCAGGGTCCACCGGCTCGTCGGGTGCCCGGCGGAACATGCCGGCCAGGCTGGCGGCGGACAGCAGGAAGGCGCCGGCGGCGATCAGCAACTCCACCAGTGCGAGGTGCTGCACCGTGCCCAGGTCGCCGAATCCGAACACGCTCTGCAGGGCGGCAGCGGCCATGCCGAACCACGGCAGGTAGCGGGCGTGGGCGAACGCTGCCGCAGCGAGCGCCAGCGGCAGCACGAAGGGCAGCAGGGTGACGAACACCGGGCGAGGCTCGGTCTCGGGGCCCAGCCACCAGGTGGCCAGCCCGACCGTGCGGGAACTGACCCACACCGCGGCGAACGCGCCCGCGGCGCCGGCCCACACGAACCAGAACGCCGTGCCCCACCCGGCGGTGAGCTGGCCCGGACGGGCGACGGGCTGGCGCTGCGGGCGGGGCAGCGGGCGCGGTGGCTCGTCGAGCGAGGTCGGCAGGGGCTCCATCACCATCTCGGCACAGGGTAGTGGTGCACGCCGCCGGACGCCTGCCGGGCCTGCCCTCGACACCGCCCGCGGGAGGGGGAGGGGCCAGGCCCGCTAGCCTCTGCGCCCGTGACTGCGCCCGAGACCGGCCCCGGCGAGCCCTTCCGCAAGCTCAGCATCTTCTTCCCCATGTGGAACGAGGAGGCCTACATCGAGCGCGCCGTCGGCTACGCCCGTGAGGCCTGCCAGGACCTGCTGGCCAAGGGCGACATCCTGGACTACGAGCTCATCGTGGTGGACGACGCCAGCACCGACCGCACGCCGGAGATCGCCGACGCGATGGCCGCCGCCGACCCGCACGTGCGGGTGGTGCACCACCCGGTGAACCGCAAGCTGGGCGGCTCGATGAAGACCGGCTTCGCCAGCGCCACGGGCGACGTGGTGCTCTACAGCGACGCCGACCTGCCCTTCGACATGGCCGAGGTGGCCCACGCCCTGCGGCTACTGAAGTACTACGAGGCGGACGTGGTGTCCGCCTACCGCCACGACCGCACCGGCGAGGGCGCCCTGCGGGCGGTCTACACCTTCTTCTACAACGTGCTCATCCGCCGCCTGTTCGGGGTGCGGATGCGCGACATCAACTTCGCCTTCAAGCTCTGCCGCACCCGCATCTTCGACCACATCACGCTGAAGAGCGAGGGCTCGTTCATCGACGCCGAGCTCATCATCCGGGCCCGCAAGCTGGGCTTCCAGGTCATCCAGTTCGGGGTGGACTACTTCCCCCGCACCCGCGGCGAGAGCACGCTGGCGTCGGGCTCCGTCATCCGCCGGATCCTGCAGGAGATGTTCGCCCTCCGCAAGGAACTGAAGGACATCACCCCGGTCGTCGGCCAGGGCTGACCCGGCCCTTCGCGGCGGCACAGGTCACGTCGGCCCGCGGGCCACGGCGAGCCACCCGTTGGTAGATTGTCGGCCCGACCCCCCGGAGTACCCGTGAACACCCGCCGGCCACCCGAACCTGATCCCCGCCGTCGCCCTGGCCAGGGTGGCGCAGCGCGGCCGGGTGGCGCCCGCGGCACGGGTTCCGGTTCCGGTGCGCAGAGGCCGCGCAGTGCATCCTCCGGCAGCGGTCGCGCCCCCGCCGGTCGAGTCCCCGCCAGCGGCGCCCGCGCCGGCGCACGTCCCGCCGCCAGCCGCAGCACTGCCGGCCGTCCCGCCGCCAACCGCACGGGTGCCCAGCGGCGCCCCGCCGCACCCCAGCCCGAGGTCCGCCGATGGCTGCCGGCCATCGCCGCCGTGGGCGTGTTGGGCGTGGTGGTGTTCGCCGGCTTCTCCGGCAAGGACGACGCCGCCACCTCCGCGGAGACCATCGGCTCCAACCCCGGTGCCATCGACGACAGCCTGCTCACCGTGCCGGCCACCACGCTGGCCCCGGTGGTCATCGGCTCCGACCCGACCATCGTCAAGACCCAGCTTTCGCAGACGCTCAGCAAGGGCATGTGGGGCGACGAGGTGAAGGCCCTCCAGCAGCGCCTCCACGACCTCGGGTTCGACCCGGGCCCGGTGGACGGCCAGTTCGGATCCGGCACGGAGCAAGCGCTGTGGGCGTTCGAGGGCCTGTACTCCGGCCTCAAGTACGACCAGCAGACCGGCAAGCTCACCAACGACCTGTGGCAGGCCATGCAGGACCCGCTGGTGTTCCAGCCCCGCCGCCAGGGTGGCGTGGGCAACACCCACATGGAGATCTACCTGGACCTCCAGGTGGGCATCGTGTTCACCGACGACAAGGCCGTGCTCATCACCCACATCTCGTCCGGCGAGCTGGACGAGAACGGCGAGCCGAAGTTGTGGTGCGAGCTCACCACGTACAACACCAATGAGTACGGCGAACCTCTGGACGAGCCGATCACCCGCGACGAGTGCGGCTACTCCAAGACACCCGGCGGCGTGTTCAAGTTCTACCGACGCTACGAGGGCAACCGGGTGGGGCCACTGGGTGGCATGTGGAACCCGGTGTACTTCAACTACGGCATCGCCGTGCACGGCGCCAAGAACGTGCCCAACAAGCCGGCTTCGCACGGCTGCATCCGCATCCCCATGCACATCGCCGACTACTTCCCCTCGCTGGTGGCCAACGGCAACCGGGTCTATGTGTGGGACGGCAAGCTCGAGCCCGAGCAGCAGTCGAAGAACTCGATGCTGCCGTCGTTCAACTTCCCGAACCCGGACTCCACGACCACGTCGTCGACCACCTCCACCACCAGCACGACGACGACGGTGAAGCCGACCACCACCACGGTGAAGGCCACCACCACGACCACGAAGCCGACCACCACCACGACGTCAGCGCCGCCCACCACGTCGACCACGGTCCCCACCGAGACCACCTGATCTCGGCCCGGTCCCCGGCGGGTGCGGTCAGCTGCTCTGGCAGACGGGCAGGCCGCCGAGCACGCCCTTGCGGAAGGCGTCCACCCGTTCGAACGCCGTGCCACGGATGTTGGTGTCGGCGGTCTCGTCGCTGCGGCCGATGGTGGTGACGATGGCCTCGTCCAGGTCGCCAGCGGAGAGTTGCAGCCGATTCTCGCGGGCGTCGGGGATGGGCGGGACGATGAAACCGACCCATGCGCCGGTGAGGCAGTCGTTGGTGAGCGCCCGGGTCTCGCCGGTGCGCTGGCTGCCGATGGCCCGCTGGATGGCCTCGCTGTAGGCGTCGGAGAACAAGAAGCCCACGGACATGTCGCCGGTGAGCGGGTCCGCCGCCAGTTGCGCCATCACGTCCTGGTCCCAGTAGATGACGTTGTCGTCGGGGCAGTACACGGCGTTGCCGGGGAACTGCGACTGGTCCACGCTGGGGCAGTTGGGGAATGGGCCGGCGTTGGGGAATGGCGCGAAGGTCGGAGGGGTGAAGGTGACCCCGTTGGCCTGTGTCAACTGCACCCAGAAGAAGTCCAGTGAACCTGGGATCAGCGTGACAATGTCGTCGGGACCGTTGACCGGGTCGGGGTTCGGATCCACCAGGGGCAGGTTGCCAGCGTTCTGGTCCTCGATGTCGAACGGGATGTCGATGAGGCTGGCGATGCGGTTCTCGTCGAAGAAGGTGGCGCAGCGGGTGACGCCACCGAGGAAGCCGTCCTGGTAGGCGCCCACCCGGTCGAAGCCGGTGCCGTGCGCGTTGGGGTCGTCCAGGCCGGCGCCGTCCACGGGGTCCTTCACCTCGAGCAGCGCGATCATGCCGGCGCGGACGTCGGCGTCGTCGAAGGTCACCAGGTCGCTGCCGCCGGAGGACACATGGGCCACCCATGCCCCGGCGAAGCAGTCCGCCTGCTGCTCCTTGAGGATGGTCGGTTGGTCCCACCAGCCGTTCACCCGGGCCTGCACGGCATGGCCGAACTCGTGGGCCAGCACCACGCCCACGGCCTCCTTGCCCAGCTTGGACACCAGTGCGGGCAGCAGTTGCTCGTCGTCGTAGGCCATGAAGTCGCCGAGGATGCAGTAGAAGGCGTTCATCTCCACATCGGCGTACTGGGTGGGGGAGCCGTCGGTACGGCAACTGGGGATGGGCTCCTGCCGGCTGGAGTACGCGGCGAACACGCCGCCCGACAGCGGCTCGAACGACTGCCCGCCGGTCATCTCCGGGTAGGCGTTGGCCCAGAAGGTCTGGATGTCGCCGAACACGGCGGTGAGGAAGCCGTCGTAGTCCCGCGCATCCTTGGTGGAACCGAAGTCCACCACGCCGGGGATGACCTCGTAGGTGCGTTCCACGGTGGTGGTGGGAGCGTCCGGGCCGGTGGTGACCGTTTCGTCGGGGAACAGGCCGCCGCCACCCCCGCCGCCACCGGCACCGCCATTCGACCCACGGGCGACCACGCCCGGGTCGGCACCACCGCAGGCCGCCACCAGGACTGCGGCGACAAGAACGAAGGCCATCACTCGAGTGCGCACGAACGGCAGCATATGCGCGGTGGACGGGCCAGAATGGCCCGCATGGTTCCTGCCCTCCCCACCTCCGTCCTCCAGGCCCGGCTGCAGCGAGCCCGCACCGTGATGGCCGAGACCGGGGTGGACACCCTGCTGCTGTCCGTCGGCAGCGACCTCCCGTACCTCACCGGCTACGAAGCCATGCCGCTGGAACGGCTGACGATGCTGGTGGTGCCGCGGGACGAGCAGGCCACGCTGGTGATCCCCCGGTTGGAGGCACCGCGGGTGATGGAGCAGCCCGGCGTGTTCACCATCCTGCCGTGGGACGAGACGGATGATCCGGTGGCGCTCGTCGCCGCTCTCACCGCCACACCCGGCGTGGCCGCCGTGGGCGACACCATGTGGGCCCGCTTCCTGGTGGACCTGCTGGGCCACTGGCCCTCCGGCACCACGCGCTACGTGCGGTCCGCCACCGTGATGAGCCGTCTACGGGCCTGCAAGGACGCAGCCGAGATCGCCGCCCTGCAGGCCGCCGGTGCCGCCGCCGACCGGGTGGCCGCCCAGTTGCACGCCGGCCAGATCCCCCTGGCGGGCCGCACGGAGGCCCAGGTCAGCGCCGACATCTCCGCCCGCCTGCTGGCCGAGGGGCACGACGTCGTCAACTTCGCCATCGTCGCCGCCGGCGAGAACGCCGCCTCGCCGCACCACCACCCGGGCGACCGGGTCATCCGCGATGGCGAGATCGTGCTGTGCGACTTCGGCGGCACGATGGCCGGCTACTGCAGCGACATCACCCGCTGCGTGTACCTCGGTACCCCGCCCGCCGATGTGGCCGAGGCCTACGCCGTCCTCCACGATGCCCAGGCGGCCGGAGTGGCCGCGGGCGTGGTGGGCGCCGAGTGCCAGGCGGTGGACCGGGCGTCGCGCTCGGTCATCGCCGCGGCCGGGTTCGGGGAGTACTTCATCCACCGCACCGGCCACGGCATCGGCATGGAGGCCCACGAGGACCCGTACATGGTGGAGGGCAACACCGCTGCCATCGCCGCCGGCAACGCGTTCAGCGTGGAGCCGGGCATCTACGTGGCCGGGAAGTGGGGCATGCGGCTGGAGGACATCGTGGTGGCCACCGCCGACGGCCCGCTCAGCATGAACGCGGCCGATCATGCCCTGGTGACGCTGGGCTGAGTCACCACCCGTTCACGAACGCGCGAAGCTGGCGGGCATGACCGCCCTCGACGAGACCCGAGTGCCGTGGCACCTACGCGGCAACTACGCACCCGTGATGGAGGAGGTGGAGGCGTTCGACCTGCCGGTGGTGGGCCGGCTGCCGGTCGAGCTCAACGGCCGCTACTTCCGCAACGGGGCCAACCCGAAGCACGGGCCCACCGCCCACTGGTTCGCCGGTGACGGCATGCTGCACGGCATCCGCCTGCGCGAGGGCCGGGCGGAGTGGTACCGCAACCGGTGGGTGCGCACCCGCCAGCTGGAGGGTGCCCGCCGCATCGACATGGAGAAGGGCACGTTCGACCTCACCGTCGGCGCGGCCAACACCCACGTGTGGCGGCACGCCGGGCGGATCTTCGCCCTCGAGGAGGCCAGCTTCCCGAACGAGGTGTCACCAGAGCTGGACACCTTGGGCCCGTGTGATTTCGACGGCCGGCTGCAGGGCCCGATGACGGCGCACCCGCACACCTGCCCGGCGACGGGCGAGATGCACTTCTTCGGGTACGAACTGCTGCGGCCGCCGTACGTCACGTACCACGTGGCGGATGCGCAGGGGCGCCTGGTGCACACCCAGCCGATCGACGTGCCCGGGCCCACGATGGTGCACGACTTCGCCATCAGCCGCCACTACGCGATCTTCCTCGACCTGCCCGTGGTGTTCGACCTGGAGATGGCGATGACCGGCACGATGCCGTTCGGCTGGCAGCCCGAGTACGGCGCCCGCATCGGCTTGCTGCACCGCGACCGCGCCCGCCGCGGTGAGGCGCCCCGCTGGTTCGACGTGCCGCTCTGCTACGTGTTCCACATCATGAACGCCTGGGACGACGGCGCCGACGGCGAGGAAGCGCGCCATGTGTGGCTGGACGCCGGCCGTCACGCCTCCATGTGGGACGGCGGGCCGAACAACTTCCAGCCCAGCCTGATGTGGCGGTGGCGGTTCGACCTGGCCACGGGCGAGGTGCACGAGGAGCAACTGGACGACGTGTCGCACGCCTTCCCGCGGATCGACGAGCGCCTCACCGGGTTGCCCAACCGCTACGGCTGGGCGGTGGCGCCACGCGACGGCCGCTCCCGCGGCGACGACATGGACGCGGCGACGGCCATCGTGAAGTACGACCTGCAGACGGGGGACCGCACCGTGCACGACCTCGGCCCTGCCGCGCAGAGCGGCGAGCCGGTGTTCGTGCCCGCTCACGCCGGCGCCGGCGAGGACCACGGCTACCTCGTCACCTTCGTCTACGACAAGGCCGACGACATGTCTCGGTTCGTCGTCCTCGACGCCGCGGACATGTCGGCCGCCCCGATCGCCGAGGTGCCGCTGCCTCAGCGCGTGCCGCACGGTTTCCACGGCAGCTGGTTCGCCGACTAGAGACAGAGGGCACAAGGGGGTTGCACATGTTCGATCTGGCCATCACCGGGGGGACCGTTGTCGACGGCACGGGGGCTGCGGGCCGCCGCGCCGACGTGGGGATCAAGGACGGACGGATCGCCGCCGTCGGCACGCTGGACGAGGGTGCCGCGCAGACCATCGACGCCACCGACCTGGTCGTCGCGCCGGGGGCCATCGACATCCACACCCACTACGACGCCCAGGCGTTCTGGGATACGACGCTCAGCCCGTCGCCGCTGCACGGCGTCACCACCGTGATGGCCGGCAACTGCGGCTTCACCATCGCCCCGCTCGCCGTGGACGGTGCCGGCATCGACGCCGGCGACGCCGACTACCTGATGCGCATGCTCGCCCGGGTGGAGGGCATGCCGCTGGAGAGCCTGCAGCAGGGCATCCCGTGGGGCGAGTGGACGTCCACCGCCGAGTACCTCGACCGGCTGGACGGGCGGCTGATGCCCAACGCCGGCTTCCTGGTCGGCCACTCCGCGCTGCGGCGTGTGGTGATGCACGACGACGCCACGGCCCGCCACGCCACCGAGGCCGAGCTGGAGCAGATGAAGGCGCTGCTGCGCGCCGGCCTGGCCGCCGGGGCGATGGGGTTCAGCAGCACCTGGTCGCCGAGCCACAACGACCACCTCGGCAACGCCGTGCCGTCGCGGTGCGCCAGCGAGGCCGAGCTGATCGCCCTGTGCGGCGTGGTCAGCGAGTTCCCCGGCACCCAGCTGGAGTTCATCCCCGCCGTCGGCCAGTTCAGTGACGACACCTTCCGGCTGATGGGCCGGATGAGCGCCGCCGCCAACCGGCCGCTGAACTGGAACCTGCTGCAGGTCTACGCCCAGAACTGGGATCTCGTGCAGCACCAGCTGGCCGGCTTCGACATCGCCGCCGCCGAGGGCGGGCGGGTGCTGGCCCTGACCCTGCCGGACACGTTCCGCCTGCGGCTCAACTTCACCAGCGGCTTCATCCTCGACATCCTCAACGGCTGGGACAAGCTGATGGCCCTGCCGGTGGAGGAGAAGCTGCGCCAGCTGCGCGACCCCGCGGGCCGGGCGGAGTGGAACCGCCTCGCCCAGGCCACTGAGGGCGCCCAGCGGGCCATCGCCAACTGGGGCGGCTACTGGGTGCTGGAGACCTTCAGCGACGAGTGGAAGCCCTGCGAGGGGCGGATCATCGGGGAGATCGCCCAGGAGCTCGGCCGCGAGCCGTGGGACGTGCTGTGCGACATCGTCATCGCCGACGGCCTGCGCACCGTGATCGCCAACCAGGACCGCGGGCAGGACGACGCCACGTGGCGGCGCCGGGTGGAGGTGTGGCGCGACCACCGGGCCATCGTCGGCGCCAGCGACGCCGGCGCCCACCTGGACATGATCGACAGCTTCGCCTACTGCACCACGCTCCTGGCCCGGGCGGTCCGCGAGCACGGCCTGATGCCGCTGGAGGAAGCCGTCTACCGGCTCACCGGCGCCCAGGCCGAGCTGTACGGCATGCACGACCGCGGGCTGGTGCAGGAAGGCCGCTGGGCCGACCTGCAGGTGTTCGACCCGGCCACCGTCGGGCCTGGGCCGGTGGCGATGAGGTTCGACCTTCCGGGCGGCGCCGGCCGTGTCTACGGCGAGGCCGTCGGCGTCCACCACGTGGTGGTCAACGGTGTGCCGTGCGTGGAGGGCGGCGAGCTGCTGCCGGCCCGCCCCGGACGCATCCTGCGCAGCGGCACGGACACCCACACGGTGGCCGTCCGCTGACGCTGCCCGAACTGCGGCGCCGCCGGGTCAGCGCGGGTCAGCCCAGGTCGAACGCCGCGTCGTCCACCGACGGGGCGAACATCGTCAGCTCGATCAGCACGTCGCTGTCGTCCACCATCGCCACCATGCCGTTGTCCATCACGCAGTAGACGGCGATGAACTGGTTGATGCCGTCCGACAGCGGAAGGTCCACACACGTGGCCGGCTGCTGGGCGAACGTCTCGTTGTGGGCGGTGGCAGGGCCCACGATCGCCGCTGCCTTGCGGCGGATGCGCACCGCCATGTCGGCGCCGTAGAAGTCGATGGACAGGGTGGTGTCGCTGGCCCGCTGGGCGAGCAGGCCGTCCTCGCACGGGCGTGACTCGTCGGTGCTGCAGGTCTGCTGGCCGGCAGCGGTGTCGCGGAACACAGCCGACCCGAGGGTGACCACCCGGTTGGCGCCATCGAGCTCCACGATCGCCTGGAAGTCGGTCTGGCCGAACTTCACCTGGCCGTTGTACACCGCCGTGATCGGCCCGCTGACGCCGGCGTCCAACTTGCTGAGCACGGCATCCACCGCCGTGTCGCCGGTGAGGTTGCCCGTGCCGTAGGGCTCGTCGTTGAAGTACGGCCGCTTGCCCACCGCGCACCCGACGAGGGGAACGAGGCAGACGGCGAGGAGAGCGGCGCGGCGACGGCGGGGCACGGGCAACGAGCGTACGGGGTCATCCGGCCGATGCGGCGGCATCGGGTGACCGTTAGCCTGCCGGGCGTGATCAGCCTCGACGCCGCCACCGTGCTGCTGCAATGGGCGGCCGGCGGGTTGTTCTTCCTGTGGGTCAGCACCCGCCATCGTGAGGTCGGCCTGGGGTACGGCTGGCTGCTCCGTGGTGTGTACCTGCTCCTCGCCGTTGGCGGCGCGCTCGCCGGCTTCCGCTTCGGCGTCGTGCCCGTGCGCGAGGGGGCGGCGCTGGCCACGGCCGCGGCAGCGTTCGGTGTGCTGGTCGTCAGCATCGTGCGGCGCAAGGCCGGCGTGGCCGGGCAGACGGAGGAGCAGTACCGCCGTTCGGCCAGGGTGGCGGCGATGACCGGCATCGAGCGCGAGGCCGTCACGAAGGAGGACGGCCGGGAGTTCCCGCCGGTGCTGGACCTGGTGGCGCCCGCCGTGGCGTCCATCGGCCTGGTGGCGGCGGCCATCGACGCCGGTGGCAACGTGCTGGTGTCGCTGCTGCGCACGTTCGCCGGGGCGTTGTTCCTCGGGGCGGTCACGGACGCGATGCTGCTCGGCCACTGGTATCTCACCCAGCCCGGCCTGCCTCGCCGGCATCTCAACGAACTGGTCCGCTGGCTGGGCTGGGTGTGGCCCTTCGAGGTGGTCTCCCTGCTGCTGCCCACCGGCATGTTCAGCGTGCTCGGCGGCTCGGTGGACGACGGCTGGGGCGGCCAGCTGGGCTGGTTCTGGGTGGTGTGCGCGATCACCACGATCGTGCTGGTGTTCGTCACCCGCGCGGCGTTGAAGGAGCGCTACTACTCGGCGGTGATGGCCGCCACCGGCCTGCTGTACCTGGCCATCCTCACGGCCTTCGGCACCGACCTCGTCGCCCGCGCCGTCCTCTCCGGCTGACCCAGCCTTCGGGTGTGCCCTGGTGCGGCGGGCGTGGGTCGGGCAGACTGTCCACCATGCCCAGGCCCGTATGGAGCGGCACGATCAGCTTCGGTCTCGTCGCCATCCCCATCAAGCTGTTCCATGCGGTCAGCCGCAAGAGCGTGTCGTTCAACCAGCTCGACGACCGCACGATGAGCCGCATCAAGCTGCGCAAGGTGTCGGCCGAGACGGGCGAGGAGGTGCCCGACGAGCACATCGTGAAGGGGTACGAGATCTCCAAGGGCCGCTACATCGTGGTGGACCCCGACGAGCTGGAGCCGTTCATCCCAGCCGCCACGAAGAGCATCGACCTGCAGGAGTTCGTGGACCTCGACGAGATCGACCCCGTCTACTTCGACGCTGCCTACATCGTGGCTCCCGATCGCACACCGAAGCCGTACGCCCTGCTCGCCCGAGCGATGGAAGCCGCCAACAAGGTGGCCATCGGGCGGTTCGTGATGCGCAACAAGCAGTACGTCGCCGCACTGCGTGCCGTGGACGGCGTGCTGCTGATGAGCACCATGGTCTTCGCCGACGAGGTGGTGCCGCTGGCCGCAGTGGACGAGCTGGGCGCGGCGAAGGACGTGGAGGTCAGCGACAAGGAAGTCCTGATGGCCGAGGCCCTGGTGGAGTCCCTGAGCGCCGAGTTCGAGCCGGCCAAGTACCGCGACGAATACCGCGAGCAGGTGCTGGACCTCATCGAGCGCAAGGCTGCGGGTGAGGAGTTCGAGGCCCCGGCGCCGGCCGCAGCCGCGCCGGCCGTTGTCGACCTGATGGCGGCGCTGGAAGCCAGCGTGAAGGCGGCCAAGGCAGCCCGCACCCGCCACCCCTCGAAGGGTCCTGAGGCGCTGGAGGACCCGCCCGAGGCGGCAGCCGCCAAGCCGAAGCGCGTCCGCAAGTCGGCGTGAGCGGCGATCGCACCGTCGTCACGGTGGGCGACCGCGAGGTCAGCCTGTCCAACCTGCACAAGGTGCTCTACCCGGCCGCGGGGACCACCAAGGCGGAGGTCATCGAGTACTACGCCCGCATCGCCCCGGTGATGCTGCCCCACCTGGCCGACCGCTGCATCACCCTGAAGCGCTTCCCCGACGGGGTGGACCACGAAGGCTTCTTCGAGAAGCGCTGCCCGAAGCACCGGCCGGCGTGGTTGGACGTGGCGCTCGGCCCGGGCGACCGGAACGGCCAGATCGGCTACTGCCGGATGGACGAGGCGGCGTCGCTGGTCTGGGCGGCGAACATGGCCGCGCTGGAGTTGCACGTGCCGATGGCGCTGGCCGCCGACCTCGATGCACCTCGAGCCGTCGTGTTCGACTTCGACCCCGGCGAGCCGGCCGCCATGCGCGAGTGCTGCGAGGTGGCCCTGTGGGTGCGGGAGGTGCTGGCCGCTGTCGGCCTGGACGGCTGGCCGAAGACCAGTGGCTCCAAGGGGCTGCAGCTCTACGTGCCGTTGAACTCGCCGTGCACCCACGAACGGGCGTCGGACTTCGCTCTGGCCGTCGGCCAACTGTTGGAGCACCAGCACCGCGACCGGGTCACCACCACGATGGCCAAGGCGGTGCGCCCCGGGAAGATCTTCGTGGACTGGAGCCAGAACGCCCGCCACAAGACCACGATCGGCGTCTACTCGCTCCGTGCCCGCCCCGAGCCGACGTGCAGCACCCCGGTGACGTGGGAGGAAGTGGCCGACTGCGCGGGCGGTGGTCCTGTCCTGCGCTTCACCTGGCGTGAGGTGCTGGAACGTGTGGACACCCACGGCGATCTCTTCGCCCCCGTCCTCACGACCGTCCAGACCCTCCCCTCCGCCTGACCCGGTCGTTGCGGGGGATAACGTCGGCGGGGTGACGCCGACGTTGACGACGCTGTTGCTGTGCGACTTCGCCCAGGTGCGCGACCGGCTGCTGTTCGTGAGTTCCGGCGGGATCAGCCGGGTGGTGCAGCCGACGTTCCCGGGGCACCTCCGGATCAACCTGGCAATGGTGGTGCACGTGCCCGCGGGGCTGTTCGGGCCGCAGCACGAGGTGCTGATCCGGCTCAAGTATCCCGACGACGTGGCGGTCATCGGGTCGATCTCGGTCAAGGTCACCGTGCCCGCCCCGCCCACCGGTGCCCAACCTGGTGAAGGGGTGAACGTGCCGCAGGTCATCGACTTGTCGCCCGTGAAGTTCCCGCATCCGGGTCAGGTGGACCTGCAGGTGTCGATCGACGGCGAACCAGCCGGCGACCTCACGTTCTGGCTGCTGCAGACGCCCGAGAAGCGCTGAACACCTGCACCCGCCGACTCACCACGATGCCCAGCAGCGCGGCGGCGGCAGCGATGCTGAAGTTGGCCACCAGGGCGCCCTGCAGGGTGAAGGTGGTGCGGTCGGCCACCGCCACGGTGGCGCCGCCGAGGCCGCCGATCAACGACCAGCCCACGGAATCGGCCAGGTTCACCTGCCCGCTCACCAACCCTTCCTCCCCGGGCGCGGCGTAGCTCATCGCCGCCACCGTGGCCGGATTGAACAGCAGGCCCATCCCGAGGCCGCCGAGGCTCCAGGTGAGGAACGTCGCCCACAACGGCCAGCCGCCGTCCACCACGGGCAGCGTGATCACCACACCCACCAGCAGCAGCATGAACCCGTGGCGGACGGCGCGGCCGTGCACCAGGTGGCGCCGGCGGGCCTGTAGCCACTGCCCGAGGCTCCACGTGAGCGCGGCGCCGATGACCACGAACCCCTGCATCCGGGGGCTGGCCCCGTGCACGCGATCGGCCGCGAGGGGCACGAAGCTGTCCACCCCGCCGAACGTCACCGCGGCCAGCATGCGCGCCGCCAACACCGCGGGCAGGCCCACCGCTCCCACCAGCAGCCCACGCGGCAGCAGGCGGCGCAGCGCCGGCACGGCGATGGCGGCACCGGCCACCGCGGCCGCAGCGGCCAGGACCAGGTTGGCCGCCTGCACGCCGATGAGGAACACGCCGATGCCCGCCGCAGCAGCGACGGCCAGGGGAATGCGGCTGGAAGGCCGTACGGTGCCGTCGCCCCGGTCGTGCAGCAACGGCCGCACGGCCAACATGCCCACCAGGAGTGCGATCGGCACCATGCCGAGGAACACCCACCGCCAGCCGACCCGCTCCGTCACGTCGCCGGCGATCAGCGGGGCGACCAGGCTGGGCACCACCCAGGCGGCGGAGAGGAAGGCGTACAGCATCGGCTGACGATCCTCCGGGAAGGACCGCTTCACCTGCGAGTAGGCGATGGGGGAGAAGCCGCCATTGGCACCCTGGAGGAAGCGGCCGACGACCACCCAGACCATCGAACCTGCCGCGGCGGCCACGATCAGGCCGAGCACGAACGTGGCCATGCACACCATGAACGGCACTGCCGGGCCGCGACGGTCCAGCACCTCGCCGGTGGCGACCATCGCCACCAGATTGGCCAGGGTGTAGACGGCCAGCGCCAGCCCGTAGAAGTGATCGCCGCCGAGGTCGTCGGTGATGGTGGGCAGCACGGTGAGGATCGCAGTGATCTCGAACGCCACCAGCGACGCGGCGGTGATCAGGGCCACGGCCAGCAGGCGTTGCTCGCCCGACAGTGGGGTCCGCGCGGCGACAGCCGGCCTGCCCGCCGGGCTCATGCCGGCGGCCTCAGCACGGGGCGGAGGGCGCCACGAGCGGCCACGGCCGGTTGCGCTCCACCACCCAGGCGGCGTCGAGCAGCAGTTCCTCCGTGAAGTGGCGACCGATCACCTGCAGGCCGATCGGCAGCCCGTCCAGCGTGCCGGCCGGGATGCTGATGGCCGGGTTGCCATGCAGGTTGGCGGCGAACGTCAGGCGACCGTTGTTGCCGGCGCCGGCCTCGATGCCGCCGAACACGCCGGGCAGCGGGCCGTCGGCGTCGAAGGCGACGTCGGGGTTGCTGGCGGTGATGACGTAGTCCACCCCGTCGGCGGGGTCGAAGATGCGGGCCATCGCCTCGTTGAGCTCCACCCGGCGCCGCTCGATCTTCGCCCGAGCCGCCGAGTCGTACTTGCCGACGGCGTACTCCATGCCGTATCGGATCTCCGGCGTCAGGTCGTCCTTGCAGGCCGGCCACTGATCGGCCAGCTGGGCCTCGATGCCCAGGTTGCCGGACAGCGACCACGCCGCACCCATGCGCGGGAGCGACAGGTCCACGCCGTCCACCCGTTGCATGCCCAGATCTGCCACCAGGTCCATGCCGGCGGCCTCCAACAACTCCCACATCATCGGCGACACCGTGGCGTTGCCCCAGTTCGGGGCAAATGCCACCCGGGCGCCACGCAACTCCTCCAGGTGCGACCCCAGCCCGGCCTCCCAGCCCGAGACCTTGGGCAGGCTCAGGGGGTCCCGCGCGTCGAAGCCGTTGCACACGTCGAACCACCGGGCAGTGTCCCGAACGGAACGCGACAGGCAGCCGATCGTGACCGTGAGGTTGCCGTACTGGGCCTGCGGCCCGCGGGGGATGCGGCCGATCGTGGCCTTCAGGCCCACCAGCCCGGTGAACCCGGCAGGGATGCGGATGCTGCCGCCGCCATCGCCGGCCGTGGCCAGCGTGCAGAGGCCACCGGCCACCGCAGCCGCGGTGCCACCGCTGCTGCCGCCTGGCGTGCGCCCGTGCTGCCACGGGTTGTGGGTGGTGCCGTGCAGTTTTGTGCGGGTGAGGTTGACACCGCCGAACTCGCTGGCCGTGGTCTGCCCGGCCAGCACCGCGCCGCCGGCATCGCGCAGACGCTCCACCATCGTGCTGGTGTACCCAGCCACCTGGTCCTTCAGCGGGACCGAGGCGTGAGTGTCGGGCCAGCCGAGCACCTGGTCCAGTTCCTTCACGCCGATCGGCACCCCGCCGAACGGCTTGCTGACGTCCGCCGCGGCCGCGGCCGCACGGGCCTCGTCACGCGGTTGGAAGCAGAACGCGTTCAGGTCGCTGGCGTCGATGGCCGCATAGGTGGCTTCCAACTCCTCCAGCGGCGACCGCCGACCGGCACGGAACTCTTCGACGAGCGAGCAGGCATCGCCCTGCCACGGTGTATCCCCCATGACGGGTCACTGTACTGCCAGCGCGCCCACCAGATCCGAGGGGACCGCCACGCTGACCGTCAGCTCACGGAGCCGCACCGGGACGCCCAGTACCCGGGCCCGAGCCGGCGGGTCGATGGTGATGGTGACCAGCCCGCTGTTGGCGCCGTTGACCAGCCAGCGGCCGCGCCAGCCGTGGGCGCCGAGGCTGAGGACGCGGCGCTCCTGCGCCACCGCACCTGTGATCGACGGCCGCGGCACCGTGGCGCGGAAGGCCCAACCGAGGCGGGCCTCCATGTGGTCGGGCGTGAGTGTGACGCGGCTGTGCCGTCGGCCCATGCCGAGCGGCGTCATCAGCACCCGGGAGAACCGGTTGAACGAGATCGGGATCTCCATGTGGCCAGTCTGTCCCCTCGTGGGGCCGACCGGGCCGCGGCCCGTAGAGTCGGACGGGTCATGGACAGCCGCACCTTCCTCGGGCTCCGCCAGAGCCACAACCCGTTCCGCTGGTCGCTCGAGGTCACCAAGGCCATCAGCACCACCGGGAACTTCCTGTTCGGCGGCTCCGGCCTCGGCGCGGCCATCTCGGCGATGGAGGGCACCAGCGGCCGCCAGACCATCTGGGCCACGGCGCAATACCTCAGCTACGCCAAGCCCGGCGACGTGCTGGACATCGACGTGACGCTGGCGGTGGAGGGCCACCAGATGACCCAGGCCCGCGCCGTCTGCCATGTCGGCAACCGGGAGATCCTCACTGTCAACGCCGCGCTGGGCGAGCGGCCGCTGGAGTACTCCGGCCAGTACGAGACGATGCCCGATGTGCCGCCGCCGGACGAGTGCCCCGGCCGCACCCACCGCAGCCCGGTGGACGGCAGCATCAACGAGCGGCTGGAGCAGCGGATGGCCAAGGGCGTCCCCTGGGAGGACCTGGACGGCACGCCCGGCGATGGCCAGACGCTGATGTGGGCCCGCATCCCCGACGTGATCGAGGGGGTGGATGCCACCGCCCTGGCCATCCTCGGCGACTTCGTGCCGATGGCGGTGGGCCAGGCACTGGGCGTCCGCGGCGGCGGCAACAGCCTGGACAACACCCTGCGCGTCGTGCATCTCGTGCCCACCGAATGGGTGCTGCTGGACATCCGGGTGCACGCGGTGGAGCGCGGCTTCGGGCACGGCCTGGTGCACATGTTCGCCGAGGACGGCACCCTCCTGGCCACCGCCAGTCAGAGTTGCATCGTCCGTTTCTGGAAAGGTTGAACCATGAGCGACGCCACCGCCCCCGCCAGCCTGCCCCGCCGCCCCGGCATGACCGTGCCGCTGCCCGGCCCGCTGCACAGCCACCGCGACAAGCTGGCCGAACTGGCCGACCTCGGCTACACCGACATCTGGTCGGCCGAGAGCGACGGGGCGGACGGGTTCACCCCGCTGGCCATGGCAGCGGCGTGGGAGCCCCGCCTGCGCCTGGGCACGGCCATCATCCCCGCCTACACCCGCTCGCCGGCGTGCTTCGCCCAGAGCGTGGCCTCGCTGGCCGATGCCGCCCCTGGCCGTTTCGCCATCGGCATCGGTTCCAGCAGCAACGTCATCGTGGAACGGTGGAACGGCATCCCGTTCGTGGAGCCGTACAAGAAGGTGCGCGACGTGGTGCGCTTCCTGCGTGATGCGCTGAGCGGGGAGAAGGTGGCCAAGCAGTACGACACGTTCGAGGTCAACGGCTTCCGGCTGGGCGTGCGACCCGAGCAGACCCCGCCGATCCTGGTGGCTGCCCTGCGCGAGGGCATGCTGCGCCTGGCCGCCCGGGAGGGCGATGGGGCGATCATCAACTGGTTGTCGCCCGACGACGTGACCAAGGTGGTGGGCGTGGTGAACGATGCCGCCGGCGGCGTGCCGAAGGAAGTGGTGTGCCGGGTGTTCTGCTGCCCCAGTGCCAATGCCGAGGTGGTGCGCGCCGCCGCCAAGTTCGCCATCGCCGCCTACCTGAACGTGCCCGTGTACGCCGAGTTCCACCGCTGGCTGGGCCGCGCCGACGTGCTGCAGCCGATGTGGGACGCCTGGCAGGGCGGTGACCGCAAGGCCGCCTTGGCCGCCATCCCCGACAGCCTGGTGGACGAGCTGGTGGTGCACGGCACCCCCGAGCAGTGCCGGGCCACCATCGACCGCTACTTCGCCAACGGTGTGACCACCACCTCGCTGGCCATCCTGCCGCTGGACCCCGACCTGCAGCACTGGGAGGCCGTGAGCCTTGGCCCCCACCGCCGCCTGACCCGGCAGCTCAGGCTGCGGCCGCAGCCCGCCCTGCTGCCGGGCTGCCGCCGCAGCGATCTGCGCACGGAGCGCGGCCACATGGGCCAGGCCCCGCTCGCGGGTGCGAGGGTCGAGCCGGAACTGGGCCGGCAGCACGGCCTCTTCGGTGAGCAGCACGAGCTGCTCGGTGTGGGCGTTCTGAGGAGCGGCGGTGGCGGTGGGGGTCATGGCCGCATCGTGACAGAGGGGTGTGACAAGGTTTCCCGCATGTCGGTGGCACGGGTGGCAGTCCTTCTGGCCGGGGTGTTCGTGGTGGTCTGGACCCTCGGGTCGGCGGTGCGCACCGTGGTGCTGCCACGGGCCGCAGTGTCCTTCCTCACCCGGGTCCACTTCCGCACGCTGCGATGGTTGTTCGACCGGCTGGCCCGGCCCACCAGCACGTTCGAACGGCGCGATGCCGTGATGGCCATGTACGCACCACTCGGGCTGGTGCTGCTGCCCGGCGTGTGGGTGGTGATGATCATCCTCGCCTTCACGGCCATCTTCTGGGGCACCGGTATCGACCCCCTGTCGGAGGCGCTGGTCACCAGCGGATCGTCGCTGCTCACGCTCGGGTTCGTGCGCCCCGAGGGCACCGGCCGGGTGGTCCTCACGTTCGTCGAGGCCGGGCTGGGCCTGGGCGTGGTGTCGTTGATGATCTCCTACCTGCCCACCATCTACGGCGCCTTCCGCAGCCGCGAAGCGCTGGTGGGCATGCTGGAGTCCCGCGCCGGCCTGCCGCCCTCACCGGCCGAGTTGCTGATCCGCTACCAGCGCATCCGCATGCTCGACGAGATCGACGAGGACCTGTTCCGCCCGTGGGAGCTGTGGTTCGTGGACGTGGAGGAGAGCCACACCAGCCAACCGTCGCTGATCTTCTTCCGCTCGCCCCATCCCGGCCGCAACTGGCTCACCGCGGCCGGTTGCGTGCTGGACACAGCCTCGCTGCTGATGTCCACCGTGGACCGGCCCTACGCCGCCCGCCCGGCGCTGGCCATCCGCACCGGCTTCCTGTCGCTGCGGCGCATCGCCGACTTCTACGGCATCGCCTACGACGCGGACCCCGCACCCGGCGACCCGATCTCCATCCGACGCGACGAGTTCGACGAACTGTGCGCCGAACTGGCCGCCGAGGGCGTGCCCCTGAAAGCCGACCGCGACCAGGCATGGCGCGACTTCCAGGGTTGGCGGGTCAACTACGACACCGTGCTGTTGGCCCTCTGCGCGCTGGTGGTGGCCCCGCCGGCCAAGTGGAGCAGCGACCGCATGCCGGTGCGCCCCCGCCGCCCGCCGATGCGGACCCGCCCGCAGTAGCCGGCCCGACTCAGCCGACGACGATCACCGAGGCGACCACCGACGCGATGGCGACGGCCGCCGGCGTGGCCCACACGGCCCACTTCGGCACCGGCTTCCAACTCGGGGCGAGCATCACCCAGCCGCAGATGGCGCCACCGATGGCCCCGCCCACGTGCCCGCCGATGGAGATGCCACGGATGGTGAACGTGAGCACCAGGTTCAGCAGCAGCGTGGTACCGATGCCGGTGTTGAGCACGTTGACCCCGCGGCGGTGCAGCCCGATGGCCGCGCCGGCCATCAACCCGAACACCGCGCCCGACGCACCGCCGGTGATGCCGGTGCTGTCCATCAGCAGCACGCCCAGCGAACCCGCCAGCAGGCTGGCGCTGTACATCGCCACCAGCTTGCCGGCGCCGAACGCCTTCTCCAGCAGGAGGCCCAGTTGGTACAGCAGCAGCATGTTCATGCCGACGTGGAAGATGCCGAAGTGGATGAAGCCCGCCGTGACCAGGCGGTACCACTGATGCTCGGGAACGAACGCCGTGAGCTGCCAGTTCGGCCACTGACCCTGCAGGATGCCCTTGCTGAGCCCGAGATCCCAGTGCAGTTCGGTGACCTTGCCGCTGAGCGTCGCCGTGTCGGCGGCCGCCATCCACACGAACACGGCCACATTGAGGCCGATGATCACCAGCGTGGCTGGGGTGAGGATGCGGGCGTTGGCGTACTTCACCCGGGTCTTCACGTCGGGCCGGGCCGCCTTGGCGCACTCCAGGCAGTGCGAGCCGACCGTGGCCTGCACGAGACACTCGCTGCACGCCGGTCGGCCGCAGCGCGTGCAGTGGCGCCCGGCCTCACGGTCCGGGTGGCGGTAGCAGTGCGGCACGGTGGGCGGTTGGGGGATCGCCATGAGCAGCGAGGCTACCGAGGCCGGGGCCGTGGTCCGTGTCAGCCGACCCCCTCCCCGGCGGGCCGCCTTCAGGCGACGCTGGTGGCCACCACCACGACGACGAGCACCACGATGACCCCGTTGTAGACGGTGTGGGCCCGGGCGGACTCGTAGGTGGCGTCGGCGCGTGAACCGGCGGTCCGGAACCGTCGCAGGTACACCGCCATGAAGTACGTGCCGCCCACGGACAGGGCGAGCGCAGCGCCCAGCGGGATGCCGATGAGCGCGTGCACCAGCCCGAACTGGACCACCTTCCATGCCCGCCGCCACCCCGACCACCCTTCGGCGCCGGAGCGGAACATCCGCTCCTCGCTGTAGGCGAACAGGGGCAACGCGGGCACCAGCAGGGTGATGAAGACGAGCGGCACGATCCACTCCAGCGCCGTGCCGGCCGTGCTGTCGGACATGCCGAACACGGGGTTGCCGGTGCCGCCCAGCAGCGTCCACCAGCCGATGTCCAGCCCGGGCACGAGCAGCAGGGCGGCAGCCACGGCCACCACGGCCGTCAGCACCAACGGCACCGGCCACACGTGCCGCCAGCCGATGCCCCGCAGCACGGTGGCGGTGATCCGCCGGCCGTCGCGGCTGCGGGCGGACCGCACCGCGAGGACCAGACGAACCGCCAGGAAGGCGAGCGCGGCGAACGTCAGCACGTTCACCAGCAGGTCCGACACGGCGAGTCAGTGTACGAACAACGTCAGAGCGACGAGCGGCGCGGGGTGCCGAACAGTTCGGCATCGGTGGGCTCGCCGATGAGGTGACCCTGCACCAGATCGCACCCGAGCACCCGCAGGCGGCGCAACTGGTCCGCCGAGGTGACCCATTCGCCGACCACCTGCATGTCCAGCGCGTGGGCGAGTTGGATGATGGCGCGCACGATCGGGTCGTCGTCGCCGTTGGAGCCGAGCATGCGGGCGATGGCCCCGTCCAGCTTCAACACATCGGCCTCGCAGGTGCGCAGCGCGGTGAGCGAGGAGATGCCCGTGCCGAAGCTGTCCAGCGCCAGTTGCACGCCGAAGCGGCGCAGCGCTTGCAGCGACCGCAGGGTGCCGGGCTGCTGGTCGTTGAGGGTGGCCTCGTCGAAGTCCAGGGTGAGCTGGTGCGGGCTGAGCTCGATCTGGCGCACCGTGGCCAGCACGCGCTCCACGAACGTGCCCTCGGCCAGCTGGCGGGCGGCGACATTGACGTGCACGCTGAAGCCCCGGTCCACCAGGCCGGAGTCCAGCCAGGCGCGGGCGTCCAGGCAGGCCTGGCGGATGACCCAGTCGCCGATCGGCACGATGACCCCGGACTCCTCGGCAATGTGCAGGAACTGGGCCGGCAGCAGGGTGCCACGGTCCGGGTGGTCCCAGCGCAGCAGGGCCTCGGCGCCGGCGACCCGCCCGCTGTGGGTGGAGATGATCGGCTGGTACGCCAGGCGCAGCTGGCCGGCCGCCAGCGCGCGCTCCAGCTCGGTGCTGAGCTGCTGGTGGGTGCGGGTCTCGGCGCGCATGGCGTCCGTGTACAGCTCGCTGCGCGACCGGCCCCGCCGCTTCGCCTGATACATGGCGGTGTCCGCGTTGCGCAGCAGTTCCACCGCGGCGTCGGCACTGCCCACGCCGTCCACGTCGTGGGACGACATGATGGCCACACCGATGCTGACCGACAGCTCGACCTCCACCCCGTTGAGCATCACCCGGCCGCTGAGCGAGTGGCGCACCCGCTCGGCGAGGTCCAGGGAGGTGTGCTCGTCGATGGTGCCGTCGCACAGGACCACGAACTCGTCGCCGCCGATACGGGCCACCACGTCGGCGGGGCGGGTGGCGTGCAGCACACGATGGGCCACCTGCACCAGCAGCGCATCGCCCACCTCGTGACCGACCGTGTCGTTGACGTCCTTCAGCCGGTCCACGTCCACGAACAGCATGGCCACGTTGTTGCGCGTGCCGCGAATGTGGTCCAGCGCGTCGGCGGCGGTGCGCAGCAGCATCAGGCGGTTGGGCAGCCCCGTGAGGGGGTCGTGGTTGGCCTGGCGGGTGAGCTCGCTCTGGAGGTGCTTGGTGGCGGTGATGTCGCGAGCGACCCCACCCCAGTACTCGATGATGCCCTCGGCAGAACGGTGCAGCAGGAGGTCCACGTCCAGCGTGCGCTCCAGCCCGTCCGGGCCGCGGAACCCGACCTCTCCGGACCACACCGTGGACTCGGACGACGACATGATCTCCCGCGGCACCTGGTCGCGGATGGCCTGCAGCAGGCCGCGGGCCGACGGGTCGCGGATGAGGTCCACCTCGTCCTCCACGCCGAACAACTCGCGCGCTGCCGGGTTGGTGAACACGGGGGCCCCGTTGCGGTCGAGGATCAGAATGGCGTCGTCGGCCGCACCGGCGACGGCGGTCAGTCGCTCCAGCAGGTGCTCGCCGGCCACGGCGTCGGTGGTGTCCAGCGCGGTGCCGGAGAAGCCGATGAGCCGGTTGTCCATGTCGCGGCGCGGGGTGGCGTCGATCCGCACCCACAGCATCCGCCCCTCGCCGTGCCACACCCGGAAGCTGAGGCTGACGGTGCCGCCGGCCTCCACGCCACGCCGCCAGGCCAGTTCGGCGCTGGCCCGGTCGCCCGGATGGGCATCCGCCCACGGCGCACTGCCGACCACCGAACCCATCGGACCGTGCACGAGCGCGCCAAAAGCCTCGTTGGCCGCGGTGATGCGGCCGTCCGGGTCGGCCATGAAGAGGCCTACCGGCAGCGAGGGAAGCTGCTCGTCGATGTCCGCCATCCTTGTCGGTCCGGGTTGCTTACCAGGAGGTATCGGCTCGTCCTACGGTCGGCTGAAGGTTCCGCTGCTTTCTGCCGTCGCAACCGAGATCGCCTGGATCCGGGTGGTCATGTCCGCTCCGGCCTCCCCGTCCTCGAGTCCGGACCGTTGCCCAAGATAGTGCACCGTCACCCGATACGTGTGCGTGGTGCCTGCCGGGGGGCACGGGCCGGTGTAGCCGAGTGCCCCGGCGCCGTTGGTGGCCTCCACCGCGCCGAGCGGGATCTGCCCCTCGGCGATGCCCACGGTGGTGGGGTCCACCCCGGCCATCACCCAGTGCACGTAGCCCGTGGCCTGCAGATCCGTGAGGGTCACGGCGATCTCCACGGTGCCCTCGGGCGCGGAACTCCAGGCCAGCGGGGGTGACACGTTGAGCCCGTCGCACGTGTAGCGCTCGTCGATCGGGGCACCGTCGCGCCAGGGAGCGGTGACGGTGAGCACACCATCACCCGGCAGGGTCTGCGGCACGGTGATGACCGTGCCCTGCGACTCGGTGTCGATGGTGTCGAACACCGGCGGGACCGTGGAGGCTGCCGTGGTGCTGATCGACAGGTTGTTGTCGGGGACACAGACTTCGGTCGGGTTGGCCGGCGACGACATGCAGGAGGTCGAGGGAGTCTCCAGCGTGCGGCCGTCGTGCTGGCATGCAGCGAGCACGACGACGAGGGCGAACGCGGAGGACATCAGCACGGCACGACGCACCCCTGCAGCCTAGGCAGTGCCAGGTCTGGATATCGTGCAGCACGTGCCCGATCACCGCGAGTCCCTCCGCGTGCCCCAGGGCGACGACCTGTGCGTCCTCACCGTGCACGCCCATCCCGACGACGAAGCCTCGAAAGGCGCGCCCACCCTGGCGAAGTACCACGCCGAAGGTGTGCGCACCGTGTTGGTGTGCTGCACCGGAGGCGAGGAGGGCGATCTGCAGAACCCGTCGCTGCGCGAGCCCGGCATGCCGTTCCACGACCTCACACCGGAAGGTGAGCGGGCGTTGCTGGCCACCGTGCGCCCCGGCGAACTGGCCGCATCCGCCGCGGTCATCGGCTTCGACGAGGTCGTGATGCTCGGCTACCGCGACTCGGGCATGAAGGACAGTCCCGCCAACGACCATCCGGAGTGCTTCCACCAGGCGCCGCTGGACGAAGCGGTCGGCCGCTTGGTGGCCATCATCCGCCGCGAGCGGCCCCACGTGATCATCACCTATGGCGACGACCAGCGGGGCTACCCCCACCCGGACCATGTGAAGGTGCACGACATCTCGATCCCCGCGTTCGAGCGGGCCGGCGACCCCGGCTGGTACCCGGAGGCCGGCGAGCCGTGGCAGCCGCTGAAGCTGTACTACTCCGTGTGGTCCAAGGCCCGGATGGTGGCCGTGCACGAAGGGATGATCCGCCACCGAGGCGAATCGCCGTACGACCAGGAGTGGCTGGACCGGCCCGGTCACGACCACCGGATCACCACCAAGGTGCACGTGGGCCACTACATGTGGGCCCGCAGCGGGGCCCTGCGCGCCCACGCCACCCAGGTCGACCCCAGCGAGCCGTGGTGGTTCGGCCTCACCGACGACCAACTGGCCGAGGTCTACCCCTGGGAGGACTGGATCCTGGCCCGGTCGCTGGTGGGCACCCCGCCCGAGGGCACGATCGAGGACGACCTGTTCACCGGCATCCGCAGCAACGTGGAGGTCGGCCGGTGAGCATCCAGTACCGGGTGGTGTTCGGCAAGAAGGATGAAGCCGTGGAAGGGCCCGACGACGCCGACGTGGTGGTCACGGTGCCCGCGGCCGACGCCGGCGGCGACCCTGCCGTGGCCTTCATGCGTGGCTCGCTGAAGAGCACCGGCCCCACCGGCCCGCTGTTCACCGCATTCGCCGACGGGTCGGCCGCCGCCGTGCTCAGCCGGCTCGCATCGCGTCCCTGAGCGCCCGGTAGCCGATGCGCACCGCGCCGGCTTCCTCCAGCAGGCGGGGCAGCACCGGGTCGTTGGTGACCAGATCGTGGTCGTCCACCCACAGTGGGGCCGACGGGGTGATGGCCCTCACCTCGGGCGTGTCGATCACCGGCTGCACATGGATCTCGGTGACCCCGGCGGGCAGGTTGCGGACCGCGTCGTAGACCCGCTCGCGGCTGCCGGCCCGCCAGTCGTGATCGAAGTGGTCGGGGAACAGCACGCCCTCGTCGGCCGCCAGCCGGCGGAAGGGGAAGCCGGCCTGCTCCGCCGTGATGGTGCTGGGCAGGCGGATGGGCAACTGGAACTCGCAGGCCAGTTCCAGGTACGTGTCGAAGAACTCGGGCCGCAGGGTGATGGCCGACAGGTGGGGGGCGAGATGGGTGACGTCGATGCCCCAGGCCATCGCCCGCTCGATCTGGGCGCGGCACTCCCGCAGTACCTCGGCCGGGTCGGCGTGCTGCCACAGGTCGTCGAGAGAGCGGGGAAAGCCGCCCTCGCCCGACAGCAGGCTGGGCGCGTGCGTGATCGGCCCGAAGCGGTAGTGCTCGTGCTCGCAGTTGAGGGTGAGGTGCACACCGATGTCGTCGGTGAGTTCGCACCGCAGGGCGGCGTCGCGGGCCCACGGCGCGGGCACCATGAGGCTGGCGCAGGTGGCGACCCCGTGATGCAACGCATCGCACACGCCTTCGTTGGCCGCATGACAACTGCCGAGGTCGTCGCAGGAGATGATGACCAGCTTCGTGACCGGTGCATACCCCAGGCGTTCGGCGAGCGACGTCATCGCCCGCACGCTATCCGGTGCAGGCGCCCCACAGGCCGACGCCGGACGCCTCCGCGCTGCGTGCTGCGGCCACGAACTCCTCGGCGTGCGCCGTGTTGGGGGCGATGGTGAGCACCTGGGCAAACCCGCCCTCCATGATGGCGAGGTTCACGAACAGCCCGTCGTCGGCGCGGTAGACGTACGCCAGCAGGCGGCCGTACTGGTCGCGCGGCTCCACGTCGCGCTCCAGGTACACGGCGGTGCCCTCCGGCAGCAGCGTGGCGGTGAACGCGCTGGCCTCGGGGCCGTAGCACTCCACCGGGGTGCCTTCCTTCTTGGTCTCCGGTGTGTCGATGCCGATCAGCCGCACTCGCTCGCGCGTGCCGCCGATCTCCACGTCCACCGTGTCGCCGTCCACCAGGTGCACGACCGTGCCGTTGGGCGTGAGCGCGCCCGCCGACGTGGTGGGGCCGGCATGGCCGCCGTCACCCCTGCACGCCCGACCAGCCCGAGGGCCAGCAGCACGGCAGCGGTGACGACACGTCGCATGCAGCCGGTTCTATCGCCCGCGCGCCGCATCCTCCACGCCAGGGCCTCCCTGCCCGGCCTCCCCGCCGGCGCGATCGTTGCCGCCCGCCGGTCCGAGTGTGAGCCCGCCGGTCCGAGTGTGAGCCTGCCGGTCCGAGTGTGAGCCTGCCGGTCCGAGTGTGAGCCTGCGTTCGGGTGCTCACTCCGACCCCGGGTACGAGTGAGCACCCGGTTGGACGCTGAGCACTCGGGTGGGAGGGCTGGCACTCGGGTGGGAGGGCTGGCACTCGGGTGGGAGGGCTGGCACTCGGGTGGGAGGGCTGGCACTCGGACCAGCGGGTGCTCACTCCGATGCGGCTCTCGGGGTGGGGGCGGGAGGCGGAACTAGAGGCGCTCGATGAGGGTGCCGGTGCCCAGACCGCCACCGCAGCACATGGAGATCAGGCCGTAGCGGCCACCCGTGCGCTCCAGTTCGTACAGCGCCTTGGTGATGAGGAAGGCACCGGTGCCACCGAGCGGGTGCCCCAGCGCGATGGCGCCGCCGTTGGGGTTGGTCTTCGCCGGATCGGCGCCGACTTCCTTCATCCACGCCAGGACCACGGAGGCGAACGCCTCGTTGATCTCGAACGTGTCGATGTCGTCGATGCTCAGGTTGTTGCGGCGCAGCAGGTGCTGGGTGGCGTCGATCGGGCCGGTGAGCATCAGCACGGGGTCCACGCCGACGTTGCAGGTGTCCACGATGCGGGCGCGGGGCTTCAGCCCCAGTTCGGCGGCGCGCTCCTCGGTCATCATCAGCACGGCGGCCGCGCCGTCGCTGATCTGGCTGGAGTTGCCGGCGGTGTGCACGCCGTTCTCCCGGGCCACCGGCTTCAGCGACGCCAGCTTCTCCAGCGTGGTCTCGCGGATGCCCTCGTCACGGTTGACGGTGTGGGTGGTGTCCGCCGCGGTGCCGTCCTCGTTGCGGTCCGGCGCCTCGACGGTGACGTACTGGCCGCCGAAGCGGTCCTCCGCCCATGCCTGCGCGGCACGCTGCTGGCTGGTGAGGCCCCACTGGTCGGTGTCCTCGCGGGTGATGCCCCACTTCTCGGCGATGCGCTCGGCGCCCTCGAACTGCGAGGTCATCTCGTAACGGCCGAAGTAGGTCTTGGGGATCGGCACGCCGAGCCCGAAGTTCTTGTTGCCGGCGATGCCGATGGGGATCCGGCTCATGATCTCCACGCCGCTGGCCAGCGCGACGTCCACCACGCCGGCCTTCACCAGCGCGGTGGCCAGGTTGGTGGCCTGCTGGCTGCTGCCGCACTGGGCGTCCACCGTCGTGTTGGCCACGGTGATGGGAAGGCCCGCCGCCAGCCAGGCGGTGCGGCCGATGTTGAACGCCTGCTCGCCGATCTGGCTGACGCAGCCGGTGACGACCTGGCCGACGGCGCTCGGGTCGATGCCCGACCGGTCGATCGCGGCCTTCTGGACGATGCCGAGCACCTCGCCCGGGTGCATGGTGGACAGACCGCCGTTGCGCTTCCCGATGGGGGTGCGGACGGCATCGACGATGACGACATTGCTCATGGCGGCAGCCTACGGTGGCGGCCATGGCCAGCTTCAACCCAGCGCTCGTGCCCCCCGACTCCCCGGACGGTCACATCGCCGTGCACCGCTACATCCACGTGGTCGGCGCCACGGTGTTCGTGGACGACCGCCCGGCCGACCCCACGTGGCCCGTGCACTTCCTCGGCATGCTCGACGACGAGGCCTGCTGGGGCGTGGACGTGCCCCACGGGGAAGACCCCTCGTACGGCGCGGCCACCGACCTGTTCTCCTACTACGGCCGGGCCAGCGAGCCGGAGTGGCTGGTGGCGGGGCGGGCCGTGCAGTTGGTGGAGTGGGGGCGCACCCACCGCTTCTGCGGCCGCTGCGGCACCCCCACCGAGATCCAGGAGCACGAGCGGGCGATGAAGTGCCCGGCGTGCGGCCTCCTGGCCTTCCCCCGCCTGGCGCCGGCGATGATCACGCTGGTCACCCGTGGCGAGGGTGACGACCGCCAGGCGCTGCTGGCCCGCGGCGTGCAGTTCCGCGCCCCGATGTACTCCTGCCTGGCGGGCTTCGTGGAGCCGGGGGAGTCGCTGGAGGAAGCCGTCATCCGCGAGGTGCGCGAGGAGGTGGGCGTGGAGATCGGCGACGTGCGCTACTGGGGCAGCCAGCCGTGGCCGTTCCCGCACAGCCTGATGATCGGGTTCACGGCCGAGTGGGTGTCCGGCGACATCGTCTGCGACCCCACCGAGATCCTCGACGCCAAATGGTTCCGGCGGGATGAACTGCCGAACGTGCCGCCGCGCATCTCCATCGCCCGCAAGCTGATCGACGCCTGGTTGATGGACGGCTGACCCCGAGGGCGCTGTAAGTTCTGCGCCGGTGACCGCAGCAGGCACGGACGGCGCCGCGACGGGAGGCGCAGGCACGTGGGGCTTCATGCTCCGCGAGCAGGAGACCGTCGCGCTCGCGGCTGCACTCGGCGCGGCCGGCCGCCCCACGGTGCTGGTCGCCGGCGAGGCGGGGGTGGGCAAGAGTCGCCTCACCGAGCACGTGCTGGACCGGTATCTGGCATCCGGTGGGCGCGGCCGGCGCTGCGTGGCCAGCTCCGCGTTGCAGGAGGTGCCGTTCGGCGCGCTGGTCGGGCTGATCCCCGCTCACCACATGGCCGCGGTCGCGGCCGGCACGCAGCAGCTCAGCGTCTTCGCCATGGTGCTGGAGGACGTGCTGGCGGGCGGCGCAACCGACGACAAGCCGTTCGTGGTGCTGATCGACGATCTGCATCATCTCGACGACCCGTCCTGCGGGCTGCTGGTCCAGCTCACCGCGAACGCGCCCGTCCAGCTGGTGGCCACCTACCGGACCGGCGAGGCACTGCCGGACGGGGCATTGCCGCTGTGGACGGCGGAGGGCACCGTGCGGGTCCACCTCGGCGCGTTCGGCCGGGACGACACGGAGGAGATCGTCCGCCGCACGATGGGCGACGTCGCCCCGGAGGTGCGCGACGCGCTGTGGCAGCACTCCCGCGGCAACGCGCTGTACCTGCGCGAGCTGGTGTTGGGGTCGATCGCCGCAGGCCGGATCGCGCTGCATGCCGGCACGTGGGTGCTCCAGCAGCCGTTGGTGGGGTCCACCCACCTGTCGGAGTACCTGCTGCAGAGCGTCCGCCGGCTGCCGCCCGTGGCCCGCCGGCTGGCCGACACCCTGGCGCTGTGCCAGCCGCTGCCGCTGGCCATGTTCCACGGCGCAGAGCTGGGTGCGCTGGAAGCGCTGATGACGGCCGGCGTGGCGGTCACCACCGGCAGTCCTCGCGCCCCCGAGGTGCGCCTGTCGCACCCGATCTACGCCGACGTCATCCGCCATCAGCTCACCCAGGTGGCCCAGCGGGGCATCCTCGCCGAGGTGGTGGATCGCATCCAGCCGTATCGCACCGTCGGCGACGACGTGCGGATGACCGTGTGGCACCTCGATGCCGGAGGCAGCCCGCCGGTGGACGAGCTGGTGAAGGCGGCCCGGGCCGCGATGGCCGGGCGCGACCTGCTGCTGGCGACCCGGCTCACCCGTGCTGCGCAAGCGGCGGTGCCCCACCATCCCACGGCGTCGCTCGTGCTGTCCGACGCGCTGTACGAGATGGGCGAGTTCGAGGAGGCCGCGGTGGAGGCCACGGCCGCCCTGTCCGTGGCCACCGACCCCGACGAGCAGGGGCTGCTCGTGGCATCGCTCTACCGTGCCTACCTCTGGGGGCTGGACGACGCCGACGGTGCCAAGGCCGTCGTGGACTTCGCGCTCGCCGTCACCCCGCCGGGCCCGGCCCAGACCCAGCTGGAAGTGGCCGCGGCGAACGCCCTGTCGTTCAGCGACCGGCCGATCGAGGCCATGCAGCGCCTGGCGGTGCTGGACCCGGACACCGCCGAGACCGTGGACGGCAGCCTCTTCGCCCCTGTACGTGAAGCCACGCTCGCCCAGTTGGGCCGCACCGACGAGGCCATCGCCCTGCCGGTGCCGGACGGCGCGCACGCGCTGCACACCGTGGTACGGACGTACGCGCTCGCCGAGCACGGGCGGCTGGACGAAGCCGCAGAGGTGGCGCAGCAGTTGCGCACCGACGTGCTCGGCCTGGCGTTGACGCTGGACCAGATGTGGGCCGCGCTCAATGCCGGCCGCGCTCACCTGATCGCCGGTCGGCCGCGCTCGGCGCTGGTGTGGGCCGGCGACGCGCTGATCGTCGCTGAGCGGGCCGGTCTGGTCGCCGGGCAGGCGCTCACGGCGTCCGTGCTGGCCGCGGCCCATGCTCAACTCGGTGACCGGGCCGGGGCGGAGGACGCTGATGCCATCGCCGAACGGCTGGCCCATGTCCGCGGCTTCCTCCGCGCCGAGCGGGCCGTGGGCCGGGCCTGGACGGCGTTCGTCCGTCATGAGGAGAGCACCGCCCGCGCCCTCCTGTTGGAGGCCGCGGACATGGCTGCCGATGCCGGCCAGATCGTGTCCGAGAGCTTCCTGCTGCACGAGCATCTTCGCCTCGGCGGCGCCCCACATGCGGAGCGGCTGTCGGCGTTGGCCGCCCGCACCTCGTCACCTCTGGTGCATGCCCGGGCGGCAATTGCGAACGCGCTGCACCACGGCAGCAGCACCGAACTGGCGGCCGCCGGCGAGCGGTTCGCCGAGCTCGACCTGCACCTCTACGCCGCAGAAGCCTTCGCCGCTGCGGCGCGCGCCGGACGTGGACGGGAGGCCACCGGCCACCGCACGCGCTCCGAGGCCCACCGGGCTCACTGCGAAGGCGCGGTGACGCCGTTGCTGGAAGGGGACCCCGGCGGCCCGCTCGCCCTGCTGTCCAAGCGGGAGCGGGAGATCGCCGCGCTGGCGGTGGACGGCCTGAGCGCGCGGGAGATCGGTGAGCGCCTCTTCCTCTCGGTGCGCACGGTGGAGAACCACCTCCACCGTGTCTACGTGAAGCTCGGCACCACCAACCGCAAGGAGTTGGCCCGCTACTTCTCCGCCGGCTGAGCGGTCAGATGACCGGCGAAGAAGTCCAGCAGGATCTCGGCCCGCATCCGCCGGTGCACGGGCGAGCCGCTGCGTGACAGCTCGTGGTTCTCGCCGGGGAAGCGGTAGAAGGTGACGTCCTTGCCCAGCAGGCGCATGGCCACGAACAGTTCTTCGGCCTGGCTGATGGGGCAGCGGAGGTCCTGCTCGCTGTGGATGATGAGGAACGGGCAGGTGATGTCGGCCACCCGGGTGATGGGGGAGAGGCGGACGTATTCGTCAGGGTCGGCGAGGTGGCTGGGGCCGTGCTCGGCGCGGAATATGGTGCTGATGTCGCTGGTGTACTCCTCGGTGTACACATTGTTGACGGCCCGCTCGCTGCAGATGGCGGCGAACCGGTCGCTGAAGCGGGTGGCCAGTTCGGTGGCCATGTAGCCGCCGTAGCTGCCACCGAGCATGCCCACTCGGGCCGGGTCGCAGAACTCGTAGCGCGAGAGCGCGGTGTCGAGCACGGCCATCACGTCGTCCACGTCCACCCCGCCCCAGCCGCTGCCGGGTGCCGTGGGATGCTTGGGGCCCATGATGGCCTGGCCCCACGCCTGCTCGCGGCCCGAGCCACCCCGCGGGTTGCTCATCAGCACCACGAACCCGGCTGCCGCCTGCATCTGGGCCTCGTCGAAGAACGTCTCGCCGTACTGGGTGTGCGGGCCGCCGTGCACGTTGAGCAGCACGGGGTAGCGCTGTGCGGCGTCGAACCCGGCCGGCCGCATGATCCAGGCGTCGATCTCGCCGCTGCCGTCGGTGCACGGCACCGTGAACCGCTCCCACGGCAGCGGGGTAGCGGCCGCCCGGTAGCGGGCGGCGAAGTCGGTCAGCCGGCGCAGTTGGCCGCCGTCCAGCACGAACACGTCGGCCACCTCGTCCACCCGGCCGACGGTGAGCGCGGTGGTGCCGCCGGCGTGGTCGAAGCCCTTCACCGTGATCGGCCCGGACGTGAGTGCGACCGGCCCCGAGCCGTCCAGCGGCACCCGGTAGAGCTGGGTGGTGCCTCGGTCCTCTGCCATGGCCAGCACCGACTGGCCGTCCCACACCGGGTTGCGGCCGCCGCCGGTGCACTCGAACGTGCGGTCCAGGGCGGCGGACAGCCAGGTTGGGTTCCCCCCAGTTGCCGGCACCAGGCCGACCTTCATGTTCTGTGGGTACTCGGCCGGGTTGTCGGCACCGATCAGCACCACCCCGGAGGGCCCTTCCGAAGGGTGGCCGTAGTTGCCCGTGTGATGGGTGAGCGCGGTGACCGTGCCGTCCAGCCCCACCCGGTACACGTCCTGGGCGAAGTCCAGGTCCCAGGTGTCGTGGCGAGCGGCGCTGACCACCAGGCTCTGCGAGTCGGGCGACCACGACGGCGAGCCGTGCTGGAACTCACCGGGGGTGAGGTTGCGCGGCTCGGCCGTGCCGTCCACCGGCGCGACGTAGATGTGCGACGGGCGGTCGAACACCCAGCCCTCACCGTTGAGTGCGGAGAAGAACCGCTCGATCTTGCGTGGCGACTGCCAGCTCTCGTCGCCGTCCTCTGCGCCGGGGGCGGAGTAGCGGTCGTCCGGAGTGCGGCTGGTGAACGCCACCCACCGCCCATCCGGGCTGACGGTGACGTCGCCGATGCCGTCCTTCATCGTGGCCACGGTGCGGGTCTCGCCGGGGCGGTCCACCGCCAGGGCGTGCAGGGTGGACTCGCCCTTCTTGGGGCTGCGGCGGCTGGTGAACAGCAGGGTGCGGCTGTCCGGCGTGAACGCCGGGCCGCCGTCGTGGTCGCCACCGGTGACGGGGCGCGGCGCCGTGCTGCCGTCGGCCGGGCCCAGCCACACCTGGGTGCGCGTGGTGTTCTTGGCCATGTCCACCCGGGCGACGACGAAGGCCACCCACCGCCCGTCGGGGCTGACCGCCGGCGGGGCGGCTTGGACGATCGAGCCGATCACCCGCTCGGCGATGGCGGCGTGAGGGGACGTTGCGGGGGCTGCGGCGGGGGCCGCGGCGGCGGACGGAACGGTCATTCCAGTGACGGTAGCGGACGGCACCTTGCGTATCGTCCCGTGCATGGATCTCGGACGAGTCGGACTGTGGACGTTCCAGCTGGACCAGCAACCCATGACACGGGCGCAGGAGGTCGTGGGCGAGCTGGAGGCGTTGGGCTATGGCGCCATCTGGGTGCCCGAGGCCGTGGGGCGTGAGCCCTTTGCCAACGCGGCGCTGCTGCTGGCCGGCGGGCGCACCATCAAGGTGGCCACCGGCATCGCCAGCATCCATGCCCGCACGGCCATGACCATGCAGGCCGGCTGGAAGACGATTTCCGAGGCCTACCCCGGGCGGTTCCTGCTGGGCCTCGGTGTCAGCCACCAGCCGATGGTGGAGGGCGTGCACGGCCACGCCTACGACAAGCCGTACACCACGATGGTGGCCTACCTGGACGCCATGGACCGCGGCATCTACCTGGCCGCGCCGCCTGCAGAGCCACCGCAGCGGGTGCTGGCCGCTCTGGGCCCGAAGATGCTGCGCCTGTCGGCCGAGCGCGGCCTGGGCGCCCACCCATATTTCGTGCCGGTGGAGCACACGGCCGTCGCCCGCGAGGCGTTGGGCCAGGGTCCGCTGCTGGCACCGGAGCAGGCGGTGGTGCTGGAGACCGACCCCTCCGCCGCCAGGGCCATCGCCCGCCGGTTCATGTCCACCTACCTCGGCCTGCCGAACTACACCAACAACCTGAAGCGGCTGGGCTGGACGGACGCGGACATCGCCGACGGCGGCAGCGATGCCCTGGTGGACGCCATTGTCGCCTGGGGCACGCTGGACACCGTGTCGGCCCGCATCCGTGCTCACCTCGACGCTGGTGCCGACCATGTGTGCGTGCAGGTGCTGCCCGCCGATCCGCGGGCCCTGCCGACGGCCGAGTGGCAGGAGTTGGCGGGGGTTCTCCCCACCCTCTGAGCCCGTGTGGCAGCATCGCCGGATGGACACCGCCACACATCTCGCCCACTTCGACCGCGAGCACGAGACCTTCCTTGCCGCGTGCGCGCTGGCGGCCCCGACCGCAGAGGTGCCCACCTGCCCCGGCTGGAACCTGGCCGACCTGATGTACCACCTCTACGAGGTGCAGTACGGGTGGCACCGACTGGTGGCCGAGCGGCGGGAGGACTTCGACGGAATCGAACTGCCCGCCCGCCCAGCGGACGACCAGTTGGCGGGGATCATGATCGGCGAGCACGCCGGGTACGCGGCGATGCTCCGGGCATTCCCCGCGGACACCCCGACCTGGACCTGGGCGGGTACCGAGAGCTTCGGCTGGCTGGCCCGGCGGATGGCCCAGGAGACACTGGTGCACCGTGTGGACGCGGACCTCGCCGCCGGCGTCACCCGTGCCCCGGTGGACGCGGCACTGGCCAGCGACGGGATCGACGAGTTCCTCTTCTACTTCGCCAACAACGCCAACGGGCCCGTCGAGGGCACCGTCCACCTGCACTGCACCGACGTGGAGGGCGAGTGGCTGGCCCAGCCGGACGGGAAGTACTTCGCCGTCACCCGCGAGCACGCCAAGGGCGACTGCGCCATCCGCGGCGCCGCGGAGGACATCTTGATGGCGTTGTGGCGGCGGGCGCCGTTGACGGCGTGCGAGGTCGTCGGCGATGCAGAGATCGCCGCCGCGTTCGTGGCCGCCTCCCGGCTGGACTGACGCTGCGCGAGGCCTACTCGGCCAGGCCCACGGGTGCGCCGTCGATGATCTGGTCCAGGTACTCGCTGAGCCCGTAGCCGGTGCGGCCCTCGAACGGGCCGGACTCCACCGTCCAGCGGGTCATGCCCTCGCTGATGCGGGTCATCAGCCAGTTGCCGTCGGGGTCCTGGCGGCGGTTGCGCAGCGGGATGAGATCCATCACTTCACCGGTGAAGCGCCACTCGCGGTCGGACTTGGACGACCGCATCAGGCCGTTGATCCGCTGGTGGTAGGCGTCGTCGCCGCGGGTCTCGGTGCTCAGCTCCACATGGTCGCACAGGTGCATCTGCCCGTTCTCCCACACGAACCCGCCGCGGGTGCCGGGGCCGTCCTTCTTCGCCACCCGGCTGGCCATGAAGCCGAAGTCGCGATCCACGTTGGCGGTGAGCCAGCGGTAGTACCACGGGGCCTGCCAGTAGCGCGGCCCCCACGAGTGGTCGCGCAGGCCGTGCCCGTCGATCTCCCACTCCCGGTCGCCCACGCGGATGGTGCCGTGCGCCGCCACCAACTGCTCGTAGTGGCCCTTGGCGAACTCCTCACCCGGCGTCTCGTGCGGCTGGTCGGGCTCGCCGCCGAACATGCTCGGCCGGCCCTGGCCGGTGAACGTGAGGTGCACCTCGCACTCTGCGTAGGGGTTGTCGGTGAACGCCTTCTTCGGGTCGGCCATCTGCTCGGGTTCGTCGAGTACCACGACCTTGCCGGTGTAGTCGATCTTCAACTCCTCGAACGGGGTGACCATCGTCCAGGTGAGGCCGCCGGCGTCGAGCGCGTCGTTGTGGGTGATCGACGGCCGCTTGTACATGAAGCCGACGCTGCGGCCGGCCTGGCCGTCCGCCGGCGGCAGGTACAGGCACACGGTCATCTCGGCGTAGCCCTCGTTGGCACGGTTCCCCATGCGGAACCAGCCGCCGACCTGCTGGGCGGCATCGAAGCAGTTGATGTACATGCTCTCGTTGAAGTTCGACTCGGGGCCGAGCTCGTGCATGTACTCGTCGGACGGTTCCAGGCGCACTCCCATGGCCGGTCACCGTACCCAGCGGCCGTGCCGCAACCGTTACCGGGCGGGCGGGACGTCCTCGCCGAGATGGAACTGCCCGAGGTGCTCCTCCAGCAGGCGGCTGAGGCGATCGAGATCGATGCCCTCCACCGGGGCGGCGCCGGCCGCCGTCGGGGCAGTCGGGACGGGTGTGGGCGCCGGCGCGGGCGTCGGCGCGGGGAGGGCGTTCGGAACGTCGGCGGTGGTCGTGGGTGTGATCGGAACGACGGGCAGCTGCCGGGTGATCAGCGGCGGGGGGATGGCCGGCAGGTGCGGCGTGGGGATGAGCGGTGCGGAGACCACGGCCAACTCCTCGGCGGGAGCGGGTACCCGAGTGCCGCTGCGCAGCTCGTCCACGGCGGCGCCCAGTTGGGCGAGCCGCTCATTGGTGGCGATCGTGGTCTTCTGGTGCATCGCCTCGATCCGCTCCAACAGCATCTGCGTGGCCTGCTCCATGCGGCTGTTGTCGGGGCGGGGAGCCGCATCGGCAACGGCGGTCGTGGCCGTGCGCTGCTGCACCTCGCCGAGCGCCGCCTCCAGCGCGGCCAGCCGTGCGTCGGTGGCGTCACGGAGTGCGTGGAGCTCGACGCGAACGTCGTCGAGGCGCGCGTCGACGGCCTGGAGCACCGAACGCACGAGGCGTTCGATCTTGTCGTCCGTGCCGTCGGCTTCCATGCTCAGCCCTTGCGGCCCTTGCGCCATCCACGCGACTTGCGGTCATCGCCGGCACCACTGGGCACCAGCTGAGGCTCGGCTTCCGGCACGGTCAACTCGTCGACCATTTCCCAGATCTGCACGGCGGCCATGTTCTGGGCCGCAGGTGTCCAGGTGGCCAGGTCGGGCACTTCTGCCATCTCGGCCGGCTGCGGCGTTGCCGTGGTGGCCGGCACGGCGGCCGAGCCGGGGCTGCCCAGGCGCGGCAGGTTGGCGTCGGCAGGAATCTGGGGCAGTGAGTCCTCCGCCGCGGCGCGGCGCGGCACCGCCGTGGGGGCGGCCGCCAGGTGCGGCAGACCCGCGGAGGGCGGCGCCGCCGGAGCGCTGTCGAAGGGCTCGTGGATCTCCTGCGGCGCTGTGGGGGCGGGAGCGGCGGCCGACAGGGGGGTCAACGCAGAGAGTGAGGTCAGCCCACTCGGGGTGTCAGTGGCGGGTGCCGGTGCGGGCTCGTGCACCTCCGGTTCGGCCGCCGCGGCGTCCGGCGCTGCCGCCGGCACGACCGGAACCACTTCGGTGATGGTGTCGCTGGGCGCCGGTTCGTCGCGCAGGGTCGCCAGGAGCGAGGCGGCCGACTCGCGGCGCGGCTCGGGGCGGGGCTCCTCGGCGCGCAGCACCGCGAGCAGTGACGGGGTGCCGCCAACCTCCGGCTCCGTCACGACGGGCTCGGCGATGACCTCGGGCTCGGCGACGATCTCGGGCTCGGCGATGACCTCGGGCTCGGCGACCACCTCGGGCTCGGGAGTGGCTTCAGCGTCGGCGACGAGCTCGGGCTCGGCGATGACCTCGGCTTCGGCGACCACCGTCGGCTCCGGGATGACCTCGGGTTCGGCGACCACCGTCGGCTCCTCGGCCTGCGGTGCGGGCCGCAACGAGGGAATCGAAAGCGACGCAGGCTGGAACACCGGCTCGGCCGGAACGTCGGGCTCGGAGGCCACGGCGGTCACGGCGGTCGACTCGGTGTCGGCATCGTCCACGGACACGGGGGCGGCGGCCAGATGGATCGCCGGTTCCACGGGCGTGAACGCCGGCTCGGCCACCTCGGCCGGCGGCTGGGTCACGGCCACGTCGTCGACCGCAGGTGCGGCCGCCGGCACCGCGGCCACCGGCTCGTACACCGGCTGCGGCTCGTCGCGGGTCCACAGGTGGATGCCGGAGGAGTGCTGACGAAGGGGGAACAGTTCGACCGTCGCCACCGGTTGCTGGGCCACGGTCTCCAGCAGCTTCTCGGTCGCCATCTCGATGGTCAGCTCCACGGCGTCACGGTCGATCGTCGGGTCGCGGTGGAACAGCCGGGCCAGTGACACCACATCACCCACGTGCACGGCGCCGCGCTCCAACTGTGTGGCGGTGAGAACGCCGAAGTTCACCAGGCGCGTCCCCAGCGCCGGGTCACCCTCACGTTCGGCGAAGTACACCCGGCCGGCCGCCACGAAGAGTCGCAACCGCGGGTTGGCCCCGACATGGGCCGAGCCCGTGAATCGCTCCGTGCGGAGCTGGGCGACGAAGCTCCAGATGGGGTCGTCGCCACCGAAGTTCTGCAACTGAGTGCGCACCGTCCGAGTCCTCCCGTGTTCCCTCGCGTCGGAGAAGCGTGTTCGGAGAAGGAATCGGCGCTCGTGCCGTTCAGCTTGAGGAATTTCCAAGGAATCCTCAAGTTGCCCACGCGCCACGCCGATGACACGTCGCCGCTGACTCGACGGGTGGGTGCGGCCAGGGACTGACCCTGCTCGGAAAGGAACGGGCGAATGCTTCGACGGATGAAGATCGGCGGGCGACTCAACCTGCTCATCATGGTGCCGCTGCTGGCCCTCATCGCCTCTGCCGCGGTGGGCTATCTGGCCCTCCAGCGCTCCAGCGTCCGCGGTGACGAGTACAAGGCGCTGAAGATGGCACAGGACCTGAAGGCCGACACAGCGCCGCCGCCGGCCAACCTCCTGGAGGCCTGGGCGAACGTCAACCAGGTCGCCGTGATCGCCTCTGCCGACGGCTGGACGGCAGACTCGCACGCGGAGATCGACGAGCACATGGCAGTGATCGAGGCTGCCCGTGCCCGGTTCGACAGCGCGATGGCCTACTGGGCCGGTCAAAGCCTCGACCCGCGCGTGCAGGCACGCCTGGTGGAGATCGGTGGCGACATCGGCGACAAGTTCTTCGCCGACATCGACACCCAGATCAAGCCGGCCATCGCCGCCGAGGACACTGCAGCCCTGTTGGCTGCGGTGCGCGGGATGGAGTGGCGGTTCGACGTGCAGCAGACCGGTGTGGACCGCGCGCTGACGTGGGCCACCGAGGACGTCGCCGCCCGTGAGCAGTCGACCAACGACTACGTGGGCACCGTGATCATGGTGGCCGGCATCGCCATCGGCGCGCTGCTGCTGATCACCCTGCTGCTCTCCGTTCGGGTGCGTCGTTCCATCGTCCGGCCGATCCGTGCGCTGGCCGAGCAGGCCAAGGCAGTCGCCACCCGTCAGCTGCCCGAGGTCGTGCAGACCGTGCAGGACCTGCCCGCCGATGCACCCACCCCGCACCTGCCGGCCTTCGAAGTGCAGACCCGGGACGAGCTGGCCGAGCTGGGTGCCAGCTTCAACTCCGTGCAGGACGCCGCCGTGGACCTGGCCGCCGAGCAGGCCGTGGCCCGTCGCATCGTGTCGGAGAACCTGGTCAACATCGCTCGCCGGAACCAGAACCTCCTCGGCCGTACGCTGGGCTTCATCTCCACGCTGGAGCAGGGTGAGCGCGACCCCGAGGCGTTGGACAACCTGTTCCGCCTGGACCACCTGACCACCCGCATGCGACGGAACGCCCAGTCGCTGCTGGTGCTGGCCGGCGCCGAGCCGACCCGCCTGTGGGCCCCGCCCGTGCCCGTCGGCGACGTGGTCCGCGCCGCCCTCTCCGAGGTGGAGAACTACGGCCAGGTGGAGCTCGCCGACCTCGGCGAGATCGGCGTGCAGGGTGCCGTCGCCGGCGAGGTGGCCCACCTGCTGGCCGAACTGCTGGAAAACGCCACCAGCTTCTCGCCGCCGAACAGCCCGGTGACGGTGGTTGGTCGCGCCGTGCCTGATGGCCACCAGTTGGCGATCTTCGACTATGGCCTGGGCATGTCCGCCGACGATCTGGCCGACGCCAACCGCCGCCTCAACCAGGTTGCGGCGTTCGACCGTGAGTCGAACAAGATGCTGGGCTTCCAGGTGGTCGCCCGCCTCGCGGCCCGCCACGAGATCAAGGTGATGCTCACCACGACCCCTGGTGGCACCGGCGTCACCGCCATCGTCCGCCTCCCGAAGTCCATCCTCGAGGTGGTCGGTGCTGCCGCAGCGACGCCGGTGGCCGACATCCCCGCGGCTGCGGAGCGCTTGACGGCGCCGCTGACCCCGGCCCCGGTGGCCGCCCCGGTGGCGGTGTTGGCGGAGCCGAAGCCGACGGAGATGAGCGACGAGGCGCTCTGGGCATCGATGCACCAGGCCGAAGAGCACAGCAGGGTTCCGGAGTCGCCGAGCCTGGCCGGCTTGGCCCCGCTGCCGCCGTCCCTGTCGCCGATCTCGTCGCCCGTCGTCGAACCGCCTGCCCCGGCCGCGCCCGTCGCTCCGTCCGTGGCGTCGATGGTCAAGCCGGGAGCGGACCCGTTGCTGCCCCCAGCGCCCACCCAGGCGGAGGCGGGCACGACCTCGAGCGGCCTCACCAAGCGGGTCCGTGGCGCCCAGATGCCGGACCTCGGCGTCGCCGCCACCGATCCGCACACCCACCGCCCTGCCGACGAAGTGCGGTCCACGCTGGCGAGCCTGCAGCGTGGCCTGGACCTCGGCCGCCAGCGCGGTGACGACGACTGACCCCCACCCCGCGAGCGACAAGGAGCAACCAGATGGCTCTGTCCGACAAGGCCAACAACGTCAACTGGCTGATGGCCAACTTCGTGCGCAGCACGCCGGGAGTTGAGCAGGCGGTCGCGGTGTCGTCCGACGGCCTCCTGATCGCCCTCAGCTCCCAGTTGGAGCGGGCTGCGGCCGACAAGCTGGCGGCGATCATCACCGGCATGCGAGCCCTCGCCCACGGCGCCGCCGGCGAGTTGGCCAAGGGCCAGGTGATGCAGGTGTTGGTGGAGATGGCCAACGGCTACCTCTTCGTGGCCGCGATCTCCGGCGGCTCCACCCTCGGCGTCGTGGCCGCACGCGACAGTGATCTCGGCTTGGTCGGCTACGAGATCACGCTGCTCGTGGAACGGGTCGGCGCCCAGCTGACCCCGGCGCTCATCAGCGAGCTGAAGAACTCGCTCGTGGCGGTGTAGCCATGGACGACTTCAGCGGCGACGACATGCAGGTGCCGCTGGTCCGCCCGTTCATCGAGCACCGGCGGACCGTTCGGCCCGCGCACGAGGACGACGGTGAGATGGCGCTCTCGGGCGTCCGCGCGTACACCATGACAGGAGGTCGGGCGCACGCGGCCGTCCACCTCGAGTTCGAGACGATGCTGCAGACGACGGCCGCCGGTCGTGAAGCGCTGACGGCGATGAAGTTCGAGCGTGCGGACATCCTGACGCTCGGCCGCAACGAGCCGCTGTCCGTCGCCGAACTGTCCGCCCGCCTCCACGTGCCCATCGGTGTGGTGCGAGTGGTTGCCGCCGACCTTCTCTCCGAAGGCATGTTGGAAGCATTCCAGCCGAGCGCGAACGTCGCCGACGACGTGCTCCTGATCACGAGGTTGATTGCCGGTGTCCGTGCTCTCTGATACACCCACCCGCTCCGTTGCCACCGGGCCCGTGCCGGTGAAGATCATCATCGCCGGCGGCTTCGGCGTCGGGAAGACGACGTTCGTCGGGGCGATCTCCGACATCAAGCCGCTCACCACCGAGGCGGCGATGACCGACCTCAGTGAGGGGGTGGACAACCGCGGTGACGTGGTCACCAAGACCACCACCACCGTGGCCATGGACTTCGGCCGGGTTGCCGTGGACGAGGCGATCGTGCTGTACCTGTTCGGCACTCCGGGGCAGGACCGCTTCGGATTCATGTGGAACGACCTCATCCAGGGCGCGCTCGGTGCGGTGGTGCTGGTGGACAGCCGTCGGATCGAGGACTCGTTCCCCGCGCTGGACTACTTCGAGAACCGCAGCGTGCCGTTCGTGGTGGCCGTGAACCGGTTCGGCGGCCAGCTGTACCACACGATCGAGGAGATCCGCGATGCGCTCTCCATCGCTCACCACGTGCCGGTGGTGACCACCGACGCACGGGGTCGCAGCGCGGTGAAGGAGACCGTGCTCAGCCTGTTGGACGTGGTGCTGAACCGGGCGCTGGCCAAAGCCCGTGGCGAGGGGCAGGGCTGACCCGTCGCTCGAGGCTGTCGCTCACCAGAGCTGCAGTTGTTCCCAGGTGATCGCGACGTCGCTGACGGTCTGCCAGGTGAGGCGGCCGCGGCTGCCGGGCCGGCGCACCTCCACCCGCTCGGGCCGCAGGCTGCGCGCCGCGCCGTTGGCATCGAACACGGTGACGCTGCCGTCCACGGCCACACCCTGCATGCGCCCGGCGAACCACCGGCCGGCGTCGCCCTTGCGGAAGCGCACGGCCTCACCGGCCTTCAGCCCGAGGCGTTGCAGCGTGGCCGTGTCGATCACGCGGGGTCCGCCATCCGGGCCTGCAGCTTGCGCATCCCTGCCAGCCAGCGAGCCGGGTCGGCTGCCTTGCGCTGCAGGTAGGTGAGCACCTCGGGGTGGGGGAGGATCAGGAAGTCCTCCGCCCGGATGGCCGCCACCACCACCTCGGCGACATCGGCGGGTTCCAGCACCGTGCCGGCCGACCGCACGACCGCGCTGCTGATGCCCACCGTAGGGTCGTCGCCGGCGCGCAGCATGGCGGTGTTGACGCCTTGAGGGCACAGGCAACTGACCTTCAGGCCGCGGTCGCCGTAGGTGATGCTGAGCCACTCGGCGAACGCCACCGCGGCGTGCTTGGTGAGCGTGTACGGCGCCGAGCCGATCTGGCTCAGCAGGCCGGCAGCCGAGGCGGTGGAGCAGAAGTAGCCCTCGCCGCGGGCCAACCAGCCGGGCAGCAGTGCACGGGCGGCCCACCGGTGGGCGTGCACGTTGACGGCGAACGCCAACTCCCACTCGTCCTCGGGGCTCATCGGGTCGCGGCCGATGCCGACACCGGCATTGGCGAAGAACAGATCGATCGGCCCGAAGGCTGCCTCCGCCGCAGCCACCAGCGCGACGTTGCCGGCTTCGGTGCCCACGTCTGCCGGAACGGCGACGGCGCTGCCGGCGCGGACCGCGTTCAGCCGCCCTGCCACCTCGCCCACGGCCTCTGCCTGCACGTCGCTGAGCACCACCCTGGCGCCCTCGGCGTGGAAACGGGCGGCCAGTGCCTCGCCGATGCCACCCGCCGCGCCGGTGACCACCACATGCCGCCCGCTCAGTTCCATGGCGGCATCGTAGGCGGCGGCACCCGTCACGGTTGGGACGCCCCTCCGGGCCGCTACCATGCGCGTCAGGACCCGCTGCGCGCGCTACGTTCGCAGCACGTTCCGGCGAAAAGGAGCACCAGGATGACCGAGACCAACGACGCCGTCATCACCGAGGCACTGGGCGTCATCGACAAGGCGCTGGCCAAGATGATGAGTCGCGAACTGGTCTCTTCGGGCGAGATCACGGATGTCCTGCTGGACGTTCGCAGTCTGCTCACCATGCCGGCGGCGCAGGACGCCCCGGCAACTGCCGGCGCCCCTCGCTGACCCGGCCACGCTGCTCGCCCCTCAGGCGGCGAGCAGGTCCTTGAACGCGCGCTCCAGGTAGCGACGCAGCAACTCCGGTTCCGTCACCGCCGCCGTGTCGATGTTGACGCCCATGTCCAGGCTGTGGTCGTAGCTGAGCAGGGTGAGGTTGTACGCCACGCCGCCCAGCGGACCCACCGGGTAGTTCTCCATGATCCGCGCCCCGGCCAGATAGAGCGCCAGCGGGGCACCGCGCACATTGCTGGTCGCGAAGTCCACCGTCTGGGCCTGCTGGCGGGCCAGGCGGGTGACCAGGCTGGTGGGCAGGGTGCTGGCCACCGCGGCCAGCGTTTCCAGCGAGGCCGACGACCCGGCGTCGCGGGCCGCCACCGTCGCCTCGTGGATGGCGGCGAACCGTTCGGCGATGTGCATGTCGCCCGTGGGCACCAGCATCCGGGCCAGGGAGAACGCATTGGCCCCGGAGCGCTCGGTGCGGGTGCTGATGGCCATGCTGGCCCGCAGGGTGTCCACCGGGGCGTCGAGGTCGCGGTGGTAACGCCCGGCGGCTTCGGCCGCCGCCGTGAGGAACGCCGTGTTCAGCGTGCCGCCCAGTCGCTTCGCCGCTGCCTTGGTGTCCTCGAACGGCACTCGCAGCACTTCCATCCGCCGTTGCAGGCTGCGTGCCGTCCACAGCGGGGAGTGCGCCGCCTCGGTGTCGCCGAGTTGGGAGAGCACGGAGCGCACCGTGTCGGCGGCGGCGGAACCGGCCTCGGGGATGCCGGCGGGGTCGGCCAGCAGGTCCTTGATCTGGCGGATGATGCCCAGCGGCATGCGCAAGCTGCCGGCCACCAGGTCGCGCAGCAGGTCGGGTGACGGGCCGTCGGGCTGGGCGGCGCGGGCGGCGTCCACCGTGTCCGGGTCCAGCGGCTCCGGCTCGGGGGCGTCGCGCTCGAAGTCGAGGAACTCCAGGCTCATCCGCACGCCGCCCTCGCCGTCGATGATGGTGTGGTGCAGCTTCTGGATGAGCGCGCTCTTGCCGCCGCGCAGCCCGTCCACCACCACGAACTGCCACAGGGGGCGGGTGCGGTCGAACGCATCGCCGGCCACCAGCGCTGCCAGGTCCAGCAGTTGGCGCATGGTGCCCGGCTTGGGCAGGGCGACGTGACGCACGTGGTAGTGCAGGTCGAAGTTGGGGTCCTCCACCCACATCGGCGCCGTGAGGTTGGCCGGCACGGGCTGCACCCGTTGGCGCAGGCGGGGGATGACATGGGTGGCACGCTCCAGGCGGGCGCGCAGGCGGTCCATGTCCGGGGCCTTGTCCAGCACCGTGACGTTGGCGAACGTGCTGCTGAGGTAGGGGTCCTTCTCCAGACGCCACATCAGCCCCTCGGCGTCGCTCATCTTGTGGTCGAAGTGGGGGATGCCGGACATGGCGGCGAGGCTACCGCGCGGTCGGGACGGCGGGCTCAGGCCCGGCCAACCGCGGCCAACGCCGCCCGGGCGGCCAGGCCGAGGGCCACGCCGACCACGGCGCCTCCCACCACGTCGCTGGGGTGGTGGATGCGCACGTAGGCGCGGCTGGTGGCCACCACCCCGGCCATCCCGAACCACAACGGAGCCGTGACGGCCCCGCCCCACCCGGTGAGCACGGTGGCGGCGAAGAAGCCCGACGACGCATGGCCGCTGGGGAAGGCACTGGTGGAGGGCTTGCGCACGGGGAACCGTGGATCGCCGGCCTCGGTGGGCCGGGTGCGGCGGAACAGGCGCTTGATGCCCTGGTTGACGGCCAGGCTCTCCACCCCCAGGAGGGCGGAGAGGATGAACGCCTGGTCGGCGCGCTGGTCGCTGAGCAGGCCGCGGGCGGCGCCGGCGATGTGCCAGACCAGGCTGAAGTCGCCCACCTCGCTGGCCACCGTGAACACCCGGTCGGCAACCGGGTTGCCGCGGAGGCGCTCCAGCTGGGCATCGGCCCAGGCATCGAATGGTTCGAAGGCCTTCATTCAGGCTGCCATCGCCCCGAACTTCAGCGGCGCCTCTGTAGCGGCGAGCGACGGGTCGCCCCCGAACGAGGGGCACCATGGCTGGAACGCGCACGAGTTGCACAGCGCCCCGGGGCGAGGGCGGAAGTCGTCCTGCTGGCAGGCTTTCTCCACCGCCTTCCACACCGCCGTCGTGCGGGTGGTGATGAACCGCACCGACTGGGCGGACGGGGTGGCCGTGATGGTCTCGCCGGCGCGCAGGTACATGAGGCGGATCTCCTTCGGCCGGCGCCCCAGCACCTGTTCGCAGAGGAAGGAGTAGAAGTGCACGCCGGCCAGCCGGTTCTGCTCGTACCGCAGGCCAGGGGCACGACCGGTCTTGTAGTCGGTGACGATCAACTCGCCATCGGCATCCAGTTCCAGCCGGTCGATGATGCCGCGCAGGGTGAGCGAGCCGACCTGGGCCTCGAGCCGCAGCTCCAGCCCGATGTCGCGCACCGAGCGTGGGTCTTCCATGGCGAAGTACTGCTCCACCAGGGTCCACGCATCGGCCACGAACGCCTCGGTCTGCTCGGCCGTGAGGTTCAACATGGTGAACTCGGGATCCGCCTGGTACTCCGTGACCGCCTGCCGGAACGCCGGCTCGGCGGCCTGCAGAGTGCGTGCCGGGGCGGGCTGGGTGAACAGCAGCTCGAGCGCCCGGTGGACCAACGAACCCTTGGTGGCGTGGGGGCTGGGAGGCTCGGGCAGCTTCTCGATGCTGGCGAACCGGAATGCCATGGGGCACGACGTGAACGCCTCCACCCGGCTGGGAGACAGGCTGGTCGGCACCGGGTACATGCCGTCATCGTAGAGAAGGGGTGCGCGAGAGTGTGACCATGCCGTCCGAGGATCCCTCGCCGCCGCCGATGCGGTCGCGCTCGGGCATGCTGCCGCCCGACGGCGCCCACTGGCCGCCGCTGCCCACCGCTTCGGCAGACCCGGCGCCCGTGGAGGCTCGCCCCCTGCCCGAGGTGGTGCGCCGGCCCGACGGCGCGGAGGCCCCGGACTGGCGCGACATGGCCCTGGCTGCGCCGGACGGATACGCGGGCTCCGCCACGGCGCCCCGCCCAGTGCCGGTGTGGGATGCCTGGTGCATCGCCGCCGTGGTGCTGGCCGCGGCGGGGCTGGTCGTGGGCTTCGTGCGGCTGGCGTTGGTGAACGACGTCACCGGCCAGGTGCTCGGAATGGCCCCGTCGGCGCTCGGGGTGGCGTTCGGCGTGATCGGCCGGCGCCGCACCGTGCTGGACCCCAGCCGCCGCGGTCGATGGCTGGCCACGGGGGCCGTGGTCGTGGGGGTGGCGGGATTGGCCGCAGCTGCGCTCTGGTCGGGGTGACGGCGCGGCGCGGGTTACCTTGTCAGCGGGCCAACGCGTCGGCGATGACCGCAGCCACTGCCCCGGGGTCGGCCATCGGCCCGAAGTGGTTCATCGAGTCGATCTGCAGGTAGCGGCCGTTGGGCAACTGCTCGGCCACCTGTGCAGCGATCTTCGACGGTTGCATCTCCTCCACCCTGCCGGCCATCACCAGCGTGTCCGTGTGGATCTGGCCGAGGTGGTCCCACGTGGTGTGACTGCCGCCGGTGGCGAACGTGTCCGCTTCGGTTTCTGGCCGGCATTTCAGGTGCACGCCGTGGGGGTCGCGGGCGAAGCCGTGGTCCACGTAGGCGTGGAGGGCCTCGGGGGTGAAGCAGTTCAGCGGCGGCTTGGAGGCGAAGTTCTCGTACGCCGCCTCGAACGTGTGGAACGTGCTGCGGCGGCGGCGGGCGCCGTGCACCATCGGGCTCTCGCCCTCCGGCACCCCCGGGCGGATGCCTTGCGGCGGGAACACGATCGGCTCGAACAGCACGAGCCGGCGGAACACGTCGGGCCGGCGAAGCGCGGCCATCAGCAGGCAGGCGCCACCCATCGAGTGGCCGAAGGCGTCGATCGGGCCGCCCTGCTGCTCGGCCAGCCACACGGCCATGGCCGTGGCGTCGTCGCCGTAGCGGTCCCACACCACGGGGCCGTCGGGGCGCGGTGTGTCGCCGTGGCCGCGGTAGTCGAACGCGATCGAGTGGTGCAGCGGAGCGAGCGCGTGGGCCACGGGCACGTAGCAGTGGCCGTGGAAGCCGGTGGCGTGGGAGATCAGCAGCGGGCCGCCCTCACCGCCGAGGTCGTGGACGGCGATCTGCACGCCGTCCGTGGACGGGATGGTCGTAGGGATGGTGATGGGGGGTGTGGTCATTCGTCAGTCGTTGGCCTTCTCGTCGGCCTTCCTGCGGCCGCGGCGGCGCCACCAGACCCCGACCACGCGGTCGAGCACGACGCCGATGATGAGTGCGATGAAGATCGACCAGCGCACCGTGGTGTCCCAGTCGAAGATCATGAAGTCGATCGTGGTCTCGTGGTCGTTCTTCAGCACGAAGACCACGATGAACGCGACCAGCAGGCCGGCCACGATGAGCATGACGTTGGGGCCGCTGCGGCCGCTGGCGGCATTGGTCTCGTTGTTGCGCATCTGTTCCATGGGACGCCTCCTCGGGTCCTGGGGGTTCAGCCTTTGGGCTCCCGCGGCAGGCCGAGGAGCCGCTCTCCGATGATATTCCGCTGCACCTGGCTGGTTCCCCCGGCGATGCGGCCGCCCGGTGCCTGGAGCATGCCGAAGGCCTCCGGGCCGTCGAGCATCGCGTCGGGCCCGGCGATGTCGGCGCGCAGCATGGCGCTCTCGAACATCATCTCCGTGATGCCGAGCTTCATCAGGCTGGCCGCGGTGGATGCGATGGGACCCTGGCGCTGGGCCATGGCCTTGAAGGCGATGCCGGTGCTCATCAGCGTGGCGAGGCGCTGGCGCTGTGACGGTTCCAGTTCGCGGCCCTCGGCCAGCTTGGCCATCGCTTCCAGGCGGCGCTCCAGGCCGATGACGCTGGTGCCGATGTGGCCGCGCTCGTTGGTGAGGACGGCCATCCCCACGCCCCATCCGCCGTGCAGCGGGCCGAGCAGGCAGTCGGCCGGCAGTTGGACGTCGGTGAAGAAGACCTCGTCGAACTCGGCCTCGCCGGTCATCTGCCGGAGGGGGCGGACCTCGATGCCGGGCAGGTCCATCGGGCAGAGGAAGAAGGAGATCCCGTCGTGCTTCCGTGTCGCCTCGTGGGCCTCCGGGTTGGTGCGGGCCATGAGGATGCCCCAGTTGCTGTAGCGCCCGCCGCTGCACCACACCTTCTGGCCGTTGACGACGAAGTGGTCGCCGTCGCGCTCCGCCTTCGTGGAGAGGCCGCCGAGGTCGCTGCCGGCACCCGGCTCGCTGAACAGCTGGCACCACACGTGGGTGGTGTCCAGCGTGGCGGCCAGGTGGAGTTCCTTTTGTTCGGGTGTGCCGAACTTCTGGATGGCCTGGCCGGCCAGCACCAGGCCGACCATGTTGAAGATGCTCGGCACACCGGCGAGCGCGCACTCGTACTGCCAGGCGGCGTTGTGGTCGGCGGACAGGCCACGGCCGCCGTACTCGGCGGGCCAGTGGATGCCGGCGAACCCGGCGGCATGGACCCGGCGGTGCCAGTCCAGCCCCTGCTCCACCAGGTCCGGCGGGCAGATCGCGCCGTAGTCACGCGGGGCGTGGGCCTTGTTGGCGGCGATCCACTCGCGGGCTTCGGCCTGGAACTCGTCGACGGAGGTCATCCCCGCCGACCGTAGTGTCGGAGGGGAAGGCGGCGAGAGTCGGCCGGGCCGGCGATCAGGCGAAGAACGGCAGGAAGAGCGCGGTCTCCTCGGCCAGGTTGTGCGGCACGGCGTAGCCGGCCTGGTCGGTGATGGTGCCCCAGTTGTCGCGCACATCTTCCAGGCCGAGGTCGGCCTTGAAGTAGCCCTTCGTCTCGCCGAGGAACACCTGGGCCACGCGGCCGCCGCCGACGCTGAAGACCTCACCGCTGACCGGGCAGTCCTCGTGGGCGAGGAAGGCCACCAGCGGCGACACCAGGCCCGGGTCGAGCTTGTCGCCGAGGGCGCCCATGATCGTCTCGGTCATGCGGGTGAGCGCCAGCGGGGCGATGGCGTTGGCCTTGATGTTGTACTTCGCGCCCTCGACGGCGAGCACGCGGGTGAAGCCCACCAGGCCCATCTTCGCCGCGCCGTAGTTGGTCTGGCCGAAGTTGCCGAAGATGCCGGCGGCGGACGACGTGCTGACGATGCGGCCGTAGCCCTTCTCGCGCATGACCACCCAGGCCGGCTGGGTGACGTGGAAGGCGCCCTTCAGGTGCACGTCGAACACCGGGTTCATCAGGTCGGGCTCCATGTTGTGGAACGCCTTGTCGCGCAGGATGCCGGCGTTGTTGATCACCACGTCCACCGTGCCGTAGGCGTCGAGCGCGGTCTGGACGATGGCCTTGCCGCCCTCGGGCGTGGCGACCGAGTTGGTGTCCGCGACGGCCTCGCCGCCGAGGGCCTTGATCTCGTCCACGACGCGCTCCGCCGCACCCTTGTCGCTGCCGCTGCCGTCCACCGCGCCGCCGAGGTCGTTGATGACCACCAGCGCGCCGCGCGACGCCATGAGCAGCGCGTGCTGCCGGCCGAGGCCGCCGCCTGCGCCGGTGATGATGACTACCTTGCCGTCGTACCCGAGTTGATCGCTCATGCCCCGCACGGTACCGGCCGTCCCCGGCGATCACGTAAACGCGATCAGGGTGGGTGGCGAAGGAGGGTCAGCGGGCGAGTCGGCCGATCAACCGGTCGGCCACGGTGCCCGGCGTGGGCGACCCCTCGCCGCGGCGGTTGACGGTGAGCGCCACCGACGTGCCGAGCGCGGGAAGGTGCAGCGTCTGCAGGCCCCAGTAGCCGCCGTGCGACCACACGTCCACCCCGTCGACCACCCGGTGGAACATGCCCAGCCCGGTCTCGAGGCCGCCGGGGAAGGCGCTGCCGTCGTGGGGCACGCTCGGCGCCGTGGAGCCCGTCTGTTCGACGAGGTGAGGGTGCACCCGGCCGGAGAACAACGCGGTCCACCAGCGGGCGAGGTCCGGCATCGTGGCCACGATCCCTCCGCCGCCGAACAGGTCCAGACTGGGGTCCCAGTCGTAGGTGTCGTGCTCGCCGTGCAACTGGTGGGCCCGCACCAGCCCGGGGGGCGTGGGCTCCACGACCTCCCAGTGGATGGACGGGTACTCCGCCGGGTCGAGCCCCAGGGTGGTGCGAACGGCATGGGCCAGCGGCAGGCCGGTGACATGCTCGATCACCTGCCCCAGCAGCACGTAGCCGGTGTCGCTGTAGGCAAAGGCGGTGCCCGGGGCGAACAGCGGCGGGTGGGCCATGGCGATGGCGATCTGCTCGGCTGCGGTCCAGCGGTGCCGCGGGCCCAACTCGAACTCGGGGAAGGCCGGGTGCTCCACCAGGCCGCTGCGGTGTTGCAGCACCTGGCGCACCGTGGCGGTGCGGTGGTGCTGGAAGGCGGTGAACTGGGCAGCAACCGCCGCCGGGAGTGCCTCGACGAGTGGGTGGTCGAGGTCCACGTCGCCCCGACCGGCGAGCACCAGCACCGTGGACGCGACGAACGTCTTGGTGCACGAGGCGATCCGCACCGCGTGGTCGGGCGTCAGCGGCTGCGCGGTGGCCGGGTCGGCGACGCCGCGGGCGACCGCGACCACCACCTCGTCCGCTTGGTGCACGGCGATGACGATGCCGGGCGTGGACGGCGAATCGGACAGCACCTCGTCCGCGAGCGCCCCGAGCGTTGCTGCCAGCGCGCCGCTGCTCACGACAGCCCCAGCCGCTCCATGGCCTCGGCCTTCAGTCGCTTGTAGTCCAGCTTGCCGTTGGGGGCGCGGCCGATGGTGACGATCGGGAGGACGCGCTTGGGGGACTTGTAGGCGGCATGGTGCTCGCGCACGTGGGCGATGAGCGCGGCCTCGTCCACTTCGAACCCGTCGTGCGGCTCCACCAGCGCAGTGATGGCCTCGCCGAAGCGGTCGTCGGGCACGCCCACGACGGCGGCATCGGCCACCGACGGGTGGGTCTTCAGCGCTTCCTCCACCTCCTCGGGGTAGACCTTCTCGCCGCCGGTGTTGATGCACTGGCTGCCCCGCCCGTACAGCTTCAGCGTGCCGTCGGCCTCCACCTCGGCCCAGTCGCCGGGGATGCTCCAGCGCACGCCGTCGTGCAGCACGAACGTGGCGGCGGACTTCGCTTCGTCCTTGTAGTAGCCCACCGGCGTGCGGCCGCGCAGGGCCACCCGGCCGCGCTCGCCGCTGCCCGGCTGCACCTCCCGCCCGTCTTCGGTGAGCACCTTGGTGTTCGGCCCGAGGGAGAACTTGGCGGTGCTGGTGGTGCGGGAGCTCTCGGCGGTGGTGGTGTTGGACGCCATGCCGATGGCCTCGCTGGAACCGAGGCTGTCGATCATGATCAGGCGGTCGTTGTGGCGCAGCAGGCCGGCTTTGGTCTCCGCGGCCCAGATGACGCCGCTGGAGATCATCACCCGCAGCGACGAGATGTCCCACCGGTCCGGCTCGGCGTCCAGCGCCTTGAGGATCGGCTTGGCGAACGCGTCACCGACGATCGAGATGCTGTTGACCTTGTCGCGCTGGATGCAGTCCAGCAGTTCGACCGGGTCGAAGTGCCGGCCCGGCAGGGTGACGACGGAACCGGCCAGCACCAGGTTCCACATCGCGTTGAAGGCGCCGGTGCCGTGCATCAGCGGCGCGGCCGGCAGGTTGCGTGGGCCGGGCTTGGCCATCCGCTCGTCGAACTCCGCCCAGCCGGGTGCCGCGGGCAGGGGACGCTTCGACGGGGCGTCGAGGCTGCCGACGATGTCGTCCTGGCGCCACATCACGCCCTTCGGCATGCCGGTGGTGCCGCCGGTGTAGAGGATGTACAGGTCGTCGGGCGACCGGCCCCATGGCGGTGTCACCCGGCCCGACGCCGAGGATGCTGCCGCTTCGTAGGGCACGGCCCAGTCGGGGCACGGCTCGCTGCCGTCGTCCACCCAGATCCAGGTGCGCACGTTGGGGACCCGGGCGCGCATGTGGCCGCACCGCTCGGTGAACGTGCCGTGGAAGATCACGGCGACGGCGTCGGCGTTGGTCCACAGGTACTCCAGTTCGTCCTCGGTGTACCGGTAGTTGGTGTTCACCGGCACCAGGCCGGCCTTGAACATGCCGAACATGCTCTCCAGGTACTCCGGCGAGTTGTACAGGTAGTGGGCCACCTTGTCGTGCCGCTGGGCGCCGGCGGCCAGCAGGGTGTGGGCGATGCCGTCGGCCCGACGGTCGAACTGGGCCCAGGTGACGCTGCGGTCGGCCTGCAACTGGGCGATGGCGTCGGGGAAGCGGTCGGCGTTGCGCTCCCAGATGTCGGCGAGATTCCAGCCGGCGGTCGTTCCTGTCACGTCGTCCGACGGTAGCCGCCCCGCCCCTCCCGCTCCATCCCCACCGCCACCTTGTCGCGGCCCGACCTCGGAATCGCCCGGTCAGGGCCGCGACACGTTCGCCCCGCGGACGGGGGGACGAGTGGTGGGGTGGGCAGCGGTGAAGGGGGTAAGGGCGGTGAAGGGGTGAAGGGCGTGTGCGGGGGAATATGGTCGCGGGCATGGACTTCGAGATGCCTGCGGAGGACGATCCGCGCCGGCTCGCCGTACGCGCCTGGCTGGCGGAACACCCCTCCCCCACGGGGAAGGAACTGGCGGAGGCCGGGTACGTCGCGCCGCACTGGCCGGCGCCGTGGGGGCTGGACGCCGACCCGATCCACCAGCTGATCATCGACGACGAGCTCGGCCGGGCGAAGGTGCGCCGGCCGGTGAACCCGATCGGCATCGGCTGGGCGGGCCCGACCATCCTCTACGCCGGCACGCCCGAGCAGCACCGCACCTACCTTCCGGGCCTGCTGTCCGGTGAGGAGTTCTGGTGCCAGCTGTTCAGCGAGCCGATCGCCGGCAGCGACCTGGCGAACCTCGGAACCCGAGCGGTGCGCGACGGCGACGAGTTCGTGATCAACGGCCAGAAGATCTGGACCAGTGGCGCCCAGTACGCCAAGTACGGCATCCTCATCGCCCGCACCGACCCGGACGTGCCGAAGCACAAGGGCGTCAGCTACTTCGTCTGCCCGATGGACGCGCCGGGCATCGAGATCCGCCCGATCACCGAGATGACCGGCGGCCACACGTTCAACGAGGTGTTCTTCACGGACGTCCGCATCCCGGCGGCCAACCTCGTCGGCGAGCTCAACGACGGGTGGCGCCTGGCCAAGGTGACGCTGGGCAACGAGCGGGTCTCGCTGTCCACCGGTGGTGTCCTCTGGGGCAACGGCCCGACGGCGATGGAGATGATCGACAGCGTCCGCGACCTCGGCCCGGTCACCGACCCGCTGCTGCGCCAGCGGCTGGCCCAGGTGTACATCGAGCACGTCGTGCTGGACCTGATCCGCCTCCGCACCCTCACCGCCCAGCTGAAGGGCGAGCAGCCGGGCCCGGAGGCCAGCATCCGCAAGCTGATGGCCGACGAGCACGGCCAGCACGTGATGAACCTGGCCCGCGACCTGGTCGGCCCGGCGGCGATGCTGACGGGCGGTGACGGCACGGAGGGGTTCGTGCCGGGGACGGACACGAAGGGTCTCGGGCCGGAGAAGCCGGAGGGCGGGCTGCTGCATCCCGGCTGGTACGACGGCTTCTGCTTCAGTCAGGCCCTGACCATCGGTGGCGGCACGTTCGCCGTGCAGCGCAACATCGTCGGCGAGCTCGTGCTCGGCCTGCCCCGCGAGCCCGACGCGACCCGCGGGATGAGCTGGGCCGAGGCACAGCGGGTTCAGGGAGGACGGTCGTGAGCAACTCCCAACTGCTGGCCCGGGCCCGCGCCGTCGGTGAGGTCGCGCAGGCCCACTCGGCCGAGGGTGAGTCGCTGCGCCGGCTGCCCGCCCCGGTGGTGGCGGCGCTGCGTGACGCCGAACTGCTGCGCATGGGGGTGCCCGCTGCGTACCGCGGGCCCGAGGTGGACCCCGTCACGATGCTGGCCTGCATGGAGGACGTCGCTCGCGCCGACGGCGCCGCCGGCTGGTGCACCATGATCGCCACCACCACGTCGTCGCTGTCGATGTTCCTCCCGCCGGAATGGGCCGGGCCGATCTTCTCCGACCCGGCCGTGATCACCGGCGGCGTGTTCGCTCCGAACGGCCGGGCCACCGACGAAGGCGACCACTGGCGTGTCGACGGTCGGTGGATGTGGGGCAGCGGCACCCAGCACTGCCAGTGGATCGTCGGCGGGGCGATGGCCGACGACGGCAGCCAGCACGTCATGTTCTTCCCGGCCGAGGACGTGACCTTCCACGACACCTGGCACACCCACGGCCTGCGCGGCACCGGCTCGCTGGACTTCAGCGTGGAGGGCGCCAAGGTTCCGAAGGGCCGCAGCGTCATCCCCGCCAGCGGGGCCCGCTACGTGGACTCGCCGCTGGCGGCGTTCCCCAACTTCACCCTCCTGGCCATCGGCGTCGCCGCGGTCACGCTGGGCATCGGCCGCCGGGCGATCGACGAGATCCTTGCGCTCGGGGTGGACAAACGGCCCCAGTTCAGCCAGCGCACCATCGCCCAGATGGGCACCAACCAGAGCGACCTCGCCCGGGCCGAGGCCCGCCTGTCGGCCGCCCGCGCCTACCTGTTCGACGAGGTCGGCCAGGCGTGGCAGGCGGTGCTGGCCGGCCAGCATGTGGACGTGGATCGCCGGGCGCGCATGCGCCTGGCGGGCGCGCACGCCGCGGAGACGGCGGCAGCGGTGGTGGACACCGCCTACACGATGGCCGGCGGCACGTCGGTGTTCGAGGCCAGCGCGCTGCAGCGCTGCCTGCGTGACGTGCACGTGGCTACGCAGCACATCATGGTGGCGCCGCGCCTGTACGAAACGATGGGCAAGCACCTGTTCGGCCTGCCCATCGAATCGTCGATGATCTAGCGCTCAGGAGCGCAGTTCGCGGCGGAACCGCCCGCCCATCCGGGTGAGCAGCACGGCGACGCCCACCAGCACCAGGCCGCACATGCTGATCAGCAGCGGCACGCGACCCTCACCGGGGAAGAAGTGCTGGATGGCCCACGGCACGTTCACCAGCAGGCCGATGCAGCCGAACAACGACATCAGCACGTAGCCGGGGGTGGTGCCCACGGCCAGCAGGGCGACCGCGGTGATCAGCCCGAGCGTCGTGGCCACGGCCACCGACTGGGCGCCGGTGATGGCCGCGCCCGCCACCAGTGCGACACCACCGAACACCTGCAGCAGCACCGGCGTGCGCGAGCGGCCGAGCATCACGGGGGTCATCAGCAGCAGGGTGCCACCGAGCCAGATGGTGCCGCCCGTCAGCACACCCGCACGATCGGCGAAGTGGACGATCGTCGCCGGGGCCACCTGCAGGAAGCCGAACCCGCCGACGACCATCAGCAGCACGCGCTCGAAGCGAGGCAGCATGGAGGCGTTGCCGACGCCGATGGCGAGCACGCCGAGAGCCGTCATCGACGCCAGCAGCAGGCCTGGCCCGGTCCGGTCGTTGGACACCATCAGCCGGCGGCGATTGCGCCCACGCTGCCCGTGACGGTGAGGACCCACGGATCGGTGGTGATCCGTCGCAGGCCGACGGTGGCCACCAGCAGCGACACGACCCAGAGGGTGGCACCGCTGACGGTGGACGAGGCGATCAAGCTCATACCCACACCGGTGCCCACCAGCGCGCCTGCCGCCATCGTGCCTTCCTGCACCGGCAGGTGCCGGCCGAACCACAGTGCACCGCTCAGGGCAGTGACGAGGACGGCGCCTCCGAGGACCACGGAACGGGAGTCAGTGGCGTCCAGCACGTCATGGGTGAACGTGCCACCCAGGACGGCGGCGATGGCCGTGGCCACGGCCCAGGCGAAGTTCCGCAGGCGGAGCAGTGCCGGGTCGGCATGCTCACGCACGAACCCACCCGCCACGACCAGCAGGGTGGCGGCGACGCCGGTGACCAGCAGGCGGGTGCCTTCGCCCATGTGCATCCAGCGGCGCCCGACCATCACCGCGATGCCGGCGATGCCCAGCGTGCCGCCCAGATACCCGAGCGCCTCGGCCACCACAGGGACCCGGCGCCGGGGGCGGTCACCCGCGACATCGGCCGGCACCGCCACGGCAGCCAGTGCCTCCTCCAGGCGGTGCTGCTCGAAGTCGTGGATCGCGTCTGCTTCGCCACGCACGATCAGCCCGGCGTCCACCCACCGGTCCAGGTCGCGGTCGAGCACCGGCGGCAGTGTCGGTGTACGCATGATCGCGCCCTCCTCTCGGAGTGTCTCCCACGCGCAGCGTCCCCCCGCTGCGGCGGCCGGGCCAGGGTCGATGGTCACACCCGGCTACCGTCGGCGCCGTGCAGGCCATTTCCCTCCACCACGACGGCGACGTCCTGGTCGCCACGGTGCACCACCCCACGTCGCCGCTCAACGCGGTCGACGAACTGTTGCACGACGAGTTCTCCGAGTTGTTCAACCGCCTCCGCCGGGACCCCGGTGGCCGGGCGGTGGTGCTGACGGGCGAGGGCCGGGCCTTCAGCGCCGGCGGCGACTTCGACTGGTTCCCCCAACTGCGCGACCCGGCGGCGCTGCCCGGGCTGCACCGGGCGGCCAAGCAGATGATCTGGGACCTGCTGGACATCGACGTGCCGGTGGTCTGCGGGTTGAACGGTGCCGCGGCGGGGCTGGGGGCGTCGATCGCGCTGCTGTGCGATGTCGTGGTGATGAGCGAGAGGGCGGTCGTGGTCGACCCGCACGTGAACGTCGGCCTGGTGGCAGGGGACGGCGGCGCGGCGGTCTGGCCGTTGCTGCTCGGCCCGCTCGCCGCCAAGCGCCACCTGCTGCTGGGCGAACCGCTCACGGCAGCGGACGCGCTGCGGCTGGGCGTCGCCGCCGAGGTCTGCCCGCCGGCCGACGTGGGGGAGCGGGCCATGGCCTGGGCCCGCCGCCTCGCCGCCCAACCGCCGCTCGCCGTGCGCGGCACCAAGCAGGCGGTGAACGCCCAACTCAAGCAAGCGCTGCTGACCAGCTTCGACGTGTCCACGGCGCTGGAGATGCCGTGCTTCCTGTCGCGCGATCACGCCGAGGCGATCGACGCCATCCGCGAGAAGCGCACGCCGACCTTCGAGGGGAGATGAGATGAACCCGGTGATCGACGCGATCATGACCACGCGGGCGATGCGCCGCTTCAGTTCGGAGCCGGTCGCTGACGCCGACATCGAGGCCTGCCTGCAGGCTGCTCAGCAGGCGCCCAGCGGCGGCAACGTGCAGCCGCAGCAGTACGTGGTGGTCACCGACCCGGACCTGCGCGCCAAGGTGGGCGAGCTGTACCGGCTGGCGTACGACCGCTACGAGCGTTCGCTGCCGGAGCCCGGTGACATGCCCGACGAACGGGCTGCCGCCTCGTGGCGGCGCAACCGAGACGCCAGCCGCCATCTGGCCGACCATCTGGGCGACGTGCCGGTGCTGGTGCTGTTCCTGCAGCCGATCGTGCCCTGGGGCGGCGAGGACGAGGACGGCCCGCTGGACATCGGCCGCCTGGACGCCAGCGTGTATCCGGCGGTGCAGAACTTCTGCCTGGCGGCCCGGTCGCTGGGGCTGGGCACGGCGCTCACCACGGTCATCCGGATCCGTACCGACGAGGTGTTCGAACTGCTCGGCGTGCCATCGCGGTCCGACGGCCGGCGCCGCTTCGAGATCGCCGCGCTCGTGCCGCTGGGCCATCCCACCGGAGCATTCGGGGTGGCGCCGCGCAAGCCCGCCGCAACGGTGACCCATTGGAACGGCTGGGGCGCCAGTCGCTAGCAAGCCGCACGTCAGTCCGCAGCGTGCGTCGGCGCCGGGCGCGCTGTGGTAAGTCCGCGGCATGACTGTTGCTGAGGAGCGTCTCACCGTCGATCTGCTGGACCCCGCGTTCTACCAGGACGGCGAGCGCATGCACGCCGCCTTCACGTGGATGCGGGCCAACGAGCCCGTCTACCGCGACCACCGCAACGGGTTGTGGGGCATCACCCGCAACGCCGACGTGCGCGAGGTGGAGCGCCGCAGCACGGTGTTCTGCAGCGGGCAGGGGTACCGGGCCATCTGGTCGCCGGAGGAGATCAACATGATCGCCCAGGACGACCCCCGCCACCGTCAGCAGCGGCTGCTGGTGCAGGGCGACCTCACGGGTGCGGCGGTGGCCGAGCGCAAGCCGGAGATCGAGGCGCTGGTCGCTGAGTTGGTGGACGGGTTGGTGGACGGCGTCCTGGCGGCCGGTGAGGCGGAGTTCGTGGACGCGTTCTCCGGCCAGTTGCCGGCACGGCTCACTTGTCGCCTTCTGGGCTTCCCCGAGACGATGTGGCGTGAGGTGAAGAGTTGGAGCGAGCGGCTGATGCGCACGGACATGCGCGAGCGCGACGGCCAGGTCTTCCGCGACTTCTTCGACGCCAACATGGAGTTCGTCACGGCGCTGATGCCGATCGCCCAGGAGCGCAAGGGCTGCCCGGCGCACGACTTCATCAGCACGTGGGTGAACGCCGAGATCGACGGCGAGCCGCTGCCGCCCAGCACGATCGTGCACGAGGTGGGCCTGTTCATCGCCGGCGGGGCCGAGACCACCCGTACCGCGCTCACGCACGGCCTGCGGGCGTTCGCCGATCACCCCGACCAGTGGGAGGCCATGGCCGCCGACCCGTCGCTGGTCCCGACCGCGGTGGAGGAAGTGCTGCGGTGGGTGACCCCGCTGAACAACATGTTCCGCCGGGCGCTGGCCGACGACGAGGTGGGCGGGCAGCAGATCCGCCGCGGCGACCGGATCATCATGCTGTACCCGTCGGCCAACCGCGACGAGGCCGTGTTCGATCAGCCGTTCGCGTTCGACATCACCCGCAACCCCAACCCGCACCTGGCCTTCGGCTTCGGCACCCACCTGTGCGTGGGCACCAATGTGGCCCGCGCCACGCTGGCCGCGGCGTTCACGGCGCTCTCGCAGCGGCTCACCAACCTGCGTCCGGTGACCGAGCCGGACGTGGAGCCGAACATCTTCGCCCGCGCGGTGCGCAGCTTCCGCGTGGCCTACGACGTCAGAGGTTGAAGCCGAGCCGGCTGGGCTCGATGTTGCACTGCGCCAGGCCGCGGCCGATGGCGCGCCCGAGGTCGAACAACTGGCCTGCCGTGGGTGCGGCGGTGAACTGCAGTTGCACGATGGCCTCCAGGCCCAGTTCGTCGAAGATCGTGCGGGCGAAGCAGGCGGCTTCGGTGTCGGTGAGTGCCGGGTCGGCCTTGGCGCCCAGCGACTGACCGAGCTGGGTGGCCTGGGCGTCGGTGAGCTCCACCTCCACGGTGAGGTCGGGCACCACGTCCAGCTGGGTCTGGAGGTCCTCCACCTGGCTGGTGAGGTCGCCCACCTGACCCGTGAGATCGCCGATCTGGGCATTGGCGTCGGCGAGATCGGCGGAGGCGGTGTCCAGGGAGTCCTTGGTGGTGTCCAGCTCGGAGGCCGTGCTGTCCAGCCGTTCGGTGAGCGTGTCGCGCTCCTTGGTGAGGTCGTCGGCATCGCCGGACTTGCCGACCCAGAGGACCGCGAACGCGATGGCGGCGACGCCGAGGACGGCGGCGAGGATCCACGGCAGTGCCCGGCCCTTCGGCTTCGGGGCCGCCTGCTGCGGCGTCATCGGCGTGGTGGGTGTGATGGCCGGTGCCGGCTCGAAGGAAGGCTGCACCACGGGCTGCTGCAACGTGGGCGTCAAACTCGGCTCCGTGGCCGGCGGCTCTGCCATCGGTGCGGCGGCCATGACCAGTGGCTCCGTTGGGAGCGGCTCGGCCGCGGGCGGCTCCATCGCCGGCGGCGGGGTGAACGCGGGCGGCGGGACCTCTGCAGCCCCTGCCGCCGGGTCGGGCTGGGGAACGGTCGGGTCATGAGTGTCGGCCATGACACGCACCGTAACCGGAACTCGATGACCCCTACGGCTTCTTCGGCACTCCTGCATCCGTGCTCCACCGCAGCACCGAGAGGTGAAGGCGTCCTAACATGCCGCCATGGGGACCATCGACACCGTCAGCGACATCATCCGCGTCCACGGGATTGAACAACCGGACCGAGTGGCGCTCGTGCAGGGCGACCGCCGTCAGACCTGGGGCGAGTTGTACGGGCGGGCCTGCCAGGTGGCCAACCTGCTGGCCGCCGCCGGCGTGGGCGCGGAGGATCGGGTGGCGTTCCTGGACAAGAACGGCATCGAGCACTTCGAGGTGTTCTTCGGGGCGGCGCTGCTGAACGCCGTGTCCGTGGACGTCAACTGGCGGCTCGCGGCGCCGGAGGTGGAGTACATCGTCAACGATGCCGAAGCCAAGGTGTTCGTGGTCGGGCCGGACTTCGTGCCCGTGCTGGAGGCCATCCGTCCCAACCTGCTGCCGGGCATGAAGGTGCTGGTGATCGGGCAGGACTACGACAGCGAGGTCGCCGCCCAGCCGTCCGCCGACCCGGGCGTGCGCCAGACCGCCGACGATGTGGCGTTCCAGCTGTATTCCAGCGGCACTACCGGCCGGCCGAAGGGTGTGATGCTCACCAATTCGAACTTCTTCGGCCTGCTGCCGCTGGCCAAGGACATGTGGGAGCTCACGCCGGACTCCGTGAACCTCATCGCCATGCCGCTGTTCCACATCGGTGGCGGCGGGTGGGCGATCGCCGGCATGTACGAGGGCGCCACCAGTGTCATCCTGCGCGAGCTGGATCCCTCCGCGCTCGTCCACCTGTTCAGCGACGAGCACATCACCCATGCCTTCCTGGTGCCGGCCGTGCTGCAGTTCATGCTGATGGTGCCCGGCGCAGAGACCGCGGACTACTCCAGCCTGCGCGTGTTCGTGTACGGCGCCTCGCCGATCAGCGAGGACGTGCTGGCCCGCAGTGTGCAGTTGTTCGGCTGCAAGTTCTGGCAGGCGTACGGCCTCACCGAGACCACCGGCGCGGTGGTGAACCTGCCGCCGGAGGACCACGACCCGTCCGGCCCGAACCGTCACCGCCTGCGCTCCTGTGGCCTGCCCGGCCCGGGTACGGAAGTGAAGATCGTCGACCCGGACACGGGGCGCCAGTGCGAGCAGGGTGAGGTGGGCGAGATCCTCATCCGCGGCCCGCAGGTGATGAAGGGCTACTGGAAGATGCCGGAGGAGACCGCCAAGTCGATCGACGGCGACGGCTGGTTCCGCAGCGGTGACGCCGGCTATCTGGATGGCGACGGCTACCTCTACATCCACGACCGGGTGAAGGACATGATCGTGTCGGGCGGCGAGAACGTGTACCCGGCCGAGGTGGAGAACGTGCTGATGGGCCACCCGGCCATCGCCGACGTGGCGGTCATCGGTGTGCCCCACGAGAAGTGGGGCGAGACCGCCAAGGCCATCGTGGTGCGCAAGCCCGGCGTCGAGGTGGCCGAGCAGGACATCATCGACTACGCCCGCGAGCGCCTGGCCCGCTTCAAGTGCCCCACCAGCGTGGACTGGGCCGACATGCTGCCCCGCAACCCCAGCGGCAAGATCCTGAAGAAGGATCTGCGTGCCCCTTCTGGGAGGGCAAGGAGCGCATGGTCAACTAACGGGACCGCCCGGTCCGGCGTCGATCATCCCGATGATCTCGGCGGTCGAGCGGACATCGCCGAAGCTGCGACTACGGTCCGGCGCATGGATCTCGCCGACTTCCTCCAGCGATACACCGACGACGTGTACACAGCCCGCGACCCCGAGGCGGCGGCCCGGTACATCGCCGACCCGTGCCTGCGTCACGAGCACGGTCACCTGGTGACGATGTCGCTGGCCTAGAACGTCGCCCGCGTGCGGGCCTTCCTCGACAGCGCGCCCGCCGCGACGTTCACCACCCGTGTGGTGGTGCAGGACGGTGAGTTCGTCACGGGCTGCTACGACGTCACCATCGGTGCGGGGGAGGACGCACAGGTGCTGAGCGGCATCGAGGTGTTCAGGGTGGTGGACGGGAAGATCGCCGAGACCTGGAACTCCACCGTGCAGCCCGGCGCCTGGGGTTGACCCCTTACCGCGAGCAACCACCCCCGCCGGGATGTTTGACAGCGCCGGGTTCGGGGAACCCGTCTGGCATCGACTGAAGAGGTGATGACGATGCCTGCAACACATTGGTCCGATGTCCAGCCGTCGATGTCCATGAGCGACGCCGACACCGCCAACGGCGAGCGAACGATGATGGAGGCTGCCGGCCCCTGCGTGCTGGTCGCCGTCGACGAATCGGCCGGGGCTCTCCGCGCCGCCCGCTGTGCCCGGCGGTTGTTCGGCCGCGATGCCCACTATGTGGTGATGAACGTCGGTGCACGTGAGATCGACCCGTTCGGCGCCGGGCCGATGGCGCTCGGCGGTGTGTACCCGCTGGCCGCCCCCTACCTGGAGGTGCCGAGGCGGCAGGACGACGACCGGCCGAGCGATGTCGACGTCGCGCAGGCCGAGGCCGAGAAGGTGGCCGACCGGGCGGGCATGCCCGACGGCACCACGCCACTCGGCGCCGTGGGCGACCCGGTGGACCAGATCCTGGAGGCGGCTCGGATCGAGTCCGCCGACGTGATCGTGATCGGGTCGGGAGAAGGGAGCTGGTGGCAGCGGCTGTTCGACCCGCCCGTGTCGAAGTCGATCCTGCGGAATGCCGAGACGCCCGTGCTGGTCGTACCGTGACCGACGTGCGACCGGCCCGACCCGAGCCGCCATCCGACGGCACGACGCTGAGCGAGGTGCTGGAGGAGTACCGCCGGGCCGGCTTCGCGTCGGACTTCTCGGTGGAGTCGGACACGAGAGTCCGCTGCAACCACTGCGCCACGGTGTTCGACAGCGGACGCCTGCCGATGTTCAGCCTGCGACGGTTGGAGGGCGCATCCGACCCCGCCGACATGATGGCCGTCGTCGCGGCGGAGTGCCCTGTCTGCGGAGCCGACGGCACGCTGGTACTGGGCTTCGGCCCGATGGCGGCCACCGAGGACGGTCTGGTGCTGCGATCGCTGACCGACCAGCGCGGCGGGCACCATCTTCCCCGCGGCGCCACGCCGGAGGAGATGCCGGGCTCCAGCCGTCCGTAACCCTCGCCGTTCGTCCCGGCGACGCGGCGGCTGGACCCGACGGGCCTGCGCGACGGCCTGGGAAGAAGGGCCCGGGTCATCCGTCACATCTTCGCCGAAGGGACCTAGGACCCTTTGGAACATACCCACTGGGGTACTAAGCATGAGGCCCGTGACCGGTCAACCCACGAGCGTTCGTTCCTTCGCGGCCCGGAAAGCCGCACTGCTGCTGCCCGCCCTCGCGGCAGCCGCCACCCTCACGGTGGCCTGCGGCGGCAGCGACCCGGGGCCCAGCGCGAGCGGTAGTGGCGGCCCGGTCCCGATTGCCACCGAGGCCGCTGGCCCCGTCGGTTCCACCGGCGCGGACATCTACGCCAGCTCATGCGCCCGCTGCCACGGCGCCAACCGCCAGGGCAAGAAGGACGCGCCGGCACTCGACCAAGCCCGCATCATGACGCTCGGCGACCAGCGGTTGGAGCAAGCCATCCGCTACGGCAAGGGCCGGATGAAGGGCTTCCCCAACCTCACCACCGCGCAGGTGCAGGCGCTCATGGACTACCTGAAGGACTTCTGATGTTCGACACGATCGGCGGCCTGCCCGCCCACCCGCTCATGGTCCACATCCCGGTGGTGCTGCTGCCGCTGGCGACGATCGGCATCATCGCCATGACCATCCGCCCCCGGCTGATCCCGCACTTCGGGTGGCTCACCGTGGTGCTCGGCGGCATCGGCTTCGTCGGCACCGTGCTGGCCGCCGGCACGGGCGAGGAGTTGGAGGACAGCTACCGCGCTGCTGGCTACCAGATCTCCGACACACTGAAGGACCACGGCGAACTGGGCGAGACGGTGCGCCTGCTGGCGGCCCTGTTCTTCGTGGTGCTGCTGGCATGGATGCTGTTCACCCGGTGGCGGAACAAGGCCGGTGAGGAAGCCGCCACCGCCAAGGTGCGCAAGCCGAAGCAGATCGCACTGGTGCTGGCCATCGCTGCCATCCTCACCGGTGCGGTGGCCACGGTCACCATGACGCTCACTGCGCACAACGGCGCGAAGAGCGTGTGGGAACAGGACTGACCCAGGCTCAGCCGGCGCCCGGGCCCACCAGCGTCGCCGCGACGGCCGACGGCATCTGCACCGCTGCGCCCGCAGCCAGCAGGTAGCGGTCCGGGCGGATCACCACGGTGTCGGCCTCCGCCGCATCCAGCGTCGGCCCCAACTCCGGGTGCGCTTCGGCGCTCAGCAGGACCGCACCGGCGGCCTGCCACCACTGCGCCCCGTCCGACGCCAGCGCCGCATCCGTGCGGGCCACCACGGCGAAGCGCGGCCCCACCAGGTCGTCCAGGCGAACCTCGCCCACCGTGGGCTGCACGGCCTGCTGGCCGCCGCCGTCACCGCACACCGGGCCGGCAGGCAGCGGGGGAAAGCCCATCTCGCCCGACGTGCCGCGCCCCGCAGCGCGCTCGGCCAGCATGCCGGCGTTGCGGCCGGCGGCGACCTCCGGGTCCAGCGTGCAGATCACGCGCCCCAGCTCCACGGCCAGGCCGACGATGAACCGCACGCTCGGCTCGCGCTCGGTCTGGTAGGTGTCCAGGAGGGCGTCGGCGGCGCCGTGACGGAGCACGCGCTCCAGCTTCCACACCAGGTTGGCGGCGTCGCGGATGCCCGAGCACATGCCCTGGCCGAGGAACGGCGGGGTCTGGTGAGCGGCGTCGCCGGCCAGGAACACCCGCCCGCTGCGCCACTGCTCGGCGATCAACCCGTGGAACGTGTACACCGCGGAGCGCTCCACCGTCGCCGCGCCCGCGGCCAGCCACGGGCGCAGGAACTCCTCCACCCGCTGCGGTGTGTTCACGTCGTCGGCGGTCTCGCCGGGGAGCAGCATGAACTCGAAGCGGTAGCGCGGTGGCGGCATCGGCACCAGCGTGTGCGGGCGGGCCGGGTCGCACACTTGGAGAGCGATCGGGCTGGGCGGCGCCACGCCGTCGGCCAGCAGCAGGTCCACCACCAGCCATGGCTCCTCGAACTGCAGGTCGTCCATGGCGATGCCCAGTTGCTTGCGGATGGGGGAGCGGGCTCCGTCGCAGGCCACCACGTACGCCGCCGTGACGCTGCCACCGCCGGCCAGTGCGACGGTGACCTTTGTGCCGTCGTTGGCCACGCCGGTGACTTCCTCGCCCAGCCGCAGTTCGGCGCCCAGGCGGCGGGCACCGGCGCGCATGGCGTCCTCCACGCCGGGCTGGTGGAACATCAGCGAGCTCGGCCAGCCGGATCGGGTGCGGTCGGCGGCGCGCATGGACAGCAGCACGTCGCGATCCGCGGACAGGAAGTCCATGCCGGCGTTGACGATGACGCTCGGGGCCAGTTCGTCGGCGACTCCGAGCTCCTGGAAGACGCGCATGATCTCCTGGTCGAAGTGGGCGGCGCGGGGCAACGGGAACAACGCCACGTCCTTGTCGAACGCGGCCACCTTCAGGCCGCGCCCGGCCAGCAGCCCGGCGGTGGTGACCCCGACGGGCCCGCAGCCGACGACCACGACGTCGTAGTCGGGTGCCTCACTCATCGCCCGGTTGCCGCCCAACCGGCCTGCAGGGTCTCCAGGTCGTTGGGGATGATGAACTCCAGCGGCAGGTTCGGACCCCACGCGTTGGCGATGTGCTCGGGCCCGAACGTGGTGGCGCCGTGGGCGTCCCACTCATCGTCGTCGTCGATCACGTCCATGTCGCTGTACAACTCCACGAAGGAGCCGGCCGGATCGCGCAGGTACCAGTAGTAGTTGGAGCCGAGGAAGTGGCGGCCGAAGCCCCACACCTGACGCTCCGGGTCGGCCCGCAGCAGCTTGGTGGCGGTGTGGCCCACATGGTCCACGTCGTCGCACTCCCACGAGTAGTGCTGCAGCAGCGGCACCGGGCTCTCCACGAGCGCCACGTTGTGGTGGTCCGTGGAGCAGCGGGTGAAGGCGATGACGCCCTCCATCTGGTCGCTCAGCTTGAAGCCCAGCACCCGCAGCAGGAAGTCCCGCGACCCGGCCAGATCTGGCGAGCCGATGACCATGTGGCCGAGGCGGCGCGGCGGCCGCGGCTGGGCACTGACACCTGCGGCTCGGGCATTGCGGCGCTCCGGCGACCCGGGCCGGTTGTCGGGAGCCGGCGCGGCAACGGGCGGCTGCGCCCATCGCTCGGCCACCTGCACGCGGTAGGTCACGGTGGTGTGCGGGTCGGTGACCTGCAACACCCCATCGCGTCGCGACGGGGCGATGCCGAGGTCGGCGCCGCGGGCGGCGATGGCGTCCAGCGTGGCCTCGTCGTCGGCGGCGACGTCCACGTGCAGCAGGCGGCGGAACGGGCCTTCGGCGACGTGCACCTGGGTGCCGCCGTCGGTGCCACCGAAGCCGCCGGCGCCGTCGGCAGTGAGGCCGAGTTCGCCGTAGTAGGTGGCCAGGCCCTCGGGGTCGGGCACCGAGACGGACAGGCCGAGCAGGCGGTGCAGGCCCATCAATTCCCTCCCACGCAGCGGTTGCGCAGCGTGCCGATGCCCTCGGCCCACGACTCCACCACCTCGCCGTCCTTCAGGAAACGGCCGCGCGGGCCGCCCACCCCGTCCGGCGTGCCGGTGAAGATCAGGTCGCCGGGCTCCAGCGTGCAGATGGCGCTGAGGTACTCCACCAGTTCGGCGACGGGGAAGATGAGGTCGCTGGTGCGGGCGTGCTGCATGCGCTCGCCGGCCACGTCGCACCACAGTTCGATGTCGTCGGGATCGGCGAAGGAGTCCACCGACACCAGCGCCGGCCCGATGGGGCCGTAGGTGTCGTAGCTCTTGCCGAGGGAGAATTGCGGCGGCTTGCCGGTGAGTTGCACGATGCGGTCGGAGATGTCCTGACCCAGGGTGATGCCGGCGACGTGCGCCCACGCCTGGTCGCGGGCGATGCGCCGCCCGCCGGTGCCGATGGCGATGACGATCTCGACCTCCCAGTCCACCGCCGCGCCGCTCAACTCGATGTCGGCGGCCGGGCCGGTGAGGCAGCTGGGGAACTTGGTGAACGTCAGCGGTGCGGGCGGCAGTTCCATGTTCGACTCGCCGGCGTGGCTGCGGTAGTTGAGGCCGATGCCGAACACCTTCTGCGGGCGGGGCACGCACGGCCCGAGGGTGGCGGGGTCCACCACGCCACTGGCCGTGCGCCCGGCGAGTGTGGCCTGCACGGCGTGGAGTTCGTGGTGGCGGGCGACGGCAGCCATCGGGTCGGCGAGGGTGGCGTCGCCGCTGGCGGCGGCGAGGTCGTACCAGTGGCCGTCGTGCTCGAGCGCTGCCCGGCCGGCGACATTGAGGAGTCGGAACATGGGCGGCAAATTATCTATAGATTTCGGCGCGCGTCAAGAGGTATGATCTCGGCCCATGCCGCCCGCCGTGTCCGCGCCGCCCACCCGCGCCGAATGGGTGGACGGTCTGCTGCGTTCGGCCATCCTCCAGGGCGAGTTCCTTCCCGGCGAGAAGCTGTACGCGGAGCGCCTTGCCGAGCGGTGGGGCGTGTCGCCCACGCCGGTGCGCGAGACGTTCCAGCGGCTGGCGGGGGAGGGGCTGGTGGTCATCGAGCCCCAGCGTGGCGCCCGCGTCGCCCCGCTCAGCGTGGAGGAAGCCACCGAGGTCTACGAGCTCCGCCTGCTGCTGGACCCCGTGGCGGTCGAGCAGTCCATCGCCGCCGGCCGGGGGGACCCTTCGTTCGGTATCGAGGTGGAGGCCGCGCACCGGGCCCTGGTGGCCCGCCACCGCTCCGCCGCGGCGTACCACGATGCGCACCGCGCCTTTCACCTTGCGCTGGTGGCCCGTTGCCCCAACGGCAGGCTGGTGCAGCAGGTGGCCCAGTTGATGGCCCACTCGCAGCGGTTCCACGCCGTCGGCGCGGTCACGGCGCGCGCCACCAACCCGGCCGATGAGCACCTGGCCCTGCGCGACGCGGCGCTGGCCGGCGACGCAGTCGGCGCGGCGGCGATCCTCCGCGCCCACCTCACCGGCACGCTCGAAGCGGTGCGGGCGTCTGCCTGACTCGCGCCTCACTCGCGCCTGGCTGCGCCGGCCCGGCGCTCGTTAGCGTGCCGCCATGGCGCGCTCCTACTCATTCACCGACCCGTACCACCTCGGTGTGGTGGTGCCCCACCTCGAGTCGGCGATGGACGAGATCACCGCCGCCCAGGGTGTCACCTGGGCCTCGCTGCAGGATCGGCAACAATCGCTGTGGACACCGGAACTCGGCGACATCCGCACCCGGCTGCGGTTCACCTACTCCTGCGAAGGCCCGCTGCACATCGAACTGCTGCAGGGCGAGGCGGGCACGTTCTGGGACGACGCGGTGTGGCACGGCCTGCAGCACACCGGTGTATGGAGCGACGACGTGGCGGGCGAGACCGAGGCGTTGGCAGCAGCAGGATGGGAACTGGTCGGGGCCCAGCGCAGCCCGCAGGACGGCTACGGCTCCTTCACCTACCTCCGCGGTGCCGGCGGGTTCATCCTCGAGTTGGTCACCTCGGCGGCCCGCCCCCGGTTCGAGCAGTGGTGGGCCGGCGGTTCGCTCTGACGCCGGCGCCGAGTGGCCCGCCTACATCGGCACGGTGAGGGCGAGGAACTCGATCAGCAGGTCCAGCGGGTTGGGGTCCGCTTCGGGCACCAGCAGGCCGGCCCCCGGTGTGGCGCCGTCCACATCCACCTTGCGGTAGGCGCTGTTGTCCTCCACGCCGGGGGCGTCGCACAGGCCGGACTGCAGGCGGCCGTCCGTGACGCACCACACCGGCACCACGGGTGACCCGTCGCCCAGTCCGGCAACGGTGCCGCCGAACGACTTCCCGAGGTAGCTGCCGGGCGACAGGGTGAACGCGCCGTCGCAGGCGGCCGGGTGGGTGTCGTTCCACCACGAGCAGGCGTCGACGGCGGCATCGGCGCCGATGCCGGCCCCGATGGTGATGATCCGGTCGGCGTCCACACCTGGCATGCCGGACGCCTGCTGGAGCATGCCCTGGGCGTCGGCGAGCCATTTGTCGGGTGTCCAGTTCGGGCAGCCGTCGGGGTGCGGCGAGCAGCCCTGGAACGTGGCGATGAACACGTTGTAGGTGGGTGCGGCGGGCATGGTGGGGAACCACCGGCCATCCAGGAACGGGGTGTGCGAGAACGTGGGGATCTGGTTGTGGGTGCCCCGGTTCTGCAGCCAGTTGGCCACCTCGAACCAGTCCTCCATGTCACCCATCTCCCAGTGGTAGAGGACGACGAGCGGGGCCGGGTTGGCGGCGGCGGGGTAGTACTTGCCCTGCAGTTGAGCGCCGTCTGCCGACGCGAACGTCACGTCCACCGGGTCCGCGGGAAAGGCGCCGGGCTCGGCGACGCGAGTGGTGGTGGGGGCCACCGTGGTAGCGGTGCTGTCGTCGCCGCCGGAGCACGCGCCGAGCAGCAGCGCGGGCGCGACGATCAGCGCGGGGAACAGGCGTGACCGGGCCATGGGTACGAGGCTATGCGGCCCGCATGCTCCGTGCGCGGTCGGTAGGGTGGCCGGGTGCCCGACCCGACGCTGGACGCCAAGCTTGCTGCGCTGGAGACCCACCTGCACGGGCTGGGCCGGGTGGTGGTGGCCTTCAGCGGCGGCGCGGACTCTGCGTTCCTCGCCGCAGTGGCTCACCGCACGCTCGGGCCCGAGCGGGCCCACGCCGTCACCGCGGTCTCCCCGTCGCTCGCCGGCGACGAAGCGGCGGACTGCCGCTCGCTGGCGGAGGAATGGGGCCTGCGGTGGACGCCGGTCGTCACCCATGAGATGGAGCGCGCCGCGTACCGGGCCAACGACACGGACCGCTGCTTCCACTGCAAGGCCGAGTTGATGGACGTCGTCGGTCCGCTCGCCGCAGCCGAGGGTGCGGCGGTCGCCCTCGGTGTGAACGTGGACGATCTGGGCGAGCACCGGCCCGGCCAGAAGGCTGCCACCGAGGCCGGTGCGGTCTTCCCGCTGGTGGAGGCCGGCTTCACCAAGGCAGAGGTGCGCGAGGCGTCCCGCCGGCTCGGGCTGCGTACGTGGGACAAGCCGGCCATGGCCTGCCTGGCCAGCCGGATCCCCTATGGCACGGCGGTGTCCGTGCCCCTGCTCAGCACACTGGACCGGGCCGAGGCAGCGCTGCGCCGGCTGGGGTTCCGCCAGCTGCGCGTTCGTCATTACGACGACACCGCCCGCCTGGAGGTGCCGCTGGGCGATCTGGCCGCAGTGCTGGCCCAGCGCGAGGCCGTGGTGGGCGCGGTGAAGGCCCAGGGCTACCGCTACGTCACGCTGGACCTCGAGGGCTTCCGATCCGGCAACCTCAACGGCTAACGCCTACTGTCGCGGGCCATGAAGCTCTCGACGATGATCAACTACTCCGGCGGGTTCCACGAGGCAGTGGACCGTGTGGTGGCGCTGGAGAAGGCCGGCCTGGACGTGGTGTGGATCCCCGAGGCGTACAGCTTCGACGCCATCAGCCAGGTCGGGTACCTGGCGGCGAAGACCGAGAAGGTCGAGATCGGCACCGGCATCGTCAACGTCTACAGCCGCACCGCCGCCTGCATGGCGCAGACCGCCGCCGGGTGCGACTACGTCTCCAACGGCCGGTTCATCCTCGGGCTCGGCGCCAGCGGCCCGCAGGTCATCGAGGGCTTCCACGGTGTGCCCTACGAGAAGCCGATGGTCCGCATCAAGGAGTACATCGAGAGCTGCCGGATGATCTGGCGCCGAGAGAAGTTCGAGTACAGCGGCCAGACGGTGCAGGTGCCACTGCCGGAGGGGCAGGGCACTGGCCTGGGCAAGTCGCTGAAGCTGATCAACCACCCGGTCCGCCAGGAGATCCCCATCTGGTGGGCCAGCCTGATGGGCCTCAGCGTCACCGCCACCGCCCAGTTGGCCGACGGCTGGCTGCCGATCTTCTTCGACCCGGAGAAGTTCCACAATGTGTGGGGCGACGAGTTGAAGGCCGGCCTGGCCAAGCGCGACCCGGAGCGTGCGCCGCTGCAGATCAGCGCCGGCGGCATGGTGGCCATCGACGAGAGCCTCACCGGCGAAGCGCGGGACCGCATCCTGGACTTCGGTCGTCCGAACGTGGCCCTGTACGTGGGCGGCATGGGCGCCCGGGACAAGAACTTCTACAACACCATCTGCAAGAAGTACGGCTACGAGAAGGAAGCCATCGAGATCCAGGACCTGTACCTCGACGGCAAGAAGGACGAAGCCGCGGCGGCCGTGCCGAAGCAGATGCTGGAGAACACCAACCTCGTCGGTCCGAAGAGCTACGTGAAGGAGCGCCTGGCCGCCTACAAGGAAGCCGGCGTCACCATCTTGTCCATCACCCCCGTGGGTGGCGACGTGGTGCAGACGGTCGAGACCCTGCGCGAGCTGATCGACTGAGCCGCCCGGCGGGCGTCAGCGCTCCAGCGCCCACAGGCGCACGGGGTCGGTGAAGCCCTTCAGCTGCCGCCGGCCTGCCGGCTCGAACTCCAGGTACGGCGCGGCGCGGGTGACGCCCTCGTCCACCAACACTTCGCCGGGCACGGCGATGTCGGCGATGCGCGACGCCAGGTTCACCGTGCTGCCGTAGACGTCGCCGCCGGCCGTCACCACCGGGCCGTGGGCCAGGCCGCCACGGGCGCGCACGCCGCGCTCGTCGGCCCAGGCCAGCAGGCCACGGGCCACTGCACAGGCCTCCTCGGCCGTGATGGTGCTGAACATCACCTCGTCGCCGATCAGCTTGATCAGCCGGCCACCCTGCCCGCTCACCAGATCCAGCGCTGCCGACTCGAAGCCCACCACCAGCTCCAGCAGTTCCTCCGAGGTCGCCGCGGCGGTGCGGGTGGTGAACCCGCTGAGGTCCACGAAGCCGATGGCGAGGCGCACGGACGAGTAGTCCTCAGAGCCGGCCCGCCGTGAATTGCTGGTGGTCGCCTGCAGATGCATGCGGAACAGCGGGCCGAAGATCTGGCTGACGTTGTCCACCAGTTGCACGCCGGCGAGGCTGGCCTTGGCCAGTGTCACCTCGTCCCGTCGCCCCTCCTGCAGGGGAGCCTCCACGTCGCGGAGGAACATCTCCGTGGCCGCCTCGGCCACACGCCGGAACGAGCTGGCCATCACGCGGATGAAGTGCAGCAGTTCATCGCGGCTGAAGAAGGCGTCTGCCGCTGCGAACAGCTCGAACATCTGCACCTCGTGCTCGCAGAACACGGTTGCGGCCGGATCGGCGGAGGGGAATCCCGTCGCCCGGCGGATCTGCTGAACGGTCGCGAGGGGCAGCCCCGTGCGGGCGGCGATGTCGTTGGCGGTGAGCGTCGGTGCCGGTCGCATGGTGCGATCGCTGACGAGGGAGATCAACTGACCGGCGGCGTTGGCGGTCACCATCTCGGCGAGGCTGGCGCCCTGGGAACTGATCCACTCCAGCAGCTCCAGGCGTTCCCCGGCGCAGGAGTCGTTGGGGTCGTACAACCCGGCGGCTCGCCATTGCTCGATCTGCGAGTGCTGGACCTGTGCCATCAGTGTGGGACGGTAGCCGCCCGCCACTACGGTCGCGCCCCATGTCCACCGTGCTCATCACCGGCTGCAGCAGCGGGTTCGGCGAACTCGCTGCGCTCACGTTCCACCGCAACGGCCACCGTGTGTTCGCCACCATGCGTCGTCCGGGGGCGTCGGCCGCGATCAACGAGGTCCCGGAGATCGAGCAGCTGCCGCTGGACGTCACCGTCGACCACTCGGTGCAGGCCGCCGTGGCCGAGGTGATCGAGCGCGCCGGCAGCCTGGACATCGTGGTCAACAACGCCGGCATCGAGGTGTTCGGTGCCGTGCATCTGGCCGCCGACGAGGAGGTGCTGCGCCAGATGGACACCAACGTGCTCGGCGTGGTGCGCATGGCCCGGGCCGTGGTGCCGCACATGGTGGCGCAGGGCGGCGGCGCCTTCGTCACGGTGGGCTCCGTGGCCGGGTTGGTGGGTGCGCCGTACGGGGGCATCTACGCCGCCAGCAAGCATGCCGTCGAGGCCCTGACCGAGGCGATGCACTTCGAGCTGTCGCAACTGGGCATCCGGGTGAGCGTGGTGGAGCCTGGCCAGTTCGCCACCCAGCTGGGTGCGAAGGGGTTCACGGTCGCGGCGATGACGGAGGACACCGCGGAGCACGATCGATGGCAGCGGTTCCGCGCCGCCCAGCGCAGCCTGGTGAACGGCCAGCCGGCCGACCCCCAGCAGGTGGCCGATGTCATCTACCAGGCCGCCACGGAGCGCCCGGGCAAGCTTCGCTGGCCGGTGGGCGCGGACGCCGACCTGATCATCGCCACGAAGTCGTCGATGCCCTTCGAGGACTTCGACACCACCATGCGCGCCGCCCTCGACTGGCACGAGTAGCCGGAGGGTTTCGTGCTCGGAGGTGCGCCCGAAACCCTCCAATGCCTGTCCGACGGGCGCGACGGGCGGTGCGGGGGCTACCGTCCGCCTTCATGAGCAGCAACGGATTCGTCGCCCCCGGCTGGGAAGGCGTTCGCGCCGCGTTCGAGCACAACCTCACCGAGGGCGAGGACGTCGGCGCCGGCGTCGCCGTCTACCACCGTGGGGCCCCCGTGGTGGACCTCACCGGCGGCTGGTTCGACCAGTCCGAGACCCGCCCCTACGACGCCGACACGCTGCAACTCGTGTTCAGCACCACCAAGGGCATCACGGCGATCGCGGCGGCCATCTGCGTGCAGCGCGGCTGGCTGGCTTACGACCGTCCGGTGGCCGAGTACTGGCCGGAGTTCGCCGCGCACGGCAAAGGTGAGGCCACGGTGGCCCAACTGCTCAGCCACCAGTGCGGCCTGTTCAGCGTGCAGGGCGACATCACCATGGCGGAGGCCCTGGATTGGCCGACGATCACCGCCCGCCTGGCCGACACGGCGCCGGAGTGGCCGATCGGCAGCACCCACGGGTACCACGCCCTCACCTACGGCTGGCTGGCCGGCGAGTTGGTGCGCCGCGCCGACCCTGCACACCGCAGCATCGGCCGCTTCGTGCAGGACGAGATCGCCGGCCCGGTGGGTGCCGAGTGCTACCTCGGGCTGCCCGAGCAGCACGAGTCCCGGGTGTCGCCGATGATCGGTGGCCTGGGCGGCGACGCCGTGGAGGACCCCGCGGTGCGCCAGATGATCGAGATGTTCATGGGGCCGGGCACCAACGCCGGCCGGGCGCTGAGCCTGAACGGCGCCTTCGCCGCCGATGGCGAGAACCCGTGGAACACCCGGGCCGTGCACGCCGCCGAGATCCCCGCGGCCAACGCCATCACCAACGCCGGCGCGCTGGCCCGCATCTACGCCGCCACGATGGCCCCGGTGGACGGGGTGCAGCTGCTGGACGACGAGGTCCGTGAGGTCGCCCGCCGCACCGTCACCCCGGAGAACGAGCCCGACGCCTGCCTCATCGTGCCCACCGCCTTCGGCATGGGCTTCATGACGCCCAGCATGTTCATGCCCTTCGCCGGCCCAGGGTGCTACGGGCACCCGGGCGCCGGTGGCTCGGTGGCGTTCGCCCAACCCGAACGCGGCCTGGCCCTCGGCTACGTGATGAACAAGATGGCCGGCAACCTGGCCAACGACGTGCGGGCGATGGCGCTGATCGAGGCCGCCACCGCGGCCGCCGACGCTGCCTGACCAGGTTCAGGCGCTGGGTACAGCGCCGGGGAAGTGCGCCTCCACCACCTCGGGGTAGCTGCGCACGTAGTAGTTCCACATCTGCTCGCCGAACACGGGCGCGCTGGCTGAGTCGATTCCGTCGGCCCCGTCGAGCAACTCGTTCCGCTTGGCCATGAAGCCGGCGGCGCGGTGGCGGGGGCTGGCGGCGACGGCGTCGGCGAACCGGGTCGGCAGCGGCAGCGCGTGCAGCGGGGTGCGCAGGTCCGGCCCGTGGAAGTAGGCGCTGGAGAAGCGCTCCTCAGTGGCGATGACCCGATGGGTGGCGGCGACGAAGTAGTTGGCCGTCAACGCCTGCAGCATCTCTCCCACGTTGATGATGAACGCGCCTGCGGGCGGGTCCACGTCGATCCACTCGCCGTCGGGGCCCTGGGCCTGCAGCCCACCCACGCCGTGCTGCAGCAGCACGGTGAGGAACCCGGCGTCGTGGTGGGCGTTGACCCCGGCCTCGCCGGGCGGTGTGGTGGGGTAGTGGATCAGCTTCACCAGGCTGAACGGCCGCTCGCCGAAGAGGTTGCGGAGGTGATGGCGGTCCAGCCCGAGGCCCAGCGACATCGCTTCCATCAGCGTCCACGCCACCCGCCCTGTCTCGGCGAAGAACTGCTCCACCGCAGCGCGGAAGCCGGGCAGCACCTCGTCGGGCAGCCAGGGGTTGGGGCCGTCGAGGCGGAGGTACGGCGGCTCCGCCTCCGGACCGTACGGCGGGTGCTCGGTGCACAGGTCCAGTTGCTCGCGGTGGTCCACCCGGTTGTTGGTGAGCTCGGCGCCCACCTGCTCCCACCCCCGGAAGTGGGGCGACCGGCGCTTGTCGATCTGCGCCTTCACGTCGTCGGGCAGGGCGAAGAACTGCTCCAGCAGGCCGAAGTAGTGGTCCACGAAGTCGGCCGGCACCCCGTGGTCCACCACGTACAGGAAGCCGATGTCGTGGCATGCCCGGCACAGCGCCTGCGCGGCCGGCACAGGGTCGTCGGCGGCGAGAAAGTCGGCAATGGAGAACGTGGGGATCGTCGTCACGGCTGCGACGTTAGGGAACGACTCGGAGCGCGGAGCAACTCGATTGGTGATGTGACGCGCGGCACCGGCTACGGTGTCGGGAACTCAAGCACGGAGGGGGAAGACTCGGCGTGAGTTTGCTCGACGTAGACGACGTGACGGTGCGCTTCGGCGGCATCGTCGCGCTCGACGGACTCTCGTTCTCGATCGAGGAGGGCCACATCTGCGGCCTCATCGGTCCGAACGGGGCCGGCAAGACGACGATGTTCAACGTCGTCAGCCGCATCTACCAGCCGACCTCCGGGTCGGTCCGGTTCCGCGGGCAGGAGTTGCTGGAGGTCCCGGCCCACGGGATCGCCAAGCTGGGGATCGCCCGCACCTTCCAGAACCTGGCCCTGTTCCCCACGATGTCGCTGCTGGACAACGTGATGGTGGGGGCCCACAGCCAGGGCAAGATCGGCTTCGGCCGGGCGGTGTTCCGCATCGGCGCCCACAAGGAGAACGTGGCCACCCGCAACTTCGCCGGCGACCTGCTCAACGAACTGGGCCTCGGGGCGCTGGCGTTCCGCCCGGCGATGGGCCTGCCGTTCGGCACCCTGAAGCGTCTGGAGATCGCCCGTGCGCTGGCCGCCCGCCCCAGCTTCTTGCTGATGGACGAGCCGGCCAGCGGCCTCACCCACGGCGAGGTCGACGAACTGGCGGACACCATCGTGAAGATCCGCAACCAGTTCGACCTCACCGTGCTGCTGGTGGAGCACCACATGAGCATGGTGATGGGGATCAGCGACCGGGTGGTCGCGATGGAGTTCGGTCGCAAGATCGCCGACGGCACACCAGACGAGGTGCAGCGCGACGAAGCCGTCATCGCCGCCTACCTGGGGTCGTCATGAGCATGCTGAAGATCGAAGGCCTCACCGCCGGCTACGGCCCGGTGTCCGTGTTGCACGGCCTGGACCTGGAAGTCGGTGAAGGCGAACTGGTGGTGATGCTCGGCGCCAACGGGGCCGGCAAGACCACCACCATGCGGGCCATCTCCGGCCTCATCGGCCGTCAGGGCGCGATCGAGATGGAAGGCCAGAACATCACCAAGTGGAGCCCGGACCACATCGTCCGAGCCGGCATCGCCCAGGTGCCCCAAGGCCGCGGCACCTTCCCGGAACTGTCGGTGGAGGACAACCTGCTGGCCGGCGCCTACGTGCGCCACAAGGCGTCCGACGTCCGCGACGACATGGCCCGCTGGTTCGAGGTGTTCCCCCGGCTGGCGGAGCGCAGCTCGCAGAAGGCCGGCAGCCTCAGTGGCGGCGAGCAGCAGATGCTGGCCATCGCCCGGGCGCTGATGAGCCGGCCGAAGCTGCTGCTCTGCGACGAGCCCAGCCTGGGCCTCGCCCCGCTCATCACCCAGGAGTTGTTCGACGTGCTCGGGCGGCTCAACAAGGAGGACGGCCTGTCCGTGCTGCTCGTAGAGCAGAACGCGAACCTGGCCATGCACATCGCCAGCCGGGTCTACCTGCTGGAGACCGGCCGGATCGTCGCCAGCGGCACCTCTGAGGAGCTCAGCGCCGACGACTCCATTCGCAAGGCATACCTGGGGTTCTAGATGGATCTGTTCCTGCAACGAGTCATCGACGGCATCAGCCAGGGCAGCGTCTACGCGCTCATCGCCCTCGGCCTGGTCATCATCTACCGAGGCACCGGCCACCTCAACTTCGCCCAGGGCGAAATGGCCCTGCTCTCCACGTACTGCGTCTACCAGTTCGGCGAGTGGGGCATCCCCGTGTGGATCGCCCTGGTGTTGGGCATGGGGGTCGGCTTCGTGGTCGGTTCGCTCACCGAGGTCACCCTGGTGCGCCCGATCAGCAAGAAGTCGCCGTTCGCCGTGTTCATCGTGACGCTCGGCCTGTTCCGGTTCCTCAACTGGCTGGATGGGGCCATCTGGGGCAACCAGCAGCTGCCGACCACGGCCGTGGGCAGCAAGCAGGGCCGCTTTCCCAGCCTGTTCCCCAGCAAGCCGGAGGACCACTTCAAGATCCTCGGCGCCACCATCCGGTGGGAGCGCGTGGGCATCCTGGCGCTCGTGCTGGGCATCAGCGTGATGCTGTACCTGCTGTTCAACTTCACCAAGTTCGGCTTGGCGATGAGGGCGGTGGCCAGCAACGCCGAGAGCGCCAAGCTCACCGGCATCCGCACCCACGTGGTGCTGATGGTCAGCTGGGGTCTGGCGGCGGCCATCGGCGCCGTCGGCGGCGTGGTGATGGGTGGCCTCAACGGCACCGTCAACCTCGGCCTGATGTTCGGCATCTTCATCTACGGCTCGGCGGCGGCCACGCTCGGCGGGTTCGACTCGCCGGTCGGCGCGGTCGTCGGCGGCATGATCATCGGCCTGGTGGAGAACCTGGCGTCCGGCTACATCGACTGGGTCGGCCAGGAGCTCAAGCTGGGCGTCGCCCTGCTGGTGATCGTCGGCGTCCTGCTGGTGAAACCCTCCGGCCTGTTCGGCACCCCGAAGGTGGAACGCGTATGAAGTCGCTCGTCACGATCCGCGAGGGCAGCGTCGCCCATTGGGCGATCCGCATCGCCACGGCGGTCCTGCTGGTGGCCCTGCTGTTGTGGGTGCCCACCAAGGGCAGTGCCAGCCTCATCACCACCTCCATCGAGGCCATGACGCTCATGTCGGCGGCCATGGCGCTGAACCTGGTGCTCGGCTACACCGGGCAGATCTCCATCGGCCACAGCGCCTTCCTGGGCATTGGCGCCTACACCACGGGCATCATGGTGTCCCGCTGGGGCTTCAGCCCATGGGCGACGTTCCCGGTGGCCTTCGTGGTGGCCTTCTTCATCGGGGTGCTGGTGTCCTTCCCAGCCGCCCGGATCAAGGGGGTCTACCTCGCACTCGTCACCTTGGCGTTGGGCCTGGTGTTCCCCCAGTTGCTCACGTGGAAGCGGTTCTCCTGGCTCACCGGCGGCGGCTCCGGCCTGCCCCTGTCCTGCCCGGCCACCAGCGCCACGCGAACGTGCGCTGGGGTGGCCAAGACCACCACCGGGTTCGACATCGGGCCGGCGAAGAAGGGCCAGCTGCAGACGTTCAAGGTCTTCGGGCACGACTTCTTCGGCGACCTGCGCCGCCTCGACAACAAGAGCGCCTTCTGGTACTGGATCGCCCTCATCGTCGTGGTCATCATCTACCTCGCCTGCCGTGGTGTGGTGAAGAGCCGTGTCGGCCGCTCGCTGATCGCCATTCGCGACAACGAGACCGCCGCTGCGGTGATGGGTGTCAACCTGGTGCGCACGAAGGCGTTCGTGTTCGGCATCTCGGCCGGTCTGTGCGCCCTGCCCGGCTGCGTGGTGGCCATCAAGACCGGCGGCATCAGCCCGGAGGGCATCGCCAGCCTGACGGTGCTCGGCGCCATCACGTTCCTGATCGCCATGGTCATCGGCGGCGCCGGCTCGCTGTGGGGTCCGATCCTCGGTTCCACCCTGTACGTGTTCGTCACGGACAAGACGGGGTCGTGGGCCGACGACGAGAAGATCCCCGGCCTCATCCGCCCACTGTTCGGCTGGTCGAAGATCTCGCCCGCCGACGGCATCTTCGCCCTGTTGCTGATCGTCCTCATGTTCGTCGCTCCGAGAGGGATCGCGGGCCTCTGGAAGCAGTACAGTCCACTTGTCGTTCGCGTCCTTCCCCGGCCTGCCGGGTCGGCCGCAACGCCAGCACTGGCAACCGTCAGTGCAACCGAAACCACCAACGAGGGGGAGCCTCAATGAAGCGTCGTACTCGGGTGATTGGGGCGTTCATCGCCGCCAGCGCCCTCTTCGCCGCCGCGTGCAGCGACGACAGCTCGTCGTCCGACACCACGTCGGCCTCGACCGAAGCACCGGGTACCACCGGCGCGACGGAGACCACCGAGGGCACCGACACCACCGAGCCGATGACCACCGACTCGATGCCGATGGACGACATGTGGATGGTCGACACCGACCTCTGCGTGGATCCGGATGCAGCGAACGCCCCCATCGAGGGCACCATCAACGTCGCCTCCGTCATGCCGCTCACCGGTGGCGCCGCTGCTGCGGCGTTCGAGCCGGTGGCCCGTGGCATGCAGGCCTACATCGACTACGCCAACGAGAACGGCCTGCTGGGCGACCTGCAGATCGAGCTGACGATCGAGGACGACCAGTACAACGCCGAGCTCACGCCTGGCGCCGTGGCTGCCCGCCTCGACGGCGGTGCGGACATGTTCTCCGGCATCATCGGTTCGGCCAACAACGCCGCCGTGCGCGACACGCTGAACCAGAACTGCATCCCGCAGCTGAACAACCTCACCGGTTCGCCGCTGTGGGGCGATGTGGCCAACTACCCGTGGACCACCGGCCAGCTGGTGCCCTACACCATCGAGTCGAAGGTGTACGCGGCGAACATCCGCGAGCAGCACCCCGACGGTGCCAAGGTCGCGCTGTTCAACGTGAACAACGAGTTCGGCCAGGTGTACGTGGACGCGTTCAACGAGATCGCCGGTGAGTTCGGCATCGAGGTCGTCGGCCAGGAGACCATCGAGGCCACCGACCAGGCCCCGCCCACCGCCCAGATCACCAACATCGCCGCCCTCGCGCCCGACGCGATCATGGCGGTGCCGCTGGGCGCCCAGTGCATCGGCTTCCTCACCGAGGTGGCCAACGCCAAGGCGGCCAACCCGGGCTGGGACCCGCAGGTCTACATCACCAACACCTGCGCCAGCAGCCTGATCCTCGGCGCTTCCGGCGCTGCGGCTGACGGCCTCTACACCTCCGGCAACGGCATCGACGTGGTCAACCCGGCCAACGCCGACATCCCGGAGGTCGCCGAGTACCTGGCGTACATGGACTCCAAGGGCCTCAGCGACATCGCCGCCACGGCTGCCACCGGCTGGACCACCGGTGAGATCACCGTTGCCATCCTGAAGCAGGCCATGGAGAGCCCCGAGGGCCTCACCCGCGCCAGCATCATCAACGCCGCCCGCAACTTCGACTTCCATGCGTCGCTGCTGCTGCCCGGCATCAACTACAAGCTGAGCGGCGAGACCGACGTGTACCTGGCGGAGAGCCTGATCGTGCGCCAGTACGACGCCGACACGGCGACGTTCACCGACATCGGCGACGTGGTCACCGAGTTCGAGAGCTGATCCCTCCGGATCATCCGAACGCCTGATGCGGCCCGCCCTCCGGGGCGGGCCGCTTCGCGTTCCGGCGGTACTGTCGGCCCATGGGGATCTCGCTCGACGACCTGTCCACCATCCGCTACGAGATCGTCGATCCGGGGGACGGCGGCATCGCCGTGGTCACCCTGGACCGGCCCGAGGCGCGCAACGCCCAGAACAAACGGATGACCTACGAGATGAACGCTGCCTTCGACGACGCAGCACGGCGCAGCGACGTGAAGGTGATCGTGCTGCAGGCCGACGGCCCGCACTTCAGCAGCGGCCATGACCTGCGCGACCAGGAGAGCTTCCGCGAGTTCCCACTGGTGACCCCCAACGGCGGGTTCTCTGCGGAGGGCCAGGAAGGGCACTTCGCGTGGGAGGACGAGCTGTACTTCCAGATGTGCTGGCGGTGGCGCAACCTGCCCAAGCCCCTGCTGGCGGCCGCGCAGGGCAAGACCATCGCCGGCGGCCTGATGCTGCTGTGGGTGGCCGACGTGATCTTCGCCGCCGAGGACGCGCTGTTCAGCGACCCGGTCGTCGGGATGGGGGTGAACGGGGTGGAGTACTTCGCCCACCCGTGGGAGTTCGGGGCGCGCAAGGCCAAGGAGTACCTGTTCACCGGCGACTGGGTGACGGCGCCGGAGGCCCAGCGCCTGGGCATGGTGAACCATGTGGTGCCGGCGCCGGAGCTGCGCACGGCCACGATGGACATGGCCCGGCGGATCGCCACCCGGCCGTCGTTCGCGTTGCGGTTGGCCAAGGAGAGCGTCAACCAGACGCTGGAGGCGCAGGGGCAGCTCACCGCGCTGAAGGCGGCGTTCTCACTCCAGCATCTGGCGCACGCCCACAACCGGGTGCGCTTCGGGATCCCGGTGGACCCGGGCGGGTTGACGTGAGCGTCAGCCCTTCGGGGCGACGCCGACCACCTCGTAGTAGTCCTTGTCCTTGATCTCCAGATCGAAGACGTAGGTGACGCCATCGCTGCCCAGCGCAGTGCACTGGAACTTGGAGCCGACATCGGTGCTCGGCGGCTCGGTGCATGCAGCGTTGGTGAACGTCAGGCCGACGGCATTCTCGACGGTGTCGCTCATGATGAACGCCTGGGCGTTCTCCTTGTAGTCCGTCTCGTCGTTGCTGCAGGCAGCGAGCAGCATGGTGAGGCCGAACGTGGCTGCGATCAGGGCACGGGTCTTCACGGGGGGTTCCTCCGGGTCGTGGTCGTTCGGCGGACTCTAGCAAGCGGGCTCAAGCGCGTCGGGCTCCATCACGCGCCGCGAGCGCTGCCACCCGTCCACGGTGAGGACGGCGAGGGCCAGCCAGACCAGCGCGAAGCCGGCCATGCGCGACGGCGGCAACGATTCGTCGTACATCAGCCACCCGATGAAGAAGTTCATCGACGGCACCAGGTACTGCATGGGGCCAAGCGTGGTCAGCGGCACCCGCTGCGCAGCGAAGGCGAACAGGGTCAGCGGCGTCACGGTGACCAGACCGGTGAGGGCTGCGAGCCCGAGTTCCATGTGCGACGCCGTGTGCGGGATGCTGCCGGGCCGGCTGCCCAGCCAGATGGCCACGGTGACTGCGATCGGCAACAGCAGGAACACCTCGGCAGCCATGCTCTCCGCCGGGCTGAGCGGCACGTGCTTCTTGAGGTAGCCGTACCAGACCCAGCTGACGGTGAGCAGGATGGCGATCCATGGCAGGGTGCCGTTGGCGATGGTGAGCACCACCACGGCTGCCGCAGCGAAGCCCAGCGACAGCTTCTGCGCCGGGCGCAGCGATTCGTGGAGGATCAGCACACCCACCAGCACGGTGCCGATCGGGGCGGTGAAGTAGCCGAGGGCCGTCTCCAGCACATGGCCGTGCACCACCGCGTAGACGTACGTGGTCCAGTTGACGGTGAGGAAGAACGCGGCGGCGGCCACCCGGCCCAGCAGGCGGGGGTCGCGGCGGATGGCGATGACCCGCTTCCAGCGCCGGGTGACCGTGAGCACGATGGCCATCAGCACCGAGGCGGCGCAGACCCGCCAGCCGATCAGTTCGAAGGCATCAAACTCGTGCAGTTGCTTCCAGTAGATCGTGAGCAGACCCCAGACGGTGTACGCGGAGAGGCCGGCGATGATGCCGGCGCGGTGGTCGGGGTGCTCGGGTGTCGACACGCGGCGGCTCAGTCGGCGATCAGGTCGAGCACCAGCCCATGCAGGTCGGCGGCGCGGCGGAACTCCACGCGCGGGTCCTGGTGGAGGGTGTCGTGGAGGAACGAGAAGCTGATGCCGCTGGCGGGGTCCGCCCAGCACAGCTGCCCGCCGGCGCCGGCGTGGCCGAACGCCTGGGGCGCGGCCGGCAGCCAGCGGTGGAGGTGGTAGCCGTCGGAGCCGGCCACGTAACCGGCGACGGTGCGGTTGGCGGGCACCTTGTCGGTGACGTTGATCGAACCGTTGCGGACGGTGCCGACGGCATCCGCCAGCCAATCGTCCGGCAGCGCGGCGCCGTGGTTGTGGAGGAAGTGCTGGTAGATGGCGGCGACACCGGCGGCGGTGGCAATCCCCCCGCCGGCCGGGATGGCGGCGGCCTGGGCGCGGCTGTCGTTCATCGACAGCAGGGCCTCGGGGGTGACGCTGGCCGTCGGCACGAGGTCCTCCCGGCCGAACGTGGCGACGAGCGCGGCGACGTCGTCCGGGTAGCTACCGATGGAGCGCACCGTCGTCGGGGCGCCGGCCTCCACCGCCGCCGGCCCCAGGACCGGGGCGGTGTCGGCGGGTGCCACCACCCGCTCGTGCACGACGTCCACGTATGGGCGGCCGGTCATCGTCTCGATCAACTCGGCGATGACCCAGTGCGCGCTGATCGGGTGGTATTCGGTACGCGTGCCGGGCCGCCAGTCCAGCGTCCACTCGGCGAACGCGGCGCGGCGGCCCTCGCTGGTGCCCCAGCGGGCCGGGCTGATGAGCGCCTGCGGGAAGCCGCCCTGCATCGTGAGCAGTTGGAGGACGGTGACCTCGTCCTTGCCGTGGTGGCCGAACTCGGGGATGTACCGGGCCACCGGGGCGGTGAGCTCCACCGTGCCGTCCGCCAGGTGGGGGAGGAGCGCCATGGCCGTGAGGGCCTTCGTGGCGGAGAAGATGACGAAGCGGCTCGCCTCGGTGGCTGCGCCGAAGGCGGCGAACTCGGCGACCCCTCCGTCGAGCCCGATGGCGACCTGCGCCGCGGTGACCAACCCGTCGTCGACCTCCTGCTGGATCCGCTGGTGCAGGGCCTGGAGTCCGGTGGGGCTGAGCGAGGTCATGGTCCCTACAGTACGGCCATGACCGACGTGCGAGTTGATCGGATCGGCGAGGTCGACGTCCTCACCATCGACCGTCCCGAGGTGCGCAATGCGCTGCGGTACCGCAGCTACGACGAGCTGGAGACGGCCGTCCGCACGTCCACCGCAAGGTGCATCGTCATCACCGGCGCGGACCCGGCGTTCTGCTCCGGCGACGACGTACGCGAGGTGATGGGCGGCGGCGCCGAGGGCGCGGCCCCGGTGGCCGTCAAACCGCGCCTCACCCCGGCGGCGGACGCGCTGCTGCACACCGACATCCCCGTCATCGCCGCGGTCAACGGCGCAGCCGTCGGCTGGGGCATGGAGCTGGCGCTGATGGCGGACATCCGCGTGGCGTCGGAGAAGGCCAAGTTCGGCGAGCTGTTCGTGCTGCGCGGCCTGTGCAGCGACGTCGCCGGCCTCGGGCGCCTGGCCTCGCTGGTCGGCCGCGAGCGCGCCGCGGAGCTGCTCTACACCGGCGACGTCATCACTGCCGCGGCGGCAGGCGAGATGGGCATGGTGTCGCGGGTGGTGCCCCACGAGGAGCTCATGCCGACGGCCATGGAGCTGGCCGCGAAGATCGCCGCCCGCCCTCCGCTGGCGGTGCAGCGGTTGAAGGCCGGCCTGCGGACGGCGCTGGACCCGAACTGGACCGACCTCGGCGAGTGGGTGTCGCGCAGCCTGGGGGAGCTGTTCCGCACCGCCGACCACCGGGAGGGCGTGGCCGCCTTCCTCGAGCGCCGCGAACCGAAGTTCACCGGCCAGTGAGCATCCGCCATCTGAAGATCGAGTGCACCGGTGCGAACGAGGTGCGCCTGGTGGCCGATGCCTACGGCGACCCGGCCCACCCGCCGGTCCTGCTGCTGCACGGTGGCGGCCAGACCCGCCACTCGTGGGGCGGCACCGCCTCGGCGCTGGCCAGGGCCGGCTTCTACGCCGTCAGCGCCGACCTGCGCGGCCACGGCGAGAGCGACTGGGACCCGACGGGCGACTACTCGATGGCGGTGATGCGTCACGACATGGAGCGCTGGTGCGACCTCCTGGCCGCGGCGGGCAACGGCCGCCCGGCGGTGGTCGGCGCGTCGATGGGCGGGATCACCGGCTTCTGGACCGAGGGCGCCCGGGTGGAGGAGGGGCTGCCGCCGTGCGGTCGCGCACTCGTGCTGGTGGACATCGCCCATCGCTCCGAGGCGCAGGGCATCGCCCGGATCATCGACTTCATGACCGGTCGCCCGGAAGGGTTCGGCTCCCTGGACGAAGTGGCCGACGCCGTCGCCGAGTACCTGCCGCACCGGCCCCGCCCGACGAACCTCGACGGGTTGGCCCGCAACCTGCGGACGGGGGCGGACGGCCGCCTCTACTGGCACTGGGACCCTGCGTTCATGAGCGAGGATCGGCGCCCGCGGACCAGCACTCACGTGGACATCTTCGTGGAGCACGCCCGCCGCCTGACCTTGCCAGTGCTGCTGGTCCGTGGCCGGATGAGCGACGTGGTCAGCGAGGAGGCTGCGAGGGAGTTCCTCGAACTGGTGCCCCACGCCGAATACGTGGACGTGCAGGACGCCCACCACATGGTCGCCGGTGACCGCAACGACGCCTTCACCGCCCCGGTCGTCGAGTTCCTCCGGCGGGTGTGAGGTGGACGTCCGCATCGCCACCGGATGCAGCAACCGCTGCCCAGGTCGCGGCCGGGTTCATCGCCCGGGTGCTGCGGGCCGCGGTCTCCCGGCGGGGCACGGCGACGCTCGCCCTCAGCGGCGGCCGGACGCCGGCGGCGATGGTGGACGACCTGGCGGGCAGTGGCGTCGACTGGCGCCGGGTCGGCGTGTGGCAGGTGGACGAGCGCGTCGCCCCGGACGGCGACCCCGCCCGCAACGCCGGCCTGCTGGCACCGCTGGCCGACGCCGGCGCACGGCTGCACCTCATGCCGGTGACGGCGGGCGACCGAGGCGGCGGCCCGCCGAGTACGGCCTCCCTGCCGGCGCAGTTGGACCTCGTGCACCTCGGCCTCGGCGACGACGGGCACACGGCCAGCTGGCCGCCGGGCACGGACGTCGCCGAGCAGCCGGGCCTCGTCGCCTGGTGCCCCGAGTACGCCGGGCGCGAACGGCTGACGCTCACCGCCGCGGCGGTGAACGCCGCCCGCCGGCGGCTGGTGCTGGCACCGGCCCGGCGAAGGCGGCCCCGCTGGAAGGTTGGCTGCTGGGCGACCTGGCGCTGCCGGTCCAGCACGTTCGCCGCGCCGGCACGGTCGTCGTGGTGGACTGCCGCCGCCGCGGCCCGCGCCGGCGTCGCTGGGTAGGGTCGGCCGTGATGGACATCACGGTCACCCCAGTGGTCGGCCCACCTGCAGGCCACTCCTCGCCCGCCGCACCTGCGCACGCCTGTTCGCCAACGACCCGGGCCGGGCACAGCGCTATCTCACCCAGGCCGCCGACCTGCGCGTCTGGACTGGTCGAAGCTATCTCGTGGACGACCAGGTGGTGGCCGCCTGCTGGCCGTGGCCGCCGCTGCCGGGGTGGAGGAACGCCGCGATGCGATGTTCGCCGGCTCGGATCAACACCACGGAGGACCGCGCCGTGCTGCACACCGCGCTGCGCGCTTTCCGTCGTCGGCACGGGTGGAGGTGGACAGCCGCGATCGTGGTGCCGGACGTGCACGCGGTGCTCGACCAGATGGCCGCGCTTCGCCACCCGGATTCGCGACGGGCAGTGGGTCGGTGCCACCGGCCGGCGATCGAGCACGTCGTCAACATCGGCATCGGCGAGCGACCTCGGGCCGGCGATGCGGTGCTGGCGCTGGAGGCGTTCGGCCACCCGCGGCTGCACTGCCACTTCGTGTCCAACGTGGACGGTGCGGACATCCACCAGAACCTGGAGGCGCTGGACCAGCGACCACGCTGGTGGTCGTCAGCTCGAACGTTCACCACGATCGAGACCATCACCAACGCCACCGAGGCCCGCCGCTGGCTCACGGCTCGGCGCTGGGTGACGCCGCGGTGGCGCAGCACTTCGTCGCCGTCAGCACCAACGCCGAGAAGGTGGCCGAGTTCGGCATCGACACGGCCAACATGTTCGGCTTCTGGGACTGGGTGGGCGGCCGGTACAGCGTGGACTCCGCCATCGGCCTGTCGCTGATGCTGCTGATCGGGCCCGACGGCTTCCACGACTTCCTCGCCGGGTTCCACGCGATGGACACCCACTTCCGCACCGCGCCGCTGGCGGAGAACGCACCGGTCCTCCAGGGGATGCTCGGCATCTGGTACCACAACGTGCTCGGGGCGCAGACGAAGGCCGTGCTGCCGTACGCCCACGAGCTGCGCCGCTTCCCCGCCTACCTCCAGCAGCTGGACATGGAGAGCAACGGCAAGGGGTGCGGCTGGACGGCGAGGCGGTGGCCACGTCCACCGGGCCGGTGGTGTGGGGCGAGCCGGGCACCAACGGCCAGCACGCCTTCTACCAGTTGCTCCACCAGGGCACCCGGCTGGTGCCGGTGGACTTCGTCGGCTTCGCCCGGCCCAACCACCCGCTGCTGGCCCAGCACGACCTGCTGATGGCCAACCTGTTCGCCCAGGGCGAGGCGCTGGCGTTCGGCAAGACGCTGGAGGAGGTGGTGGCCGAGGGCGTGCCCGCGCACCAGCAGGCGCACCGGGTGTTCCCCGGCAACCGGCCGAGCACCACCATCCTGGCCCCGCAGCTGACGCCGTCCGTGCTCGGTCAGCTGATCGCGCTGTACGAGCACACGGTGTTCGTGCAGAGCGTGGTGTGGGGCGTGAACAGCTTCGACCAATGGGGTGTGGAGCTGGGCAAGGCGCTGGCCAACAAGATCACCCCGGAGCTGACGTCCACCGCGGCGCCGGCCCACGACGCCTCCACGTCGGCGGCCATCCAGTGGTACCGCGCCCACCGCGTCGGCGGCTGAACCCCGCTCAGGGCACGTCGGCCAGGACAGCCTTCAGGTAGGCGCCTTCCGGGAAGGTGACGGGGTGGTCCACGGCGTGGGCCGTGCGGCGCAACTCCGTCAGCGGGCGGCCAGCGGGCGGCGGCGCGGCCACCCCGGCATGGAACTGGTCGGCACTCCACCCGGCTGCTGCACGAGCATTGCAGCAGGGCGCTCCGGGTCGCACCAGGCGCACGGCCAGCTCGGTGAGGCGGGCGTAGGCGGCGAGCGCCCGGGGCACCTGCTGCTGGCGCTGGGCGAACGACGGTGGGTCCACCACCACCAGGTCGAACCGTTCGCCACGGCGGCCGAGGCGTTCCATCCGTCGAACGCATCCGCCACCACCGGGCGCACCCGGCACGCCGCCACCTCAGGACGGTGGGCGTTGTGGGCCACGTTCCGTTCGGCGACGGCCAGCGTGGGGGCGCTGAGATCCACTGCCATCACCTCCGTCGCGCCACCTGCGGCGGCGTGCACCGTGAAGCCCCGGTGCTGGCGAACACGTCCAGCACCCGCCCCGGCGGCCAGGGCGCCGGCCAGGCCCGGTTGTCGCGCTGGTCGAGGAAGTGGCCGGTCTTCTGGCCGCGCACCACATCCGCCTCGAACACCAGACCCCGCTCGTGGAACAGCACCGGGCCGTCCGGCGGCACGCCCACGAGCGCGTCGCCTTCCTCCAGACCGTGCAGGTCGGCAGGGTCCAGCTGGCGGGCCAGACGTAGCACGACGGCCGAGGGGCGCAGTGCCGCCTCCACCGCGGGGAGCACGTCGGCGAGGTGCGGCACCCATGCTGCCGAGTACAGCTTCAGCACGAGCGTGCGGTCGTAGGCGTCCAGCACCAGGCCGGGGAAGCCGTCGTTCTCCCCGTTGATCACCCGGTAGCCGGTGGTGTCGCCCGCGGCCAGCAGCGGTTGCCGCACGGCCAATGCGGCCGCCAGCCGGGCGACCCAGAACGCACGGTCCACGGTGACCGGCTTGCCCTGGTGCAGCACCTTGATGCGGATCGGGCTGGCGGGGTCCCACAACCCGATGGCGGCGAAGGCGCGGTCCGGCCCGAAGACCACCACCAGATCGCCGGGTGCGCCGTCGCGCGACACGGAGGTGATGGACTCGGCGAAGACCCACGGGTGGCCGCCACGGACCCGGCGGAGTGCATCCGGCGTCAGGCGCACGGCCAACCGGGTCGCCGCCGGGCGGGGGAGCGGTGGGAGCGCGGCCATGCAGGCAGGGTACGGCAGCGGGGGCGATGTCCGGCGGGTCGCCGTGAATCCGGCAGACTCATCGCCATGACGACTTCCCCCGAGATGCACGGCGCCACCGAAATCCAGCGTGTCGGTGTGGTGGGTGCCGGGCTGATGGGCTCCGGCATCGCCGAGGTGTGTGTCCGTGCCGGCCTGGACGTGATGGTCCGCGAGGTGGACGCCGAGGCCTGCGAGCGGGGCCGCGGCCGCATCGTCACCAGCCTGGACCGCGGCATCCGCGCCGGCAAGCTGACGGAGGAGGAACGGGACGGCGCGCTGGCCCGGCTGGGCTTCACCACCGACATCGCCGACCTCTCGGACCGCCAACTGGTGGTGGAGGCCGTGGTGGAGGACGAAGCGCTGAAGACCGAGGTGTTCCGCAACCTCGACCGGGTCGTCACCGACCCCGCGGCGATCCTGGCCAGCAACACCAGTTCCATCCCGATCATGAAGCTGGGCATCGCCACCGGCCGGCCCGAGCAGGTCATCGGCATCCACTTCTTCAACCCGGTCCCCGTGTTGCGCCTGGTGGAACTGGTCACGTCGCTGCTCACGTCCGACGCGACCACCGGGCGCGCCCAGGCATTCGCCACCGACGTGCTCGGCAAGCGGGTCATCCGCAGCCAGGACCGCGCCGGCTTCATCGTCAACGCCCTGCTCATCCCGTACCTGCTGTCCGCCATCCGCATGATGGAGAGTGGCTTCGCCACGGCGGAGGACATCGACAGCGGCATGGTGGAGGGCTGCAACCACCCGATGGGCCCGCTGCGCCTCACCGACCTGATCGGCCTGGACACCACGATGGCCGTCGCCGACAGCCTCTACGCCGAGTTCAAGGAACCGCTGTACGCCCCGCCGCCGCTGCTGTCGCGCATGGTGGAAGCCGGCCTGCTGGGCCGCAAGACCGGACGTGGCTTCTACGACTACCAGGCCCGCTGACATGGCCGACGCCGTCGAGCGGATCACCAACCTGGTCGCCCTGCTGCTGGAGACCCGCGCGCCGCTGACCGCCGACCAGATCGCCACCGAGCTGCGCGGCCAGTACCCCGCAGGCACGGCGGCGCTGCGCGGGGCGTTCGAGCGCGACAAGGCGCTGCTGCGGGAGATCGGCGTGCCCCTGGAGCAGGCGGTGCTGGCGGGGGCGGACGCCGGGCGCACGGCGTACTGGATCGACCGGCGGCGCTATGAACTGGCCGACCTGGAACTGGCCGACGACGAGCGTGCGGCGCTGGAGTTGGCGGTGGCCGCAGCGCGGCTGGGTGACGCCCAGTTCGGCTTGCTGAAGCTGGGGGCGCAAGGGCGCGGCGGCGCGCCAGTGGTGGCCAACGTTCCCGAGTTGCCCGCGCTGCCATCGTTGCGCACCGCCACCGCCCGTCACAGCGAGGTCGGCTTCGCCTACCGGGGCACGCCCCGCCGGCTGCAGCCCTACGCGCTGCTGCTGCGCCAGGGGTTCTGGTACGTCATCGGGCACGACGTGGACCGGGGCGAGCAGCGCACGTTCCGTGTGGACCGCATCGACGGCGAGGTGGAGGTCGGTCCGGAAGGTGCCTTCGAACGGCCGGACGGCTTCGACCCACGCGACGCCTTCCCGTCCGACCCTCGCCTGCTCGGAGACGGGCCGGCGGCCACCGCCACCGTCGCGGTGGACGCCCCGCATGCCGCTGCGGTGTGCCGCGACCTCGGCCAGCCCGGTGGCAGCCCCGGAGCCGACGGCCGGGTGGAGGTAGAGGTGCCGTGCGCCAACGTCTACGCCTTCGCCTCGTGGCTGTTCGGCTGGGGCGATGTTGTGGAGGTGCTCGGCCCGCCGCCGGTACGCGAGTTCGTGGTGGGTTGGTTGCGCCGCACCGTCGCCGTGGGGGGTGGCCGGTGAGCGCCGCTCGCCGGGGCCCGCGCCCCACGGCCGAACGCATGCGCCGCCTGCTGGTGATGCTGCCGTGGTTGATGGAGCGCGGTGAGGTCCCCGTTGCCGAGATGGCCCAGCGGTTCGGGCTGGGCGAGGCAGAACTGGTCCGCGACCTGGAGTTGGCGGCGCTGTGCGGCCTGCCGCCGTTCGTGGACGAGATGATCGACGTGTTCATCGACGAGGGAACGGTCTACGCCGGCATCCCACGGGTGTTCACCCGCCCGCTAGGCCTCACCGCGCCGGAGGGTTTCGCGCTGCTCGCTGCGTCGCGGGTGGCGATGGCGCTGCCCGGTGCCGATCCCGACGGTGCGCTGGCCCGGGCGCTGCGCAAGCTGGAGGCCGCGCTGGGCGACGACGCGGTGGTGGTGGACGCCCCGGCCCCGGCGTCGGCGGCCGGGATCGCCGCCGCCGTGGAGCGGGTGGAGCGCCTGCGCATCACCTACTGGTCGGCCGGTGCCGACGAGCCGCGCACCCGGGAGATCACGCCCCGGCGGGTGCTGGTGGACCGTGGCCTGTGGTACGTGGTGGCCGACGACCACGCGTCTGGCGAGCAGCGCACCTTCCGGCTGGACCGCATCGAGACGTGGGAGCCCACCGGGGTGATCGACGAGCCGCGCGAGGTGGACCCACCGGCCGCGGACGCCTGGTTCACCGGCAGCGACCTGCCGGTGGCGACGGTGCGGTTGGACCGCGACTCGCGCTGGGTGGTGGAGCGCTTCCCCGCGAACTCGATCATCGAGGACGGCGACCATGTGGTGGCGGAACTCCCGGTGACCAGCGAGCGTTGGCTGCGCACTCTGCTGCTGCAACTGGGACCCGGTGCGGAAGTGGTGGACCCGCCGGAGTGGCGCAGCCTGGCGGCTGCAGCGGCCGCCGCACTGCTGGCCCGTTACGACGGCTGACGGTTGCCCAGCGCGGCAAGCGCCGGCAGTTGCTCCACGCTGATGACGCCGTGCGCCGCCAGCAGGTGCGGCAGCACGGCGGCGGTGGCATCCGCGTCGGCCAGCGCATCGTGCGGGCGCACCAGCGTGATGCCGTAGCGGCCGCACAGGTCGCCCAGGCGGTGGGAGAACTGGCGATCGGGGTCCAGTGCGCGGGACATTCGCAAGGTGCACAGGGGCTGGGCGATGGGCAGTTCCACGCCGTGGGCCTGGGCGGCCTTGGTGAGGAACGCAGCGTCGAACCCGGCGTTGTGCGCCACGAACCGGGCCCCTTCCATGCGCCGAGCGAGTTCGGCGAGCACCTCGGCGGCAGGTGCGGCCTTGCGCAGGTCGCGCCGGTGGATGCCGTGCAGGCGGGTGGGCCCGACGCGGAACCACCAGCGCCGCCGCGGGGCGAGGAGGCTGCTCCACCGGTCCAGCACGGTGCCGTCACCATCCACCACCACGACGCCGACCTGGAGCACATGGTGCCGGCGCACGGAGAGGCCGGACGTCTCCACGTCCACCACGGCGAACCGTTCGGTGCTGATCGGTGTGGTCACAGCCGTCAACCTACGGGAAGGGTGCCACAGAGATCAGTGGGCACGGCTGGCTCAGCACGGTTGGTTCGGCACGGTTGGCTCAGCCGGGCTGGCTGGCCCGCTGCAGTGTCGCCAGGTCGAAGTAGTCGCGCCACAGTTCGATCTTGCCGCCGCGCACGAGGAACAGACCCATCACCGGCAGTTCCACCCATCGCTCGCCGGAGCGGAAGCGGTCGGTTCGTTCGTTCATGACCACCCCGTCGTCGGCGGTGCCGCTGACGACCTGGTGGTGGACCACCCAGTCCACCTCGTCATAGCGGTCCACGAACGGGCCGAGGATGGCGCCCACCTGCTCCGGGCCGGTGACCTTGCCGATAGGCACATTGTCGTACTCGCAGTCCGGCGCCAGCAGCGCCAGCGCGTCGGGCACCCGGCGAGCCTCGATGAGGTTGATGAACTGGGTGACGATGGCGCCGGGCATGCCCCGGACGTTAGCCGTGCGCTGCTCGCGCCCGCACCCCGATGGGGGCGGACACCGTGAACCCGGCGAGGTGGCGGTCCTCCTCGCTCTCGCCGGCCCAGAAGCCGTACTCGTGGTTGGCGCGGGCGTACTCGCGGCACTGGTCCAGCACCGGGCAGGCCAGGCAGATGCGCCGTGCCTTCGCCTCCCGTCGCGCCCGCGCCTGCGGGCGCTCGGCCTTCGGGGGGAAGAACAGCCGGGTTCGACCCTTGCACGACGCGTCCTCCATCCAGTCCCGGTTGGGGTGGGGGATCGGATCGACGAGGTGCAGCACAGCCATGACGGCCTCCTGAGTGACGGGTGGTCTATTTACTACTAAATGACGCAGCCCACGTCAAATGAAACGTGGACGCTCATGGTTCGTCGCCGCCGGAGCCGTGGATGGGGTGCCGGCCGCCGCGTCAGAGCAGCTCGGCGGCGAGGCTGGCCACCGTGCTGCGCTCGCAGGCCGAGAGGGTGACGTGCCCGAAGCAGGGCTGGCCGCGGAAGGCCTGGATCAGAACGGCGAGCGCGTTGTTGGACTCGCCGAGGTACGGGGCGTCGATCTGGCTGGTGTCGCCGGTGAACACCACCTTGGTGCCCTCGCCGATGCGGGTCAGGACCGTTTTCAGCGTGGTGGGTTCCAGGTTCTGGGCCTCGTCGACCACCACGATCTGGCGGTGCAGGCTGCGGCCGCGGAGGAACGTCACGGACTCCAGCGTGAGCTGGTTGCGGCCCATCAACTCGTCGACCAGGCGGTGGGCGTCGTGGGCGCTGCGGTGGTCGGTGAGTGCGACGATGGCGTCGTGGATGGCGGACATCCACGGGTCCAGCTTCTCGTCCAGCCCGCCGGGCAGGAAGCCCACGTCGGCCCGGCCCACCGGCACCAGCGGCCGGTACACCGCCAGCCGTTCGTAGCGGCGTTGCTCCACCACCTGCTCCAGGCCGGCGGCGATGGCCAGCAGGGTCTTGCCTGTGCCGGCGCGGCCGTCCAGCGCGACCACGCTGACATCCGGGTCGAGCAGCAACTCCAGCGCGAACCGCTGCTCCTTGGAGCGGGCCCGCAGGCCCCACGCCTCCGGGGCGCCGTGGGGGAGGATGGTGAGGTCGTCGCCGCGGCGGCGCACCAGCGCGGACTGCGAGCCGCTGCGCACCACGGCAAAGCCGTTCTCGTGGAGGTTGGCGGCGGCGTCGAACGCCGTGGCATCCAGCGCGCCGGAGTGGTACAGGTCGTCCACGTCGGTGGGGCCACCCTCGATGGTGACCCAGCCGGGGGCGCGTGTGTCCGAGCGTCGGCCGGCCGGGTGGTGCTCGGTGGCCTCCAGCCCGAGGTGGGCGGCCTTGATCCGCAGCGCGGCGTCGTTGGACACCATGCGCGTCGGTGCGTGCAGCGCCTGACCCAACGCGGCACCGATGATCCGGTTGTCGGGCACGTGGGCGTCGAGACCGTGCTCGGTGAGGATGTGGCGCTGGATGCCGTTGATCTCCACCTGCAGCGTGGCGCCACCGGTGCCGCTGATGTCCACCGGCTCGGCCAGCGACCCGCCGGCGCGCACCCGGTGCTCCTCGATGGTGCGCAGCGCGGTGCGGGCGGCGCGGCCCACGTCGTCGGCGCGCGTCTTCAGGCCGTCGAGTTCCTCGATGACGGTGAAGGGGATGACCACGTCGCACCCGGCGAAGCTGTCCAGGCAACCGGGATCACCGATCAGCACCGACGTGTCCAGCACGACTTTCGTGCGGGTTGCCGATGGTGCCGCACTCGGCACATCGCACTCACCTCCCTCCACGGATCGAACGGCAGGGCGGGTGGGCACGAGATCGGTCAACGCCACTCCAGTCGAGACGGCCCCGACCGCAGGCGGTCAGGGCGGGGGAAGGGGGAGCACGTACGGTTCCGCAACGCTGACCGTTGTAGCGCACCCCGCGACGGTGGTGGTGGATGCCTCGCCGTTGTTCACGCGCCGTACACGCAGTTGGCACACTGGGTTGGTGGCCGAGTGTCCCTTCTGCGAGATCGTCGCCGGGCAGGCGCCGGCGCATGTGGTGGGCGACTGGCCGGCCGCCGTCGCCTTCCTCGATCGCCGACCGCTGTTCCTCGGGCATGTCCTGGTAGTGCCGCGCCAGCACGTGGTGACGCTCCCGGATCTGGCGCCGGAAGCGGTCGGCCCGTTCTTCGCTTCGGTCCAACAGGTGAGCGCGGTGATGCCGGCCGCGTTGGGTGCCGACGGCACGTTCGTGGCGATGAACAACATCGTCAGCCAGAGCGTCGCCCACCTCCATGTGCACGTCGTGCCACGCCGTCGCAAGGACGGCCTGCGCGGCTTCTTCTGGCCGCGCCAGCGCTACGCGGACGACGGCGAGATGGCGTCGGTCGCGGACCGGTTGCGCGAGGCCTTGCGCGACGGCTGATGCCAAGGCCGTGTCGCGCGCCACTTAGTGCAAATGCAACAACAAGGGTGCTTGTAATTCGGCGTTGGAACCGATTCGATACGCGGACGTAACGAAGCGTTACCCCTCAACAACACCGATACCCGGAGGTATCACACAACATGACCAAGGCAGAACTCATCGACGCGATTGCCAAGGAAGCCGGCGTCACCAAGGCCGACGCTGAGAAGACCGTCGGTGCCTTCTTCGACATCGTCGTCAAGAGCGCGAAGAAGGGCGACAAGGTCGCGTGGCCGGGCTTCGGCTCGTTCAGCACGTCGAAGTCGAAGGCCCGCACGGGCCGCAACCCGCAGACCGGCGAGGCCGTGAAGATCGCCGCGTCGACCCGCATGAAGTTCACGTCGAGCGCCACCCTCAAGGCCGCGCTCAACCCCAAGAAGAAGTAACCCAACCCACACCACCACACCTCAGCAAGGAGATCACCACAGTGGCAGCAACCAAGAAGGCCGCTCCGGCCAAGAAGGCGGCCCCCGCCAAGAAGGCCGCTCCGGCCAAGAAGGCGGCCCCGGCCAAGAAGGCCGCTCCGGCCAAGAAGGCGGCCCCGGCCAAGAAGGCCGCTCCGGCCAAGAAGGCCGCTCCGGCCAAGAAGGCGGCCCCGGCCAAGAAGGCGGCCCCGGCCAAGAAGGCGGCCCCGGCCAAGAAGGCGGCCCCGGCCAAGAAGGCCGCTCCGGCCAAGAAGGCCGCTCCGGCCAAGAAGGCCGCTCCGGCCAAGAAGGCCGCTCCGGCCAAGAAGGCCGCTCCGGCCAAGAAGGCCGCTCCGGCCGAGAAGGCGGCCCCCGCCAAGAAGGCTCCGGCCAAGAAGGCTCCGGCCAAGAAGAAGTGAGCCACTGGCTCCGAGTGTGTTGAACGGGGGGCTGCGGCCCCCCGTTCGCCGTTTTCCGGTTCGGCACACGACAATGCGTGGCGTGAAGAGCATCTGTGACGACACCCGCGCCGAGCACGCCGACCTGGACCTGGTGGTCGCGGGTCTCGACGAGGACGGCTGGTCCACCCCCACGCCGGCCGAGGGTTGGGCGGTGCGCGACCAGATCAGCCACCTCTGGTTCTTCGACCAGCGGGCGCTGATGGCGCTCACCGACCCCGACGAGTTCGCCGCCGACATGCAGCGCCTGCTCGCCGGCGGCGGTACCGACCTGTCGGTGGCCCCGGGGCGGGCGATGAGCGGCGCCGACCTGCTGGCTTCGTGGCGTCTCGACCGCGAGCGCCTGCTGAAGGTCGCTGCGCAGGTGGACCCGTCCGCACGGGTTCCGTGGTACGGCCCGGCCATGGGTGCCCGCTCGTTCATCACCGCCCGGCTGATGGAGACGTGGGCCCACGGCCAGGATGTGGTGGATGCGCTCGGCGCCCACCGCGAGCCCACGGCCCGCCTCAAGCACGTCGCCCACATCGGTGTGCGGGCTCGGCCGTTCAGCTACCTCATCAACCGCATGGAGATGCCCGACGTGCCGATCCATGTCGTGCTCGACGCACCCGACGGCTCGCAGTGGGCGTGGGGCGAGCCGAGCCCCGATACCGTCCGCGGCCCCGCGCTGGACTTCTGCCTGGTCGTCACCCAACGCCGCCACCCTGCCGACACGTCGCTGGTGGTCGAGGGCCCAGCCGCCACCGAGTGGATCTCCATCGCCCAGGCCTTCGCCGGCGACGCCGGTAGCGGCCGCCAACCCGGCCAGTTTCCCCGCTGACCAGCCGCTGTTGCCCCTGGGTGCTGTCGTGAGACCGAGAGTGATCCTGCTGACCGGCGCACCCGGCACCGGCAAGAGCACACTCGGCACCACGCTCGCCGCCATGCTGCGCGTGCCCTTCCTCGCCCGCGACGACATCCGTGGCGGCCTGCTGTTCACTGCAGGTGCCTGGGGTAGCGAGCTTGACCGGATGCCGACGGGCGACGAGGCGGTGGAGGTCTTCCTGCAGACAGTGGAGGGCTTGCTCGCCCATGAGGTCAGCTGCGTGATCGAGTACGTCCTCCGCTCGCACCGGCCGGGAGATCTCGATCGCATCCGTACGGCCGGTGAGTGCTTCGTCGTCTTCACCGACTGTGCCGACCCCACGACCCGGCTGGTGCAGCGCAACAGCTCCGACCGCCTCATCGCCAACCCGGCCGTGCTCCGCGCCGTCGGAGCGCCGACGGTGGAAGCGCACACCACGGCGATGCTCGAACGCATGCGCCAGGTCGAGCAGGAGATGCTCCGGGAGTTCCACGCGCCCGTGCTGCGCGTGGACACGACGGATGGTTACGACCCAGGTCTCGACGCCATCCTCGCCTTCGCCACCGCGCCCCACTCAGCGCCGCCATCCTGATCGACGCGCCCGCCGGCGTGTCCGCACGAAGCCGCAGTCGCTTGCTCGGGAGTGGCCTTGCCAGCCGAGTGCGTATCGGGCAAAGTGCGCTCCCTGTTATCGGTTGTCGGATGTATCACGTTCCGTCATACTGCCTGTATGGCAACAGCAATCTCGGTGCGTTTGGACGACGAGGCGGAGCGAGCACTGCGGCTTCTGGAGTCGACCGGTCTGAGCCGGTCCGAAGCGATCCGCTCGTCGTTGCTCGCGTCGGCCGACCGGATGCGCCGACGGAGCCAGCTGGCGGCGGAGGTCGCTGCGCTCGAGGCCGACGAGGACGATCAGGAAGAGATGCTCGCGGTTGCGTCGCTGATGGAGTCGATGCGTGCAGCGGGGTGACGTCTACAGGTTCAAGGTCCCCAAGGGCGTCGGTCACGAGCAGCAGGGTGAGCGCTATGGAGTCGTGGTTCAGTCCGACGTGATGTTGCCGCGCTCGGTCGTGGTCGTCGCGCCGACGTCTCGGAGTGCGAAGCCTGCGTCGTTCCGACCCGAGGTCGAGGTAACGGGCGGGCAGACGCGAGTCTTGGTCGAGCAGTTGGGCGCAATCGATGTGCAGCGACTCGGTCGACGCGTCGGCAGGCTCACTGCGAAGGAGATGTGGTCGGTTGACGATGCCCTCGTCGTCGTGCTCGGTCTCGACTGACCCACGCAGACCTGCCGCTCGGGACGGGTCCGCGATGCGGCGCCTGGACATCTCAGACAATCTGACTTCATGCCTGAGATCACCGCAACGGAAGCTTCTCGGAGCTTCGCGGACCTGCTCGATGCCGTCGAGCACCGCGGCGAGACGTTCGTCATCGTTCGTCGAGGGAAGGTGATCGCTCAACCCTAACCCGCGCGAGTTGCGACCGGAGCGCGCACAAAGGATCTCCTCCGACGGCACCGCATCGATCCCGCCTGGAGCGACGAAGTGGCCGAACTCCGATCGCAACTCGTCACCGAGGAGCGGTTCTGACCGCCCTCCTGCTCCATACGAGCGTGCTGATCGCCGTCGAGCGACGAAAGCTCGATCTCGATCGATTGATCGCCGACGACGACGAGCCAGCGATCGCAGCGATCACCGCAGCGCCGTCCGGCGCTCCGGCCGACCCAGAGGCGCGCATGATCTGATCATCGCCGCCACGGCCCTGGCGACCGCCCGAACTGTCATCACTGCGGATCTCACCGGCTTCGACGACCTCCCTGGTGTGATCGTGCGAACCCCAGTCTGAGAGCACCGCACTGCCGATCGGCGGTCGAACTCCGCATCAACTACTCGATCGTTCGCCTGCTGACCGGTTCAGCTCGTGGGAGACCTTCCCCGAGTACCACGAGGAGATGATTCTCTTCACCTTCTGCCCCGACGGCCGCGTTGTCCGTCAACGAGGTATCGCCGACAATCTCACCGCGCTGCATCAGCTCGGCGACGCCTCCCGTTCCTCACGCCCGGATCCGCCGCTCGGCACGGGTTGACGACCCCGCTGGAGAGTGCGCGAGTACCGCCGTGAGCGCGGAGCCTGTCCGTAGCTGCCGTTCGCCCGCTACAGGTCGGCGATCTTCTTGAACACTTCGGCGGCGCCCACACCGTGACGGGCGCCGAGACCGGCCAGCCGAGCACGGATCCGGTCGCGGAACGCCTCCATCTGCGCGGGATCGACTGCCTTCATCGTGCTCTCGAACTGGCTGGTGTGGGCCTCCAGCGCGGCCAGCTTGGTGTCCACCCAGCCGGTGACGTCCTCCACATGGTCGGGCTCGTCGGCCTCCCACAGCAGCAGCGTGGACGGCCGGTGGTGGGCCAGCCCGTGCTCCTTGAAGAAGTGAGGGTCGCGGGCGGCGACGATGCCCTCGCAGGCCAGCAGGCCGGCGTGGCGATGATCCGGATGCAGGCGATAGCGCTTCCACGGGTCGTGCCCCAGTACGACCTCGGGTCGCAGCAGGCGGATCACTCGCGCCACCTCGCCGCGCAACGCCAGCGTGCTGTCCAGCTCGCCGTCCACCTGGCCCAGGAACACCACCTCGCCCGCATTCGGACCCGCCAGGCGCCGCGCCGCCTCACGCTGCTCCGCTTGGCGGGTGGCTGCGAGCGCCACCACGTCGGCATCCGGGTTCCACGTGCCCTTCGAGCCGTCGGTGAGCACCAGGTGGTGCACGACGCAGCCATGCGCCGCCCACTTCGCCAGCGTGGCGCCGCAGCCGAACTCCACGTCGTCGGGGTGCGCGCCGATGGCCAGCGCGGAGGCCGGCACCGGAAGGTCGCGGGAGGTCAGGCCAGGCTCTGGCGAGGGTTGGCCGGGTTCGTTGGCAGCCATTCGGGCAGCACTTCCTGCACCAGCGGGTGCGTGAGGTCGGACGGGGTGTCGAGGTCGAGGGCCAGCAGCGGGTCCGGGTGCACCCGCAGCGGCAGCCCGGCGTCGATGGCCAGCGAGCAATGGCGGCGGAACGAGCCCGGGCCGTAGGCGAAGCGGAACCGGCTGGCAGGGTCCACCACCGCGACGTTGGTGCCGTCACGGCGGGCGTCGGGCACCAGCAGCACGCCACCCGCCGGCGTCGCCCGGGCCAGGCCCACCAGCCCGTGGGCCCGCGGCAGGTCGCCGTGTGCCACCACCACCCGCTGCGCGCCACGGTCGTGCAGGTCGTCCACGCTGCGATCCACCGCAGCGTTCAAGCCCACGCCCGGGTGCCACAGCACCGTGGCCCCACGCTGCCCGGCCCACTCGGCGACGGCCTCGTCGTCGCAGGCGATGAACACCGGCAACTCGCCCGCAGCAGCCACCACCCGGGCCGCCGACCAGCGGGCGAGTGCCTGCCGCTCGGCAGGCGACAGCACCGCCGCCAGCCGTGCCTTGGCCGCGGCGAACGCCTTCACCGGCATCAGCACGACGGACTCCACGACGGCATCGTAGAGGTCGCGCCCGCGACCTACGCTGTGCCGATGCCGATCAATGTCGCCGTCATCGGTGCCGGTTCATGGGGGACCACCGTCGCTGCGCTGGCCGCGGCCAACACCCCGACGGTGCTGTGGGCCCGCCGCCCGGCCCTGGCCGAGCAGATCAACACCCAGCACGTGAACGCCGACTACCTGGCCGCTTTCACCCTGCCGGAGGCACTGCGCGCCACCAGTGACCTGGCCGAAGCGGTGGCCTTCGCCGACGTGCTGGTGATGGCGGTTCCCTCCCACGGCTACCGCGACGTGGCCGCCGAGGCCGCCCCGCACCTGCGGCCGTGGGTGCCCGTGGTGACGCTCAGCAAGGGCCTGGAGCGCAGTTCCCGCAAGCGGATGAGCGAGGTCACCCGCGACGAGATGCCCGGCCACCCCGTGGCCGTCCTCACGGGCCCGAATCTGGCCAAGGAGATCCTGGCCGGGCAGCCGGCCGCCAGCGTGGTGGCCATCGACAACGGCGACATCGCCGCCGAGTTGCAGCGGGTGTTCGGTCGCCCGAGCCTGCGGGTCTACACCAACGCCGACGTCGTGGGCTGCGAGGTCGGCGGGGTGGTCAAGAACGTCATCGCCATCGCCTCGGGCATGGCCGAAGGCATGGGCTTCGGCGACAACACCCGGGCCACGCTGATCACCCGCGGCCTGGCGGAGATGACCCGGCTGGGCGTTGCCATGGGTGGCCAGCCCTCCACGTTCGCCGGCCTGGCAGGCATGGGTGACCTGATCGCCACCTGCTCGTCCAGCCAGAGCCGCAACAACATGGTGGGCGTGCAACTCGGGCAGGGACTCACCATCGAACAGGTGCTGGCCAGCATGAACATGGTCGCCGAGGGCGTGAAGAGTTCGCCCAGCGTGCTGGACCTCGCCCGCCGGTACGGTGTGGAGATGCCCATCGCCGAGCAGGTCGTCGCCGTGTGTCACCAAGGTCGCCCGGCGCGCGAGGCCCTGGCCGCGCTGATGGGCCGCAGTCGCAAGAGCGAGATGGACTGAACAGGAACCGGGCAGAGGCAATGGTCACCACAGGTGTGTTGGGTGGGCGCTGGCGGGCAACCGTCACCGCCTCGGGTGGTCTGGTGCCATGGGACGGCTCGCCGCCCCTCGGGTGGTACGTCGCTGCCGACGACCGCTGGCACGTGCCCGCCGACGAGCCGGCCGTGCGCCAGCAGCGGGTGGACGGCACGCCCGTGGTGGAGACCAAGGTGCGCATCCCCAACGGCGACGCAGTGCAGCGCATCTTCTCCGTCGCCGACCAGGGCGGCCTCACGATCATCGAGGTGGAGAACCAGTCGCCCCTGCCCATCGCCGTCGCGTTCGACCGCGGCGACCTGCTGACGGCCCTCCCGCCCACGGCGCCGATCGAGGGCATCACCCTGCCGGAGGGCAGCATCGCCATGCCCGTCGGCCACCGCGCCACCGTCACCGTCGCCCTCCGCCACCAGTCGCCTGCGGCCGGCACGCTGCCGTCCTTGCCGCCGATGGCCGGGGTGGTGCGTGGCTGGACCACCATCATCGAACGCGCCGGCCGCTACCTGCTGCCCGACCAGGCCCTGTGCGAGCGCATCGCCGCCGCCCGCAGCGAACTGGCGCTGGCCGGGCCCGACCATCCCGACGACGACCCCAGCGGCTTCGCCATCGGTGTGGGCCAACTGGTGCGGATGGGCGAGGAGGCGGACCCCTGGCTGCCCGACCTGGCCGCCGCCCTGGAGACCGCCGGCCGCACCGGCCCGCACGACTGGGCGTTCTCCGCCGCGCTCGACGCCGCAGCGCGAGTGTTCACCTCGGTGGGCGACACGCGGGCGGTACGCGACGTGGGCGCCTTGCGTGCAGCGGCCGGGCCCCAGCGGGGTGCTCGCCCGGCCACGGCACCCGACGGTGGTGCCCGCCTGGTGGCCTGGGCCGAACTGGCCCTGGCCGACGGGCCGACCCTGCTGCCCGGTGGCCTGCCCGCGGACTGGGTGGGCACCAACTTCGAGGCCTACCAGGTGCCCACCGGCCCGGCGTCCACCGTGTCGTTCGCCGTGCGCTGGCACGGCGCCCGCCCGGCCCTCCTGTGGGAGCAGCACGGCCGGCCCGTGGATCTCACGGCGCCGGCCGTCGCCCCCGCATGGCGCACGGCGGACGTGAAGGGCGAAACGCTCTGGCCGGCGCCCGCGGCGCCGCCCGCCTCGGCACACCCGGGATCCTTCGCCTGATGTGTGACGTGCTGGTGGCCCTGCCGGCGGCCACGCACGGCACCACGCTCTTCGCCAAGAACAGCGACCGGCCACCCGCCGAGCGGCAGGTCTACGAGTGGGTGCCGGGGCAGCGGCACACCGGCCCGCAACGCGTGACCCACATCGAGGTCGCCCCCACGTGGAGCCGACGCTGGCGTGCCTGATCGCCCGCCCGGCATGGATGTGGGGCGCCGAGCACGGGGTCAACCAGGCCGGCGTGGCCATCGGCAACACCACCGTGTACACCAGGCGCGACCCGCGGCCGGCCACCACCGGCCTCACGGGTATGGACCTGGTTCGACTGGCACTGGAGCGTGCCACCACGGCGGCCCAGGCGGTGACCACCATCACCGGCCTGATCGAGTGCTACGGCCAGGGCGGCAGCGGGCAGGACCCCGCCGTGATACCCGGCGGCCGGCCGTACTGGAATGCCTTCCTCGTGGCCGATCCCACCGCTGCGTTCGTCATCGACACCAGCGGCCAGAAGTGGGCCGTGGAGCAGGTGGCCGACGTGCGGGCCATCTCCAACCGCACGTCGATCCCCGGCTTCGACGAGGCCCACCGTCACCCCCGCCAGCCGGTGGACCGCCTGGTGAACCGCGCTGGCACGCCGGCCAACGCCTGCTGGCCCAGCGGCCCGTGACCGTGGACGGGCTGATGGCCCACCTGCGCTCGCACGACACCTGCGGCGATCCGGGCTGGAGCGTGTGCATGCACGCCGACGACGTGGAGGCCACCACCGCGTCGATGATCGCCGAACTCGCACCCGGCAGCGTGCGGGTGCACCTGCTCACCGGCTCGCCCTGCACGCGCGACTACGCCACGTTCGACCTCGCCGACCTGCCCACGGCGAACCTCGCCGCAGTCTGAGCCGTCGGTCAGTCCTCCGGCGCGGTGTCCGACGCAGCGGCGTCGCGGGCCCGCAACGCCTCCACCACCGCGTCCATCTTCCCGCGGACCGCTTCCTCGATCTCGGGGTCGTCGGTGGTGCCGTCCGGGCGCAGGCGGTCGCCCACGCTGGACAGCCGCACCGGTGGCTCTTCCACCATGTGGGCCCCGAGGTAGCCGAGGATCGTGGTGAGGTTGCCCTGGGCGTTGGCCCCGCCGCCCCGGCCGGCGGCGCTGAGGAACGCCACCGCGGTGCCGGTGATGGCCCGGTCCGCCGGCGGGCGGGTGGCCCAGTCCAGCGCGTTCTTGGCCAGCGGCGTGGGGCTCCAGTTGTACTCCGGCATCCCGACGATCAGCGCGTCCGCCTCGCGGATGGCCGCCCACCACTGCTCCACGATCTCCGGCGGGTCGGTCTCCAGATCCGGGTTCATCCACGGCAACTGGTCCACCCAGTCGATGATCTCCACAGTGAGCTCCGGCGGGGACAACCGTTGAGCCATGCGGACGAGTGCCGTGTTCGACGAGCCGTCCCGAAGGCTGCCGCTGAAGGCGATGGCGCGATACGGGGTCATGGCTCCTGAGTCTGGCTCACGCTCAGGGTTCGAGCACCACCGGGTCGCCGATTGCCGCGCTGCCGGGCTGCAGCACCGTGGCGTACACCCGGCTGACCGGTCCGCGCTCGTGGTGCATCACCGCGAACTCGCCGCCCACGAAGCACGACGCCGTCTTGGAGCACGGCAGCGCGTACGCGCTGACCTCGCACATCGCCGTACCAACCTGCAGGCGCACACCCGGGCGCACGTCCGCCCACGGCAGACCCGTCACGGTGATGTTCTCGCCGGCCAGCCCGGGCGCGACCGGATGGCCGCCGGCACGGAACGCCTCGATGACCTCCGTGCTCCACAGGCACAGCGCCTGCCACGGGCGCCCGTGGTGCTTGCGGGTGGCCTGCACGTCGCCCTCCACGCCACCCCACCCGATCTCCACCCGCTCCACCGGATGCTTCGGCAACCCGCCGCGGCTGGCGTGCAGGTGGGCGATCGCACCGTGCTGGGTGGCCGGCAGTTGCCCGGCGGCCCGCAACGCTGGGCCCGCCGCGGTCCACGCCTGCCACACCGCCGCCAGATCGGCCTGCGTGTCGCCCGTGACGCGGGGCGCGAGCGCGGCGATGACCGAGCGGTCCCGCCCCTGGGCGTACAGCTCGAACACCTCCTCGCCGCACGCCACGGTGCGGCGGGCGTCCTCGTCGGTGAACGTGTACGGGCCGATCGTGGGCATGGCCCACACCGTAGGCTGGCGACCGTGACGAGTGCAGCGCAGTTCCCCTCCGTGGACGCCTTCGCCGATCTGCGGCTGACCGAATGGACGTCCTGCGGTGGCTGTGCGGCCAAGTGGGGGGCGTCGCTGCTCACCGACCTGGTGCGCGAGATGCCGTCCGGCGCGGACCCCTCCTTGCTGGTCGGCCTGGCCCCGTTCGACGATGCGGCGATCTACCAGGTGGCCCCGGACGTGGCCCTGGTGAGCACCACGGACTTCTTCCCGCCGCTGGTGGACCACCCTGCCGACTTCGGTGCCATCGCCGCGGCCAACGCCTGCAGCGACGTGTTCGCCATGGGTGGGCGGGTGGCCATCGCCGTCAACGTCGCCGCCTTCCCCGAGCACTTCCCGCGGGAGGCCATCGTGGCCATCTTCGACGCCGCCGCGGCCGTGGTGGCCGAAGCCGGCGGGTCGATCGCCGGCGGCCACACCATCCGCAACCCGGAGCCCATCTTCGGCCTGGCCGTGCAGGGCGTGGTCCACCCCGACCGAGTCTTCCGCAAGGGCGGCGCCCGGCCCGGCGACGTGCTGGTGCTCAGCAAGCCCGTCGGCACCGGCCTGGCCCTGGCCGGCGGCACGGATGCGGACAAGGCCGCAGCCATCACCGGCATGCGCCGGATCAACCGCGCCGCCTCGGAGGAACTGCAGGCGCTGGGCGCGGCGGTCCACGCCGTCACCGACGTCACCGGCTACGGCCTGGCCGGGCACGGGTGGGAGATGGCTGAGCGCGGCGACGTCACAGTGGTGGTGGACACCGCCGGCATCGTCGCCTACCCCGGCGCTCGCGAGGCGGCGGACCGCGGTGTGCGCACCGGCGGCGACGCCCGCAACCGCGACTATGTGGCCGCCCACGTGCAGTCCACCGCATCGCCCACCGGCGAAGCGCTGTGCATGGACCCGCAGACGTCCGGCGGGCTGCTGGCCGCGGTGGACCCCGCCGCAATGGCGGGCCTGTCGCCCATGTGGTGGCGGGTCGGCGAGGTGGCGGCCGGGCCGGCCGCACTGGTGCTGCGCTGAGCCATGGCGGGCCGCGCCCCCACACGCCGCATCGAGAAGGAACTGTGGGCCTCCGGCCACGCCGTGGTGGTGGGCATCGACGAGGTCGGCCGCGGCGCGTGGGCCGGCCCCTTGATGGTCGGTGCCGCGGTGCTGCCGCGAGAGAAGCGAGTGCTCGGCGTGCGCGACTCCAAGATGCTCACCGAGGCCAACCGGGAGAAGCTGTTCGACCGCGTCGCCGGCTGGTGCGACGGCTGGGCCGTGGGCGCCGTCAGCCAGGTGGAGTGTGACGAGTTGGGCATGGCGGAGGCCCAACGGGTGGCCACCCGCCGGGCGCTCGCCGCGTTGTGGGCGCAGGGTGTGGAACCCGACGTGGCGGTGGTGGACGGCAAGTGGAACTTCGTGGGCGACGGTGTGCGCCATGTGGAGATGAGGGTGAAGGCCGACCGCGACTGCCTCTCCGTCGCCGCCGCCAGCATCCTGGCCAAGGTCACCCGCGACCGGGAGATGCGCGAGCACGCCGTGAGCTACCCGCAGTGGAGCTTCGACACCAACAAGGGCTACCCGTGCCCGCTGCACAAGGCTGCCCTGCAGGGCTACGGGCCATCGGCCATCCACCGCCGCACCTGGGTGTTCATGGATCACTACGTGCCGTGGCCGGGGGTGCCGCGGGTGGTGCGCCCCGAGCAGCCGACCCTGTTCTGAGGAAGTGGGAAATGAGCGCATGGCGGACGTGATCGTGATCGGGGCCGGGCTGGCCGGCCTGCGCTGCGCGACGGACCTGGCGGCGGCAGGCGCCGACGTGGTGGTGCTGGAAGCCCGCGACCGTGTGGGTGGCCGGGTGTGGAGCCACGCGTTCACCAATGGCCAGGTGGCCGAGCGTGGCGCCGAGTTCATCGACGGCAACCACACGGAAGTCCTCGCGCTCGCTGCCCGCTTGGGCCTGCCACTCACCACCCGCGACCCGGAGGTGGACCCGCGGGCCACGCTGGTGGACGCCGGCGGTCGGGCGGTGCCCATGCACCTCCACGCCAGCGTGATGGAGGACCTGGCCCGGTGGGAGGCCGCCCTGCGCGGGCTGGACCCTGCCGACGGCACGCTGGAGCACCGGACCCTGGCCGACCTGCTGCACGACCTGTCCATGCCGGTGATGTCGCGGTTGGTGATCGGGCGCGACATCCGCACCGAGTACATGCTGCCGCCCGACGAGGTGAGCCTGCGGTTCGCCGCCCAGATCACCGGCAACCAGGTCCCCGGCCTGCGCGAGCGTCACCGCGTGATCGGCGGCAACGACCGCCTGGCCCTCGGCCTGGCGGCGGGTCTGGGCGACCGCGTCCGCCTCGGCACGCCCGTGGCCGCGCTCGACGCCGACGCAGGCACGGCGGAACTGGCCGGTGGGGAGGTGCTGTCGGCCGGCGCCGTAGTGGCCGCCGTGCCTCTGCCCGTGCTGTCCCGCCTGTGGCCGGCGATGCCGCTGGAACTCGGCGCGCTCGCGTACGGCGTGGGCGGCAAGATCAGCGTGCAGTTCGCTCGGCGGCTGTGGCGGGACTACGGCCGCAACGGCACCGTGCTCAGCGACCGCCAGTGGGGCCACCTGTGGGAGACCACCGACGATCAACCCGGTGACAGGGGAGTGCTCACCAACCTGCTGGCCTCGCACGATGGCGCGTCGTTCGCCACCCTCCCGGGCTCGCCCGACGTGCTGGTGAAGGAGATCGACCGGGTGTTCCCCGGTGCCCAGGGCCTGGCCGGCGAGCGGGTGGTGACGGACTGGACGAACGACCCGTGGAGCCTGGGCTGCTACGTGTGCGCCGGCCCGGGGCAGTGGACAGCCGCCCAGCCGATGCTGCAGCACCCACACGGCCGGCTGTGGCTGGCGGGCGAGCACACCGACGCGTTCACCGGGTTCATGGAGGGCGCGCTGCGCAGCGGGGCGCGGGTGGCGGCTGCCGTCAGGCGGTGACGGTGATGGTGATCTCGCCGGACGCGTTGAGGTCGCAGGTGCCCGACAACGTGCCCTCGCGGGTGAACCGCATCGCCAGCGTCTTGTTGGCGCCGATGAAGAACGGGCCGACCACGATGTCGCGGGAGTCCTGGTTGACGATCCGGATGGAGTCGCCGACCTTGGCGGGGATGTTGTTGGGCATGATGTCGATGGTCTGCCCGGCGTCGATCTTCACCCCCGTGCCGTAGGGGATGACGTACTCGAACGTGGCCTGCTCGCCGGAACTGAGGGGCGCAGTCTCCACCTGCTGGGTAGTGGCCGTGGTGCGTTCCTTGCCGGCGCAGGCGCTGGCAACGATGGGCAGCGTGAGCGCGGCCGCAGCGAGCAGGGTGCGAGCGAGGCGATGGCGTGCCGTCATGGTTCAGGCCTTCCCGTCGATGGTGTCGAGCATGATGTCCAGGTCGATGGCGATGGCATCCGAGGGCAGCCCGAACGGCCAGGTGAGCACGATGTCGGCATGCTCGTCCACCAGGTACATGAACGGTGAGTGGCTGACCTCGATGACGCCATCGTCGCCGGTGGTGACCGAGTACGAGGCGCCGAACGCCTGCGTGGCCTGGGTCAGCACCTCCTGGTCGGCGGTGCGCAGGGCGTGGCCACCGGCAATGAAGCTGTGGAGGTAACCGGTGATGACATCGTCGGTGTCGCGCTCGGGGTCGATGGTGCCCATGGCCACGTCGATGCGGTCGGCCTTGCCGCCCAGCTGCTCCAGCGCCTTCTTCAGGTCGTAGAGCGTGGTGGGGCACACGTCGGGGCAGTTGGTGTAGCCGAAGTAGACCACCAGGAGGTGGCCGGGCTCGGCGACGAACTCGAACGGCGTGCCCGAGCCGGCCTCGGGCAGTGAGGCGCCGCTGACGTTCTGCGGCGGATCGATCTGATAGCCGCTGATGACCCGCGGCGCCGTGGTGGTGGTGGCGGCGGAGTCGTCGCCGCACGCTGTGGCGACGAGAAGCAGGGCGGCGGCGGCGAGGCCGCCGAGGCGATGGTGGCGGCGCATTCAGCCTCCGAGATCGGGGAAGTGGTCGGCGATGGCAGCGCGCAGTTCGTCGGCCGTGTAGGCCCCGGAGTGCACGTCGAGCACCGTACCGTCCGCGTCGATGAACGCGGTGGCGGGCAGGTTGGCGATGGCGAACTCCGACATCAGCCCCCCGTCCACGTCCGTGTACTGGGGGTAGGAGACGCCGAGGTCGGCAGCGAACGAGGCGGCGGCGGCGGGGTCGTCGCCCACGTTGACGCCGATGATACGGACCCCGCTGACCTCGGAGGCGACCTCGTCGAGGGCCGGCATCTCCTTCACGCAGGGGCTGCACCAGGTGGCCCAGAGATTGACCACCAGGGGGGTGCCGCCGAGGTCGGCCAGCGTGGCCGACGATCCGTCGGCGGCGGCGATCGGAACCTTGAGCGCGGCGGCAGTGGTGCCACCGTCGCTGTCGCCCCCGCATGCGCCGAGCAGCGCCGCTGCCAGCAGGCCTGCCAACAGGCGGCGGCTCGACGCATGCGGGAAGCGAAACCTCATGCGGTCGGGGCCTCTTCCAGCACCGGCACGTCGATGGTGATCTCGCCGGCCTTCTCGAACACGAGCGTGATCTGGATGGTCTGGCCCACCTCGAGCGGGTTCACCAGGCCGATGATCATCACGTGATAGCCACCGGGCTTCAGTTCGACCGCGGTGCCGGCGGGCAGCTCGATGAACTCGACCTCCTGCATCGTCATCTGACCGGACGGCATCGTGTCGTCGGTGCCCATGTCCATGCCCATGGTGGTGTCGGTGCCCATGTCCATGCCCATGGTGGTGTCGGTGCCCATGTCCATGCCCATCGTGGTGTCCGACCCCATGCTGTCGTCGGGCATCAGCATGACGACCTCGTGGATCTGCACCTCGGCGGCCACCGACGGGTCGGCCTTGGCGCCGACGAGCTTGTCGTCCACCGGGCTGGTGATCGTCATGTACGCCGCGCCATTGCCCGCCATGCTGGGCGAATTGCGGGCCCAGGCGCCCTCGATGACCGGGGCGGCCGCGGCGGCCTCCGTGGTGGGCGCGGCGGTGGTGGCCGCGGTGTCCTCGTCGTCGCCACAGGCGACGCCGAACAGGCCGAGGGCGCCGACGGCGACCAGCGCACCGGTGGTGCGGAGGACGGTACGGATACGGGTGGGGGTGTTCTGCTGCTCCATGCCCATAAGTGTCGTCCAGTCTCCCCTGGTAGTTCCCGGAGCGGGCGGGGACCACCTGCCCATTGTCATGTGACATTGGTCCTACCGGGCGGCGCTCCGTGTGACACCCCGTCGCTACCGTTGCGGCCATGGGTGACGCGCCGGCGCAGCGATGGCAGGTGGAGCACGTGCACGCCCTCGCGCCCTCGCCGAGCTCGCTGATCGCCGCCCAACCGGTGGCCGTGCCGTCGCGGTGGACAGGGCTGGGTTGCGACGCGCGAGGCGTGTGGGGCCGCTGCGCCGGCGGCTCCAGCGAGCCGTACGACTGCGTGGTCGACCACGTGGGTGTGGCGTTTCGCTGCTCCTGCCCCAGCCGGCGGCACCCCTGCAAGCACGCCCTGGCACTGCTGCTGCTGTGGGTGCGTGGTCTGGTGCCCGAGGGGGCACCCGCCGGCGCCGCCTCCACCTGGTTGCTCGGCCGGGCCGCCGCCGACGCGGCAGCCCCGCCCGCGGCCGCGAACCTCCCACCGTCCACCACCGTTGCCGGCCCCGATGCCCCGCCGGCAGCGGGTTCCCCCGGCGCAGCCGGCGACGCGGCCGCGGCAGACGGGGCCGACGCGCCGCCAGGCCCGCCCCCCGACCCCACCGCCGGCCGCGACGACCGGGTGGCGCGGATGGCCGCCGGCCTGGCGGAACTGGACCGCTGGCTGGCCGACCGGCTGCGCACCGGCCTGGCCGACCCGGCGCTGGCCCGCTACGCCACATGGGACGCGCTCGCCGCCCGGCTCGTGGATGCGCAGGCCGGTTCGCTGGCCAACAGGGTGCGCCGCCTGGCCGGCCGGGTGGGCAGCGGCCCCACGTGGCACGAGCAGGTGTTGGCCGAACTGGGCCTGTTGCACCTGCTGGCGCAGGCCGGCCGGCATCTCGGCACCCTGCCGTTGCCGCTGGGCGACGCCGTGGCGGCCGCAGTCGGCTGGCAGGTGCGCCAGGCCGATGTGCTGGCCGGCGTGCCGCACACGGACACCTGGGTGGTCATGGGCCGCAGCGACGTGCGCGAGGACCGCATCGAGGTGCGCCGGGTCTGGCTGCGTGGTGCCACGTCAGGCCGCTGGGCGATGCTGCTGTCCTTCGCCGCCTACCAGCAGCGTCTGGACGACACGTGGGCGGTCGGCACCGCGGCGCAGGCGGACCTGTTCCGCTATCCCGGTGTATCGGGCCTGCGGGCCCTGGTGGGCCGGCGCGCCGAGCACGCCACGCCGCACGGCGCCGTGGGTGCCGTCACCGTCGCGGGCGCCGCAGCAGAGGCCGGTGCCGTGCTGGCCGCCGAGCCGTGGCTGGATCGCGTGCCCGTGTGCCTCGTGGCCACGGTGGCCCGCAGCGCCGGCCGGTTCGTGCTCGCCGACGGCACCGGCTCCCTGCCCCTCGCGCCGGCCGACAGCGCGGTGGCGCCCCTCCTCGCCTGCACCGCCGGGGCCGCCGTGCCGATCACCGCGGAGTGGACGCCCACCGGCCTGGTGCCGCTCACCGTCCATCTGGCCGACCGCTCGGTGGACATCGGCCCGCAGGCCGACCCGTCGTTCCTGGGTGCGGCATGAGCATCGCCGAGTACTGGGACGACCTCGTCACCACCGCGCTGCTGGGCACCGACCGCCGCGCCGTGCCCACCCCGCCGCCGGGCGGCCTGGCCGACCTGGCCGCCGATGCCGCCGCGGCACGGCCCGCCGCCGACGCTGCTGCTGCGCTGCTGGCCCAGGTGGCCGCCACCGCGGCCGTGCGCCGCGCCGGTGTGCTGCCGGGGCCGACGGTGGCCCCGCTGGCGCCGCCGGCCGCCGATCCCCGCCCGGTCACCCCGCCCGGCGCCAGCCAGACCTGGGAGCGCCTCGTGGCGGAGTGGCCGGTGCTGGAGGACGAGTGGGTGCTGGCCGTGGTGCAGGCGGGCCGCCGCCTGTCGCCGGAACTGGTCACCCCGCTCCTGGCTCGCCACCGTGGCGACCGGGTGCGCCATGCCCGGGTGCTGGTGGCCGCCGGCCCGCTGGGGCAGTGGATGGTGGAGTGGGTGCCGGCGCTCCGCTGCACCGCCCGCGCCCCCATGCCCGAGGCCGAACTGCTGGAGCGCATGGCCGGCCTTCCCGAGTTGCCGATCGTGCCCCAACTGGCCACGTTGTGCAGCCTGGAAGGGCGTGCCGGCGCCGCCACCGTGGCCCAGGCCGTGGCCGGCGGCCTGTCGGCCGGCACGCTCACCGTCGCCGACCGGGCGGTGCTGGTGAACCTGGTGGCCCGCCTGCACCCGTCCGTCCTGCTGCCGCTGTCCGCCGCGCTGCGGCGGGTGGACCCCTCCCGCCCGGCCATCGGCCTGGCGCTCGCCCTGGCCGACCTGGCCGCCCTCCGCCATCACCTGCTCGCCGAACTGGAGCCTGCATGAGCCCATCATCCGCCACCCCGCCCGCCGGCCCGTCGGGCGTCCTGCGTCCGCACGCCGAGGTCGAGTTCGCCGCCGAACTGGCCGCGCTGGCCGCGCACGACACCCACGAGCGGCCCACCAACTGGCGCCTGTCGCCGTGGTCGGTGGTCACCTACCTGATGGGTGGTGAACTACCCGACGGCACGGTGATCACCCCCAAGTACGTGGGCAGCCGGCGACTGATGGAGATGGCCGTCGCCACGCTGGCCACCGACCGAGCGCTCCTGCTGCTGGGTGTGCCCGGCACGGCGAAGACGTGGGTCAGCGAGCACCTCGCCGCGGCCATCAGCGGCGACTCCACCCTGCTGGTGCAAGGCACGTCCGGCACCACGGAAGAGCAGCTGCGCTACGGGTGGAACTACGCCCGCCTGCTCACCGAAGGGCCCACCGCCGCGGCGCTGGTGCCCAGCCCGGTGCAGCGGGCGATGGAGCGTGGCGCCATCGTGCGGGTGGAGGAACTCACCCGCATGCCCAGCGACGTGCAGGACGCGCTGGTCACCGTGCTCAGCGAGAAGTCGCTGCCCGTGCCCGAACTGGCCACCGAGGTGCAGGCCGTTCCGGGCTTCAACCTCATTGCCACGGCCAACGACCGCGACCGGGGCGTCAACGACCTGTCGGCCGCGCTCCGCCGCCGGTTCAACACGGTGGTGCTGCCGCTGCCGGCGGACGTGGACGAAGAGGTCCGCATCGTCCAACGGCGTGTCGCGGAACTGGGTGCCGCCCTCCGCCTGCCACCCGTGCCCGCCGGTGCCGACGAGATCCTGCGCGTGGTCACGGTGTTCCGCGAACTGCGTTCCGGCGCCACCGAGGACGGGCGGATCAGCGTGAAGGTGCCCAGCGGGTCGCTGTCCACCGCCGAGGCCATCTCCGTGGTGGTCGGCGGGGTGGCGCTGGCGGCCCACTTCGGCAACGGCACGCTCAGCGCCGCCGACGTGGCTGCCGGGATCGTCGGCGCCGTGGTGAAGGACCCCGTGCACGATGCCGTCGCCTGGCGCGAGTACCTGGAGGCCGTGGTCCGCGACCGCCCGGGCTGGGACGACCTGTACGACGCCTGCCGCGAACTCTGACCTCCGTGCAGCATCGCCGCCCATGACCACCGTCCACTTGTTCGGCATCCGCCACCATGGCCCGGGCTCGGCCCGGTCGGTGCGCCGTGCCCTGGATGCCGTGCAACCCACCGCCGTACTGGTGGAACTGCCGGCCGACGTGCAGCCCGCGTTGGCCTGGATGGGCCGCCCCGGGCTGGTGCCGCCCGTGGCCCTGCTGGGGTACGTGCCCGACCGGCCGGGCCGGGCGGCGTTCCTGCCCTTTGCCGAGTTCAGCCCCGAGTGGCAGGCCTGCCAGTGGGCGGTGCAGCACCAGGCCACCGTCACGGCGATCGATCTGCCCCTGCGCCACGCGCTGGCCGGCGAAGCGGAGGGTGACGAGCAGGAGTTGGCGCTGGCCGAGCACCCGGTGGGCGACCCGCTGGCCGCGCTGGCCGCTGCGGCTGGCGACCCCGATGCCGAGCGCTGGTGGGAGGACATGGTGGAGCACCGCGGCGAAGGCGTGGAGGCGTTCGCCGCCGTCGCTGCAGCGATGACCGCGGTGCGCGGCACATGGGAGGCCACCTCGGCCGGCGAGGCCCGCCGCGAGGCGCACATGCGCCAGGCGGTGCGGGCCGCGATCGCTGCCGGGCATCAGCAGGTCGCAGTGGTGTGCGGGGCCTGGCACGTGCCCGCGCTGGCGGCACCGCTGCCGCCCGCTGCGGTGGACACCCGCACCCTGCGCGGCCTGCCCAAGGTGAAGGTGGGGGTCAGCTGGGTGCCGTGGACGCACCGTCGCCTGGCGTCCGCCACCGGCTACGGCGCCGGGGTGCGCAGCCCCGGGTGGTACGCGCACGTCTTCCGCCATCCGGGGCCGGACGGCGTGGCGCGGTGGTTCGCGGAGGCGGCCCGGCGATTGAGGGCGGAGGGGCTGTCTGCTTCGCCGGACCATCTCATTGCTGCGACGCGGGGCGCCGACGCGCTCGCCGCCCTGCGCGGCCGGCCCCGCCCCGGCCTGGCCGAGGTGCTGGACGCGGCGGACGCGGTGATGGCCGGCGGGGCGTCGTCGGGCAGCGCGGGCATGGCGGTGATCCAGCGCGATCTGCTGGTGGGCGACGCCATCGGCGAGGTACCCGAGGACGCCCCCCAGGTACCGCTGGCGCGCGACCTGGCGGTCCGGCAGAAGAAGGTGCGCTTGGCGCCCGCCGCCGACGAACGCACTGTGGAACTGGACCTGCGCACCCCCACCGGCCGTGGTCGCTCCGTGCTGTTGCACCGCCTGGCGGCGCTGGGCGTGCCGTGGGGGCGGCTGGCCGAGGGCCGTGGCAGCAGCGGCACGTTCCGCGAAACCTGGGTGCTGCGGTGGGAGCCGGAGTTGACCATCCAGGTCATCGAGGCGTCGGGCTACGGCACCACGGTGGAAGTCGCCGCCGCCGCCCGCCTCACCGAGCGGGCCGTGGCGGCCACGGCGCTGGCCGACCTGGTGACCGTGCTGGAGGCTGCGCTCCTGGCCGACCTGCCCGGGGTGGTGCGCCCCGTGGTGGAGCGCCTGGCCGCCCAGGCGGCGCACGACCCGGACGTGGTGACCGTGATGGACACGCTGGGCCCGCTGGCCCGGGCGCTGCGTTACGGCGACGTGCGCGGCACGGATGCCTCGGCCCTGCGGCAGATGTTCGACGGGTTGGTGGTGCGAGTGGTGGCCGGCACAGTGGTGGCCTGCCGCTCGCTGGACGACGAGGCCGCTGCGGTGATGGCGGAGCGGATCGCCGCCACCCAGGCGGCACTGGCTCTGGTGGAGCATCCGGCCCGGCGCGGCGAGTGGCCGGCGGTGCTGGCGCTGGTGGCCGAGCGCAGCGACGTGCACGGCCTGGTGCAGGGGCGCGCCGCCCGCCTGCTGCACGACGCGGCGGTGTGGAACCGGGCGCGGGTGGGCGCCCGCCTGGCCCGGGCGCTGTCGGCCGGCACCCCGCACGCCGCCGGCGCGGCCTTCGTGGAGGGGTTCCTGGCCGGTAGCGGCACGGTGCTGATGCACGACCGCGAACTGCTGGATGTGGTGGACGGCTGGGTCTCCGGCCTGGCAGCGGATGCGTTCTCGGCCACCGTGCCGCTGCTGCGCCGCACGTTCGGCGGCTTCGACCCGGCCGAGCGGCGCCAGTTGGGCCTGCTGCTGGACGACGAAGCGGTCGCCGCGCCCTTCGCTGTCGGCGCCGATGTGGACCCTGCACGCGCCGCCGCGGCACTGGTGACGGTTCGGGCGATGCTGGGGGTGGCGCCATGAGCCCCACCGGCGACACGCCCGATTCGGGGCTGCGGGCCAGCGACACGCCCGCGGCCGCGCTGCGGGTCAGCGACACCGAACGGCGGCGACGGTGGCGGCTGGTGCTCGGTGGCGTGCCCGACGAGGACGGAACGGGCAAGGGCATCACCGCGATGCCGCTGCCGGGCGTGGACGGGCGGATCGACGCTGCGCTCGCCGCCGTCTACGACCAGGGCGTGGGGCGGCGGGCCGGCGGGGCGCGAGCCGGAGGGTTGGGGCGCTCGGCACCGGCCGTGGCCCGCTGGCTGGGCGACATCCGCACGTACTTCCCCACGCCGGTGGTGCAGTTGTTGCAGCGCGACGCCATCGATCGGCTCAACCTTCGCCAACTGCTGCTGGAGCCGGAGATGTTGCAGGCGGTGGAGCCGGACATCCACCTCGCCACCCTGCTGGTGGAGCTCAACCGGGTGCTGCCCGACACCACGCGCGCCACGGCGAGGGCGGTGGTGGCCAAGGTGGTTGCGGCGCTGGAGCATCGGCTGGCCGCCCGCACCCGTCAGGCGGTGCATGGGGCGCTGGCCCGGTCGCAGCGCACCCGCCGGCCGCGCCACGGCGACATCGACTGGGATCGCACCATCCGCGCCAACCTGCGCCACTACCTGCCCGAGCAGGGCACCATCGTGCCCGAGCGCCTGGTCGGGTTCGCCCGCCGCCAGCGCAGCCTGTCGCGCGACGTCATCGTGGCCATCGACCAGTCCGGCAGCATGGCCGACAGCGTGGTGCACGCATCCCTGTTCGGGGCCGTATTGGCGTCGATCCCCGCCTTGTCCACCCATGTCGTCGCCTTCGACACCGCGGTGGCCGACCTCACCCCGCTGCTGCGCGACCCGGTGGACCTGCTGTTCGGTGTGCAACTCGGGGGTGGCACGGACATCGCCCAGGCGATGGGCTATTGCCAGCAACTGGTCAGCCGCCCGGCGGACACCGTGCTGGTGCTGGTGAGCGATCTGTTCGAAGGCGGCAACCCGGACCTGTTGCGTGCCAGGGTGGCCGCGCTCACGCGGGCGGGCGTGTGTGTGGTGGCCCTGCTGGCGCTCAGCGACGAGGGCGCGCCCGCGTACGACCACGCGATGGCCGCCGACCTGGCAGCGCTGGGCGTGCCGGCACTGGCCTGCACGCCCGATGCCTTCCCCGACCTGCTGGCCGCCGCGCTGGAAGGGCGCGACGTGGGCCGCTGGGCCAACGACCACGGCATGCACACCGCGGTGCCGCCGGCCGGCTGACCGGCGTCGTCAGGCTCGTTCGACCACGGTCACCGTGCCGGCGGCCCCATCCACGCGCACCAGGTCGCCGTCGTGGATGATCCGCGTGGCGTCGTGCACCAGCACCACGCAGGGGATGCCGAACTCGCGGGCCACGGTGGCCGCGTGGCTGAGCATCCCGCCCGTCTCCACCACCACGGCAGCCGCAGGGATGAACAGTGGGGTCCAGGGGGTGTCGGTGAACGGCGCCACCAGCACGTCGCCGGGCTCGATGTCGCGGGCGAACGCGGCCTCGGTGTTCATGATGATGCGGGCCCGGCCGGTGGCGGACCCGGCACTGACACCCAGCCCGGCGAGCTCGGTGGTGTCCGCTACCTTGGCCTTCCTGGTGGGGGCGATGGTGCCGATCCATGCGTCGGGCAGGGTGTACTCGGCAGCCTGTGCCCGCTGGCGCTTGCGGCGGGCGATGGCGGTGGCCTCCGAGACCGGATGGCCCTTCACCATCTCGGCGACCTCCTGGTAGGTGCAGTAGAGCATGTCGTCGGGACGCTTCAGGTGGCCGCCCGCCACCAGCCCGTCGGCCACGGCCAGCAGCGGCGGTCGCAGTCGCCGGGTGCTCAGCACCCACACCGCCTTGGTGAGCTCGCGCATTGCGGTGAACCGCTGGGCCTCGGCGAGCGCGGCGTCGTAGGCCGGACGCACCGCCGGCTGCAGCGAGGCGCGCACCGCCTTCTCCAGCTTCACCCGGCTGGCGGCCGCCTTCTTGATGTGGGCGGCGGGTGAGTCCGCCGGCGTGAGGGCCATCATCGACCGAACCTGCGACACGACGAACGTGGGGTCCTCGCTCCAGTCCGGCACGGTGGGGTCCGCCTCGCCCTGCACCCGGAAGCCGTAGCGGAAGATGAACTCGTCCCACTCGTCGGCGAATGCCTGCCAGCCCTTGTCGGGTGGGTCGGCGAGCGCGGCGAGGACGGCGTTGGGGTCGCCGGCCTCCACCACCTTGCGGACGGAGGCGTACTTGCGGGCCACTGCCGCCAGTTCGTAGAGCCGCAGCGCCGGCTTGGAGCTCTCCACGTTGCCGAGGCCGCTGCACAGGCCGACGATCGCGCCGGGGTCGCCGCCGCCGGCAGCGATGACGCCGGCGAGCCGGACCTGCATCTCGCCCGCCGCGGTGGACACGACGTAGTGACGGTTGAGCAGGTCGAGCACTTCGGGCATCAGGTCGTGCAGGCGCTTCCACGCCTTCTTCAGCGGGAGGGCACGGTCCTGGTGGGCCTGGTCCGTCATCCGCTCTTCGTAGAGCGCTTCCTGGATGGCGCGGGACTCACCCTCGGCGGCCTCCCGCTGGGCATCGGCCACGGCACGGGCGGCCTCGTGCTCGGCGTCGGGGGCGTCCACCAGATAGCGCAGTGCGTCGTCGCTGCCCTGGAAGAACTGGCCGGCCATCGCCGCAGCGATGTCGCGGTCCAGGCAGCTCATGGCGGCGACGCTGAACCCGACGTTCAGTGTCAGGCGGCCGGCGGTGATCCCGAAGAAGTTGCCGATCGGCGGCTTGAAGAGGTGCACCCGCTTGCCGGTGGGGTAGGTCTTCATCAGCGCGGTCAGCGACCGGTGGTCCATCGCGTTGTACAGCGTGGCCGCGAATGGCGTGAGCACCCCGGGAAGGATCTCGCCGCCGTTCGTGGTGGTCCACACGTCGTACCGAGGATTCGCCTCGGTGTCCCATTCCGTCCTGAACGCCCCCATGGGCCAATTGTCGCGCGTCCCCTCCCCAAGTTGGCGCTGAGGTGTTGCGGTACCGCCACTCACCGCCAACTTGGGACGGCCCTTCCGTAAGTTGGCGCTGAGGTGCGGCCCCACCGCCACTCACCGCCAACTTGGAGGGGGCGGCCGGGGACGAACGGGTGCGCAGGTGGTTGAATGGCCGACGATGTCGCGCCATGTCACCGTCGCCGCCGCCCAGATGGGGCCCGTGCAGAAGGACCACTCGCGAGCCGAGGTCGTCGAGCGCCTGCTGGTGATGCTCCGTCGGGCACATTCGATGGGCGCCGAACTGGTGGTGTACCCGGAACTCGCGCTCACCACGTTCTTTCCCCGCTGGTTCGTGGAGGACATCCGCGAGGCGGACCACTGGTACGAGCGCTCGGTGCCCAACGAGGCGACCCAGCCACTGTTCGACGAGGCCCGCCGGCTGGGCGTGGGGTTCTGCCTGGGCTACGCGCACCTCGACGAGCAGGCCGACGGCAGCGTGCACCGCTGGAATGTGCAGACGCTGGTGGAGCGTGACGGCAGCATCGTGGGCACCTACAAGAAGACGCACATCCCCGGCCACGAGCACCACGAGCCGGACCGGCCGTTCCAGCACGCCGAGCGGTACTACTTCGAGCCGTCACCCGAGGGCTTCCCCGTGTGGCGGGCGTTCGGCGGCATCGTGGGCATGGCCATCTGCAACGACCGCCGCTGGCCCGAGACCTACCGCGTGATGGGCCTGCAGGGGGTGGAGCTCGTGCTCATCGGCTACAACACGCCGATCCACTACGTGCCCGACCCCAGCCAGGACATCCTCCAGGGCTTCCACAACGCGCTGGTGATGCAGGCCGGCGCCTACCAGAACGGCACCTGGGTGGTCGGGGTGGCCAAGGGTGGCGTGGAAGAGGGTGTGGACTCCCTCGGCCAGAGCATGATCGTGGCTCCCAGCGGCCAGATCGTGGCCCAGGCGCTGACCACCGACGACGAGGTGATCGTGGCCCGCTGCGACCTGGACTGGTGCGCCAAGTACAAGGACACCCTGTTCGACTTCGACCGCTACCGCCGACCTGAGGTGTACGGCCCGATCACCGGCCAGCGCGGCGTGGCCCTGCCGGAGTGACCCGCCGATGACCTGGTGGGAGGCACTGGCCATCCTGGCCGCGGGCATGGGCGCGGGGATGATCAACGCGGTCGTCGGCTCGGGGTCGCTGATCACGTTCCCGACGCTGGTGGCCCTGGGGTACCCGCCGCTGCTGTCGAACGTGTCCAACAACATCGGCCTCGTGCCCGGCTCGGTCACCGCGGTCTACGGCTACCGGCGCGAACTGGTGGGCCAGCGGGTGCGGCTCACGCGCCTGGTTCCGGCCTCGCTGCTCGGCGCATCCATCGGGTCCACCCTGCTCTTGGTGCTGCCCAGCGACGTGTTCGACGGCGTCGTGGTGGTGCTGGTGGCGCTGGCGCTGGTGCTGGTGGTCACCGGGCCGAGCATCTCCCGCTGGGTCGCCCGCCGGCGTGGTGAGGGGCACGCCGGTGCCACCAACGTCACGTTCCCGTTGATGGCCGTCGTCGCCGCGGCCGGCGTCTACGGCGGCTACTTCGGGGCTGCGCAGGGCATCATCCTCACCGCCACGCTCGGGGTGTTCCTCGACGACCACCTGCAGCGACTGAACGCCTGCAAGAACGTGCTCGCCGGTTCGGTGAACGCCGTCGCCGCCGTCGTGTTCATCGCCAGCACGGACGTGGACTGGAAGGTCGTCGGGGTCATCGCCGTCGGCTCCACGATCGGTGGCTGGCTCGGCGCTCGGTACGGCCGGCGGCTGAACCCGCGTGCGCTGCGGGCGGTGATCGTGGTGGTTGGCCTCGTCGCGCTCGTGCGCCTGCTGACCTGATGGCAGATCCGGGCATCGTCTACCCTGCGCAGATGGACAGCATGTCGCAGTTTCCACCGCCCGGTGCCCAATCGGAGATCCCGCTGGCCCCCACCGTGGACGAGGCCCCGGCCGCACCGAAGAAGTCGCGCACCGGTTGGTTGCTCGGCGGGGCCTTGGCGCTGGTCGCCGTCGTCGTGGGTGTGGTGCTGGTCGCCCGGGGAGGCGACGACAGCAAGGGGCGGGCGTCCGTGCAGGGCTTCTCCCTCTCGGCCGCCGCGGAGTCCGCCCAGTCGGTGGACAAGGTTGCCTACGAGATGACGATGGGCATGGGCGTCGCCGGGTCCATCGATGTGAACGGCCGCATCGACGTCGGCGCCCAGCTGATGGGCATGTCGATGGAGATGCCGGGCGTCGGTTCGGTCGACGTCGTCTTCGACAGCGCCAACACGACGATGTACATGCGTTCGGACCTGATGACCAGCGGGCTGGGCGTGACCACCGAGTGGATCAAGGTGGACGCGTCGGCGGCCCCGGGGCTGGAGGCGTCGCTGGGCCAAGGCATGACGAACCCGCTCGACGCATCGCGGGTGTTGCTCGACCCGAACAACCAGGTCGAGGACCTCGGGCTGGAGAACTTCCGCGGAGAGCAGGTGCGCCACTACCGGGTCACCGTGCCGTTGCAGGCCGCGCTCGACGCCAACCCGAGCATGAAGGATCAGATCGACGCAGCGGGCGCGTCGCTGCCCGAGACCATCGACTACGAGGTGTTCGTCAACGAGGCCAGCCAACTGCGCCGCATGTACTTCGAGATGGACGTGATGGCCCAGACCACGTCGGTGGAGATGGTCTTCACCGCATTGGACAGCATCGAGCCGATCGTGGTGCCGGCCGACGATCAGGTCACCGACGTCACCGAGATGTTCGCCACGGCGATGGGTGGCTGACACACCTGTCACACGGCGTTCTCGCCAGACGGGCGCAATCTTTGACAAAATGTCAAACGTGCCCGTCGAGTTCGTCCTGAACGGCACGCCCGTCTCGGTGCGTGACGACCATCCCCACCTCCTTGCCGCGCTGCGCGAGGAACTGGGGGTCACGTCGCCCAAGGACGGCTGCTCGCCGTCCGGCCAGTGCGGGTGCTGCACGGTCCACATCGACGGCAAGGCCGTGGTCAGTTGCCAGCAGCCGGTGGCCAAGGTGGCCGGCAAGTCCGTGCTCACCCTGGAGGGCGTGGACGCGGAGGAGCGCACCGCGTTCGCCGAGGCGTTCGCCGCATGCGGTGGGCTGCAGTGCGGGTTCTGCATCCCCGGCATCGTCATGCGGGCGAAGGCCCAGATCGACAAGAAGGGCGCGGCGCTCGAGCGGGCGGACATGGCTCGGCACCTGGGCGCCCACCTGTGCCGGTGCACGGGCTACGTGAAGGTGCTCGACGCCATAGAGGCCGTCGCCCAGGGAACGCCCGTACAGGCTGCGCTGCCCGGTGGCATCGGCACCCGCGGCGTGAAGTACGAGGCCGAGGAACTGACGCTGGGCGACCGCGGCTATGTGGACGACCTGCGCGTGCCCGGCATGCTGCACGCCGCTCTCCACCTCACCGCCCACACCAGGGCCGGCATCCGCCACATCGACACCTCGGCAGCGCTGGCTGCGCCGGGCGTGGTCGCCGTGTTCACCGCAGCGGACATCCCTGGCGCGCAGTACGTGGGGATCATCTACAAGGACTGGCCGCTGATGATCGGCGAGGGTCAGCGCACCAGCTATGCCGGCGACGTGCTGGCCGTGGTGGTGGCCGAGACCCGCCAGCAGGCGCGTGCCGCTGCCGCGCTGGTGCAGGTGGAGTACGACGTGCTGCGCCCGATCACCGACCCGCAGGCGGCGATCGACGACCCCGAAGTGGCGGTGTTCGGCACCGACGGCAACGTGCTGTCCGTCAGCGCCTACGCCCGCGGCGACGTGGATGCCGCGCTGGCCGCCAGCGCGCACACCGTGCACGAGGTGTTCCAGACCCAGCGGATCGAGCACGCCTTCCTGGAGCCGGAGAGCACGTTGGCCGTACCGTCGGTGGGCGAGGGCGGCCGCCATCTTCACGTGTACTCGGGCGGCCAGGGTGTGTGGGACGACCGCGACCAGATCGCCGCGATCCTCGGTGTGGGCACCGGTGAGGTCACCGTGGAGTTGGTGTCCAACGGTGGCGCGTTCGGCGGCAAGGAGGACATGAGCAACCAGGGCCACGCCGCGCTGGCCGCGTGGCTGCTGGACCGGCCGGTGAAGTGCACGCTGTCCCGCGAGGAGAGCTTCCTCATGCACGCCAAGCGCCACCCGATCCGCCTGGAGTACTGGGCGGGCTGCGACGCGGACGGGCACCTCACCGCCCTGAAGGTGCGCGGTGTGGGCGACTCGGGTGCCTACGCCAGCGTGGGCATGAAGGTGCTGGAGCGTGCGGCGGGCCATGCCAGCGGCCCGTACCGGGTGCCCGACATCGACGTGGAGTGCGTGGCCGTGCGCACCAACAATCCCGTGTGCGGAGCCTTCCGTGGGTTCGGCGCCAACCAGGCGCAGTTCGCGATGGAGGGCGTGATGGACCGCCTGGCCGAGCAGGCAGGCATCAGCGGCTGGGAGATGCGCAAGCGCAACGTCATCCACCCCGGCGAGGTGTGGGGCCCCGGCCAGATCGTGGACGACGGGTCGGCCGGCGCCGAAGCATGCCTGGACCGTGCCAAGCCGCACATCGACGCCGCGCTCGCCGCCGGCAAGGCGGTGGGCATGGGTCTGGGCCTGAAGAACTCCGGCCTCGGCAACGGCCTGCGCGAGGTGTGCGCCGCCGTGGTGCGGTTCCGCAGCGCCGACGGCAAGGTGGAGGTGCGCCACGGGTTCACCGAGATGGGGCAGGGCGTACACACCGTGGCCCTGCAGACCGCCGTCACCGAGTTGGGCATCGACCCGGCCCGGGTGGAGGTGCTGGTGGACACCACCCGCCAACTGGGCTTCGGGCAGACCACCGGCAGTCGCGGCACGCTGATGGTGGCCGCCAGCGTGCAGAACGCCTGCCAGGTGGCGCTGGCCGCCGGGTGCACCGCGGACGTAGACCACTACGCCGAGCATGTCGTGGACTGGACCCAGAAGCTCGGCGACCCCGACGTGCCCAACCCCACCATCCACTCCGCGTTCGGCTACGCCGCCCAGGTGGTGGTGGCCGACCCTGCCACCGGCGCGATCGAGAAGGTGGTGGCCATCCACGACGTGGGCAAGGCGGTCAACCCCTTGCTGTGCGAGGGCCAGATCGAAGGCTCCGTGCACATGGGCCTCGGTTACGCGCTCACGGAGGACTTCCCCAGCGACGAGCGTGGCTTCCCCGTGCCCACCACGCTGCGCCAGTTGGGCATCCTGCGGGCCAAGGACGTGCCGCCGATCGAGGTGGAACTGGTGGAGGTGCCTCAGCCGCGGTCGGCCTACGGCATCAAGGGCGTCGGCGAGATCGGCCTGGTGCCCACCGCCGGGGCCGTGGCGGCTGCGCTGCACATGGCCGACGGGCAATGGCGATCCACGCTGCCCATGCGGCGCGACGCAGCAGACGTCTGATGGGGGAGGTGCCCGTCTCGGGTGTCTGCCGCCCCGGCCTGGAGGCCGTGCGCGACGCCTTCGCGGCCAACTTCGTGGAACGCGGCGAGGTCGGCGCGGCGGTGTGCGTGATGATCGAGGGCGAGGTGGTGGTGGACCTCGTGGGCGGCTGGGCCGACGAGGCGCGGACCCGCCCGTGGCAGCCGGACACGTTGGTGGACGTGTACTCCGTGGGCAAAGCGATCGTGGCGACGCTGGTGCTGCAACTGGTCGACGGCGGTGTGATCGGGCTGGACGACCCGATCGCGTCGGTGTGGCCGGCGTTCGGCGCGGCCGGCAAGGGCGGTGCCACGGTCCGCCAGGCGCTCTGCCACCAGGCGGGTGTGCCGGCCATCCGTGAGCGGCTGACCAACGACGACCTGTGGAACTGGGAGCGCATGACCAGCGCATTGGCTGCCACCGAGCCATGGTTCGAGCCAGGGTCGCGGCTCGTGTACCACACCAACACGTACGGCCATCTGGTGGGCGGCATCCTCCACCATGCGTGCGGGCAGCGGCCCGGCGAGCGGCTGCGGGCCGTGGCCGGTGGCATCGGTGCGGACTTCCACTGGGGGCTCGACGCCGCAATGCAGGCGCGCTGTGCCGACGTCATCTGGGCGCCAGCGTCCAACCCCGTCGATGTCGATCCGTTCACGGTCGAGGGCGACTTCCGGTTGCCGGCGATGGGCTACTTCAACCCGCCCGGCTACTCCTCCCACGGGGTGGTCAACACACCGGAGTGGCGGGGCGCGCAGGTGCCGTCCACGAACGGCCACGCCTCGGCCCGCGGCGTGGCCCGGCTGTACGCGGCCATGATCGGCACGGTGCCGGGCCACGCTCCGTTGCTGTCGCCGTCGCTGCTGGCGGAGGCCACCCGCCCGCAGAGCGAGGGGTTCTGCCCGGTGCTGGCGGAGGACGTGGTGTTCGGCCTCGGCTTCGTGCCCACCAACGAGCGCCGCCGCTTCGGTGGGCCGGGCAGCTTCGGTCACTTCGGCACCGGCGGTGCGGTGGGGTTCGCCGACCCCGACCGTGGTGTGGCGTTCGGGTACGAGATGAACCATGTCATCCCGCGCTGGCAGAGCACCCGCAACCGGTCGCTGATCGACTCGCTCTACGCTGCCCTCGCATGAGCGCGGTCACGCCGGGGCTGGTCTGCGGACACCACCATCTCTATTCGGCGCTGGCCCGGGGGATGCCCGCCCCGCCCGTGCAGCCCACGGGCTTCCTGCAGATCCTCGAGCAGGTGTGGTGGCGGCTGGACGTCGCGCTGGACGAGGAGATGATCCGCTGGTCGGCGATGCTCGGCGCCGTGGAGGCGCTGGCGTGCGGGACCACCGCGATCGTCGACCACCACGAGTCGCCTACGTGCATCGAGGGCTCCCTGAGTGTGATCGCCGACGCCTGCGCCGAGGTGGGTGTGCGCACCAACCTGGCGTACGGCGTCACCGATCGCCACGGGGCGGACGGCGCCCGCCGCGGCCTGGCGGAGAACGAGCGGTTCCTGCGGGCCGGTGGGCGGGGGATGGTGGGCGTGCACGCCGCGTTCACCTGCACCGACGACACGCTGGCCGCCGCGGCCGGCCTGGCCGCCGACCTCGGCGTTGGTGTGCACATCCACGTGGCCGAGGGGCGGGAGGACGCGACCGCGGGCGCGCGGCTGGAGGGCCTGGCCCGTGACGACTGGTGGCTGGTCCACTGCGTGTACCTCGACCGCGACCTGCCGGGCACGATCGCCCACAACCCCCGGTCCAACATGAACAACTCGGTCGACTACGCCCGGCCGGCGGCACGCCCGAACCCGATAGCCCTCGGCACCGACGGCATCGGCGCGGACATGCTGGAGGAAGCCCGCCTGGCCTACGTGCGGCTGCGGGAGGACGACGTGCTGGCCTCGCCCGGCACGGTCTGGGCCTGGTTGGACCACGGGTACTCGCTGTTCCCCGAGGCTCGCGAGGACCGGGTGACCTGGAACTACGACCACGCCGACTCCCCCTGGCACGTCGCGTTCACCCCCGGCGTGCGTGCTGTCGACGTGGTGAGCGGCGACGGGGAGGTCCTCCTGCGTGACGGCCTCCCCACCCGTGTGGACCTCGCCGAGGTGCGTGCCAAGGCCGCCGAACAAGCTGCCCGCCTCCACGCCCGTCTCTGACGTCGCCCAAGTTGGCGGTGAGTGGCGGTGGTACCGCACCTGAACGCCAACTTGCTGGAGGGCCGGGGGGTTGTACAAAACGTCAAGGGAGTAACGTCGGCGGCATGGACACGCCGGTTGCCCTCTACCTGCAGGACGCTCACCCGATCCGCGAGGCGATGGCCATCGCCCAGTACGCGGAGGCCAAGGGGTTCCACGCCGTCTGGCAGGCAGAGAGCCGCCTCGTGCGTGAGGCCACGGTGCCGATGGCGGCATTCGCCAGTGTCACCGAGCGGATCAAGGTCGGGTCCGGCGTGGTGGACTGCTGGAGCCGCAACCCGGCCCGCCTGGCCGACACGTTCAGCACCCTGGACGACCTGGCCCCCGGGCGGGTGATCCTCGGCATCGGCGCATGGTGGGACCCGCTGGCCAAGAAGGTCGGCATCGACCGGGCCCGCCCCCTCACCGTGATGCGCGAGATCGTCACCGTGGTGCGGGCCCTGCTGCACAACGAGACGGTGACGTTCGACGGCCAGTACGTGCACCTCGACGGGGTGGAGTTGGACTACGTGTACCAGGAGCGCCGCCCGAAGGACGTGCCGATCTACATCGGTGCCACCGGCATGCAGATGATGGAGCTCACCGGCGAGATCGCCGACGGCGCCGTCCTCAACTACCTCGTCTCGCCGGACTACAACGCCAGAGCGATGGAGGCCCTGGGCAACGGGGCGGCCAAGGCCGGCCGCAGCATCGACGCCATCGACCGCCCCCAGTTGGTGGTGTGCAGCGTCCACGAAGACCGCCAGACCGCGCTGGACATGGCCCGCCTGATGGTCACCCAGTACCTGGGCCAGCAGCCGCACATCATGAAGGCCAGCGGTGTGCCCCAGAGCCTGCTGGACAAGGTGGGCGAGGTGCTCACCTGGCCGGCCACCCACGAGCAGGTGGAGGCCGCCAGCAAGCTGGTGCCCGACGAGATCGTGGAGATGCTCACCGCCAGCGGCACGCCCGCGGACGCACGGGCCAAGGTGCAGCAGTACATCGACCACGGCTGCACCTGCCCGATCCTGTACCCGCTGGGTGACGTGCACGCGATGATCGACGCCTTCTCCGCCTAGGAGCGCCGCCCAGGTGTGACCGCCGACATACCTAGTCGGCATTTCGTGCGAAATACGCATCCCTCCCGATGTGGCGCGCCACCTCAGTGGCGCATCCTGAACCTCGAAGGAACCAACCTGCGAGGACGAGCCATGTCGTACAACCTGCACTTCGAGATCGCCCGCCTTCGCCACCAGCACGATGTGGCGACGGCGGAGCGGACCAACCGCAACACCCGCCGTCCGGCGATGCCGGACCGCCCCACTGCTCCGGTGATCGGTCTTCCGACCCGGACGTCGCACGCCTCCCCGCGCGACACCCGTGTCGCCTGAGCCCGCGCACCCCGGTTCCCGGGCCCCCGCCCCGCCGGACCGGGGTGCCGGCGGCACTAGCGTGCACCCCATGCTCCGGGGCCGAACGGGTCTGTCGCCCGTGATGATCGGGCGGCGCAACGCGCTCGCCCGCCTGCACGGCCTGGTTGACGCCGCGCCCGTGGGGGCCGACCTGCGGGCCGCCGACGGACCCGAGATCGCGCTGGTGTCCGGTGAGGCCGGCATCGGCAAGACCCGCCTGCTGCGTGAGTTCATCGAGGCGCTGCCGGCCGATGTCACCGTGCTCAGCGCCCAGGCCCGCCCGGGCTCCATGGGCCGGCCGCTGGACGTCATGGGCCAGCTGGCCGACAACACCAACGACCCCGCCGAGGTGCGCCAGGTGGTGGAGGACGCCGCCGCCCGTGGCCGGGCGGTGCTGGTGGTGGAGGACCTGCACTGGGCCGATGCCGAGAGCGCCCACGTGCTGGAGCAGATCTGCAACACCGCCCTGCCGCAGCTGGTGGTGGTCGGCTCGTACCGTGGCACGGACCTGTCCCGCAAGGCGCCCGGCGGTGAGCTGGTGCTGCGCCTGGAGCGGCAGCACAACGTGGAACAGGTGCGTCTGGACCGCCTGGACCGCCAGGAGGTGGGGGCGATGCTCGCCGCGATCAGCGGCACCGCACCATCCTCCGGTTCGGTGGACGCGGTCTACCGGCGCAGCGGGGGCATCCCGTTCGTGGTGGAGGAGCTGATCCGTTGTTGTGGGCCCGACGCCTGCATCGACGACCTGAAGACCGCCCAGCTGCCATGGTCGCTGGACGAAGCCGTCCGCCAGCAGCTGGCCGGCCTGGACGCTGACGAGCGCAGCGCGGCCGACGCTCTCGCCGTGTACGGCGACCCGGCGCCGTTCGACGTGTTGGCGGTGGTCGCCGAGATGGAGGAGCAGCGCCTGCTGGCCGCCCTGCGCTCCCTCGTGGCCCGCGGTGTGGTGGTGGAGACCGCCGACGACACCTTCTGGTTCGCCCACGCGCTGGTGGCCGACGCCGTCCACCAGCAGCTGTTGGGGCGGGAACGCCGCCGTCTGCACGAGCGCTCGCTGGCTGCCCTGCGCGGACGCAGCGAGCCGGACCACGCCGCGCTCGCCCGCCACGCCCTGGGTGCCGGCCAGTTCGACCTGATCCCGTCCATCGCCCGGGAGGGCGCCCGCCGCTACCTGGATCGCGGAGCGTCGTTCCAGGCGCTGCGCCTTGCGGTGGAGGCGCTGGCCGAGGCCCCCGACGACCCCGAACTGCTGGCCGTCGCCACCGACGCGGCCTGGCGCCTGGAGTTCGGGCAGGAGGCGCTGACCTACGCCCAGCGGTGGGAACGCAGCGCCGTCACCGACCTGGACCGGGTGGAATCGATGCGCTTCATCGCCCGGGTCCACCACGAACAGCTCGAGCCCGCCGAGCGCGACGCCGTGCTGGCCCGCATGGAAGCCCTGGCCGACTCGCTGCCCACCGGCATGGCCCGCGGTCGCGCCGCCGGTGCCGTGGCCCAGCTGCACATGCTCGCCTACCGCGTGGAGCAGGCCGTCGCCTGGGCGGACCGGGCGCTGGACGAAGCCCGCCGCAACGGCGACCAGTGGCTGGAGGCCCAGGCATCCGTCGAGCGGGCGTCGGCTGCCGACCCGCACAGCCCGATGGCTCAGCGCGAGCAGGCCCTGCTGGACGCCTACGAGCTGGCCCGGCGGGTGGACGACGGGGTGCTCCAGTGCCGAGTCCTCAACAACCTGCTGGGCGGCGTCGGCCCCCACGGGCCGCGGGGCGAGTGGGCCCGGGCGGAGATCCGCCGCGTCGCCGGTCGCACCGGCCTGGACAAGTTCGGCGCCGGCTCGCTGGCCCAGTGGGAGGCCGGGGCCGCGCTCGCCGCCGGCGACATGCGCCGTGTCCGCCTGGCGGTCGCCGAGGCCGCCGAACACAACATCACCGGCGGCAAGGAGCACCATGAGCCGCTGGCGCTGCTGATCCAGTTGCGGCTGGAGGAAGGCCTGGTGGCAGAGGCGCGCACGCTGATGGCCGGGCTGGCCTGCGACCCCGAGCACCCGGACGAGGACGACCATCACGGGGACCTGCGCTCGGCGCTCACGGCCGCCCTCCTGGACGGTCACGGCGACGAGGCCCGGCGGCTGTTCGAACAGGTGCTGCTCACCGACCCAGCGCCGGATTCCAGTTGGACGACGTGGCACCTCATCGACATCGGGCTGGCGGCGTTGGCGGCCGGCATCCCCGCCCCCGAACTGCGCAGCCGCTACCTGGACGGCTGGCTGGCGGCCCAGGTGGTCGGCCCGTTCGTGGCCCGCCATCTGGAGGGCCCGCTGCGCCTTGCCGGCGGCGATCCCGCCGGAGCCGTGGCGGCGCTACGTGAGGTGCTGTCGCCACCGGACCCATCGGTGTTCGTGCCGATCGTCGGCTCGCTGCAGACCCAACTGGCCTCGGCCCTGCTGGCGACCGGCGAGCGGGCGGCCGCGCTGGAGGCGGCTCGGGCATCGGTCACCACGCTCGCCCGCTGGCCGGGCTGGCGGCGCGACCGGGCCGAGGCGCTGGTGCGCCGCCTGGAAGGCAGCACACGTGCCGATGGCGAACTGACGGCCCGCGAGCGTGAGGTCGCGTCGTTGATCGCCGAAGGGCTCACCAACGGCCAACTCGCCGAGCGGCTGTACATCTCGCCGAAGACGGCCGCGGTCCATGTGTCCAACATCCTCACCAAGCTCGGCCTGTCCAGCCGGGTGGAGATCGCCGCCTGGGCCGTGCGCCACGGCCTGCTCCGCGAAGCCGGCTGAGACGCGCCGGACCCCGCCGGCCGGGGAGTGGCCGACGGGGTCAGCGGGGGACCGTGGGGAGTGCTGCGGGTCAGGGCCGCTTGGTGACGGTGCCCTCGCTCGGGTTGACGTCGTAGATCCAGGTGACCGTGAAGGCGCACTTCGGCGGCATGCTCTCGTTCACCACGTTGCGGCCGTCGACCTGGATCTTCACGGTGAACTGGGCGTTGATGCACACCAGGTTCGTGTACCTCACCTCGACGACATTGCTGCCCGACTGGAGCTGCGAGTTGATGCCGGCGCTGCCGGCGCCGTAGGTGAACTCGTTGACCGTGAAGGTGAGGAGGTTGTCCGGCGTGTGGCTGGCATCGATCACCCGGGTGCCGTTGACGAACACCTCGACCCGCCCGACCACACCCGAGACGGCGACCGTGAACTGCGGCGCCTGCTCCTCGATGAGGGTCTTGTCGCACAGCAGGCGGCTGGCGCTGACGGAGTCCGCCACCTCCACCTTGGTGCCGTCGAGGGTACGCAGCGAGAACGACAGGGCGGCAGCGGTGGTGGTGTTGGCCGAGCGGAAGTACTCGCCGATGTCGCCGGTGCGGATGGCGTCCTCGGCCAGGCCCTGGTCGCCGCCGATGGCCAGCATGGCGATGCGGGAGTTGCGCAGCAGCGAGCGCTGCTCGTCGGTCATCTCGGCGCCGCCGTCCCACTGCTCGTTGGCGGCATCCAGCGCCACCATCAGGTCCTGGGCGCTGGTGGCCTCCGTGCTGGTGAGCGTGAAGTACATCACCCGGCCGTAGGTGACCTGGTCGATCACCAGCGGCTGGTTGGCCGGGCCCATGGCGCCGCTGGCCTGCACCGTGGCCAGGTCGTCTGCGGTCACGCCGGCGGCGAAGTAGTCGCCGGGGCCGGCGATGCCGTCGGCGGCCATGCGGATCGTGTACATCGGCTGCACGTAGCGCACGACGATGCTGTGCTTCTCCACGCCCTTCTCCTGGGCGAAGTTGACCTGCATCGAGGCGTCGAACGAGCCGTGGTAGCGCAGCGACGTGTCCAGCGCGAAGCGGGACTGCTCGAAGGAGAACGTCTCGGTGCGCTCGTACATCACGTTCGCGGGCACCACGTCGATGCCGGTGATCCGGGCGTCGGCGTCACGCTGGAGGGCGGCCACCGCATCGGTGATCGTGGCGGTGGTGGGGGCATCCACCAGCTGGGTGGGCGTGCCGGAGGAGAGGCTGGAGACCAGCGTGGCCGGGGCACGGTCCAGCGGCACCACCCGCAGATCGCCGTTCTCCACGCCCGAGCCCTGGATCACCAGGCCGGGCAGGATCGAGCCGCTGAATCCGAAGGCGGGGAAGCTGTCGAACGTGCCGGTCATCGGCGGCAGGCCCTTGGGGGCGCAGCTCACCTCGGAGCGGGTGCCGTCCGGGTTGTCGCGCTCGAACGAGTCGGCCTCCAGGTTGCGGGTGTCAGTGGCCTCGTAGGTGGGCACGGTCCAGCCGGTCAGCGGCTGGAGAGCGGCGTTCACCGCCGGGTCCTGCACCACCACGGTCGGCTCGGTCACCGGCGGCTGGGTGTCCGCCGGGTCTGTGGTGGGCGCCGTGACCGCCACCGGCAGAGTGGCCGGCGTGGTGGCCGGCGCGGCCGTGCTGGACGTGGAACTGCACGACGAGGCGAGCAGGGCGACCCCGGCCAGCGCGAGCGTGGCGAGGCGGGTGGTTGCGACGTGTGAACGGGTCATGTGAACCACCGTAAAGACGGGCGTGACGGCGGGCACTGGGAGGTCTCCCGGTTCGATCCCGGGGTCGACCGGGAAGATTCCCGGGTCCCCCTGGCGGGCCGCCGGTGGCCGGGCTTCGTCCGCAGCGCGGCGCCACTACGCTGACGCCCCATGGGTCAGCAGATCGCCGTCGTCGCCAAGCCGAGCCCCAACGCGGGGTGCTCCGCTTCGAGGCCAACCGCAACCTCACCGGCATGGGCCACGAACTGTTCCGTTCCGCAGCGGAGGCCATCGGCCCCCGGCCGGCCGCCAAGCTGGCCCGCACCCTGCTGGAAGCCGGCGGCGTGGACACCGTCCACATCTACGGCAACATGATCACGGTGGACCTGGCCAAGGGCGCCGACGGCGGCGGCGTGGCCGACGCCATCCGCGACCTGTACCAGTACTGGAAGCCCGGCATGGAACTGCCGGTGTTCGAGGATGTCGTGGCCGAGGCCGCGCCCGCCGCTGCCAGCGGCGACGGCGGTGAGGCCGGTGGCGCAGAGTCCGAGTACACCCGCCGGGTGCCGGCTCACCTCATCGAGCGCAGCAAGGCCGGCCTGGCCAAGTGGAAGGCCAACCACGGCGGCTGACGCCCGGCGGCGGCCCAGCGCCGTTGCCCCAATTCCCTGCTCCGTGCGGCACGCTCCGGCAGACGGGCGTACCGTTTCGCCGTGACCGCCCCGGACCTCACCCTGCACGAGGCCGCCGCCCTGCTGGGCGTGCACTACATGACGGCGTACCGGTACGTGCGGTTGGGGCTGCTGCCGGCGGTGAAGTCCGGTGGTTCGTGGCGGGTCACGGCCGCAGACCTGGCCCAGTTCCAGCAGGCGGCGCGGGCGGGCGCGGTGGCGGAGCCCGTGGGTGGCGGCCGCCGCCGTGCGCCGTGGGCGGACCGGCTGGAAGCCCGGCTGGTGGCCGGCGACAGCGCGGGCGCGTGGGGTGTGGTGGAGGCGGCGATGGCCGCCGGCAGCGAACTGGACGACATCTACCTCGACGTCATCGCGCCGGCGATGCGCTCCATCGGCACCCGCTGGGCCAGCGGCGAACTGGATGTGGCGGAGGAGCACCGGGCCACGGGGATCGCCTTCCGCCTGCTCGGCCGGTTGTCGCCCCGCTTCGCCCGGCGCGGCCGGTCGCGGGGCGCAGTGGTGCTGGGCACGCCGGCGGGCGAGCGGCACTCCCTGCCCGTGGCCCTGTTGGCCGACCTGGTGCGTGGTGGAGGGTGGGAGGTCACCGACCTCGGCGCCGACCTGCCCGCGGACTCGTTCGCCCGGGTGGTGGCCACCACCGAAGGCCTGGTGGCGGTGGGCGTGTCGGTGACGTCGCAGGCCAGCGTGGTCGCTGCCGGCGAACTGCTGCCGGCGTTGCGGGCCGCCGCGCCGGCGGGTGTGCTGCTGGTGGTCGGCGGTGCAGCCATCGTGGACGAGGCGCAGGCGCTGGCTGTGGGCGCGGACCGCTGGGCGGCATCGGCCCGGGAGTTCCTCGACCTGCTGGCCACGGCAGGCGGCCACCGCGACCGCTCCGCCTGAGCGTCGGCGTTCCGGTCGGGGTGGCCGGTCGTCACCCGCCGTCCGCCCCGACCTGGGCGGCTGGCGGTGGGCGTACGTATGTTCGATAGAGTGTGGGGATGGCACGCGCGGTCACCATGGATCAACGGGCACAACTGAGCGCCGTCCATGCCCAGGCCACCGGGGGAGGGGCCGGGGCTGGTGGGGTGGTGGCGGCCAAGGAACGCACCCTGGCGGTGCACGAGGCGCTGGCGTCCCTCCTGCCCCAGGGGGTGCAGCGCGGCAGCGTGGTGGCCTGCACCGGGCCGCTGGCCGTGTCGCTCGGACTGCTGGCCGCAGCCGGGCCGTCGCAGGCCGGGTGCTGGGTGGGGGTGGCCGGCCTGCCGTCGCTGGGCCTGGCCGCCGCCACCGAACTGGGTGTGGCGATGGGGCGGGTGGTGCAGGTGGCCGAACCCGCCGGTCGCACCTGGGCCGACGGCGACTGGGCCGACGTGCTGGGGGCGATGGTGGACGGGTTCGACGTGCTGCTGCTCGGCCCGGCCGCCCAGCGGGTGCGGGCCGGCACCGCCCGGCGGGTCACCGCCCGTCTGCAGGCCCGCGGCGCCATCGCCGTGTGCGTGGACGCGCCCGTGTTCGGCGGCGACCTGCGGCTCACCACCACCGGCCACCGCTGGGAGGGGCTGGGCGACGGGCACGGCGTGGCCCGCGCCCGCCGGGTGGAGGTCGTGCTGGAAGGGCGGCGGGTACCCCGGCCGCGCCACCAGGCCCTGTGGCTGCCCGGTCGCGACGGCGCGGTGCGGGTGGTCGCCTCGGTGGCACCGGCCGGCGCCGAACCCGCCCGTCCGGAATCCGCCCGACCGGCCGTCCTCCAACGCACGGGGTAGGCGCCCATGGGCAGGTCCAGCGTGCCCCGCCTGGGGGTGCTGTGGTGTCCCCACTGGCCGGTGGTGGTGGCCGGCGCAGCAGAGGGTGAAGCCGTCGCCGTGCTGCACGCCAACCGGGTGGTGGCCCACTCGCTGGCCGCCGCGGTGGACGGCGTGTCCGCGGGCATGCGCCGCCGCGAGGCCCAGGCCCGCTGCCCCCATGTGCGGATCGTGCCCCACGAACCGGACCGCGACCAGCGCGCCTTCGAGGCCGTGGTGCGCGCCGTGGGTGCGGACGTGCCCCGCCTGGAGGTCACCGAGCCCGGCCTGGTGATGTTCCACGCCCGCGGCCCCGCCCGCTACTTCGGCGGGGAGGCAGCGATGGCGTCGCGGCTGGCCGCGGTGGCCGCCCAGGCCGCCGGCGTGTCGCTGACCGCCGTCGGCCCGTTCGGGGTCGGCATCGCCGACGGCCGCTTCGCCGCCACCGTCGCCGCCCGCCGAGCCGCCGTGATGGGTGCGCCCGTGGTCGTGCCGCCCGGCCCGGATTCCACCCGTGCCTTCCTCGCCCCGCTGCCCGTCCACCTGCTCGGCGAGGTGACCGGCGCGCCGGCCGAGTTCGTCCACCTGTTGCACCGCCTGGGCCTGCACCACCTGGGGGCGCTTGCCGACCTGCCGCAGGCAGACCTCGGTGCCCGCTTCGGCCCGCTCGGCACGTTCGCCCACCGCCTGGCCACCGGCGGCGACGACCGCCTGCCCGGGGTGCAGGACCCGCCCGCGGGGCTGCACGTGCAGCGGGTGTTCGAGGAACCCGTGCACCACTCCGACGCCTTGGTGTTCGTGGCCCGCCAACTGGCCGAGGAACTCACCACCACGTTGCGTGCCGACGGCCAGGTGTGCACCCGCCTGCTGGTGCTGGCCGAGACCGAGCACGGCGAGCGCAGCGAGCGGGTGTGGACCCGCAGCACCGGCCTGGCTGCGGCGGCGATGGTGGAGCGTGTCCGCTGGCAACTGGACGGGTGGGCGCGCGACGACACGCTCACCGCCGGCGTGGTGCTGCTGCGCCTGCTGCCCGACGAGGTGCGCGGCGACGACGGCGAGCAGCAGGGGCTGTGGGGCGGGCGCACCCAGGCCGACGACTGGGCGATGCGGGCCGTGGCCCGGCTGGTGGCGGTGGCGGGGGAGCAGCAGGTGCTGGTGCCCGCCGTGCAGGGTGGCCGCCACCCGCGCGACGCCTACCGCTGGGTTCCGGCGGTCACGGTGGAACTGGCCGACCCGTCGGGCCGGTTGGCGGTGCCCGCCGTGCCGTGGCCCGGGCGCTTGCCGTCACCGTCGCCGGCGGTGGTCCATCCCGAACCCGTGCCGGTGGAGGTGGTGGACGCCGACGGCCGGCAGGTGACGGTGAGCGGCCGGGGTGCGGTCAGCGCGGCCCCGGCAGTCCTCCACGACGGGCGCAACGCCCAGCCGGTGGCCGCATGGGCCGGGCCGTGGCCGGTGGACGAACGCTGGTGGGACGCAGCCCGGGCCCGGCGCATCGCCCGCTTCCAGGTGCACACTGCCGATGGGCGGCTGGTGCTGCTGGCGGTGGAACGCCGCCGCTGGTGGCTGCTGGCCGAGTACGCCTGAGGGGGTTCAGGCGGAGACGAGTTCGCGACGGTCGTCGTCGCGGCTGCCGTTGGAACCCACACGGCTGCGCACCGGCTGGTCCTCGGCGGCCCGCAGCAGGTCGTTGCTGAGGCGGAAGCCGACACCACGGACGGTGTGGATGAACCTCAGTTCGGGCGCCCGCTGCTGCAGCTTGCGGCGCAGGTTGCTGAGGTGCACGTCCACCACATGGGTGTCGCCCACCCAGTTCGGGCCCCACACCTCTTCCAGCAGTTCCGCACGGGAGCACACCTCGGCCGGCCGGCGGCAGAGTTGCTCGAACAGGGCGAACTCGATGCGGGTCACCGGCACGTCGGCGCCGTGCACCCGGATCTCCTTGCGGCCCACGTCCACGGCCAGCGCGCCGAGGTTGATCACCGATGCCTGCATCGGGTCCCAGCGGGCGTGCAGGCGGCGCGGCCGGCGCAGCAGCGCCTGGCAGCGGGCCGCCAGTTCCTCCGGGTTCAGCGTCGTGGCCACCACGTCATCGGCGCCGGCCCGCAGGAGCGGATGCGAGCGTTGTCGGCCTCCGGTGCGGCGATGCCCACCAGGTAGGCGTCCGACAGGCCGCGCATGGTGTCGAAGAGGGCGCCGCCCTCCGGACTGGGAAGGTCGAGATCGACCATCATCACGTCGGGGGAGAAGGAGCGCGCCAGCGTGAGTGCGGCGTCCTCTTCAGTGGTTGCGCTCACGGAGTAGCCGCGGGCGCGAAGCGCAGCGGAGGCAACCCGCCGGAGCGTCGGGTCACCCACGGCCAGCAGCACTCGGGGTGCGAGTTGTGCGTCGGGTTCCATCGTGTCGTTGCCTCGTCGTTCGTGGCGGGCTCGGAACCACACCACCGCTCGGGTTGACTATCGGCGTGCCACGGCGCTTCCTGAAGTGGTGATTTTGACGGATTGTGGAGTCAGGCCACCGGGAGCGGCCGTTACGGTGTCCGGGTGACCGAACTTCACCAGCTGATCCGGGACGCCGTGACGGCCCGCCGCCCCGTCGACGCAAGGGAGCGGAGCTCACTCACCGCGTTCATCGAACGGTTCGACGCGCTGGACCAACCGTTCGCCGAGCAGGCCGATCCGGTCCACGTCACGGTGTCCGCCATCGTGGTCAGCGACGACGGGCTGCGGGTGCTGCTGCACCGCCACAAGCGGCTCGGCATCTGGCTGCAACCCGGTGGCCACATCGACGACGGCGAGATGCCGTGGGACGCCGCCGTGCGCGAAGCGACAGAGGAGACCGGCCTGCCGGCCACGCTGGCGTCGCCCGACCTGCTGCACGTGGACGTGCACCCCGGGCCGCGCAAGCACACCCACCTGGACCTGCGCTACCTGGTGCACGCCCCACGCCAGGCGCCGAAGCCGCCGGAGGGCGAGAGCCAGGAGGTGGAGTGGTTCGCCTGGCACCACGCCATCGGGATGGCCGACGTGGCGCTGGAAGGCGTGCTGCGCGCCCAGCAGCCCGGCCAGCCGAAGGTGCGCGCCGCCCGCCATGCCGACGCGCCCGATGCCGCCCAGGTGTACCTGCGGTCGAGGGCGTTCGCCCTGCCCACCGTGCCGCTGGTGCACTCCGAGCGCGATGTGCGCCGGTGGATGGGCGACGACATCGTCGGCCGCACCGACATGTGGGTGGCCGAACTGGACGGCGTGATCACCGGCCTGATGGTGCTGGACCACGGCCGCAACGGCGCCGGCTGGATCGAGCACCTGTACCTCGACCCGTCGTGGATGGGTCGCGGCCTGGGCGACCGCTTCGTGCAACTCGCCAAGGAGCGCCTACCCGGCGGGGTGCAACTCTGGACGTTCCAGGTCAACGAGCCGGCCGGCCGGTTCTACGCCCGTCACGGCTTCGCCGAGGCGGAGCTCACCGACGGCAGGGGTAACGAGGAGCGCGCCCCCGACGTGCGCATGGAGTGGACGCCGGCGGCCACCTGAGGTCGGAGCGAGGTCAGGCTCAGGTTTCGGGACGCTCGAGCCGCAGGCCGATCCCCTCCGCGTTCGCTGCGTACTGGGCGTCGTTGAAGCCCGGCAGCGGCGATCCGATGCTCCACTGGTGGCCCCAGGGGTCCCGGATGGTGCCAGCGCGCCGGCCGTAGAACTGGTCGGCCACGGGGCGCAGCAGCGTGGCACCCAGCGCCACGGCGCGGTCCACCACGGCGTCGGCGTCCGTCACCTCGAGGGCGAACTGGGTGGACGTGCCGCCCCGCGTGGTGGGAGCGATCGCGTCGTAGTCCGGGTACTCGTCGGCGAGCGCGACGCGGCTGTCACCGAAGCGCAGCTCTGCGTGGCCGATGCGGCCATCCGCCTCCACCAGGCGGTGTTCCTCCACCGCTCCGAACGCGGCGACATAGAAATCGATGGCGGCGGCGGCGCCATCCACGGTGAGGTACGGCTGGACGGACAAGGTATTGGGCATCGGGGCCTCCATGGTGGTGCGCAGCTGCTCGCGCAGCCGGGTGGTAAATCGAGGGTCGGGGTCGATCGGGCCGTCGGGGGCGCGCAGGGCGTCGAACGGGTCGGTCATGGCTCGCCTCCTTCCAGGTCGGCAGCCGCCTGGCGGTAGGCGGCGCGGGCACGAACCAGCAACGACTCGGTGGCGTGCAGGCTGCGGCTCAAGTGGCTGGCCACTTGAACCACGGGCAGGCCATCCAGGTAGCGCAGGGTGAGGGCGAGGCGGTGGTGGGGGGTCAGGCGGGCCATGGTCTCCCGCACGTGCAGTGCGTCCACCGGGTCGTCGCTGCCCGCCGGAGGATCTGCAGCCGCCCACAGCTCCTCCATCGCCTCGCGCTGGCGGCCGATGCGGCGCCAGTGGTCCACCAGCTTGTGACGGGCCGTGCCGATGAGCCAGGGAACGCCGATCTCGGTGCCGCGGCGGTGCGCGTCCACCGCCGCCATGAAGGTGTCGGCGGTCAGGTCCTCTGCGGTGGCCGGGTCGTCGCAGCGGCGCACGAGGTAGCCGTAGACGTGGGGCAGGGCCTCGTCATACAGCTGCAGCAGCGCGCTCACAGTCCTCTCGTCGTCCGGCGTCGGCATTCTCCGTCGCGATGCTCGCAGAAATCTCTCCTGCGGTGCGCCGGCCAGCGAACACGAAGCGGCGCTGGGCCTTGTAGCTCAGCGTGAACAGGGCGGCTTCCGTCAGCACCTTGCCGGCCAGGATGGGCAGGCCGGCCACGGTGACCAGCAGGTGCATCAGCGCAGCGTTCGCCGCGAGGATCACCGCGACCAGCGTGAAGTAGCGGCGGGCGGAGGACCACCAGCCCCGGCTGCTGCGGAACACGAGGCGCCGGTTGGTGGCGAAGTTCACCGTCGCGCTGGCCACGCGGGCGACGACGACGGAGAGCACGATCCGGTCCGTGAGCGCCGCCACGGTGAACAGGACGCCGGCGTCGACAGCGAAGGCGGCCAGGGACGAGGCGGCGAAGCGCAGCAGCGGGGCGTACACCCGGGCGGAGTCGGCGAGGGGCCGGAAGTGGGAGGACCGGTTGCCCTCCAGGTACACGGTGTCGATGGGAACCTCCAGGTGGGGGATGCCGAGGCGGGTGGCCTCCAGCAGGGCGGACAGCTCGTACTCGAAGCGGTCGCCGGGCACGGTGTGCAGCCACGGCAGCAGCGCCGGGCCGTAGCCGCGCAGGCCGGTCTGGGTGTCGTGCAGGCGGGTGCCGGTGGCCGCGCCGAAGAGGACTCTGGTGACGCTGTTGCCGAACCGGCTGCGGGCCGGCACGTCGCCGGCGAAGGCCCGGGTGCCGAGCACGATGGCGTCCGGATGGTCGGTCAGCGCGTCCGCCACCCGCTGGATGTCGGGCAGGGTGTGCTGGCCGTCGCAGTCGGCGCAGACGACGGCGTGCCCCGGGTAGGTCGCCTCGATGTGGGCGAAGCCGCGGCGCAGCGCATACCCCTTTCCCCGGTTCGGGGCGTGGCGCAGCACGTCGGCGCCCAGTGCCGCGGCGCCCCGAAACACGGCGTCGTAGCGGGGCCCAGAACCGTCGTCCACCACCACGATCCGCTGGGTGGACCGGGCGGTGCGGATGGCGGCCAACAGGTCCACCAGGCGGTGGTCGGGCTCGTAGGCGGGGATGAGGATGATCATCGCCGTCACCTCACGCCGTCAGGTAGAGGATGTCGCTGACGGGCCGCTCGTCCGCCCTGCCCTGCGGGTTGTTGACCACCTCGCCGTTGAAGTACATGGTGGCCGAGCCGCCGCCGTCGAGGTTGTAGGCGGTCTGGGCGCCGAGGTCGACGAACAGCTGGGCGAACTCGGGCATCGTCATCCCGGCGCTCTCGCTGGAGCGGCCGTCCACCACCACGAACACGAAGTGGTTGGCGCTGATCATCCCGATGCCGGTGCGGGGCTGGTTGCCCTGGATGGAGTGGTTGCCGATGTTGGTGTCCACCTCCACCTGGTCGATGCCGTCGAGCACCTGCCCACCGTCGACCAGCGCCGGCCCGAAGGAGAGCGTCTGCCACACGCCCCGGGCCAGCAACTCCTCGGCGGTGGTGGTGGTCTCGTCGTAGACGATCAACTCGCCGTCGAGCGTGAAGGCCGCACCGGTGCGGGTGCCGCTGTCGCGGTAGATCACCCCGTTGCGGATGAGGATGCCGCTGGTGCGGAAGCCGTAGTAGTCGCCGTTGATGGCGAGGAGGGCGCCGTTGTCGGCGGCGATGCGGGACGTGTCCTCGACGATGTTCTGCCCGAACTGGTTGTCGGCGAAGGCGGAGAGCACCTGGGTGACGTCGCTGACCTGGATGTCGGCGACGTAGTAGACGACCTGGTCGCTGCCGCTGCCGGTGACGTAGCGGGTGATGGTGATGGACGTGTCGGCGTCGGTGTAGCTGGTGTCGGTGAGGACCGGTTCGATGGTGGTGCCGGCGTCGGTGGTGCTGCCGGCATCGGTCGTCACGGACTGGCCGGTGTAGTCCTGCCCGTTGGCTTCCCGCTCGGCGTAGACCTGCTGCTCGTAGGCGTCCACGTCGGAGATCTGGACGTGCTCGAAGACGTAACGGTCGAGTGCCCACCAGGTGATGCCGCCGGCCACCAGGAGGAGGACGGCGAGCACGGCGCCGACCCAGCGGAGGATCCGGCGGGTGCGCGATCGGCGCCGGGCCGGTGGGTGTTGCTCCGGGTCGGGGAGGGGTGTGCCGAGTGAGGGTGGCGGGAGCGTGTCGAGTGCCATGGCCTGGTTGTACGGGCCGTCCCTGGGAGCCTGCTGGGCGATCCGCCAGAGACGGGTGAGAACCGGGTGAGTGACGAGCGACACGGTTGACGATAGACCTATCGCGATATATCGTGACCGCACATGAACGAACGCATCACGAAAGGAACCGCTGACATGCGTCATCGACACTTCACCCAACGCTCCGACCGTCCCGCCACCGATCCCGCCCGCGACCGCGGCGAGTTCGGCTGGGGTCCGGGCCCCCGTCACCGTGGCCGTCGCCGCCGCGGCGACATCCGCATCGCCCTCCTGTTCGGCCTGGAGGCCGGCCCGGCCCACGGGTACGAGCTGATCCAGCGCCTCGGCGAGCGCACCGGCGGCCGGTGGAAGCCCAGCCCCGGCTCCGTCTACCCGACCCTCCAGATGCTGGAGGAGGAGGGCCTGGTGTCCGCCGCCGAGCAGGACGGCAAGAAGGTCTACGAGCTCACCGACGCCGGCCGCGAGGCCCTGTCCGAGCGTGCCGCCGCCGGTGGCCCGCCGTGGATGGGCCCGGAAGCCGGTGGCCCCCACGGCGACCTGCGCGCCGCCGTCGGGCAGCTGGTGATGGCTGCCAAGCAGATCGGCATGGGCGGCGACCCGGCCCAGGTGGAAGCTGCCACCGGCATCCTCACCGAAGCCCGCCGCAAGCTCTACCAACTCCTCGCCGAGTCCTGACCCCTCCGTCGCCCGTCCCCCCGGTCCCGCCGGCCGGTGCCGCGCCCACCCCGGCCCGGCCCTTCCCGCCCCGCCCAGCCCGCCCGGCCCGGCCCTTCCCGCCCCGCCCACCCGGCCCGGCCCGGCCCTTCCCGCCCCGCCCGCCGCCGGCCGCGTCGATCACCCCCCCAGCCCGGCTCCGCTCCCCGGTGACGTCTGTGTCACGGCACAGCGATCACGGTCACGGCACAGAAGTACGAACCTTTGTGTCGTGACAGTGACGACTGTGCCGTGACACAGATGTGGCGCCGCGGGGTCGGGGGCGGCGGAGCGGGGCGGTCGGGCGCGGTGGGATGGGGTGGGAACGGTTCGAGCAGGGAGGTGGGATGGCCCTCTTCCTCTTGATGATCGAACAGATGTTCGTCTAGGGTCATGAACCCCTATGGCGTTCAACAACCCGAACCGGTCGTGGAAGGAGATGGAGGCCATCCTCTCCGGCCGCCCGCTCCCGGGCGCATCGGGGGCCAGGGGGAAGGACGGGCGGCAGCCGGGCAGCCCGTCGTGGAACGCCGGCGGCGACGGCCCGGCCTGGGGGCGCAAGCGCCAGCCCTACGAGCCCGTGGTCGCGGAACGCACACCGGGGCAGGGCCGCACCCCCTACGCCGAGTTGCACTGCCACAGCAACTTCTCCTTCCTCGACGGGGCCAGCCATCCCGAGGCGCTGGTGGAGGAGGCACACCGCCTGGGGCTGGAGGCCCTGGCGCTCACCGACCACGACGGGCTGTACGGGATCGTCCGCTTCGCCGAGGCCGCCCGGGCGGTCGGCCTGCCCACCGTGTTCGGGGCGGAGATCAGCCTCACCGCCGAGGGCCGCAGGGCCCGCAGCGAGGCCGACACCCAGCGCCAGGTGGACACCGGGATGGTGCCCGACAGCCACGCCCCCGACCCGCACGGCCGCCACCTGCTGGTGCTGGCCGACGGGCCCGCCGGCTACGCCCGCCTGGCCCGCACGCTGAGCCTCGGCCACCTGGCGGGGGAGAAGGGGGCGGCCCAGTTCAGCTTCGCCGACGTGGCCGACCAGATGGCCGGTCACGGTTGGGTGCTCACCGGCTGCCGCAAGGGGGCCGTGCCCGCCGCGCTGGTGGCCGACGGCCCGAGCGCCGCGGCCCGTGAACTGCAACGGCTGATCGGCGCGTTCGGGCGACAGGGTGCTGGTGGAGTTGTGGGACCACGGCGACCCGCTGGACTCCGTCCGCAACGACGCCCTCGCCGAGTTGGCCGCCCGCCACGACGTGGGGGTGGTCGCCAGCAACAACGTCCACTACGCCACCCCGGCCCAGCGCCGCCTGGCCACCGCGGTGGCGGCGGTGCGCGCCCGGCGCAGCCTGGAGGAGCTGGACCCGTGGCTGCCCGCCTCCGCTGGCGCCCACCTGCGCAGCGGGGCGGAGCAGGCCCGCCGCTTCCTGCGTTACCCGGGCGTGGTGGAGCGCGCCGCCGAGGTGGGCCGGGCGGCGGCGTTCGACCTGCGCCTGGTGGCCCCGAGCCTGCCCCCGTTCCCGTGCCCGCCCGGTCCGCCCGACGCCCACGGCGAGCGCCGCCCGCTCACCGAGATGCAGTACCTCCGCCGGCTGGCCGAGGAGGGCGGCCGCCGACGCTACGGCGAGCGGCCCGGCCCCCACGAGGACCTCTCGCTGCGGGCCCGGGCGTGGCGCACGATCGATCACGAGCTCGATGTCATCGAGCACCTTGGGTTCGCCGGCTACTTCCTCGTGGTGTGGGACCTCGTGGAGTTCTGCAACCGGGCCAACATCCTCTGCCAGGGCCGCGGCAGCGCGGCCAACAGCGCCGTCTGCTACGCGCTCGGGGTGACGAAGGCGGACGCCGTGTCGCTGGGCCTGCTGTTCGAGCGCTTCCTGTCGCCCGAGCGCGACGGCCCGCCGGACATCGACATCGACATCGAGAGCGACCGGCGGGAGGAGGTCATCCAGTACGTGTACCAGCGCTACGGGCGGCACCACACCGCGCAGGTGGCCAACGTCATCACCTACCGGGCCCGCTCCAGCGTGCGCGACATGGCCAAGGCGCTGGGTTACGCCCCCGGCCAGCAGGACGCGTGGAGCAAGCAGATGGACGCCTGGGGCGGGGTGGCCACCACGGCCAGCCAGCCGGACCACGACATCCCGCCCGAGGTGCTGGAGCTGGCCGCCGAGATCGAGGACGCCCCCCGCCACCTCGGCATCCACTCCGGCGGGATGGTCATCTGCGACCGCCCGGTCATCGAGGTCTGCCCGGTGGAGTGGGGGCGGATGCAGGACCGCAGCGTGCTGCAGTGGGACAAGGACGACTGCGCCGCGGCCGGGCTGGTGAAGTTCGACCTGCTCGGCCTGGGCATGCTCAGCGCGCTGCACTACGCCATCGACCTGATCCGCGACCACCGCGGCTACGAGGTGGACCTGGCCACCCTGCCGCAGGAGGACGAGGTGTACGCGATGCTCTGCCGGGCGGACACCGTGGGCGTGTTCCAGATCGAGAGCCGGGCGCAGATGGCCACCCTGCCCCGGCTGAGGCCGCGCCGCTTCTACGACCTGGTGGTGGAGGTCGCGCTCATCCGCCCCGGGCCGATCCAGGGCGGGTCCGTCCACCCGTACATCCGCCGCCGCAACGGGCAGGAACCGATCACCTACCTGCACCCCCTGCTGGAGAACAGCCTGGGCAAGACGCTGGGCGTGCCCCTGTTCCAGGAGCAGTTGATGCAGATGGCCATCGACGTGGCCGGCTTCACCCCGTCGGAGGCCGACCAGCTGCGCCAGGCGATGGGCTCCAAGCGCAGCCGGGCGCGGATGGAGCAGCTGAAGGCCCGCCTGTTCGAGGGGATGGCCGAGCGTGGGATCAGCGGCGAGGTGGCCGAGGAGGTCTTCACCAAGATGGCCGCGTTCGCCAACTACGGCTTCCCGGAGAGTCACTCGGTCAGCTTCAGCTACCTCGTCTACGCCTCGTCGTGGATCAAGTACCACGAGCCGGCGGCATTCTGCGCGGCCCTGCTGAACGCCCAGCCGATGGGGTTCTGGAGCCCCCACTCGCTGGTGCAGGACGCCCGCCGCCACGGGGTGGTGGTGCGCGGCCCGGACCTCAACGCCTCCCTCGCCGCCGCCACGCTGGAACCGTGCCCGGACAGCGTGGGTGGTGTGGCCGTCCGCCTCGGCCTGTCCTCCGTCCGCGGCCTTGGCAGCGAGTTGGCCGCGGCGGTGGAGGGCGGCCGGCCGTACGGGTCGCTGGAGGACCTGGTGCGCCGGGTGCCGGCGCTGACCCTGGCCCAGCTGGAGGCGATGGCCACCGCCGGCGTGTTCGAGGAGAGCCTGGGCCTCGGGCGGCGGGAGGCGATGTGGGCGGTGGGTGCTGCGGTGCAGGCCGGGCCGGACCGGCTGGAGGGCATCGTGGTCGGCCAGAAGGCGCCGCAACTGCCGGGCATGGAGCCGGTGGAGCAGTCGGTGGCCGACCTGTGGTCCACCGGGGTGTCGCCGGACGGCCACCCGACCAGGTTCCTGCGGGCCGAACTGGCCGCCCGTGGCGTGGTCACCGCCGAGGGCCTGTGGGACTGCCCGCCGCGCAGCAAGGTGCTGGTGGCCGGCGTGGTCACCCACCGCCAGCGGCCGATGACCGCCCAGGGCGTGACGTTCCTGAACCTCGAGGACGAGACCGGCCTGATCAACATCGTCGTGTCGAAGGGGTGCTGGGCCCGCTACCGCCGGGTGGCCCGCGGCGCGCCGGCGCTGCTGATCCGCGGCCGGCTGGAGCGCAGCGAGGGCGTCATCAACATCGCCGCCGAAGAGCTCACGCCCCTGCCCGTGGGCGCCAGCGCCGCCAGCCGCGACTTCCGCTGAGCGGGCGGTTCACGTGAACCGCCTCCGGGTACTGTCGCTCCATGGTTCGTCCGTTTCGATTCGCCTTGCAGGGTGGGCCGCTCAACGACCCTGAACGGCTCGCCGTGCATGCTCGTCACGTCGAGTCGCTCGGCTACGAGGGGCTCTACTCGTTCGACCACATCGGCACGGTCGACCCGTTCGTCCCGCTGGTGGCGGCAGCGTGCGCGACCACGCGGCTGCACATCGGCCCGCTCGTGCTCAACAACGAGTTCCACCATCCGGTGCTGCTCGCCCGTACGGCGGCCACGGTGGACCGGCTGACGAACGGGCGCCTGGTGCTCGGCTGGGGGACGGGGTACATGCAGTCGGAGCACGACAGCGCGGGCATCGAGTTGCGCCCGCCCGGGCCGCGCGTGCGTCGCCTCGGCGAGTCGCTGGCCATCGTGCGGGCCCTGCTCGACGGCGAGCCGGTCGATCACGACGGCGAGTTCCACCAGGTGCACCTCGATTCGCTGGGGGTGGCGCCGGCGCGGCGCGTGCCGTTCCTCATCGGCGGCCACGGGCGCAAGGTGGTGGGCCTGGCTGGTCGCTACGCCGACATCTTCCAGTTCACCGGCCTGCACCACGGCGAGGGCGGCGTGCCGAACGGGGGCGGGTTCGCGTTGGCGCATGTGGTGGAGCGGGCGCGGTGGCTCACCGAGGCTGCCGGAGAACGCGACGACGCCATCGAACGGTCGATCCTGGTGCAGAGCACCTACGTGGGCGACGACGCCGACGCGAAGCTCCACGAGATGGCCGAGCAGTTCGAGATGGAGCGAGCGCTGCTCGAGGCGACGCCGTTCGTGCTGGTCGGCTCGGTGCAACAGGTGGTCGACAAGCTGGAGCGCCTGCGCAGCCTGCTCGGTGTGAGCCATGTGACCGTGCGCGACGCCGATGGCTTCGCGCCGATCGTGGAGGCGCTTGCCGGGCGCTGAACCGCGGCCGCCGTCCGCGGCCGCCCTTCTCTGTCACACCCCCGTGGCAGGCTGCTCGCATGTCGTTCTCCGAGGCCGCCGCTGCAGAGCACCTGGGCACCGTGCTCCATCGCCTGGCCGGTGCGGGCGCCGAGCCGCGGGGCGATCAGGTGGCTGCGGTGCACGCCATCGTGCAGCCGGCGGCCCGGGTGCTGGTGGTGCAGGCCACCGGGTGGGGCAAGTCGGCCGTGTACTGGGCGGCCACTGCGGCGCTGCGTTCGCAGGGGGCCGGGCCCACGCTCGTGGTGTCGCCGCTGCTGGCCCTGATGCGCGATCAGGTGGCGGCGGCGACGAAGGCCGGCCTGCGCGCCGCCACGGTCAACAGCACCAACATCGACGAGTGGGACCCTGTCTTCGAGGCGCTCGACCGCGACGCGCTGGACGTGTTGCTGGTGTCGCCGGAGCGCCTCGGCAATGCCCGCTTCGCCGCCCGGCTGGACGAGCTGATGGCCCGCGTCGGGCTGGTGGTGATCGACGAGGCGCACTGCATCAGCGACTGGGGGTTCGACTTCCGGCCCGACTACCAGCGCCTCGCCCGCGCCCTCTTGGCCACACCGACCGCATCGGTCTTGGCCACCACGGCCACGGCGAACCTGCGGGTCACCCACGACGTGGAGGCCCAGCTCGGCGAATCCACGGTCACGTTCCGCGGCACCCTGGCCCGCACCTCGCTGCACCTCTCGGTGGTGCCTGGGCTGTCGCCGCTGGAGCGGTACGCGTGGGTGGCGGATGCGCTGGACCACCTACCCGGCAGCGGCATCGTCTACGTGCTCACCGTGGCCGAGGCCCAACGCCTGGCCGGGTTCCTGCGCGAATGCGGCCATCACGTGGCGGCATACACGGGGCAGCTCGATGCCGAGGCGCGGGTGGAGGTGGAGGGCCAGCTGCGGCGCAACGAGGTGAAGGCGGTGGTGGCCACCTCGGCCCTCGGCATGGGGTACGACAAGCCCGACCTCGGGTTCTGCGTGCACGTCGGCTCACCCTCCACCCCCGTGGCCTACTACCAGCAGGTGGGGCGAGCGGGCCGGGCGCTGGCCCAGGCCGAGGCCGTGCTGCTGTCGTCGCCCGCCGACGAACGCATCTGGGAGTACTTCGCCACCGCCTCCATCCCCAGCCCCGACGATGCGGCCAAAGTGCAGCGAGTGCTGGACGACGGGCCTCGGTCGCTCGCCGACCTCGAAGCCGCCACCGGTGTGCGGCGCGGCCGGCTGGAAGCGCTGCTGAAGATCCTGGCCATCGACGGCGTGGTGGCCAAGGACGGCACGCGCTGGGCGAGCACGGGCACCCCGTATGTGCACGACACCGCCAAGTGGGATGCCCTCGCCCGCACCCGCCGCGCCGAGGCCGACCTCATGCGCCAGTACGCCCACGGCAGGGGCTGCCTCATGGCCTACCTGCAGACAGCGCTCGACGACCCGGACCCCGCGCCATGTGGCCGCTGCTCGGTGTGCACGGACGACCTGCCACGGCCCGGCGCGCAGCCCGGGCAGGAACGCCTGGTGGCGGCGCGCAACTACCTGCGCGGGGAGGACATCGTCGTCGAGCCGCGCAAGCTGTGGCCCTCCGGTGCGGGCCGCAAGGGGAAGATCGCCGGGCCGGCGGAGGGCAGGGCGGTGGCCTTTGCCGACGACCCAGGCTGGGCACAGGAACTGCTGGCGCTGCAGCGTGTCGGCTACGGCAGCATCCCGCCCGAACTGCTGGCCGGCGCGGTGGCCGCCCTCGGCCGCTGGCGCACCGTGTGGCCCGCCCGCCCCGTGGCCGTGGTGCCCGCACCGGCGTACTCGGTGGAGGCGGGTGCGAACCGTGCCCTGGCCCAGCACCTCGGCGCCGTGGGCAAGCTGCCCGTGTTCGACCTGTTCACTTGGCACGGCGAGGCCGCGCCCACCGATGTGGCGAGTGCTCCGGTGGTCGCCCACCTCGAACGGTCGATCGCGTTCGACGCGGCAGCGGCGCGTGCACTGCCACCCGGCCCCGTGCTCCTCTGCGCCACCACGATGCGCACCGGTTGGTCCGTCACCGTCGCCAGCGCGCTCCTGGCCGAGGCCGGCTGCCAGGCGGTGATGCCCCTGGTGATCCACCGCCTGCCCTGAGGGTGGTGTCGCCCCGGCGCGTCCGCGGCGGCGTCAGCCGCGGCCGGCCATCCATGCACCGGCCAGCGCGACGGCGCAGCCGGCGACGCTGAGCGCGGCGACGTCCTCGTTGCGGACGGCGGCGCCGAGGACCAGCGACACCACGGGGATCAGGTACACGCTGGCCGAGGCGCGGCTGCTGCCGAGACGGCCGGCGTTGTCGGCCATGGCCACATAGGCCAGCGCCGTGCCAAGCACGCCCAGGCCCACCATGGACAGCGTGGGGCGCCACCCGAACGTCACGTCGCCGGCGTGCAGCAGGCCGAGCGGGGTGGTGAGCACCAGCGCCACCGCCTGTGCCCGCCACAGCACCGGCAGGCTGCCGTACCGCTGCTGCAGGGGCACGGCCACGTTGAGGGCGAACCCGTAGAACACCAGGGCCAGCAGGATCAGGGCGATGCCGCCCAGCGAGTTGCCACCGTCGCCGGCGGTGGGCAGAGCGATCAGCACGACGCCGGCCAGGCCCAGCAGCAGGCCGGCGATCTGCCGGGCGTGCGGCGCCCGCCGGGCCAGGAAGGCGGCGACGATGGTGACGAAGATCGGGGTGCCGCCGTTGAGCATGCCGGTGACGCTGGACGACACGTGCTGCTCGGCGAACGGGAACAGCGACAGCGGGATGGCCATCCAGATGGTGCCCAGCAGCACGATCCGCCAGCGGTCCGTCCCCGTGATGCGCGTGCGCCGGGCAGCCGGCACCAGCCCGAGCGTGAGGAACCCGAGGCCGACCCGCAGCGGCGTGATGACGGCGGCCGGGAAGCCGTCCAGCGCCTCGGCGATGAAGAAGAACGACGTGCCCCACACCACGCCCGGCAGCGCCCAGCGGGCCCAGTCCGCCCCATGCATGGTGTGGGCGGCGGGGGCGGGCGGCGCGGCGGCAGCGGTGGTCACCGGGCCGAGGCTACGGCCGTCGCGCGGCGACGACGAGCGGATTTCGGACGACCAGTGGCCACCGTCAGACGGGTCGCCGCAGCAGCGCCCGCAGGCGGGCGTCCGGCTCCGGGCGGGCGCCGAGGTGCTCGATGACCCAGGCCGAGATGCGGGTGGCGAACTGGGCCGCGCGCACCGGGTCGCCGCTCTCCAGGTAGTGCGCCAGGAACCCGCCGGCGAAGGAATCACCCGCCCCCGTGGCGTCGACCAGGTTGTTGGTGGCGGGTGGGATCGGCGTGCCGACCCCGTCGTGGTACACGAGCGCGCCATCGGCGTCCAGCTTCAGCATCACCAGCGCCCCCGGGTACAAGTCGCCCAGCGCGGCGGCGATCTCCTCCGGGTCGGTGAGACCGCCGGTGAGCATGCTGCCTTCCTCCTTGTTGGGCAGCAGCACGTCGATGCCGAGGTCCTGGGTGACGGCGAGGAAGTGCTCCACCCCCATCTCGCCGATCATCTGGAACGAGCCCGGGTCGAACGACAGCGTCGCCCCGGTGTCGCGGGCCAGCAGGGCCGCGGCGCGGGCGGCGGCGCGTGGCGGGTCCACGAAGAACGACCAGGCGGTGAGGTGCAGGTGGCGGCAGCTGCGGATGGCAGCCCGCGGCAACTCCTGGGGCAGGAGGTAGAAGTCCGCCCCGTGGCCGGACACCATCGACCGCTCGCCGGTGTGGTCCACGAACACGGCCACCGACCCGGTGAGGTGCGCCTCGGTCTCCACGAAGTGGGCGGTGACACCCTCCCGGGCGAGGTCCTCCTGGGCCAGCTGGCCGAACCGGTCGCGCCCGATCTTGCCCACGAACTCGGTGGGCATGCCGGCCCGTGCCGCCCACACAGCCACATTGGCGGCGCTGCCGCCGGGCGTCAGCATCACCTCGCCGAACGTGTCGCCGCCGCGCAGCAGCTCGCTGTTGGTGCGGATCAGCACGTCCCAGGCGAAGTCGCCGAGGACGCACATGGGGGCGCTGGCGTCGAAGGGCACGACGGGCAAGGTAACCAGCTACTCCAGCGCCCGCAACAATGCCTCGCCGCGGGGCGACAGGCGGTAGCCCACGTCCAGGCTCTCCGTGAGGCCCAACTCCTTCAGCTTGCGCACGTTGACCTTGAAGTCCTTGCGCTCGTACCCGGCCCGGCGGGCGAGCGCGGTGGACACCACGCCGGGGTACTTGGCGATGAGGGCCAGGGTGCCGCGGGTCCACGGCTTCCCCGACGCCCGGTGGTCCATCCGGTCCAGCCGGGCGCGCAGGTCGTCGATCTCGTCGGGTGTCAGCGCATCCTGCGCTCGTCGCTCGAGGCGGTCGTCGGCGCCCACGTAGCGGAACTCCACCCGCCAGACCAGCGTGTCGGCGCCGGGGTTACCCAGCCGGGCGAGCAGCGACGGCAGGTCGGCCGCGCCGCTGCGGGCCGAGTCGTCGTCGTCGATCTCGCCGGCAGGGATCTGGCGGACGTCCACGGCCTCGATGAGCATGCCGGCCACGCGGTACTTCCCGCCGGTCTTGGCCTGGGCGCGCTGCCATGTGCGGAACGTGACGGTGATGGAGCCGTCGGCGATGCCGGGCCAGGCGTCGGCAGTGAACAGCATCAGCTGCCCTTTGGTGCCGCCGGCAGCGAGGAGGAGGACGTGGTGGCCGACGCGGTGGCAGCCACCACGCCGAGGCCGATGAACACGGTGCCCGCCACCCAGCGGCGCACGAACGGCAGCATCCGGCCGCGCAGCAGCACGCCGCGCAGCCCGCTGGCGAGCAGCGAGTAGCCGCCGTCGGTGCAGAAGCCGATGCCGACGAACGTGAGGCCCAGCACCAGGGCCTGCAGCCCGGGGCGCCCGTCCTCCGGGTGGATGAACGTGGGCAGGTAGGACAGGAAGAACAGTGCGACCTTCGGGTTGAGCACGTTCACCACGATGCCCTGGGTGAACGCCCGGCGAGGGTGGACACCCTGCTGGTCCACGTCGATCGGGTCCACCCGGCGGATCAGTGTGCGGACGCCGACGTACACGAGGTAGCCGGCGCCCAACCACTTCACCGCGTTGAACGCGGTCTGCGACGTGCGGATGATGGCGCTCAGCCCGGCAGCGGCGAGCACGGCGTGGAACAGGTTGCCCAGCGCGATGCCGCTGACCGCGGCAAGGCCGGTGGTGCGCCCGTCGCTGACGCTGCGGTTGACGATGTACAGCACCGCCGGGCCGGGGATGATGAGGAGGACGAACGAAGCGGTGGCGAACGCGGCGATGGTGGTCCAGCTGGGCACGGCGGCACGCTACTGCGTCACACGCCCACCTCGACGGGCGAATTGGGCGGCCCCTCCAGCGCCAGCCGGCGCAGGTGACCGGCCATGCCGGCGGGCACGAACGGCAGCCCGTCGGCGATCTCGTCCAGGTGCCACCAGCGCAGCTCGAACAGGTACTCCGCGTGCAGTTCCGGCCAGGACAAGTGGGGGCGCGGCTCGAACCGTTCGGTGGGCACCAGGAAGAACCGCTCCCGCTGGCCGTCCCACTGGCCATCGATGAACGGGATGATGTGCAGGCGGTCCCACACATGGGTGCCCGCTGGCGGGTCGAGCAGGCCGACCTCCTCGGCCAACTCCCTCCGCAGCGCCTGGGCATGCGTCTCGCCCGGCTCCAGCCCGCCGCCCGGCATCGCCCACCGCAGGCCCGTGTTGGGGAACTCGAACCGCACCAGCAGCACGTCGCGGTCCGGCGTCAGCAGGATGGCCCGGACCGCCTCGCGGATGCGCAGCCCGGCCATCGGGTCGGGCGGCGTGGCGACGGGTTCGCCGGGCTCGCTCACTCGGCGGGGCGCTCGTTGAGGCCGTCGTTGAACGCCCGGTACATCTCGTAGACGGCCTTGCACTCCTCGCACAGCGGCAACTGCTTGGGGTCGCGCGACGGCACCCACACGTAGCCGCAGAGAGCCTCCAGCGGGGTGCCGTAGATCCGGGCCTCCAGCACCTTGGCCGCGGCGTTCTCGCCCGGCTCGGTCTTCACGATGTGGGCGGCGGTGGGGTCGCCCGGTTCAGGGATCTGCTCGGTGATCGGCTCGGCGACGGTGGGCTGGGCGGTCGGGGCGAGTTGACTCACCCCACCAGTCAACCAGGTCGTGCTGCCGCCCGCCCGCCGGCGGCCGACTCGGGGGCGGCTCGTCGGCGGGTCGGCAGCGTGAGCGGCGGCAACGCCGCAGTAGCATGGCGCCGATGCCGCTCTACGAGTTCCGCTGCCGTACCTGCGACGAGACGTTCGAGCTCCGCCGCCCGATGAGCGAGGCCTCCGCGCCCGCCACCTGCCCCCACGGGCACGACAACGCCGTGCGCCTGCTGAGCGCCTTCGCCAGCGTGGGCGCGGTGAGCGCCCCCGCCTCGGCCTCGGCCGCCCGCCCCGCGGGTGGGTGCGGCGCCGGTTGCGGCTGCGCCCACTGACGCGTCACCCCAGCGCGGCCAATTCCGCCGCCATGTTGGCCCGCGCCCGGTGCTCGCGCTCGGCGCGCAGGTACACCGTGCGGCACAGCTCGCGCTGGGCGAGGAACGCGCGCAGCACCGCTGCGCGCCCGGCTCGCCACCCCTCGTCGTCCACGTGCGAGTACTCCGCCCGGACCCCGCGCACGTAGGCCGCGTAGTCGGCCGGGTCGGCGCCGAGGATGGCCAGGTCGGCGTCCAGCAACACGGCCGTGGCCGCGTCCACCTGACCCTCGCCCGGCAGGGTATGGGCGGTGGCCATGATCAGCCGGTGCACCATGGCGCACCGATCTGCCGACCAGCCGATGTCGGCGGCGTCCGCCACCGCCAGCACGGCACTGCGGGCCTCGTTGTCGGTGGTGGTGGGCACGTAGATGGCGTCGTGGTACAGCGCCGCCCACCGCAGGGCGGGCGGGTCGGCGACCGCCGGGGTGGAGGGCTGGCGCAGCAGCGCCTCCACATGGCGCAGCACCCACATGACATGGACCGCGGTGTGGTATCGGCGGTGCGGCTCGCGCAGGTGGGCCAGCAGGGCCTCCAGCGCCGGCACCCCGGCCGCGGTGCGGCGGCCCGCGGCACGGCACCAGACCCTGCGCAGTTCCACTTCCGGGGCAGTCACGATGTGATCGTATGGGGTGATGGCCGTACTGATCGACGAGCCGCGCTGGTGGTTTCGTGGCCGGCGGTGGGCCCACCTGGTGAGCGACGCGAGCCTGGAGGAGCTGCACCAGTTCGCGGCAGCCGCCGGGTTCCCGCCACGCGGCTTCCACAACGACCATTACGACGTACCCGAGGAGTGGTACGCGGACGTGGTGGCCCGCGGCGCCCAGCCGGTGGACAGCCGCACCCTGGTGCGCCGCCTGCAGGCAGCCGGGTTGCGCAGCACGGCCAGCCAGCGCCGGGCCGCCGCCCACCGGCCGCCGGCTTGAACGCACCGGGCCTGCCGAGCCCGCAGAGCCGGCAACGCTCACGGCGCCACCAGCGCCCACCGCTCCGGCTCGCCCACGAGATCCCGCGGAGCATGCACGCCATGCGGCCCCACCACCAGCCATTCGCGCACCAGCACGCCCCGCGATGCGGCCACGTCGCTGATCTCCCACCAGCGGTCGCCGTCGCCGGGCAGCAGGTCCGCCTGTGGGCGCACGCTGACCACCAGCAGGGCGGACAGCGGGCCGCCCTCCAGGGTGGACGTGACCAGATCCACCAGGTCGACCACGAAGTCCGGTTCGGCGCCGCCAGAGACGGCGATGATGACGGAGCCCTGGCCCCGGCCGTCCAGCGGGATGCACAGCGTCTCGGGCTGCAGGGGGTGGGTGACAGCGATGGCCAGCAGGTCGTGGGCGTCGGCCGCGTTGCGGATGGGGGCCGGGGTACGCCGCAGCGGCTGGGCGGTGCCGGCCGGGCACGACGGCGGTTGGGAGATGGACATGGACTTCCCTCCAGGACATGGGCGCGGGGGTGCGCATGGTGTGTCGGGGGAAGCCGCAGGGCCAGCGTAGAGAAGGGGTGTCGCAGAGAAAGGCGGTGCCGGCCGGGGCGGTAGCCTCGCCCGCATGGCCGACGTGACCATCTACCACAACCCCAACTGCAGCACCTCCAACCATGCCGTGGGAGTGGCCAAGGAGATGGGGGTCGATGCGCAGATCGTGCTGTACCTGAAGTCCCCGCCGGACGAGGCCACCTTGCGCGGCATCATCGCCAAGCTGGAGGACCCCGTGACCGACATGGTGCGGCGCGACAACCTGTGGAAGGAACTGGGCCTCACCGATGCCGACGTGGCCACCGCCGATCAGGTGGTGGCCGTGCTGCTGCAGCACCCGAAGCTGATGCAGCGGCCGATCCTGGTGAAGGGCGGCACGGCCATCATCGGCCGCCCGAAGGACCGCGTGCCCGCCCTGCTGGGCGGCTGAACCCCGCCGGCCGTCGGGCCCGGGTCAGCGGCGCTTTCCGCCTGTGCCGAACCGGCCGCTGACGGCCTGCAGGATCAGCAGCAGCAGCACGGCGCCCAACGCCGCCACCAGCACCGAACGGAAGTCGAAGTCGTTGACGCCCTTGCGGCCGTTGGCCTGCATCAGCCAGCCGCCCAGTAGGGCGCCGAGCACGCCGACGGCGATGGTGTAGATGCAGCCCGTGCGGTCGTCGCGGACGATCCAGCGGGCCAGCAGGCCGGCCAGCAGACCGACGGCGATCCAGGAGAGAAAACCCACGGCGGCAGCCTGCCACACGGGCAGCGAGCCGCGAATCCGCCTCGGCACGGCGACGACGGCGCGCGTAAGGTCGCCCCCCGTGGGGAGACGACGGGGGCAGCAGCGCACGCCGAGCCCCGGTGCCGGCGGCTGGGGGCTGCTGCGGGCCACCCTCCAGCGCCAGCGCAAGGCCCTGCTGGCCGGCGTCCTCGTCGGCCTGCTGTGGTCGGCCGGCAAGGTCATGGTCCCGAAGCTCACCTCGCTGGCGGTGGACAAGGGCATCCTCGAAGGAGGGTCGCTGTGGCTCTGGGCGTTCCTCCTCGGCGCCACGGCGTGCATCGCCGGCGTGTTCACCGCCTGGCGCCGCTGGTACGCCTTCCGCGAGAGCCGCCTCACCGAGACCCGCCTTCGCGAGCAGTTGTTCGACCACATCCTCCGCCTGCACGTCGCCTACCACGACCACACCCAGACCGGTCAGCTGATGAGCCGCGCGTCCAGCGACCTGCAGCAGATCCAGGGGTTCGTGGTGATGATCCCGGTCACCGCGTCGAACCTGGCGATGGTGCTGGCGGTCGTGGTGATCCTGGTGGTGCAACAGCCCCTGCTGGCGGTGGTGGCACTGGCGCCGCTGCCGTTCCTCAACGTGCTGGCCACCCGCTTCTCCCGCCGCATCCACCCGGCCGTGCTGGCGGTGCAGCAGGAGCAGGCCCAGTTGGCCACCGTGGTGGAGGAAGCGGTGAGTGGCGTGCGGGTCATCAAAGGGTTCGGCGCCGAACCGGTGACCGCCGCCCGCCTGAGGGTGGAGGCGGAGGACATCCGCACCGTCTCCCTGGAGGCTGCCCGCATCCGCAGCAACTTCCTGCCGGCGCTGGACCTGCTGCCCAACCTGGGCCTGCTCGCCGTGCTGGCCATCGGCGGCCACCGGGTGCTGGACGGGCGGATGACGCCCGGCCAGATGCTGGAGTTCATGCAGTACATCGGCCTGCTGGTCACGCCGCTGCGCAACCTGGGCATGACGGTGGCGTTCGGCCAGCGGGCCGCGGCCGCGCTGCTGCGGGTGAACGAGGTGCTCTCCACCGAGCCGTTGGTGGCGGACCCGCCGTCGCCGCGCCCGCTGCCCGGCGGCGCCCGCCTGGGCGAGGTGCGGTTCCGCGAGGTGGCGTTCGGCTACTCGGCCGAAGCGCCGGTGCTGCGCGGCTTCGACCTGCGGATCCCCGCCGGCACGTCCGTCGCCGTCGTGGGCGCCACCGGCAGCGGCAAGTCCACCATCGCCCGCCTGCTGACCCGCTTCTACGACGTCACCGACGGGGCCATCGAGGTGGACGGGGTGGACCTGCGCGACCTGGCGCTGGGCGACCTGCGTCACGCCGTGTCGATCGTGTTCGAGGACACCTTCCTGTTCCACGACACCGTTGCCGCCAACATCGCGTTCGCCCGGCCCGACGCCGCGCAGGAGGACATCGAGCGGGCCGCCCGGCTGGCCGGCGCCCACGACTTCGTGCTCGCCCTGCCCGAGGGGTACGCCACCATGCTCGGCGAGCGTGGCTACTCGCTCAGCGGTGGGCAGCGGCAGCGCATCGCGCTGGCCAGGGCCATCCTCTCCGACCCGCGGGTGCTGGTGCTCGACGACGCCACCAGCGCGGTGGACCCCTCGAAGGAGCACGAGATCCGCGAGGCGATGGCCTCGGTGATGGACGGCCGCACCACGATCGTCATCGCCCACCGCCCGGGCACGATCGCCCTGGCGGACACGGTGGTGCTGCTGGACGCCGGGCGGGTGGCCGCCACCGGCACCCACGACGACCTGCTGGCCTCCAACGCCCGCTACCGCGAAGTGCTGGCGGCCCTGGCGGCAGAGGACGACGACGCCGACGCCGAGACCGCAGCCGCGGGCGATGGGTCCACCCTCACCGGCTCCGGATCGGGGGACCGCTGATGTGGGCCCGAGGCGGTGGCGTCACCGATGAGGACCGGCTGGACCGCGCCGAGACCGGCCGCGTGCTGCGCCGCTCCATGCAGTTCGCCCGCCCCTACCGGCGGACCATCTGGCTGGCCGTCGGCCTGGTCGCCGCGTCCACGGCCTGCGTCGTGGCCGGCCCGCTGTTCGTCAAGCTCGGCCTGGACCGCGGCGTCGGCCACGGCAGCACCTCGGCGTTGAACCTGGCCATCGGCGGCTATCTGGTCACCGTGGTTGTTGCCTACGTGGTCGGCAGGTTCCAGTACCTGGCCATCAACCGGGCCGGCGAGGGCTTCCTGCGCGACCTGCGGATCACCGTGTTCGACCGGTTGCAGCACCAGTCGATGGCCTTCTTCGATCGCAACAAGGCCGGCGTGCTGGTGTCGCGCATGACGGCGGACATCGAGAGCATGGCGGAGCTCATCCAGTGGGGCCTGCTGCAGTTCGTGGCCGCCGGCCTGCTGCTGGTGATGACCACAGTGCTGATGCTGGCGCTCAGCTGGGAACTGACGTTGGTGGTGCTGCTGTTCGTGGCGCCCGTGCTGGGCATCGCCTCGGTGCGGTTCCAACGGCAGTCCAACGTCGCCTACCTGGACATCCGAGAGCGGGTGGGGCACAACCTGTCCAATCTGCAGGAGGGCATCACCGGGGTGCGGGTCATCCAGGCCTACGGCCGCGAGCGCGAGCAGGCCCGCCGCTTCGTGGAGTCCAACCGCGCGCTGTACGGCTCGCAGCTGAGGGCGGTGAGGATCAGCACGTGGTACTTCGGCCTCGTCGAATGGTCGGGCATCGTGTCGATCGCGCTCATCATCGGCATCGGCGGGTTCCTCGTGCACGGGGGATCGGTGGCGTTCGGCACGGTCGCCGCGTTCGTGCTGCTGCTGGCCAACCTGTTCGACCCCGTGCAGCAGCTGAGCCAGCTGTACAACACCGTGCAGAGCGCGGCGGCCGCTCTGCACAAGCTGTACCTGCTGATGGACACCGTGCCCGACGTGGCCGAGCACCCGCACCCCGTGCCGCTGCCGGCCAGCGGCGAGTTGGCCGCGTTCGGGGTGACGTTCTTCTACGAGGGCAGCGAACGGCCGGCGCTGCGCGACGTGACGTTGACGGTGGCACCCGGCGAACGGTTGGCGCTGGTCGGCCCCACGGGCGCCGGCAAGAGCACGCTGGCCAAGCTGCTCTCCCGCCTCTACGACCCCACGGAAGGCCATGTGGCCTACGGCGAGGTGGACCTGCGCCTGGCATCGCTGGACTCCTTGCGCGAGCGCGTGGTGGTGGTGCCGCAGGAGGGCTTCCTGTTCGGCGGCACGGTGCGGGACAACATCCGCATCGCCCGCGCCGATGCCACCGACGACGAGGTGGTCTCCGCGCTGGACGCCATCGGTGTGCTGGAACGGTTCGAGGCGCTGCCCGAGGGGCTGGACACCGAGGTCCGCGAGCGCGGCTCGCGGCTCAGCGCCGGCGAGCGGCAGCTGGTGTCGCTGGCCCGCGCCGCTCTGGTGGACCCCGCCGTGCTGGTGCTGGACGAAGCCACCAGCAATCTGGACCCGGGCACGGAGGCGGTGGTGGAGCACGCGCTGGAACGCCTGATGGAGGGTCGCACCGTGATCGTGGTGGCCCACCGGCTGAGCACGGTGCGCCGGGCCGACCGGATCGTGGTGGTGGACCACGCCCGCATCGTGGAGGTGGGCACCCACAACGAACTCGTGGCGCTGGGCGGCCGCTATGCCGCGCTGGCCGATGCCTGGGCGCGGTCACAACCGGTGGTGGACCCCGCCGCGGGTCGCTGAACCCGGGCCGGGGCGCTGGCCTCAGGCCGGGTCGAAGGCGAGCACGAACTCCAGCAAGCCGTGGTCCTCGGTGGTGATGGTGCCGAACGACGGGTTCTCGATGTCGTAGTCGGCGAACGTCACCGGGATGTTGCCGAACACGCCGATGCGCCCGTTGCCGAACGCCGCGCTGAGCTCGAACGTGACCGTGTTGGTGACGCCGTGCAGGGTCAGCTCGCCCGTGGCCGTGACGGTGATGGTCTCGCCGTCGGCGGGGATGGCGCCGAAGTCCAGCGGCCCGGTGAGCACGAACGTGCCGGTGGGGAACTGCGAGACCTCCATGATGCGGCCGTTGAACTGGCCGTCGCGGCGGCTCTCGTCGCTGGAGAACGTGGTCATGTCCACGGTGAAGTCCGCGCTGGTGACGGTGGTGCCCTCGATCACCAGCGACCCGGTGATGGCGTTGGAGCAGCCGACGGCCTCGGTGTCGACGAAGTTGATCGACTCCTTCACCCGGTAGCACAGCTCCGAGTCCGCGGCCGGTGCCCATGTGCCGGTCACGCCGTCGGCCCCGATGGTGCCCCCGGTGGCCGTTTCCGGCGCGCCGCCGTCTGTGGTGACGACGTCGGTGGCCGGTGCGCCAGAGCCATCGAGAATGTCGATGGCGTCCTGCTCGGTCTTCTTCGCCGGCGGGTCGTTGATCCACTTGGCGTAGATGAACGAGGCGGCGAACACGAGGGCCACCAGGGCGACGAGCCCGATGACGACCTTCTTCCAGTGGCGCTTCATGTCGGTCCGCTTCCCTTCAGGTGTTCAGTAGGCCGAACAGGAGACACGATGATTGCACACTCAAGGTTTGCCCAGGTCGCGGCCGCGTAGCATCGGCGCATGCAGCCACCCGTGACCGTGTTCGTGGCCCGCCGCATCCACACGATGGACCCCGATCGCCCCGTGGCCACCGCCGTCGCCGTGCAGGACGGCCGGGTGCTCGCCGTCGGCACCGAGGCGGAGGTCCTCGCGTCGTTGGGCGACGCACCGCACACGATCGACGAGACCCTGCGCGCCCACGTGCTGCTGCCCGGCCTCATCGACCAGCACCTCCATCCGCTGCTCGGCGCCACGACGCTGGCCACCGAGGTGGTGGCGCCCGAGGCATGGGTGCTGCCGGGGCGCACCTTCCCCGCCGCGGCGACGGCGGACGAGTACGACGCCCGCCTGCGCGCCGCCCACGAGGCGATGGCCGACCCGGACGAGTGGCTGCTCAGCTGGGGCTACCACCGCCTGTGGCACGGCGACCTGACCCGGCAGCGGCTGGACGCCATCGGCGGCAGCCGGCCGATCGGCGTGTGGCAGCGGTCGTGCCACGAGTTCCACCTCAACTCGGCGGCCATCGATCAGCTCGGACTGACCGAGGAGTGGCGCGCCGGCAAGGGCGCATGGGGCGAGATGATCGACCTCGACCGTGGCCACTTCTGGGAGCTCGGGGCGATGAACGCGCTGCTGCCCAAGCTGGCACCGCAACTGATGAGCCGAGAGCGCCTGACCCGCGGGCTGCACCAGCTGGTGGCCTACCTGCGGGCCACCGGGGTGACCGCCTTCAACGAGCCGGGCATCTTCTGGGGTGTCGAGCCGTGGGACCTGTACCTGGAGATCCTCGGTGCCGAGGACGTGCCGATCCTGTCCACGTTCATGGTCGACGGGCGCACCCAGTCCGCCCGCGGCATCGTCGGCGAAGCCGCCCTGGCTGACGCCCGCGAGCAGGTGGCCAGGGCGCCGGAGGGCAAGGTGCGGATGCTCGACGGCCACGTGAAGCTGTTCGCCGACGGGGCGATCATCTCCCAGCTGATGCAGATGCGCGACCCGTACCTGGACGCCGACGGCCGGCCCGACCCGGACCACCACGGCGAATGGTTGATGACGCCCGACGAGTACCGGGCGATGTTCGAGACCTACTGGGCGGCGGGCTGGCAGATCCACACCCACGTCAACGGCGACCGCGGGCTGGACCTCGTGCTCGACACGCTGGAAGGCTGCATGTCGGCCGAGCCGCGGCACGACCACCGCAGCGTCGTGGTCCACTTCGCCAACTCCCAGGAGGATCAGGTGGACCGGATCGCCCGGCTGGGCGCCATCGTGTCCGCCAACCCGTATTACACGGTGGGCTTCGCCGACAAGTACGCCGCGTTCGGCCTCGGGCCCGAACGAGCGGACGCCATGGTGCGGTCCCGCTCCGTGCTCGACCGTGGGGTGCCGCTGTCCTTCCACAGCGACCTGCCGATGGGGCCGGCCGCGCCCCTGCAGCTCGCATCGTTCGCCGTCAACCGGCGGACGGTCGGCGGCCGGGTGGCAGGGTCGGAGCAACGGATCGCCGTGCACGACGCGCTGCGCGCCGTGACGATCGGCGCCGCCCACTCGTGGCGGATGGAGGCCGAGCTCGGCAGCATCGAGCCCGGCAAGTGGGCGACGTTCACCGTGCTGGCCGAGGACCCGTACGAGGTGGACCCGAGCCGCCTCGGCGACGTGCCGGTGGTGGGCGCGGTGTTCGAGGGGCGCTGGTCGCCGGTGCCCTCGGCCACCGGTCCGGTCACCGCGCTGGGAGCACGACTGATCGGGTTGCCGGGGCACGGTGGCGGGGCTGACGACGGCCACGACCACGGGGACGGCTCCGCCTGCTCGTGCGCCGCGGCGCGGGCGCTGGCCCACGCCTATCGCCGGTGGTGCACGACCGCGGCGTGAGGACGGCAGACTGGCGGGCATGACTGCAACCGTTCAGATCGCCCGCTCCGCACCGAAGACCGCCGACGCCGTCGGCGTGCCGGTGGGGACGTCGGGTGCTGTTCCCCGTTCCCTCGGCCTCTCCCGCGCGGCGCTGGCGTCGTACGGCTTCGAGGGCAAGGTCGGCCAGACGCTGGTCGTGCCGTCCGCCGCCGGCCCCACGCACATCGCCGTCGGCATCGGCGACGGAGTGATGAGCGCTACCTCCGTGCGCACCGCCGCGGCCGCGCTGGTGCGTGCCGCCGGCAAGCGCGCCGTGGTGGCCACCACGCTGGTGGAGGCCGCCGGTGGCGACGCCGGGCGCGCCGCGCAGGCCGCCACCGAGGGGGCGCTGCTGGCCGCCTACCGCTACGCCGGCATCAAGAAGACCCCCAACCCCAGCCACCTGCAGGAGCTGGTGCTGGTGGTGCCGGAGGCCAAGGCCAAGGCCGTCACCGCCGGCGCCGAGCGCGGCCGGGTGATCGCCGAGGCCGCCTGCCTGGCCCGCGACCTGGCCAACACGCCGCCCGCCTACCTGACGGCGCGGATGATGGCGGAGAAGGCGATGGAGGTCGGCGCCGCCACCGGCCTGACCGTCGAGGTGTTCGACGAGCACCAGCTGGCGGAGATGGGCTGCGGCGGCATCCTCGGCGTCAACCGCGGCAGCAAGGAGCCGCCGCGCATGGTCCGTCTCACCTACACGCCGCGGAACCCAGTTGGTCATCTGGCGATGGTCGGCAAGGGCGTGATGTTCGACTCCGGCGGCCTCAGCCTGAAGCCCAGCGACGGGATGATCGCGATGAAGCTGGACATGAGCGGCGCCGCCGCGGTCCTGTCGGCGATGAGCACGCTGAAGGCGCTGAAGTGCCGGGCCAAGGTCACCGGCTACCTGATGTGCACGGACAACATGAGCGGCGGCGACGCCTACAAGCTGGGCGACGTGCTGACCTTCCGCAACGGCAAGACCGCGGAGATCCACAACACCGACGCCGAGGGCCGGCTGGTGCTGGCCGACGGCCTGTCGCTGGCGGTGGAGGACGGCCCCGACGCCATCGTCGACATCGCCACGCTCACCGGCGCCTGCATGGTCGCGCTGGGCCGCAAGATGGCCGGCGTGATCGGCAACGACCAGGCGTTCGTGGACAAGGTGAAGGCCGCCTCGGCCAGCACCGACGAGGCCGTGTGGCAGCTGCCGCTGGAGAAGGGCTACCGCAAGCTGCTCGACAGCCATGTGGCCGACTTCCGGAACATCGGTGGGCCGCACGGTGGCGCCATCACCGCGGCCCTGTTCCTCAACGAGTTCGTGGCCGACGTGCCGTGGGCCCACCTGGACATCGCCGGCCCGATGGACGCCGACGGCGACGACGGCTGGCTGAGCAAGGGCGCCACCGGCTTCGGCACCCGCCTGCTGGTGGACCTGGCCACCGCGTTCACCAAGTAGTCACGCCGCGGCGGGGCCGGCGAGGGCGGTCGTCGCCGCCGCGGGCGGCACGCCGACGGCCAGCAACTGGCGCTCGATGGCCGTGGGTTCGTCGCCCGCGGCCATCATCGCGGCAGCCAGCGTGCGGGCCCGCTGCAGGTCGTCGAGCGTGCACTCGCGCACCACCCAGCGGGCGTGCAGTTCGGTCAGCGGCGCGGGCATCCGCGCCAGGTGACGGGCGGCCACGGGCGGCATCCGCCGGCGGACGGCCAGGCCGTCGGGCAGGGGCTGCATCGCCCCGAACAGCACGCAGCGGTGCAGGGCACGCACGAACGTGTTCGACGTGCCGCGCGAGTACGACAGGCCGAGCGCGCTGGCAGTGTCGCCGAGGTCCAGCTCGTAGCCGAGGGGGTAGGCGTCCAGCCCGGTGACCAGCCGTCGCAACGCCCACGTGGCCGACGGGCCGAGCACGTTCAGCCAGAACAGCTCCACGTACGTGCCGCGCACGTCGTGGCCGATGGAGTCGACGATCGGGTCGTGCCAGGGCACCACCATCATGGTCGGCTGGTCGAACTGGAGCGGCGGGGTCGGGTGCATGTGGGTCCCTCCGAGGAAGCGGGCCGGGCGGTGGGGGAGTCGCATCACCCTCACTGGGCACAGCGAGCCCGGCCGGTTCGGCAAACACGAACGGTGTGATTCCGGATGGGGTCGGCCGAAGCGGTCGATCGAGCGCCAGGCCCCCTGTCCGGTTCTCGCGCCCATGGGTGCGGTTCCACGTCACGGTTGACATGGCTTCGCGCCCACGGGCGCGGAATCAGGTCAGTGGGGGTGGGGACCAGGGGGCGCGGCACGCTCGGGGTGCCGCGCCCCCTGCCGCGACCCCCCGGACGGTTCGACCTGCCGGTCGAGTTGAGGCACACTCGTGGGATGGACGAGCTGATGGCGGCGGAGCTGGACATCGCGGCCGGGTGGGTGCGCGAGGCCGAGCGGGTGGTGGCCTTCACCGGGGCCGGCATCTCCACGGACTCGGGCATCCCCGACTTCCGCGGGCCGAACGGGGTGTGGACGAAGAACCCGGCGGCGGAGAAGGCCGCGACGCTGCAGCACTACCTGGCCGACCCGGAGGTCCGCCGGGCCGCGTGGCAGAACCGGCTGCGGTCGTCGACCTGGTCGGCGGAGCCCAACCTCGGCCACCGGGCGCTGGTGGAGCTGGAGCGCCAGGGCCGGCTGATGGCCGTCGTCACCCAGAACGTGGACGGCCTGCACCAGGCGGCGGGGCACGACCCGGCCAACGTCATCGAGGTGCACGGCACCATGCGCTACACCCGCTGCTGGGGGTGCAACGACCGCCGCCCGATGGAGGACCTGCTGGAGCGGGTGCGGGCGGGGGAGGACGACCCGTCGTGCGACCGCTGCGGCGGCATCGTCAAGAGCGACACGATCTCCTTCGGGCAGAACCTGGTGCCGGAGGTCATCGAGGCGGCGATGGTGGCGGCCGAGCGCTGCGACGTGCTGATCGCCGCCGGGTCCTCGCTGTCCGTCTTCCCTGCCGCCAACGTGGTGCCGCGGGCGAAGTCGGCGGGCGCCCGGGTGATCATCGTCAACGGCCAGCCGACCAACATGGACCGCTTCGCCGACGCCCTCCTCATCGGCCAGCTCGGCGACATCCTCCCCACCCTCTGCGGCGTGACGGCGTGACGTCGTGACGGACGCCCGGTAGCGAATCCCGACCAACCTGATAGGCTTTTGGTCCTATGGCAACGTTCCGTGACCTCCTCGCCGCCGCCAAGGCCGAGATCGCCGAAGTCGACACCGCCGGTGCCGCCGACCTCATCGCCAAGGGCGCCGTCATCCTCGACGTGCGCGAGCCCGACGAGTACGACCAGGGCGCCATCCCCGGCGCCATCCACATCCCCCGTGGCCACCTCGAGTCGCAGGTGGAGAGCCGCATCCTCGACCGCGACGCCAAGGTCCTGATCTATTGCGCCGGTGGCGTGCGCAGCGCCTTCGCTGCCGTCACCCTCCAGCAGCTCGGCTACTCCGACGTGGTGTCGATGGACGGCGGGTTCGGCCGGTGGAAGGACGAAGGGCGCCCGTGGAAGACGCCGGTCACGCTCACCGCCGACCAGCGCCACCGGTACATGCGCCACCTGCTGCTGCCCGAGGTGGGCGTGGAGGGCCAGGCCAAGCTGCTGGGTGCGAAGGTGCTGATGCTCGGCGCCGGCGGCCTGGGCTCGCCCAGCGCCCTGTACCTGGCTGCGGCCGGCGTGGGCACTATCGGCATCGTGGACATGGACGAAGTGGACGCCAGCAACCTGCAGCGCCAGATCCTCCACAACCTGGACCGGGTGGGCGACCGCAAGGTGGACAGCGCCAAGAAGACGCTGACACTGCTGAACCCCGACGTCAACGTGGTCACCTACGACACCCGCCTCGACGCCACCAACATCATGGACATCATCAGCGGCTACGACGTCATCGTCGACGGGGCGGACAACTTCCCCAGCCGCTACCTGCTGAACGACGCCAGTGTGAAGCTGGGCATCCCCGTGGTGCACGGCTCGATCTTCCGCTTCGAGGGCATGGTCAGCGTGTTCCACCCGCTGCAGGGCCCGACCTACCGCGACATGGTGCCCGAGCCGCCGCCCGCCGAACTTGCCCCCAGTTGCGCCGAGGCCGGCGTGCTCGGCGTGCTGCCCGGCATCGTCGGCAGCATCCAGGCGCTGGAGGTCATCAAGCTGATCCTTGGCATCGGCGAGCCGCTGATCGGCAAGATCCTCTCGGTCGACACCACCGACATGAGCTTCCGCACGTTCAAGCTGCGGGTCGACCCGGACAACCCGGTCACCTACGCCAACCGCGACCGGATCATCGTCAAGGAGCTCGACGGGCTCTGCGCGCCGGGCCTGTCGCACTGACCGGCGGCCCGCACGGGCGGGCCGGACGGCCGAACTAACCTCGGGCGGCGTGACGATCCAGGACAACCCGGTGGTCGCAACCGCGGCTGCCCCGCCCGCGCGCCGCCCCGGCTGGCTGCACGGCCCGTTGGTGGACACCCTGCTGGCGTGGTGCTACCTGCCGATCGCCGTGGCGGTCCACTTCGCCGAGCCGCACCTCACCACGGTGCGGGCGATGGTGGCGGTGATCTTCCTCATCTCGTTCGCCCACCAGCCGCTCACGCTCGGCCTGGTGTACGGCGACCCGCTGCAGGTGGCCGCCCACCGCCGGCTGTACCGCTGGACGCCGCTGGTGGTGGTGGTGCTGGTGACGCTGGGTTTGGGCGTCAGCCTCACCACCGTCGCCGTGATGGCCGGCCTGTGGAACGCGGAGCACACGCTGATGCAGCGCTACGGGCTGATGCGCATCTACGGCCGCAAGGCGGGGGACCAGCAGGGCGGGCTGGAGAAGCCGATGCTGATCGCCTGGCTGGTGGCCGGCGTCGCCTACCTCGGTGCGTACGTGGACCTGCAGCGCCTGGTGGACAAGCTGGGCGTCGGCCGCACCAACACCCGCACGGTGGAGGTGCTCGGCCACCTCACCACAGTGTCGCGGGTCCTGTTCTGGCTGGCCGTGGTGGTGGCCGCCGGCCTGACCGCCCGCTGGTGGGCGGCAGAGCGCCGGCTGGGCACTGCCGCCAGCCGCCCCAAGCACTGGTACGCGGCCGCCACGCTGGGCCTGGTGGTGGCGGTGATGGTGGACCCGATCGCCGGCGTCGCCGGGTACGTGGCCGCCCACGCCATCGAGTACTTCGCCGTCGTCCACCGCAGCTTGCGCACCCGCCGCGACACCGCGCCGGTGGCCGTGGCGACCCGCACGTCCGGCCGACGGGCGCTGGTCTACGCCGCCTACTTCGCCGCCATCGCCGTGATCGTGGTGGGCACTCGCAACATGTGGGACGGCAAGGTCTACGCGTTCGCGGTCCTCACGTTCGGGGCGCTCCACATCTTCTACGACGGGTTCGTGTGGAAGCTGCGGCGCCCCAACGTGGCCGCGTCGCTGGGCGTCGCCGGGCCGGCACCCGCAGGCTGACCGCCGTCAGGCGGGCACTTCCACGTCGGCCATCGCCAGTTCCTCGCGTTCTTGGAGGATCACCCCGCCGATCACCAGGGCCGCGCCCAGCAGGTCGGCGGCACTCGGCCGCTGGTCCAGCGCGATGAAGCCGACGATCATCGCCGTCACCGGCAGCAGGGCCAGCAGGAGGGCGAAGCGGCGCATGGGGATCCGCCGCAGCACCACCTGGTCGATGGCGTAGCCGATGGAGGACGACAGCAGGCCGACGAGGAAGCAGTCGAGCAGCAGCGAGCCGTGAGTGAGCACCCTCGGCACCTGGTCCGCCCCGAAGGGGAGGATCGCCGCGCCGCCGATGAGCAGGCCGACGCCCAGGCCGCGCAGGCCGCGGTTCTGCGCGGCCACCCGGCGGCCGAGGACGATGTAGGTGGCCCAGAACGCCGACGCCATCAGGATGAACACCACGCCGAGTGCATCGCCGCTGATCTCCACGCCGGAGAGCACGGCCACGCCGCCGGCGGCCAGGGCCAGCGCCGCCACGTTGCGGCCGGTGCGGGTGAACCAGGCGGCCACGGCGACCGGGCCGAGGAACTCCATCACCACGCTCTTGCCCAGCGGCAGGCGGTCGATGCCGAGGTAGAAGCACAGGTTCATCGCCGCCGTCGCCAGGCCGAACAGGGCCGCGGCGCGAAGGTCGGCGCGGGTCCACGGGCGACGCTCGCGCCAGGACAGGGCCAGCACGGGCAGCGCGCCCAGCAGCACCCGGAAGACCGCCACCGTGCCGGGGCGCAGGTCCTCGAACAGGTTCACGGCGATGACCGCGCCCGTGTACTGACTGATGCCGGACAGCACGAACAGTGCCTCCGGCGACGCGGTGCGGAAGAACTCGCCGGGCCGGCGCATGTCGGGGATCAGAGGGCGGACGGCGCCGGCGGCGGCGTCAGTCGAACAGGTCGGGGTCCGTGCGGCAGATCTCCTGCCACAGGGGCTGGAAGCTCAGCCAGCCGGCGATCGGCGAGGCCGTCTGCTCCCGCGTGTAGGTGGCGTCCTCGTGGGGGATCGGCTGGGGCGTGCCGGCCGCCATGGCCAGCAGCTGGGCCTGGCAGGTGCGGTCCATGCTGAGGAACCAGAACGCCGCTTCGTCCACCGTCTGGCCGACCGTGAACAGGCCGTGGTTCTGGTGGATGGCGGCCTTGCCCTTGGGGAACTGGGCGACCAGCTCGCGGCCGTCGCCGATGTCGAACTGCACCCGGCCGCGCTGGGCGGTGACCACCACATGGTCCTCGTAGAAGATGCAGGAGTCCTGCGTCAGCGGGGCCAGCGGGATGCCCAGCGAGCTGAACGCCTTGCCGTGCACGCTGTGGCTGTGGGCGGCGGCCACGACCTCGGGCCGGGCCTGGTGGACGGCGGAGTGGATGACGAACGCTGCCCGGTTGACCGGGCGGGTGCCGTAGACCACGTTGCCGGAGTGGTCCACCAGGATGAGGTCGCTGACCTTGATGTGGCGGAAGCTGACGGCGAACGGGTTCACCCAGAACATGTCGGGGAACTCGGGGTCGCGCACGGTGATGTGCCCGGCCACGCCCTCGCCGAAGCCGACCCGGCCGAAGATGCGCAGCGCGCCGGCCAGCTTCTGCTTGCGGTGCAGCCGTTCCTCTTCCACCGTGGCGAACGGGGCGGGCAGCTCCAGGCTGACGTCCTTGGGGGTCAGCTCCACCCCGTCGATCGTGCGGACTCCGGTGTCGGTCGTGGTCATCGCGCCAGGCTACCCATCACTACTGGGTGCGGCCGCGGGACTGGATGGCGGCGCGGCGGGCCTCCACCTTCTCCGGGCTGAACTGGGTGCGCCGCCAGGCCGCCGCGTTGCGGGCCTCGATCTCCCAGCCGTCACGCTCCGCCGTGATCTCGGCGTAGGTGGCCTTCATCTGGCGCACCCCGTCCTGCTCGTTGCCGATGATGTCCAGCGCGATGGAGCGGGTGAACGGGATCAGCTCGTCGCGGGCCACCACATGGTTCACCAGCCCGAACTGCAGGGCCTCCTCGGCGCCCATGAAGTTGCCGGTCATGCTCATCTCCCGGGCGCGGCGCACGCCGACCGCCTGGGGCAGCAGCACGGTGAGCCCCCAGCCGGGCATCACGCCGACGCGGGTGTGGGTGTCGCCGAACTTGGCCCGCTCGCTGGCGATGAGGAAGTCGCAGTTCAGCGCCAGCTCGAAGCCACCGGTGACGGCCACCCCGTTGACCGCGCCGATCAGCGGCTTGGTGAGGGCGGGGAAAGGGCCGCGGGCGCCGCTGGCGTTGGCCCTGCCGTCCGCCCCCGAACCGCCGCCGAGGTTGCCGCCGGTGGAGCCGAGCTCCTTCAGGTCCAGCCCGGCGCAGAAGGCGGGGTCCGCACCGGTGATGACGATCACGTCCACGTCCGGGTCGGCCTCGGCGGCGGCGAGACGCTGGGGGAGGAGGCGCAGCACCTCGCTGGACAGGGCGTTGCGGGCCTCGGGTCGGTTGAGGGTGACGGTGGCGATGCGCTCGCTCACCTCGAGGAGGACGACGTTGTCGGACATGGGCCGAACCCTGCCACAGCCCCTGCGGGCGGCTCGCAGCGGACGTGACCATGCCCGCTACGGTTGCGGGCATGTCCCTGGTACTGGTCGATGTGGCCGACGGCGTCGCCACCCTCACGCTCAACAACCCGGCGGAGCGCAACACGCTCACCGCCCCGATGGTCGAGGAGATCATCGCCGCGATGGACCGCATCGAGGGCGACGAGTCGATCGGCGCCATCGTGGTCACCGGCGCCCCGCCCTCGTTCTGCGCCGGCGCCAACCTCGGCAACCTGGCCGAGAGCACGAAGGAGAGCCTGGGCAACATCTACGAGGGCTTCCTGCGGATCGCCCGCAGCCCGCTGCCCACGCTGGCCGCGGTGAACGGTGCGGCCGTCGGCGCCGGCATGAATCTGGCGCTCGGGTGCGACGTGCGCATCGCCGCCCGCCGGGCCAAGTTCGACACCCGCTTCCTGCAGATCGGCATCCACCCCGGCGGCGGCCACACGTGGATGCTGCGCCGCATCGCCGGCCCGCAGGCCACGTTCGCCGGGGTCGTGTTCGGTGAGGTGATGGACGGCGCCGAAGCGGAGCGTGTGGGCCTGGTGCACCGCTGCGTGGACGACGACCAGTTGCTGACGGTGGCCCACGAGATGGCGGCACGTGCGGCGACGGCGCCCCGCGCCCTGCTGGTCGAGGTGAAGAAGACCATCCAGGAGATGGCCGACATCACCACCCACCCGGAGGCCGTGGACCGCGAGCTCACCCCCCAGGTGTGGAGCACCCGTCAGCCCTGGTTCGCCGAGCGCATCGCCGCCCTCCAGAAGAAGATCAGCTCCAAGGGCTGAGTTGCGCGACGCCTCCTTTCGAGGGATTCGGCACCCTCTCGGTCGGTCGCGTGGCGCGCCGCGCCGGTCACGCCATCCCGTCACCAGTGCCGTTCGCGCAGGTGTTGCCATCATGGGCGTGACGACAGTGCTGCCCTTGCTCGTCGCCTGCGGCTCTCCTGCCGACTCCGACGCTGACTCGCTGCCCGGCGTGTGTGCGTTCACCGCCGACTTCCTGACAGTTCACGGCGACAACGAACCCATCAAGACCCTGGAACTCACGCCCGAGGGGTGCAGGATCGGTGTCCGTCTCGATCAGATGTCATCGGCCATCGTGGTGATGGTCGACGCGGAGTACGCGGCGAAGCAAGCTACGTACGCAGGCGTTGACCTCCCATCGTCCGGCTTCTTCGCCACGGCCTACTCGGGCCATGAATACATCCTCGCCGTCGGGGACTGCTACCTGACGGCGATTCTCCACCTGGAGCAGGCCGCTGAGGAGCAACTTCTGACGGCGGTGGTCGAAGCAATCGGTGCCGAAGAGGTGGGCTGCACCCTCTGAGAGGCCGGCCCACGCGCCCGGCCGGTGACGTTCGGATGAGAACCGCGCGACCTGGACCGTCCTCGGGGGATAGGTCGGTTGCTCGCGGCGGCTCAGACCGTCTCGATCGTGAGTCGTGCTCGTGCGGCGTCGGCGATCGCGTGGATGTGCGTCGGGTTCGAGGTCACCACGGCGTCGTGACGGCGGATCGCTCCTTCGACGACAGCGACGTCGACGATGTCGTCATGGCCTGCCTGCGCCGCCAGTGCTCCGACGGCCTTCGCCTGTTCCTCGGTGAGCGGCTCGGTGGTGCACAGGCCCAGGAACCGGGCCAGGCTCGCTTGGCGTGACCCGCCGCGCCACGCTTCGGCGAGGACAGGTGTCGGCACGGTAGGGGACACCTCGAGCGCGAGGAACCCGGCATGGAGCGCCCACATGCGCCGGTCGTTGCGGTCGGCGGCGATCAGTGCGCCCGTGTCGTACGTGATCCCGTTCATTCAGGCGCTCCGGCGTGACGGCGAGCGACGCAGCATCGCCCTCGCTCTGGCGAGCCCATCGGCAACTTCGTCGGCGGTGAGCGCGCCGTGCTGGCGCTCCCATTCGGCAATGCCCCGCCGGCCCGCATCGAGGCGAAGGCGATGGGCTGCCGTCGATGCGATCCATGCGCTGACGGTCGTGCCCTCCGTGGCGGCCGCCTGGTCGATCGCTTCGGCCAGGTCCGCTGGGAGGGAGATCGAGCGCTTCTGGCGTTGGGCCATGCGTCAATGGTAGGACAGCGGGTAGGACACCGCAACGAGAGATCGATGGAGAGCTGCAGGACCCAGACGTGCCGTCTGGGACGGCACAGGGGTACGTTCAGAGTCCGAACGGAGGAGTTCGTGAGCCAGCGCCACCGCAACCAGGATTCGCTTCTTCGCCGAGGACGGCCACGCGTCGTGATGGGCGGACTGGTCCTGCGCAGGGTGGGTGTGCTGATCACTGCGGCGACGTTGGCGATGGCGGGGTGCGCGGACTCCAGCGATGGTGAACCGACCGGGCAGACCGTGGAGACGCCGTCGGCATCGCCGCGTACCGATGTTGGCGTCGACCTGGCGATCCGCGGCTACCGCAAGGGCGAGGCCCTCTGCTACGTGCTCATGACCCGTTCGGGATCCGAGGTGGCCGATCAATGCCCGCTGAGCAGCGCGACCGAGGACGAAGCGGTGTTCGCCGCACGCGCGAAGGCTGGCGACGTCTGGTACGCCGTGATCTGGGTGTCCGAGGGTGTCACGGTGCTGGATGCGTCGTCACCGTTCTTCCAGACCTCGGACGGTTGGGTGGTGATCGAGTCCAAGGAGGACGGGTTCTTCTGGCTCGACCTCGCCAATCTCGGGGCGACGTTCCACTGCTCGGTGGAGTTCCTGTCGCTGGCCTGCGACATGACCGTCGCCCCGCCGCCGTCGAGCTGACACCGCGTTCGGGGAGGGATCCGCGGTCATCACCAGATGGCGACGGTGACTCCGCCCTCGGCGGTGCAGCGATCCACCGCTGCGAGGCCCTCGTCGTCGAGCACGCGATCGAGCCACTCCCGTGGGGGGTCATATGAGACGCCGCCCGTTAGGAAGGTGTCGCCGACGTGTGCGAAGGTTCCAATGGCTTGTGTTGCGGGGTCCCAGGTGGTGCCGTAGAGATAGATGAGCAGCACGGTCGAGTGGTGCTCGACGTCCTCGATGTAGATGCAGTCGTTTCGAAGCACGAACGTACCTGCAAGCTCCGTGAGCAAGGTGTCGTAGTTGCCGTCAGGGCGCGGGTGGGACTCGCGGATGAGTGGTCCTTCGACGCTGGGCAGCACGGGCTCGACGTCGGTGACCGGGACGGTCGCCTCGACGGTGCTCGCGGCCGGCGTTCCTGAGGTGCCGTTGTTGCCGCATCCGACAGCCGCAGCCAGCAGGGCGCCGGTCACGACGACACATGCGTTTCGCTTCACGGGCAGTAGTCCCCTTCGCGTCATCCGTAGAGGTAGCCATCGAGGTCGACGATGACATCGACCGTACCGCGCGTAGCTGTAGAGCTGAATGTCGCCGTTGGAATGGAGCGCCACGACCGAGTGGTTCGATGCGGCGGCACGGGCAAAAGCGCGCAGAACTGTTACCGAAAGACCCTTCCTGACCCTAGGGGGGTGGTCTACCGTCTGGTTACGGCACAGCCGTACGTTCCGACACACAACGGAGGTACTCATGAGCCAGCGCCACCGCAGCCAGGATTCGGCCCCCATGCCGAAGATGGACATGCGAGCCCACGCCCACAACGAGCGACACCGCATCAACAGCGAGTTGCAGTCCGTTGCGGCGCAGGTGAGCGCCGGGTACGAACCCGACGAGGTGCACGAGCCAGGCCCGGCCTGGGTGCCCGAGCACCATCGCAAGCCCTTGAAGGAGGGCGGGGCGGCCCGAGCACTGCGGCACTGGAAGGTGAAGGCTTGGAAGCGGCGCACCAACGTGCGCAAGGCCAAGGCGCAAGCAATGCGCCTGGCCGGCGAGTAACCCGCCAGCTCCAGATCAGGTCAGACCTCAACGGTCGAACGCGTTCGAGCGGCTCGTCACAGCCAGTTGGCGGTGAGGGCCGGTGAACGCTCCTGCCACTCCTCGGCGGTGATGGCGTAGCGGATGTGGTCCTCCCACACCCCGTTGATCTCCAGGAAGCGCAGGGCCACGCCCTCCTCCCGGAGCGCCAGCACCTCGACCACCCGCCGGCTGTTGGCGTTGCGCGGCACGATGCAGATCTCCACCCGGTGGAGGTGGAGTTGCTCGAACGCGAACCTCAGCAGCACCACCACGGCCTCCGGCACGTAGCGGTTGCCGGCCAGGCGCTGGTCGATCCAGTAGCCGATGGTGGCCACCTGCTGGGCGCCGCGCACCACCCCGTTGAGGTTCACCTCACCGGCCACCTTGCCGTCCACGAACAGGCCGAAGCCGAACGCGACGCCGGTCTGTCGGTCCCGGTCGCGGGCATGGCACCGCGAGGCGAAGGCGTCGCGGTCGTGTGCCGGGTCGGCCAGGCCGGCGGGCCGCAGGGGCTCCCAGCGGGTCAGCCACTGCTCGTTGTGCAGGCGGACTTCCCGCCACTGCTCCCACTCCGTGGGGCTGAGTGGGCGCAGCATCACCCGCCGCCCGTACAGGCGGATGGCCGCACCGCTGGCGATGGAAGGGTGCCCGTGGCGGCTGCCGCTCACTCGTCCACCACCAGGTGCGGGGGCCGGTAGCGGCGGGCCACCGCCACCAGCGCGCAGCAGGCGCCCAGCACGTCGTGCACCCACTCGTCGGGAAGGCACGGGTTGTGCGCCCGGTCGGCGGCACGCTCGGTGGCCAGGGTGCGGAACACGTCCTCCAGCGCGCCGGGGTCCAGCTCGAACGGCAACGTCAGCGGCTCGCCGACCTCCACCTCGGCCACCACCCGGGCGGCGGGCCCGATGACCCGGATGCCCTCGGCGAACGCCGCCATCGGGAGCTCGCGGTCCACGTCGTCCAGGTGGTCCAGCACCAGGCCGATCGCGTTGGTGAGGTCCGCCGGGTCCGGCGGGTCGCCGGCAATCGACCGGGCCAGGCGCTGCACGCCCGCGGGCGCGGCGTAGCGGCCGCCACCGATCTCGAACACCAACTCGTCCGCCCCGAGGTGCACGTCCAGCCCGCTCACCGCACGTCCTCCAGGTGTGCCTGCACCCACCGGCCCACCGGGTCGTCGCCGCCGGCGAGGAACCAGGCGTAGTGGGCGTGCAGGCACTTCACGCCCTGGCGGGTGCCACCCACCCCGGCCGACGGCCGTGGGCCGGTGTGCCCTGCCGGCAGGGCGGCCTCCCGCTCCGCGGCGTAGCGGGCATGGGCCGCGGCGATCTCGTCAGCCGGCACCTCGGCCTCCGCCCGGCGGACACCGCCGGCAGCTTCCAGCCGGCTGACCAGCAGGGTGGCCTCCTTGCCGACCAGCCAGTAGCGGGTCGGCATGGGGGTGCCGTCGTGGAGGAGCGGCGCGTTGCGCAGGACGACCGGGTCGCCGGCAGCGTCGCGGACCACGACCTCGTAGTCGCCCGCTGGGGCGCGGCCCAAGAGCGCGATGACGCGATCGTGGTCCGTTGCCGCGGTCACCGGGCGGCCGGGGTCACTTGCGCAGGCGGCGCAGGATCAGGAGCAACAGGACGAGCCCACCGAGGAAGGGGAGTGCCCGCTTCAGCACCGCGGTGCCGGCCACGTCCGACAGTTCGATCGGCTCGGCGGCCGGGCCGTCGATGGTGCGCACCTTCGGCGCCTCCGTCGCGGCGGCTTCGGCGGCGTCGGCTGCCGGCGCGTCCGCGGGCGCCTCGGCAGGAGCAGCCTCCTCGGCGGCGGCGGGTGCCGCGGCGGCCTCGGTGCCCTCGCCTTCCAGCATGGTGTTGAGGTTGTGGGCGAACTGGCCCATCAGCTTCTCGCTGACGTCGCCCATGATCCCGCGGCCGAACTGGGCGACCTTGCCGGTGATGTGCAGCTCGGTGGTGACCACGCACTTGGTGGCGCCGTCACCCTGGGGCTCCAGCTGGGCGGTGATCAGCGCATCGGCGTTGCCCTTGCCGCCGGTGTCGCGCCCCTGGCCCTTCAGCACGGCCTTGTGATTGGCGTCGTCGCGCTCCACGAAGTGGGCCTGGCCCTTGAACGCCGTGGCGATCGGCCCCAGCTTCACCTTGACCACGCCGCGGTAGATGTCGCCCTCGATCTCCTGCAACTGGGCGCCGGGCATGCACGGGGCGATGCGCTCCACGTCGGTGAGCACGGCCCACGTCTGGTCGATGGGGCGGTGCACCACGAATTCGTTCAGCAGCTTTTCCATCGGGCGAGATCCTCCGGCGTGTCGATGTCGGCCACAGAGCCTAGGCAGGCCACGGGGCAGACCCACGCCGGATGGGCGCGGATGACGTCCCGGGCGCCCAGATCGCCACCCTCCGGCAGGAGCGGCCAGACCTCGGCGGCCAGGCGGACGGGGTTGGGTCCGGGCCGCCCGTCGTAGGTGGCCACGACGATCCGGCAGGCCGGGTCCGCGTCGCGGACGGCGGCCCACGCCGTGGCGGGCACGAAGGGCTGGTCCGCGAGCCCCACCACCAGATGGTCGGCCCCGTAGTGACGGGCGGCGGCGACGGCCACCTGCAGCGAGGTGGCCTGCCCCTCCGCCCACCGGGTGTTGGGCCATTCCTCCACACCGGCCGGCAGCGCCAGCGCTGCGGCGCCGGTGACCACGACCACCCGGTGGAAGCCGGCCGCCATGGCCGCATCCACGGCGTGCCGCCACACCGGACGGCCGTGGAGGTCGGCGAGCAGCTTGTGGGTGGGGCCGGCGAACCGTGTGCCGCCTCCCGCGGCGAGGACGGCGGCGACGGTGCTCATGGGCCGAGCGTACGGGGACGGACCATGACGAAACGATGACGGACAAATGTCAGTCAGGTTGAACATTTCGATTTGATGACGATAACTTGTCATCCGTTACGACGGCGGGTCGATCCATTCGTGGGTGATCGAGGCGCGGGCGTGGCGAGCGGTGGCGCTCCCGTGTGGCGCCGGCGCCGTGAGCGAGGGCGGACCTTCGATCACGCAACACGGCAGGGCGCACGCCCGGCCGACCACCGAGAAAGGATCCGTCATCTCCATGACGCTCCGTCGCATCTTGATCGCCAGCAGCCTTGCCGCCGCCCTCTCCGTGGGTGCGCTCGCGGTGCCCGCCGCGCAGGCTGCCCCCGTCACCACCCCTGCCGGTATCGGCTCCGCCGCACCCGCGTCGTACACGGCCCTCGGCCGCGACCCGCTCGCCGCCTACGCCGACGCCGCCGTCAACGCATGGCTGCGCTACTCGGCCACCCGGTCCAGCCAGGGCCTGGCCGACTACAACCAGTTGCGCGACGCGCTGGCCACCGAGGCCGCCCGCCGCGTTGGCGCCGACGAGGCCACCATGGTGGCCGCCTGGCGTGCCGCCGACACGGATCACCAGATGGTCCTGATGACCGCCATGACGCAGCTGGGCACGCCGTACCGGCGCAACGGCCGCAGCCCGGGCACGGCGTTCGACTGCTCGGGTCTCACGTCGTGGGCCTGGGCGCAGACCGGCGTGGCACTGCCCCGCTCCAGCCGCGACCAGATCCGTCACATCACCGCAGTCAGCCAGGAGGACGCCCAAGCGGGCGACCTGGCCTACTACCCGGGCCACATCATGATCTACCTCGGCGTGGAGAACTTCATCCTCCACGCGCCGTTCACTGGCCGGTCGGTGGAGTTCTCCCACATCGCCAAGAGCAAGGTGAAGTACACCCGCTTCGGCGACCCGCTGGCCTGACGCGCTCAGCCGTGGATCGGGCCTGCCCCGTCGCGCAGGCTGGGTGCCCGGCGGCCGGTGCGGCAGGCGATGATCTCGGCGCAGATGCTGACCGCGGTCTCCTCCGGGGTGCGCGCCCCGAGGTCCAGCCCGATCGGTGACATCAGCCGCTCCAGGTCCTCCGGCCGGTCCACGCCCACGTCGGCCAGCCGCTCCAGCCGCTTGGTGTGCGTCTTCCGGCTGCCCATCACCCCGATGTAGCCGACGGATGTGGCCAGCGCGCCCTGCACCGCCGGCACGTCGAACTTGGCGTCGTGGGTCAGGATGCACACGGCGTCACGCTTTCCCAGGGAGTGGCCGCGCCGCTCGAACAGCGGCCCCGGCCAGCTCACCACCACCTCGTCCGCCATCGGGAACCGGCGGCGGGTGGCGAACACCTCGCGGGCGTCGCACACGGTGACCCGGTAGCCGAGCACCTTGGCCACCTTGGCGAGCGCTGCCGTGAAGTCCACCGCCCCGAAGATCCACATCTGTGGCGACGGAGCCCACGACTCCACGAACACGCTGACCGTGGGGCTGCCCTCCAGGTCCTCCGGGGTGGTCTGGCCCTCCGGCCCGTACCGGCGCACCCCGCTGCGGCCCGCCTCCAGTTCGGCGAGCGCGTCGCGGGTGGCGATGCGGTCCAGTTCCGGATGGCCCAGCGTGCCCTCCACCGTGCCGTCGGGGGTGACCAGCAGCTTGGCGCCAACCCCTGGGCCGGCGATGGTGGTGACCAGGGCCACCGGTTGCTCGGCCCGCAGCAGGGCGCGAAGGTGTTCGTAGAGTGCCACGGTCACCAGTCCAGCGGCTCGATGAACAGCCGGATGGTGCCACCGCAGGTGAGGCCGACGGCGAACGCCTCGTCGTCGCTGTAGCCGAAGCTGACCACCCGGCTGGCCTCTTCGCCCGCCAGGATGGCCAGCGCCTCGCTGACCACCGCCCCCTCCACACAGCCGCCGCTGACGCTGCCGGCCACCTCGCCGTGCTCGTTGACCGCCATGGCGGCGCCAGGGTCGCGCGGGCCGGAGCCCTCGATGTCCACCACGCGGGCCACGGCCACCCGCAGCCCGGCGTCGCGCCAGCGGTCGATGTCGTCCAGCAGGTCCTTCATGCCACACCTCGCCACTGGCCCCCGTGGTGCCCGGCACCGCGGCGCGGCACCTCGGCGGCGATCACGGAGGCGAGTTCGTGCATCGCCGCCAGACTATGCCCCTCCACGAAGTCGTCCACCGACGGCAGGGCCGCGGCCATCCCACGGGCGAGTGGGGCGTAGCCGGGCGTCACCTTCAGCGGGTTGACCCACACGAGGTGGTAGCAGATGCGGTGCAGGCGGCGCATCTGCTCGGCCAGCACCTGGGGATCGCCCCGGTCCCAGCCGTCGCTGAGGATCACCACGATCGCCCCGCGGGCCATGCCGCGCACACCCCACTGGTCGTTGAAGGCGCGCAGGCACTCGCCGATGCGGGTGCCGCCGCTCCAGTCCAGCACCCGGCGGCCGGCGTCGGCCAGCGCTCGGTCCGGGTCGCGGCTGTGCAGTTCCTTGGTCATCCGGGTCAGCCGGGTGCCGATGGCGAACGCCTCCACCCGCTGGCGGCCGCTGACTGCGGCGTGCACGAACCGCAGCATCGCCCGGGCGTAGGGCTCCATCGACCCGCTGATGTCCAGCAGCAGCACCAGACGCCGCAGCCGCGGGCCCGGTGCTTCCCAGTGGCGGGCGATCGGCTCGCCACCGGTGCGCAGCGCCGACCGCAAGGTGGCCTGGAGGTCGGGGCGGCGGCCATGCTGGTTGCGCCGGTAGCGGAACGAGCGGCGTGGCGGGCCGGCGAACCGCAGCGCCCCCATCAACTCCTGGGCGGTGCGCAGTTCGTCCTGGTCGTAGTCGGCGAAGTCCTTGTGCCGCAGCACCTCCATCGCCGAGAAGCGCAGGGTGAGCGTGGGTTCGTCGGACGGCGGGGCGCTGCCCTCGTCGTCACCGCCCCCGTCGTCCTCGTCGTCCATGGCGAGCGCGATGTGCAGGGGCTCCTGCGGTTTGTCGTCCGGGCCCGCTGCCTGGGCGGCCGTCCAGAACACCTGGAATGCCCGGTCGTAGACGGGGATGTCCTCCGGGTTGCGGGCCAGCGTGGCCCGGCCGGCCCAGTACACGTCGTCGCGGACGTCCAGCCGCAGCCGGCCGAGCGCGTCCACGAACGTGAGCACGCTCCCGAGCGGCACGCGCAACCCGGCCCCGCGTAGCACGCGGGCGAACGCGACGGCCATCCGTTCGGCGTTCAACGCTCCTGGAAGCCCCGCTCGAAGGCCTGCTTGACGAGTTCGGCGATGCCGTGCTGGTGGGTGCGCTCCTGGTCCTCGCGGTACTTCAGCACCGTGCCGAGCGTGGCGGCGACCGTGCGCTCGTCCAGCTCGGTGACGCCGAGGGCGGCAAGCGCGTGCGCCCAGTCGATGGTCTCGGCGACGCCCGGCGGCTTGTAGAGGTGGAGTTCGCGCAACGCCTCCACGGCGGCGGCCACCTGGCGGGCCAGGCGGTCCAGCGCCTGGGGCACACGCATGCGCACGATGCGCACCTCGCGCTCGAAGTCCGGGTGCTCCACCCAGTGGTAGAGGCAGCGGCGCTTCAGCGCATCGTGCACGTCGCGAGTGCGGTTGCTGGTGAGGATGACGATCGGCGGGCGCACTGCGGTGAACCGGCCGAGCTCGGGCACCGTGATCTGGTACTCGCTGAGTACCTCCAGAAGGTAGGCCTCGAACTCGTCGTCGGCGCGATCCACCTCGTCGATGAGGAGGATCGGCGGATTCTCCGTGGTGACCGTGTCGATGGCCCGCAGCAGCGCCCGCTTCAGCAGGAAGCGCTCGTGGTACAGCTGCTGCTCGAGCGCGCTGGTGGTGAGGCCGAGAGACTCGCCGGTGGCTTCGGCGGCACGCAGGTGCAGCAGCTGGCGGGCGTAGTCCCAGTCGTAGACGGCCTGTGACACGTCGATGCCTTCGTAGCACTGCAGGCGGATGAGCTCGCCGCCGCTCCAGCGGCTGAGCACCTTGGCGACCTCGGTCTTGCCCACGCCGGCCTCACCCTCCAGCAGCAGCGGGCGTTGCAGGGTGATGGCGAGATAGATGGAGGTGGCCAGGCCCTCGTCGGCGATGTAACCGTTGGAAGCGAGGGCCGCGGCGACCTCGGCGGGGTTGGCGATCGGCAGCGGCATTGCGGTGAAGGTTAGAGCCGGATGCCATGCTGGTGCTCGATGGGCGCCCGATCCCTGTCGTCCCGGCGGACACTCCGTGTACACGCCCCTGCTGCGCACCAGGTGCGCGTGGTCGTGCATCCCGATGGTGCTGCGGACGGCGGGTTCTCCGTCATGGCCGAGCGGAGCGATGACGCCTCCGGCCGGTGGACCGCAGACGTGGATGCCGCCGACGGCGACCACTATTGGCTGGTGGTGGACGACGGGCCGCCCCTGCTGGACCCGCACTGCCGCGACGTGGCACTCACCACCGATGGGCCGCGCAGCGTGTTCCGGGCGGCATGGGCGCCGGCGCCCCAGGCTCCACCGCTGGACGGGCCGCCGATCGTGTACGAACTGCATGTGAAGGGCTTCGGCGGCTCGTACCTCGGCTGCATCGACCACCTCGACCATGTGGCCGACGTGGGGGCCAACGTCATCGAGTTGATGCCGATCCATCCGTTCGAAGACACCGAGAACTACTGGGGCTACATGCCGCTGGTGTGGGGTGCCGTGCACCGCGGCTACGCCACGCGGCCGGAGCGAGCGGCGGAGGAACTGGCGGCGCTGGTGGCTGCGGCACACGAGCGCGGCCTGCACGTATGGCTGGACGTGGTGTTCAACCACACCGGCGACGACGGTGTCGCCCATCCTGTGCGGTCCCTGCGCGGGCTGGATGAGCGCAACCTGTACCGCCACCATTCGGACGGTCGCCCCTACAACGACAGCGGTTGCGGGAACGACGTGAACCCGGCCCACCCGTACGTGCGCGAGTTGGTCATGGAGGGGTTGCAGCGGCTGGCCGACCTCGGCGTGGACGGCTTCCGTTTCGATCTGGCCTCGCTGCTCACCCGCGACGGCGGAGGGCTGGTGGACGAGATCACCGCCTGGGGTGACGAGCGCGGCCTGGCGCTGGTGGCCGAGCCCTGGGACCTCGGCGCTTATCAGGTGGGGCACGGCTGGCCGTGGCCCACGTGGTGGCAGTGGAACGACCGGTTCCGCGACGACGTGCGCGGGTTCCTGCGGGGCGAGCCCGGCCTGGTGCACGCGGTGCGCCAGCGGGTGCAGGGCAGCCCGGACCTGTTCGGTGCCGACGGCCCGCGGCGCAGCCTCAACTTCGTGACCGCGCACGACGGGCTGACCATGCACGACCTGACGACGCTCACCAGCGACCGTCACCACTCGTGGGACTGCGGGCCGGAACTGCGGCTGCAGCAGTTGCAGAACTACTTCACGTTGCTGCTGCTGGCCGCCGGCGGGGCGATGTGGGTGATGGGCGACGAGTTCGGCCGCAGCCAGCGGAACCACGACAACCCCTACGACATCGACGGCCCGCTCACCCACGTGGACTGGACCGCGACGTCCGGCGACTGGCACCGCCTCACCGAGTACGTGCAGGAACTGGTGCGGCTGCGGCGCGCCCACCCGCCGACCGACTTCCGCTTCTACGGCATCGGTGCGCAGATCGACGAAGGGTTCCTCTCGCACTCGCTGGCATGGTCGTCGAACGGCCTCTACGTGATGGCCAACGCCTGGTGGGAGCCGCTGGAGTTCGAGGTGCAGGAGCCGGGGGAGTGGCGTGTCGTGTTGGCGACGGCGGTCGCGACGTCGTCGGGCGCAGGCTCCGGCCGCTACACGCTGGCGCCCCGCTCGATGGTGGTGCTGCAGCGGATCGGCGCCTGACCGGACACCGCGGCGGCCCTGGCGGCGGTGCCAACCCCGAAGTGACGCGGTGAGACTGCCGCCGACCAGGGAAGCGGGACGTGACATATCACGTCACTTCGGGGTTGGGCGGGGGTTGGGCAGGGGGTCAGGAGTCGAAGCCGAGGCCGAGGCGGTCCAGGCCGCGCAGCCAGAGGTTGCGCTTGCCCGTCTTGTCCTCGCGGTTCAGCGAGTAGCGGGTGGCCTGGATGCCGATGAAGCGGAACGGCTCCGGCGGGAACGGGATCGGCTTCGACTTCACGAACTCCGTCTCGGTGGCCCGGCTGCGCTTGCCGTCGAGGATGTCCAGCATCACCTCGGCACCGAAGCGGGTGGCCGCCACGCCGAGGCCGGTGTAGCCCACGGAGTACGCCACCCGGCCCTGCCACGCCCGGCCCCAGAACACACTGAACCGGCTGCACGTGTCGATGACACCACCCCAGGTGTGGGTGAACTTGAGGTCCTCCAACTGGGGGAAGGTGTCGAAGAAGTGCTTGCTGAGCTTGGCCCACGTCTCGGGCCGGCTCTCGAACTCCGGGTTCAGCTTGCCCCGCCAGTAGTAGATGACGTCGTAGCCGCCCCACAGGATCCGGTTGTCGGACGTGAGCCGGTAGTAGTGGAACTGGTTGCTGATGTCGCTGAGGCCCTGCCGGCGTTCCCACCCGATCTCGGCCAACTGGGCCTTGGTGAGCGGCTCGGTGACCATGCAGTAGTCGTACACCGGGGCGATGTAGTGGCCGATGCGCTTCAGCAGCGGCTTGAACGCGTTGGTGGCCAGCGCCACCCTGCCGGCACGGATCAACCCGAGCGGGGTGGTGACCAGCACGCCCACGCCATCCTTTTCGATCTTGGTGGCCTTGGTGTCCTCGTAGATCCGCACGCCCAGCGACATCGCCGCGGCTTTCAACCCCCACGCCAGGCGGGCAGGGTCCACCAACGCGGCGCGGTCCTTGCGCCACAGCCCGCCGAGGTAGGCGGGCGAGTTGACCTCGGCCCGCATTGCTGCCTGGTCGAGCAGTTCCACCTTCTGGCCGAGCGCCCTCAGCTGGGTGTAGTCGTCGCGCAGTTCGTCGAAGTACGACGGGGCGTGGAACGTGGTGGCGATGTCGATGACGCCGGTGCGCTCGTAGTCGCAGTCGATGTTGTAGCGGCGGATGGCGTCCTCGATGGCGTTGAGGTTCTGCAACCCCAGTTCCTCCAGCACCGCCAGTTCCTGGGGGAAGCGTTCCTGCCCATTGGCGACGCCGTGGGTGAGGCTGCTCTCCATGAACCCGCCGTTGCGCCCGCTGGCCTGTGACCCCACCTCGTGGGCGTCGATCAGCACCACGTCGCGGTTGGGGTCGCGCTCCTTGGCGATGATGGCGGTCCACAGCCCGTTGTACCCGCCGCCCACCACGCACAGGTCGCAACTCTCGTTGCGCACCAGCGTGGGGTTGCTGTCCGGCTCGTCGACGTCGTCGTACCAGTAGGGGTAGGGATCCGCATCCGCAATTGCGTCGAGATGGAATTCCTGGATCTCTTCGTCGCCGAGTTCGACCGACATGGTTCTCACCACCTGATTCGGTGTCGCAGGCTACTCCGCGGGCACGGTGGACGTGGTGAGGGGCACGAGGTCCAGCCCGTACCCGTCCAGGCGGTCGTCCAGCGTCAGTACCCGGGCGACATGCTCGCGGCGGCACATCACCAGCGTCAGCGCCACATCCAGCGGCACGCCCGTGGTGGCCAGGCGGGCCGCTGCCCGCCGGTGCTGGAAGCCCACCCGCAACGGATCGATGGGTGCCAGCACCCCGGTGCGCGGTCGCACCAGCCACCAGCGGAACTCGGCCCAGTCGCGGGCCGCAGGGCCGATGTCCATCGGCTTGAGGTGGTCGTCCACCGCCACGAGCAGCACCTGCTCGCGCTGGTACTGCTGCACCAGGTCGCGGTAGACGGCCACCACGTCGTCGTAACCGGGGTGGTCCGGGTTGGTCAGCGCCCGCAGCGCGGATGCCTCCACCAGCACCTTCGGTGGGTCCAGGCGGCTCATACCGGCGCCAACTCCACGTCGGCCACCTCGGCCGGACCCTCATCGGCCGGCACCTCAGCCAATGCCGCGGCGGCCCGGCGGTCCCGCGTGGCCTGCTCGCGCCAGTCCCAGAACCAGAAGGCTCCGACCGTGATGGCCCAGCCCACCAGGCCGTCGATCACCCAGTGCTCACCCAGGTACACCAGCGACGTCAGCATCGTGACCGGGAAGAGGAGCATGACCGCCTTCACCCACCGGCGGCGCACCCACTGCATGAAGAACAGCGGGGTGATCAATGCGAAGGAGGCGTGCAGGCTGGGCATCGCGGCCACGGCGTTGCCGTGCGACAACTGCACGCCGTAGTCGTTGGTGAACCCTTTGAAGCCCATTGCCCGAAAGCCGCGGCCGGCGTTGCGCTGCAACTCGTCGAACAGCCGGTACGGGTACTTGTGGCTGCCCACCATCCACGGCGGCGCGGTGGGCAGGAGGATGAACATCGTGCACGCCACCAGCAGCAGGGTGGCGAAGCGCTTCATGAAGCGGGTCCACTGCCGATGGCTGACCGCCCACAGCACGGCCATCACGATGATCGGCAGCACGAAGTGCGTCATGTACGTGGTGGAGGCGATGTAGTCCCACCAGCGCACCTGCGGCTTCCAGAAGTGCTCCTGCAGCACCACGTTGGGGTCGTGCCCGAAGAACATCGCCCGGTCGATGTCGCGCATCGTCTCCACCTGCAGCGGGAACGGGCCGATCTTGAACAGGCCGAAGACCTCGAACCCGTTGTCGCCCCAGTCCCGCGTCTTCTCGTAGGCGATCCACATGACGCTGTAGAACACGCAGTCCATCAGCAGCACACCCCAGGTCCGCCAGGACTTGCCGACGAACGCGCACACCAGGAAGATGCCGACGCTGATGGCCACGGAGATGCGGTCGATCGGAAGGCCCTTCACCCGCAGCCACGTGAGGTAGGCGAGGAGGTAACCGAACATGAGGAACAGCCGCAGGACCCCGAGTGGGTCGCGGGTGTAGGCCGCGGTCAGGCGCGCCCGGCCCACCTCGGGAGCCACGAAGGTGGGCGCCTCGGGGATGGCGGACATGGCCGCTCAACATAGCGACCGTTCACCCGGAGTTGGTGGCGCCGTCACCCCTCGGCCACCGAGCGGCCGAGGGCGGGCCTCCCGGTGGCGTCAGGCCGAGGCCTGCTCCAGTGCCCGGCGCACCAGCACCTTGGCCAGGTGCACCCGGTACTCCGGGCTGGCGTTGAGGTCGCTCTGCGGCTCGGCCTCCTCGGCAGCCAGCTGGGCGGCGTCGCTGATGCTGGCGCCCTGGGCGAGCGCACCCGACACGCTGGTGGCGAGGATCGGCGTGCTGCCCATGTTGACCAGCGCGACACCGCTGTCGCCGTTGCGCCGCCATGCCGCCACACCCACGATCGCCCAGTCCTGTGCCCGGCGGTTGAACTTCTGGAAGCTCCAACCGGCCCCGCCCATCTTCGGCACGCGGATCTCGGTGAGCATCTCGTCGGCGGCCAACGCGCTCTCCAGGAAGCCCTGGTAGAAGTCCGCAGCGGCGATCTCGCGGGTGCCGTTGGGGCCCTGGGCCACGTAGGTGGCGCCGAGCGCCAGCGTGGTGGCGGGCAGGTCGCTGGCCGGGTCGGCGTGGGCGATGGTGCCGCCCAGCGTGCCGCGATGGCGCACCTGTGGGTCGCCCACATGGCTGGCCGCGTGGGCCAGGAGGGGCACGTGCTCGGCCAGCAGCGGGCTCTTCTCCACGTCCATGTGGCGGGTGAGCGCACCGATGGCAACGTGATCGCCGGCGTCGCGGATGTAGCTGAGGTCGTCCACCCGGCCGATGTCCACCAGGACGCTTGGCTGGGCCAGGCGCAGCTTCATCAGCGGCAGCAGGCTGTGGCCGCCGGCGAGGAACTTGGCGTCCTCACCGTGCTCGCCGATGAGCGCGATGGCTTCCTCGGCCGAACCGGCACGGACGTAGTCGAAGGCGGCGGGGATCACTTGCTGGCTCCTTGTGCGTTGCGGATGGCGTTCCAGACATTCTGGGGACTGGCGGGCATGGGCATGTCGCGGACACCGAGGTGGCTCAGTGCGTCGACGACGGCGTTGATGACGGCGGGGGCGGCCCCGATCGTGCCGGCCTCACCGATGCCCTTGACCCCCAACTGGTTGGTGGGGGAGGGGGTGACGGTGTGACCGAGTGTCAGTGACGGTACGTCACTGGCGGCCGGAACCAGGTACTCGGCGAGCGTGCCGCTCTTCAAGTTGCCGTCGTCGTCGTAGACCGCTTCCTCGAACAGCGCCTGGGCGAGGCCCTGGATGACGCCGCCGTGCACCTGGCCCTCGACGATCAGCGGGTTCACCTGCACACCGCAGTCGTCCACGGCCACGTACTGCAGCACGTCCACCTGGCCGGTCTCGGTGTCCACCTCGACGGTGCAGATGTGGGTGCCGAAGGGCCACGAGAAGTTGGGCGGGTCGTACGTGGTGTGGGCCTCGAGGTTGGGCTCCATGCCGTCGGGCAGGTTGTGGGCGGTGAAGGCCTCGAAGGCAATGGCCGCCAGCGGCAGCGCACGATCCGGTGTGCCCTTCACGATGAACGTGCCGCCGGCGAACTCCAGGTCGGCTTCGTCGGCCTCCAACTGGTGGGCAGCGATCTTCTTGGCCTTGTCGATGACCTTGTCGCACGCCATCGCGATGGCGACACCACCCACGGGCAGCGACCGCGAGCCGTAGGTGTCCAGGCCCAGCGGGGCGATGGCCGTGTCGCTGTGCAGCACGTCCACGTCCTCCGGGGCGACGCCCATCTTCTCGGCCACGATCATGCTCCACGCCGTCTCGTGGCCCTGACCGTGCGGCGCGGTGCCGGTGACCACCTGGATCTTGTTGGTGGGCAGCACCCGCACCGTGGCGGCTTCCCAGCCGCCGGCCGAGTAGTTCAGCGACGCCAGCACCCGGCTGGGCGCGAGACCGCACATCTCGAAGTAGCTGGCCTGGCCGATGCCGAGCACCTTCTTGGCGCCGGGCACGTTCTGGGTGGCCTGGCGGGCGCGCACGCCGTCGTAGTCCGCCAGTTCGGCGGCCTTCGTGGCGGCGGCGTCGTGGTCGCCGGAGTCGTACACCAGCCCGGTCATGGCCGTGTAGGGGAACTGCTCCTTGCGGATGAAGTTGCGCCGGCGGAGCTCCATCGGGTCGATGCCCATGGTGTCCGCCAGGGCGTCCATCGCCCGCTCGATGGCGTAGGTGGCCTCCGGCCGGCCGGCGCCGCGATAGGCGTCCGTCGGCGTCAGCGTGGTGAACACGCTGGTGCAGCTGAAGTCGTACGCCAGCGGCAGGTCGTACACGCCGGCGTAGAGGAACGCCCCGAGCAGGGGGATGCCAGGGGTGACGAGCTGCAGGTAGGCGCCCATGTCGGCCAGCAGGCGCACCCGCACGGCGGTGAGCTTGCCGTCCGCGTCGGCCGCCAGTTCGATGTGCTGGATCTGGCCCCGGCCCTGGATGGTGGCCAGGTGGTTCTCGCTGCGGGTCTCGTTCCAGCGGACCGGCACGCCGTGCTTGCGGGCGAGGGCCACGCACAGCAACTCCTCCGCGTACACGTTGAGCTTGCTGCCGAAGCCGCCGCCCACGCTGGGGGCGACCACCCGCAGCTGGTGCTCGGGGATGCCGAGTGTGAGCGCGGTCATGACCTTGAGGATGTGCGGCACCTGAGTGGCGGAATACAGCGTCATGTCGCCGCCGAACGGCTGCGGCACGGCGCACACGGCGCGGGGCTCCATCGCCACGGGGATGACGCGCTGCTGCACGTAGCGTTCCTTCACCGTGTAGGCCGCGGCGGCGAACGCGGCATCCACCTGGCCGGGCTCGCCCTCGATCTTCAGGTCCCACTGGTAGCTCTTGTTGGTACCGAGGTCGGGGTGGATGACCACCCGGTCGCTGAGGGCGTCCTCCAGGTCGACCACGGCCTCCAGCGGCTCGTACTGCACGTCCACCAGCTCGGCCGCATCGCGGGCGGCCACCGCGTCGGTGGCCAGCACACACGCCACGCCGTCGCCCACGTAGCAGGCAGTACCGGTGGCCAGCGGGTGGTGCGGCGGGTTCTTCATGTCGTCGGTGACCGGCCAGGCGCAGGGCATCGGCCCCGCCCACATGTCGGCGAGGTCGGCGCCGCTGTAGGCGGCCACCACGCCCGGCACGGCCAGCGCGGCGCTGAGGTCGACGGACGTGATGCGGGCATGCGCGCATGGGCTGCGCACCACGGCGAGGTGCAGTGCACCGGGCACGTTGAGGTCGTTGGTGTACTTCGCTTCTCCGGTGAGGAGGGCGGGGTCTTCGCGTCGCAGCAGGCGGCTCCCCAGCACGCCAGCAGGACGCTCCTGCAGATCGGTCATTCGGGTACCCCCAGTACCTTCGGTGACGGGTGGATCAGTCGCCGGCCGCGCAGGCCAGCACGCTCTTCACGATGTTGTGGTAGCCCGTGCAGCGGCACAGGTTGCCTTCCAGCCCGATCCGCACCTCTTCCTCGGTGGGGCTCGGGTTCTCCTTCAGCAGGCTGGTGGCCGCCATCACCATGCCGGGCGTGCAGTAGCCGCACTGCAGGCCGTGGTTCTCCATGAAGGCCTTCTGCATCGGGTGCATCTCGCCGCCCTGGGCCAGGCCCTCGATGGTGGTGACCTCGCACCCGTCGGCCTGCACCGCCAGCACCGTGCAACTCTTCACGGCCTCGCCGTTGACGTGCACGCTGCACGCACCGCACGACGACGTGTCGCACCCGATGTTGGTGCCCGTGAGGCCGAGCGCCTCGCGGATGTAGTGGACGAGCAGCGTGCGCGGCTCCACGTCGCTGTCGTGGACCGTCCCGTTGACGGTGACGCGAATCTTCACCAGAGATCCCCCTTGCGGATCGGTATGCCCCCAATGGCAGGTCAATACTGCACCAAACTGGGCCCCGTGGAAAACCGCAGCCGGCAGGAGGCCCGCGAACACCGCCATCTCCATGCGCACGGGCCGCTGCCGGTGGCGTCGCAGCGCATCGAGCGCGGCCTGTGGTGGGCGGTCGGGGCCTGGGCGGTGCTGGCACTGCTGGGTGTGGTCCTCCTCTGGCCCGGCGGACGCGACGACCCAGCCATCCCCGACGAACCGCGGGTGGAGGGCCAGGTGGAGTCCGTGGCCATCCAGCCGTGCAGTGGAACGTCGGTGGAGGATCTGGTGGACTGCCGAGTGCTCACCGTGCTGGTCACCAGTGGCCCGCAGGCCGGTACGTACGCCACGCTGGAGCACGCCGTCACGTCGTCGTCGGCCCGGGTGCCGACCGCCGGCGACGCCATCGTGCTGGTGGCCAGCACCGGCGTGGACGGCACCGTCTACTACCAGTTCGCCGACTACCAGCGCTCCGGCAGCATGTGGACGCTGGTGCTGCTGTTCGCCGTGGCCGTGGTGGCGCTCGGCGGCTGGCGCGGCGCCGGCGCGCTCGCCGGGCTGGGCATCAGCGTCGTCGTCCTGGTGGGCTTCGTGCTGCCGGCCCTGCTGGACGGCGGGCAACCCGTCGTGGTCGCGCTGGCCGGCAGTTCCGTGATCGCGTTCGCGTCGCTGTACCTGGCGCACGGCCTGAACTCGTCCACCAACGTCGCCCTGCTGTCCACGCTGGCGTCGCTGGCCCTCACCGGACTGCTCGCCTGGGCGTTCATCGGCCTCGCCACGCTCACCGGGCTCAGCGACGAGAACGCCCTGTTCCTCGACGCCATCGGTGTGCACCTGGACGCCCGCGGTCTGCTGCTGGCCGGTGTGGTGATCGGCTCGCTGGGTGTGCTGGACGATGTGACCGTCACCCAGGTGTCCGCCGTCGGCGAACTGCACCGCGCCCGGCAGGACCTGCCACTCGCCGCGCTCTACCGGCAAGCGCTGGTGATCGGCCGCGACCACATCTCGTCCACGGTCAACACCCTGTTCCTGGCCTACGCCGGCGCGGCGCTGCCCCTGTTCCTGCTGTTCACCGAAACCGGGGCGGCCTTCACCGACGTGATGAACCGCGAGGTGGTGGCCATCGAGATCGTCCGCACCCTGGTGGGGTCGATCGGGCTCATCGCCTCCGTGCCGATCTCCACCTGGCTGGCCGCGCTGGTGCTGACCCGGCGCGTCAGTCCAGCGGGCGGTGGTGGTGCGGCATCCGCCGCGGCAGGGTGATCACGAAGACCACGCCGAACACGGCAGCGGCCACCAGACCGATGGTGGCACCCGGTGCCGAGCTGAGGTGATACGCGAGCATCAGGCCCGCCACCCCTTCGGTGACGCCGAACGCCACCCCCAGCACCGTCATCTGGCGCAGGGTGCGGGCCACCAGCCGGGCGGTGGCGGCCGGGGTGACCAGCATGGTGACGGCCATCACCGTGCCCACCGCCTGCAGGCTCACCACCACCACGACGGCCAGCAGCAGCACCAGCACGCTCTGGACCAGTTCCACGTGCACCCCCACCTGCTCGGCCTGCACATGGTCGAACGTGGCCAGGCGCAGTTCGCCGAACAGCACGGCCACCACCAGCACGGCGCCGGTGCCGAGCGCCAGGTTCAGCCAGATGTCGCCCCAGGTGACGGTGAGGACGCGGCCGAACAGGAAGTGGGTGAGTTCCACACCCGTGTCCAGCCGGCTGATGACCACCACGCCCAGCGCGAAGAACGCCGTGCCGATGACGGCGATCACGGTCTCCTGACCGAGCCGGCGGTTGGAGGAGAACACCAGCAGGAGCACGGCGATCACCACACCGGCCCCGATGGCGCCGAACACCACGTCCGCCCCGGCGGCATAGGCCAGGCCCACACCGGACAGGGTGCCGTGCGACATGGCGTCGCCGAGGTTGGCCATCCGCCGCAGCACCACCCAGGTGCCCACCACGGGGGCGACGACGCCGATGATGATCGCGGCCAGGAACGCCCGGCGCATGAACTCGGCCTGGAACGGGTCAGTCAGCCAGTGCACGCTGCCCCGCAGAGCCGAAGGTGGCGTCCAGCACGTCGGTGGCCAGCACCTCGTCCGGCGGGCCGTCGCCGCGGAGGGTGCCGTTGATGGCCAGGCAGCGGCGGAACCTGCGGCGGGCCAGCGCCAGGTCGTGGGTGGCCACCAGCAACGTGGTGCCCTCGGCAGCCAGCGAGGCGAACACCTCGAACAGGTCGGTGGTGGTGGGTTGGTCCACCCCGCTGAGCGCTTCGTCCAGCAGCACGACGGAGGCCTCCTGGGCCAACGCCCGGGCCAGGTAGGCGCGCTGCAACTGGCCGCCGGACAGTTCCAGCAGGGAGCGGTGCTCCACGTGCGGCAGGCGCACGCGCTCCAGGGCGGCGCGCACCGCGGCGCGATCGGCGGCCGACGGGCGCTGCCACCAGTGGTGGAACCGGCGGCGCCCCGCCAGCACCAGTTCGCCGACCGTGATGGGGAAGTGCAGGTCGTTGTCGTTGCGCTGGGGGATGTAGGCCAGGTCCATCCGGTCGGTGTGGTCGTGGCAGTGCACGCCGTTCACCTCCACCACCCCGGTGTGGTTCACCAGCCCGCAGATGGCCTTGAACATGGTGCTCTTGCCCGCGCCGTTGGGGCCGATGACCCCGATGAGCTCACCGTGCCCGACCTCGAAGCTCACGTCGTACAGCGCCTGGTGGGCGCCGTAGGAGACACCGAGGTGTTCCACCTGGAGGACAGGGCAGTCGTTCATGCGCAGCGCAAACCTTCGCGCAACACGACCAGGTTCTCCCGCATCAGCGAGTCGTAGTCCTCGCCGGTGTCCAGCGCTGCCTGTGACGGCGACTCCAGGGTGTCGAGCACGGCGGTCGAGGCGCCGATCTCGTCGGCCACGGTGCGGGACAGGTCGCTCGGCAGGTTCTCTTCGAAGAAGATCGTGGTGACGTCGTGCTCCGCGGCGAACGCGGCGACGTCCTCCAGGGTGGCGGCGGAGGGTTCCTCGGCAGGGGAGAGGCCGGCGATCGACACCTGGGTCAGCCCGTACTGGTCCGCCAGGTAGCCGAAGGCATGGTGGCCGGTGACGAGGTACGGCGACTCGCACCGGGCCAGGCCGGCTGTCATCGCCGCGTCCAGCGCCGTGAGGCGCGCCTCGAGCGCGGTGGCGTTGCCGCGGATGACGGCCGCCTGGGCGGGCACCAGTTCCGCCAGCGCGTCGGCGACCGCTGTCGCCATCAGGCGCATGTTGGCGGGCGACAGCCACACGTGCGGGTCGAGTTCGCCGTGGTCCTCCTCGTTGCTGCCCTGCCCGATCTCCTGCCCGAAGGGCAGCAGCGGCACGCTGGTCAGCAGGTCCAACTTGCGGGCGGACGACGGCAGCGTGCCGATGGCCTTCTGCAGGCTGGGCTGGAAGTCGTTGCCGAGGTAGAGCACCAGGGAGGCGTCGGCCAGGGCGGTGAGTTGCTTCGGGGTCGGTTCGTACTCGTGGGCCTCGGAGCCGGGTGGCACGAGGGTGACGACGTCGATCGCGTCACCGCCCACCTCCTGGGCCAGGTACTGCAGGGGGTAGAAGGCGGCGGCCACGGTGGGGCGGCCACTGCCGTCACCCGACGACGACCCCTCCGAACAGGCGGCGGCGGGAAGCAGGATGGCGGCGACGGAGGCGAGCAGGAGCGGGCGGCGCATGACGGCAGCATACTGCGAGTGAGAATCATTCCTACACGGCAGGACTAATTCCTGTTTTCGGATAGTGTGGCGGCATGCCGACGTCCGACCAGCCCTCAACCCCGGCGGTCGGCCCGTCCACAGCGGCCGCCGTGCTGCCGGCGATGGCGGCCCGCGACCTGCGTCTCACCCGCCACCGCAGTGCGATCCTCGCCGTGCTGGACGGGGCGGACCGGCCACTCACCACCGACGAGATCGTCGAGCGCTCCGGCGTGCCCACGTCCACCGCGTACCGCAACCTCGCCGAACTGGTGGACGCCGGGGTGGTGGCCCGGGTGGCCGCCGCCGGGGGCGACCGCCACGAACTGGCCGAGCCGTACTCGGCCAGCCGCCACCATCACCATCTGGTGTGCGTGGACTGTGGTGTGGTGACGGACTTCGAGCCCAGCCGCGAGCTGGAACGGCTGATCGACCGTGAGGTGGCCGCCCTGCTCGCCGACCACGGCTTCGAGCCCACCGAGCACCTGTTCGACGTGCGCGGGCGCTGCCGCGACTGTCAGACCCGCTGACGCACCAGCGGGCCACGCCAATCGGCGCCGTAGCGGCTGAGCCAGCCGGGCACCTCCCCGGGGGCGAGGGGCAGAGCGAACAGATGGCCCTGCGCCAGGTCGCACCCGATCTCGGTGAGCGCGCTCAACTGCTCCATGGTCTCCACGCCCTCGGCCACCACGTTCACGCCCAGGGCGTCGGCCAGCCCGACCACGGCACCGACCACGGCGCGGTCCTCGCCGTGGCGGCACACGCCACTGACGAACGAGCGGTCGATCTTGATGGTGGAGAGGGGGTAGCGGCGGATGTGGGTGAGTGAGGAGTAGCCGGTGCCGAAGTCGTCGAGGCACAGGCTGGCGCCCATGCGGCGCAGTTCGTCGAGCGTGTGCTCGGGCGACACCCGCCCGGCGCCCGCACGGCGGGTGAGCGTGGCGTGTTCGGTGATCTCGACCACCAGGCGGTCCGCCGTGACGCCGTGGGAGCGGATGATCGCGTCGACCCGCTCGCACAGCTGGCGGTCGGCGAGCTGACCGACGGACAGGTTCAGCCCGATCTTCAGCGAGGGGTCGAGAGGGGCCATGGTAGTGCACGCCGAGTGGAGCACCATGTCGCCGAGCAGCAGGTCGAGCCCCGCGTCCTCCGCCAGGTCGAGGAAGGCGATCGGGGAGAGCACGCCGAGGTCCGGGTGGTGCCAGCGGGCCAGCGCCTCGAGGCCGATGGTGGCGCCGGTCCCCAGCGAGATCACCGGCTGCAGGTAGGCCACCACCTCGCCGCGCGGCAGCCCTGCGGCCAGGTCGTCGGCCAGGCGCCGGCGCTGGTTGGCGTTGCGGTTGCGGTTGGCGGCACTGCGCACGGGCTCGCCGCGCCGGGCGGCCTTGGCTTCGTACATGGCCAGGTCGGCGTCGGCCAGCGCTCCGGTGACCGTGGTGTCGTCGTCCGTCAGGGCCACACCCACGCTGGCGCTGACCCGCACCGGGCCTTCGGACAGCAGGTACGGCATGGACAGCGTGGACTCGATGCGGTCGGCCAGCAGCTGGCCGGTGCGACGGTCGACCACGTCGCGGGCGAGGACCACGAACTCGTCGCCCCCGACGCGGGCCACCAGGTCGCCGGGGCGGACCACCTGGCGCAGGCGGTCGGCGACGACGCGGAGCAGTTCGTCGCCGGCCTCGTGGCCGAGCAGGTCGTTCACCGGCTTGAACCGGTCGAGATCGATGAACACGACGGCGGCCGGGCGATCGGCGGCCAGATGGGCCTCAAGTTGCTCCAGCAGCACCGAGCGGTTGGCCAGACCGGTGAGCGTGTCGTGCCGGGCCAGGTGTTCCAGGGTGCGCCGGGCCGAGTGCAGATCGCTGACGTCGTGAGCGGTGACCACCAGGCCGGCCACCACGGGGTCGTCGAGCAGGTTGACGATCTCGAAGCGGATCGGCCGGGGTGGCGCATCCGCGTCCACGGTGCGCATCTCGGCCTCACACGTGACAGGGCGGGTGGCCGCGCTGGCGCGCTCGATGGCATGGCGCAGTTCGTGCTCGGCGCCTTCCTCGCAGAAGTCGGCGAGAGGGTGCCCGATCACCCGCGAGGTGTCGTGGCCGAGCAGCCGGGTGAAGGCCGCGTTGACGCTGCTGACCACCCCGTCGCGGTCCAACAGCAGGGTGATGGACGGCGACATCTGCAGCACCTGCTGGAACTTCACGGTGTCGTTGGACGCGACCTCCCACATCCGCCGCTGGGTGACGTCGCGGGCGATGATGACGATGCCGTCCACGCCGGGAGCGGCGAACGACGCCCGCCCGACGAACTCCACCCACTTCCAGGTGCCGTCGGCGGTGCGCACCCGGGCCTCGACCGGGGTGCCGACCGGCTTTTCCAGCACGGTCTCGGAGGAGGACAGGATGTGGGCGACGTCCGCGGGGTGGACCATGTCCAGCAGGGACCGGCCGATCCAGTCCTCGGTCCGGTAGCCCAGCATCTCCTCGCCGGCCGGGTTGGTGTAGCGCAGGATGATGTCGCCGTCGATGACGAACACCGGGTCGGGCGCAGCGCGCAGCACTGCAACCTCATCGATGTGGACCTCCGCCGTCACACCTCAAGTATCGTCCATCTGCCGCGAAGATTGAGCACTCAACGTGTTGCAATTTCCGCGAAGCGTGATGATTTCGCGTCGATCAGCGGGTTCCCCACACAAATCGGTGGGTGTGGATGCCGAAGTAGGTGAAGCTCTCCACGCTGCGGACGTCGGGGATCGACCGGATCTCGTCGTCGATCACGGCCAGCAGCCGGGCGGAGTCCTCGCACAGCACCTCCACCAGCAGGTCGAAGGAGCCACTGGTGAACACCACGTAGATGACCCCTTCGATGTCGGCAATGCGGTCCGCCACCGCCCGCACGTTGCGGCCCACCCGCACCCCCAGCGCGGCCATCACCGGGTAGCCGAGGGCCAGCGGATCGGTGACGCCCACCACCTGCACGACCCCGCTGTCCAGCAGGCGCTGCACACGCAGGCGGGTGGCGGCCGGCGACAGACCCACCAGGTCGGCGAGGTCGGCATAGCTGGCCCGGCCGTCCTTCTGCAGTTCCTCCACCAGGCGGCGATCGATCTGGTCGAGGGGGATGGCCGTCACGTGGCCCAGCTTGCCACCGGGCTCGCTCATGTGATGCCCGCCGAGAGGCCGAAGTCGATGCTGACGTTCGCCCCGGTGATGGCCGCGGCGTGGGGTTGGCAGAGGAACCAGATCAACTCCGCCACCTCGTCGGGGCGCACGAACCGGGCCGCAGCGCCCTGCGGGTACCCGGCGCGCAGCCGGGCCAGGTAGGCCTGCGGGTCGTCGCCGCCGAACTGGCTGGCCTGCCCGGCGAGCATGGGTGTGTCCACGTCGCCCGGGCACACGGCGTTGACCCGCACGCCCTGCGGGGCCAGTTCCAGCGCGAGTGCCTTGGTGAGGATGCTGGCCCCGCCCTTCGAGGCGCAGTAGACGGCGGCACCGGCGTTGCCCTGGATGCCCGCGTCGCTGCTGAGGTTGACCACGCAGCCCTTGGCGGCGACGAGGTGGGGGATGGCGGCGGAGGTGAGGAAGTAGAGGCCCTTCAGGTTGACCGCCATCACCCGGTCCCATTCCGCCTCGGTGGTGTCGGCACTGGAGCCTTCGGTCCACACCCCTGCGGCGTTGACGAGCGCGTCGAGGCGGCCGAACGTGGCCACGGTGTGCTCGACCCCGGCCCGGCAGTCCGCCACGGCGGTGAGGTCGGCGACCACCGGGTGAGCGCCGTCGATCGGCGCCGGGCGGAGGTCCAGCGCGACGACCTGCCAGCCGCCGGCGAGGAAGCGCCGGGCGGTGGCGCCGCCGATGCCGCCGGCCGCACCCGTGATGAGCGCGACCGGGCCGGTGGCGGGCGTCGTGGGAGCGGGCGGGTCGGTCATGGGCGCCATGTGCGGTCCTCCGGAAGGGAGTTGCCACCGTCCACCACCAGCAACTGGCCGGTGACGTAGGACGCCGCCGGCGAGGCGAGGAAGGCGATGGCCGGGGCCACCTCGGCGGCGGTGCCGGAGCGGCCCATCGGGGTGGCGGCCCCGGCCGCACCTTCGTGGATGGTCTGCGAACTCGTGGCGATCCAGCCGGGCGCCACCGCGTTGACGGTGATGCCCGCAGCGGCAACCTCCAGCGCCACCGCTCTGGTGAAGCCGAGCATGCCGGCCTTGGCGGCGTGGTAGGCCACGTCGCCGACGAACGCCTGGACGGGGCCGGACGTGCTGGCCACGTTGACGATCCGCCCGTACCCGTGGGCGCGCATTGTGGCGACCGCGGCCCGGGTGACCGCGAAGCAGGTGGTGAGGTTGCGGTCGATCCCGTCGCGCCACAACGCGTCGGTGGTGGCCGCGAGCGCAGCGTCGGTCATCTCGCCGCCCACGGCGATCATGCCGGCGTTGTTGACGCACACGTGCAGCCGGCCGCTGCCGGCGCCGAGGGCGGCTGCCACCACACCGTCGGCGGCCCCGGGTTCCATCAGGTCGGCGACGATGCCGGTGGCCCGATGGCCGGCCGCCACCAGTTCGGCGGCGCGTTCGTGCACCCGGGCGGTGGTGGCGGACAGCACCACGTGGGCGCCGCCCTCGGCCAGCAGTCGGGCGGCGGCGAACCCGATGCCGGTGGGGCTGCCGGCGCCGGTGACCAGTGCCACCTGGCCGGCGAACGGGACGGTGGTCATGCCAGCAATGCTGCCACGGCCTCGGCGAACACGTCGGTGTGCAGGTCCACGTCGGCCATCGAATGGTGCGGCGACATCAGCGCCATGTTGTGGAACGGGGTCAGCAGGATGCCCCGGTTCACCGCCCACAGGTGCATGAACGCATCGAGTTCGTGGTCCACCGCCGCGGCGGCCGCGGCACCGTCCTTCGGGGGCGGGCAGAACCAGTACTCGGCGCGGCCACCGAGTTGCTGCACGTTCCACGGCAGGTCGTACTTGTCGATGGTTCGCTGCACGCCGTCGGTCCACGCCGTGGCCATCGGGATCATCACGTCGAAGTCCTCGTCGCGCAGCGCGCTGGAGAGCGTGGCGCGCACGGCCGCGAGCGCGAGGGCGTTGCCGGTGAGCGTGCCGCCGACGCCGCTGGTGTCGATGCTCTTGTCCGCCAGCAGCACGTTCAGCCGGTCGGCGATGGCCTGCGTGCAGCCGTACGCCGCAGCCGGCATGCCGCCGCCGATGGTCTTGCCGATGATGAAGAAGTCCGGCTCCAGGCCCCAGGCCGCGGTGGCGCCGCCGGGACCGGCACAGATGGTGTGCGTCTCGTCGATGGCCAGCAGCGCGTCGTACTGGCGGGTGAGGCGGCGCAGCGCGTCGTGGAAGCCCGGTTCGGGCAGCACGATGCCGATGTTGGTGAGCGCGGGCTCGGCCAGCACGCAGGCGATCTCGCCGGTGGCGAGCGCGGCCTCCAGCGCCGCCACGTCGTTGAACGGCACGACCACGGTGGTGAGTTCCGGGTGCACCTGCGGCCCGATGTTGCCGCCGCGGGGGTGGGGGCGCCCGTCGGCGCCGAGCGTCACCAGGGTCTCGTCGACGCTGCCGTGGTAGCACCAGTCGAAGACCAGGATCTTCTGCCGGCCGGTGAGGAAGCGGGCGAAGCGGAGCACGAAGCGGTTGGCGTCGGTGGCGGTCATCGCCATCTGCCACACCGGCAGGCCGAACCGGCGGGCCAGTTCCTCACCCACCCACGCCGCGTCGGCGCTGGGCAGCATAGTGGTGATGCCCCGCTGGGCCTGGTGGTACAGGGCCTCGGCCACCTGGGGCAGGGCGTGGCCGGTCATGGCCCCGGTGTCGCCGAGGCAGAAGTCCACGTACTCGTGACCGTCCACGTCGCTGAACCGGGCGCCCTGGGCCTGGTCGAAGAAGATCGGGAACGACCCCGGCCAGCGAGTCATCCAGGCCATCGGCACCCCGCCGAGCAGGGAGTGACGGGCATCGGCGGCCAGTTCGGCGGAACGAGGGTGCAGTTCGACGAACCGCTGCTCCTCCCGGGCGTGCAGCTGGGCCAGGCGTTGTCGATCGATCATGCTTCGAGCCTAGCCCGATCGAATCGCTTGTGGATCATGGCTCGCAATGGTGATTCGCTTGTCGATGGCGGGTGCGTCGGATGCGCCCTGGCACTCGGGTGGGTGGGAGGGCTTACTCGTCGGCGAGGCGGCGCAGGCCGGAGAGGGCGAACAGGGTGGCCAGCGCGGAGAGCACGACGATGGCCAACAGGCCGCCCCACGTGTCGTGCCACGTGACGTCGCCGAGGAAGCCCTGGCGGGCCAGGCGCAGCACGTTGGTGAACGGGTTCACCCGGGCCACGGCGTGCAGCCAGCCGCTCATCACGTTCAGCGGTGCCTGCGCGTTGGTGAGGAACAGGGCGTTGAACAGGGTCAGCTGCATCAGCGCCGCAGCCCGCATGTCGCGGAAGCGGTAGGCCAGGCCCAAGCCCCAGCCCGTGCCCATGGTGGCGATGCCCAGGCCGGCCAGGGTCAGCGTGACCAGGCCGAGCAGGCCCCCCTCCAGCCGTGCCCCGAAGGCGAAGCCGACGATCAGCACCGACACCAGCACCAGCAGGCCGCGGATCCAAGCGGCGATCAACGGCCCGAGCAGCAGCGAGGTGCGTGGCGCCGGGGCCATGCGCAGGCGGTCGAAGAAGCCGCTCTCCAGGTCGCGGATGGTGGAGAACCCGATGCCGATGCCGGAGAAGCCCGTACCCATGCTGGCGGCCAGCGGAAGGAACCAGTTGATGCTGCGGTCGGTGGGGAAGCCGGGGATCTTGGTGATGGCGAAGAACGTGCCGCTGAACGCGATGGCCTGGAAGATCGGCATCAGCAGCGCCGGGAAGAAGGTGGACGGCAGGCGCACGATGGTGCGCAGGCTGCGCCGGGCGATGCCGTTGGCCGAGCGCAGGACGGTGCCGCCCGGGGCCTGCTCGGCATGGGCGAGGACGTGGGTGCCAGGGGTGCTCATCGTGCCGCCAACCTTCCGCGCAGGGCCCGCAGCGACAGGCCGATGGAGACCACACCGATTGCCGCCGGCACCACCAGGGCGCCAGCCACATGGCCAAGGGTGAGGCCGTCGATCGTCAGGCCGCGCACCCCTTCCACGAGGTAGCTCATCGGGTTGACGTTGGCCACATGGCGGTACACGCCCTGCATCGTCTGGCGGGGGAAGAACGCGCTGGAGAAGAACAGGGCGATGAACAGCAGCGGGAAGCTGCCCTGCACCGCTTCGCTGGAACCCGTCTTCAGTGCCATCGCCGCGGTGAACCCGCCGATGCCCATGCCGGTGAGTGCCCCGCTGAGGGTGATGACCAGCACGCCGAGCACGCCGGCCTCGATGGTGACGCCGAAGGGGATGAGGATCAGCGTGAAGAACAGGGCCTGGAACGCCCCGAAGGCTGCCGCGCCGGCCAGGCGGCCGAGCAGGATGCTGACCCGCGACGTGGGGGTGGCGAGCAGGCGGTCGAAGAAGCCGAGTTCGATGTCCGTGGCCAGCGCGGTGCCGCCGGTGACGCTGCCGAACAGCACGCCCTGCACCACGCTGCCCGCCAGCGAGAAGTCCAGGAAGCTGTTGACCTTCGGGAAGCCGGGCAGCACCGTGGCCTTGCCGAACGACGACGTGCCGAGCGCAGCGAAGAACAGCGGGAAGACCAGCGAGGGGATCACCAGGGCCGGCTGGCGGACGATGGCGAGGATCGACCGCTTGGACATCGCCCAGGTCTGCGCCCACCACACGCCGCGGCCGGGCGCGCTGGGCACCAGTGCGACGGCGGCCGCGCTCATCGGCGGCCCTTGCGGCGGCCGCGGCCGGCAGGGGCGGCCTCGCCCGTGTCCTCGGCGTCGGAGGCAGCGCCGGCGGCGTCGGCCGCCTCGGCACCTTCCAGGCGGTGACCGGTGGCTTCGGCGAACACGTCGTCCAGGCTGGGCTCGTTGAGCTCCAGGTGGTGCACATGGGCGCCGATCTCGTCGAGTGCCCGGACCACCGCGGTGACCTGCGAGGGGCCGCCCTCCAGGCCCACGCCCAATGTGCCTTCGGCGGTGGGGCGGAGTTCGCCGAAGCGGGCCAGCACGTCGCGGGCGGCGTCGTTGCGCTCGGCGTCCACCCGCACCAGCAGGGTTGGGGCGCCCACGCCGGCCTTCAGTTCGGCAGGCGTGCCCTGGCTGACGATGTGGCCGTGGTCGATGATGGCCACGCGGTCGGCCAGCTGGTCGGCCTCCTCCAGGTACTGGGTGGTCAAGAGGACCGTGGTGCCCTCGCGGTTCAGGCGACGCACTTCCTCCCACAGGGTGATGCGGCTCATCGGGTCCAGGCCGGTGGTGGGCTCGTCGAGGAACAGCACCGTCGGCTGGTGGATCAGGCTCAGTGCCAGGTCCAGCCGCCGTCGCATGCCGCCCGAGTAGGTGCCCACACGGCGGTCGGCCGCGCCCGTGAGGCCGACGCGCTCCAGCAGTTCGTCACCGCGGGCCTTCACCGCCGAGGGGGCGATGCCGTAGAGCACGGCCTGCAGGTCGAGCAGTTCGCGGCCGGTCATCAGCGGGTCGATGGCGGCGTCCTGCAGGGCCACGCCGATGCTGCGGCGCACGTCGTTGGCCTGGGTGGCCACGTCGAATCCGGCCACCGTGGCGCGGCCGGCGGTGGGACGGAGGAGGGTGGTGAGCATGCGCACCGTCGTGCTCTTGCCGGCGCCGTTGGGGCCGAGGAAGCCGAAGATCTCGCCGTCGGCAACCGCCAGGTCCACGCCGTCGACGGCCTTCACCAGCTTGTCGCCACTGCCGAAGTGGCGGACAAGGCCCTCTGCAATGATCGGGGATGAGGTCACCCGGCGACCCTATCGGCCGGGTTGGTCTACTGGGCGGCCGAGATGGCCTGCCAGATGCGCTGGGGGGTGCAGGGCATGTCCACGTGGCGCACACCGAGGTGGCTGAGCGCGTCGACCACGGCCGACTGCACGGCGGGCGTGCTGCCGATGGTGCCGCTCTCGCCGATGCCCTTGGCGCCGAGCGGGTTGATGAACGTCGGGGTCTCCATGTGGACGACCTCGACGCTCGGCAACTCGGCGGCCGAGATGATGGCGTAGTCGGCGAAGTTGGACGTGACGGGGTTGCCGTCCTCGTCGTAGCGCACTTCCTCCATCAGTGCCTGGGCGGTGCCCTGGGCGACGCCACCGTGGATCTGGCCCTCCAGCAGCATCGGGTTGAGCACCGTGCCGGCGTCGTCGCAGGCGACATGGCGCAGGTGGCGGACCTGGCCGGTCTCGGTGTCCACCTCCACCACGGCCACGTGTGCACCGAACGGGAACGTAGCCCCGCCGGCCTGGAAGAACAGGGCGTGCTGCAGACCCTCGGGCAGATCGGGGTCGCCGTGCGCGGCCTGGGCCAGGTCGGCCCAGCCCTTGGCGATGGCCGGTGTGCCGGACACGTGGAAGGTGCCGCTGTCCTTGTCCAGCGTGATGTCCGCCTCGTCGGCCTCCAGCAGCTTGGCCGCCAGCTTGCGGGCGCTGTTGACCAGCTCGGCCGCGGCATTCCACACCGCGGCGCCGCCCTGCTGCAGCGAGCGCGAACCCATCGTGCCGGTGCCCTGGGGCACGAGGTCGGTGTCGCCCCACACCACGGTGATCTTGTCCATCGGGATGCCGGTCTGCTCGCTGGCGAGCATGCTCCACGAGGTGACATGGCCCTGGCCGTGCGGCGACGTGCCGGTGTAGACGGTGGCGCTGCCGTCGTCGTGGACCTCGATCTTGGCGTGCTCGCCGAACGGCGGCACACCACCGGTGATCTCCACATAGGTGCTGACGCCGATGCCCAACTGGCGCACGTCGCCGCGGGCGCGGCGGGCGGCCTGCTCGGCACGCAGGTCGGCGTAGCCGGCGGCCTCCAGCGCCTTGTCCAGCGCGCCTTCGTAGTCACCCACGTCGTAGGTCTGGCCGACGGCGGTGGTGTGCGGCTCCATGAACTTGGGGATCAGGTTCTTGCGGCGCACCTCGGCGGGGTCCATCCCGATCTCGGCGGCGAACAGGTCCATCGCCCGCTCGGCCGCGGCCGTGGCCTCGGGTCGTCCGGCACCGCGGTAGGCGGTGGTGACCGCCGTGTTGGTGAGCACCGACGTGGTGCGGCACTCGATGTTGGGGATGGCGTAGACCGCGCTGGCCATCGGCCGGGTCATGAACGGGGCCAGGATGGTGCCCATCTCGGCGTAGTTGCCGCAGTCCTGCAGCACCCGCAACTGGTAGTGGGTGACGGTGCCGTCGCGCGACCCGCCGATGGCGACGTACTGGACCTGGGCGCGGCCGTGGCCCATCACCATCATCGACTCGCTGCGGGTCTCGCGCCAGCGCACCGGGCGGCCGACCTTCGTGGCCAGGACGCCCAGCAGGGCTTCCTCCGGGTCGCAAGTGATCTTGGCGCCGAAGCCGCCGCCCACGTCGGGCGTGATGACCTTCACCTGGCCGGATTCCACGCCGTTGGCCTTGGCGATGGTCTCCTTCGCGGCCTGAGCGCCCTGGGTGCTGAGCCATTGGTGCAGGCGGCCGTCCGGCCCCCACGCCGCGGACGACCCGCGAACCTCGAGCGGGCACGGGGCCACCCGCTGGTTGACGAAGCGGCCGCGGGCCACCACCTCGCAGCCGGCGAAGAAGTCGTCGCCGGTGGTGTCCGGCATGCCGAGGAAGGTGGAGTCGAAGGCGACGTTGCTGCCGGCGGCCTCGTAGAGCAGGGAGGTCGACGTGACAGCCGCCTCGATGTCCACCACGGCAGGCAGCACGTCGTAGTCGACGATCACCTGCTCCGCCGCGTCCACACCCTGCTCGCGGGTCTCGCTGACCACCACCGCGACGGGTTCACCGACGAAGCGGACCTTGTCGATGGCGAGCAGGCCGCGGGCCACGCCGGGGTTGAAGTCCGACGGCACCGGCTGGAGGCCGAGGTCCTCCGCCGTGTAGATGGCCAGGACGCCGGGCATCGCCGCGGCGTCGGCGGTGTCGACCGACAGGATCGTGCCGTGCGCCACGGTGGATCGCACGTACGTGACGTGCGCCGCGCCCTGCAGCAGCGGTTCGTCCTTCAGGTCGTCGACGTACTCGCCGCCCGTGGTGAGGAACTTCGGGTCCTCCTTGCGGAGAACTCGGTTGCCCAGAATGCTGCCAGCCACGCGTCAGTACCCCCTGTGAACTGCTGTTGAACTGCTGTTGGCGAATCGGCGCCGACACTACAAGGCGGTGCCCCCGACGGCGAACGCAGCCGGACTGATGTGGTCTACGGCGCGGTGGCCGACTCGTCGGCGCGGACCGCTACCACCTGGGCCATCTGGTCGTACGGCCAGCCGCTGGGCAGCACGGTGGGCGCCTGCGTGCCGGGCAGCACGGTGAGGCGGATCTCGCCGCGCTGCACGTAGCCGATGACCTCACGGGCTGCCTCCTCGATGCCTTCCGGCGTCTGCAGCTGCTCGATCTCTCGGGTCATCGCCGCGTTCTCGCTCTCCAGCGCCTCGGCGATCTGCTCCTTGCGGGCGATGTCGTCCTCCTGGCGCAGCCAGGCCTGCACGGGCAGCACGAACAGGGCGGCGACGACAGCGGCCACCACCACGAGCAGCCCGAGGCCCACGAACAGCCGCTTGCCACGGCCGCGGACCAGCTGCTTCTCCTTGGGGATGGGGCGGGTGAAGTCGCCGAGCAGGGTGTCGTCCGTGGTGCGCTCCACCGGGCGGGTGCGCGCCGATGTGGCGTCCTTCGGGCGCGTGATGGTGGTGGTGGAATGGCCGCCGTTCGGCATGGGCGCCATTCTCGCAGCGTCGTGGTGCCGAACCACGTCACCCGCAGGGAAGGCGCAGCAGGCCGCGCCCGTCAGCGGGGGCTGAGCGCGCTGCGGCCGCGGAACGCCGCCTGCTCGCCCAGCTGCTCTTCGATGCGCAGCAGCTGGTTGTACTTGGCGACGCGGTCGCTGCGGGCGGGGGCGCCGGTCTTGATCTGGCCGCAGTTGGTGGCCACGGCGAGGTCGGCGATGGTGGCGTCCTCGGTCTCGCCGCTGCGGTGGCTCATGACGCTGGAGTAGGAATGGCGGGTGGCCAACTCCACGGTGTCCAGCGTCTCGCTGAGCGAGCCGATCTGGTTGACCTTCACCAGCACGGCGTTGGCGACCGAGCGCTCGATGCCCATCCGCAGGCGGCTGACGTTGGTGACGAAGAGGTCGTCGCCCACCAGCTGCACTCGGCTGCCGACGGCGGAGGTGAGGGCCGCCCAGCCGTCCCAGTCGTCTTCGTGCATGCCGTCCTCGATGCTGACGATCGGGTACGTCTCCACGAGCCGTTGCCAGTAGGCGACCATCTCGTCGCGGGAGAGCACCTTGCCCTCGCCGGCCAGGTGGTAGGCGCCGTCGTGGTACAGCTCGCTCATCGCCGGATCCATGGCGATGGCGATGTCGTCGCCGGGCGTGTAACCGGCCCGCTCGATGGCCTCGATGAGGATGCGGATGGCGTCCTCGTTGGTGGCCAGGTTGGGGGCGAAACCGCCTTCGTCGCCGACCGCCGTGCTGAGGCCCCGGTCGTGCAGCACCTTCTTCAGCGTGTGGTACGTCTCGGTGCCCCACCGCAGTGCCTCGCGGAAGCTCGGCGCGCCCACCGGCATGATCATGAACTCCTGCATGTCGATGGTGTTGTCGGCGTGCACGCCGCCGTTGACCACGTTCATCATCGGCACCGGCAGCACGTGGGCGTTGGGTCCGCCGAGGTAACGCCACAGCGGCAGTTGCACCTCGTCCGCCGCCGCCTTGGCCACTGCCAGCGACGTGCCGAGGATGGCGTTGGCGCCGATGCGGCCCTTGTTGTCGGTGCCGTCGAGGTTGTTCAGCGCCTGGTCGATGAGGCGCTGCTGGAACACCTCCACACCGTCCAGCAGGTCGGCGATCTCGGTGTTGACGAAGCCGACCGCGGTGGCGACGCCCTTGCCGAGGTAGCGGCTGCCGCCGTCGCGCAGTTCGACGGCCTCGTGCTCGCCGGTGGACGCGCCGCTGGGGACCGCGGCACGGCCGGTGGCACCGCTGTCCAGGGTGACCTCCACCTCGACGGTGGGGTTGCCACGGGAATCCAGGATCTCACGGCCGACGACGCTGACGATCTCGCTCATGCGCCCAACCGTACTCAGCGGCCGTGTCCGAGCGGGAAACCACGAACGTCTCAAGTGGCGGGGTCGCGATGCCGAAAATGCGGCATGGAACCGACACTCGACGGCCCGCAGCTTCCGTCGCGGTCGGTGGGCGCGGCCGACGACCGACCGTCCGGTGAGATCACCGTCCAGCGGCCAGCCGCAGGCCCCGCCCCCGTGCTGCGCGACCCGCACCATTACGACCGCCACCACACGATGATCCCGCGCACGCTGTGCTTCGCCGGGCAGGTCGCGTGGCTGGCCATGCCCGCCGTGGCGTTCATGCTCACCCGCGACGATCGCATCGTGTGGGACACCGACAACGGCGTGCCCGTGCTGGATCACGAGGCGCGGCGGGTGATGGCCCTGATCGGGGTGGCCTCGGTGGCCGCCTACCTGCTCGGGTGGGTGTGGTGGACCACCGTGGCCGCGCTGAACGCCCGGCAGATGAGCCGGCGGACGATGTGGCCGGGGGCCTCGATCGCCTCCGTCGCGGTGCAGGCCGCCGTGCTGGCGCTGCTGCCGTCGTTCCGGGCGGAGGACGAACTGGTGGACGCTGCGGTGCTCGGTGTCGCCGGGTTGATCGTGGTCGCTGCCCACTTCTACGTGCTCGGCGCGCTGCGGCGAGCGGCAGAGTCGATCAACGGCCCAACCGCGCCGTGGACCCGTCTCATCGTCATCCCGTGGGCCGTCGCCGCCTTCAACGCCGTGGGTGCCTTCTTCGTCGGCTTCATCAGCACAGAGTTCACGCTGGGCGTGCTCGGGCTGCAGGTGCTGCTGCTGGTCTGGTACGTGGCCAGCACCTACCAGGCGATGACGTCGTTCGACCGGGCCTCGGTGGGCCGTGCCCTCCTCAGCCAGGATGACCACACCTTCGCGATGTTCATGCGGATGCGCCACCAGACCGGCGAGCAGCCCGTCCAGGCCTGACCCGGCCGACCTGGTTCAGCCCCGCCGCTTGACTTCGTCCCACAGGGCGTCGAGCGCGTCCAGCCCGGCGGTGTGCAGGTCCAGCCCGCGCGCTCGGGCAAGTGCCTCCACGGCCTCGAACCGGGTGCGGAACTTGCCGGTGGCGGCGCGCAGGGCGGTCTCCGGTTCCACGTGCAGGTGGCGGGCCACATTGACCACCGCGAACAGCAGGTCGCCGAGCTCGTCGGCCACGTGAGCGGGGTCGCCGGCCTCGCTGGCGGCCAGCAGTTCGCCGGCCTCCTCGGCGATCTTCGGCAGCGCGCCGTGCACGTCCGGCCAGTCGAAGCCCACCTTGGCCGCCTTGCGCTGCACGGCTTCGGCGTACGACAGCGACGGCTGGGCGGCCGCGACGCCGTCGAACACCGAGGTGCGGCCCTTCTCCTCGCGCTTGATGGCATCCCAGTTGGCCTTCACCGTCTCGCTGTCCTCGGCGGTGACGTCGCCGAACACGTGCGGGTGGCGGCGGACCAGCTTGTCGTGCACGTTGCGGGCCACGTCGGCCATCGTGAACCGGCCCTCCTGCTCGGCGATGGTGGCGTGGAACTCGATCTGGTAGAGCACGTCACCCAGCTCCTCCAGGAGGTGCTCGTCGGTGGCCGGGTCGTCGGGGTCCAGCGCCTGCAGCGCGTCCACCAGCTCGTAGGTCTCCTCCAGCAGGTAGCGCACCAGCGTGGCGTGGGTCTGCTCCTGGTCCCACGGGCACTGCTCGCGCAGGGTCCGGGCCAGCTGGTGGAAGCGCACCAGTTCGGCACCCACGGGGGCGCCCAGCGACGGGACGTAGACGCACGTCAGGTGGTCGGCCTCCACGGTGCGGTCGAGGTCCGCCCAGGTGGTGTGGACCACGGCCTCGTCCGCCGTGCCGAGCCGCTGGAGGATCACCACCGGCTCGTCGCCGTTGGCGTCTTCCACGGCCAGCTTGATGTCGCTGAGCACCCAGTTGGCGTGGGTGTGGGCGACGAGGAGCGGCCCGGTGAGCCCGGCGGCGGCGGTGGCGAACTCGTGGCCGTCGACCAGCGTCACCCGGGCTTCCACCGGGTCGATGCCGAGCCGGGCATAGGCGACGTCCAGGAACGACATCGCCGGGTGCACCCGGCAGCTGATCCGGGTGTCGGCCAGCAGCGACCGCACGGTGCGCTCCAGCACCAGCGGCGAGCCGGGCACGGCATAGAGGACCTCCCCGTGCTCGTGGGCCGCGGCCACCAGCCGCTCGGTGATCTCGGCGTAGACGTCGTCGAACGTGTCGGCCTGCTCGTACACGTCGTCGAAGCTGACGGCGTCCGCCACCAGCGACGCCGAGGGATGGCGGCTGGTGCGCACGAAGCGGTGGGTCGCCCGGCGGATCTCCGCCAGCGTGTGTTCGGTGACGTACTCGGGCCCGCCGGGCCCCAAGCCGACGACGGTGACGACCGGCTGTGCCACCCGGCCCTCGTCAGGCGCCGATCGCCAGCACGGTGGCCTGGTCGGCGGACCAGGCGCCGTAGCGGCTGGACACCCACACGTCGGCGCCGGTGAAGAGGCTGCGGGCTTCCATCTGCGCGGTCGGCAGCGCCAGCTGACGCTTGGCCGAGTCGCTGAGCTCGTCGTAGGGTCGCAGCTGCATCACCAGATCGAAGTCGCCGAGCTTCGTGGTGAAGTACTCGCCGATCTCCGGGTCGGCCGCGGCGATGTCGGCCATGAGCTGCTGGTTGTAGCTCTCCGGCCCGGCGCAGTCCGCATCCTGCACCGTGACGACGCCACCGTTGCCGGCGAGCGTGGAATCCACCGAGTAGGCGGCCGCCGCGTCAGCGAAGCTCATCCCGCCCTCCAGGGCCGCCAGCACCTCGTCGGTGGGCACGGTGCCGTCCAGCGCGATGGCGCCGAGGCACAGGACGGGTGACAGCACCTTGCCCTCCTCGTAGGCGGCCCGGCCCTTCTCCAGGAACTGGCCGGCGAACTGGTCGACCGCGGTGTGGAGTGCCGCCTGCAGGGCGTCGGCAGTGGGTTCGACGTCCGTGCCGCCCGTCAGCAGTTGCAGCTGGATCCAGCTGCTGACCACGTTGCGGGCATTGCTGCCGTTCAACGGGGTGCCGGCGATGGCCGCAACATCGTCCTCGGACAGGTGGTGGCCGTTGACGACGGCGGCGTCGCCGGTGCGGTCGAACGTGGCGCAGGAAGTGAGGGAGGCAGTGGCCACGAGGGCGGTGGCCACCACGGCGAGGCGTCGGATCACGGTGAGGAACCCTATCCGCAGGGCATGGGGTGGACGCGATCGGTCAGGGTGCCAGCCGCTCCTCCCAGTCCACCCACTCCACCTGGTGGTCGGCCACGTAGGCACGGACGGCCTCGCCCGTGGTCCGGGCCGTGTGGTGCGGGGGTTCCATGCCGTCGGCGACGTTGTAGAGGTCGAGGCGCTCGTGCACCTGACCCTTCAGTTCGGCGAAGCGCAGTTCGATGCCCCGGCCGCGCAGATCGGTGAGCAACTCGTTGAGGGTGTCCGCCGCCGTCGTGTCGATGTCGGTGATGGGTTCGGCGGTCACGATGACGCAGCGGACCGGCGTGTCGTGGGTGGCAATGCGTTCCTCCAGGTCCTCCACGAAGAAGCGGGCGTTGGCGAAGAACAGGGGTGCATCGAAGCGGTACAACAGCAGGCCGGGGATGGTGGTGCCGTTCGGGTGGCGGGCCCGGTCGTGGTAGCCCTTCAGCCCATCCACCCGCACCAGTTCCGCGGTGTGCGGCTTCCAGGCCCGGCGCATGAAGTTGAGGATCGACAGGCCGACGGCCACGACCACGCCGTTCACCGGGCCGAAGACGGCCACCGCGCCGAGCGCGGCGATCGACAGCACGAACTCGCTGCGCCGTACCCTCCACAGCCGGACCATGGCCGGGATGTCGATGAGGGAGATCGCCGCCGCCACCACGATCCCGGCCAGCGTGGCGTCCGGCAGGTGGCGGAACGTGGAGGGGATGAATGCCGTGACCACCAGCAGGGCGATGGCCGAGACCACGCCGGTGAGTTGGGTGCGGCTGCCGGCGGCCTCGGCCACCGGGGTGCGCGAGTTGCTGGCGCTGATGGCGAACCCCTGGAAGAAGCCGGCGGCCACGTTGGCCATGCCCAGCGCGACCAGTTCGTGGTTGGCGTCCACGTGCTCGTGGCGGCGCAGCGCCATCGTGCGCGACAGCACGCTGGTGTCGGCGAACGACACCAACGCCACGCCGAGCGCAGCACCGAACAGGGTGCGGGTGGTGGCCCAGTCCACGTCCGGGAGCGCCGGCGTGGGCAGCCCCTGTGGAAGGTCGCCCACCAACGACACACCGCGGCCGCCGAGGTTCCACACGGTGGCGGCGATGATGCCCAGCACGACCACCACCAGCGGGGCGGGGATGCGCCGCTCCAGCCAGCGCAGCAGCACCAGCACGGCCACGCAGCCGGCGCCGACGAGGAACGTCCACCCGCTGAACAGGCCGTCGTGCAGGCCGTCCACGAACTGCTCCACCTCGCCCACGATCGTCTCGCCGCCCACGGAGAACCCGCAGATCTTCGCCGTCTGGCTGACGATGATGGTGAGCGCGATGCCGTGCAGGTAGCCGTACCGCACGGGTGCCGAGAGCAGTTCGGCGATGAACCCGAAGCGGGCCAGGCCGGCGACCACACAGACCAGGCCGGCGATGATGCTGAGCATGCCGGCGACGGCGATGGCGGTGCCCGGGTCGCCCGCCGCCAGCGGGATGACGGACGCGGCGATCAGCGGGGTGAGTGAGGAGTCCGGCCCGAGGACGAGGATGCGCGACGGCCCGACCAGCGCGTACACGAACAGCGGGATGATCGTGGCGTACAGGCCGGTGACGGCGGGCAGGCCGGACGCGGTGGCGTAGGCCATGCCAGCCGGTGCCAGCATGCCGGTGAGCACCACCCCGGCGGTGAGGTCGTGCACGAACCAGCGGCGCTGGTACGTGCGCACCTGTTCCAGCCCCGGTACCAGGCGGGTCAGCCGTCCCATGCGCGCCCACATTGGCACAGCACGGGGCCGTGCCCGCGGTTGCCCGACGGAACGTCAGCGCTGCACGAGCGGCATCTCGCCCGTCGCTGCGGCAGCATCGGTGACCAGCGTTTGGAGGTCGGCGAAGAAGTCGTTCGCCGGGTCGAAGTTCACGACCGTGCTGTCCAGTTGCACCTCACCCGACGGCAACTCCAGCGTCAGGGTGATGTCGACGCCGTCGACGCAGGCGTTGCACGTGCCGGGTCCAACCGTGGCGGCCAACTCCTCGAAGTCGATCGTCGCCGCGGCGGCGAGGAAGGCGTCGATCTCGCCGTCGGGCAGACGGCCGGTCAGCACAGCCGGCCCGTCCTCCCCGGTGCGGTGGACCTCGACGGTGCCGTCGTCGAAGACGAGGTAGGTGGGGCAGTTGGGCCCCATCATCTGGCAACCGCCCATCTCCACGTAGCGGAGCACGACCGCAGGCGCGGGCACGGTGTCCGGCGCGGTGGTGGTGCTGGCGGGCGGGGAGGTGGTGGCCGCCGACCCGCTGTCGTCGCCGCACGCGGCGGACGGGATGGCAAGGGCGGTGAGAAGGACGATGAGGGAACGGTGACGCATGGACCGTTCGACGTCGGCGAACGTCGAGGCGGTTCCCGTTCATGCCGGTACGCAGGGCGAATACTCGCGCTTGACATCATGATGTCAGCATGACATCATGATGACATCACCGAAAGGACGCGATGATGTCATACTTCGATCACGATCCCGCCCTGCTGGCCATGCTGCACGCTGACCGCGAGCGCCGCCTGCAGCGCATTCGCCAGCAGAGCCGCCTGCGCCGGCCGCAGCCGGGCAACGACGACCGCCGGTGGGGCTGACCATGCAGCTGCAGCCCGTCATTCTCGCCGTGCAGTCGGCACTCAGCGCCCAGGGCCAGTTGGCCGGTGGCGACGTCGCCGTGGAGGAAGCCATCGAGCACCTGGCGCAGGGGCTCGGCCCAGTGCTGCGCCAGGCGGCGTTCGACCTGGCCGAGCAGGCCGCGGTGGAGGTCCGTGCGCAGTTGCCCGACCGGGTGGTGGACGTGGTGCTGGTCGACGGAGACCCGTCGCTGCGCATCACCGACGCGCCCGTCACCGACGCCGATCCGGCCGCCGGGGAGGACCTCGATGCCCGTATCACGCTGAGGATCACCCCCACGCTGAAGACCATGATCGAGGATGCCGCGGAGTCCGCCGGCGCATCGATCAACGGCTGGGTCCTCGACGCACTGTCCAAGCGGGCCCGCAAGGGCACCGACGAGCGGGGCTTCCGCTCCACCACCACCTTCGATCTGTAAGAGGTACTTGCCATGAACCGTCACGAACGCTGGCCCGTCGGGGCGCACCCGGTGCTGGACGTCGGTGTGCCATCGGGGAGCGTCGAGGTCCGAGTGGGCGAGGCTGGATGGGTGCAGGCGTCGCTGGAGTCCAGCGCCGCGGACGACTTCGAGATGTCCGCAGCCGGCGACCATGTCACGATCCGCCACCCGTCCCGGTGGTCGATGCGCGGCCGCAGCTGCCGGCTGACGGTCACCGTGCCGTCGGGCTGCGATGTCCAGATCGACGCCGCCTCGGCGACCATCCGCCTGGTCGGGTCGCTCGGTGGGGCGCGCGTGCGCACCGCCTCTGGCGACCTCACGTTCGACCGCCTCTCGCAATTGGACGCCACGTCGGCGAGCGGCGACATCTCCGGCGACACCGTGGAGGGCGATGCGTCGCTCACCGCCATCTCCGGCAACTGTGCACTGCGCCGTGTGGGCGGGTCGCTGCGGGCCGGGCTGACCTCGGCCGATCTGCGCGTCGACGCCTGCGACGGCGACGTCACCGTGGGTACCACCAGCGGCACCACGCGCATCGGCCACTGCGGTGGTAGCGACATCTCCGTGCGCAGCGTCTCGGGCGACGTCCGCCTCGGCCTGCCGTCGGGCATCCGCGTGGAGGCCGACCTGTCCACGGTGAGTGGGCGGGCCCGTCTGCCCGACGCCGCCCCGTCCACGGGTGAGCGGCGCCCGGTGCATCTCAAGGTGAAGACGGTGTCCGGCGACATCCGCATCGAGCGGTCGCGCTGACCGCGGCGCGAGCCGTGCGGCGCCGGGGCCTGAGCCGGCTTACAGCACCACTTCGATGAGGCGCGGCCCGCGGCTGCGCATCGCCGCAGCGAACGCATCGGCGAACGCCGGCAGGGTGTCCACTCGCACGGCTTCCACGCCCATGCCGTTGGCCAGGTGCACCCAGTCCAGGTTCGGGTTGCCGAGGTCCAGCATGGACAGCGCCTTCTCGCCGCCGACGGCGCCCACGCGAGCCAACTCGATGTTGAGGATCGCGTAGGAGCGGTTGGCGAAGATCACCGTGGTCACGTCCAGTTGCTCGCGGGCCTGGGTCCAGAGCGACTGCACGGTGTACATGGCGCCCCCGTCGCCGTGCAGGCACACCACCTTGCGGTCCGGGCAGGCGATGGCCGCGCCGTTCGCCACGGGCAGCCCTTGGCCGATCGAACCGCCGGTGAGCGACAGGTGGTCGTGCGGCGCCGCCGTGGCCAAGGCCAGTTGGGCGCCCAGGCCCGAGGTCGCCGCCTCGTCACTGACGATCGCGCCGTCCGGCAGGTGGGCGGCGATGATCCGCCCCACGGAGAACTGGTCCAGCCGGCCGTCGGTGGAGGCGTCCACGCTCAGCGCTGCCCGGCCGGGGTCGGCCCCCGTGGCGCCCAGGCCGTCCACCACCGCCTGCAACGCCGCCACCGGTTCTTCGTGCGGGTGGGCGAGCACCAGCACCTCGGCGCCGTCGGGAAGCCCGACGCTGGGCTTGCCCGGGTAGGCGAAGAACGCCACCGGTGGCTTCGTGCCCACCAGCACCAACTGCTCCACGTCCTTCAGCAGGTCCACGATCTGCTCGGCGAAGTAGGGGATGCGGGCAACCGGGTAGCGGCCGGCGCCGCGGGCGAGGCGGGCGGTGAACGTGTCGCACAGCACCAGGGCACCGGTGGCCGCAGCGATGCGCCCGCCGGCGTCCAGGCCGTCCTGCCCGAGCGCGGCGCCGCCCAGCAGCACCGCGGTGCGTCGCCCGTTGCGCAGCGCCTGCACCACGGTGGTGACGGCGTCGTCCGGCACGGGCTGCGCGGCAGCGACCGGTAGCGGCGCAGCCGGGCGTTCCGCCGCACCCCACGCCACGTCGGCGGGGAGGATCAGCGTGGCCACCTGGTGCGGCGCCTGCATCGCGGCCTGCACGGCGCGGGCCGTGTCGGCAGCCACCGACGCCGGGCTGGTGGCAGTGTGCACCCAGCCCGACACGGGGCGGGCGATGCCGGCGATGTCGCTGGTGAGCGGGGCGTCGTAGCGGCCGTGGTAGGTGGCGTGGTCGCCCACCACGTTGACGACGGGCGAGTTGGCCCGGCGGGCGTTGTGCAGGTTGGCCAGGCCATTGCCCAGCCCGGGCCCGAGGTGCAGCAGGGTGGCGGCCGGCTTGCCGGCCATCCGCCCGTACCCGTCGGCCATGCCGGTGACGACGCCCTCGAACAGGCCCAGCACGGGCCGCATGCCTGGCACCTGGTCCAGCGCTGCCACGAAGTGCATCTCCGACGTGCCGGGGTTGGCGAAGCAGACCTCGACCCCGCTGCCGACGAGTGTGCGGACCATGGATTCGGCGCCGTTCATGACGGCCGAGCCTACGCAGGTCGTGCCGGTGCGCCGAGTTGGGGATGATCGCCCGCGGGCGCGCCGCCGGGCAGGGACGCACCGGTGCGCAGCGGGATGGCGAGGACGGAGGTGCCCAGCCCGCCGACGACGATCAGCCACCAGATCTCGTCGAAGGCGGCGAGCGCCCCCTCCGGCCCCGTGGCCGCGCCGAGGAATCCGATGGTGAGCGCCACGCCGAGCGTGCCCCCGAACTGCCGTCCGGCCTGGAGGGCGGCGCCGCCCACGCCGCGACGGTTCGGCGGCAGCGCCTGGGCGACGACGCTGGACAGTTGGGGGAAGACCAGTCCCACGCCGAACCCGCTGAGGACCATCGAGGGGAAGTAGTCGCGGAAGTAGGACGCGTCCGGGCCGAGCAGGACGAGCCGGTAGAAGCCGCAGGCCGCGTACAGCACGCCGCCGGCGATCAGCAGTGGGCGCTGCCCGATCCGCCCGGCCAGTGCCCCGACCCGAGGTGCCACCAGGCCGACGATCGCCGGCCCTGGCGCGACGCCGAAGCCGGCTTTCAGGATCGACCATCCCCACACCTGGGTGAGGAACAGGATGGACCCGAAGAACAGTGCGGAGAAGGCCGTGCCGAAGACGAACATCGAGAGGTTCGCCCACCGGAAGTTGCCGATCCGGAACAGGTCGAGGTTGAGCACGGGGGCGTCGGTGCGTCGCTGATGGGCAATGAACATCGCCACCGCGACGGCCCCGGCGGCGAGGAGGCCGATGGTGCGGCCGGACAGCCACGCGGCTTCCTTGGTGCCGACCACGGCGTAGGAGAGCAGGCCCGCCGCGGCCGCAACGATCACCACCCCGACGGCGGACGGGACCTTGGTGTCCGGGGCGGACGACTCGTGCAGCGCGGCCCGGCCGGCGATCATCGTGTACAGGCCGACCGGCAGGTTGACGAAGAACGCCCAACGCCAACCGAGGGCTTCCACGATGGCCGCGCCCAGTGTCGGGCCGAGTGCACCGGCGACGGCGCCGGCTGCGCCCCAGATGGCCACTGCCTTCGGGAGTTGGTCGTGGGCGAACGCGTGCATCACCAGCGCCAAGGAGGCGGGGATGAGGGCGGCCGCGCCGGCCGCCTGCAGGATGCGGAACGCGATGAGGAGTTCTGCCGTGGGGGCAAGGCCGCACGCCATCGACGCGGCGGTGAACAGGGCCGATCCGGCGAGGAAGATGCGGCGGTGCCCGAACCGGTCGGCGATCTTGCCGGCCGGGATCAGCAGCGCGGCGAAGACGATGGTGTACGCGTTGAGGACCCAGGACAGCCCGGCGGCGCTGGTGCTCGAGAAGGTGGACGCGATGTCCGGGAAGGCGACATAGAGGATCGTCGTGTCGAGGAATGTCGCCAAGGTGGCCAGCGAGGCGATCCAGAGGGCGCGCTTGGAGTGGGTGTACACGGGTCAGCCCTCCGCCGTGAGCCGGGTTTGGAACGACTCCGCGACCGGGATGCCGGTCATGGTGGTGATCACCCCGTGCTCGACCGCAAGACCACCGGCGGAGGTGTCGACCGAGAACCTGGCGCAGAGCCATTCGTCGTCCTCGAGGAGCACGGCATCGCGGTGGATGTGGGTGGTGAGATCGATGCTCACGCCGCCCGCCGGGGGTGTGACCCGGACGAAGGCCGGCGGCGGGAACCAGTCCACCGCCATCGCCAGCCAGGCCGCATCGACCCGGCGGTCGCCGCGCGGCCTGAGGTAGCCACGCACCATGGCGTGCGGAGCCCCCGAGAACGGAAGGCTGCTGGGGTCGAGCAGCGCGTCGGCCCGGTCGAAGTGTCGGGAACGCTCCACCTCGATGGGAACGCACTCGGCGACGGGCGGTAGGCCGAGTGCCACGGGGGCCGTCCACTCCACCCCGGTGCGCGACGTCATGGCCGTGAGCCGGCTGGTGAGCAGCACGCGATCGTCCTGCACGAGGTCGGCGACGATGGTGGACATCGACCTCCCGCGACGCACCTCGCCGACCCTCAGCAACGCCGGTCCGGCGGCGGCGTTGCGCAGGAAGGTGGTGGTGAGCGTGCGGACGCTGCGGTCCGGGGCCACGGCCTCGGCGCCGCGAACGGCCAGTGCGCACATGTAGCCGCCGTGGATGCCGACGAGGGACGTCCACCCGTCGTCCAGCTCGACCTCGAACACCCCGGGCCGCTCGGCCATCGGGATCAGCGTCGTCGTGCGGGCGAAGTCGCTGCGGACGGTCTCGGAGCTGAGTTCAATCATGCAACTGATACTGCCATGGTTGAGTTCGATGATGCAACCCACGTAGCATCGGTCACATGAGGCCGGTCACATGAGGAAGGCGTCGTTCGCCGACATGAACTGCTCGATCGCCCAGTCGCTGGAGATCGTGGGCGAGTGGTGGAGCCTGCTGATCCTGCGCGACTGCTTCCTCGGCATCCGCCGGTTCGACGACTTCGTCGAGCGTCTCGGCATCTCCCGCAACATCCTCACCGAGCGGCTCAACACGCTCGTCGACGCGGGCGTGCTGGAGCGCCGCCCGTACGACGCCGGCCGCGGCCGCTTCGATTACGTGCTCACCGACAAGGGGCGGGCCCTCTGGCCGGTGATGACGGCGCTGCGCCAGTGGGGCGACGAATGGATCCTCGGCAAGGGCAACGAACCCGTGCTGCTGGAGCACAAGGGGCACGGCCACCTCACGACCGCCGTGATGACCTGCGACGTATGCGGCGAGGTGCTGGACGCCCGCTCGGTGCGAGCCGTGCCCGGGCCAGGCGACGGGCGCTGAGCCTGCGGGCGGCAACGGCACACGGCCGGCGCAGTGGCGCCCTCGGCAGGATTCGAACCTGCGCACACGGCTCCGGAGGCCGATGCTCTATCCCCTGAGCTACGAGGGCGGGGGTCCTGGTGGACCGGGCCACGATAGCGACCAACCGGTGCGGCTGCACTGCCGTTGTCGTGCGGTTCAGGTGCCGGTGACCTGGGCGGAGGTGTTGCCCTTCCAGAACCGGGCGCCGTGGCCGAACTGGGCGGCGCGGTCGTCCGGGTTGTAGAGCGAGCAGACGTCCAGGCTCAGGCACCCGCAGCCGATGCAGGAGTCCAGGCGGTCGCGCAGGCGCTCCAGCCACTCGATCTGCTGGTCCAGCGTCGCCCTCCACGACTCGCTGAGGTGCTGCCAGTCCGCCTCGGTGGGGGTGCGGCCCTCGGGCAGGGTGGCCAGCGCGGCCCGGATCTGCTCCAGGCTCAGCCCCACCTGCTGGGCGGCGCGGATGAAGGCGATGCGGCGCAGCGTGTCGCGGGTGTAGCGGCGCCGGTTGCCCTCGGTGCGGCCGGCCGTGTGCAGCAGGCCCTCGGCTTCGTAGAAGCGGATCGCGGACGCGGCGATGCCCGCCCGTGTGCTGAGTTGGCCGATGCTGAGCAGGTCGGAGCCGTCCACCGAACCTCCGTGAAGATGGGTGTCGAAAGGGTGATCGAAGGCCTTGACATCAACCAAGGTTGAGCATGGAGGGTAGTGGGCATGAACCGCTCCGACCTTCTGCCCAGCGCCGTCGTCCCCGCCGCGGGGCCGGCCGCCGCCGCCCTCGTCGACGAGACCGCTGCCGTCCTCTCCGTGCCCACCGCCGGCGACGAGACCTCGTTCGTGCTGCATGCCCCACTGGAACTGATGGCCCGGGTGGGGTTGCTGCCGCTCGTCGCCCCCGGGCGGCGGGCCGACGCCGTGGGCATGATCGAGAGCCTGCGTGACCGTTACCGGGCCACCGGTGAGTCCGTTGCTGCGCCGCGGGCCGTGCCGCCGGACCCGGCGGTGCTGACCGCCGCGCTGGCGGCCGGTGACCTGGCGCAGGTGGACGAGCAGGCTGCGGCGCTGCTGCCGTCGCTGACCGCACACGCTGCCGCCGCGGCTGTGGCGCCGCAGATCGTGCCATCACTGGCCGCGGCGGGGCATGCACCCATCGGCCTGGCGCTGCTGGCCAGGGTGCCGGGTCTGCCCTCCACCCTGCTGCGGCCCACGCTGCGCAGCCTCGCCCGCAGGCCGGACTGGCGACTGACGTGGTTCGACAGCGAGGCTGCCGACGTGGCCGGCCCCGCCGACCTGTACGACGCGGTGCGAGCCGCGCCCCGCCTGGGGCGGCCTGGGTCGGACTTCATCTACCCGCTGATGAGCCAGATCGAAGGCAACGGCGCTCCCGCGCAGTTGCTCGGCCCGGTGCTAGCGGCATCGCCCGAGCCGCGCGCCGTCGCCGCCACGCTGGCCCGCACCGCCGCATGGAGCATGGAGCACGACGACCCGGCGCAGGCGCCCTACGGCTGGAGCCACGCGCTCACCATGCCGCAGGGCGTGATGGCCCTGGCCGGCAGCGCCGTGCCGCCGAGGACCGCCGCTGCCGTGGCGGCGACGTACCTGCTCGGGTTCCGTGCCGCCCATGGCACGGTGGACCTGCCGCCGGCGTTGGCGCCGGGGGCGTGGCCGGCCGCGACCACGGAGGAGTTGGCGACGGCGGCCGCGCTGCACCAGGACGCCCACCTCGTGAAGTACACCCTGGCCTGCCTGCACGCCGCCACGGACGACCCGGCCTTCGCCCCGCTGTACCTGCGTGCCGCCCAGCACCTGGTGGCGTGGTGGGCCGCCGCGGACGCCGCGAGGTGACCGCCCACTAGCGTGGCCCGGGTGACAGCCCTTGGCCGGGCCGGCCTCGCCGGCGCCGCGGCCCTCCTCGCTGCGACGGTGCTGCTGCCCACGCTCCGATCGCCGGGAACCACCGGTTCCGTCGCGCCGGCGACCGTTGCGCCGGCGACCGTCGCGCCGGCGGCGGTGCCGAACGCGCTGGACGGGCCGGCCGGCGTCTCCGCACCGGCCGACCGGATGGAAGGCCCGCAGCCCGTGACCGCCTGCCAGCAGATCGCCTACAACGTGGGTCGGGCCAACCCCGGCCTCTCCCAGGTGTTGGTGGTGCTCGTGCCCGCCACAACCTCCACCACCGGAACGCTCCAGGTGGCGGACCGTACGGAGCAGGGCTGGCAGTGCGGCGTGGCCCTGACGGCCAGGGTCGGGCGCAACGGTGTGCGTCCCCTGCTGGACCGGCGCAGCGGCGACGGCACCACGCCGGCGGGCGTGTTCCCCCTCGGCCGGATGACCGCGTGGGACGGTCAGCAGTTCAGCTTCTTCGGCAACTCCGCCGACCCCGGCGTCAGTGCCGGGCCGTACCGGCGGGTGCAGTACGGCGACTGCTTCGGGGCGACGCCCCACCATCCCGACTACGGCCATCTGGTGTACCGCTCGCCGGGCAACTGCCCTGGGCCGGACGACGAGTACCTGCCGTACGTCACCGGCGCCTACATGCACGCGGCGCTCATCGGGGCCAACATGGAGCCCGACGTCAGCGGCGATGCGCCGGGCGAGACACCGTACGCGTCGGCGATCTTCCTCCACCGCCACTCGTACGACGGCAACGGCGCCAGCAAGCCGACGTCGGGCTGCGTGTCGCTGTCGCAGACCAACCTGGTGAGTGTGCTGCGGGGCATGCGGCCGGGGGTGATGTTCGCCATCGGCCAGACGGACTGGCTGTTGGCGAACACCTGACCCCCGCTCGCAGGTCAGCAGCCCTTGTAGTTGACGATCTGGCGGAGCGTGTGCACCACTTCCACCAGGTCGCGCTGGTCCGCCATCACCTGGTCGATGTCCTTGTAGGCCGACGGGATCTCGTCGACCAGGCGGTCGGCCCGGTCGGTCAGCCAGGTGCGATCGCCCATCTGGGCGCGCAGGTCGGCGGCGGTGTACCGGCGCCTCGCTTCGGTGCGGCTGAAGCGCCGACCTGCACCATGGGAGCACGAGTGCCAGCTCATCGGATTGCCCAGCCCGCGCACCACGTACGAGCGGGTGCCCATCGAGCCGGGGATCAGCCCGAGCTGCCCGGCCCGTGCGCTGATGGCGCCCTTGCGGGTGATCCACAGCTGCTCGCCGCCGTGGTCCTCCAGCGCGGCGAAATTGTGGTGGCAGTTGATCCGCTCCCGCTCCCGGCCGCGACCCACGAACCGGAAGAAGGCGGCGGAGAACGCGGCCAGCATCGCCTCGCGGTTGGCCAGGGCATAGGCCTGGCTCCACAGCATGTCGGCGATGTAGGCGGCGAACTCCGGCGTGCCCTGCACGAACCAGGCCAGCGCCGGGTCTTCCACGGCGTGGGGCAGTTGGTGGCGCAGTCGCTTGGCGGTATCGATGTGCCGCTGAGCGAGCTGGTTGCCCACACCGCGCGAGCCGGAGTGCAGGAACAGCCAGACCGTGTCGTCCTCGTCGAGGCAGACCTCGGCGAAGTGGTTGCCCGAGCCGAGCGAGCCGAACTGGGTCCGGGCAGTCTTCTCCAGCCGCTGGGCATGGTCGCTCGGTGCCGGGTTGGCGGCGAACCAGGCGTCGGCGCCCGGTCCGTCGGCGGCGGCGCGTGAGCCGAGCCCCTGCTGGTGGCCCCTGCCGACGCCGGCCGGGATCGCCCGCTCCATCGCGCCGAGCAAGGGCGACAGGTCGTCGGGCAGGTGGTCGGCCGTGAGGTCGGTGCGGATCGCGGCCATCCCGCAGCCGATGTCCACCCCGACAGCTGCCGGGATGATGGCTGCCTTGGTGGGGATGACGGAGCCGACGGTGGCGCCGATCCCGACGTGCGCGTCGGGCATGAGTGCCACGTGGTCGTGCACGATCGGCAGGCGCGCGGTGCGATGGGCCTGGTCGACGACCTCATCGTCGAGGTCCGAGGCCCAGCTGAGCAGTGTGTTGGTGATCCTTTCCATGATCGCTTCCTTGGTTTGGGGGGAGCCGCGAGTGTGGGTCGCCCACCCCCGACGCGTCGACACATTTTCCGGCCCTCCCTCCCGCCCACCGACGAAGTTGTCGCGGGTGTGACCGGGGAATGTCGTGGTCGGCCGGTGACAGATGCGGGCGGTGACGAGTTGGGCCGGGGTGGGAAGTGGTTCGGGGGGTGCGGGGGTGCGCCGGTACCATCGGACGCACCATGGCCGACCCCCTGCACACCATTGCGGCGACGCTGCGCCAGGCATTCGCCGGCGTCACCGGGCTGCCCGCCGACACCATCGACCCCGTGGTGCGGCCCAGCGACCGCGCCGACGCCCAGGTGAACGGGGCGCTGGCCCTCGCCAAGCAACTCGGCCGCAACCCCCGCGAACTCGCCGCTGAGGTGGTGGCCACCGGCGCGCTGGACGGAGTGTGCAGCGCTGTCGAAGTCGCCGGCCCGGGCTTCGTCAACCTCACCTTCCGCCCCGAGTTCCTCGCCGCCCAACTCGCCGCGGCGGCCGCCGACGCGCGCCTCGGGGTCCGTCCCGCGACGCACCCCGAGCGTGTGGTGGTGGACTACTCCGCCCCCAACGTGGCCAAGGAGATGCATGTCGGCCACCTGCGCAGCACGGTCATCGGCGACAGCATCGTGCGCCTGCTGGCGTTCATGGGGCACACCGTCATCCGCGAGAACCACATCGGCGACTGGGGCACCCCGTTCGGCATGCTCATCGAGCACTACCTGGACCTGCAGGCCGAGAGCGGCGCGGCGCCGGCGCTGGACATGGCCAACCCCAACCCCTTCTACCAGGCGGCACGCGCCAAGTTCGACGCCGACGACGACTTCAAGGCCCGCGCCCGCGACCGGGTGGTGAAGTTGCAGTCGTTCGACCCGGAGACCATCGACCTGTGGCAGCGCCTGGTGGCCGCCAGCTCGGACTACTTCTCCCGCGTGTACCGCGAGATGGGTGTGCTGCTCACCAGCGACGACGTCATGGGCGAGAGCGCCTACCACGAGGCCATGCCGGCGGTGCTGGACCGGCTGAGCAAGGCCGGGCTGATGGAGGTCAGCGACGGTGCCGACGTGGTGTTCCCGCCCGGCTTCACCAACCGCGAGGGGCAGCCGCTGCCCCTCATCGTGCAGAAGGCCGGCGGTGGGTTCAACTACGCCACCAGCGACCTGGCCTGCGTCATCGACCGCATCGAGCGGCTGCACGCCACACTGCTGGTCTACGTGGTGGGCGCCCCGCAGGCGCAGCACCTGGCGATGGTCTTCAAGGTGGCCGAGATGGCCGGTTGGCTGGCGCCGCCGGCGCGGGCCGTGCACGTGCAGTTCGGCAGCGTGCTCGGGCCGGACCGCAAGATGTTCAAGACCCGCAGCGGCGAGAGCGTCCGTCTGCAGGACCTGCTGACCGAAGGTGTGGAGCGCGCCACCGCGGCCGTGCAGGAGAAGAACCCGGAGCTCACGGCCGAGGAGCAGGCGGCCATCGGCCACGCCGTGGGCATGGGCGCCATCAAGTACGCCGACCTCAGCAGCGATCGGGTGAAGGACTACATCTTCGACTGGGACCGCATGCTGGCGTTCGACGGCAACACGGCGCCGTATCTGCAGTACGCCCACGCCCGCATCTGCAGCATCTTCCGCCGCGCCGGCACGGACCGTGCGGACGCCCGCCAGGCGCCCATCGCCGTCGCCGAGCCGCAGGAGCGCGCGCTGGCCCTGGCCCTGCTGGGGTTCGATGCCGCAGTGCAGGACACGGTGGACAAGTTCAGCCCGCACCGGCTGTGCACCTACCTGTTCGACCTGGCCCAGGCGTTCACGTCGTTCTACGAGGCCTGCCCGGTGCTGAAGGACGGTCACGAGGCCACCCGTGCCGGCCGCCTGGCGCTCTGCGATCTCACCGCCCGCACGCTGGCCACCGGGCTCGGTCTGCTGGGCATCGACGCGCCCGAGCGGATGTGAGGGCCTGCCGGTGAATCCGCTCCCGCTCGGCCTGCTGCCGGACACCGCCGAGGTGCTGGCCGACGGCTCGCTGGCCATCGGTGGCTGCCGCATCGACGAACTGGCCGAGCGCTTCGGCACGCCGCTGTTCGTGTACGACGAGGCCCACCTGCGCAACCGCTGCCGCGAGGCCGTCGCCGCGTTCGGCCCGGGCAACGCCTACTACGCGACCAAGGCGTTCCTCTGCACGGCGATGGCCCGCCTGGCGTACGAGGAGGGGATGGCGCTGGACGTCGCCAGCGGCGGCGAGTTGTTCACCGCGCTGCGCGCTGGCGTGCCCGCCGCAGCGCTGGCCTTCCACGGCAACAACAAGAGCGTCGCCGAGTTGCGGATGGCGCTGCAGGAGCAGGTCGGGCACGTGGTCGTCGACAGCTTCGAGGAGATCGACCGCATCGAGGCGCTGGTGGCCGGCGGCCTGCCCCGGCCGCGTGTGCTGGCCCGCATCACCCCGGGCGTGCACGCCCACACGCACGAGTTCATCGCCACGGGCCAGGACGACAGCAAGTTCGGCTTCAACCTCGGCAACGGCGACGCCCACCGGGCCGTCGACCGCCTGCGACGCTCCGCCTCGGTGGACCTGGTCGGCGTGCACTGCCACATCGGCAGCAATGTGTTCAGCGCCGCCAACTTCGGCAAGGCGGTGGAGGTCATGGCCAACTTCGCCGTCCCGCTGGACCTGCCCGAGTTCGTGATGGGCGGCGGCCTCGGCGTGCCCTACGTGGAGGGTGAGGAAGCACCGTCGATCACCCAGTGGGCCAACGTGCTGCTGGACGCCTGCCAGGCGATGGGCGTGCGCAGCCGGGTGTGCGTGGAACCGGGCCGCAGCATCGTGGCCGACGCCGCCATCACCGTGTACTCGGTGGGCACCGTGAAGCACATCCCTGGCGTGCGCACCTACGTGAGTGTGGACGGGGGGATGAGCGACAACCCGCGCCCGGTGCTGTACGGCAGCGGCTACGAGGCGTTCCTGCCCCGCGCCGTGGCAGCCCCGCGCCCGGAGCGCGCCCGCCTGGTGGGCAAGCACTGCGAGAGCGGCGACGTGCTGATCTTCGACGCCGCCCTGCCCGCCGGCCTGGCGATCGGCGACCTGCTGGCCACCCCGGTCACGGGCGCCTACGGTCACTCGATGGCCAGCAACTACAACAAGCTCACCCGCCCGCCGGTGGTGTTCGCCCGCGACGGGGTGGCCCGGATGGTGGTGCGCCGGGAGACCTACGAGGACCTGTTGCGATGCGACGTAGCCCACTGATCGACCGGATCGTCCGCGCCGGGCGTTCGATGGTGGAGGCCGCCCGGAAGGCCACGCCGCGGCGTTCCACCCCACGCTCGGGGTCGCCGGGTCGGGCGCCACGGCCCCCCGAGCCGCCGGCGCGAGACATCGACGCCCGCGGATTGACGGTGGAGTACTCGCCGTGCATGGACGGCGACCCGGACCCCGGCGAGGTGGTGTGGACGTGGGTGCCCTACGAGGACGACCCTCGTCAGGGCAAGGACCGTCCCGTGGTGATCGTCGGCCGCCGGGGCGACAACCTGGCCGGGGTGGCACTCACCTCCAAGCAGCGGGACAACGAGGAGCAGGTGCCGGTGGGCACCGGCCCGTGGGATCGCGAGGGCCGGCCCAGCTACGCCAAGGTGGAACGCCTGCTGGAGGTGGACCCGGGGCAGGTTCGCCGGGAAGGCGCGGTGCTGGCGCGCGACCGCTTCGATGCGGTGGTGGCCGGCGTCCGTCGCACCGGTGGGTGAGCGGGTTCTCACTGGCTGCGGTGTTGGTTCACGCTACGTGGTGCGAATGCCACGCATGTGATTCATAGGCCATTCGGACCATTTTTCCGTCCGCCTCTTTCGGTGGGCGCACTTGACGAATACCGTACGAAGCGTGAACACCCACCACGCCACTCCGACCACGATCCGTGCTCGCCGAGTGCTCGCCGCGGTTGCCGTTGCCGGCGGGCTGTGGATGGCGTCCGCATCCTCGGCTGCCGCGGCTGACGGAGCGTATGTGCTCAGCGATGTGCAGTGCGACCTGTCGCATGACGGTGTCGTCGATCTCACCCTGGTCAACGACCGGGGCCAGGCGTCGGCCACGTTCGACGTCGCCGGCCAGGCGTACGTCGTCGCCCCGCTGTCCGCCCGTGCGGTCACCTATGACGGCCTGGCCGACGGCCCGTTCAGCGTGCCGGTGTCGGTCGACGGGCAGGACGCCTCGGTGGCCGTCACCATCTCCTGCGACGGTGTGCAGACCGCCGTGCTGCCGAAGGTGGGCCAGGTGGCCTCCAGCGCCCTGCCCACCACGGGTGCGTCCACCGGGTGGACTGCGGCCATTGCCGGCGGCTTCGTGCTGGCCGGCTTCGGCATGTCGCTCTCCGCTCGCCGCCGCACCGCCTGACCCGCCGCTCGGCCGGGTGACGGCTCGGCGCGCAAACAGGTTCCCCTGCCGGCGCCCCCACCTCGTAGCCTGCACGGCGTGACACAGAAGATCCGTCTCGGGGTATTGGGCTGCGGCAATGTCGGCGCCGCGTTCGTCAGGTTGGTGGAGCAGCAGGCGGCCGCGATCGAGGCCCGCACCGGGGTGCTGCTGGAGGTCGGCGCGGTGGCCGTGCGCAACCTCAGCGCGCAGCGCGACGTGGAACTGGCCGAGGGTGTGCTCACCCGCGACGCTCACGCCGTGGTGACCGACCCGTCGATCGACCTCGTCGTGGAAGTCATCGGCGGCATCGAGCCCGCCCGCGAACTGATCACCACGGCGCTGCAGAGCGGCAAGCCGGTGGTCACCGCCAACAAGGAGTTGCTGGCCAACGTCGGCACGGAACTGTTCGCCACCGCCGATGGGGTGGGGCGCGACCTGCTGTTCGAAGCCGCCGTCGCCGGCGGCATCCCGGTCATCCGTGCGCTGCGCGAGAGCCTGCGTGGCGAGCCGGTGAAGCGGGTGATGGGCATCATCAACGGCACCACCAACTTCATCCTCACGAAGATGACCGAGGAGGGCACGGACTACGCGGTCGCGCTGGCCGAGGCCCAGGCGCTCGGGTTCGCCGAGCGCGACCCCACCGCCGACGTGGAGGGCTTCGACGCCGGGGCGAAGGCGGCCATCATGGCCACCATCGCGTTCGGCTCGAAGGTCGTCGCCGGTGACGTGTACCACGAGGGGATCAGCCGGCTCACGGCGCACGACATCGCCATGGCGAAGCGCCTCGGTTATGTGGTCAAGCTGCTCGGCATTGCCGAAGCGGACCCCGCCACCGGCGACGTGGCGGTGCGGGTGCACCCGGCGATGGTGCCGGTCACGCACCCTCTGGCGAGCGTGCGGGAGAGCTTCAATGCCGTGTTCGTGGAGGGCGCGGCTGTGGGGTCGCTGATGTTCTACGGTCGCGGCGCCGGCGGGTTCCCCACGGCCAGTGCTGTGCTCGGCGACGTCATCGACGCAGCGGCGAACCTGGTGAAGGGCACGCACGGCAGCCTCGGCACGTTCGGCCGGGCGAAGATCCGGCCGATCGACGAGACCTCCGCCGAGTACCTGCTGAGCATGGACGTGGCCGACCGCCCCGGCGTGCTGCACGCCGTCACCGGTGTGTTCGCCCGCCACGACGTCAGCATCCGCGCCGCGGAGCAGGAGGGCAACGGCCCCGACGCCCGCCTGGTGTTCATCACCCACGCCGCCCGTGAGGCGTCCGTGCAGGCGACGGTCCGCGAGCTGCGCGACCTGGACGTCGTGCGCAGCGTGGGCAGCCTGCTGCGGGTCATCGGGAGCTGACGGTGCGCTACGTCTCCACACGCGGGCAGGCGCCCGAGCTCGGGTTCGCCGATGTGCTGCTGGCCGGGCTGGCCAACGACGGCGGCCTCTACGTGCCGGTCGAGTGGCCGGCGCTGCCGCCCGCCGTGCCCGGCATGACGTACGCCGAGCGGGCCGCGCAGGTGATGGCCCCCTACGTGGGCGACGACGTGCCGGACCTCCTGGGCCTGTGCCGTCAGGCGTACGCCACGTTCGCCCACCAGGCGGTGGTGCCGCTGGTGCAGATCGGTGACGGCCATTTCGTGCAGGAGCTGTTCCACGGCCCGACGCTGGCGTTCAAGGACGTGGCCCTGCAGTTGGTGGGGCGGATGTTCGACACCGTGCTCCGCCAGCGCGGCAGCGGGTGACGATCGTCGGTGCCACCAGCGGCGACACCGGCTCAGCGGCGATCGACGGGGTGAAGGGCTGTTCCAACGTGGACATCGTGATCCTGTACCCGCACGGCCGCACCAGCGACGTGCAGCGCAAGCAGATGACCACGGTGGACTCGCCGAACGTGCGGGTCGTGGCGGTGGAGGGCACCTTCGACGACTGCCAGGACCTGGTGAAGGCGATGTTCAACGACGCCCGGTTCCGCGACCAGATGGGTCTGAGCGCAGTGAACAGCATCAACTGGGCACGGGTGATGGCGCAGGTGGTCTACTACGTCACCGCCACCGACGTGCTGCGCGGACCGGTGGACTTCTGTGTGCCCACCGGCAACTTCGGCAACGTCCTGGCCGGCTGGATCGCCCGGCACACCGGTGCGCCGATCGATCGCCTGGTGGTGGCGTCCAACGCCAACGACATCCTCACCCGGTTCTTCCACGACAACGACATGAGCACGGCGCCGGTGGTGCCGTCACTCAGCCCGAGCATGGACATCCAGGTCTCCAGCAACTTCGAGCGCCTGCTGTTCGAGATGAACGGCCGCGACGGCGGCGCCACGGCCGAGCAGCTGCACCGCTTCCGCGCCACCGGCCGGCTGGCGGTGGAGCCCGACCAACGAGCCGAGTTCCTGGAGGGCACGTTCATGGCCGCCCGGGTGGACGACGAGGGCACGCTGGACGTGATGCGCCGCACCTACGCCACCAGCGGGATGCTGCTGGACCCGCACACGGCGGTCGGCGTGGGCGCGGTGGAGCAGGTGGCCCACATCGGCGCCGGCCCGATGGTGACGTTGGGGACCGCTCATCCGGCGAAGTTCCCCGACGCAGTCGAGCAGGCCACCGGCGTGCGCCCGCCGCTGCCGCCGCACCTGGCCGACTTGTTCGACCGGCAGGAGCGTTTCACGGTGCTGCCCAACGACCTCGCCGCCATCCAGCAGTTCGTGGCCACTACGTTCCGCTAGGGGCGGTCCGCTCGGTGGCGGCACGTCACCTCATGGGCAGCGACGCCACGCCCTCGTCGTCGGGTTCCACCCTGGTGAGCCCCGGAACCAGGTCGAACGCGTGGTCCGCGCTGATGATGCCGTCCAATCGCTCGGAGCGACACACCGCGGCGTGGAGGCGATCGGCCGTGCCGAGCGAATCCGGTATGGCAGTGGTCATCGCAGAGATGAGCGCCCAGTCGCCCACGGCGATGACGTAGGGGAAGATCTCGAGCGCAGCACGTGCTGCGCCATCTCCGAGCGAGAGGCGCTCTTCGAGGTGCCAGAACTCCTCCAGCACCAGGGTGCTGGTGGTGGCGGCAACATCGCCGGCGGCAATGGACCGCAGCAGACTGCGGCAAGCCGGGCGGCGTGGACCGTCGGTGATCGCGTACACCAGCACGTTGGTGTCGACGAACCAGGTCATTCCGGAACCGCCCGGTAGCGGCCGTCGGCCGCAGCCTCCATCTCCTCCCAGGATGGCGCCGGGCGCGCTGGAAGCGCGGCAAGACGCTCGAACGCGGCAAGCCGCAGCGGAGCAGGCCGTACGCCACGGGCGGCATCCAGCGCATCACGGACGATGGCCGTGCACGGCGTGCCCCTCGCGATGGACTCGCGTTCCAGCCAGGCGCGCTGCTCCGCCGTGATGAGGACCTGCATGCGTTGGAGCGACATGTGTAGAACCTACACACTCAGCGAGGGGGATACTGGCATGCCCGGGCTGTGGCTGCCGCTCTGTTCGCTGACTGCTCAGCGGCCGAAGCGCCGCGAGTTCTCCACTCCCTTGCAGCCGAAGAACGCGGCCGCACCCACGCACAAGACGCAGACCAGGCACTGGCTCCCTTCTGCCTCGAAGTCGGCGCGGAGGATCTCCTTCGCCTCGCGGAAGCTGGGCAGCAGCGGGATGTCCAGCGACAGCCCGAGGTCCTGCAGACCCTGGATGATGAAGTAGCGCCGAGTGCGGCGAGGAGGCCGCGCACGATGTTGGGTCCGCGTTGCACGAGGGCGCGGCGCTCGCTACAGTTCGTGATGTCCGGGTTCCCGGACGGCCCTTCCGGCGACCGGCATCTGGCTCGTAGTCGCGGCGGGGTTGCATTCTTCCCCCAGGCGGTGGGGCCGCCGGGATTTCCCCCAGCACACGGCTGGTGGCACGCCCGAGCCGCTCCTCCCGTTCAGAAAGCAGGTGGCCGGTGGCCGCGGAAGCTCTCGAGGCATCGGTGCTCGACAGCCAGGACAAGGATCAGTTGCTCGCACTCGCGGGCGCGCTGGGTATCAAGACCACGGCGCGTGCGGCGAAGGCGACGATCATTGCCAAGATCTTGGAAACGACCGGTGGCGGCGCCCCCGCCCCCTCCCCGGAAGCGGAGGCGGCGCCAGCCCCCGAGGCCGCGCCGGAAGCGGCCGCGGTGCCGGACGAGCCGGCTGCTCCGGCCACCCCGGCCACCCCGGCCACCGGCGGCGACGATGGCGCAGATGCGCCGGCGGCCGATGCAACGGCCGCTGCCCCGGGTGAGGGCGCTGCGCCGGCCAAGTCGGTGCGCAACGGCCGCCGCCCCGTGCCGCCTCCGCCTGCGGAGGCTGCGGAGGCAGCCCCGGCCGTGGTGCTCGGCCCGGACGGTGAGCCCCTCGCGGACTGGGAAGTGGCGTTGATGGCCGGTGGCCAGAGCGCGGCCGCCGCCCCCGCTGCCGCTGCTGCTGCGAACGAGGGCGACGCTGACGGCGACGGTGACGGCGACGACGGTGACGACGACGGCGTACTGGGCGACGGCGAGAGCCGTAGCGCCCGCCGGCGCCGGCGCCGCCGCAACAAGAACCGCAGCGACGGGCCGCAGGGCTCGGACCGCCAGGAGTACGGCGGCGGCCAGGGCCAGGGTGGCCAGGGCCAGCGCCAGGACCGCAGCGATCGCGGCGACCGTGGCGATCGTGACGGGGGCGAGCAGCCCAGCCAGGAGCCGGTGCGGGTCAGCGGCTACCTCGACCTGCGCGACGAGGGCTACGGCTTCCTGCGGGTCAACGGCTACCTCTCCAGCCGCGACGACGCCTACATCCCCGTGAAGCTCACCCGCCAGTTCGGCCTGCGCAAGGGCGACCATGTCACCGGGCTCAGCCGGCCGGCCGGCCGCAACGAGAAGAACCCGGCGATGCTGGAGATCCACACGGTGAACGGCGCGGACCCGGAGAAGGCGCGCAACCGCCCCCGTTTCGAGGACCTCACGGCGCTGTTCCCCGACGAGAAGCTCAAGCTGGAGGACCCCAGCGACCCGTCGAACATGACGGCCCGGATCATCGATCTGGTCAGCCCCATCGGCAAGGGCCAGCGCGGCATCATCGTGTCGCCGCCGAAGGCTGGCAAGACGACGATCATGAAGACGATCGCCACGTCGATCGAGCGCAACAACCCCGAGGTGAAGCTGATCGTGCTGCTCATCGACGAGCGGCCCGAAGAGGTCACCGACATGAAGCGCACGGTGCAGGGCGAGGTCATCGCCTCCACCTTCGACCGCCCCAGCGACGAGCACACGCACGTCGCCGAACTGGCCATCGAGAAGGCCAAGCGGATGGTGGAGATCGGGCAGGACGTGGTGGTGATCCTCGACGGCATCACACGCCTCAGCCGGGCCTACAACCTCGCCGCCCCGGCCAGCGGTCGCATCCTCTCCGGCGGTATCGACGCCGGCGCGCTGTACCCGCCGAAGAAGTTCTTCGGTGCCGCCCGCAATGTGGAGGAAGGTGGCTCGCTCACCATCCTGGCCACGGCGCTGGTGGAGACCAACAGCCGCATGGACGAGGCGATCTTCGAGGAGTTCAAGGGCACCGGCAACATGGAGCTGCGGCTGGACCGCCGCCTCGCCGAGCGCCGCATCTACCCGGCCATCGACGTGGACGCCAGCAGCACCCGCCATGAGGAGCTGCTGTTCGATCGGAAGCAGTTGCAGATGGTGTGGAAGCTGCGCCGCGTGCTCAGCGGCCTGGCCGCCGACGGCAACGCCGCCCCCGGCCTGGAGCTGCTGATCGACCGGCTGAAGACGTTCCGTACGAACGACGAGTTCCTCAACGAGATCGCCAAGCAGCCCACGATGTGACCACGCGGGTCACCGCTCGTGGTGAGGGGCGATGCCCATCACCATCGCGTAGCGGCGGGTGCCCTTGGCCTTCGGGCGGCTGCCGAACTCCTCCACCAGCGCGTCGATGCGGCGGCGTAGTTCCGCAGCGTCGGCCGGGGTGAGGTGCGCCGTTCCCCACCATTCGGCCACCGGCGTCTCGGGGGCAGGCACCGGCTCGTCGAAGCCGATGGCCACACCGCCGCCTGGGTCGCGCCGCACGTACAACCCGCGGTCGATCTCGGCCGACGATTCCACCGAGCGGACGAAGCTGTCGAACGCCTGGCGCCGGCCGCCGTGGAGGAACTGTTCTCGTGCTCCGGGCGGGATGGCATCCAGCGGGATGATGAACTCCTCGGCGGTCGCCCGGTACACCGGGATCGGCTTGCCCGCCCGCGGGCGCACTTCGCACACCTCCACGAGGCCGGCGCGGACCAGGCGGTCAACCCAGTACGCCAGCGTGCTGGCCGCCATTCGCGCCTGGCGGGCAGCGGAACCCAGCGTGTGCTCGCCGTGGAGGAAAGGCGAGAGCGCCTTGGTGGCCTTCAGGCTCATCAGCAGGTCGACCGCAGCATGGTCGCACACGGTCCGGCTGGTGAGCGCAGGGGTCTGATTCGAAAGAGGCTCTACCACTCGAATCAGAGTACCCCGATGATGCTGGCATGAGCATCCGCAACGATCGCGACTTCCTTCGCATCTGGTCCGGCCAGGTGGTCTCCAACCTCGGTGACGGGGTGCACCGGGTGGCCGTCCTGTGGTGGGCGAACCAGGCCACCGGGTCGTCCACCGCCGTCGTGGCGGTGGCGCTGGCCGCGTCGATCCCGCTGCTGGCGATGGCGCCCGTAGCGGGCGTCGTCGTCGACCGCCACGACCGTCGCCATGTGATGATCGCCAGTGACCTCGTCCGTCTCGCCGCGGCGGCGGCGTTCGCTGCGCTCGCCGGCACCGGCCACCTCACCGTTCCCGTGGCCGTGGCGTTGACCGCCGTGGCCGCCGCCGCGTCCGGGTTCTTCTCCCCGGCGCTGATGGCGTCGGTCACCACGCTGGTGCCCGATGAGCGGCTGCCCACGGCGAACTCGATGATCGGCGGCGCGGACGCCGTCGCCGGCATCGGCGGTCCGGCCCTGGGCGGCCTGCTGATCGGTCTGGCCGGCACCGGTGGCGCACTGTGGTTCGATGCCGGCACCTTCCTCCTCTCCGTGGTCGCGGTGGCCGCCAGTCGGATCCCCCTTCCGGCCGGTGGCCGGCGCCACGAGGTGGGGGAGGAGTCGTTGCGCAGCCAGGCACTCGCCGGATGGCGCCTGGCCCGCTCCAACCGGGCCGTGGGCGACCTGGCGCTGGTGGCGTCGATGCTCAACATGGTGGTCGCTCCGGTGGCCATCATCCTGGTCGGTCTGGCTGCGGGCCCGCTCGGGCTGGATGGCAAGGGCTACGGCCTACTGGAGGCGGCGGTCCCGATCGGCCTGCTGGCCGGCTTCGCGTCGGCGGTGAAGCTGGGGAAGGGCCGGCACGCCGCCACGTTCGCCCTGCTGGTCACCGGCGCGGCGGTGGCCGCCAGCGGCGCCGTGGTCGTGGCCTGGTGGACGGGCGCGCTGCTGGTGGTGGCCGGTGTCGGCATCGGGGTCGCCAACACGTTGGTGCCCACCCGCTTCCAGCGGATGGTGGAGCCGTCCGTGCAGGGCCGGGTGTTCGCCCTGGTCAGTGCGCTGTCGCAGGCGGGACGCCCCGTTGGCCTGGCGCTGACGGCTCCCCTGGTGGCCCTGGCCGGGCTGCGCGGCGGGTTGGCGGTGTGCGGCGCGGCGATGGTGCTGGTGGCGCTGGCGGGCCGGCGCGGCCTCGACGGCCAGCGCACCCCAGCACGGCCGGCCCCTGGGAGCGCACTCGGTGACGCCGCGCCGCTGCCGGCGTGACCTGTTCTCGCAGAGAAAAGGCAGGGTGCTGCGCGTGAGGTGCGCCGCTACACTGCGTCGTCCGCCTCTTTCGGAGAACGCCATGAAGACCGACATCCACCCGAACTACGCCGACGTGCTGGTCAAGTGCTCGTGCGGCAACACGTTCACCACCCGCTCCACCCGTGGTGGCGAACTCCACGTGGAACTCTGCAACGAGTGCCACCCGTTCTTCACCGGCAAGCAGAAGCTGGTGGACACCGGTGGCCGCGTGGAGCGCTTCAACAAGCGCTACGGCCAGCGCAAGGGCAAGTGACCCACCTGCCCCGCTGACGGGCGTCCCGCCCACAACACGATCGACCCACTGCCCGGCCCGTGCGGCCGGGCAGTGGCCGTTTTGAGCTGTTCCAGACGGCTCCCTCGCGAAGTTGCTACAGTCCCGGCGGTCCGCAGTCCTTCAGTGGGAGTGCGGAGCGGGCGATAACTCAACCAAGCTGTCCGACCGCTCCGACCGCCGAGGAGTCTCCGCCCGTGGACCCTGTCGAGCTGGCGCACCTGCTGCGCCGCACCGAGTACGTACCCCGCACCGCACGCATGTCGGCCCTCGCCGCCGCCACCCGCGAGCAGGCGGTGGACGACGTGCTGGCCGTCACCGTGCCCGTGGCGCTGCCCACCTTCCTGCAGAGCGACATCGAGGGGCAGGGCTACAACCAGTACGTCTACGCCACACAGTGGTGGATCGACCGGATGTGCGACGCGCCCCGCCCGATGCTGGAGAAGATGACGTTCTTCTGGCACGGCCACTTCTGCAGCGGCTGGGACAAGGTGAACAGCACCTGGGCGATGATGCAGCAGAACAAGCTGTTCCGCGACCAGGCGTTCGGCAACTTCCGCAGCCTCACCCAGGCCATGTCCATCCAGACGGCGATGCTGCTGTACCTGGACAACATCGACAACGTGAAGTCGTCGCCGAACCAGAACTTCGCCCGCGAGCTGATGGAGCTGTTCACCATCGGCGTCGGCAACTACACCGAGGACGACGTGGTGGCCGCGGCCCGGGCGTGGACGGGGCACGGGATCAACTGGAACACGTACCAGTACCAGTTCCGCAGCAGCGACCACGACAACGGCAACAAGACCTTCATGGGCGTCACCCGCAACTGGAACGGGCCGGACATCATCAACTACCTGCTCCAGGAGAACACGACCACGAAGCTGATCGCCTGCAAGTTCCTCACCAAGAAGCTGTGGCAGTACTTCGCCTACGAGAACCCTCCGCAGTGGCTGATCGACGAACTGGCCCAGGTGCTGTTCGACAACGACATGGCGATCGGCCCGTGGGTGAAGGCGATGCTGATGCACGACGAGTTCTACTCACAGCAGGCGATGCAGGGCCTGGTGCGCTCGCCCGTGGACTTCGTGGTGGCCTGCCAGTGGTACACGGGGTACCGGGGCGCCCAGGTGAACCCGCAGTGGTCATTGGACGGGATGGGCCAGGTGCCGTTCGTGCCGCCCAACGTGGCCGGCTGGAAGACCAACGCCTACTGGATCAACACCAGTTCCTTCGGGGCCCGCGCCGAGTTCGCCCGCGGCGTCACGTGGCGCCTGCGCAACGGCAACGCCAACGAGTTCAGCAAGAACAAGACGCCGGAGCAGGCCGTGGACTACGTGGCTGCGTTCTTCGGCCTCAACCTCAGCACGGTCACCCGCAATGCGTTGATCGACTTCGTCAACGTGCAGCGGGCGAACGAACCGTGGATCGGCTGGTGGGAGCCCACCAACCTGTTCACGATGGCCATGATGACCCCCGAATTCCACCTGGCGTGAAAGGCGACCGACGATGAGGATCGACCCCGACATCTCCACCGCTGACGCCCGCCGCCTGCTGACGGTGCCGGAGGTGGACAGCCCCCTGTCGCTGGACCGCCGGCGGTTCCTGCAGATGGTGGGCTGGGGCGTGGGCGCCGGCGCGCTGGGTGGCACGCTGGGCGAGGCGTTCGCCCCCGGCCTGCTCGGCGACCGCTGGCGCGAGGCCTACGCGGCCAGCCCCATCGGCCCCACCGACGGCATCGTCGTGCTGGTGGGCTTCGAGGGTGGCGTGGACGGGCTGAACACGGTGGTGCCGTACACGAACGGGCTCTACTACCAGCAACACGGCAGCCTGGCCATCCCCGCCGACCAGGTGCTGCCGGTGAACTCCACGGTCGGCCTCAACCCCAACCTGTCGTACCTGAAGAGCCTCTACGACCGCGGCGAGGTGGCGGTGGTGCAGGGTGTCGGCTACGACGACCCCGACCTCAGCCACTTCACGTCGATGGCCCTGTGGATGTACGGCAAGGCCGGCAGCGGGGCGCCGAACTCCGGGTGGGTGGGCCGCTGGCTGGACGGGCTGTCGGGTGACGACCTGTTCCGCGCCGTCACCGTGGGCCAGTCGCTGCCGCTGTCGCTGGTGGGCGAGAACCGCCGGGGCACGGCGATCCCGTGGTGGGGGCTGGGCTTCGGGGCGGACACCGACGAGCACTCGCAGTGGATGTACGACGCCATGCGCGACTTCTCGGCGAGCTCCGCCGGCCGGGGCGCGTGGCACGACACGCTGGCCGGCACGGTGGGTGGAGTGATCGACGTGGGCCAGCAGGTGGCGCCGGTGTTCGAGCGCAACCTGCCGGACAACGACCTCGTCGCCAAGCTCACGGTGGCGGCCCGTCTGATCAACGCCGACCTCGGCCTGCGCGTGATCGACACCTCGTTCAGCGGCTTCGACACGCACTCCAGTCAGCCAGGCATGCTGGCCGATCTGCTGGGCGAGTTCGACGCCGGCCTTCGGGCCTTCTTCACCACGCTGGACGACCGCTTCCGCAGCCGGGTGACGATCATGACCTACAGCGAGTTCGGCCGCACCAGCTGGTCGAACGACTCGGAAGGTACGGACCACGGCACCAGCAACAACCACTTCGTGATCGGTGCCGGCGTCCAGGGCGGCCTGTACGGCCAGCAGCCGAGCCTGGTGGGGCTGGACCGCTGGGACCGCATGCCGTTCCACGTGGACTTCCGGTCGCTTTACGCCACGATGCTGGACGGCTGGCTGGGTGGCGGGTCGTCCACCGTGCTCGGTGGTTCGTTCCCCACGCTCGGGCTGTTCAAGCAGGCGCCAGGGCAGGGCGTCGCCACCGGGGCGGTGCCCACGTCGCAGCTCGGCGACTTCGTCGGGGTCACGCCGTACCGGCTGTACGACTCGCGGTACCAGAACCGCTTCCTGCCGCTCGGCGCGGGCACCACCGGCGAGGTGCAGGTCACCGGTGTCGGCGGTGTACCGGCGTCCGGGGTCACCGCGGTGGCGCTGAACGTCACGACCACGAAGGCCACCGGCGACAGCTTCTTCTCCGTGTTCCCCACTGGTGCCCCGCGGCCCGACGATCTGCAGAACCTGGTGGTGCCGGTGGACCGCCCGGTGCCGAACCTCAGCGTCGTGAAGGTCGGCCAGGGCGGCCGGGTGAACGTGTTCAACGACCAGGCCGACGCCCAGTTGGTGGTGGACGTCGTGGGCTACTTCGGTACGGCCACCGCCAACCGGCTGCAGTCCGTCACCCCCTACCGTGCGCTGGACACCCGCAACGGCACCGGCGGGCGCAGCACTCCGCTCGGCCCCAACGGCTCGTTCGACGTCACCGTGCGCGGCGTGGGCGGGGTCCCGGCGGATGCTGACTCGGTGGTGCTCAACGTCACGGCCGTGTTCCCCACTGCGACCAGCTGGCTCACGGTGTGGCCCGCAGGCCAGGCCAAGCCGCTGGCCAGCAGCCTGAACTATGTGGCCGGCCAGGTGGTGCCCAACGCCGTGATCTGCAAGGTGGGTTCCAATGGCAAGGTCAGCCTGAACAACGCCAACGGCTCGGTGAACGTGGTGGTGGACATCATGGGCTACCTGTCCACCTCCGCCGCCGGGCGGATGATGCCGGTGACGCCGGTGCGGGTGCTGGACACTCGTGCCGAGGGGCAGACCCAGGTGGGCGCCAACAGCACCCGCACGCTCACCGTCACCGGCGTGGGCGAGGTGCCCGCATCTGGCGTGTCCGCGGTGGCGCTGAACCTCACCGCCCACGACCCGTCGTCGAACACCTACCTCACCGCCTGGCCCAACGGCGAGACCATGCCGCTGGCGTCGAACCTCAACCCGCGGGCGGGCAGCAGCGTGGCCAACCTGGCGATCGTGAAGGTCGGCACCCAGGGCAAGGTGAAGGTGTACAACCAGCAGGGCACGCTGGACCTCGTGGCCGACGTGGTGGGCTACTTCACCTGACCGGCGTGGTCGCCCCGGCCGCCGGACCGTAGGGTTGGCCGGGTGACCGATGCCGCCCGCCTCGCCCGCCTCAACGCCGTCAAGCTCGCCGCGCTGGTGCGTGCGCATGTGGGCGGCGAGCCGGTGCTGGAACCGGGGGAGTACGGCGGTGGGGCCGCGCTCCTGCACGGCCACGACGCCTGGGTGCTGGCGGCCACGGATCCGGAGCGTGCGCTGGGCGGTGCGCTGGCGTGGGCCGTGCGGCGCGGGGCCGGCGCGCTGCACCTCGTGGCGGAGTCCGGCACCGGCCTGCTGGCCCGCCGGGCCGCCGCCTTCTCCTTCGCCGTCCACGTCTGGCATGCCGAGGGCCGGGCGCTGCTGCCGGCCGTGGCCGAGCCCCTGCCGGTGCCGCCGGGGGTGCCTGCGGCCCACCTCGAATTCGAGCCCGTGATGGTGGTGGCCGGCGCCGTGCCGTGTGTGGAGCACGGGGTGCTCGCAGGGGAGGTGCGTGGGCTGGAGGTCTGCCGGGTGGTGGACGACGAGCTCACCGGTGCGGTCCGCTTGGAGGAGGGGGTGGGCGCTCACGACCGCGAGGCCTTCCTGATGCTCCACGGCGACCGGCCGACCGCCGACGCGCTCGCCGAGGTGGTGGCTGCCGTGGCCGCGCACCGGCGCCCCGGCGCGGCCAGCCATCCGCTGAACCGGTTGGCCAAGGAGCGCGCCCTGCGCGCCCGCCTCGTGGCCGAGCCGGGGCTGATCGCGGCGGAGCAGGTGGTGGCGGTCGCGCCGCCCGTGCCGCGCCCGAACCTGAAGGACCCCGTGCCGTGCGTGGCGGTGGCCACCATTGCCGGCCGGCGGGTCACGGTGGTCTGCTCCACCGGCGTGGACCTGGACGCGGTGCCCTTCGCCATCGACGCCCGCACGGCCATCGGTACCGCGGCGTGCTGCCTGGTACTCCCCGAACGCGACGCAGTGGGGCTGCAGCGCGAGCTGGCCGCGTTGGCGTCGCCACCGGTGGAGGTGTGGCCGCTTGCCGACGTCTCGTAGCCTGGGCGCCCGGTGAGGTGGCAGTGAACGATCGACTGAGGACGCTGGAGGACGAGTTCGTCTCGTTGGAGTCCAGCCTGTCGGACCCCGCGGTGGTCGGCGATCAGACCCGCCTGCGCGACGTGTCCCGTCGCTACAAGGACCTCACCCCCGTGGTGGAGTGCATCCGCCGCCTGCGCGCCCGCCGGGCAGACGCCGAGGCGGCGCGGGAACTGCTCACCATGGCCGACGACAGCGAGCGGTCGTTGCTGAAGGACGAGGCTGCTGCGGCGGAGCGCGACATCGAGGCCATCGAGGAGGAACTGCGGCTGCTGATGCTGCCGAAGGACCCCAACGACGGCCGGCCGGTGATCATGGAGATCCGTGGCGCCGAGGGTGGCGAGGAGGCGAACCTGTTCGCCCGCGACTTGTACGACATGTACCGCGCCTACGCCAACGCCAAGGGCTGGTCGATGGACGTGCTGTCGGAGGACCGCAGCGATCTCGGCGGGCTGAACCAGATCACGCTGGAGATCCGCGGCGACACCGCGTGGGGCCACCTCAAGTTCGAGGGCGGGCCGCACCGTGTGCAGCGAGTGCCGGTCACCGAGAGCCAGGGGCGGATCCACACGTCGTCGGCGACCGTGCTGGTGCTGCCCGAGGCCGAGGAGGTGGAGGTGGACATCGACCCCAACGATCTCGAAGTCGACGTGTACCGCAGCAGCGGCGCCGGTGGGCAGAGCGTCAACACCACCGACTCGGCCGTGCGGATCACCCACAAGCCCACCGGCCTGGTGGTCACCATGCAGGACGAGCGCAGCCAGATCCAGAACCGGGCGCGGGCGATGACGGTGCTGCGGTCCCGCCTGCTGAAGCTGGCCCAGGACGAGCGCGACGCGGCGGCGTCCGTGGAACGCCGGGCGCAGGTGGGCGGCGGCGGGCGCGGCGAGAAGATCCGCACCTACAACTTCAAGGAGAACCGCCTCACCGATCACCGCATCGGCTTCACCATCTACCGCCTTGCCGATGTGCTGGCCGGCGATCTGGACGAGGTGGTGGAGGCGCTGGCCGCGGATGAGCGCACCCGGCAGTTGGCGGGGCAGGAGTGACTGACGAGGTCGCCGCGCTCACCTGGCGGGCGCTGTGGGACGACACCGCCGCCCGCGTGGGTTCTAGGGCCGAGGCTCGCTGGCTGTGCGAGGAGGCCAGCGGCGCGTTCGGTGGCGAGTTCGCCGAGGTGCTGGACGACCCGGCGACGGACCGCATGCTCGCCCACCTGGACGCCATGCTGGCCCGCTACGCCGAGGGTGAACCGCTCCAGTACGTGCTGGGCCACTGGGCGTTCCGCCGCCTGGACCTGATGGTGGACCGGCGGGTGCTGATCCCCCGGCCGGAGACCGAACTGGTGGCCGAGGTGGCGCTGGCGAAGGCGGCCGGGTTGCTGGAGGCTGCCGGCCGCGGTTCGGCGCTGCGCTGCGCCGACCTCGGCACCGGCAGCGGCGCGCTGGGCCTGTCGCTGGCGTTCGAACTGCCCCGCGGTCGCACCGAGGTGTGGTTGTCGGACGTGTCCGCGGACGCGCTGGACGTGGCCCGGGCCAACACCGCGGGGCTCGGCATCGCCGGGGGCGGCGTGCGCTTCGCCCACGGTTCTTGGTGGGCGGCGCTGCCCCAGGAGTTGCGCGGCACCTTCGACCTGGTGGCGTCCAACCCCCCGTACATCGCCGAGGGCGACACACAGGTCGAGGCGTCGGTGACGGAGTGGGAGCCGCACGGCGCGCTCTACGCCGGTGCGGACGGCTTGGACGCCGTGCGTGTGCTGGCGGCGGGTGCCGGCGAGTGGTTGCGGCCGGGTGGCTGGCTGGTGCTGGAGATCGGTGCCGGTCAGCGGGCGGAGGTGGCCGCACTGCTGCAGGCGGCCGGCTTGGTCGACGTGGAGGTGCGGGTCGATCTGGCCGGCCGCGACCGCATCGCCCTCGGCCGCCGGCCGTGAACGTTCTCCACGAAAAGTGACAGAAGGCCCCAGGACACCGGTCTGGACGGGTAACTACCGTTGATCCTGGAAGGGAGGTTCTCCATGAACCCGCACCGCACCCCCACCCGCCGCCGTGGCGTCATCGCGGCCACCACCGTCGCCGTGCTCGCGCTCGCCGCCTGCAGTTCGTCGAAGGGCTCCACCGCCGGCTCCGTGCCGGCGACCTCCGACAGCGTGGTCGAGTCCACCACGACCGTCGTGGAGACCACGACCACGGTCCCGGAGTCCACCACCACCGCCCCCGCGACCACCGCCCCGGCCACCACCGCGGCGCCGGCCACCACGGCTGCACCGGCCACGACCGCTGCGCCGCCGCCGGCGTGCGGTTCCGGGTTCGTCCCGTCGGCGTCGGCCATGTCCGTCACCACCATCACGGGCGACTGGAACGGCGACGGCACGCTGGACCAGGCAACCAGCTGGGTCGAGCCGTCGATGGACTGGTACATCATGGTCGAGGTCACCGGCGGGGCCAGCACGACGATCGACATGCCTGACCCGGGTGTCGGGTTCGTCCGGGTGCTCTCCCGCGTGGACGTGGACTTCTCCCTCGGGGCGCCGCCAGGGTCGAACGAGGACGAGTTCGTCGCCATCGTCAACTCCAACGCTGCCGGCTACAACCTCGGCGTGTTCGGGGTGAACCACGTCGGCTGCGGCTTCCAGTTCGACGACGGCCACGGCAGCGACTTCATCCTGCCGATCCATGCCGCCGCGGCGATCACCAGCGGCATGCGCTGCGAGGGTGCGGCGGGCAGCCAGTTCCTGGTTCGCCTCGAGGCCTCCACCTCCGACGGCGTCACCTGGAGCGTCATGGACGTGAAGATCGAGCGCCCTGCCGAGCAGACCCTGGCCGACGGGGTGGCCATCTCCGCCACGGTGCCGGCCGGTTCGCCGGCGCTGGCTGACTACGCCGACGCCACCTGCGGCGGCGGCTCGATCCTGCCCTAACCGCCGGCCATTCTGGGGCTGGTTCGCTCCACGAGCGCTTCTGGGGCTGGTTCGTTGCGGGTTCCGCAACGAACCGGACCCCAGTTCCAGCCGGTCCAGCTGCTCCAAGGGAACCGTTGACGGGACCCTCGGCGGGGGACAAGCCGCGTCGATGCCGGCGGATGAGCGCGACCTTCCTGTGCGCGATCTGATCGCCGCCTTCTCCGCCGCGGCGAAGGCGTCGCTGACGCAGCGTGGCCTTCGAGCACGGCGTCCGCCGAGCAGGCCGACCGCCGTCAGTCGAAGCGGGCGGCGATCTGGGCGAGGAGGTCGTGTTCCGCCTCGTCCAGGTCGTGGTCGGCGCCGGCCACGTCGCGGGCGGCGCTGAACAGGGCGGCACGCAGGACACCGTTGGTGACCCGCTGGTCGATGTCGTCCAGCAGGGCATCAACGTCGTTGGCCTCCAGCGCCGACCGCACCTTCGCGGTGGCCGGGCCGACGTACTGGTCGAACGAGAAGGTCGGGCTCTCCCAGCCGCTGTCCTCGGCGATGTGGCGGATCTCCTCCAGCTCGGCCTCGCTGATGTGGTGGTCGGCCATCATCACCAGCAGCAGCAACTCCACCGCAGCCTGGTGCTCACGGTCGGCGGTGGCGTGCACGGAGATGCTGCTGTAGAGGTCGCGGAGGCGCTGGTTCATAACGCTCTGCAACCTAGTCCCCGGGGGTGGTCGCCAAGGAACGGCGCAGGAACTCCAGCTGGTGGAGCAGCAGGTGTTCGGCCACGACTTCCTGCGGCGTCATGTGGGTGACGCCCACCAGCGGCAGCACCTCGTGGGGCTTGCCTGCGGCGAGGAGCGCGCTGGAGAGCTGCAGGGTGTGGGCGGCGACCACGTTGTCGTCGGCCAGGCCGTGCACCAGCAGCAGGGGGCGGGTCAGCTCGTCGGCCAAGGGCAGCAGCGACGTCGCTGCGTACGGCACGGCGTCCACCGTGGGGTCGCCGAGGTAGCGCTCCGTGTAGTGGGTGTCGTACAGGCGCCACTCCGTGACGGGCGCACCGGCGATGGCGGCGTGGAACACGTCGGGGCGGCGCAGCACGGCCAGGGCGGCCAGGTAGCCGCCGAAGCTCCAGCCGCGGATGGCCACGCGGGTGAGGTCGAGGGGGAACTCCTCGGCGGCGGCGTGCAGGGCGTCCACCTGGTCCTCCAGCGGGGCGGTGGCAAGGTCCAGGTGGACGGCGCGTTCCCACACGCTGCCGCGCCCCGGGGTGCCGCGGCCGTCGGTGACGATGACGGCGAAGCCCTGGTCGGCGAACCACTGCGACGTGCAGAACGCGTTGTAGGACTGCACGGCACGCAGCGCGTGCGGGCCGCCGTAGGGGTCCAGCAGCACCGGCAACGGGCTGCCGTCGTGGTCGTGGGGGAGGAGGACGGCGGTGGCCAGGCGGCGATCGCCGTAATGGCGCAACTGGACGTTGGGCGTCACCAGCGGCGTCTGGGCGAAGGACTCCAGGGTCGGCCCCTCCAGCAGGCGGGTGGTGGAGCCCGGCTCGGCCAGCACCGCGCTGCGCACGACCACCCGGTCGCCACCGACGCTGGCGGAGTGGATGCCCGGCTCGTCGGTGAGCGCGGTGAGCACGCCGTCGGAGGTCCACCGCCACACGTGCTGGACGGTGGCGTCGTCGAGCGGGTTGGCCAGGAACGTCACGTCGTCGCCGCCCGCGGCCACGACGGAGCGCACCTGCAGGTCGGTGGGGGTGACCGCCACGCCGTCCACCAGCAGCCGCCGGCACCCGTCGCGGTCGGCGGCGGTGACGAGGCGGCCGTCGCCGGTGACCGCCGGGGTGCCGGGCACCAGTTCCACCCACGCCGTGTCGCCGTCGGCGAACAGGGGGTCGGTGTCGCCGGTGCGCGGGTCGGCAGCCAGCACCATCAGCGACCGCTGGTCGCGGGACTGCACGGTCAGCAGCACCTGCTGGTTGCCGGCGCCGTCCACCCGCCACTGCACGTCGGCCAGGTAGGGGTAGGCGCTGCGGTCCCAGCGGACTTCCGTGGCGCCGCCGTCCAGCGCCAGCACGTGCAGCGTCACGTCGGGGTTGTCGGTGCCGGCGGCGGGGTAGCGCACTGCGGTGGGTTCGTGGTCGGGGTTGGCCGGGTCGGCGATCCACCAGCGCTGCACGGGCGAGTCGTCCACCCGGCAGGCGGCAATGGCTGTGCCGTCGGGGCTCCACCAGTAGCCGCGGAAGCGGTGCATCTCCTCGGCGGCCACGAAGTCGGCGCTGCCCCAGCGGACGGCGGGGTCGTCCTCGCCGGCCAGTTCCCAGCTGCTGCCGTCCAGTTCGGCGATGCGCAGGCTGCTGCCGCTGACGTAGGCGATGCGGGTGGCGACGGGGTCGGGCCGCGGGTCGAACACCGGACCGTCCACGGCCAGTTCCCGGGCGACCCCGGAGATCAGCCCGCCGACGAACAGCCGGCCGGCCAGTGCGAGCGCCATCACGGTGACGTCGCGGTCGGTGGCGAACGACGTGATGCCGCCGGCGCCTTCGCGCATGCGCTCGCGGCGGGCGCGCTCCTCCGGCGGCAGGTGTTCGTCGTCGGCCGCGCCGATCAGCACCATGGGGTCTGCCACCAGCCGCTCGTCGCCGTGGCCATCTTCCCCGGTGCTGTACTCGCCGTCGGTGAGGTCCAGCACCCACAGGCAGTTCACCGGGTCGTCGCCGGCGCGGCTGCGGGCGAACACCACCCGCCGGCCGTCGGGCGACACCACGACGTTGCGCGGCTCGCCGAGTGTCAGCCGTTGGGTGCGGGCGTACTGCCGGGGGAACGTGTCCTCGCTCATCGCCAGCATGCTACGGACCGCCGCCGGTCCGCGGATTCCGACCCAGCGCGGGCCAGTGCAGGTCAGGAGCCCGGGACGACGAGGATCTTGGCGTGGGCCTCGGGGTTGCCGAGGTCGGTGAACGCCTGCGGCACCCCGTCCACCGGCACCGTGCCGGTGACCCACGGTTGGAGGTCCACCTTGCCGTCGGCGATGGCCTCCAGCGCGCCGGCGAACTCGTGCGGCTCGTAGGCCAGCGCGAACTGGATGTTGAGCTCCTTGGTGATGCCCAGCATCGGGTGCACACGGTCCTGCTGCATGCACGCGCCGACCACGAGGATGCGCGAATGGCGCGGCGCCATCTGCATCGCCTGGTCCAGCAGGCCGGGCACGCCGACGGCTTCGAAGATCACCAGCGGGCGGACGCCGTCCACCCGCTTCCACGCGTCGATGACCTTCTCCTGCCGCGGGTCCACCACCTCGTCGGCGCCCAGCAGCGCGGCCAGTTCGCGCCGCTTGGCGGAGTAGTCGGCGACGATGATCGGGCCGATGCCGCGCATGCGCAGTTCCGCGATGCACGCCAGGCCCACCGGCCCGGCGCCGATGACGACGGCACTCTCGCCGGCGCTGATGCGGCTCTTGGCCACGGCGTGCACGCCGACGGCCAGCGGTTCGGTCATCGCCGCCAACTCCACGGGCAGGCCGGCCGGCACCTTCAGGCCGAGCATCTCGTTGAGCACCATCAGGTCGGCGTAACCACCGTTGTAGCGGTTGCTGTAGCCCACCGTGTGCAGGCCGTCGGCGTCGAACGCGACGGGCATGCTGACGATGACATCGCCGACCTTGAGGTTCTCCACGCCCGGCCCGAGGTCCACCACCTCGCAGCAGAACTCGTGGCCCATCACCGTGTCGTGCTGCGGCTCGAACGACTTCGGGGCCATCGGGTCGGGCTCGGCGTCGCCCAGCAGCTCGCGGGTGAGCTGGCGCACTTCGGCGCCGTGCTGCAGCATGTGCAGGTCGCTGCCGCAGATGCCGCAGGCGAGCACCTTGGTGAGCACCTGGCCGGGGCCGGGGGTGGGGTCGGGCAGGTCGTCGACCCGCAGTTGCCAGTCACGCATCACGGCAGCACGCATGGCGAGAGCGTAGGGCGGGGTGCAGGGCGCGGCAGAGGCGGAGCGCCGGTCGGCGTGGGGCGTTGGCGGGTGTCGGCGGGGTGCGTCAGCGGGAGAAGTGGGCGATGGCGTCCACCACCACGGCCCAGGCGGCGTCGGCGTCCACGTCCACCTGCACATCACAGTTGGCGTCGGGCACCTCCTTCAGGTCGCGCTGGTCGATCACGGTCATGCCGGCGGTGCGCAGGCCCTGGGTCTCGATCTCCACGTGACGGAACTCACGTCGGAACAGGTGGGGGTGCGTGAGGGCCATCACCGCGCACGGGTCGTGCACCGCGGCGCCGGTGATGTGGTGGTGGCGGCTGCGGTAGGTCTCGCTGAAGAAGTCGAGGAGGTCGGCCAGCACGGCGGCCAGGCGGCCCGGCAGCGCCCGCACCATGTCGATCCGCTCCGGCAGGGCCTGGAAGCGATGGGTGACGTCCAGGCCCGACATGATGAGCGGCCCACCGTAGGAGAACACCATGTCCGCGGCCTCCGGGTCGGCCCACAGGTTGAACTCGGCGGCCGCGGTGCGGTTGCCGAACGTTCCGCCGCCCATGACGGAGATGCCGGCGATGCGGGCCGCCACGTCGGGCGCGGCGCGCAGGGCGAGCGCGATGTTGGTGAGCGGCCCGGTGGGCACCAGCCACACGCCCTCGTGGGCACGGCAGGTGTCGATGATGAAGCCGACTGCGTCGTGGCTCTCCGGTGGGCCGCTGGGCTCGGGCAGGTCGGCGCCGTCCATGCCGCTGACGCCGTGCACGTAGCCGGCGTGGCGGGCCGGCTGCACGAGCGGGCGGTTGGCGCCGGCGTGCACCGGGGCGTCCAGCCCGAGCAGGTCGCGCATGATGATGGCGTTGCGGCTGGTGGCACTGAGCGGGGCGTTGCCGGCGACCGTGGTGATGCCGAGCAGGTTGGTGTGGCGGGCTGCGACGACGATGGCGATCGCGTCGTCGTGGCCGGGGTCGCAGTCGAGGATGATCGGGAGCGGGGTGGGGTGCGAGGGCGACATCGTCCGCGAGCTTGCCACCGTTACGCTCGCGGCGATGCGGTCGGCCCTTCCCCTGGCGTGGTGCGTGGCGTTCAGCCTGGGCGCCGGCGGCTTGGCCGGGTGCGCCGACGACGCGGGTTCCAGCAGCGGATCGACGGTGCCGCCCACCACGGTCGTGGCGGAACCTTCCGTGCCGCCAACGACCGACCCGTCACCGTCGGACGCCCCGGCCACGACAGCGGCGGGCTCCACCACCACGGTCGGACCGGAACCCACCGGCGTGCCGGGCATCGACGACGCCGACGAGTTCTGCGCGGCCTGGGCCCGCTATTCGGGGTCGCTGCAGGCGATCGGCGTCGCGGTGGCGTTCGGTGATCTCACCTCGCTGGACGTCGCCCGCCTGGAGGTCATCGCCTCGGCCGCGCTCACCGACGCGGTGAACGGCATCGGCGGCCGCTGGCCGGCCGAACTGGTGGGGGAGCGGTCCGTGGTGCTGACGGACGTGGTGGGCCCGTTTGCCCGGCGCGCCGAGAAGGCACTGGCCGCGCTGGTCGCCGCCGGGGCCAGCGAGGACGACCTGGGCGAGCTGCGCCTGGCCTGGCTGGACGCACTTCGTCGCCGCGACTCCACGAATCCGGTGATCGACGTGCCGGGCGTGCCGGCCCGCCTGGGCAACCTCATCGAGGCGGCTGCCGCGACGTTCGACGCGGCCGTCACCCCCTTCGCCCAGGACCCCAGCCTCGCCGCGACCAGCGCCGACACCCCGGCCACCGACGCCTACCTGGCCACCACGTGCCCCGACCTGGCCAGCAGCGGCGTCGGCGACGCGATCTAGTCGGAGGGTTCCGGTACGCCTCCGAGCACGAAACCCTCCGACCGGGTCAGACGGGGGTGATGATGCCGTCGGGGTCGAGGGTGGCGGGGCGGCCGACCCATTCGCCCTCGCACATGGCTGCGGCGAGCGACGCGTCGGTGCTGGTGCCCCACGCCCGGCGGTCGTCGGCCAGCAGGCAGGCGGCGTAGACGGTCTCCGGTACGCCGTCGCGGCTGTGCATCACGGTGTACGCCTCGATGGTGGCGTCGCCGGCGGCGTCGGCGGGGGCGGCCAGTTCGCGGCGCGGCATGGCGTCGATGACGTCCTGCGGATAGGCGTGCTGGAACCCGCCCGCCGGCGGGGTGGTGCGGTACACGCCGAACGCGTGCTTCGTGGCGTAGCCGCCGTTGGCCCACACCAGGCCGGTGGTGCCCGGCTGCTCGCGCAGGTCGTTCATCACTGTGGCGATGGCGTGCATGACGTAGTTGTTCCACGGGCCGCCGGCGAACGCCAGGCCGCCGGTGCGGGTGAGCTGGCGGTCCAGCGGCAGGCCCAGGCTCTGGGCGCCCAGCTGCACGGCGGACGGGAAGCACGAGTACAGGTCGACGATCTCCACCTCGTCGATGGTGGTGCCGGCGAGGTCCAACGCCATCCGCCCGCCGAGCGCGATGGCGGGCGTCTCGGAGAAGCTCCAGCGGTTGCTGATGAACTGGTGCTCGTGGCAGTCCGTGCCGCTATGGGGGAACACCCAGCGATCGCGGGGGATGCCCAGCGCGGCGGCCTTCTCCGCGCTGCACATGATGAGCGCGGCGCCCATGTCCACGTCGTTGTTGGAGTTCATGTACTTCGGGTAGGGAAACCCGATCATCCGGTTCTGCGGGCCGGTGGCCAGCAGCTCCTCGGGCGAACGGGCCTCGCGCAGCCAGGCGTACGGGTTGGCGGCAGCGACCTCGCTGAAGCGTGACCACAGGCCGGCCACCAGCGCCTGATGGTCCTCCACCGAGCGGCCGGCCGCAGCGCGGATGGCCGTTTCGAACATCGGGTACACCTGCACGGGCATCATCAGCCCGCGGGCGCGTTCGTCGGGGTGGGTCATGTCCAGGTCCTCGCCCAGCAGGCGGGCCACCTGGTCATCGGGCGCCTTGGGCCAGTCCAGCTCCACGTCCTGCTTGCGGGCGCGCATGCGGGTGCGCCAGGCCTCGCCACCGGTGAGGATGGCCAGGTCCAGCTCGCCGCGCTGGATCTCCAGCGCCGTGCTGTTGACCAGCGTCTGCGGGCTGTTGCCGCCCATGGTGGTGACGGCGGTCTCGCGAGGCGACAGACCGAGCTCCTGGGCCAGCACCCACGCCGGGTCGCCGTACCGCCAGCTCAGCAGACCGACCACGCGGATGGAATCCGCGGCAGGCACCGAGGCGAGGCCGGCGTCGGCTGCGGCGGCCCGCACGGCCTCGGCCATGAGGGCCACGGGGTCGAGCGCGTCGTCCAGCCCCGTGGCGCGGTGGAGGAATTGGCCGGCGCCCACGAGGACGGGCGTGCGGGGGTCGAGGGAGGTGGCTGCGGACATCGGCGCCAGGGTACGGATCGGCAGCCCCGGGAAGCGAACCGGCGCCGGGGGCGGTCGCGCCCTACACTCGCCTCGATGTCACGCGTCGCCATCGGCTCCGACCACGCCGGCTTCGACCTCAAGGAGCACCTCGTCGCGCTGCTGCGCGGCCAGGGCCACGAGGTCCTCGATCACGGCACCCATTCCACCGAGAGCTGCGACTACCCGCCGATCTGCGCGGCCGTGGGCCGCACCGTGCGCGACGGCGGCGCCGACTTCGGCATCGTCCTCGGTGGCAGCGGCCAGGGCGAGCAGCTTGCCGCCAACAAGGTGCGCGGCGTGCGTGCTGCACTGTGCAACGACCTGTACACGGCCCGCATGGCTCGGGCGCACAACGACGCCAACGTGCTCAGCATGGGCGGCCGGGTGGTGGGCGTCGGCCTCGCCGAGGAGATCCTCGCCACGTTCATGTCCACCCAGTTCGAAGGCGGCCGCCACGCCCGCCGGGTCGAGCAACTCATGCAGATCGAGGCGGACGAAGCCGCCCGCGGCTGACCCGCCCCACCTCCCACCGTCACGGAGCCCCCAATGCCCTTCCCCAGCGACACCAACCCGGACACCGAGGTCAGCGACCTCATCGCGGCCGAGGTGCAGCGCCAGGTCACCGGCCTGCAACTCATCGCCAGCGAGAACTTCACGTCCCCCGCCGTCATGCAGGCAGTGGGCAGCGTGCTCACCAACAAGTACTCGGAGGGCTACCCGGGCAAGCGCTACTACGGCGGCAACGCCGTGGTGGACTCCATCGAGGCGCTGGCCATCGAACGGGTGAAGGCGCTGTTCGGTGCCGACCACGCCAACGTGCAGCCGCACTCCGGTGCCAACGCCAACATGTGCGCCTACCAGGCGGTGCTCCAGCAGGGCGACACCGTGCTGGGCCTCAGCCTGGACCACGGTGGCCACCTCACGCACGGCTCGCCGGTGAACGCCAGCGGGATGTACTACCACTTCATTCCGTACAAGGTGACCCCCGGCGACGAGCGCATCGACATGGATCAGGTGCGCGACCTGGCGCTGGAGCACCGGCCGAAGATGATCGTGGCCGGCACCACCAGCTATCCGCGTCGCCTGGACCCCGCGGCGTTCAAGGCGATCGCCGACGAGGTGGGCGCCCTGTTCCTGTTCGACGCCGCGCACATCGCCGGCCTCATCGCCGGTGGCGTGGCCCCGAACCCGGTGCCGTACGCGGACATCGTCACGTTCACCACGCACAAGACGCTGCGCGGCCCGCGCGGTGGCACCATCCTGTGCAAGAAGGAGTTCGCCCAGGCGGTGGACAAGGCGGTGTTCCCCGGTTGGCAGGGCGGCCCGCTGGAGCACGTCATCGCCGGCAAGGCAGTGGCGTTCTTCGAAGCAGCACAGCCGAGCTTCAAGGCATACGCCGCGCAGGTGGTGGCCAACGCCAGCGCGCTCGCCGAGGCGCTGGTGGGCCAGGGCTTCCGCCTGGTCAGCGGTGGCACCGACAACCACCTGATGGTGGTGGACCTGCGGCCGTTCGACGCCGACCTCACCGGCAAGGAGGCCCAGGCCGTGCTGGACGAGGGCGGCGTGACGCTGAACAAGAACACCATCCCCGACGACCCGCGCAGCCCGTTCGTCACATCCGGCGTGCGTATCGGCACTCCGTCGGTCACCACGCAGGGGATGAAGGAGCCGCAGATGGCCGAGATCGCTGCGCTCATCGCCCGCATCCTGCGCCACCGCGACGACCCCGCCGCCGTCGCCGCGGCGAAGGCCGACGTGGCGGCGCTGTGCGCCCAGTTCCCCGCATACGGCTGACGCCCGCCGGCCCACATGCCCACCACCGCCTCCTACCTGCTGATCGGGGCGATCGCCGCAGTGGTCACGTTCGCCACCACACCGGTGGTGGTCATGGCGGCGAAGCGGTTCGGGTGGGTGGTCGAGCCCGACGAGCGCCGTGTCCACAAGGTGCCCACGCCCGACGTGGGCGGCATCGCGATGATCACCGGGTTCGTCGTGGCATTCGGGGTGGCCCGCCTGCTCGACGTGTTCGACCCGCTGTTCGCCCGTAGCTCCGAGCCCCAGGGCGTGATCTTCGCCGCCGTGCTGATGTTCCTCGTGGGGTTCATCGACGACATCCGCGAGATCTCCGCGCCGGCCAAGGTGGCGGGCACGGTGCTGGTGGCCGTGGTGCTCGTCTACTACGGCGTCACGATGTTCTACTTCCGTGTCCCGTTCGTGGACGTCTTCGTGCTCAGCGACGACTGGATCCCACTCTTCACCACGGTGTGGCTGCTGGGCATGACCCAGGCCATCAACTTGATCGACGGGCTGGATGGCCTGGCCGCCGGCATCGTGGCCATCGGCGCCGGGGCGTTCTTCCTCTACAGCCAGCGCCTCGCCGACCCGGAGGTCGGCATGCTCACCCAGCCCAACCTCGGGCCACTGGTGGCGATCCTCACCGTCGGCATCTGCATCGGCTTCCTGCCGCACAACTTCAATCCGGCGCGGATCTTCATGGGGGATGGCGGGGCGTTGCTGCTCGGCCTGCTGATGGCCGTCAGCACCAGCGTGGTGGGGGGCCGGGCCGACCCGAACAACCAGCGGTACGTGGGCCAGACCTACTTCTTCCTGGCCCCGCTGTTCATCCCCCTGTTCATCCTCGGGGTGCCGATCCTGGACACGCTGTGGGCGATCATCCGACGCGCGGCCAAGCGGCAGGGCGTGTCGTCGGCCGACAAGAAGCACCTCCACCACCGGCTCATGGAGATGGGGCACGGGCAGCGTCGCAGTGTGCTCATCCTGTGGGCGTGGACGGCGCTGCTGTCCGCCTTCGTGCTCTACCCGGTGTTCACCGGAAGCGGGGCGAGCTACATCCCCATCGGGGCGGCGATGCTCGGGCTGGTGCTGTACACGGTGCTGCACCCGCAGATCCGCCGGCGCCGGGCCTGAGGCCGGCGCGAACTGCAACATGAACGCCACACGACGGATTTGCGCGGCCCGGCTACCGACCGGCTAGATTGTGTGCGCGTTCACAAGCGGGTCACATCGTGGTGGCTTGCGCGCGACCGAAGGCCCCACCTCTCTCGTGAAGCTCCTCCCCACACCGCGCCCGCTGGACACGGCGCAGAATGGCCAGACGCTGGGCCGTGGTGTGGACTTCGCGCTCACGATGCTGGTGTTCCTGGGCGTCGGTGCGCTGGTGGACCACTGGCTCGGCACCTGGCCGCTCGTGGCCATCGTGCTCGTGGTGGTGTCGGTCGTCGGCCAGTTCCTCAAGATGTACTACGAGTACTCGGCCACCATGGATCAGTTGCAGGCCGAGCGTGCCGCTGCTCGTGCCGCCCAGCCGAAGTCGGCGCCCTCCTCGGAGCAGGCGGCATGACCATGACCGAGCCGAATCCGGTCCTCACCGCCCTGCCCGGCCCGGCGCCGGAGGTCAGCGTCACCAAGGACATGGTGAAGCGGGGGCTGGTCGTCGCTCCGTTGCTGATCGCCGTGTGCGGTTTCATCTGGGGCCTGCACGGTGCGTACAGCAGCGCCTACGGCGTCGCCATCGTCCTCGTCAACTTCGCACTTGCCGCCGGCACCGTCGCCATGACCGCCCGCATCAGCATCGGGCTGATGATGGGTGCGGTACTGTTCGGCTACCTCGTCCGCCTCGGCCTCATCTTCCTGGCAGTTCTGCTGGTGAAGGACGCCGGTTGGATTTCGCTCCCGGCCCTCGGAGCGACCATCATCGTGACGCACCTCGGTCTCCTGGTCTGGGAGATGAAGTACGTCGCCATCTCCCTTGCCCACCCAGGCCTGAAACCAGTCCGCTCGTAACCCACAGGAATCACCGTGATCGCCGAAGCCTTCAAGTTCCCGCTGATCAACTCCATCCTGCGTTGGAAGGATCTCTTCACGTCCTTCAACAAGGTGGCGCTCATCGCCGTCGCGGCGGCCGTCATCGGCACGGTCGTGTTCCTGCTGGCCGGCAGCAAGGACGCCAACACCGCGCCGAAGGGCGTCCGCAACCTGGCGGAGAGCTCGGTGGAGTTCATCGAGAACGGCATCGTCATGCAGACGATGGGCAAGGACGGCCTGGGCTGGACGCCGTTCCTGCTCAGCCTGTTCATCTTCATCTACCTGTGCAACGCACCCGGCATCATCCCGGTCATCTACATGCCGGCCACGGCCCGCATGGCCATCCCCATGTTCCTCGCCCTCCTCGTGTGGGTCGTCTACATGGGCGTCGGCTTCAAGCACCAGGGCATCAAGTACCTCACCCACACCATCTGGCCCCCCGGCGTGCCGGTGGCGCTGAAGCCGCTGGTGGGCCTCATCGAGCTGGTGTCCAACTACATCGTCCGTCCCTTCTCGCTCACGGTGCGACTCTTCGCCAACATGCTCGCCGGGCACATCCTGCTCGTCGTGTTCGCCCTGCTCACCCAGTCGCTGATCACCGCTGAGACCATGCAGGCGCTGCTGAAGCCGATGATGGTGCTGCCCCTCTTCATGCTCATCTTCCTCACGGCGTTCGAGGTGCTGGTGGCCTTCCTGCAGGCCTACATCTTCACCATCCTCACGGCCGTGTACATCGGTAGCTCGGCCCATCCCGAGCACTGACCCAACCCAATCTCCATACCCAGAACACTCATCAGGAGAATCACAGAACAATGGAAGCTTTCGCCCACCTCGTGGCAGCCACCGGCCTCACCGCCGACGAGCAGAAGGCCGCCGCCGCCGCTTCGTCGGCCGGTTTCGCCTACGGCCTGGCCGCCATCGGCCCTGGCATCGGCATCGGTTACCTCGTCGGCAAGTCGGTCGAGGCCATGGCCCGCCAGCCCGAGGCCGCCGGCATGGTGCGTACCACCATGTTCCTCGGCATCGCCTTCACCGAGGCGCTCGCCCTCATCGGCTTCGTGGTCTTCATCCTCATCGGCCTCTGATCCACCCGTTCGAATTCCACCCGTCCCGAAGGAGTTGACGTGCTCGCAGCCGTCGTCCATCTCGAGGGAACTTCGGTCACCGTCCACCTGACCCCCATGGAGGGGGAGGGCTCTGAAGAGCTCGCCGGTGTCACGGATCCGAAGGAACCCGGCCCCATCATCCCCGAGCTCAAGGAGCTCGCCTGGGGTGCTGGCTCGTTCATCGTGTTCGCGCTCCTCATGCGCTTCTTCCTCTACCCGAGGCTGAAGAAGGGCATGGACGCCCGGTACCACGGCATCCGTTCGGCGCACGAGAGCGCCGACGCGGAGCGCGCCGCGGCCCGTGCGGAAGTGGCCGAGTACGAGGCCCAGCTGGCCGCCATCAAGGCCGAAGCCGCCCGCAAGGTGGACGACGCCCGGGCGACGCTGGAGGCCGAGCGTGCCGCAGCGATGGCCGACGTCAACGCCGAGGTGTCGGCGCAGCGGTCGGCGGCGATGGCCGAGGCCGAGGCCGCCAAGGCCGCGGTGCGGGATCAGATCGCCGCGGCAGTGGGCGACGTCGCCGGCCGCGCCGGCGAGTTGGCCACTGGCCGCCGCCCGAGCGACGACGTCGTGACGCGAGTGGTGCAGGAGGTGATGGCGCGATGAACGTTCTGGGCATCGCCACCGTCGCCGGGCGCCTCATCGCCGGCGAAGAATTCGGGGTCGACAGCGACGGTCACATCACGTCGCACAGCTGGCTGCTGCCCGACAAGGCAGAGCTGATCTGGGGCACCCTGTCGTCGCTGCTGATCTTCGGCCTGCTGTGGAAGTTCGGCGGGCCGGCCATCAAGAAGGGCATGGCTGCTCGCACCGAGCGGATCCAGAAGGAGCTCGACGCTGCTGCCGCCGACAAGGCTGCGGCCGCCACCGAGGCCGCCGAGATCCGTCAGGCCAAGGGCGACATCGAAGCCGCCCGCGCTCGCATCCTCGGCGAGGCCGAGGAGCAGGCGGCGCTGGTCCTCAGCGAGGGTCGGGCCCGCCTGGAGCAGGAGATCGCCGACGTCCGCACCCGCACGTCGGCCGAGATCGCCTCCATGGGCAGCCGCGCCGGCGACGAACTGCGGGCCGAGATCGCCCGCCTGTCGCACGCCGCCGTCGACCATGTGGTCAAGGGCAGCCTGGACGACGCGACGCAGCAGGAGCTCATCGAGAGCTTCATTTCGCGAGTGGGAGCCAGCGCATGAGCGACGCACGTATCGAGGGTTACGCCCGCGGCCTGTTCGAGATCGCCCGGGCCGAAGGCACGTTGGACGAGGTGGAGGACGAGCTCTTCCGCTTCGCCCGCAGCTTCGAGTCCAGCGACTCCCTGCGGTCCGCCCTCACCGACGACATGATCCCGGCCGCCAAGCGCCTGGCCATCGTGGAGGACCTCCTCGGCGGCAAGGCCACGGCCACCACCACCCAGCTCATCAGCATGGTGGTGGGCGCCGGTCGCGGCCGCGACCTGCCGGCCATCATCGACACGCTGGTGGCCCGGGCCAGTAGCGCCAAGAACCTCGAGGTCGCCGAAGTGCGCACAGCCGTGCCGCTCTCCGCCGACCAGCAGGCCCGCCTCGCCGCCGCCCTGGCCAACGCCACCGGCCGCCAGGTGAACCTGAAGGTGGTCGTCGACCCCGCCGTCATCGGCGGCGTGGTGGCCACCGTCGGCGACACCGTCATCGACGGCAGCGTCCGCACCCGTATCGACCAGCTGAAGTCCCGCCTCTAGGAGCTCGAAGAACCATGGCTGAACTCACTCTCTCCGCCGGCGACATCGCTGCGGCGCTGAAGAAGAACCTGGAGGGCTTCGAGCCTTCGCTGGAGGCCCGCACCGTCGGTCGCGTCGCCGAGGTGGGCGACGGCATCGCCCGCGTCAGCGGCCTCCCGGACTGCGCCGTCAACGAGCTGCTCGAGTTCGAGGACGGCACCGTCGGCCTCGCCCTCAACCTGGAAGAAGCGGCCATCGGTGCCGTGGTGCTCGGCAATGCCGAAGGCATCGAGGAAGGGCAGACCGTCAAGGCGACGGGCCGCATCCTCTCCGTGCAGGTCGGCGACGCCCTGCTCGGCCGGGTCATCAACGCCCTCGGCGAGCCGCTGGACGGCAAGGGCGAGATCATCGGCGGCATCGACCGCCGCGTGGAGATCCAGGCCCCTGGCATCCTCGGCCGCAAGCCGGTGCACGAGCCGCTGCAGACCGGCATCAAGGCCATCGACGCGATGACCCCGATCGGCCGCGGCCAGCGCGAGCTGATCATCGGCGACCGCAAGACCGGCAAGACCACGGTGGCGATCGACACGATCATCAACCAGCGTGGCCTCGGCGTGAAGTGCATCTACGTCGCCATCGGCCAGAAGGGCTCCACGGTCGCCCAGACCGTGGAAGTGCTCCGCCAGTACGGCGCGCTGGAGTACACCGTGGTCGTGGCCGCCCCGGCCTCCGACCCGGCGCCCTTCAAGTACCTCGCCCCCTACTCCGGCTGCGCCCTCGGGCAGCACTGGATGGAGAACGGCGAGCACGCCCTCGTGGTGTACGACGACCTGTCGAAGCAGGCCGAGGCCTACCGCCAGATGTCGCTGCTGCTGCGCCGCCCGCCGGGCCGTGAGGCCTACCCGGGCGACGTGTTCTACCTGCACAGCCGCCTGCTGGAGCGTGCCGCCAAGCTCTCCGACGAGCGTGGCGCCGGTTCGCTCACGGCCCTCCCGGTCATCGAGACCAAGGCCGGCGACGTGTCCGCCTACATCCCCACCAACGTGATCTCGATCACCGACGGCCAGGTGTTCCTCCAGGACAACCTGTTCAAGTCCGGTGTGCGCCCGGCCGTGGACGTCGGCATCTCGGTGTCCCGCGTGGGCGGTGCGGCGCAGATCAAGTCGATGAAGGGCGTCGCCGGCACGCTGAAGCTGGACCTCGCCCAGTTCCGTGAGCTGGAGGCCTTCGCCACGTTCGGCTCGGAGCTCGACGCCGTGTCGAAGGCCCAGCTGGAGCGTGGCTACCGCCTGGTGGAGCTGCTGAAGCAGCCGCTGAACAGCCCGATGCCCGTGCAGGAGCAGGTGGTCAGCATCTTCGCCGGCACCCGCGGCTACCTCGACGATCTGCCGGTGGAGGACGTGCGCCGGTTCGAGCAGGCGCTGCTCGACCACATGCGCCTGCGCCACGCCGACCTGCTGGACAGCCTGCGCACCGGTGGCATCCCCGACGATCTCGGCCAGGTCGTGGCCGACTTCAAGGAGATGTTCCTGGCCCGTGCTGCCGAGCAGCGTGCCGCCGATCCCACCGCCACGTCCGCCGCCGAGCTCGGCGAGGCCGAGAGCGACAAAACCCTCGCAACGGAGTAGTCATGGCCGGAGGTCAGGAGCGCATTCTTCGTGGACGCATTCGCAGCGTCCAGGCCACGAAGAAGATCACGCGCGCCATGGAACTGATCGCCGCATCGCGGATCGTCAAGGCCCAGCAGCGGGTTGCCGCCGCCGTGCCCTACAGCGATTCGATCACCGATGTGGTGAAGGACCTCGCCGCGGCCGGCGGCAACTCGCAGTCCCCGCTGCTGGTCAGCCGGCCGGAGGTCAAGACCACTGCCTATGTGGTCATCACGGCCGACCGTGGCCTGTGCGGCGGCTACAACGCCGGCGTGCAGCGCGCCACGGAAGGCGAGATCAAGGCCGGCGTGCTGCAGGGCAGCAACTACGCCGTGGTCACGGTTGGCCGCAAGGCGCTGGGGTACTTCCGCTTCCGCGGGTACACCATCGCCCAGAGCTTCGGTGGGTTCAGCGACAACCCCACCTACGCCGATGCCAAGGCCATCGGCGAGTACGTGGTGGACGCGTACCTGCGTGGTGAGTTCGACCGTGTGGAGCTGGTGTACACCCGCTTCATCTCCGCCGGCTCACAGGAAGTGGTGCAGCGTCCCCTCGTGCCGCTCGACCGCGAGGTCGTGCAAGGTGGCGACGGCAAGGCGCCCGACGCCGCGGGCACGCCGGCGGACTACGAGTTCGAACCGGACCCGGGCACCATCCTGGACACCCTCCTGCCCCGCTACGTCGAGGCCCGTATCTACGCCGCCCTGCTGAACGCTGCCGCCAGCGAGCACGCGTTCCGCCAGCGGGCGATGAAGAGCGCCACGGACAACGCCGAGGAGCTCATCAAGAACCTCAGCCGCATCATGAACCGTGCCCGCCAGGACTCCATCACCACCGAGATCATGGAGATCGTCGGCGGTGCCGAAGCCCTCGCCGGCGACGCCAAGAAGCATCAGCAGGTCGACCTCGGCCCGCTGGACGACACCCTCTCCGCAGCCACGCACTGACACCACAAGGAACACACCGCCATGACCATGACCGAGAACGAACTCAAGGACGGGCGAGTCGTCGGCATCGCCGGCCCCGTGATCGACGTCGAGTTCCCCCGCGGCGCCCTGCCGGAGATCAACACGGCGCTCGAGTTCACCGTGAGTGTCGATGGGCAGGACATCAAGATCCTGGCCGAGACCGCCCAGCAGCTCGGCGACAGCCGGGTGCGTGCGGTCTGCATGAAGCCCACCGACGGCCTGAAGCGCGGCACTGCGGTGCGCAACACCGGCCACGGCATCCAGGTGCCCGTGGGCGACAAGGTGCTCGGCCATGTGTGGAACGTGTGGGGCGAGGCCCTCGACGCCGAGCCGGGCTACGCCGACGGGCTGGAGCGCTGGGACATCCACCGTGACGCCCCGGACTTCGACACGCTGGAGCCCCGTGCCCGCATGTTCGAGACCGGCATCAAGGTCATCGACCTGCTCACCCCGTACCTGCAGGGTGGCAAGATCGGCCTGTTCGGTGGCGCCGGCGTGGGCAAGACGGTGCTCATCACCGAGATGATTCGCCGTGTGGCGCAGAACCACGGTGGTGTGTCGGTGTTCGCCGGCGTGGGCGAGCGCACCCGTGAGGGCACCGACCTCCGCCTGGAGATGCAGGAATCCGGCGTGTACGAGAAGGCCGCGCTGGTCTTCGGCCAGATGGACGAGCCGCCGGGCGTGCGCCTGCGCGTGGCCCTGTCGGCGCTGACGATGGCGGAGTACTTCCGCGACGTGCAGAACCAGGACGTGCTGCTGTTCGTGGACAACATCTTCCGCTTCGTGCAGGCGGGCTCCGAGGTGTCCACCCTGCTCGGCCGCATGCCCTCGGCCGTGGGCTACCAGCCCACCCTGGCCGACGAGATGGGCCAGCTGCAGGAGCGCATCACCTCCACCCGCGGCCGGTCGATCACCTCGCTGCAGGCCGTGTACGTGCCCGCCGACGACTACACCGACCCGGCGCCGTTCACCACCTTCACCCACCTGGACGCCACCACCGAACTGTCCCGCCAGGTTGCCGCCCTCGGCATCTACCCGGCCGTGGACCCGCTGGCCTCGACCTCCACGATCCTCAGCCCCGAAGTCGTCGGTGCCGAGCACTACCGGGTGGCCCGTGGCGTGCAGGAGAACCTGCAGCGCTACAAGGAACTGCAGGACATCATCGCCATCCTCGGTCTCGACGAGCTCTCCGACGAGGACCGCCTCACGGTGTCCCGGGCCCGCAAGATCCAGCGGTTCCTGTCGCAGCCGTTCTACGTGGCCGAGGTGTTCACCAGCGTGCCCGGCGAGACCGTGCCGGTGGCCGAGACGGTGGAGAGCTTCGACGCCATCCTCCGCGGCGACCTCGACGACGTGCCGGAGCAGGCGTTCTTGAACGTGGGCGGTGTCGAGCAGGTTCTGGCCAAGGCCAAGGCGCTCTCCGAGCAGGCGGGCTGAGCATGGCCACGATGGAAGTGCGGCTGGTCTCGCCGGAGAAGGTGCTCTTCACCGGCGAGGCGACGCAGGTCATCACCCGCACCCTGGGTGGCGGCGAGATCGCCTTCCTGCCCGGCCATGCCCCCTTCCTCGGCGCCCTCACGGAGTGCCACACGCGGATCAGCATGGCCGACGGCAGCGTCCTCGACGTGGCCGTGCACGGCGGGTTCGTGCAGGTGGCCGGCAACACGGTCAGCATCCTCAGCGACCTCGCCGAGCTCGGCGAGCACATCGACCGGCCGCGCCATGCGTGCGAAGGAGAACGCCGAGGAACTGCTGCGCAAGGAGCACGACGCCGAGGCCGTGTCGGCGCTGTCGCGTGCGCATGCCCGCCTCGCCGCCTCCGGCGGCGTGGTCGGCACCGCCCAAGGCGCCCACTGACCCGTTCCCCGCTGCCCAGCCCCAACCCCAACCCGAAGTGACGTGATATATCACGTCACTTCCCAGGTCAGCGGCGTTGCGGGCGCGTCAGTTCGCAGGAGGAGACGGTGAGCATGGCGGAGAAGACCCGGTACCCGTTCCGCTCGGCGCTGGTCACCGGTGCCTCGAGTGGCATCGGTGAGGCCATGGTGGAACTGCTCGCCGACGCAGGCGTGCCGACCGTGGCCGTCGCCCGTCGGGCGGACCGGCTGGACGCGCTGGCGGACCGCTGCCCTGGCGTGCGGGTGCTGGCCGCCGACCTGACGACCCCTGACGGCCTGGCCACCGTGGCCGAACGCGCCGACGTGGCCGACCTGGTGGTCAACAACGCCGGCTTCGGCACCAGCGGCCGGTTCCACGAGTTGGAGGCCGAACGCCTGCAGCGGGAGATCGCCCTCAACGCCACCGCCGTGACCCGGTTGAGCCATGCTGCGCTGGCCGGAATGATGTCTCGTGGTCGCGGCTACCTGCTGAACGTCAGCAGCGTCGTCAGCTTCCAGCCGGCCCCCGGCCTGGCCGTCTACGCGGCCACCAAGGCGTTCGTCACCAGCCTGGGGGAGAGCCTGCACGAAGAGGCCCGCGGCACGGGGGTGCACGTCACCACGCTGTGCCCCGGCCTGACCCGCACGGAGTTCATCAGCGTCAGCAACTCCAGCGGGTACCAGGAGCAGTACCCGGAGTTCGCCTGGCTGACGGCGGAGCAGGTGGCGGCGGTGGGGCTGCGCGACGTGGCCCGCGGGCGGGCACTGAGCGTCCCGGGGGTGCTCTACAAGACGATGGCCGCCGCCACGGGTGTGCTGCCGCGCCGTGTCGCCCGTCGCCTCAGCGGCCTCGTCCAGCGCACCTGAACCCCTTCAGACCCACGAAGTGACGCGGTGACACTGCCGCCCACCAGGGAAGTGACGTGATATATCACGTCACTTCGTGTTGTGCCGCGCGGGGTCAGTAGTCGACGGAGGCGAAGCTGGAGAGCTTGTCGATGCGATGGAGGGCGTCGATCATCCGGACGGTGCCGCTCTTGGACCGCATCACCAGGCTCTGGGTGCGGGCGGTGTGGCGGTCGTAGCGCACGCCGCGCAGCAGTTCGCCGTCGGTGACGCCGGTGGCAGCGAAGAAGCAGTTGTCGCCCTGCACCAGATCGTCGGTGGTGAGCACGCGGTCCAGGTCGTAGCCGAGGTCCAGCGCCTGCTGACGTTCGGCGTCGTTACGCGGGGCCAGCATGCCTTGGATCTCGCCGCCCATGCACTTCAGCGCGGCTGCGGCAGTGACGCCCTCCGGCGTGCCACCCACGCCGATCAGCACGTCCACACCGGCCTCCGGCCAGGAGGTGGCGATGGCGCCGAAGATGTCGCCGTCGGTGATCAACTTCACCCGGGCGCCGGTGGAGCGCACTTCGGCGATCAGTTCGGTGTGGCGGTCGCGGTCGAGGATGACCACGGTGAGGTCGCGCACGGACTCGCCCTTGGCCTTGGCCACCCACCGCAGATTCTGTGAGGCGGTTGCGGTGATGTCGATGCTGCCAACGGCGTCCGGCCCCACGGCGATCTTCTGCATGTACACGCACGGGCCGGGGTTGAACATGGTGCCCCGCTCGCTGACGGCGATGACGGCGATGGCATTGGCCCGGCCTTTCGCAGTGAGCGTGGTGCCGTCGATGGGGTCCACCGCGACGTCGGTGAGGGGGGCCGTGCCGTCGCCCACGCGCTCGCCGTTGAACAGCATCGGCGCTTCGTCCTTCTCGCCCTCACCGATGACGACGATGCCGTCCATCGGCACCGTGCTGAGCACCGTGCGCATGGCGTCCACCGCAGCCGCATCGGCGCCGTTCTTGTCGCCGCGGCCGACCCAGCGGGAGGCGGCCAGCGCGGCAGATTCGGTGACCCGCACCAGTTCCAGGGCAAGGTTGCGGTCCGGGCGTTGGCTGTTCGCGTTCACGCTCGTCACGGTAGCCGGGACGGGCGCCCGCGCCCCAAGGGTGGCGCGCTCGCGGCAGACGCGGAACGGGCCCGGCAGACGCAGTGCTGCCGGGTCCGTTCGTGATGGCTCACCGCACGGGGCGGGTTCGATGTCGCTCCCGCTCCCGTACCGGCATGCGCCGGAGTCGGGAGGCGTCGCGCAGGTGCCGCTGATGGCGGTCCTGGGCGACACGGTGCACGACGTCGAGGTGGGTGGTGGTCCACATGGTGGATGCTCCTTCTGGAAGTGGTGAATGACCGGGTGGATGGTGAATGGGAGATGGGGCGAGGGCCGGCGGCCGGTGCCGCCCGGGGCGCGAGGGCGCGGCGGGCAGCGACCGGGGGCGTGCTCGGGGAGGCCGCGATGCGGCTGACCGGACCCGACGGGCGGTCAGGCGGCGCGGACGCCGGCAGCGGGGCGCCGGCCACCGCGATCGGCGAGTGACAGCGTGATCAACATGATGGGGCACCTCCTTCCTGCCTCGACGGACGGGGTGCAGCGTGGCACGGTCCGCGCCCCGGCGTCCACTGAATTACCGGCCACACGGAGCACCGATGCTGCGACGGAGTGTGCGCAGGACGCGGCCCGTCACTGCGGGCAGCGTTATGGTGAGCGCTCGTGGTGTTGGTGCCCGCAGAACGCTGTATGACAGGCAGAGACCTGTTCGAACCGCGTGCCGGGCCGATCGGCGCGGTCGTCGGCTACGGCCTGGCCACGGCGGGAGCGTCCCGGTTGGTGGTGCACGACACGGCGACCACGGTGGCCCACCTCGCCACCACGCCGGCCATCCGCCAAGCGCGTGTGTTCGGCGGCGGCATGTGGTGCTTCACCCCCGCCGGCATGGGCGTGGTGTACGCCGGCGAGGACGGCAACCTCTGGCATCAGCGGATCTCCGGCGGGCCGTCGAAGCGCCTGACCCGTCACGGGCCGGACCGCCAGGCCGCAGCGCCGGCCTGCTCGCCCGACGGGCGCTCGGTGGTGTACGTGGTGGACCAGGCGGAGGTGTGGCGCACCGATTTCCAGGGTGGCCGGCCCGTACGGCTGGACCGCGGCAACGCGGACTTCTGCCTCGACCCGTGCGTGGCGGCGAACGGTGACGTCGGCTGGCTGGCATGGAACGTGCCGGACATGCCGTGGGATGCCGCCCGCGTGGAACTGCGGCGCGCCGACGGCACGCGAGCGACGATGCGTGGCCGGCACGCCGTGCAGCAGCCGCGCCCGTACCTGGACGGGCACACCTTGTGCCTGCGCGACGACGACGGCTGGCGCAACCTGTGGATGGACGACCGCCCGCTGGTGGAGGAGCCGGTGGAGCACGGCCCGCCGTTGTGGGGTGGAGGTTTGCGGACGTTCGCCGCTGAGCCGGGTGGGCATCGGGTGGCCTTCACCCGCAACGAGCGTGGCTTCGGCAGCTTGTGCGTGGTGGACACCCGAACTCGCACGGCCGTCGCAGTGGCTCGCGGGGTGCACCGCCAGTTGTCGTGGGCGGACGGGCGGCTGGTGGCCTTGCGCTCCGGGGCGGTCACGCCGACCCAGGTGGTCGCCTACGACACCAGCACGTGGGCGCGCACCGTGCTGGCCACCGGACCCACCACCGAGTGGGCCGACGGCGATCTGGTGGAACCCGAGGCGGTCGAGGTGCCGGTGCCAGGCGGCGTGACGCATGCCCGCCTGTACCGCGCCACACCTGCCACCGACGGACGGCTGCTGGTGTGGCTGCACGGCGGCCCCACCGACCAGCTGCAGGTCACCTACCTGCCGCGGATCGCCTTCTGGCGGTCGCGGGGGTGGAACGTCCTGGTGCCCGACCACCGTGGCTCCGCCGGGCACGGGCGGGAGTACCAGCAGGCGTTGCGCGGCCGCTGGGGCGAACTGGACGTGGACGACACGGTCGCGGCGATCCGCCACGCGCACGGCGCAGGGTGGGGTGGCCCCTGGGCGACGGTGCTGATGGGCGCATCCGGCGGCGCCTTCACCGCGCTCGGCGTGCTCGGCCGCCATCCCGAACTGGTGGGGGCGGTCATCGCCATCTCGCCCGTCACCGACCTGGAGGGCATGAGGGAGAACAGCCACCGGTTCGAGCGTCACTACGGCCATTCGCTGGTCGGTGCACTGCCCGCCGCGCAGGCGCGGTACCGGGACCGATCGCCGATCTGGCACGCCGAGCGGTACATCTCGCGGCCGGTGCTGGTGCTGCACGGAGAGCTGGACAGGGTGGTGCCGGTGGAGCAGGGCCGGGTGTTCGCCGAGCGCCTGCGGGCCGCCGGTGGCACGGTGGAGTTGTACACGTACCCCGACGAAGGTCACGGGGTGCGCCGGCCGGAGCATCAGCTCGACGAGTATCGGCGGATGGAGGCGTTCCTGCAGCGTCACCTGCCGGTAGGGTCGGGCGGGTGAGCGACTGGAATCCCAACGACCCGGAAGCCCCGAGGGTCATCTACGACCTGGGCATGTGGTCGTTCGACCAGCAGGCCGAGCTGGCTGCCGAGCTGGCCGAGGCGGAGGTGCCGCACGGCTGGGACGGTGCCGAGCTGTTCGTGCCGGAGGACCATGAGGCCGCGGCGGACTCCATCATCACCCAGGTGGAGGCCCGGCTGGGGATCATCTACGACCACGCCGCCGAGCCGCCCACCGACAACCCTGCCGCCGAGCGGGTGGAGCTCAGGCCCGGTGCCGCCACCACGGAGTACGACCTGGAGGACTGGCCCGAGCGCGAGCGCGACGCCGCGGAGCGGGCGCTCACCCGCCAGGGCATCCCGTTCCGCTGGGAGGGTTCGGCGCTGGTGGTGCACACCGACGACGAGGACGTGGTGGATTCCCTGCTGGACATGGTGGAGAACGGGGAGGTCGGTCAGGCCGACGACCCCGAGGACCTCGAGGGCGACGACCGCCTGCCGTTCGAGATCCTCAGCGTGTTCTTCCTGGCCGGCGAGCGACTGCGCCGCGACCCGTTGGATGCCGGCGGGCTGGAGCAACTGCTGGAGGCCGTGGACGCCACCGAGTCCGAGCGCCCGCCCTACGGCGTCGACCCCCGCCTGTGGGCACGCGTGTGCGAGCTGGCCGACGAGCTCACCGGCGCCCTGGTGGACGAGGACACCCCGGACGAAGACCTCGCGATGGAGGTCGCCGAGGAGCTCCACGACCTGCTCCGCCCCTACATCTGACGGCCTGCGATGCTGCTCGCCGAGCTGCAGATCTGGCACACCCGGCCGGCCACGCCCACCCGCCGCCTGGCGCTCGGCCACCTGGTGCTGCCCACAGAACCGGCGCCCGGGTTGGGTGGCGTGCTGTTGGCCGCCGTGGTGGCCGCGCACATGCCGGGCGTGCCGGAGGACCTCCGCACCGACGTCGGCCGCCTCATCGACCAGGTGGCTGCCGGGCAGCGGGTCGTCCAGCCCCGGCTGCAGCACCGCTACCAGGTGGACCGTCACGGGCTGGCCGTGAGCGTGCACCAGATGGTCGGCGACGAGGACCATGTGGAGTTCGACCTGCACTCGATGGGCCGACCTCTGGTGCAGGTGCTCGGCGCCGTCTATGCGCTCGAACGGCTGGACTACGAGGCCCGGCGGGCCATCGCCCCCGTGCTGCACCGGGCCACCCGTTGGCAGGGTGCGGTGGGCCCGTCGTTCGTGGCCGAGATCGCCGGTGTGGCCCGCGCCGACCTGGTGGGTGTCACCGACCCTCGCCAGTGGGCCATGCAGGTGCTCGGCTTTCCGGCCGGCACCGCGGCCGTGTCGCGCAAGGACGTGCTGGCCCGCTACCGGCGGGCGCTGCGGGCCGCTCACCCCGACCACGGTGGCGACGAGGACGACGCCGCCCATCTCATCGACCGGCTGGGCGACGCCCGCCGCATCCTGCTGGAGGGGGCGCCATGAGTGCACCGCTGCTGCTGTTCCCCGGTGCCGGCTCGTCGGCCGACCATCCCAGCCTGGTGGCCATCGAGGCCGCGGTGGAACCCCGCCCGGTGGTGCGGGCGGACTTCCCGTACCGCAAGGCCGGCCGGCGGGCACCGGACCGCGCCCCCGTGCTGCTGCAGTGCGTCCGCGACGAGGCGGCGCCGCTGCTGGCTCGTGGCGAGGGGCTGGTGCTGGGCGGGCGTTCGATGGGCGGGCGGATGTGCTCCCTTGCCGTCGGCGACGAGGCGGACCCGCTGCCGGCCACCGCGCTGGTGCTCATCTCCTACCCGCTGCACCCGCCCGGCAAGTCCGACCGCTTGCGGGTGGAGCACTTCCCGCGGCTCACCGTGCCGTGCCTGTTCGTCAGCGGCACGAAGGACACGTTCGGCACACCCGACGAGTTGCAGGAGTGGACCGCCACCATCCCCGGCCCCGTCACCCATGTGTGGATCGACCGCAAGGGTCACGACCTGAAGGGCGCGGACCAGCAGGTGGCGGGTGCCGTGGCCGACTTCCTGGCCGGGCTCACTCCTCGGCGATCACGGGGTCGCCGGGGTTGATCTCCTCCAGCGCCAGGTGGGCGGTTTCGGGGTAGCCGGCAACGGCGATCCCTGCGGCCACCAGTTGGCCGATGGCCATCACCGCCATCAGCGTGCCGAACGACGCACCGCGGTCGCGCCAGACGCCGACGGCCAGGATGCCCAGCGAGCCGCTCAGCAGCGCCGCCGCGGTGATCAGGCCGTTGGCCCCGCCACGGTTGCCCGTGGGGAACAGTTCGGCGCGGTAGACCGCGTACGCCGGGTAGGCCAGCGAGGCGGTGATGCTGCCGGCCAGCGCGCAGCCCCACATCCACGGGCCCGACACCATGAACGCCAGCACGAGGAACAGGGTGGACAGGGGTGTGCACACCATGATCAGGCGCCGCCGGCCCATCATGTCCGCCAACCGGCCGCCCAGCACCAGGCCCAACGATGCGGGCGTTCCCGTGGCCAGCGTGAAGAGCGTGGTGGCGCTGCCGGAGTACCCGCGGATGTCCTCCAGGTAGGCGTTCTGAAAGAACGACGCGGGCGCCACGAACAGGTTGGCGGTGATCGCCACACCCACGATCAGCGCCAGCCGGCGGCGGTCCATCGGCGGCTGGATGCGGTGCACCGTCTGGAACCGGCGGGTCTCGTCCAGGCTGCGGCCGAGGTGCAGGCCGATCGGCAACAGCAGGAGGGCGAGGGCGTAGGCGAGCCGCCACCCGTTGGGGCCGGTGTCGCGCAGCGGCAGGGCGGACACGGCCAGCCCGGCGCCCAGCCCGGCAGCCAGCGCCAGCACGCTGAGCGCGTACGCCCGGCTGTTGCGCGGCATCTCCTCGGCGGCGGCGACGCCGGCCAGTAGCCCGAGGGCGATGCCCAGCGGGCGGGCGACGGTCTGCGACGCGGTGAGGAACCAGAACGACGGGCTGAGCGCGCCGATGGCACAGCCGATCGGGGCCAGCCAGGCGAGCAGCACGATCATCCGCCGCCGGCCGGTACGGTCGGCGAGGAATGCGAACGGCAGCGAGATGAGCACGCCGACGCGGACGATGGCGCCACCCTGGCCCAAGCCGCGGTCGCTGATGCCGAATGCCGTGGCGGCAGCGTTGGCGGTCTGGGTGTAGAGCGTGTTGGCGAACGCGGCGCTGGCCGCGGCGAGGGCCAGGAGGGCGAGGGCGCGCACCTGGCGCTCGTTCAACTGGTCCGGCGGCGCCCACCACGGCGATGGGCTGCCGGGGGCGCGGCGGTGGCGCACGGCCCGGCGCACCGGCAGGGCGAAGAGGGCGCCGAACACGGGGATGTCCAGCCGGTAGGTGATGGTCTCGGCGACGGTGCCGTCGGCCGCTGTGGTGACGGTGCGCCGGTACCGGTGGAAAGGGCCGTGGGCCTGCACGAACGTGCCGTCGCCGGTGTCCGCCTCGCGGAGCAGGTCGTCGCGTGGGGTGGCCGCGGTGGTAGCAGCGGCGGACCCGGCCGGCCACGTCGAGGTGACGGTGCAGTCGCGGCGGGGCACCCGGGCGAGGCTAGCGGCGGGTGACGCATGGCCGGTCCGCGACCTGGCCGTGACGGGTGCATACTGGTCGACCTATGCACGACGAGGAACGCATCATCGTCCGCCACGGCGGGCCGCTGCGTGGCGAGGTGGTCATCCCCGGCGCCAAGAACTCGGTGCTGAAGCTGATGGCCGCCACCCTGCTGGCCGACGGCGAGTACCTGCTCAGCAATGTGCCCGCCATCGCCGACGTGGGGATCATGAGCGACCTGCTGGCCTCCATCGGTGTCACCAGCACCTGGGTGGCGCCCGGCCAACTGCGGATGGTCAATGGCGGCCAGCTGCGGCCGGTGGCGCCCTACGAGTTGGTGGAGCGCATCCGGGCGAGCATCAACGTGCTCGGGCCGCTGCTGGGTCGCTGCGGCCATGTGCAGCTGTCGCTGCCGGGCGGCGACGACTTCGGCAGCCGCCCGATCGACATGCATCTCAAGGGCCTGGAGGCCATGGGCGCGACGTTCGAGTTGCGCCACGGGGTGGTGGAAGCCACCGCCGAGCGCCTGCACGGGGCGGACATCACCCTGGAGTTCCCCAGCGTGGGCGCCACGGAGAACATCCTCACCGCCGCCGTGTTCGCCAAGGGCACCACCGTCATCGACAACGCCGCCCGCGAGCCGGAGATCGCCGACCTGTGCCACTTCCTGGCGGGGATGGGCGCCCAGTTCGAGGGCATCGGGTCCAGCACCCTGGTGATCCACGGGGTGGAGCGCCACGAACTGCACAGCACGGACCATGCCGTCGTCGCCGACCGCATCCAGGCCGCCACCTATCTCGCGGCCACGGCGGTCAGCGGGGGAGAAGTGGTGCTGCGCGGCGCCCGCGCCGACCACATGGAGATGCTGCTGCGTCGCTTCCGCGACATGGGGCTGACCATCACGTCCATCGGCGACGGCACCCAGCCGGGCGACGGTGTGGCCGTGTGGGCCCAGGGCCGCCTGCGCAGCATCGACGTGGCCACCCTGCCGTACCCCGGCATCGCCACGGACTACAAGCCGCTGGTGGTCACGATGCTCACGGTGGCCGACGGTGTGGGCATCGTCACCGAGAACCTGTACCCCGGCCGCTTCCGCTACGTGGAGGAACTGCAGCGCCTGGGTGCGGACATCCGTGCCGACGGCCACCACGCCGTCGTGCGTGGCGTGCCCCGCCTCAGCGGTGCGCCCGTGCGGGCGCCGGACATCCGCGCCGGGGCGGCGCTGGTGGTGGCAGGGCTGGCGGCGGACGGCGAGACCTCCGTGGCTGGTGTGCACCATGTGGATCGCGGCTACGACGACCTGGTGGGCCGCCTGGCCGCGCTGGGCGCGGACATCGAGCGGGCGCCCGCCGGCTGAGCCTGCCGGTCCGGGCGGGCCGGTCAGCGCACGTGCTGGCTGGTGTCGCCGCGCACCAGTTGATGGACGGTGCGCTCCAGCCACCGCCACTCGCCGTCCACCTGCTGGAAGCGGTCGCGGTAGATGCCGCCGAAGATCGGTTGCAGGGGTAGCGCCCCGGGCACGCTCTGGAACACGGTGACGTAGGCGCTGGCGGTGGCCGTCTGCCCGTCGTCGGCCACGTCCACCACCACGTTGGACGTGCAGTGCTGGGTGGCGGGCACACCGCCGTGCAGGATCACATGATCGGCGATCCACTGCCGGGCGGCAGCGGCGCCGGGTTCGGCACGGTGCCAGCGGCCGTGCTGGAACTGGGCGGCGAACTCGTCCATCCGGCCGCTGTCGAACAGTTCGCAGTAGCGGTGGATGCGGGCGGTGAGGGTGGCGACGTGGTCGGCTCGGGTGGCGCCGTCGATGGTCATTCGCCGGACGCTACTCGTGGTCGTGGGGCTGGCCCTCGACCCGCTTCTTGGCCAGCCACATGAGGCCGCCGATCAGCAGGATCGGCCCGGCGACGAGCAGGATCTCGTCCCAGCCGCCCTGGTGGGCGAGCAGCGCCGTGGCGACCGTGCTCACCATCACTGGACGACGATCACCACCAGCACCGCTTCGGTGACATGGCTCTCGACCTCGTAGGTGCCGGGCGTGTCGGCCGTGAAGTTGAACGTGGCCATGACACCGGCGTCCACCGCCTGCTCGAGGTCGATGCCGTGAATGTGGAACTCGTCGGCGGCGTCGGGGTTGGTGATGTTGAGCGTGACGTCTTCGCCGGCCTGCACGTACTCCACCCGGTCGGCGCCGCTGTCCACGCCCACCACCACGTCGATCTGCACCGGGCCGGCCGGCGCGGTGGGTGCGGGTGTCTCCACGGGCGGCAACGTGCTGGGCGGCAGGGTCGTGCTGGTGGCCACGGTGGTGTCGGCGGTGGCCGTGGTGACGGTGGCGTCGGTGGTGCCGGTGGACGAGCCGTCGTCGCTGCATGCGGCGGCCGTGAGCGCCAGCGCGAGCGTGGCTGTGACGAAGACGGAGGTGCGGAAGCGGTGCATCAGGTGGCAATCCTATGGTTGGGGCTGGTTCAATGGTCGCCCGGCCCGACCCGAAAGTTCCGCCCATGCGAACCCAAGTCGAAGAGACCATCGAGGTCATCCGTCCTGCGCTGCACGCCGACGGCGGCGACATCGTGCTGCGCGACGTGGACGAGGAGAAGGGCATCGTCTACGTGTCCCTCGTGGGCGCGTGTGGCACCTGCCCTACCAGCACCGTCACCCTCAAGGCGGGGATCGAACGGATCATGAAGGATCGGATCGACGGCGTCACCGAGGTCGTCAACGTTTCGGAGAACGACGTCGAACTGTGAGCGTGCGCAACCTGACCGTCCCCGAACTGTTCGACGCAGCGCGTGCGGGCGACCGTGCCGCCCTGGCCCGCCTGCTGTCGCTGGTGGAGCGCGGCGGTGCCGATGCCCGCGAGATCGGCCGCGTCGTGTATCCCGCCTCCGGCGCCGGGTACACGGTGGGCCTCACCGGGGCCCCGGGTGCGGGCAAGAGCACGCTCACATCGGCCACCATCGGCCACATCCGCTCGCTGGGTGAGGAGGTCGCCGTGCTGGCCATCGACCCGTCCTCGCCGTTCACCGGCGGCGCCATCCTGGGCGACCGGGTGCGCATGCAGGATCACGCCACCGACCCCGGGGTGTTCATCCGCTCGATGGCCACCCGTGGCCACCTCGGCGGGCTGTCGCTGGCCACGCCCGAGGCCGTCCGCCTGCTGGATGCCGTCGGTCGCCGGTGGATCCTGGTCGAGACCGTGGGCGTCGGCCAGGTGGAGGTGGAGATCGCCGGCAAGGCGGACACCACCGTGGTCGTCGTCAACCCCGGCTGGGGCGACAGCGTGCAGGCCAACAAGGCCGGCCTGATGGAGATCGCCGACGTGTTCGTCATCAACAAGGCGGACCGCAAGGGCGTGGAGGAAACCCGCCGCGACCTGGAGCAGATGCTGGAGCTCAGCGACCTGGCGTCCGATGCCTGGCGCCCGCCGATCGTGCCCGTCGTCGCCATCGAGGGCAAGGGCGTGGACGAGTTGTGGTCCACGGTGCAGCGGCACCGGGCGTTCATCGAGGCCAGCGGCGAGTTGCAGCGCCGGCGCGAGTTCCGCCTGCGGGAGGAGTTGCGCGAGATCGTCGCCCGCCGCCTGGAGATGCGCGCCCGCGAGATCCTCAGCGGCGAGCGGTGGACCCAGTTGCAGACCGAGGTCACCAACCGCACCGTGGACCCCTGGTCCGCCGCCGACGAGATGCTCCACACCGTCGGCGCCTAGTCGGAGGGTTTCCGGTACGCCTCCGAGCACGAAACCCTCCGACTGGGTAAGGTCCGGGGGATGGGAGCACTGGTGCTGGTGGAACGACGCGACGATGGGGTCGCGGTGGTCACGCTGAACAACCCGAAGGTCAACGCGCTGTCGCAGGAAGTGCTGGCAGAACTGGCCGAGGCGGCCGCCGATCTCACGGCGGATCCGCCGGGCGCGGTGCTGGTCACCGGTGGGGAGCGGATCTTCGCCGCCGGGGCGGACATCAGCCAGTTCGGCGGCCCGGAGGAAGCCCGGGCCATCACGGCCGGCTTCCACCGTGCGTTGGACGCCGTGGCCGCCATCCCCCGTTTCGTCATCGCCGCCGTCAGCGGGTACGCCCTCGGGGGCGGGTGCGAACTGGCACTCGCCTGCGACTACCGCATCGCCGGCGAGCGTGCCGTGTTCGGGCAGCCGGAGATCCTGCTGGGGATCATCCCCGGCGGTGGCGGCACCCAGCGCCTGGCCCGCGCCGTGGGCGCCAGCCGGGCCAAGGAGATGATGATCACCGGCCGTCAGGTGAAGGCCGACGAGGCGCTGCGGATCGGCCTGGCCGACGAGGTGGTGCCCAACGATGACCTGCACAGCCGTGCCCTGGCCTTGGCCACCGAGGTCGCCAAGGGGGCGCTGCAGGCGCAGGCCCTCACCAAGCGGGCGGTGGACGAAGGGCTGGACGGCGACCTGGCCGGTGGCCTGGCCATCGAGAAGGCCCTGTTCGAGCAGGCGTTCCACACCGAGGACAGCCGCATCGGCGTGCAGAGCTTCCTGGCCAACGGGCCGGGCAAGGCCACCTTCACCGGCCGTTGACGGCCGCTGGCGGCGGCGCCGGGGGCCTCAGCGGGCCCAGGCGATGATGCCCAGTTCCACCGGGCTGATGAGGTGGGGGTGCGTGGGCATGGCGCGCACCGTGACGCCGTACGGGCCGGCCTCGCCGACCTGGTAGTCCGCCTCGAACACGCCGGGCGCGGTGGCCACCAGCGGCACTTCCTGCGGTGAGCCGACGAATTCGCCCTCGCTGTCGATCGGGCCGTGCAGCGCCTGCACCGCCACGGCGCCGCCGTCCAGGCCGTCGAGGTCGACATGGGCGCGGACGTGACGCTGGTCGCCCTCGTGGGCGGCGTGTTGGTCCACCTCCACGTCCAGCACCTTCACGGCCGGCCACGACGTGCGCACCCACTTCTTCCATGCCGCGAGGTCCTTCGCTGCCGCGCCGCCGTCGGCCAGCGCGGTGCGGGAGCTGGCGGCTGCCGGCTCGTAGAGCTCGGTGGTGTAGTCGCGCACCATCCGGGCGGCGGTGACGAACGGGCCCAGCGAGCGCCAGTTGGCCTTCATCTTCTCGGCCCAGCCGACGGGTACGCCGCTGCTGTCGCGGTCGTAGAACAGGGGCACGATCTCGCGCTCCAGCAGGCCGAACAGGCTGGTGGCCTCACGCTGGTCGCGCCGGCCGAGGTCGGGGTCGTCGTCGGCGGAGTTGATGGCCCACCCGTTCTCGCCGTCGAAGCATTCGTCCCACCAGCCGTCGAGGATGCTGCAGTTCAACGCCCCGTTGAGCGCCGCCTTCATCCCGCTGGTGCCGCAGGCCTCCAGCGGCCGGCGCGGGTTGTTCAGCCACACGTCGCAGCCGCGGTACATCATCCGGGCGATGGCCATGTCGTAGTCCGGCACGAACACGAAGTGGTGGCCGACATCCAGTTGGCGGGCGAACAGCTCGATGCCGCGGATCATGTCCTTGCCCGGCTGGTCCTGTGGGTGGGCCTTGCCGGCGAACACGAACTGCACCGGCCGGTCGGCGGAGAGGAGCAGCTTGCGCAGGCGGTCCGCCTGGTCCAGCAGGAGGGTGGCCCGCTTGTACGTGGCGAAACGGCGGGCGAAGCCGATGGTGAGCACCTTGGGGTCCAGCACCAGCTCGCCCATCCGGGCCCGCACGAAGGCCACCAGTTCGGCACGGCCCCGATTGCGGGCCGCCCAGATCTCGGCGGGGTCCAGCTGGTCCACGCCCCGCCACGAGGCCTCGTCGGCGCCGTCCCACACGGTGCCGACGCTCTTGGCCAGCAGCGGGGCGATGTGGTCGCCCACCCAGGTGTGGGCGTGCACGCCGTTGGTGATGGCCCCGATGGGCACCTCGCGCTCGGGCACGTCGGGCCATAGGCCGGCGAACATCTTCCGGCTGACTTCGCCGTGCAGTTGGGCGACGCCGTTGCTGCGGGCGCTGAGCCGCAGGCCCATCACGGCCATGTTGAACATGCCGTCCGGCTCGTCGTCGCGGTGGCCGAGGTCCATCAGGTCATCCATGGTGATGCCGCACGACGTGGCGAAGCCGGCGAAGTACTTCTCCATCAGGTCGCGGGCGAAGCGGTCGATGCCGGCCGGCACCGGGGTGTGGGTGGTGAACACGCCGCCGGCGCGCACGGCCTCCACCGCCTCGGCGAAGGCGTAGCCCTGGGTGACCAGTTCGTGGATGCGCTCGAAGGCCAGGAACCCGGCGTGGCCCTCGTTGGTGTGGAACACCTGGGGGTCCAGCCCCAGCGCCCGCAGGGCCTTCACGCCGCCCATGCCCAGCACGATCTCCTGGCGCAGGCGGTGCTCGCGGTCGCCGCCGTAGAGGCGGTCGGTGACGGCCATGGCGGCCTCGCTGTTGCCCTCCACGGCGGTGTCCAGCAGGTACAGGTGGGTGCGGCCGACCTGCAGTTCCCACACATTGACGCGGGTGGGGTCGCCGGCGAGGTCCACCGTGATCTGGATGTCGGTCTGGCGGGCGGCGAGGTGCGATGCCTCCAGGCGGGGGTAGCGCTCCTCCTGGTAGCCGTCGGCGTTCAGCCGCTGGCGGAAGTAGCCCTCGGCGTACAGCAGGCCCACGCCCACGAGGGGCACGCCGAGGTCGCTGACGGCCTTCAGGTGGTCGCCGGCGAGCACGCCGAGGCCGCCGGAGTACTGCGGCACGGTCTCGCTGATGCCGAACTCGGGGGAGAAGTAGGCGGTGAGCCCGAGGGGCGAGCCCTCCCGCTGCTGGAACCAGCGCGGTGCCTCCATGGCGTCGCGCAGCCGGGCCGCGGCGGCGGCGGTGGCGGCGACGACCTCCGGGTCGGCGGCCAGTTCCGCCCAGCGGGCGGCGGTGATGGCCGCCAGCAGGTGCAGCGGGTCCTCCTGGCACTCCTTCCACAGCACCGGGTCGAGCCGGTGGAAGAGCGCCTTGGTCTCGCGGTCCCACGTCCAGTGGAGGTTCGAGGCCAGCTCTGTAAGCGCTTGCAGAGAGGCCGGAACGGCAGGAACGACGTTGAACTGGCGGACGGCTCGCATCGGGTGAACCCTAGCGCGGCACCCCTTGCCGGCACATCGGGCACGTGTCACGCGCGGGTGACGATGCGGTGCGCGCTCACCCCGGCGGACCCCACCCGTTAGTTTCTCGGCCGTGCATGCGCTCGACGGTCTCCGCCCCCGCCTGGGCCGAGTGGCCCGTCACTGGACCATGGTGCCGCTGTCGATCAGCATGGCCAGCCGGCTGATGGCCCTGCTGCTGGCATGGATGGCGGTGAAACCGGGGGGAACGTTCGGGTACGTGCTGCGGGCGTGGGACGGTGGCTGGTACACGGCCATCGGAACCCACGGCTACGGCCCGCTGCCGGTGGCCGGCAACACGTTCCACCCCTTGCAGCACCTGGTGTTCCTGCCGGTCACGCCGTACTCCGCCCGCATCCTCAGCGAGTTGACGCCACTCGGCATCGTGGAGGCCGGGGCACTGATCTCCATCGTCACCTCGTGCATCGCCGGGGTGCTGCTGTGGCGGGTGGTCGAGCGCCGCTTCGGGCAGGAGGTGGCGACGATGGCCGTCACCTTGCTGATGTTCTCGCCGCACTCGTTCGTGATGTCGATGTTCTACAGCGACGCGATCGCCCTGTGTGGCGTGGCGTGTGTGTTCTGGGGGCTGGATCGCCGCTGGTGGTGGCTGGTGGCCCTGGCCGGGTTCGTGAGTGGGCTCACCCGCCCCACCGGTTTCCTCCTGGCCCTTCCGGTGCTGATCGTCGCCGTGCGTGCCTGGCGCGCCCGCGAGCCCCACGCCTGGCGCGGCCTGCTGGCCGTGACGGCGGCGCCCGGCGCGGCGGCGCTGTGGTGGCTGTACGTGGCCCACCGCACCGGGTCGTTCACCGGCTACCTCGACATGCAGAAGGCGGGCTGGAGCGGCGGGGTGGATTTCGGGGCCACCACGCTGAAGGCCATCGGGCGGGCGCTCACCTGGTCGTCCACCGACCGGATGGAGGCGGCGTCGGTCGTGGTGTTGGTGGTGGTCGGTGTCGTCGGGCTGATCCTCGCCCGCCGTGCGGGTGTGCCGCCGGAGTGGTGGTGGTACTCGCTGGCGATCGTGCTGATGATCGCCGTCAACCAGCGCCAGTCGTCCGGCCCGCGCTACCTGATGGCAGCGTTCGCGGTGTTCGTGGGTTGGGCCCGGGTGATCCCGAAGGTGCTGCGGCCGGCGGCGGTGGGCGTGGCCGGTGCGGCGATGGCCGGGTTGGCGTTCCTCACCTGGACCACCGGCAAGTACGCGCCCTGAGCCCGGGGCGCTCGGGGGCTCACCCCAGGGCGCTGTGGTACACGCCCACCGTGGCGTCGGCGATGGCGGCCCAGGTGTACGTGCGGCGCAGCAGCTCGGCGGCGTTGGCCCGCAGGCGGGCGGCCATCTCGGCGTCGCCGATGACGGCCTGCACCACGTCGGCCAGGGCGTGCGGGTTGCCCGGCTCGAACAGCAGGCCAGCGTCGGTGCCGTCCACGATCTCGGCCAGCCCGCCGGTGCGGGCGACGATGGTGGGCGCGCCGGCGGCCATGCCCTCGAGGGCGACGATGCCGAACGGCTCGTAGAGGGACGGGATGACCACGCACGTGGCGGCGTTGACCAGGCGGTGCAACTCGTCGTCGGGCACGAAACCGGCCAGTTGGACGACATCGCCGACGCCTTCGATGTCGATCTGGGTCTGCAGTTCGGGCAGGTAGGTGCCCCGCCCGGCGATGACGCAGCGGATGCCGGGCACCCTGCTGCGCAGTTCGCCGATGGCCCGGGCCAGTACCTGGAAGCCCTTCTCGTACTGGATGCGGCCCCAGGCCACCACCAGCGGCCCGGCCTCCGCGTCGGTGTCCGGGGCCGTGGGCGGGGCCGTGGGTGGGGCTGTGGCGGCGCGGCCGGCCCAGCGCGACACGTCCACGCCGTTGGGCACCAGGTGCACCTTCTCGGCCGGCAGTTCGAAGCCGGACACGACCTCGCGGACCAGGAACTTGGAGCAGGCGATGACCTCGCGGGCCTGGTAGGTGAGCCACCACTCCACCGAGTTGATGGCCGCCGGCAGGCCGGGCGGCAGGTGCCCGCCGTGGCGGCCCCGCTCGGTGGCGTGCACGGTGGCCACCAGGGGCACGCCGTACAGCGCCTTCAGGGTGTCGCCGGCCCAGGCGGTGAGCCAGTCGTGGGCGTGCACCACGTCGGGGCGCCAGCCGCCCAGCCGGGCGGTGAGTTGCACGAGGTGGTGGTTGGCGCTGGCCATGCGGGCCACGAGGTCCTCGTCGGGCAGCCAGGGCAGGGCGATGTCGGCCCGCAGCACGCGCACCCCGCGCACCACCTCGTCGTCCTCGGCGGCGGGGTGGCGCAGGCTGAGCACCACCACCTCGTGCCCGGCGCCGGCCATGGCCGTGGCCAGCCCCTCCACGTGGGCGGCGATCCCGCCCACCACCAGGGGCGGGTACTCCCACGACAACATCAGCACGCGCACGGCCAGAAGGTAGCAGTCCGCCGCAGGGGGCTCTCCGGTGGGCGGTTGGCCTACGCTCGGGGCGTGCTCCTCAGCGACCTCGACCTGCACCTGTTCAACGAGGGGACCCACCGCCGCCTGTGGGACGTGCTCGGCGCACACCCCACGGATGGCGGCGTGCGGTTCTCGGTGTGGGCGCCCAACGCCACCCGGGTGTTCGTGGTGGGCGACTGGAACGAGTGGGGCGAGGGCGCCCCGCTGCAGGCCCAGGGCAGCTCCGGCATCTGGGCCGCCATCGTGCCGGCCGCCCAGCCCGGGCACCGCTACAAGTTCGCCGTGGTCACCCGCAGTGGCGTCACCCGGATGAAGGCCGACCCGATGGCCCGCCGCACCGAGTGCCCGCCGGCCACGGCCAGCGTGGTGCCGTGGGTCAGCGGCTACCAGTGGGGCGACGGCGACTGGATGGCCGCCCGCAGCCGCGAGCCGGGTGCGCCGCTGCGGATCTACGAGGTCCATCTGGGGTCCTGGCGGCACGATGTGGACGGCTACCGCGACCTCGGCAACCAGCTGGCCGATCATGTGGCCGAACTGGGGTTCACGCACGTGGAACTGCTGCCCGTGGCGGAGCACCCGTTCGGCGGCAGCTGGGGCTACCAGGTCACCGGCTACTACGCGCCCACGGCCCGCTTCGGCGAGCCGGACGACTTCAAGGCGCTGGTGGACACCCTGCACCAGCGGGGCATCGGGGTGCTGATGGACTGGGTGCCGGCCCACTTCCCGAAGGACGACTGGAGCCTGGCCCGCTTCGACGGCACTGCGCTCTACGAGCACTCCGACCCTCGCCAGGGCGAGCACCCGGACTGGGGCACGTACGTGTTCAACTACGGCCGCACGGAGGTGCGCAACTTCCTCGTGGCCAACGCCCTGTACTGGCTGGACGAGTTCCACATCGACGGCCTGCGGGTGGACGCCGTGGCCAGCATGCTCTACCTGGACTACTCCCGCCCGGCCGGTGGGTGGGTGCCCAACCGGCTCGGCGGCCGGGAGAACCTGGAGGCCATCGACTTCCTGAAGGAACTCAACACGGTGGTCAGCGCCGAGGCGCCCACTGCGCTGATGATTGCCGAGGAGAGCACCGCCTGGCCGAAGGTCACCCACCCGGTCGAGTACGGCGGCCTCGGCTTCAGCCACAAGTGGAACATGGGCTGGATGCACGACACGCTGGGGTACTTCTCGCACGACCCGGTGCACCGCCGGTGGCACCACCGCGACCTGTCGTTCGGCCTGCTGTACGCGTTCAGCGAGCGGTTCGTGCTGCCACTGAGCCACGACGAGGTGGTGCACGGCAAGGGCAGCCTGCTGGGCAAGATGCCGGGCGACGACTGGCAGCGCTTCGCCAACCTGCGCGCCCTGTATGCCTGGATGTGGGCGATGCCCGGCGCGCCGCTGCTGTTCATGGGCGCCGAACTGGCGCCGTTCACCGAGTGGAACGAGGCCGGTGGCCTGCCGTGGCACCTGCTGGACCACGCCCCGCACCGGGGGGTGCGCGACCTGTTGGCCGACCTCAACCGGGTGGCGGGGGAGTGGCCGGTGCTGCACGAGCGCGACCACGAGCCCACCGGCTTCCAGTGGCTCGATGCGGACGACACCGACGAGTCCGTGTTCGGGTTCCTCCGATGGGGCTACGGGGGTGGCACTGCGCTGGCGTGCGTGGCCAACTTCACCCCGGTGCCCCGCCCCGGCTACCGGGTGGGCCTGCCGTGGGAAGGGCAGTGGGACCTGGTGGTGGACACCGACGCGCCGGTGTACGGCGGCAGCGGGTACGGGCCGTCCGAGGCGTCGGGTGTGCACGCGTCGGCAGAGGTCGCGTGGCAGGGTCAGCCGGCGTCGGCCGTGGTGGATCTGCCGCCGCTGGCGGTGCGCTGGCTGGTCGCTCGCCGGCCGTGAAGCACCTGCTGCGCGACGAGCGCATGCGCCAGGTCATCGGCGCATGCGTCACGCTCGGTGCCGCCGTGGGTGTGTTCGCCATCTCGTTCGGCGTGGCGTCGGTGTCCGCGGGCGCGTCGGTGGCGCAGACGTGTGTGATGTCGCTGCTGGTGTTCACCGGGGCGTCGCAGTTCTCGGCGGTCAGCGTCCTCGGGTCCGGCGGGTCGGCGGCGTCGGCGTTCGGTGGGGCTGCGCTGCTGGCCGCTCGCAACTCGGTCTACGGGCTGGCGATGGCCCCGCACATGAAGGGCCGCCTGCCGGTGCGCTTGCTGGCCGCCCAGTGGACCATCGACGAGTCGACGGCGATGGCCTCGGCCCAGACCGACGACGCCCATCGCCGGGCGGCGTTCTGGGTGACGGGCGGCAGCATCTACCTGTTCTGGAACACCGGGACCCTGATCGGCGCCCTGCTCGGCTCGGCCGTGGATCCGCAGGTGTGGGGGCTGGACGCCGCCTTCCCCGCGGCGTTCGTGGCGTTGCTCTGGCCCCTGCTGCGCCAGCCCCGGCCGCGGCTGGCGGCGGCGATCGGTGCGGTGGTGTGCCTGGCGTTGATCCCGTTCACCCCGGTGGGCGTGCCGATCCTGTGCGCTGCCTTGGCGATCGCCGTGGGCATCCCCGCCCCGCCGCCCGCGGTGACGGTGGCCACGGTGGGGGTGGGGGAGTGACCTGGGCGTTCGTGTTCGCACTGGCGGCGACGGCCTATGCGTTCAAGGTGCTCGGTCTGGTCGTGGTGGGGGACCGCCGCCTGCCGTCGGTGCTGGACCGGTGCCTGGGCCTCATCCCGGCGGCAATGGTGGCGGCCATCGTGGTGAAGGACACGTTCAGCGTCGGCCAGTCCCTGGTGCTCGACGCGAGGGCCGCGGGGGTGGGCGCGGCGGCGATCGCCGCATGGCGCAAGGCCCCGCTGATCCTCGTGATCGTCATCGGCGCCGGTGTCACCGCCGCCGTCCGTGCAGTGGCCTGAGGGCGCCGAGGGCGCGACGTGCGCGGCGATGAGCTCAGGCGCTCGACCGCGGACCCATTCTCAAGCCCCACACCGACCCGGACCTGATGCAGGAGACCGGCCGGCTCAGCCCTCGCTACGGGGCGGCCAGTTCAGATCTACTTCGCCTTGGTTGGGCCAGCCTTCGACGGCTCCGGCCGCGCCGCTCGCAGCGGCGTTCGTGGCAGAGTCACCGGCAGCCGTTCGGCGCCTCCTGACACCCTGAACAAGGTTGAGGATGCCCAGCGTCAGCATCGAGAGGTAGAGGAAGATCTCAACTGGGACTTCGTCTACACGAAAGGCGGCGCCGCAGATCGCCCACGTGATGAGGGCCAAGCCGACTACTCCGCGGATTCTTCCGACCCTCCACCCCACCAGGACCACTACAACGACAACAGAAATGAGGAGAAGGAACGGCCCCATCATGCGAGAGCGCCCCCGCCTCAGTCGCTCGTGGATTCCACCAGGCGGCGGAGGTTGCGGAGGTTGCGGCGCCAGATCTGGCGGAGGACCAGCTTGCCGCCCACCAGGGCGCCGAGGGGGCCGCCGAGCCACCAGGGGAACGTCAGGGTCTCGGCCCAGGTGAAGCGGGTGCGGCGGCCGAGGTCGATCGGCTCCAGCGTGAAGCGGCCCTCGCCGGTGACGACGCCGGTGTGGCGCACACCCATCACCTCTGCGGGCACCCACTCGGTGATCTCCATCCGGTCCACCAGGGTGATCGGGCCGACCTTGGTGTCGCAGAGGAACTCGGTGCCCACGCCACGCTGCTGATCACCCGTGAAGCGGATGGCGACGGCGTCGTGCATCCAGTCCACATGGCGTTCGACAGGTTCGACCACGGCCCACACGGCTTCGGGCGTGGCGTCGATCTCCACGGCCACCACGATGCCGCGGGCGCGCCCGGCGGGAGAGGGCTCAGGCATCGACGCGGGCGGCGCGCAGCTGGTCGGCGGCGGCCTCGGGTGGCACGATGTTGATCATCACGCCCGTGCCACGCTCGAACCCGGCGGTGGTGACCAGCTTCGGGAACAGGTGCACGTGCCAGTGGAACGCACCGTTGTAGTGGTGCGGCGCGGTGTGGAACACCAGGTTGTACGCCACGTCGCCGTGCACGGCACGCAGTGCCTGCAGGGAGTCGCGGATGGCCACGCCCATCGCTCGCAGCGTGGCCTCGTTGGAGTCCGTGAGGTGCAGGTCGTGGTTGCGGGGGATCAGCAGCAGTTCGTACGGCGTGCCTGCCCAGTACGGGCTGACCACCACGACCTGGTCGTTGGCCAGGACCACCCGCTTGTCCGCATCCAGCTCGGCCTCGATGGTGGCGCACAGGATGCAGCCGCCGTCGAACCGGCTGAACGCCCGCTGCTCGTCGAGGATCTCGCCGGGCACGAACGGCAGGCCGAGCAGCTGGCCGTGGGGGTGGGCCAGCGACGCCCCGGCCTCGCGGCCGTGGTTGATGATGGCCTGGGTGTAGCGCACGTTGCGGCTGGCGGCGTGCTGGGCGAGGCGGCGCTTCAGCAGCAGCATCACGTCGCCGGCCTGCTCGTCGGTGCCCTCGTGGGCGCCGCTGTCGTGGTACGGGGTGTAGACGAAGACCTCGTGGATGCCGCTGGCCTCCGCCTCCACGTGCACCGGGCCCTGGTGGTGCACGGCGAACGGCTCGTCGCCGTCGAACGCCGGGTACAGGTTGGGGATGACCCGCATCCGCCAGCGGCCACCGTCGTCGGTGGTCTCGAGTGCGGGAAGGGTGGCTTCCTCGTTGCCGGGGCAGAACGGGCAGGGACGCCCCGGATCGGCTTCCACCCAGGGCGAACGGGGAGCGAAGTCGGAGGGCCGCTGGGCCCGATCCGCCACGATCGTGACCCACCGCCCGGTCAAGGGGTTGAGGCGAAGCTGACTCACAGTGCTGTCAGCCTACGAGATCGGTGGCAGGACGGGAGGGACGCAGTGCGGATTTCGGTCACGTGCTGCGATACACGGTCACATGGCGTGAGGATTCCGGCCCGAACGGTGCTCGATCGAAGCCGCCCCACCGCTGGTGGACGTGCAACCCGGCCTGCTCGGCCATCGCGTCCAGTTCGGCCGGGGTGCTCCAGCGGATGCTCCACGGGCGCAGGCGCACCCCGCCGGCCTCGGTGAACTCCACGTACTGGCCCTCCGCCATCTGGGCCTCCGGGTCGGAGCGGCTGACGGCCAGCACCACACGGTCGGCCGACAGGGAACGCACGCCCACATGCTCTCGGGTGCCGTCCGCCGCCGGCACGAACGCCTCCACCACGAACACCCCGCCCGGTTGCAGGCGGGTGGCGATGGCCTGAAAGCAGGCCGCCTGGCGCGCCGCGCTGCGCAGGTTGAACACGGTGTTGTAGGCCACGAAGGCCACGGCGAAGGGGCCGGTGGGCAGGTCGTCCACCATGTCGCCGGCAACGGTGTGCACCTGCCTGCCTCCCGGCTTGGCGGCCAGGCGGGCCAGCATCGCCGCGCTGCTGTCCACCCCGTGCACCTCCAGCCCGCGGGCGGCCAGCGGCAGCGCCACCCGGCCGGTGCCCACGCCGAGTTCGAGGATCGGGCCGCCCCCCGCCAGGTCGGCGAGGTCCGCCAGCGTGGCCACCATCGCGTCCAGGTCGCCCAGGTCGCCGTACCAGTCGTCGTACACGTCGGCGAACGCGTCGCCGTAGCTGGTGTCGCCGTAGCCCTCCACATGCCCATCATCCAGGGGTGGTACCACCGGCGGCAAGCCCGTCGGCCAGAATGGCGCCGATGAGCCAGTGGGCGGGGATCGAATCGGACGCCGCGGCGGCGCCGCCCGCCCGCACCCGCACCGGCCGCCGACGCCCGCAACGCCCCCGGCGCAGCCACGAACGGCAACGGCAGCGTCCGCCCGCGGCCGCGCCTGAAGCGGGCGGAACGGCTGATCACCGGCAGCATCGACGGCGCCGCGCACGTGCTCCAACGGCGTGGGCGGCACCTGCTGGTGGGGTCGGCCCTGCTGATGATCCCGATGACCGCGCTCACGCTGTGGCTCTCCGTGCTGGCCTACGACGACTTCGACCGCTTCGACTCACTGTTCGGCGACCGGGGCTGGATCGGGGCGGAGATGGGCGGCACGTTCTTCGCCATCGCCGTGCAGTCGCTGACCGCCCACCTCGTGGGGGCGTACTGCGCCGCCTACCTGATGCGCTACGAACTCGGCGGCGAACCGGGCATCCGCGAGCCGATGATGGCCACGCTGCGCCGGGTGCCGCTGCTGCTCATCACCTGGCTGCTCACCCATTGGTGGACACTGCTGCTGCTCCTGGCGATCATCAACGCCGAGCTCTCGGACCTGGCCGGCCTGGCCTTCCTGGTGGTCCCGCTGCTGGCGTTCGGCTCGGCCGCGGTGCTGTTCGTGGTGCCGGTGATGATGGGCGAGCGGGTGGGGCTGAGCGCCATCGGGCGGGGCATCAAGCTGGCCCGCCGCCGCTTCGGCGCGGCGTTCGGGTTCGTGCTGGCCAACGGCCTGCTGGGCGGGTTCCTCGTGGTGTTCATCGGCCTGCTGCCGGCCGCGGCGGAGAGCACCGGGCTGCTCACGTTCGGCAGCATCCGCTGGCTGGTGCAGGGCGTCGCCGGGCAGGTGGCGTCGCTGGTGGTGGTGCCCTTCACTGCGCTGGCCGCCGCCGAGATGTACCTGCAGGTGCGGGTGCACGCCGAGGGGCTGGACATCGTGCTGGCCGCCGACCGGGCCTTCGGTGGCACTGCATGAGCGCGCTTGCGCTGCGTGCCGCCGCCTGGGCCGGCCGGTGGTGGCTGGCCGCCACGGACCCGCTGCCGCCGGTGGACCAGAACCCCGACGACGTGCAGGACGCCGCCTGCCGCATCGTGGAACGCTCGCCGGAGATCTGCCGCCCACCCACCACCCAGACCGTGCCCCGCGACACCACCTCGCGGTCGTCGGGTGGGGCACTGGATTTCCTGGGCCTCCTGCTGTGGATGGTGCTGATCGCCGGGTTGGTGCTGCTGGTGTACGTGATCGTGCGCAACCTCGGCGGGCTGAACTGGTGGCACGGCCGCCGGCGGCGCTCGGGCGACGGCGACGACGAGGCCGAGGACGACGACGAGATCGAGCAGGAGGGCGTGGCCGTCGACCGCAGCCGCGAGCCGGTGAACTGGCGGGCCGAGGCCGAGGCCCACCGTGCCGCCGGCCGGTTCCGCGACGCGCTGCGCTGCCGCTACCGGGCGTTGGTGGGCGACCTGGCCCGCCGCGGCCTGATCGACGAGATCCCCGGCCGCACCACCGGCGAGGAGCGTGCCCAGTTGAGGGTGGTGCTGCCCGACTCCAGCCCGCCGTTCGAGGAGGCCGCCGACCTGTTCGACGAGGCGTGGTACGGCCTGGTGCCCGTTGGCGCCGGCGACGACGACCGCTTCCAGCACCTCGAGCAGGACGTGCTGACCCGGGCCAGGGGGCGGGCGTGAGCCGGCGGTCCGCAGTCCAGGAGGGTGGCGGCGGGGCGCGCACCGCGATCGCCGCGCTGGTGATCGTGGGGGCCGCGGTGGTGATGCTGCTGCTGGTGCGCGCCTCCCCGAGCACAGAGAACTTCGATCCGCGCAGCGGCAACGCCCTGGGCACCCGCGGCCTGGTGCTGCTGCTGGAGAAGTACGGGGCGAACGTGCAGGTCAGCAGGTCCGTCCCCTCGCCGGGCTCGGATCGCCGGGTGTTCGTCATCCACGACCAGCTGTCCGAGGCCGAGCGAGCCGACCTCACCGAGTTCGTCCGCAGCGGCGGGCTGGCCGTGGTGGCCGACCCGGCGAGCGAGCTCACCGCCGGCATCCCATCGGCCCCGTTCGACTTCTCCGATGCCTCCACCCCGGTGGACCCCGACGCCGCCACGATCGCCCGCGACGACTGCGACATCGGCGCGCTGGCGCACCTGTCCGGCGTGTACGTGCCGGCCGGGGTGCGCTACTCGGTGCCGGCCGGGGCCACCGCCTGCTTCGGCCGCGGTGCCACCGCCTACGCCGTGGCCGTCCCGCTGGGCGAGGGCACGCTGGTGGCCCTGGGGGGCAACCTGCCGTTCGCCAACGCCTACCTGCGCTACGCGGACAACGCCGCCATGGCCACCGCCCTGCTCGCGCCGGTGGAGGGCACCCGCGTCACCATCGTGCTCGGCACCGGCGCGGCGAAGACGGCGGCCGACATCGGCTCCGGCGAGACCACCCTGTTCGGGCTGGTGCGCCCGGGCGTGTGGATGGCGCTGGCCCAACTGGCTGTGGCGTTCGTGCTCCTGGCCCTGGCCCGCGCCATCCGGCCCGGCCGGCCCGTGCGCGAGCCCGAGCAGGTGCCGGTGGCCGGCAGCGAACTGGTGGCTGCCACGGGCAACCTCATGCAGCGCGCCGGCCACGCCCAGAAGGCCGGCTGGCTGCTGCGCGGCCGCCTCTACCGGGCCCTGTGCCGGCGGCTGCGGCTGCCACCCACCGTGCCGATCGCCGACCTGGATGCCGCCGCCGCCCGCCAACTGGGCCTCGCGCCCGGCAGCGTGGCCGCAGTGCTGGACCGCGAGGCGCACGACGATGCGTCGCTGGTGCGCCTGGCCGCCGACCTGGAGCAGTTGCGTGCTGCCGTGTTCGGCGCCCCCACCGCGCCGCGCCACGAGCCTGACGGCGACGACCGTCCGCCCGTCCGCCCGACCGACCGCGAACCCGATCCCGAACCCGAAGGAGTCACCGCGTGACCGACCACTTCTCCGCCCCGCAGGAGCGCTCGCCCCTCGATGCCGTCCTCGCCGTCCGCGACGAGGTGGGCAAGGTCGTCGTCGGCCAGCAGGGGTGCTCACCGGGTCCATCGCCGCGCTGCTGGTGAACGGCCATGTCCTGCTGGAAGGCGTGCCCGGCGTGGCCAAGACCCTCCTGGCCAAGAGCCTGGCCGCCGCATTCGACATGGAGTTCACCCGGGTCCAGTTCACGCCGGACCTGATGCCGTCCGACGTCATCGGCCAGCAGATGGTGGCCCAGCAGCCGGGCGGCCAGGTGTCCTTCACGTTCCGCCAGGGGCCGGTGTTCACCAACCTGCTGCTGGCCGACGAGATCAACCGCACCCCACCGAAGACCCAGGCCGCGCTGCTGGAGGCGATGGAGGAGCGCCAGGTCAGCTTCGACGGCACCACCCACCGGCTGCCCGACCCGTTCCTGGTGCTGGCCACCCAGAACCCCATCGAGTACGAGGGCACTTACCCCCTGCCCGAAGCCCAGCTGGACCGGTTCCTCTTCAAGCTCAACATGGGCTACCCCACGGCGGAGCAGGAACTGACCATGCTCGGCCGACACGACCAGGGGCTGGACCCGCACGACGTGAGGGCGTCGGGCGTGCGCCCGGTGGCCTCCGCCGCCGACCTCGCCGCCGGCCGCCGGGCCATCCAGCAGATCCGGGTGGAGCCCGCGGTGCAGCAGTACATCGTGGCGCTGGCCCGGGCGACGCGTGAGTCGCCGTCGCTGGCGCTCGGCGTGTCACCCCGCGGCACCACCTGGCTGCTGCACGCGTCGAAGGCCTGGGCCTGGCTGAGCGGCCGCCAGTTCGTGACCCCCGACGAGGTGAAGGCGGTGGCCAAGCCGTGCCTGCGCCACCGGGTGATGGTGCGCCCGGAACTGGAGTTGGAAGGCACCACGGCCGACGCCGTGCTCGACGGCCTGCTGGCCACGGTCCCCACGCCGCGCTGATGCGGGGTCGCGCCTACCCGGTGCCGTCGGTGTGGTTCGCCGCGCTCGCGGCCGCCTGCGGGCTGGCGCTGTTCGCCTGGCCGGGCCGTAGCTGGACGGCGTTCTGGCTGGTGGAGGCCGCGCTGGTGGTGGTGCTGGCGGCCGACGCCGCGCTGTGCCAGTCGCCGTCACGCATTTCCGTCGGGCGCTCGCTGCCGGACGCGGTGACGCTGGGCGAGGAAGCCACGCTCACCTGGGCGGTGGCCAACCGCGGGCGCCGCCGCGTGAAGCTTACGGTCACCGACGCACTGTGGCCCAGCCTGGCCGCCGAACGCCGCCGGGTCACGGCCACGCTGCGCCCCGGCGACGTGCTGCGGGCGTCCACGACGCTGCGGCCCACCCGCCGCGGCCGCTTCCCGCTGGGCGACGTCACGGTGCGGGTGGAAAGCCCGTGGCGGCTGGTCAGCCGGCAGGCCACCCGGGTGGTGGAGGGCGGGCTGCGGGTGATGCCCGCCTACCCCAGCCGCGAGGAGATCCAGCGCCGCATGCGGGTGCCGCGGGTGATCGAGGCCGGGGCACGCAGCATCCGCACCTCGGGCGGCGGCACCGAGTTCGACCAGCTGCGCGACTACCGGCCGGGCGACGAGTTCCGCAGGGTGGACTGGCCGGCCACGGTGCGCCTGCAGCGGCCGATCGTCAAGCAGTTCCGGGCGGAGCGCAACCAGACCGTGGTGCTGCTGCTGGACAACGGCCGGGTGATGGCCGGCACGGTGGGCGGCGTGCCCCGGGTGGAGCACGCGATGGACGCGGTGCTCGGCGTGGTGCAGATCGCCATGCGGGTGGGCGACCGGGCCGGCCTGGTGACTTTCGACCAGCAGGTGCGCAGCATCCTGGTGCCGAACAACGCCCGCAGCCAGCTGGGCCGGGCGGCGGAGGCGATGTACCTGCTGGAGCCGGACTACGGCGAGAGCGCCTACCAGCTGGCGTTCAACGCGGCGACGGCCCGGTTCCGTCGGCGGTCGCTGTTCGTGGTGCTCACCGACCTCGTGGAGGCTGTCGTGGAGCAGGCATTGCTGCCGGCGCTGCCGATCCTCACCCGTCGCCATCTCGTGGTGGTGTCTGCGGTGCAGGACCCAGCGGTGGCGGCCTGGGCGCGCGAGGGCAGTCACCAGTGGCCCAGCGAGGTGTACCGCACGGCTGCGGCGGTCGGGTCGCTGGACCAGCGGGCGAGGGCGGTGGCCCGCCTGCGTGCGGCCGGTGCCGTGGTGGTGGACGCCGAGCCCGGCCGCCTGGCCGTGGAGCTGGTGGACACCTATCTCGAGCTGAAGGCCGCCGGCCGCCTCTGACCCGTCTGACCCGTCTGACCCGCCTGACCGCCGCCCCCCGACACCCCGTTCCGCGGCCGAAGTGCCGCGGTGGGACCCGCCCCCCCCCGGGACGTGACGTGATATCTCCCGTCACTTCCGGGGAGGGTCACTTCGGGGGAGGGTTCGGGGGTCAGAGGGGGGCGTCGGGGGTGGTGGTCTCGAGGTGGTCGCGGCGCAGGCGCAGCGCGGCGGCGATGGTCCAGCCCCAGAACAGGACGAAGGCCAGCACGCCGATGCCGATCCGCACGCTGGTGGGCCAGGGGCGGCCGGTGACGAAGCCCTCCACCACCGCGGCCATCAGGAACGCCACCACCAGGCCCACGAGCACGGAGCCCATGCGGCGGCCTTCGTCCACCAGCGCGTTGAAGCGCGGCCGGTCGCCGGGGTCGATGATGGCCCAGCCGATGCGCAGCCCGGCCGCTCCGGCCACGATGACGGCCGACAGTTCCAACATGCCGTGGGGCAGGATCAACCCCCAGAACTTGTCTGCCTGGCCGACGTTGGTGAACAGCCCCCCGGCCATGCCCACGTTGGCGCCGTTCCAGATGAGCAGCGCGGCGGTCACCACGCACAGCAGGATGCCCGACGCGAAGGCGAGGAAGCCGACGCGGATGTTGTTGAGGAACACCTGGGTGGCGAAGTTCTGCGACGGCTGGTTGGAGTAGTACTCCTCGAAGTCCTGGTTGATGTACTGCTGGGCGGTGGCATCGGGGGCGGCGGCGTCGAAGGCCGTGGGGCTGACCGCCAGCCAGATCTGGAACACGGCCCACGGCAGCAGGGTGAGCACCGCGGCCACGGCGATGTAGCGGCGCAGCGAGTAGATGGCGGCGGGGAACGTGACGGTGACGAACTGGCCCAGCGAGCGCCGCACCTCCACATCGCGCTGGCCGTACAGCAAGCCGTGGGCGTCGGCCACCAGCAGGGTGAGGCGGTTCACCACGGTGGGGTCGCCGTGGTACTCCACCCGGGCCGTGGCCAGGTTGGCGCCGGTGCGCTGATAGAGGTGGATCATCTCGTCGAGCTCGTCGGGACTCATCGAGCGGATGCGCCGCGCCTTCTCGGTGAGCTGCTGAAGGCGCCACCAGGCCCCCTGGTTCGCCGCGACGAAGGCATCGATGTCCACCGAGCGCCCAGGGTAACCCGCCGCTGAACGCGAGAGTGGGCGGCGGGTGATGCCCTAGGGTGACGGCTCGAGGATGGACGGCATCATCACCCCCGAAGCGGTCGTGCTGGACCTGGAGACCGCCGGGGTGGCGTCGCGGGTGCTGGCCGGGCTGATCGACACGCTGATCAAGTTCGGCATCGTGTGGGTGGCGCTGCTGGCGGTCAGCATCTCCGGCCTGGCCGACGAGTCGTCGCTGGCCACCGTGGTCGCCATCATCGTGGCCGCCGTCCTGCTGGGCTACCCCGTGGTGTCGGAGACGCTGATGCGCGGCCGCACCATCGGCAAGCGGGCACTCGGGCTGCGGGCCGTCACGCTGGAAGGGGCGCCGCTGCGGCTGCGGCACGCCACGCTGCGGATGATGGGCGGGATCGCGGACCAGTTGCTGCCGCCGTTCGGCATCACCGGCACCCTGTTCGTGATGGCCACCCGGCGGCACCAGCGGGTGGGCGACCTGCTGGCCGGCACCATCGTGGTGCGCGACCCGGATCGCACCGTGCTGCCGCCGGCCATCTGGTTCCCCGTGCCACCCGGACTGGAGCAGTTCGCCGCCACCATCGACCCCACCGCGCTCACCGACGCCCAGTACACGGTGGTGCGCAGCTTCCTCATGCGCAACCGGGAACTCACCCCCGACGCCCGCTACAGCGTGGCCGACGACCTGGCCAAGCGGGTGGCCCGCACGGTGCGCCACGACGGGGCCGGCCGGGTGCACCCGGAGATGTACCTGCTGTGCGTGATCTCCCGGTACCAGCGGCGCAACTTCCCGCAGTACCAGCCGCAGGCCTGGCAAGGGCGCTGACCGGTCAGGCCGTAGCCTGGACGGCCGTGGAGCGCACCTACCTCGATCACGCCGCGACCACGCCCATGCACCCGCAGGCCGTGGCGGCGATGCTGCCGTACCTGGACGGCCTGTTCGCCAACCCCAGCGGCTCGCACCGCTTCGCCCGCGAGGCCCGCACCGTGCTGGACGACGCCCGCGACCGTGTGGCCGGCCTGCTGGGCTGCGCGCCCGGCGAGGTGGTCTTCACCGGCGGCGGCACCGAGGCGGACAACACGGCGGTGCTGGGTGTGGTGGAGCGCCGTGGCGGCACGGCCGTGTGCCCCGCCGCCGAGCACCACGCGGTGCTCCACCCGGTGGAGCACCTGGGCGGCCAGGTGGTGGCCTGCAACCCCACCGGCACCGTGGACCTCGATGCGCTTGCGGCCGTACTGCGCGCCACGCCGGACGTGAACGTCGTCAGCGTGATGGCGGTGAACAACGAGGTCGGCTCGGTCACCGACCTGGCCGCGGTCGCGGCCGTGGTGCGTCGCGAGGCGCCGAGGGCGGTGCTGCACACCGACGCGGTGCAGGCGCCGTGCTGGCTGGACCTCCGCACCGTCACGCCCCTGGTGGACCTGCTGTCGCTGTCCGCCCACAAGTTCGGCGGGCCGAAGGGCGTCGGGGTGCTGGTGGCAAAGGAGGGGGTGGCCTTCGAGCCACGGTTGATGGGTGGCGGGCAGGAGCGGGAGCGCCGCAGCGGCACCCACAATGTCGCCGGCATCGTGGCCATGACCGAGGCGCTGGCGGCCACGGACGAGGAGCGCCCTGCCGAACTGCCCCGCCTCACCGCGCTGCGCGACCGCCTGGTGGCCGGCGTGCGCGACTCGCTGGACGGGGTGCACGAGACCGTGGCGCCGCACGCCAAGGTGGCCGGCTCGGCCCACCTGTGCATCGAGGGCGTGGAGAACGAGGCGCTGCTGTTCCTGCTGGACGAGGCCGGCGTGTGCGCCAGCGCGGCGTCGGCATGCGGCGGGGGCGATGGAGCCGTCGCACGTGCTGGCGGCGATGGGCGTGCCCCGCTCGCTGGCCGGCGGTGCCGTGCGCCTGACACTCGGGCGCACCACCACCGAGGCCGACGTGGCCCGCGGCGCCGAGGTGCTGGTGGACGCGGTGCGCAGGTTGCGGGCGAAGGCGAAGGCCCGGCCGTGAAGGTGCTGATGGCGCTGAGCGGTGGCGTGGACTCCTCGGTCGCGGCCGCGGAACTGCTGGCTGCCGGGCACGAGGTGGTGGGCATCACCATGCGCCTGTGGGGCGGCGACAGCGACACCGGGTGTTGCTCGGTCGCCGACGTGGACGACGCCCGTCGCGTGGCCCAGCAGTTGGGCATCGACCATCTGGTGTTCAACTTCACGGAGGACTTCGAGACCCACGTGGTGAGCCCGTACGTGGATGCCCACCGCCGGGGCGTCACGCCCAACCCGTGCATCGAGTGCAACCGCCACCTCAAGTTCGACCGCCTGGCCGAGCGGGCCGACCTGCTGGGCTTCGACGCCGTCGCCACCGGCCATCACGCCCGCATCGTGGAGCATGAGGGGCAGCACTACGTGGCCCGCGGTGCCGACCCGGCGAAGGACCAGAGCTATGTGGTGCACATGCTGCCCCAGCGGGAACTGGCCCGCACCCTGTTCCCCATCGGCGGGATGACCAAGGCCGACGTGCGCGCCAAGGCCACCGCGATGGGCCTGCGCACCGCCGCCAAGCCGGACAGCCAGGACGTCTGCTTCATCACCGACACCGGCGGCCGCGAGGCGTTCCTCGGGGCGCGCATCCCGCTGCGATCGGCGCGGGTGGTCGACGAAGGCGGCACCGAACTCGGCCGCACTGCCGCCGTCGAACTGGTGACGCTGGGCCAGCGGCGCGGTGTGGGCCTGCCCGGCGGTGGGCCGAAGCGCTACGTGCTGGCGGTGGACACCGAGGCCGCCACCGTGGTGGTGGGCGACGAGGCCGGCCTGCTGCGCGACGAGCAGCACGTGGCGGCGATGGTGTGGGCAGCCGGCCCGCAGTGGGGCGAGGTGCGGGTGCAGTGCAGCGCCCACGGCACGGCCCACCCGGCCGTGGTCGAGCCCGCCGACGCGGGCGATGGCGCCGGGGGCGAGGCGGGTCTGCGTGTCCGCTGGCGCGAGCCGCAGCGGGTGGTGTCGCCCGGGCAGTCCGTGGTGCTGTACGACCCCACGGACCAGCGGGTGCTGGGCGGCGGCCTGGCCGTGTGAGTTCGGCGGCAGCGCCAGCCGGTCAGCGGACGGGGTGGCCCTTTGCGGCCATCGCCGCCAGCGCCCGGCCCGGCCGCACCGGGGCAGCGAGGTAGGACTGCACGTGCACGGCCCTGCCGGTGGGCTGGCTGCGGCTGGCCCGCAGTTGGGCCAGCACCATGTCCTTGGCGCGGATCTCCACGGCGTGCCCGGCGGCGGGGCCGGTGAGGTCCAGCGCTTCGGTGCCGGCCAGCGCCAGGCCGGCGGAGGCCAGGTTGGCGGAGGGCAGCATGAGGCTCTCGCCGAGCACGACCGGGTCGTGCAGCACCACACCGGCGGGCACCAGCACCAGCCAGCGGCGGGCCAGCGCGTGGAGGCGACGCACCACGGGAAGGGTGAGCGCGGCGGCCACTGCGGCCAGCACGGCCCCGGCGACCCAGACGGCGTTGCCGAGCAGCACGGCGGCTGCCACGACGGCGGCGCCCCACACCAGCCACACCAGCACGGCCGCGGGCAGGACGACCGCCGGCGTGCGCAGCGGGAAGCGGCGCTCGTGCCCGTAGGCGGAGGCCTGCACGAAGGCTTCGGTGGTCTCGCCGGCCAGCGCCACGGCGGCGGCCAGCACGGCCACCCCGAGGGCCGCGCCGCCCACGGCGGTGCCGGCGCCGCCGAGCAGACTGGCCACGGCCACGGCCACGGTGAGGGGGGTGACCATGCGCACCCCCGTGAGGGCGGCGGTGGACGGCACCACGAGCGCCACGACCCCGGCGGCGACCACGGCCCACCAGAGGACCGCGGCGGTCAGCCGGCCCGAATCGGGGGCATTCTCCAGGCCGCCGGTGATGGATGCAGCCAGCAGCGGCGCCAGCGCGACCCACAGGATGCGCAGCAGCCAGACCATGGCACGCGGGCTGGCGACGGTGTCGGCGGTCGAGGTCACGGGAACAGATTTGTCGATCCGGGGTGCATCGGGCCAACGTATCGGGCACCCGCTGCGCTTCGCCGCGGCCGCCACCGTCGTGGAACGATGGCCACCGACATGCAGCCCGCACCGGAAAGGAGGTTCCCGAACATGCCGTCAGTCGAACTGCCTCATGGCGCCACCACCGGTGTCGGGGGCTTCCCTCACCGGGCCGCCGCCGACGCGGCGCGCTGCTCGCTCGCCAACCTCACCATCCCGTCCATCCCCTCGCTGCCGCGGCGCAGCCCGGCGGAGGGGGCCATCGCCCAGGCGATGGTAGGCATGCAGGGCATCACCGACGGTCAGTACGGCTCGCTGTCGGTGGACCCCGCCCGCGTGGATCCGCTGGCGCCGCTGTCCACCGACCTCCAGCACGACGCCTTCGTCGGCTTCCGCACGTTCCTGGAATATGCCCGCGGCCTGGAGGGCTGGGTGTCCTGGCGTCTGGTCGGGCCGGTCACGCTGGGAATGGCGCTGGTGCGCGCCGGTGTGCCCGCCAGCGAGGCGTTCGAGGCGGCGGTTCGCACCGTGCGCGCCCGCAGCCAGCACCTGCTGGATGCCGTCGGCGGCGCACTTCCCGCCGCCAAGCAGTTGGTGTTCGTGGAAGAGCCGGACTTCGCCGATGCGATGACCCCCGGCTTCCCCCTGGCGCCGGACACCGCGATCGACCTCGTGTCCGGTGCGCTGGCGGCCATCGAGGGTTCGGCAGTGGCCGGCCTGCACGTGTGCGGCGGCGGCGACATCGCCTCGCAGTTGGCGGCCGGGCCCGCCGTGCTGTCGCTGCCGGTGCGCACCGATCTGGCGGACTCCGCCGGGTACCTGGTCAACTTCATGGAGCGCGGCGGCTACGTGGCCTGGGGGGCGGCGCCCACGTCGGGCCCGCTGTCCGCCTCGTCCGAGCGCCCGTGGCGCAACCTCAGCCACCTGTGGTGCGAGCTGGTGGAGCGTGGGGCCGACCCCGGTCTGCTGCGCCGCCAGGCCATCATCACCCCGGAGTGCGGGCTGTCGGCGCACACGCCTGCCGTCGCCGAGCGGGTGTTCAAGGTGGCGGGCGAGATCGGCCGCCGGGTGCGCGATCAGGCCACCGCCACCCGCTGGGCGCTCGGCGCCTGACATCGCACTACCATCGCCGCGATGAGCGACTTCGAACCCGGTTCCATGCTGCCCACGCCGCCCCCGCCCTCCGCAGGCGCGTCGCCGTTCGGCGCACCCGGCGGCGCTGCTCCGCCGCCGCCGGTGTATGCCGCTCCGCCCGGGTACACGCCGATGGCTGCGGTGGGTCAGAAGCCCCCTCGCCCGGCGGTCACCGTGGGCGCCGGCCTGCTGGCGGCAGGCGGTGCGCTGATGATCGTCGGGTCGTTCCTCAACTGGTTCACGATCGAGGGCGAGTCGTTCACCGGCTTCTCCAGCGACGGCGACAACATGAAGGACGGTCCGGTCTTCGTGTTCCTCGGTGTGCTCGCCCTGGCATTCGGCATCACCCAGCTGATGGCGCGCAAGGTGCTGGCCGTGGCCATTCTCTCGGTGGTGTTCGCCGTGTTCGGCATTCTGGCCGCGCTGGCCGACATCACCGACGTGTCGGATGCCAAGGACCTGGCGGACGCGTTCGGCATCGACATGTCGTTCGGGCCGGGCTTGTGGATCATCCTCGTCGGGGCGTTCGTCGCCGTCGGTGGAGGTGTCGCCACCATCGCGAAGCGGCGGGTATGGCCACTGACGATGTGACGGCCCCTGCGGCAGCGGCTGACCGTGCGGAGTGGCTGCGCAGCCGGATCCGCTACCACAACGAGCGCTACTACGCCGACGATGCGCCGGAGATCGCCGACGCCGACTACGACGCGCTCGTCCGCGAGTTGGCGGCGTTGGAGCAGGAGCATCCGGAACTGGCGGCGGCCAGCCCGACGGCCGAGGTGGGCGCGGGGGCGCTGTCCACTGCGTTCGCGCCGGTCACCCACCGGGTGCCGATGACGTCGTTGGACAACGCCATGGAGGACGCCGAGCTGGTGGCGTGGGGTGAGCGCGTGGCCAAGGGGCTGGACGGGGCCGCGGTGCGCTACGCCTGTGAGCTGAAGATCGACGGGCTGGCGATGAGCCTGCGGTACGAGCGCGGCCGGTTCGTGCAGGCCGCCACCCGCGGCGACGGCCGGGTGGGGGAGGACGTCACGGCCAACGTCGCCACCATCGTGTCCGTGCCGAAGGTGCTGCCCGAGGTGGACGGCCTGCCCGAGGTGCTGGAAGTGCGCGGCGAGGTCTACCTGCCGATCGACGCGTTCGAGCGGCTGAAGGCGGCCAAGGAGGCGGAGAACGCCGAGCGCATCGCGGCCGGCCGCAAGCCGGACCCCGTGCCGGTGAATCCGCGCAACGCCGGTGCCGGCAGCCTGCGGCAGAAGGAGCCCTCGGTCACTGCGTCCCGGGGCCTGGCCTTCTGGAGCTACCAGCTGGGTGAGGTGGTGGGTGGCCCCGAGTTCACCACCCACGCGGAGACGCTGGACTTCCTGCGCACGCTGGGTTTCCCGGTGAACCCCGAGATCCGGGTGGTGGACTCGCTGGACGACGTGTACGCCTTCTGCCGTCACTGGCAGGAGCACCGTCATGACCTCGGCTACGAGATCGACGGTGCCGTCGTGAAGGTGGACTCGCTGGCCCAGCGCGAGGTGCTGGGCTTCACGTCGCGGGCGCCGCGGTGGGCGATCGCAGTGAAGTTCCCGCCGGAGGAGCGCACCACGGTGCTGCGCGACATCCAGGTGTCGGTGGGCCGCACGGGCCGCACCACGCCGTTCGCCGTGCTGGAGCCGGTGTTCGTGGGCGGGTCCACCGTGGGCATGGCCACCCTGCACAACGAGGACCAGGTGCGCCTGAAGGACGTCCGCCCCGGCGACACGGTGGTGGTACGCAAGGCCGGCGATGTGATCCCCGAAGTGGTGGGGCCGGTGCTGTCGCTGCGCCCGGCGGACAGCGTGCCGTGGGAGTTCCCGAGGCTGTGCCCCTGCCCGCTGAAGACCGAACTGGTGCGGCCGGAGGGCGAGGCGGACACGCGGTGCGTGGAGCCGGAGTGCCCGTTCCAGCGCGACCAGCGGATCATCTACTTCGGGTCGCGTGGCGCGATGGACATCGAGGGTCTCGGGGAGCAAACAGTGCTGCAGCTCAGCGACGCCGGCTTCGTGGCCGACGCCGCGGACATCTACGCGCTCACCCGCGACCAGTTGATGACCTTGCCGAAGTGGGGCGCGCTGAAGGCCGACAACCTGCTGGCGGCCATCGAGGGCTCGAAGACCCGGCCGTTGCCGAAGGTGCTCACGGCGTTGGGCATCAAGGGGCTCGGGCCGTCGGCCAGCGAGGCGTTGAGCCGCCGGTTCGGATCGCTCGACGTGGTGATGAACGCCACGGAGGACGACCTGGCCGCCACCGACGGCGTGGGGCCGGTGATCGCCGGTTCGATCGTCCGCTGGTTCGCCAAGCAGCCCAACCGGGCGATGGTGGAGAAGCTGCGGGCCGCCGGCGTGGACTTCGGCCGGGTGGAGGTCAGCGTGGCCCCGCAGGTGCTGACGGGCAAGGCGGTGGTGGTCACCGGCACCCTGGAAGGCTTCACCCGCGAAGAGGCCGAGGCGGCCATCAAGGAACGCGGCGGCAAGAGCCCCGGCAGCGTCAGCGCCAAGACGTTCGCCGTGGTGGTGGGCGCCGAACCAGGCGCCAGCAAGGTCACCAAGGCCGAGGCGTTGGGTGTGCCGATGCTGGACCGCGACGGGTTCCTGCATCTGCTGGAGACCGGCGAACTGCCTGCCTGACCGGCGGTCCCATGACGCCGCTGGCGATCAGGTGCCGTGGCGGGGCGTGCCGGACCGGAATGACGGACGGGTGTGGTGTGCTCCCGTTCTACTCACTTCGATTTCGAATTGCCGTCACCCCAGCCGTCGCCGTCACCCCAGTCATCGCCCACGCCTCCGCCCCCGTCCCGGCCGTCGCCTCCGCCCCCGTCATCGCCCACGCCACGCCCCCGCCCCGCCCTCCAACTTGCCCATCGCCGTCCCCCTGTTCGCTCCCACGTGCGGCCGATTCGAAATCGAACTGACGTGAACGGGGGAGATGGGTGGCGGTCGGGTGTGGCCGGCTGCTGTGGGGGACTGGCGTGGGGGACTGGCGTGGGGGACTGGCGCGGTGCCCCCGTTCTACTCACTTCGATTTCGAATGGCCGTCACCGTGACCGTCACCCGCACCCCTCCCCCTCCCCCCTCCCAATCACCCTCCCCGGTCTCGCTCTCGCGTCGCCGTCACGCTTGCCGTCGCCCTCGCCCCTGCCCTCTTCGTTCTCCCGCCCGGACGATTCGAAATCGAAGTGACGTGAACGGGGGACGTGAGGCGGGGGAGGGGTGGACGGTGCGACCCGAAATCGCAGTGACGTGAACGGGGGGACGTGAAGAGGGGGAGGAGGGGGAGACGGGGGCCCGCCCGGGCGGAGGCGGGGGCCGGGCGACGCCCGTCAGAACACCTCGAACGACCAGGTGTAGCTGCGTGCGGTGGACCGGCCGTCCAGCGTCTTCCAGTAGATCACCTGCACCACATGGCGCCCCTGGGTGAGCTCGGTGATGGCCGCGTTGGGGCTGGGCACGAACGTGAGGGTGGCGTTGCCCGGCTCGTAGATGGTGACGGCGGGCAGGCTGACCTGCTGGCCGTCCTCGCCCTTGTACTCGTTGCGGTTCACCGTTTCCAGTTCCAGCCCGTCGATCACCAGCACGCCCTCGTACCCGGTGGCGAGGTCCACGAACACGCCGCTCTGCGACGGCACCTGGGTGGCGCCCTTCACCGGAGCGATCTCCTCGATGGCGGGTGGCAGTTTCTGCGCCTCATCGCCGGTGACAGCGAGGTCCAGCGCCCAGAAGATGCCCACGATGCAGGCGGCGATGGCGAGGCTGGCGAACAGGATCGGCCAGTTGACGGGCTTCAGCGGGCGACGCACGGCGCACAGTCTCGCCCCTGGCCGGCCCGTTCGCACCTCGGGCCGGCACTCGTCACGCCCGCATCGACGTGGGGTGCACGGTGCGCTCGCGCCGCGCCGGGGTAGCGTCGGGGCCGTCATGGTGGATCAGAGCGAACCGCATCCCCCCGCCCGCCAGGGCCTGCTGGCCGGCCGCTACCGGCTGGGTGCCCGGCGCGGCTCGTCCATCGAAGCGGCCGCCTTCGAAGCGGTCGACGAGCAGCTCCAGCGCGACGTGCTGGTGAAGATCGTCCACCCCGACCTCACCGCCCAGCACCGGGTGCGCGGTGCCCTCGAGGCCACGGTCGCCGCACTCGCCGATCTCCACCACCCCAACCTCGCCGCCCTGCTGGATCACGGCCTGGCCACGTGGAACGGCCAGGAGGTGCTGTACGTCGTCAGCGAGCACCTCACCGGCGGCAGCCTGCGCGACCTGATCGACCGCGGCCGCACGCTCACCCCGTCGCAGGCCGTGGTGGTGGGCCTGGACGCCTGCAAGGCGCTGGACGCTCTGCACCGCCGCGGCATCTTCCACGGCGACGTGCGCCCCGCCACCATCGTGTTCGGCGCCGACCGCCGCCTTCGGCTGGTGGACGCCGGCGTCACCTTCCTGGCCATCGAGGCCACCGGCGGCGTGTCCAAGCGCAGCAATGATGTCGCCCGCTACACCGCGCCGGAACTGGCAACGGGCGCCGGCGCCCAGCCGCGCAGCGACGTCTACTCCCTGTGCCTCTCGCTGGTGGAGGCCATCACCGGCACCGTGCCGTTCGTGGGCGACTCCACCGTGGCCACGCTGGCCAACCGGGTGGACCGCCTGCTGCCCGTGTCAGCCGACCTCGGTGCGCTCGCCCCGGTGCTGGAGCGCGCCGGCCGCCCCGATCCGGAGGAACGGTCCACCGCCGCCGAGTTCGGCCGGGCGCTGGTGCAGGCCGCCGAGCACATGCCCCGCCCCGAGCCACTGCCCCTGCTGGTCACATCCCTGTTCGGCCCGGGCAGCACCGCCGATGCGGCACCGGCGCCCACCCCCGCCCCGGCCCCGCCGGCAGCGGACTCGCCGTTGCCGCCGCCGGCCCCCGCCGAGCCCACCGCGCCCGCCGACCCCGACGCGATGCCCGAGATCCAACCGGCCGAGTCCACCGCTGCCGTGGCTCTCACCGCCCTCACCGGGGCGGACGAGGCACCCGACCACCTCGACGAGGCCGACGAGGCCGACGAGGCCGACGAGTTCCCCGAGGCGCCGCCCGCCACCGGCCCCAGTCGCCGCTGGTTCATCGCCCTGCTCGCCGTGCTGGCCGTGGCCGGCGGTCTGCTGGCCTGGTACAACACCCGGCCCGACGAACTGCTGGTGCCCGACGTGGCCGGCATGGACGCCGACGCGGCCCGCAACGTGCTGGCCGACTTCACCGTGGCGGAGGTGGAGGAAGCCAGCGAAACCGTGGGCGTCGGCCAGGTCATCCGCACCGACCCCACCGGCAACACCCGGGCGGACAAGGGCAGCACCGTCACCATGTATGTCAGCACCGGCCCGGCACCACGGGTGCTGCCCGAACTGACCGGGCTCACACTCGCCGAGGCCAAAGCCAAGCTGGAGGGGATGGGCCTGGTGGTGGAGTTGGCCGACCCGGTGTACGACGAGTCCGTCCCCAACGGCACCGTCCTCAGCTGGTCGGTGCCGGACTCCCCGTCGCTCACCGCCGGCGGCACCGTGCTCATCGGCACCACCGTCCGCCTCGTCACGTCCGCCGGGCCGGCTCCACGCAGCGTGCCGGATCTCACCGGCATGACCCTGGAGCAGGCCACCGCCACGCTCGCCTCCGTCGGCCTCACCATCACCCAGCTGGACGACGAGTACAGCGACCTCCCGGTGGGCCAGGTGGTCCGCCAGGACCCCGCAGCAGGCGCCAGCGCCGAGCGTGGCTCCAGTGTGGGCGTGGCCCTGTCCAAGGGGCCGGAGATGGTCACCCTGCCGCCGCTCGACGGCCTGAACTACGACCAGGTGCGCGCCGCGCTGGAGAACGCCGGGTTCGTGGTGGGCACGGTGTACGGCAACACGTCGCTCCCGCTCAACAAGACCGTGGTCAACGGCCAGGAAGTCACCGCCGGCTTCACCGCGCCGAAGGGCACCGCCGTCGACCTCGTCTACATCCCCGACGAGCCCGAGCCCACCACCACGACGGCCGCGCCCTGAGGGCGCGGTCGGCCCCGGTTCTGCCTGGCGCCCGGCCCCTCACTAACGTCGGCGCCGTACAAGGAGGTACACGTCCCATGGGCAGTCTTGACGGTCGCGTCGCCATCATCACCGGAGCAGGCCGTGGCATCGGCCGCGAGCACGCCCTGTTCTTCGCCGCCGAAGGTGCCAAGGTCGTGGTCAACGACCTTGGTGGCGCCAACGACGGCACCGGCAGCGACCTCACCCCTGCCCAGCAGGTGGTGCAGGAGATCCAGGCGATGGGCGGTGAAGCGGTCGTGAACGGCGACAACGTCGCCGACTGGCAGGGCGCCCAGCGGATGATCAACCAAGCCGTCGAGACGTTCGGCGACCTGGACATCCTGGTCAACAACGCCGGCATCCTGCGCGACCGCGTGCTGGTCAACATGACCGAGGAGGAATGGGACGCCGTCATCGCCGTGCACCTGAAGGGCCACTTCGCCCCGAGCCGTTGGGCCGCCGCCTACTGGCGCGAGCAGCACAAGGCGGGCGTCACCAAGCCGCGCAACATCGTGCACACCAGCTCCACGTCCGGCTTGTTCGCCAACCCCGGCCAGGCCAACTACGGCGCAGCGAAGACCGGCATTGCCACGTTCAGCCAGATCATCGCCAAGGAACTGGCCCGCTACAACGTGAAGAGCAACACCATCGCCCCCGGCGCCCGCACCCGGCTGACCCTCGCCACGCCCGGCCTGGAGGACATCATGAAGCCCCGCGAGGGCGCCTTCGACCCGTGGGACCCCGCCAACATCTCCCCGCTCGTCGCCTACCTCGCATCCGAGGCGTGCGCCTTCACCGGCGAGACCTTCTTGGTGCAGGGTGGCAACGTCACCATGGTGGAGAGCTGGAAGCGCGGCGCCGCCGTGGACCGCGACTCGAAGTGGACGGTGGCCGACCTCACCGCAGCGTTGGCGCCGCTCGCGCCCCAGTGACCGGGCGGTGACTTCCCGCCGCGACAACGTCCAGCCCGGGCACGACCCCACCATCCCGATCCTCTCGGGCGGGGTCGATGAACTGGGTGTCGTCCCGTGGCCGATCGTGCTGCGGCGGCGGATCCATGCACGTGTTCCGCTGGACTACCGCTGGGCCGTCGTCTGGGTGGTGCTCTCCGGCCTGTTCGCCGTCGGGTTCACCATCACCCTGCTGGTGGTCACGCTGGAGAGCATCGCCACCGAGCTGCACTCGGACGTCGGCGTGCTCAACTGGGCCATCGTCGGCCCGATGCTGGCCTTCGGTGTGGTCGGCCCGGCGTTCGGCAAGGCCGGTGACCTGTGGGGTCACAAGCGGATCTTCCTCGGCGGCCTGGGGTTCGCGGCGCTCTTCGCCGTCGCGTCCGCGCTGGCCTGGAATGCAGCCAGCCTGATCATGTTCCGCACCCTGTCGGCCACGGCCGGCTCGGCCTGCGGCCCGTCGGCGATGGCCTACATCAACCGCCTGTTCGGCCCAGGCGAGCGGGTCCGCCCGCTGTCCGTCTGGAGCTTCGTCACGGCCGGTGGCCCGGTGGTGGGCGTGGTTGCGGGTGCGCCGCTGGTGGACTCCATCGGCTGGAGGGCGATCTTCTGGGTGCAGGCGCCGATGTGCCTGGTCGGGTTCGTCATCGCCCTGTGGCTGCTGCCCCCGACCGACCGGGTGTCCGGGGTGAAGTTCGACGTCCGCGGCTCGGCGACGCTCGGTGTCGGCGCCGTGTCGTTGCTGGCCGCGATCAGCCAGGGCCGGGCGTGGGGTTGGACGTCGCCGGCCACCATCGGTTGCCTGGTCCTGTCGGCCGTGGCGCTGTGGGCCTTCGTGCGGGTGGAGCAGCGAGCCTCGGCGCCGCTGGTGATGCTCCAGTGGTTCCGCACCCGCAATGTGGTGTTCCCGGTGCTCAGCCAGGCGCTCACCAACTTCGCCTACATGGGTGGGTTCGTGCTGGTGCCCCAGGTGCTCGGCGAGCGCGGGCTGGGCCTGGAGAAGGGCACGGTGGGCCTGCTGGTGATCGCCCGCCCACTGGCCTTCTCGATCATCGCCCCACTCGCTGCGCTGGCCACCGTGCGGCTGGGCGAGCGGGTGGCCGGCGTGGTGGGCGCGCTCGGGGTGGTGACGTCGATGGTGCTGTGGTCGCGGGTGGATATGGGCAGCCCGTACCCGTTCATCATCACGGCGTCGGCGTTCTCCGGCATCGGCCTGGGCATTGCCTCGCCGGCGCTGACCTCGCTGATGTCGGGCGCGGTCGACGAGAAGGACATGGGTGTGGCCGGCGCGATGCAGCAGCTCACCACCCAGTTGGGGGCGGTGCTGGGGTCGGCGGTGCTGGTGACGGTCAGCGTGTCGGCGGGGCAGGGCAACCTGGCCCCGTTCCACACCGCCTTCATCGTGGGTGCCGGAGTGGCACTGCTGGGTGCAGTGGCCTCCACGCAGGTGAGGTCCACGCCGCGCCCGGAGTGAGCGCGGCGCGGCCGGATCAGGCCGTGATGTCCTTGATCTCGGTGGCGATCTGCTTGGCGATGTCGTCCTGCGGCATGGCCGTCTGCATGGCCATCATCTTCATCATGTCGCCCTGGACCTTGATCTTCCCCGACATGAAGGCCTGCATGCCCGCGGCCTGGTCCTGCAGCACGAAGATGGCCCGCGCGGTCTCCCAGTCCGTGGTCAGCGTGAGGTCGGGGGTCTCCAGTTCGCCGAGTTCCATCACCACATCGCCCGACGAGGTGTCCAGGTAGCTCTTCACCGTGCCGTCGCCGAACGGCACGTCGGTGATCACCTGGTTCATGCGGATGACCGTGGTGACCTTCGAGGCCTGGTCGGCGTACTTGGCGCGGATGTCCTTGGCGGCGCTCATCCACTCGTCGGAGAGGAACTGGTAGGTCATGTCGGCTCCTTGATCGGGATCGTCACCGGTGGCCGGGACGCTGTGACGGACGGCAACTTAGTCGCCCGCGGCGGCATGGTGATAGGCGAGCCGCACAGCCAGCGCCTGGCGGATCTCCGGGCCGGCGTCGCGGGCGAACTCCTCCCGGTACGTCGCATCCGTGCCGAGCACGACCGTGAAGTACATGCCGCTGAACGCGGCCAGGAACCCGGCCACCCGCAGCAGCGGTTCGGTGATCACGAGCGTGCGCCCGCCGACCCGCCAGTGGGTCAGCACGTGCACGTCCTGGGTGGCCGTCCAGAAGGCGGTGGTGGCCTCGGGTATGGCCAGCAGGCCGAACACCACGAAGAACACGAACAGCGTGAGTGCCACGATCGTGACCAGGATGGCCTGGCTGAAGACACTGACCAGGCCGAGGTTCAGCCGCTGGCGGGGGCTGAGCGGGATCTCCATCGGGTCGCCGTGGGCGGGCAGGCCGATGTCCTCGGCGGGCGTGCCGGCCACCAGGCGGGTGACCTCGGCCCAGTCGTCGAAGTCGTTCACCACCCGGATCGCCGCCGGCACCCGCGACAGCATGAAGGCGGTGCCGAGCACGAAGAACAGCGCCAGCACCACCAGGTAGACAGGGCCGTCCAGCGTGCCGGCCACCTGCCAGACCTCGGCGTTGATGAACAGGAACGTGGTGAACAGCAGCAGCAGCGGCAGGGCGCGGGCCATCATCCGCCCCACCGGCCCCACCTGGCGGAACGTCTGCGAGGCCGCCCAACCGGTGATCGGGATCAGCCCGTAGCTGGTGACCACATAGATCACCGCCAGCACCGCTGCCCCCTCCACCACGGCCTGCACGGCGTCGCCCCATTGGGCGAACACCAGCGACGGCAGGGCCGGGCCCAGCAGGAACACGGCCAACTCGGGCCAGCCGAGCGCCCGCGGGCGGGCCAGCAGTGGCCGGCGGCGCAGCAGGTTGGTGAGGAACCAGGTGGCGAGGAGGATGGCCACCACCACAGCGGCGGCGGCCAGGTTGCGTTGCCACGTCCAGTGGGCGAGGTCCAGCCCGTTCAGCCCGCCGGCCACGTAGGCCACCACCAGCAGGGGCACGGCCCGGCTCCAGATGTCCCGCCCGGCGGCGTACGGCTCGATGAAGTGGGGCACGCCGCGGCGGATGAACCACCGTTCCAGATCGCTGCGCCGTGTGGCCACCGCCGGAGTGTACGAAACAGGGACGCCCCGCGGGTGAACAGATCGTTCAACCCTTTTCGTTTCCACCCCTCGCGCCGGTAACGATGGTCCGGATGGCACGCATCCTGGTCACCGAAGAGATCGCCGAGGGCGGGCTGGATCGCCTCCGCGCCGCCGGCCACGAGGTGCAGGTCGAACTCGACCTGTCCAAGCTCACGCAGGCACTGCAGGGCGCACATGCCTTGATCATCCGCTCCGCCACCCAGGTCACCGCCGAGGTGCTGGAGGCCGCGGACTCGTTGATGGTGGTCGGCCGGGCCGGCATCGGCCTGGACAATGTGGACGTGGAGGCCGCCACCAAGCGCGGCGTCATGGTGGTCAACGCCCCGCAGAGCAACATCGTGTCGGCCGCCGAGCACACCATGGCGCTCATCCTCTCCCAGGCCCGCAACGTGCCCCAGGCCCACGCCGCGCTGGTGGCCGGCCGCTGGGAGCGCAGCAAGTGGGAGGGCGTGGAGCTGGCGGACAAGACGCTGGCCGTCATCGGCCTCGGCCGCATCGGCAAGCTGGTGGCCGACCGGGCGAAGGCGTTCGGGATGCGCCTGGTGGCCTACGACCCGTTCGTGTCGGCGGAGCGCGCTCGCCTGATGGGCGTGGAACTGCTGTCGCTGGACCAGGCGGTGGCCGAGGCGGACTTCCTCACGGTGCACCTGCCGAAGACCAAGGAGACCACCGGTCTCATCAACCGCGACCTGCTGTTGAAGGCCAAGCCGTCGCTGCGGGTCATCAACGTCGCCCGTGGCGGGATCGTGGACGAAGCCGCCCTGGCGGAGTGCATCCGCGACGGGATCATCGCCGGCGCGGCGGTGGACGTGTTCTCCACCGAACCGTGCACCTCGTCGCCGCTGTTCGAGTTGCCCAGCGTGGTGGTCACCCCGCACCTCGGCGCCAGCACCCGCGAGGCGCAGGACAAGGCCGGCGACACCATCGCCGACATGGTGCTGCTGGCCCTCGCGGGCGACTTCGTGCCGTTCGCCGTGAACGTGGATGCCGCCGAGGCCAACGAGACGCTGCGCCCGTTCCTGCCGCTGGCCGAGCGCCTGGGCCGCCTGTTCGCCTCGCTGGTGGGCGGCTCGCCCTCCACCTTCGAGGTCTGCACCGAGGGCGACATCGCCGGCTACGACACCCGCATCCTCGCGCTGGCCGCGCTGAAGGGCTTCTTCGATGCCATCAGCGACGAGCAGGTCACGTACGTGAACGCGCCCCAACTGGCGAAGGACCACGGCATCGACGTGCGCGAGACGAAGTCCGCCCAGTCGCCCGACTACGTCAACCTCATCACCATCACCGGCGGCGATCACTCCATCTCCGGCACGCTCGTCGGCCGCCACAGCGACCAGCGGATCACCTCGGTCGACGACCACAGCTTCGACGTGCCGCCGGCGGAGCAGATGCTGATGGTGAAGAACGACGACCGCCCCGGCGTCATCGGCACGGTCGGCACCCTGCTGGGCAACGCCGGCATCAACATCGCCGACATGGACGTGGGCCGGGCGGCCACGCCGGGCACCGCAGTGATGCTGATCGCCCCCACGGCGCCGCTGCCGGACCATGTGATGGCCACCCTGCAGGGCTCGCCCGGCATCATCAGCGCGGTCCAGCTCCGCGGCTGAGCCGGGCCGGCTCAGCGCGGGGCGCGGGCGCGCAGCGCGTCGCGGGTGCGGGCCGCTTCGGCCCTGGCTGCGTCGGCGAAGTCGGCGCCCGCGGACGCGTAGAGGATGGCCCGCGAGGAGTTCACCACCATGCCGAAGCCGTCGGCAGTGGCGCCTGCGTCCACGATGGCCTCGATGTCGCCGCCCTGGGCGCCCACGCCGGGCACCAGCAGGGGCAGGTCGCCCACCACGTCGCGCACCTCGCGCAGTTCGTCGGGGTAGGTGGCGCCCACCACCAGGCCGCAGTCGCCGATCTCGTTCCACTCGGTGGCCACCCGGCGGGCCACGTGCAGGTACAGCGGCTCGCCGTCCACCCGCAGGTTCTGGAAGTCGCCGCTGCCCGGGTTGCTGGTGCGGCACAGCACGAACACCGCGCCGTCGGGGTGGTGCAGGTAGGGCTCCACGGTGTCCGTGCCCATGTACGGGTTGACGGTCACCACCTGGGCGCCATAGCGGTCGAACGCCTCCTTGGCGTACTGCTCGGCGGTGCTGCCGATGTCGCCACGCTTGGCGTCCAGCACGAGGAGGACGTGCGGGTACTCGCTGCGGATGTAGGCGCACAGGCGCTCGAGGTCCGCCTCGGCGGCGACGGCGGAGAAGTAGGCGATCTGCGGCTTGAACGCGCACACCAGATCGGCGGTGGCGTCCACGATGGCCCGGCAGAACTCGAACACGGAGCCGTGCACCACGGCGGGGAAGCGGGCGGGGTCGGGGTCCAGCCCGGCGCAGAGCATGGAGCCGGAGCGTGTCCACGCGTCGCGCAGCGGTTGGTGCAGGGCCATCGGCCGGCAGTTTACGCTGGCCCGATGGCTGCTGGCGCGGAGTACGACCTGGTGATCCGAGGGGCGGACGTGGCGGGCGGCCTCGGCCGGCCCCTGCTGACCGCCGACGTGGCGGTGCGCGGCGACCGCATCGTGGCCGTGGGCCAGGTGGACGGCCGCGGCGGCGTGGAGGTGGACGGCAACGGCAAGGTGGTGGCCCCCGGGTTCATCGACGTGCACACCCACGACGACTGGGCGGTGCTGTCCGAGCCGGATCACGCCTGCAAGATCCTCCAGGGGTGCACCACCATCGTGGTTGGCAACTGTGGCACCAGCGTGGCCCCGGGCGGCGAGCGCATGGTCGCCGGTGGCGGCGGGTTCTCGACGATCGGCGGGTATCTGGACCACTTGGCGGCGAACCCGGCCTCGGTCAATACGGCGGCGCTGGTGGGCCACGGGTCGGTGCGCACGGCCGTCATCGGGCTGCGCGACAACCGTCCGGCCACGGCGGCGGAACTGGCGGCGATGCGCGGCCATGTGGAGCAGGCGATGGCCGACGGCGCGGTCGGTCTGTCCACCGGCCTCATCTACGAACCCGGCAAGTACGCGCCGGAGGCCGAGTTGCAGGAGATGGCCGAGGTGGCGGCCGCGGCCGGCGGCATCTACGCCACCCACATGCGCAACGAGGGTCGCGGCCTCTTGGACAGTGTGGCGGAGACGCTGCGGGTGGCCCAGCGCACGGGCGGGAAGGTGCAGATCTCCCACCACAAGGCGTCCGGCCGCGGCGCCTGGGGGTTGGTCACCCAGTCGCTGGCGATGATCGACGCCGCCATCGAGGCCGGGGTGGACGTGATGGCCGACCAGTACCCGTACACCCGCGGCAGCACCCTGCTGGAGCAGGTGGTGCGCAACGGCGGCCTGGACGGCACCAGCGAGGAGGAAGACCTCACGCCCGCGCAGGTGCTGGTCGGCGCCGCCCCGCATCACCCGGAGTGGGAGGGGCTGACGCTGGCCGAACTGGGCGCACAGTGGGGCTGCACGGGCCGTGAGGCCGCCGACCGGGTGCTGGACGGTGAGGGTCGCGCCTGCATGGTGATCCTGGACACGATGACCGAGGCCGACGTGGAGACCGTGATGGCCCACCCGTCCACCATCATCGGCAGCGACGGCATCCCCCTCGGCGGCAAGCCGCACCCACGCCTGCACCACACGTTCCCGCGGGTGCTCGGCCACTATGTCCGCGAGCGTGGCGTGCTGGACCTGCCCGATGCCATCGCCCGGATGACCGGTCGCTCGGCGCTGCGGTTCGGCCTGGTCGACCGCGGCGTCATCCGTGAGGGAGCGTTCGCCGACCTGGTGTTGTTCGATCCCACTGCGGTCGCGGACACGGGCACGTTCGCCGACCCCACCACGGTGCCGGCCGGCATCGAGAAGGTGTGGGTCAACGGGGTGTGCGTGGCTGCCGACGGCGTGCACACGGGTGCCCGCCCCGGCAGGCCGCTGCGCCGCGGCTGAGGGGTGGCCGGCGCCGGTTCAGTGCTGGCAGTTCCAGACGCCGTTGTCCTCGAGCACCGGTTCCTTGCAGCCCGGCGGCACCGGCGGGATCGGCTTGCCCGGAGGCCAGTCCGACGGGATCTTGGCACCGGGCGGCAGCGTCGTCTGGGTGCTCGGTTCCGTGGTGGTGGTGGCCGGCGGCCTCGTGGTGGTGGGGGCAGCAGTGGTGGCCGGGCTGGTCGCCGGGCTGGTCGCCGGGCTGGTCGCCGGGCTGGTCGCCGGGCTGGTGGACGCCGGGGCGGGATTGGTGGGTGAGGTGGCCGGGCTGCCGGGGTTCGCCGCACCGCCGCTGGCGGGTGCAGCGCCCGGTGCGGCGGGTACCAGCGGATTGGTGATGGCGGTGGTGTCCGCTGGCGCCGTGGCGTCCACGGCGATGAGCGTCAGCGGCATCGTGGTGGTCTCGTCGAGCGCGACGCCGGAGGCAACCCCCTCGGGCAGCGACGGCAGGGTGGCGGCACTCTCGTCGGCCGGGCGCAAGGACCACCATGCGGCCGCGGCCATGCCGAGCGTCAGCGTGCTGACGAGGATCGTGAGGGCGACGAGTCGGCGAGCCATCGCCGGACTATCGGCCTGGCTGCTCCCGCGCTCGATCCAAGATTCGTCAAAGTTTCCGCGCTGGGGTCACTCCGTGACGGAGATGGCCGCCGTGGGGCACAGGTCCGCGGCGGTCCGCACCTTGTCGTGCAGTTCGGCGGGCGGCTCCTCCTGCAGCACATACAGGTAGCCGTCGCTGCGCACCTCGAACACCTCGGGGCAGACCTGCATGCAGGCGCCGGTGCTGGCGCACACGTCGTAGTCGACACTGACCTTCATCGAACTGGCTCCCTCTTGCTGTGGTGGCTCACGCCTTGGCCCGACGGTAGCCGTCCGCTTCGGCGCCCTCCGCACTGGCGTAGCAGCGCTCGGGGACGGTGCGGTCGTAGAAGCGGCCGCCGGGCAGGTGGTAGATGCCGGAGTTGTCGTTGGCCTTCACCGGATAGCCCTCCGGGCACTGCCCGTCCACCGGCGCCACCCACGGGGCGGCGGGGTCGGCAGGCTCGGTGACCGGGGCTGCAACGGCGTGCGCGGCCGGCGCGTCGGTGGGTGCGGCCGGGGTTGGCGTTGGGGGTGCGGCAGCGGGAACGCCGCCGGGCAGGGCGCGGCGGGACCGCAACAGCAGGGCGGCACCGCCGCCGGCCAGCGCGAGCAGGAAGATCCAGCGGAACCGGCGGCGACACCTCATGCAGCCAGGCTAGTCCTGCCGGGTGGCGGCTGCCTGGTGGCGCTCGTGGGCGTGCAGCACGGCCCGCAGCGCGGCGGTGATGGTGGACGGGTCGGTGCCCACACCCCACTTCACCGCGCCACCGTCGGCGCTGGTCTCCACATAGGCGACGGCCATCGCCTCGCTGCCCTTGCCGATGGCGTGCTCGGCGTAGTCCAGCACGTCCACCGTGCTGCCCAGGCCGCCCTGCATGGCATGCACGAACGCGTCGATCGGGCCGTTGCCCTCGCCGCTGATGGTGACCCGCTGCCCGTCGATCTCCAGTTGGGCGGTGATCGTGGCGACACCGGTGGCGGAGTCGCTGCGCAGTTCGTGGCTGCTGAGGCGGAAGCGGGGCTGCTCGGGCAGGTACTCGGCGTGGAAGGCGTCCCACATCACGCCCGGCCCGATCTCCGTGCCGGAGTCCTCGGTGATGTGCTGGATGGTCTTGGAGAACTCGATCTGCAGGCGGCGCGGCAGGTCGAAGCCATGCTCGGTCTTCATCACGTAGGCCACACCGCCCTTGCCGCTCTGGCTGTTCACCGGATGACGGCCTCGTAGGTGCGGCCGAGGTGCTTGGGGTCCAGCGGCAGGTAGGGCACGCCCCACTCGGGGTACTCGCCGCCGTTGGCCGCCGCCTTGGCATCGAGCGCCTCGAAGCCCTTCTTGATGGCGTCCTGGTGGCTGCCGCTGAACGCGGTGTAGACGAGGTCGCCCACCCACGGGTGGCGGGGGCCGACGGGCAGGCGGTTGCAGTACTCCGCCACGCGGCGCAGGGCGTCGATGTCGCTGACGTCCAGTTCGGGGTCCACCCCGTTGACCATCAGGTTGATGGCCAGGTTCACCACGTCCACGTTGCCGGTGCGCTCGCCGTTGCCGAACAGAGTGCCTTCCACCCGGTCGGCGCCGGCCAGCATGGCCAGCTCGGCGGCGGCCGTGGCGGTGCCGCGGTCGTTGTGCGGGTGCAGGCTGATGATCACGCTGTCGCGGTTGCGGATGTTGCGGCCGAACCACTCGATGACGTCGGCGTAGACGTTGGGCGTGTAGCACTCCACCGTGGCCGGCAGGTTGAGGATCAGCGGGCGCTCCGGCGTGGGCTCCATCACGTCCATCACCGCGTGGCAGACCTCCAGCGCGTACTCCGGCTCGGTCAGCGTGAAGCTCTCCGGCGAGTACTCGTAGCGCACTGCCACCTCGGGCACCGTCTGCTCCAGCTTCTTGCACAGCTTGGCGCCGTTGACGGCGATGTCGATGATGCCCGCCTTGTCCAGCCCGAACACGACCTCCCGCTGCAGCGGGTTGGTGGAGTTGTAGAAGTGGACGATGGCCTGCTTCATGCCGGCGATGGCCTCGTAGGTGCGCTCGATCAGCTCCTGACGGCACTGCACCAGCACCTGGACGGTCACGTCGTCGGGGATCAGGTCCTCCTCCACCAGTTGGCGGCAGAAGTCGAAGTCGGGCTGGCTGGCGGACGGGAAGCCGATCTCGATCTCCTTGAAGCCCATCTTCACCAGGGTGTCGAACATCCGCCGCTTGCGCTGCGGGTCCATCGGGTCGATCAGCGCCTGGTTGCCGTCGCGCAGGTCGACGCTGCACCACAGGGGGCCTTCTCGTGCACCTTGTTCGGCCAGGTGCGGTCGGTGAGCACGACGGGCACGAACCGCTGGTACTTCTGGAAGGGCATCGTGTGCGGGGTGGCGGGTTGCGGAGGCATCTCGTGTCGCTTTCGTGGTGTTCGTGTCGTGTCGGGTGTCGTGTGCGGGTTCTGGCTGAAAAATCAAAGAGCCCCGGCCGGTTCGGCAGGGGCTGCGGGCAAGCGCGGGTATGTGCGGCTTGCCCTACATAAGAAGGAGGAGGCCGCGGGTCGGGGACATATCGTCGCCCAGTCTGCCGAATCCCGCCCCCGATGTCAACGTCAGCGGGTTTGTGTCAAGAACCTGAACTCACAGGCCCTGGTCACGGCCCGACAGCCTTTATACGTAAAAGGTGGAGGGGCCGTCAGTCGGTGAGGAAGTTGGTGAACTGCCAGGGGTCGGTGGGGTCCACGTGGTTGGCCTCGTCGCTGAAGTTGGCGAAGAGGTCGGCGCGGCTGGACACGGGGTCCCAGTCGGCGGGGCCGCTGTGCAGGGTGCCGAGGTAGCGGTTGGCCACGCCGAGCACGGTGCGCCACGGCAGGTCGTCGGGCACGCACACGCCCTCCTCGGGGTGGTCGATCATCCAGCTGACGGCGCCCATGATGCTGCCGGCCACCTGCAGCGTGGTGGCGTTCTGGTGGGGGAGCGCGGCACGGGCCTCGTCGATGGACAGCAGCGAGCCGGTCCACCAGCACTTGTACGGGTGGCCCATCAGGTTGACGCCGAGGATGTCCTGCCCGCTGACGATCTCGTCGTTGAGGATCCGCTGGTCCTCCTGCATCTCCCACCGGCGCATGCGCAGCTCCAGGACGCTGTTGATGGCCGCGTCGGACGGGTGGTAGGCGTAGTGCACCGTCGGGCGGTACACCGCGCGGCCGGTGTCCGGGTCCGTCACGGTCAGCGCCTCGCACATGGTGAAGGCCTCGCCGTGGCGGATGACCATGCCGCGGATCTCGCCGCCCGGCACCCAGCTGCGCACCCAGGTCTCCATGCCCGGCCGGGCGATGGCGATCTGGTTGCACGGCCCCTCGCCGGCGTGGACGAACGCGTTGGGCGGCAGGCGCCGCTCGTGTGTGCCCCAGCCGAGCTCGGCGGGTGCCACGCCCTCCTCGTAGAAGCCTTCGACGCTCCACGTGTTGACGAACTCGTTGGTGCGCTTGGGCACGGTGCTGACCTGGGTGTCGCGCTCGGCCACGTGGATGACCTTCGTGCCGGTCAGCATCGCCAGTACGTTGTAGCGCTCGCCGGCCAGCGCAGCCTCCAGCCCGGCCGTGTCGCCCAGCCCGTCCTGCAGCATCCGGCCGGCGATCTCGGTCAGCGCCTGCTTGGCCCAGTGGCTCACCAGCCCGGGGTTGGCGCCGTGCTCCACCACGGCGGTGGCGCCCTTGTTGTGCGGCCAGGCGGCCATCATCCGCCGCAGGCTCATGTGGCGCACGTACAGGCTGCGGTCCAGCGGGTGCACCTCGGTCATGTGGTCGTACGGGTTCCACAGTTCGACCGACGTGTTGAGGTAGCGCACGCCATGGTCGCGGCACCACTGCAGGATCGTGGGGTTGTCGATGTTCCACGCCAGGTCCAGCAGCAGGTCGCCGTCGCCGACCCTGGCGGCGAGGAAGGCGTCGAGGTTCTCCGGCGTGATGCGGTCCTGCTCGTACCGCACGCCCTGGGCCAGCACGTCGGCGACCCTGGCGCGGTTGTCGACGAAGTCGACGATGGTGATGCGGGACGGGACGATGCCGAGGTCGCGCACCAGCAGGGGCACGGCGGCCTGGGCGACGGACCCGCAGCCGAGGACGAGAACCCGACCGGGCTCCCGCCTCATTCGGCCAGCGCGGGCGCCAGCGCGGCGAGCTCGCGATCGAGCTCGGCGGCCTGGGCGGCGGCGTACAGGCTCTGCCAGTCGTAGGCGATGCCCTTCCGGCCGGACTGGGTGCAGACGGGGGTGTCGGTGGTGAGGTTCATCGCTGCGACCTTTCGGGTTCGGTGGGGGTGTCGGTCGCTGCCGAACCGGGGGTGCCGGTGCGAGAGCGGCGTGACACTAACCACCCCGCGAGCGCGTTGCTACTCACTGATCCAGCAGACAAATCCCCTGATCAGTCGGTCAAAACGACCGACCCGTCACACAGCGGCGGTGCGGGGGCGGCGGCGCCGGGCGGCGACCACCACGAACAGCAGACCGATGCCCACCGTGGCCCCGCCGGCCAGCAGCCAGGGCTCGGTGTTGGAGCCGGCCGACGGCAGGTTGCGGATGATGAACGACGACTCCACCTCTTCGCAGCCCTGCGTGGTGGCGAACACCTGGTAGGTGCCGAGCGCGCTGGGCAGGGTGACCGTGACCCGGGCGACACCCGTGCTGTCGGCCACACCCGTTGCGACGATCGGCGGCAGGCCCGACGATGCCGGCGGGATGATGGTGAACGTGACCGTGCCGCCCACCGGCAGGCCGTAGCCCGCTGCGCTGATGGTGACGACCGCGCCGGGGAGGAAGGCGGCGGAGGGCGTGGTGACGGCCAGGCACGCTTCACCAGGCGGGTAGGGGTCCGAGGTGGGGGGTGCCGCCAACGCCGGTGCCGGCGCGACGACGCCGAGCAACAGCGCGACGGTCGCGATCGTCCGCTTCCACATCCCGGTCATGCTCCCGGCCCTCCCACCTTGCAAGCTTCCGCGACACTATCGGCCATCGAACCACCCACCTCAACCACCAGTTGGTCGGCGTCGATCCAGCGTGGCGACACGCGGACATGGTCGATCAGCGGGTGGTGCGGGCGGTCGCCTTCCTCGCCCTCGCTCAGCAGCACCTCGTGCAGCTTCTCGCCCGGGCGCAGGCCGGTGTAACGGATCTCGATCTGCTTTCCGGACTGCTCGATCAACTGGCGGGCCACGTCGGCGATCTTCACCGGGGTGCCCATGTCCAGCACCAGCACCTCGCCGGGGGCGCCGGCCGTGGCCGCCTGCAGGGTGAGGCGCACGGCTTCGCGCACGGCCATGAAGTAGCGGGTGACCTCGGGGTGGGTGACGGTGACCGGACCGCCGGCGTCGATCTGGGCGAGGAACGTCTCCATCACCGAGCCGCGGCTGCCGATGACGTTGCCGAAGCGCACGGATACGAACGGCCGGTCGGTGCGCGCCGCGACGGCGGCCGTGAGCTGCTCGGCGGTGCGCTTGGTGTAGCCCAGCACGTTCACGGGGTCGGCGGCCTTGTCCGTGCTGATGTTGACGAACCGGGCGGCACCGTGCTGCTCGGCGGCGGCCAGCACGTTGCGGGTGCCCAGCACGTTGGTCTTCCAACCCTCCGCCGGGTGGACCTCCAGCGCCGGCACGTGCTTCAGCGCAGCGGCGTGGAACACCACCTCGGGCTGGTGGGCGGCGAACACCTCGTCGATGCGCTGCCGGTCGCGGATGTCGGCCAGTTCGGGGGTGAGCTCGACCGTGCCGCGCAGGCTCTGCTCCACCCGGTGCAGGAGCGAGTCGTCGTGGTCGAGCAGCACGAGGTGGGCGGGCTGCAGACCGGCGATCTGGTGGGCCAGCTCGGAGCCGATGGACCCGCCGGCACCGGTGACCAGCACGGTACGGCCGGCGATCATCGCGCCCACGGCCTTCATGTCGATGGTGACCACCTGGCGGCGCAGCACGTCCTCGTCGGACCAGCTGCGCAGTTCGGCGACGGTGCCGCTGCCGACCAGTTGCTGCACCGGCGGCATGACCAGGGTGCGCAGGCCGGCGGCGCGGGCGGCGCCGTGCAGCCGGGACAGCAGGTCGGGCGCTGCGGAGGGGATGGCCAGCACGGCCGCGTCCACGTGCAGGTGGCGGGCGACATCTCCGAGGTCGTCGAACCCACCGAGGACTCGCACGCCCATGATCCGCAGGCTGCGCTTGGCCGGGTCGTCGTCCAGCAGGGCCACGGGGCGGTACGGGCTGGCGGCGGAGGTGAGCATGGCGCGCACGGCCCGGTGGCCGCCCTCGCCCGCACCCACCACGACGACCGGGGTGCGTCGCTTGGCCCGCCGGCCGCGCACGATGCGGGCCCGCAGGCGGCGCAGGTAACGCACCGCCAGCACCAGCGAGGCGGCGGTGGCGGTGGCCCAGACGGTGCGGTGGCCGAAGCGGTTGCCGGTGACGGCGAGGTCGGCGACCACACCGCAGGCGCCGGCCAAGCCGACGGTGATGGCGGCGATGCCGATCTCCTCGAAGCTGAACGGCAGATAGCGCCGGCGGTACAGGCCGCCGGCCATGCCCAGCAGCACCTGGGCGGCCGCGCACCAGGCCAGCACCAGCAGCACGCGCGGCTCGGTGAACGACCACTCCTCCATCGTGACGGTGAAGAGGAACGCCAACGGCCAGCAGGCGACGTCGATGACGGCGAGCAGGCTCGTACGCCACCAGTTGTCGTAGCGGGAGGGGTCGGCGCGTGCGGTCATCGGCAGTTCATCGGCCAATCTCGGAAAAGATCAAGATCAGATCAAGCTCAGCGTGCCGCGATGGTACCGGCTGGCCGGCGCCCGGCCCCGGATGGTGACGCGCCGCCGTGATGGTCGGTGGGCGGTGTTCCGGGCCCGGCGGACCCGTGCTGGGTAACGTGGCGCGCCATGGGGAGCAGGGTGTGAGTGCCGACGTGACGAGGGTGGTGGTCATCGGCGCCGGCGGCCATGCCCGCGTCGCCATCGAGGCCCTGGCGGACAGCGGCTTCGAGGTGGTCGGGTGCGTCAGCGGCGACGGTGGTGGGGTGCCCGGCCTGCCGTGCCCGGTGCTGGGCCGCGACACCGAGGTGGCGGCGCTGGCCGCGGCACACGGCGCCACGGGGGTGTTCGTGGCGGTGGGTCACAACCGCACCCGCCAGCGACTGCAGACCGCCGCCGAGGCCGCTGGGCTGGTGCCGGTCAACGCCATCAGCCGGTTCGCGATGGTCTCGCCGTCTGCCCGCGTGGGGCGCGGCGTGCTGGTGGCAGCCGGCGCGGTGGTCAACGCGATGGCCCAGGTGGGCGATGGCGCGATCCTCAACACCCGCTGCTCGATCGACCACGACGGGGTGGTGGGGTCGTTCGCCCACGTGTCCGTCGGGGTGGCCACCGGTGGCGCGGTCACCGTGGGTGACCGCGCGTTGGTGGGCCTGGGCAGCGTGGTGCTGCCCGGCCGCACCGTGGGTGCCGACGCCACGGTCGGCGGGGGTGCCGTCGTGGTGGAGGACGTGGCACCTGGCGCCACCGTGGTGGGCGTGCCTGCCCGGAGGACGCGGTGACGCGCCGGGTGGCGCCGGCCGACGTGGTGCGCCGGGCGTTGGACATCACTGCCGCGGTCGCCGGCCTCACACTGCTCAGCCCGCTGCTGCTGGCCGCGGCGCTGGCCGTGCGGGTGCGCATGGGTGGGCCGGTGCTGTTCCGTCAGCGCCGCCTGGGCCTGGGCGGGACACCGTTCGAGTTGTTGAAGCTGCGGTCCATGCACCACCCGGCGCCGGGCAAGGAGGCGCCGGAGTTCGACCACCTGCGCCTCGGCCGCCTCGGCCGGTTGTTGCGGTCCACCAGCATCGACGAACTGCCGTCGCTGTTGAACCTGCTGCGCGGCCAGATCACGCTGGTGGGGCCGCGCCCGCTGCCGGTGCACTACTGGGACCGTTTCACCGAGACGGAGCGCCGCCGCTTCGAGGTGAAGCCGGGGATCACCGGCATGGCGCAGGTGAACGGCCGCAACACGGTGGACTGGCCGCAGCGGCTGGCACTGGACGTGGAGTACGTGGAACGCCGCTCGCTCGGCCTGGACCTGCGCATCCTGCTGCGCACGGTGCCGATGGTGCTGAGGCGCCACGGGGTGGACCAGCAGGGCGGGGTCACGATGACGGAACTGCCCGTCCGGTGACCGCCACGATGCCCTCCCGCCACCCCGCCCTGGAGGTGGCCGAGTTCGAGGTGGAACTGGTGGTGTTCGACCCCAGGGTCAACCGGGTGCACCACTTGCGCGACCTGGGCGCGGCGGTCTTCGACGCCTGCGACGGGGTCACCCCGGTGGCTGATCTGGTGGCCGAGATCGTGGAGGTCGCCGGCGCCACCGAGCAGGACGCCGTGGAGGCGGTGGACGCCGTGCTGGCCTCGCTGGCGGCCGAGGGGATGCTGGAGGGTGCCGAACCTCCGGCCCCACCGCCACCCTGCCTGGGGTGTGGTGGAGGTGTGGCGGCCCGGCCCGCCAAGCCCCGCTGGTGGCGCCGCCGCCGTTGAGCCAGCCTCAGCCGGGGCGGGGTGCGGCCAGGCCGCGGCGTTGCAGCAGGCGGGCGTAGGTGGAGAGCGTGGTGTCGATCACCCGCTGCTGGTCGAACTCGCGCTCGGCCCGCTGCTTGCCGGCCGCGCCCATCTGCGAGCGCAGCGCCTCGTCGCCCGCCAGTCGCGCCACGGCGTTGGCCAGCGCGGCTGGGTTGCGCACGGGCACCAGCAATCCGGTGGTGCCGTCGTCCACCACCTGACGGCAGCCGCGGATGTCGGTGGCCACCACGGGCAGGCCGCTGGCCGAGGCCTCCATCGCTGCCCGGGGGAAGCCTTCGCGGTGGGTGGCCGTGAGGAACACGTCCATGGCCGCGTAGCACTCGGGCATGTCGTCGCGGCGGCCGGCGAAGCGCACACCGTCGGCCTCGGCGGCGTGGCGGGCGGCCTCGGTGAACCCGTCCGTCTTGTCCGGGTCGGCCGGCCCGACCACGACGATCCGCACCTGCGGGGCGAGTTCGCGCAGTTGGCGGGCAGCGGCGACGATCTCGTCGAGGCCCTTCTCGCGCACGAGGCGACCGACCACGCCCACCAGCACGTCGCCGTCGGAGACACCCCACTCGGCTCGCAGTGCAGCCCGCGCTGCCGCGGGGCGGTTGCCGCTGAACCGCCCGAGGTCGATGCCGTTGCCGAGCACGGTCACCTTGCGGGCCGGCACCTTGAGCGTGCGCACCAGCGTGCGGGCGTCCTCCGGGTTCTGCACCAGTTCGGCATGGCCGAAGGCGGCGGCGATCCGTTCCAGCGCGTAGACGGGCAGGCGGCGGCGCAGCCGGTCGGTGGGCTGGGCGGACAGGCCGTGCTGGGTGTTCACCACCACGGGCACTCGTGCCAGGCGCCCGGCGATGCGGCCCAGCACCCCGGGCTTGGGGTTGTGGGTGTGGAGGATGGTCGGCTGCTCGCGGCGCAGCAGGCGGTACAATTCCACGAACGCGGCCAGGTCGGAGCGCAGCGACGGGGCGCGGGTGAGCGACGTCACGTCCACGTGGCGGATGCTGCGGGCGGCCAGCGCCGGCACGTGCGGCCCGGCGGCGGACGCGCCCACCACCTCGTAGCCGGCGGCGGCGAAGGCGGCCAGTTGCGGCGCCAGCAGCCAGTCCAGGCTCATGTCGGTGGTGGTGAGGTGGATCAGCCGGGGGGCCGTGGCGCCGGTCATGTGGTGCGGTTCCAGTACCGCGGGGTGGCGGCCAGGTGGCGCAGCGCACCTTCCAGGCGCAGGCCACCGGCGGCCTTCACGGCGAACATCGCCAGGTCGTCGCCGCGGGACACGGGCACCCGGCGCAGGTGCTGCAGGTGGCGGGCGGTGCGGTTCACGCCGTGGCCGGCGAGCGCGGCGGACCGGAAGCGGGCGGCCACCGCGGTGCGTGCGGCCCGGTTGCCGGGCACGGCCTTCGGGTAGGCGAAGTGGGCAGGCGCTGTGCCGAGGTGGTCGGTGATGGCGTCGATCGAGCGGTCCAGTTGCTCGGCGGCTTCGGCCGCGGACGTGCGGTGCAGCAGGCGGTGGTCGTGGGTGTGGGAGGCCACGGTGAAACGGCCGCCCGCTGCTGCGTCGGCCAGCGCGGCCCACGATGCGGCGGGCGCACCCCACGGCAGCACGCCGGCGCCGGGCGCCGACGTCACCAGGTAGAGCGTGCTGGGCAGGCCGGCCTCGGCCAGGATCGGCGCGGCCACGTCCACCACGTCGGTGGTGCCGTCGTCGAACGTGATCACCACCCCGTGCGCCGGCGTGCCGGCCGCCAGCGAGGCCGTGGCGTCGTCCAGCGACAGCACGCGGTGGTGGGCGGCGAGGTGCTCCACCTGGGCGCGGAACTGGGCGGCGGGCAGGTCCACCGGGCTGTCCGTGCCACCACCGACCCGGTGGTAGATCAGCACGGTGACGCCCGGCCGGGTGGCCACCATCCGGTCGGTGAGGAGGGCGGCGCGGCGCACCGCGGTGGCGGCGCCGGAGCGCAGGCTCACAGCAGCGCCGCCAGGCGGCGGGCGAGGTCGTCGATCATCGCTGCGGTGTCGCGGAAGGCGGCGTCCGGCCGGCCGGCAGGGTCGGCGATCTCGGGGATCGGGCGGGCGAGGAACGCGGCGTGCGTGCGGTCGCGGCCGACGGCGTCCACCCAGGCGGCCAGATCCTGGTCCTCACGCGGGCCGTGGGCCTCGGCCGCCAGCACGAACTCGGGGAACGTCCAGGTGCGGCGCAGCAGATCGGGCTGGTCGCCGACGATGCGGATGACGTGCATCCGCTCGGCGGTGAGCACCAGCCCGGCGGCGGCCGCCGCGGCGGGGGTGAGCCGGGTGCTGCGGTAGTCGATGGCGTCGAGGTCGTAGCGGCGCAGGGCGGCGATGGTGGCGGGCAGAGGTGGCTCGCCCTCGCTGTTGAACCCGGCCCCGCTGACGGCGATGTCCATGCCGGCCGCGGCGCGGGCCAGCAGCAGTTCGGCCATCACCGACCTGGCCCGGTTGTACGAGCACACCGTGAGGATCGGGAACGTCATCGTGCCGTGCCCGCGGTGGTCCGTGGGGTGGCGGTCGCGGCGGGCAGGGCGAACCGTGGTTGCGGTTTGGGCCGTACGGCCAGCAGGAGCAGCAGCGACGGCATCAGCAACGACCGCTGGCGTACCAGGATGGCCAGGTTGGAGAACGTGGTGTACGCCAGCGCGGTGACCACGATGATGAGGAAGTGCATCACCACGAACGGCGAGCGGCGCAGCAGCGCGGGCAGTTGTGCCAGCCGGCGGATCCCCACGATGGCCAGCACGATGAGCGCGGTGGTCTCCAGGGCCGGCAGCAGGGTGCTGATGCTGTTGGCCTCGTAGAGCAGGGGTCTGGTGATGGTGCGCAGGATCGCACCGGGGTAGTTGAGCGGTGAGGAGATGCTGGGCGGAGTGAACTCCGACCCGCCGCCGGAGGTGCGCCGCAGCGTCTCGTCGAAGGCGGTGGTGATGCGGTCTGCCAGCGACTCGTCGCCGGTGCCGCTGGGCAGGAACCGCAGCGCGGCATTGCCCACGACGAACAGGCCGGCGATGCCCACGACGGTGGCGAACATGGCGGGGGCGCGTCCGCCACCGCGGGCGGCGAGGCGGCCGATGGCGCTCCACAGGACGCCCACCACGCCGGCGACGACCCAGATGGTGGCGATGTGTGGGCGGACGAACGCGGCGCCGGTGACGCCGGCGGCCACCCAGACGAGTGGCCGGATGATCCGCCCGCTGGTGAAAAGGCGGGCGGCGCCGAACACCGTGAGGCCGAGGCAGAGCATCATCCAGCTCTCCTTGCCGATGGACGACGGCCAGAACACCAGCGTGGGCGACAGCACGCAGAGGACGGCGTAGCGGCGGCGGTCGAACGTGCGGCCGAACAGGGTGGCCGCCTTCACGCAGAGGATGGTGCCGAGGTAACCGAGCGCGGCGAACCACAGGAACCCGGCCAGCTTCGACGAGCCGACCACGGTGTGGATGCTGCCGGTGAGGTTGCGCAGGAAGTCCGTGCCGGTGCCGTGGGGGACGATCGACCACGGGCCCACGCTGCCGTCGCGGATCCGCGCTGCCAGGAGGCGACCCTGGTCGTGGTAATCCTGCGAGTCGGCGGCACCGCCGTAGGCGTCGAAGGCCACCCAGTAGCGGGCGATCGTGCCGCCCAGCTTCAGCACCAGGCCGGCGTAGGCGATGCGGGCCAGCGCGGGGTCGCTGCGGAAGATGCGCATGACCACCGGCACCATCACGAGGGCGATCAGCGGCACTGCCACCATCGCACCCCACACGTCGTAGGACAGGTTGGCCATCGCCCATCCGACGGCGATCACGTAGCCCATGCCGGCCAGAACGATGACGCCGACCTGGAGCTCGTACGAGACGCGGCGGGTGTTCACCGTCGGCGGCCCGGCTTGGCCTTCTTGCCTTTCGGCGAGCCGTACTCGTAGTAGGGCGAGCGCTCGATGTTCTCGCCCACGACCACCAGGTGCATCGCGCCGGTGGTGAGCGAACGGAGCAGTTGCATGGATCGCTGGGTGGCGCCGGTGAGCGTGTGGTCCAGGCGGATGGCCACCACCACGTGGTCGGCGTAGGGCAGCAGCTCCAGCACCTCGGCGGTGGCGCCGACGGGGGAGGAGTCCACCACGATCATGTCGGCCACGCGAGCCAGTGGCGCCAGCGCCTGGCTGGTGGCCCGCGCCAGACTGCCGGGAGGGGCGTCCATGCCCGACAGGTCCAGCAGCACCAGGTTGGGGGTGGGGGTGCGGCGCAACAGCTGGGTGGGCGTCACTTCGGAGAGCTGGGCGAACGCGAACGGCAACGGCACGGGGTCGTCGTCCAGCAGGCGGCCGGCCAGGGTGGGGCGGCGGAAGTCCGTGTTGACGGCGATGGTGCGCCGGTTGGCCTCCACCAGGGCGGCAGCCAGGTTGGCGGCGATGCTGGTCTTGCCGTCACCGGAGCCGGGCGAGACCACCAGCACCACGGCGGCCCGCTCGCGCGGGGCCTCGGCCTCGGCATGGGCAGCCTCGGCGAACGTGAGCACGCTGCGCAGGGTGCGGTAGGAGTCGCTGAGCTGGTCGTGGCGGTCGGGGCGCACGACCAGCGAGGTGCCGGCGCCGCCCACATCCGGGATGACCACCGAGGCGGGCGCCCCGAACAGCAGCTCGGCCTGGGCGCGGGAGCGGATGCGGCGGTCCAGCCGGCTGACCAGCAGGGCGACGCCGGCACCGACGATGGCGCCGACGCCGAGGCCGAAGATGGCTCGGGTGGGCCGGGTCTTCGGTGCGCCAAGCCCCGTGTCCGAGGCGTTGGGGTAGCCCTTGGCCTCGGCCAGCGTGCTGAGGATGAGCGTGGGCTCGATGTCGAAGCTGGTGCCGAACTGCTGCTCGAACACCACGCTGTACTCACGGGCCAGCGCGTCCAGCTTGGCCTGGACGACGCGGTCGTCCGGGTTGGCCTGCGCCTCCCGCTCCAGGTCGGAGATGTCCTGCTCCAGCCGGTCGGCCCGGGCGTTGAGGGCGGCCAGGCGGTCCGTGCGCTGGTTCTCCTGCAACTCCGCCATGTAGGAGGTGAGGGTGGTGGCGAACGTGTTGGCCAGTTCCTCGGCCCGCTCCTTGGTGGTGGCTGTGGCGGTGATGCCCAGCGAGCCGTCGGTGGAGTTCAGGGAGGGGCTGATGGCTGACGCGGCGGTGCCCGGGTCGATCCCGAGCGCTTCGCCGACGCGTTCGGGCACGACGCCGATGGTGGCGTACAGGCTGAGCTGGTTGAGGGCGACGGGATCCGAGTAGATGCTGCCGTTGCTGCTGGAGATCAGCAGGGTGTGGGTGGCCGAGTAGGTGATGGTGGCGTCCTGCGTGGTGGCCGGTTCGGGGAGCGCGGCGAGGATGCCGCCACCGAGCGCGAACAGGAACGCGATCCACCAGAAGCGCCGGAGCGCCTCCAGCGCGGTTGCCTTCATCATCGCCGCAGCACTCCTGTCAAGAGCATCGACTGTAGTGGGGGTGCAAGGTGCCACACTGGATTCCCGTGAACTGGAAGGTCCTCCTCTCGCCGCCCGAGATGTCCGACATCGAGCGGGCGATGCTGCTGTCGGCGTTCGACAGCGGCTGGGTGGCACCCGCCGGCCCGGACCTCGACGCGTTCGAGGACGAACTGGCCGAGTTCACCGGTGCGGCGGATGTGGCCGGCCTCGCCAGCGGCACGGCGGCCCTCCATCTGGCCCTGCAGGTGGTGGGGGTGCAGCCGGGCGACGAGGTGCTGATGAGCGACCTCACGTTCGCCGCCAGCGCGTTCGCCACCACCTACGTGGGGGCCGTGCCGGTGTTCGTGGACAGCGAGCCGGCCACCTGGCAGATGGACCCCGAGGTGCTGGAGGCCGAGCTGGAACGCCGGGCCGCCGCGGGCCGCCTACCTGCCGCGGTCGTGGCGGTGGACCTGTACGGCTCGGTGGCCGACGGCACCCGCCTGGCCGCGGCCTGCGCCCGCCACGGGGTGCCGCTGGTGGAGGACGCCGCCGAGGCGCTGGGCGCATCGCGCGACGGCGTGGCCGCGGGCCGCTTCGGGCGGGTGGGGGTGCTGTCGTTCAACGGCAACAAGATCGTCACCACCGGGGGCGGCGGGGCACTGCTGTCCGACGACGCCGACCTGGTGGCCCGGGCCCGCCATCTGGGCACGCAGGCCCGCGACGGTGTGCCGTGGTACCAGCACTCCGAGATCGGCTTCAACTACCGCATGGGCAACCTCAACGCGGCCGTGGGGCGTGGCCAGTTGGCGACGCTCACCGAGCGGATGGAGCGCCGGGCCGTGGTGCGCCGCTGGTACGAGCAGGAGTTCGCCGGCGTGGAGGGTGTGCGGTTCCAGGCGGTGCCCGATGGGTGCTCGCCGAACCACTGGCTCACCACGGTGGAGATCGACGAGGCCGTGTTCGGCGCCGGCGCGGCGGAGGTGCTGGCCGCGTTGCGGGCCGACGGCATCGAGGCCCGCCGGGGGTTCTGCCCCATGCACCTGCAGCCGGTGTTCGCCGGGTCGGTGCCGGTCACCGCAGGTGGTTCCTCCGTGGCGGCCGCCCATTTCGGCTGCTCGGTCAGCCTGCCCAGTTCCGGCCGGCTCACCCGCGAGCAGGTGGAGTGGATCGCCGGCACGGTGCGCGCTGCCGGCCGGCTCGCGGCGTAGGGCATCCATGCGAGCCGTCGCGCTGGTGGTGCTGGCGGTGGCGCCGCTGCTGCGACCACGGTGGCGATGGCTGGTGGGCGCCGCGGCGGGCACGGCCTTGGTCCGCGACGTGTGGCCACAACTGGGCTCGCCGTCCGGGCAGCGCTGGTCGGCTGCCGCCACAGCGGTGGCACTGTCATCGCTGGCGGCCTGGACGTTGCCGCGCCACACGGCCGCTGCCGCGCAGTGGGCGGGTTGGCGCTGGGCGGCGCTGCTGGGTGCTGCCGCGGGCGCGTTTGCGTGTGTGCCGGAGACCGACCAGTTCCGCGAGGTGGCCGTGGTGGTGGGGGCCGGGTTGGTGGCCGAGGCTTGGATGGTGGCGGTGGGCCGGCCGCCACTTCCGGCGTCGGTGCAGGTGGCGGCGTGGGGCCTGGTGGCCTGGGCTGCGCTGTACGGCGCCAGCGGGCGGGGGAGTGCGGTGGTGGGTGCGCTGTTCGCGCTGGTCGCCCCGGTCGCGGCCGGTGTGGCTGCCCGCCAGGGTGGCCGGGTCGCGGCGATGGTGGCCGGGGTGTGGGTGGTGGCCGGCGTGGCCGTGGCCCGCACGGGTGGCATCGCCGAGGCGACGCGCCCGGCCGTGGTGGCGGCAGTGGTGGCGGGTATGGCGGCGGGCGTGGCGACCGGTGCGGTGGTGATCAGCGCAGCGCGGTGGCGGCTCGCCCGGTCACCACGATCCGCCGGGTGAGCTCGCCGGCCCAGACGGTGCCGCCGCCCACCTCCACCTCCACGGCGTCGTGGGTCACCATCGGCTGGGGGCGCAGCACCAGTTCGTAGCCGTCGTCGTCGAGCACCCCGTCCACGTCCAGCACCACGGTGATGGTCTCGCCGGGGCCGAGGTCCAGTTCGAACGTGACGACGTTCCAGCCCAGTTCGGTGGTGAGCGCAAGGCCCGTGTCCACGCCGTCGACGGTGGCATGCACCGGTGCGAGCGCGGTGTAGACGCTGAGGAGGGTGCGGTTGGTGCCGGACGGCACGTCCACGAACTCGCTGCCGATGACGTACGACGGGTAGCCGCTGGCGGGGGCGGTGTTGGTGAGGGTGACGGTGACCGTGCCCGTCGTTCGGCCCGTGGCCGGGTCGTAGCTGGCCTGGTAGTTCACCCGCCGCTCGAGGAAGCTGTCGATCTTGTTGGCCACGGCGTTGTTGGTCACCACGGCCAGGCCGTCGCGGCCGTCCAGCGCCGGCAGGGTGCCGTCCACGCCGATCAGGCGCATCAGTGCGTTCTCCTGCGGGCGGCGGGCCCACACCAGCAGGTCACCGTCGGCGGCCGCGGGGCCCAGGTCCTGGGCCAGCCGCTGGGGTGGTGGAAGGGTGCCGTCCAGCACGGCTTGCAGGGTGGCTTCGGCCACGGCTTCCAGCAGGTCGCTGCGTTCGGGCGTGTCCAGCGCGTACTGGTCCAGCAGCAGGAACTGCTCCACGTTGGTGGCCGACAGCGCCTGGTCCAGCCCCTCCACCCGGATCGGCCCGGTGGCGGCCAGCAGCCCGGCGAGCGCCGCCGGGTCGGCCAGGATCACCCCGTCCACCGTCGTGCCGCGGGTGGCCTCCCACAGTTGGGCCAGCAGTGGGCCGGCGCTGCCCATGTCCGGGGTCATGGTGACGTTGGACCAGAACGTGGAGTTCGCCGGACGGTCGGCGGTGCCGGCGCCGTAGGTGGCGTAGCGGCGGTAGAACTCGTCGCTGGCCTCGAGGGTGAAGGGGCCGTTGGCCTTCAGTTCGTTGCGCAGGTCGTTGATCCGCCCGAAGTCGGTGCGCACGATCTGGCCGTCGGTGATCTCGAGGATGGCGTAGTTGCCCATCACGCCCATCAGCGCCCGGCCCTCGGCGGGGGAGGCGAAGCCCACGAAGTAGCGGCGGGTGCCGTCGGCGCCGAGCATCGCCGGGCCGTCGGCGGCCGCGGCGTGGATGGTGCGGGCCTGCCGCTCGGTCTCTGCGGCGCGGTCGCGGTAGCGGGCCAGCCGGTCGGCGAGGGGGCCCACCAGCCAGGGCGAGTCGGCGTCGTCGAGCGCGGTACGCAGGGCAGTGACGGCGTGTTCCAGGTCGGCCAGCGGGCGTTCCAGCAGGGCGATCGCGGTGGTGTCGATGCGGCCGCCGTCGATGGTGAGTTGGTCGAAGTCCACCAGGTCCAACGCCGCCGCGGCCGCCCGGGCGCTGGTGGCCGCCTGGCCGAGCACGCTGTCCATCGCCTGCTGGTGTTGGGCCACCACCGGCACCAGGCGGGCGGGTTGGGCCCACAGGGCGCCCAGCGACGAGTCGGCGGAGGCGAGGTGGCCGGCGGCCAGGCGCAGGGTGGCGGCAGCGGTGACGGGGTCGCCGCCCTGCAGTTGCTCCAGCCCGTCCAGCAGGCCCTGGTAGCCGTCCTCCACGTCGCCGCGGGCGGCCAGTGCGGCACCTCCGAACCCGGCGGCGAACAGCACGGCCACGCCCAGGCCGATCAGCCCGCCCAGCAGGATGCGGCGGCGCTGGTGCCGGCGGCGGCGGCGGATGGCCACGCCGGCCAGCACGCCCAGCCCGACCACGGCGATCAGCGCGCTGGCGGTGAAGAACGGGTCGTACTCCAGGCGCAGCAGGCCCTGCACGGCCAGCCCGGCGCCGGCCGACCGCAGCCAGGGCATGCTGAGCCGTCGGTCGCCCAGCCACAGGCCCACTGCGGCGGCGGCCAGGCCGAACAGCACGGGTGCGGGGGCGGCGCCGGCCACGGTGGCGATGCCGCCGCCGGCGACCAGCGACCACCAGCTGGCGGTGGAAGCCACCCAGGCCACGGCGCCGGCCCCGGCCCCGGTGACGAGCGCGTCACCGACGAGGTTGCCGGTGGGGTGGCAGCCGGCGAGTGTGGCCACGATGGCGGTGGCGAGTGCGGCGGCGGCGATGCCGGGCAGGTCGTCGCGGGTGACGGTGTTGCGCCGGCTGCGCGCGGGCGCCCGGCGCCACCAGTTCATGCCCGGGTCCGCATCCAGTCGATGGTGGCCTGCAGCCCGTCGCGCAGCGGCACGGCGGTGGCGGTGGGGAACAGGGCGGCCAGCCGGTCGTTGGCGGCCTGCGAGTGGCGCACGTCGCCGGCACGGGCCGGTTCGTGCACCACATCCAGCTGCCGGCCCAGCAGGCTGCCCAGTTCGGCGGCCAGGTGCAGCAGGGTGACCCGCCCGCCGAACGCCAGGTTCACGGGGGTGCTGCTGGTGACCCTGCGGACCAGTGCGTCCTCGATGACGGCGGTGACGGTGTGCACGAAGGTGAAGTCGCGGCTCTGCTGGCCGTCGCCGTGCACGGTGAGCGGACGCCCGGCCAGCGCAGCGTCCACGAAACGGGGGATGACGGCGGCGTAGGCGTGCTCGGGCGACTGCAGGGGGCCGAAGACGTTGAAGAACCGGAAGGCCAGCACGGGCAGGTTGTACGTGTGTGCCCAGGCCAGCGCGTAGGCCTCGGCCGCCAGCTTGGACGCCCCGTACGGGCTGACCGGCTGGGGCAGCAGCCCTTCGTGCTTGGGCAGTTCGGGGTTTGCGCCGTACACGCTGCTGCTGCCGGAGAACACCACGTGGAGGTTGCCGTGCCGCCGTGCGGCCTCCAGCACTTCGGCGGTGCCGGCGGCGTTGGCGGCCAGCGTGGGCATGGGGTGGGCGACGGAGCGGGGCACGCTGCCGATGGCGGCCAGGTGCACAATGGCGTCTGCCCCGTCACACACCTGGTCCAGCGCGGCCGGGTCGAGGATGGACCCCACGTGCAGCCGGGCGGCGATGCCGTGCAGGTTCTGGGCGTCGCCGGTGGACAGGTCGTCCAGCACGGTGACTTCGTGCCCGGCCGTGGCGAGCCGGGCGCAGAGGTTGGCGCCGATGAACCCGGCCCCGCCGGTGACCACGATCCGCAGGGCGGGCAGCAACATGCCGGCGAGGTTAGGCCACCCACCCGGCCCACCCCCGTCTCTCCCGGCCCGGCCCTGCCCCACCCGGCCCTGCCCGGCCCTGCCCGGCCCTGCCCCACCCCGCCAAGCCTCGGCGGACCTGACCCGGGACGCGCCCGTACCCCGCACCCGGGTGGGAGCGGGGTGTGCCGGCCGGTGGCCGGGCGGGCGTCAGGCCGCCGCCGACGTTGGTCGGGCGGACGACGCTCCCGTCAGCGAGCAGTCGATCATGGTGCCGTCGGCCAGCCGCAGGCGCAGATTGGTGGCGTCACCCAGCACCTGCACGCCTGGCCGGTGCTTCTCGTGATGGTGGTGGCTGCACCACATCGCCAGGTTCTCCAGCGATGTGGCGCCGCCCTCCTCGAAGGGCACCAGGTGGTCGATCTCGCACCAGGCGCCGGGGATGTGACACCCCGGCCAGCGGCACCCGCCATCGCGGGCCAGCAACGCCCGGTACTGGGACTCGCTCGCGTAGCGAACGCTGGTGCCCAGGTCCACCACCTTCGAGGCGGCCATGAACACACGTTGCAGGTGGGCGTTCTCCGCCAGGCGGGTGGCGATGTGGGTGGGAATGCGATCGCCGTGCGCGGTACGGGCCTCGCCCGTGTCGGCCTGCATGACCAGCAGGATGGTGGGGCGCTCCCGCCCGCCGGTGACGGTGCCCTTGGCGTAGGCGTCGGCCAGCAGGACCACCCCGTCGGCCAGGCGCTGCTCGTTGGTGCGCGTGTCGCCCTTGTACGGCTCGCCGGCCACGTGGGTGATGGCGTTGATGAACTGGCGGTGCTGCAGCGTGGGCAGCACGACGGTGGTGGTGACCATGCCGTCTTCCGGCCGCCCGGAGCGCACGGACCGCTTCTGGTAGCGGCGCTCTTCGGCCTCTTCCGGGGTCTCCTTGCGGGACCGGTTGGTCTCCTTGAACTTCTCGCCGGCCTCGGCGGCTTCACGGGGCGTGGCGCCCTTGGTGGCCTTCACCAGCCCGGCGACATCGGCGCCATCGGGTGCCGACGTGATGGCGCCGTGCAGGGCGACGGCCGACTTGGCCGACATCTCACCGGACGACACCGCGTCCTCCAGTTCGGGCGCGGCCTCTGCGGCGTCGCCGAGCTTCACCCTGTCCATCGCGTCGCCGTACGACGTCTTGGTCTGCTGGCTCAACCAGTCGGCCATGTTGCGGGCGCCGGTGCCGCCCCACACGCCCGCCCGATCGGCCTCGGCCACCACACGTGCGTGGACCATGGTGAGCCGGTCGATGCAGCCCTGCAGGGCGACGGCGGCGCCGCCCAGTTCGGTTCGAGACAGCCCGCCCAGCGGCACGGCGGCAACCGCAGCGATGGCGGTGCTGCAGTTGGCGAGGGCGGTGTCCATAGAGCGAACCATAGCGAACGTATGTACGAAAGTCAACATGAAAACCGGAGAAATCTTGTACGCCAACCGGCCTCCACCTCGCAGCCTGCCACGGGGGTGCAACAGGGTTCCGTGGGCGGCCGGCAAGTAGCGTGCGCCCGTGGCCGTGCACGTCCTGTGGGTGATCAAGGGGCTCGGCCCCGGGGGAGCGGAGCGGCTGCTGGTCGCCCTCGCCGGCGCCCACGATCCGGAGGTGGCCACGTTCGAGTGCGCCTTCGTGGTGCCGTGGAAGGACCACCTGGTCGCCGACCTCGAAGCCCGTGGCGTCCGCTGCCACTGCCTGTCTGCCCGCCGCCGCGACCCGCGCTGGCCGCTGCGCCTGGCCCGGTTGGTGCGCTCTCGCCGCTTCGACGTGGTGCACGTCCACTCCCCGCTGCCAGGCAGCGTCGCCCGCCTGGCCGCCCGAACCGTGCCGAAGGCCCGCCGTCCTGTCCTCTTCAGCACGGAGCACAACGCCTGGCGCACGTTCCGCCGCCCCACCCGCTGGCTGAACCGCCTCACCAACCGGGCCGACCGCTTCACGTTCGCAGTCAGCGCGGAGGTGGCCGGCTCCCTCCGCGGCCCGGTGGTGGAGCGCAGTGCCGTCCTCATCCACGGCGTGGACCTGCCGGCCGTGCGTGTTGCAGCCGGCGGCCGGGCCGCCATGCGTGCCGAGCTCGGTGTGCGCGACCACGAGTTCCTCTTCGTCACGGTCGCCAACTACCGGGCGCAGAAGGACTACCCGACGCTGCTGGCGGCGTGTGCGCGCCTGCGGGCGGACGGCGTGCCCTTCCGCCTGGCCGCCGTGGGGCAGGGCCCGCTGGAGGACGCGATGCGCACCCGTCACGCCGAACTGGGCCTGGCCGACAGCGTGCAACTGCTGGGGTACCGGGCCGATGCGGTGGACGTGCTGGCCGCGGCCGACGCGTTCGTGATGGCCTCCAAGTGGGAGGGCCTGCCGGTGGCGCTGATGGAGGCATGCGCGCTGGGCCTGCCCTGCGTGCTCACCGAGGTGGGCGGGATGCCCGATGCGCTGGGCCCCGACGGTGCCCGGTGGGTGCCGCCGGCCGACTCTGCCGCGCTGGCCGCAGCGATGGCCGAGGTGGCGGGCGGCTCCGGCCTGCGGGAACGCCTGGCCGCCCGGGCCGTCACCGCGGCGGCGCAGTTCGACGTGCGCCGGGCCGCGCGGGAGATCGAGCGCCACTACGTGCCCCCCGTGCCGGCCTGGGCCCCGCCGGTTGGCCTGGAGGGCATCGAGGTGCGCCGCGCCCAGCCGCACGAGGAGGACGAGGCGGTGGCGCTGTGCCAGCAGGTGCTGGGCCACGCCGACGACGCCGCGTGGCCGGCGTTGTTCCACTGGAAGCACCGGGAGAATCCATTCGGCGATTCGCCGATGTGGGTGGCGGTGCACGACGGCCGCATCGTGGCGGTGCGGGTGTTCATGCGCTGGGCGTTCCGCCGCGGCGGGCGGGAGGTGCGTGCCGTGCGTGCGGTGGACACGGCCACCGACCCGGCCTACCAGGGCAAGGGCCTGTTCACCGCGCTCACCCTGCAGGGCCTCCGCGAGTTGGAGGACGAGGGGGTGGAGATGGTGTTCAACACGCCGAACACCCAGAGCCGCCCCGGCTACCTGAAGATGGGGTGGCAGGTGGTGGGCCAGATGCGCCCGGCGATGAACGTGCGCTCGCCGCTGGCCTTGCCGCGGGTGGTGCGGTCGCGGGTGCCGGCATCGCTGTTCCCCGACGACCTCAACCTGGGCGTGCCGATCGGCGAGTGGCTGGACGGCGGCGGCCTGACCCGCCACCCCCTGCCCACCGGCGACGGCCTGCTCACGGCGTGGACGCCGGACACGCTGCGCTGGCGCTTCGGTTCCGCCGTGCAGCCCTGCCGCGTGGTGGATGACGGCCGCGCCGCCGTGGTGGTGGAACGCCGCCGCCGCGGCCAGGTGACCGAGTTGGTCTGCCTGCTGGCCCTCGGCTCCGCTGCGGCGACGGATCGCCTGCTGCGCCGCACCGTCCGCGAGGCCGGCGCCGACGTGGCCCTGCGACTGGGCCGCCCCCGGCCCCACGCCGGCTTCCTCCCGGTCCCCGGCGCCGGCCCCACCCTCACCTGCCGCATGCTCTGCCCCGACCCCGTCCCCCCGCTGACGGACTGGGACCTCCAACTCGGCACGGTGGTGCTGTTCTGATGGGGGAGCGCGGGGAAGCCGTGGCCGCGGGAGCAAAGGTGTTGATCGTCCTGACCTCGAACACGCGTCGTGGGGCCGAGACGCAGGGTCACCAACTCGCCCAGCAGTTGGTCGGCGCCGGCCTGGCGGCGGAGGTGGTGGCGCTCGCCGGGCGCCCGGGCGAAGGCCGGCTGCCGGTGGATTACCTGGGCGACGCGGCGTTGTCGCCGCGGACGCTGTTGGCGCTGCGTCGGCGCGCCCGCGGACGCGCGGTTGTCATCGGCTACGGATCGAAGACCCTGCCGGCGTGCGCGCTGGCCCTGCTCGGTCGTCGTGTTCCGTTCGTCTATCGGAGCATCGGAAACCCGGCCGACTGGTCGCGAGGAGGCGTACATCGGTTCAGGACCCGCCTGTTGTACCGCCGCGTCCATCGTGTCGCCGCGTTGTGGCCCGCCGCGGGGGAGAGCATCACCAAGCTCTACGGAGTGCCGGCGGAGCGAGTGTCGGTGATTCCGAACGCGAGGCCGGATGTGGTGGGCCGGCGCGAGCCGTCGGTGGCCAATCGATCGGTGGGGTTCGTTGGGCTGAGTCCGGAGAAGCAGCCGTTGGTCGCAGTGTCGGCCATCGCCGCACTGGAGGGCGTGACGCTGGTGATCGCCGGCGACGGTGCGATGAAGACAGAGGTGCTGGAGGCGTGTGAGCGCCAGCTGGCCGGCCGGTACGAGTACCTGGGCGTGATCGACGACATGGACCAGCTGTGGCGCAGGGTGGACGTGTTGCTGATGACGAGCAGCACGGAGGGCATGCCGGGCGTCGTGATCGAGGCTGGGCTGAGAGGCATCCCCACCGTCGCACCGGATGTGGGGGCGATGGCGGCGCTGGTCGAGGACGGGGTGACCGGCCGCGTCCTTCGAGCTGGTTCACGTCTTTCCGATTACGGCGCGGCGCTCGACGAGGTGTTGCAGGTGTCGACTGCGCTCGGCGAGGCGGCCGAGTTGCGGATGCGCTCGCGCTTCGTCTGGCCTGTGGTGGTCGACCAGTGGTTGGTGCTGCTCGGTGCTGTGGAGGCGGAGCGGGCGCGGTGAGGATCCTGTACGTCATCGACAGCCTGGTTGGCGGTGGAGCCGAGGTGTCCACGCGCACGATGGCTGGCGAGCTTGCCCGCCGAGGGCACACCGTGAAGGTGATCGTGCTGCGCGCGCTGGATGACCTCGGAATTGCCGGGCCTGACGTCGTGGTGGAGGTGCTCTCCGGGCGCCGCTTTGGCCAACGCGTCAGGGGGCTTCGCGCTGAGATCCGTCACTTCAAGCCGGACGTGGTGCACAGCGCGTTGTATGCCTCAAATCAGGTGTCCCGGTTCGCTGCGCTGGGAACCGGGGTGCCTGTGGTGTCCAGCCTGGTGAGTACGCCCTACTCCGCTGGGGCACGTTCGGCGTCGAGAGTTCCCCGTTGGAAGGTGGAACTGGTCCGTGGCTGGGACGTCCTGACGGGCTGGGTCGGCGTGACCAGGTTTCATGCGGTGTCCGAAGGGGTGGCGGCCGCCAACGCCAGGGCGTTGTGCATCCGGAGACGCAAGATCGAGGTGGTCGAGCGTGGCCGGTCGCGGGATGTGCTGGGCTCCTACAGCGACGCTCGCCGCCAGCAGGCGCGTGAGGCACTCGGCATTCCGCCGGAGGCCTATGTGCTGCTCTGCGTTGGTCGTCAGGAGGCACTGAAGCGATACGAGGACGTCGTCCGGTGCCTTCCCGAGATCCGTGGGCGCCATTCGCAGGTTCGCCTTCTGCTCGCGGGACGAAGGGGAAGTGGGACGGACGCCATCGAGAGGGCCATGTCCGAGTGGGGTGTGGAGGACCAGGTGCACCTGCTGGGTGAGCGGGGAGACGTGCCGGATCTGCTGTGTGCAGCGGACGTGCTGACCATCTCTTCCGTGGCCGAAGGGACCGCCGGCGTGGCGCTGGAGGCCATGGCCTTGCACTGCCCAGTGGTGTGCACAGACGTCGAAGGGGTGCGGGGCGTACTGGAGAACGGCCGCAACTGCCTGCTGGTACCGGTGGCATCGCCCACCGACCTGGCCGCCGCAGTGATGCGGCTGAGATCGAACGGAGATCTCCGACAGCGACTCGTCGCTGAAGGCCGCATTGACTTCGACACGCGCTTTGACCTTCAGGCTGCCGCAAGACGGACGGAGGCCTTTTACGGAGCCGCTGCGCGCTGCTCGGGTGAGTGGCGCCACGACTGAGCAGAACCCGTTCCTTCACCCGAGATTCGGGTCCACGTAGGCTTGCAGCGGGTCTGAGAGCCCGCACGGATAGATGACCCACCAACACCGCCCAACCTTCTCCGTCGTCATCGCAAGCGTTGGTCGGCCTGCGCTGCTCACACTGCAGGTCACGTCGCTGCGGATCCTGCTCGGTCGACGGCCGGGGTGGGAGGTTGTTGTGGTCGCTGACACCGTCATTCCCGACATCCCAGGGCTTGACGAGCTGGCACTCCAATGGGTCGTCTCCGAGCCCCTGCCGGCAAACGATCTTCGCAACGCCGGAGCTCGGCTGTGCTCGGGCGACTACCTCATCTTCCTCGACGATGATGATTTCATCTACGCGAACTGGGCTCCGACGTTTGAGTCGCTCAATGACGGGTCCGACCTGCTCTCGGTTTCTGCCGATGCCGTCCACGAACGGGTGCTGAAGGGGGACGTGACCGCAGATCGCACTACGCGCGCTCGGCATCCGAGGCACACAGCGAGCCGGTTCGGAGTTGAAGGTTCCTCGCAACTTGGTGGGACGTTCGCCGTCCGGAGAACCCTGTACGAGGAATTGGCGGTTACCGAGCTGGGTTGAGGAGCTTGCAGCACACGGACTTCTTCCTTCGATTGATGAGCGCCAACCCATCGCTCTCAGCGAGTTGGACCGACCGCGATGCATCGCGATCGGTGAACGGCGCGAGTCGCTGAAGCGAGACCGTGATCTGGCAGAGCGCCGGGTCGAGAGCGCCGACCTCCTGCTTCGAGAGGCACGGACTGCTCCAAGGTCGCAGCGCCGACGTCGCCTCGTTCCTCGACGCCTCAGCGTTCTATGCACACGTGGCGGGCCGGCGGCGAGATGAATGGCGGTTCTCGCGCCGAGCCTTCGTCCGGCGACCAACTCTCAAGCGGGCGCTGAGGCTCCTACGGATTCTTACTCCGGTGCCAAGACCGAATGCTCCAGACTCGTCGCCACCGGCGATCAATCGAGTTGGCCAAATGCGCACTGCGACGACGTCTGTGGTCATTACAGCCCGTCGGGGTGACGAGGTGACGCTTGCAGAACTCTGTCGCACTCTTTCGCGGACACCTGGCGTGGTCGAGCTTGTTGTGGTCGTCCACGGTGGCGCCCATGTACCCGCTCCCGATGTTGGGCCGGGAGTGGCTGTGACGGTCGTACGATCGCAGTCCAGCGACTCCTGGGCCGCCCGAGGCAGCGGCCTTCAACGTGTCCGGTCGAGTCGGGTCATCTTCTTTGACGAGGAAGACATCGTGATTCCAGCGGGACTCGCGATGCTGCTGGAACTCGTGCAGATGAGCGACGACTCATCGGTCGTTGGGGGGGTACAGATCTTCGACTCGGGGGTTCATGCGCCCTGGTTCGACCGCGCCACATCCAAAGATGGCAATACGGAACAACTGGCGGACGCCTGCGCAATGGCCTGGCCGACCGAACTGGCCCGATCGGCTCGAGTGTGGGAACGGGCCAGCGGGCCGGGCGAGATGCCCGGAGGAGCAGCGGGAGCACGCCTCGATCTCCAGGTGTCGGGGTTTCCGGTAGCTCGTCGTTCGGGGGCGACGTAGGGCTTCCGCGCACGTCCTCGGCTTACTACCAGGACTTGGGCCGAGGACTGTCCCCCTGCCATCCAACTCCATCGCCCGGCTTTCGACCCGTCGTCTCGCCAGCGACTGCGGACGCTCGCCTAGACAGTGAATGAAGCTGCGGACCGTAGCTGTTGAGCCAACAGCTTGGTCTGGTTGTCGGAGTTGTGATGGGCGGCGACGAACTCGCGGCCAGCGCTGCCGAGGCGTTGCCGCAGCGAGGATGAGTCGAGCAGCGCCTGCAGGTTCTCTGCCATCGCGCTGGTGTCCATCGGAGGTGAGAGCAGTCCCGTGATCCCATGGACGACGGCTTCCGGTACTCCTCCCGAGCTGGTCGCGACGACTGGCAGTCCCCTCGCCGAAGCCTCGAGCAACGAGCCGCCGAGTGCCTCTTCTGCTCCGTTGGCCAGGCGAACGTTGTGCTGGACGAACACGTCAGCTCTCGCCATGGCCTCGAACACCTGCGCCCTCGGAAGCTCCCCTCTGAAGTTCACCCTGCCCGCCACTCCGAGGTCCTCAGCCCTCGACTTCAGGTGCGAGCTCTGGCCCATCACCGATGATCTCAAGCGTGACGTCCGGGGTCGATCGGGCCACGAGTGCAAACGCTTCAATGGTGTAGCTCAGGCCCTTCACCGGATGAAGTCGCGACACGGCGAGGATTGTCGGTGCGGCGCCCTCGCACACGTTGCTGGCGAGCGATGCAGGCACATCCACGCCGAGGTAGTGGACCGACGTCTTCTCGGGAGGTGCTCCCAACGCCAGCGCTGTTCGAACGAGGAACTCGGACCCGCAGTTGACGTGGTGCGCGGTCTGCAGCACATCGCGAAGAGCCTTCTGGTAGGCCGCCGGTCGTGCCGCTGAGGTGGTGATGTCCGTTCCGGCGCAATGAACGATCAGGCGGCATGTCGAGGGGAGCCACCTGACAATCGGGATCGCCTCCGACGCGAACAAGGTGTAGATGACCCGGTAGTCGCGCAACCGCCTCCGGAGGCGGACTCCTTCCACAGGCCTCAGTTGCCCACGTCTGCCACTCAGAACGTTGAAGGCTCGGCCCAACGTGGAATCGACCGCTACCGCAACCCGACCCATCTGTGCGACCCGGAGCTGGGTTTCGGGCACCAGTGATGGAGGGGCGGGTGGCGAAGTAGAAGCTCGGAGTCAGGCATCGCCTTGACCTGATCAAGCAGGAAGTGGTCGGCGTAGCCCGACACCCGGCTCTGGTAGAGGCAGATCGTCGCCTTGAACCTCTCGGACGGATCGGTCATCACCATGCGAGGGGCGGGCGGTCGCGCGTGCGGTGGAAATCTCCCGAGACAAGAGGGTTGCCCGAGGAGTCACTGTTCAAACGTGTGTAGGCCTGCGGCGCAAGAAGCCGCCGGTCCCACCCAGTTGTGCGGTTGGGTGCCACGCTCACACCAGTCATCTTGGCTCACCGGTGCGACCTGAGTAGCGCCATCCGGTCGGTGACCGTAAGCGAGCTAACGCGCAAGGGCAGCAGAGATCGCTTCGGTGATCACGGGTGCCAACCCGGTGGCAGCACCCACGGTGATGTGTGCGTGATCGCGATACACCCACTCGCCGCCTTGATACGTCCGACACTCATCGGCAGGGCACAAGGCATCAAAGACGTCGACCGTCGCACCTCCTGCGCCGGCAGCGGCGCTCACCTCGGCAACAGTCGCTCGTGAACGCTGGTCGGCTGCGTCGGTCCGGCCGATCGATGCGGCGAAACCGTCAGGGTTGAGCAGCAGCCGCAGTGGTGCCATCTCGCGCGGGTTCCACTCGACTCGCAGCTTCGGGATGGGGTGAACGACCAAGGTTGCCGCGCCGGAGTCGCCGATGAGGCGAAGCGTCTCGGTGAAGGCCAGCTCCCAGACGGTCGCCTTGGCGGCGGCATCGTCCGTCGGAGCGCCGGACGCGCCCTGCGTGAGGGAGAAGCGGGGCTGTTCGATGTAGCCGTCGGACGCATTCGCGACGATGACGAGGCTTGGCCGGTTCAGGCGTATCCAGTCCAGTGCACCGTGCACGAACCGACGGCAGTTGTGGTTCTCGTGGCCGTCCAAGAAGAGACGCAGGTCGATCAAGGGGCACGCCGAGAACGTTGCGACACGCACGTTCATCCTCAGTTCCTCGGCCGAAACGAGAACCGCCTCGGTGAACTGTCCTGCGTTGGAATCGCCCACGAGCAGGATTTCGCCCTGGGGGTCATCGACCGTCCACAGGCAGGAGTCCTGGGGGCGTTCGTCGAGTGGGATACGGCTGTCGCATCCCTCGGCGCTGTCGACGTGCCGCACGAACGGGACCACAGCGTCCGAGGAGACCAGGCGACTGGTGCCGGCCATCAGCACGAAGGAACCGATGACCGGCAACACCATGCAGGCAGCGGCGAGCAACGCCACCCTGCGCATGCTGACCAGTGGCCGGCGCCGTATCGGGTCCTCGACCAGGCGATAGGAGAGGACCGCGGGAACCAAGGACAGCACCGCAGCCATCGGCGCTGCGGCCCCAACCTCCAGCCACATCGCCCTGCCGAACACGATGAAGGGCCAGTGCCACAGGTACCAGCTGTAGGAGACATCGCCCAGGAACCCCATGGGCCGACGTGTGAGGACGTAGGTGATCGGGTTCTGACGCGAGGTCAGGCCGCCGACCAGCAGCATCGCGGTGCCCAGAACGGGCACGAGGACGGCGAAGTCCGGGAAGACCGTGGCGTCATCGAAGACCAGCGCAGATGCAATGACGGCGATGGCGCCAACTGTGCTGAGAACCGGCCGCCAGCGCGACAGCACGGTCGGGCGACATGCCACCACGCCTGCCACGAGTGCGCCCACAGCGAACTCCCACGCTCGGAACGGAGCGAGGTAGAAGGCAGCCGCGGTTCCTGAGCCCACGGGCAGCCAACCCCGACGCGCCGCGACGGACAGCACGAACGAGGCGACGGCCAGGCCGCCGACGCCGATGAAGAAGGGGCGACGCGTCCGCTGGCGACGCCCGAGCCAGAACAGGAACGCCAGCAGCGCGGGGAACCCGATGTAGAACTGCTCCTCGACCGACAGCGACCAGGTGTGCAGGAGAGGGTTCGACGTCGCTCCCACCGCGAAGTAGCCGCCGTCCAGGCCGAAGTAGGCGAGGTAGTTGTTGGCGTTGAACAGCGCGGCCGCGATGCCGGTTCGTGCAGTGGATGCCTGTGCCTCATAGGCGGCCAACAGCGTGCTCGCCGGCAGCACCACGGCAAGCATCACGGCGAGAGCGGGAAGGATCCGCTTGACACGTCGGGAGTAGAAGTCACGGAACGACGTGCGCCCGGTCGTCTCGGCCTCGCGCCACAACAGCTGTGTGATCACGAAGCCCGAGATCACGAAGAAGACGTCAACCCCGACGAAGCCGCCGCTGAACCCGACGTGGGCGTGGTAGAGCACCACGACGAGCACGGCGACGGCGCGCAACCCCTGGATGTCCGCCCGTCGTGCAGGTTGACCACTCGTACCGGGCATCACTCGGGGCGACGCTAGCGCTGGGCCTCGCGCTGAGTCGGTCTCTTGTCGCTCAGTTCACCAGGCGGTCGCGGCCGGTCCAGTAGGGCTCGCGCAGCTTGAACTTCTGGAGCTTGCCGGTGGCGGTGCGGGCCAGCACGTCGCGGAACTCCACCCTCTTCGGGCACTTGTAGTGGGCCAGCTTGGAGCGGGCGTAGTCGATGACGTCCTGCTCGCTGAGGCTCGACCCCGGGGTCGCGACCACCAGCGCCATCACCAACTCGCCCCACTTCTCGTCGGGCACGCCGATGACCGCGACCTCGGCGATCTCCGGGTGGCTGAAGATCACGTCCTCCACCTCGATGCTGCTGACGTTCTCGCCGCCGGAGATGATGACGTCCTTCTTCCGGTCGCTGATGGTGATGTAGTAGTCCTCGTCGAGGAAGCCGCCGTCGCCGGTGTGGAACCAGCTCGGCCCGTCGGGTGCGTCGCTGGCCGGGTGGATGGCGTCCGCGGTCGCGTCCGGCTGTTCCCAGTAGCCGCCCATGATGTGGTTGCCGCGGGCCAGCACCTCGCCGTCGGGGCTGATGCGCACCTCCACCCCGATCGCGGGTGCGCCGGCACGGCTGAGCTTGGCGGCACGCTCGGCTGGCGTCAGCGAGTCGGTCTCCGCCCGCTGACGGTTCATGGTCAAGAGGGGAGTGGTCTCGGTGAGGCCGTAGATCTGGATGAACTCCCACCCCAGCTCGGTCTCCATCCGCTCGATGGTCTTGGTGGGTGGCGGTGCACCGGCGCAGACCATGCGCACGCGGTCCCGCCCGGGGATCGGGCCGTCCCAGTTGGCCGCCGCGTCGAGGATGGCGTTGGCGACCGCGGGCGCCCCGCACAGGACGGTGACGCCGTGCTGGTCGATGCGGCGCAGGATCTCCGCCCCGTCCACCTTGCGCAGGATGATGTGCTTGCCGCCCATGCCGGTGACGGCGTAGAGCACGCCCCAGCCGTTGCAGTGGAACTGGGGGAGTGTGTGGAGGTACACGTCGCGGTCGCTGATGCCCAGCTGCCAGCCGAACGTGGTGGCGTTCAGCCAGATGTTGCGGTGGGTCAGCTGCACGCCCTTCGGGCGGGCCGTGGTGCCGCTGGTGTAGTTGATGGTGGCCGTGGCGTCCTCGTCGTACTCCCACAGGCGGGGCTCCACGTCGAACCGCATCAGCGCGCTGTCCGCGTCGGCCCCGATGGTGAACTTGTGCTCGCACTGCACCTCGGCCATCTCGGCCTCGAGCTCTGGGTCCACCAGCAGCACGCGGGCACCACAGTGGGCGACGATGTACTTCACCTCCTCGGCCACCAGGCGGAAGTTGATCGGCACCAGCACACGCCCGCTGCCGCTGACGCCGAACAGGTAGGTCAGCAGCCGTGCCGAGTTGTGGCTGACCATCGCCACCCGCTCGCCCTGCCCGATGCCCAGCGAATCCAGGCCGGCAGCGATGGCCCGAGCCGTCATGGCCATGTCGCCGTAGGTGAACTCGCCCCAGCTCTCCGCCGGCTGGGTGGGCTCGTCCACCACACCTACCCGGTGCGGGTACACCTGCTCGGCCCGGCGGAGGAAATCGTTGACGGTCAGTGCCACCTTCATGGTCGCCATCATGGCGCACCACGTCGGACGGGTTCGACGTGGGGTCCCCACTCGTGAACTCGCGGCGTGCCTACAGTCGCCACCGGGTGAGTTCCGCCGTCACCCTTGCCTCGCCATGTTGAAGCTGCCGAACCGTTCCATTCTCAATGCCCTCCTGGGGCGTCATCGGGCTCGCCTGGGCCTGATCGCCTTGGCTTCGATCGCCGGCGGCCTCGCCGAAGCGGCGTTTCTCGTCGTCCTCACCCGTGCAGCGTTCGCCATCACCAACGGCAAGAGCGAGATCGGCACCTTGGCCGGGGTCAAGTTCTCCGTGGCTGCCACCATCGCCCTCGCACTGGGACTCGTGGTGTTCCGAATCGCCATGGCGCTGCTCGCCAACTGGCTCAACGCAGCGCTCAACGCTGAGGTGACGCGGGAACTCCGCCAGCGGCTTGCACGCGCCTTCCTGCGGGCAAGTTGGCCGGCTCAGCAGCAGAGCAATTCCGGGCAGCTCCAGGAGCTCATCTCGAGCTACGCCGGTGCCGGGACCTCGCTGGCAGGTGGCGTCGCCAGCAGCCTGACGGCAGGCGGCAGCCTTCTGGCCATGTTGGCGATGGCGGCGGCGGTGGACGTGGTCGGCTCACTGATCGCGATCGGGACCCTCGTGATCCTCGGGGTGCTGCTCCGGCCGTTACGTCGGAAGGTGCGGATGCGGGCCCGTTCAGCGGCCAATGATGGGATGCGTCTCAGCCTTGCCACCAGCGAGATCAGCAATCTGGGCATGTCCGTCCACGTGTTCGACGTGCGCGATGAAGTCGAGCAGAGGATCCTGGAGCTTCAGGCGGAGGGGGTGCGGTCGAACCGGCGTCTCCAGGTCGCACGCGGGCTGGTGCCGGCGCTCTACACGGGACTCGCCTACCTTGCGCTGGTCGGCGCCGTCGGCCTGGCCAGTGCATGGAACACAGCGTCGCTCACCTCGCTGGGCGCCGTGATGCTGGTGATGCTGCGGTCGCTCGGCTACGGGCAGCAGCTGCAGCAGGTCTACGCCAACATGTCCACTGCGCGGCCACTGGTGTCGGACGTGTTCGACGAGATCGAGCGGTATGCGGCCAGCGAGCGCACCGACGACGGACAGCCGGTCGCCTCGGTCACACCGCTCCGGCTGGAGCACGTGTCCTTCGAGTACACCTCCGATGTCGCCGTGCTGCACGACGTGGACGCGGAGATCGAGCCGGGTGAGATGGTGGGCATCGTGGGGCCGTCGGGCAGCGGCAAGAGCACGCTCGTGCAACTCCTGCTCGGCCTTCGCGAACCCACCTCGGGCAGGGTGCTGGCGGGTGGGCTGGACGTGCGCACGCTGCGCAGGTCGGAGTGGGCCCGCAAGGTGACGTTCGTGCCCCAGGCTGCCTCGCTGGTGCACGGCACGGTGGCGGAGAACATCCGCTTCTACCGGCCGTGGATCACCGACGCCCAGATCGAAACCGCCGCCCGCCAGGCAGGCCTGCACGACGAGATCGTCGCCTTCGCCGACGGGTACGCGCACCAGGTGGGCGACCGCGGCGGCAACCTCAGTGGCGGCCAGCAGCAGCGGGTGTGCATCGCCCGCGCCCTGGCCGGCGAGCCCGAAGTGCTGATCCTCGACGAACCCACCAGCGCCCTCGACGCCCACACCGAAACCGTGGTGCGCGACTCGCTGAACAGCCTGCGCGGCCGGATGACCGTGCTGGTCATCGCCCACCGCCTGAGCACCTTGGACCAATGCGACCGGATCATGGTGGTGCAGGACGGTCGGCTCACCGCGTTCGACACCCCCACGGCACTGCGCGCCTCGGCCAACTTCTACGCCGACGCGCTGCGCCTGTCCGGCCTGGCATGAGCACGGCTCGCGTCCGTCGCGCGCCCGATGCGCTCTGGCGGGCCGGCCGGCGGGTGCTGGTGGCCGCGCTGCCGGGCCATCCGCCCACCACCGTCGCCGGCTCCGGCGCGCTGGTATGGCGCCACCTCGCAGCGTGGACCGGTGTGCACGAACTGGCCGCCACGCTGGCCGGCGAGACCGGCGCCGACGCGGCCACCATCGAGCGCGACGTGCTGGCGCTGGTGGACGCGCTGCTGCCGTTGGGCCTGGTGGAGCGGCAACCGGCCGTGGGGGAGGGGCGGTGACCGACGCGCCCACCCCGATCGAGGACCTGCTGGTCACCCTCGGGCTGGCTCACGGCAGCCGGCCAGTGCACCTCACGCCCGGCGAAGCCGGCTCGCTGCTCGCGCGGCCCGCGTTCCACGGCCTCACCGCTCTGCTCGGGGCCGCAGTGGACACCGGTGACGTGCGTGTGGACATCGCCACCTCGGGGGAAGTCACTCGCGGTTGGGCCGAGGCCATGGCCCGTGCCGTGGAACTGGACGGGCTGCTGCTGGAGGTGTGCGCGGCACTGGCCCAAGCCGGCATCCCCACCCGAGTGCTGAAGGGCGCGGCCGTGGCCACGCTGGACGAACCCGACCCCGCCTGGCGCAGCTACCAGGACGTGGACGTGCTGGTGCCGGCCAACCGGTTGATGGCCGCCGCCGACGCCGTCGCGCCACTGGGCCTGCAGCCGGCCGTGCCGCCCGTGCGCCGCGGCTGGGCCGACCGTCACGCCAAGAGCCTGACCCTGCGCCATCACTCCGGCATGCAGGTGGACCTGCACCGTCGCCTGGCCGGGGGGCCGCTCGGCGCCCGCATCCGGACGGATGCCCTCTTCGCCGGGGGCGACGACCTGCCGGTGGGTACCGCCACCCTCACCGCACTCGTGGCGGAGCACCGCTTCCTCCACGCCTGCTACCACGCCGTGCTCGGCGGCACCCGCGGCCCCCGCCACCGGCGTGACGTGCTGCTGCTGGCCCGGCGGGTGTCGCCCGAGGCCGTGGAGCACCGATGGGACGAAGGGTGGGTCTCCGGGGTGGTGGCTGCCGCCTTGCGCTGGGCGACTGCCGACGGAGCCACGGCAGCCCTGCCACCGGCCTGGACCGCGTGGTGCGAGCGCCACGACGCAGACTCCGCGGGCGCTGATGCCACCCCCGGCTTCCAGGCCCAGGCTCGCGGCGAACTGCGCCTGCAGCGGGGCCTTCGAGCCAAGTGGGCGTATGTCTGGCCCCTGGTGTGGCCCTCCCGTGCCCACCTGCAGGCCCGCCGCCGCACCCGCACCAGCCACCTGCGTCGGCTGGCACGCACCGCGTTGGCGCGCCGCAGTCCGTGACATCCACGTCATCGCGGCTGCTCAGAGGCGTCTCTGAGCCGCGAATACCTGCTTCCGCAAACATTTTGCGTGTAGCTTGAGAAGGTTCCTTCCGAAGAGAAAGAACAATGGAGACGATGCGGAAGTCTGTGAGCGCTACGGCGCGCCCTCGAAGCACGCCCATCGGGCGCCGACGCGCCCTCGCCGCCGTGGCTGCCGTCGTCGCCGGTTCTGTCGCCTGGGGGGTTGCCGCACCCGTCACGCCCGTCCAGGCGGCCGGCGAAACCATCATCAGCACCTTCTACGTGCCGCTCTTCGAGGACAACGCCCGCGCCGCGCTGTTCAGCGTGAACGGCGGCACCGGCACGGCCCTGTCGTCCACCACTTCGGTCACCATCGGCACCGAGGGTGAGCTGGTCTACTACGACCACTGGGAGGACGGCTACGAGCCGGCTGCCAACAACAAGACTCAGGGTTCCACGCTGGTGCTGGGCGACGGCAACACCGCCAACGGTGATGCCTCCAACTACTGCGTGCCCGCCCGCTGCGCCGGCGACTACATGCCCGCCGGCGCCGTGCTGCGCCTGAACAACTCCACCACCGTCGTGCCGGGTTCGCTCACCACGCCGCGCAACTCGGCCACCGTGGTGTTCGACGGGCGCGACAAGCTGTCCGCCACCGGTGGCCTCACCGTCACCCATGCCACTTGGCCGACTGCCATCGACGCCCTGCACAGCGAGATGGCTGCGGCCTTCGACACGTCCCGCTGGGGCATCAACTTCCGAGCGCCCGTGGGCACCAACACGCCCACTCAGGGCAGTGGCACCACCAGCTTCAGCTACTCCGGCATCGAGGTGATGGCTGCCCAAGCCGGCACCTCGGTCTCCATCGACGCCAACAACGACGGCGACTTCCTCGACGCCAACGACGTGAACGGCACCGTCATCGGCGAGGGCCAGACCATCTACGTCAACGGCAACGTGCAGCAGGGTGCCCGGGTGGTCGCCTCCAAGCCGGTCCAGGTGTTCATGATGACCGGCGTCATCGGCTCCAACTACGAGAACCGGTCGTTCCAGATCTTCCCCACCGAGGGCCTGGTGAACGACTACGTCGCCCCGGCCTCCACTGCCCGGCCCAGCGGCACCCCGTCGTACGCCACCGTGCTGTACATCTTCAACCCGCAGACCACCGCCATCACGGTGAACGTGGAGACGCCCTCCGGTACCACGGCGTACAACGTGCCCGCGGGCAGCATTCTCAATCCGGCCCCGTTCCTGCCCTACAACGAGGCGGCGCGCATCACCTCGGCCTCCACGTTCGCCGTCGTCGCCGGCAGCGGCACCCGCGAGATCTCCTCCCAGTCCCTGAACTACGACTGGGGCTACAGCCCGCTGCCCGCACGGCTGATCGTGGACGACCTGTCCATCGGCTGGGCGCCGGGCTCGCAGAACCTGTCGGCAGCCGGGTACGACCCGTTGTGGGTCACCACTGTCGCGCCCACCACGCTGTACGTGGACTACGACGGCGACCCGGCCACGGGTGCGTTCGTGGACCCCAACGGCCTGCGCTACGACACCACCTACAACTTCGCCACCGCGCTCGCCATGCAACGGGTCACCGACCCGAACGACAACGACATGACCGGCGCCCGCATCTACACCATCGACGGCACCGGCATCGCCGCCGCCTACGGCGAAGACCCCGCCACCACCACGCCCGTGGCCTTCCCTGGCGTGGACCTGGGCACCACCCAGTTCCCGTCGTGCGGCGCCCTCTGCGTGAACAAGACCGCCTCGCTGGCGGTGGACGTGGACGGTGACGGCCTGGTGGACCCGGGCGACACCATCCGCTGGGAAGTCACCGCCACCAACACCGACTACTACGTGCTGGTGCTGCCGGTGCTGCTGGACAGCCTGCCCCCCGACGTCACCTACGTGCCCGGCTCCAGCACGGTGCAGATCAACAACAACCCGGTCATCGGTGTGGCGGACGACTCCGTGCCGCCCGCCGCGACCCTGTTCCCCTACGACGAGAGCGGCAAGTCCATCGTCGCCAACATCCCCGTGGGCAGCCAGGTGAAGGTCACGTTCGAGACCACGGTGGATGACAACTACGGCGGCAGCGGCGCGCTGTGCAACAAGGCCGTCATCACCAGCGTCCGCCAGACCATCCTCACCCCGGCCAACGGCGCCGATACCGGCTGCGTGCCCATCGATGGCCTGCGGGTCACCAAGACGTCGAACTCTGGCGGCAACCCGGTGCAGCCCGGCCAGAACCTCACGTACACGATGACCGTCACGAATGCCGCCGGCGACACCGTCACCGGGGTGGAAGTGAAGGACATCCTGCCCCCCGGCCTCACCTGGGTCTCCACCTCGGTCACCGCTCCGGCCCTCATCTCGGACACCTTCGCCGACGACTTCCAGAACACCAGCGGCGGCGGCTGGACCGGCAGCACCGGGTCCAATTCCTGGTCCGCCACGTCCTGGTCCGAAACGGACACCGGCGGGGCCGGCATCAACAGCGGTTTCGTGAAGAAGGTCACCGACAGTTCCAGCCTCGCCGTGGAGTTCGACGAGACGTCGCCCCAGAACACCGCGATCTCCCGTGTCGTGGGCGACCTCACCGGCTATGCCGCCGTCACCCTCGCGTTCGATCGTCGCTGCCAAAGCATGGAGACCGGCGACGCCGTCAGCGTGGAAGTCCGCCCGAACGGCGCCGCAGGGTGGCAGAACGTCGCCACCTTCAACAACTGCTCCAACGCACTCCCGGTGGCGGAGAGCTTCAACCTCACGGCCGGTCAGATCGGTACCGCCACCGAGATCCGCTTCCGGGTCAGCAACTCGTTCAGCGGTACGGGCAACGACTGGTTCTACCTGGACAACGTGGTCGTGTCGGCGGGCGTGCGGGCCCCGAGCACGTACGCCGGTGCGGCGCCGCCGAACCTCACCACTCTCACCGATCTGCTGCCGGGCGAGACCGCCACGATCACGCTGGTCACCACGGTGAACAACCCGTACACCGCCAGCGACGAGATCGACAACCATGTGCGGGTGCAGGCCGGCAACCAGGTGGCCGAGGCCTCCGTCACCGACTGCGTGAAGTGCTTCGACACGGGCGACGACCCGGCCACGTTCAACGGCGCCGGCGGCACCAACCCTGCAAGGGCTCGTGCCACGTCGCAGCGGAACTACATCGCCGACACCTTCCAGACCGGCAACTATTCCGGCAACACCGGCACGGTGGACTGGACGGGCAGCGCCTGGACCGAGACCGGCGACGCCGCCACCGGCCCTGGCAGCGGCCTCATCCAGAACTTCGTGGACACGGCCGCGTCCACCTTCGCCCTCCGCATCGGCAACCCCGGGGGCAGCACCGCCATCAACACCGCTGCCAGTCGAGTCGTGGGCGACCTGTCGGGTGCCACCACGGTGAACCTCGGCTACGACTACCGCTGCCAGAACATGGGCGCGTCGGACGAAGTGCAACTGCAGGTGCGGCCCAACGGGTCCTCGGGCTGGACTACGGTCCAGACGTTCAACAACTGCAACAACGCGTCCATCTACTCCAACAACCAGGTCACCCTGTCGCCCAGCGTGCTCGGCACCGCCACCGAGATGCGGCTGGTGGTCACCAACACGCTGGAGACCAACGAGATCTTCTTCTTCGACGACGTGCAGGTGCGGGCCACCTACGACGACGTCACCGTCGGCCCCCGCCTGGGCACCCTGTTCGACCGGGAGATCCTCACCGTCAGCGGGGCTTCGCCCTTCCCGGCCACCCCGCCCGGTGCTCCTACGGGTGACGACCTCGACGGCACCGACGACGAGGACGGCGTGGACGTGCCCGGCATCGAGACCAACACCATCGACGTGCCGATCACCGTCACCGACGCCGGCGGCGGCGTGGCCTACGTCAACGGCTGGTTCGACTGGAACAACGACGGCGTCTTCCAGATCAACGAGTCCATCTTCGATCCGTCCACCTTCGACTCCGCCACCGGCGGGCTCACGGTGGTGGGCGGCGTGGGTGAGGTGCCGGCACCCGGCACGTATACGGTCACCCTCAACGTGCCCAACCTGGAGACCAACGGCTCCGGCTTCGCCATCGGCGACACGCTGTACAGCCGCTTCCGCGTCGCCACCGAGCAGACGGGCGTGATCTCGCCGATCAACGCCTCGCTCGACGGCGAGATCGAGGACTACAGCTCCACGCTCAGCACCCTGCCCGTGAGCGTGGCGCACTTCCATTCCAGTCGCGTCGGCGGCTCGGTCAACGTGGACTGGCGCACCGCGCAGGAAGTGGACAACCTCGGCTTCCGCCTGTACGCCACCGGCCCCGACGGGGAGCGCATCCTGCTCACCCCGGACCTCATCGTGTCGAAGGCGCCGACCTCCATCGAGGCGCAGACGTATCGCACCACCGTGCGCACCACCGCCCGCGAGCTGTGGCTGGAGGACGTGTCGCTGGACGGCGTGTCCGAGTTCCACGGGCCCTACACCGTCGGCCAACGCTACGGCAGCGCGGCCCCGCCGGAGGAGATCGACTGGGCATCCGCCAACCGCGAACTGCGTCCCGAGATCGCCGCCGAGCGCGCCCAGGACGTGCGCCAGGCCCGGGTGGACTCCGCCCGCCGGGCCGTCGCACCCACCGCCGTCACCGGCCCGGTCGCCCGCCTGGAAGTCACCGAGTCCGGCGTGCAGCAGGTCACCTATGAAGCCCTCGCCTCGGTCGGCGTGGACCTTGCCGGCGTGCCGATCGGCTACCTCGCCCTCACCGACCCCTCCGGCCCTGTGCCGATCGAGGTCACCGGCGGGGCCACGTTCGGCCCCGGTTCCGCCATCCGCTTCCTCGGCGAACCGCTGGACACCCTGTACACCGGTACCAACGTGTACCGGCTGCACATCGACCGGTCGCTGGCCCGGCGGGTGACGCTCAGCGAGGCGCCCACCACGCCCTCGTCGCCCCGCGACGACCGTCGCCGCCTGGACGGCCCCACCGGACCCACCGGCGGCGCCACCCTCACCGAGGCCCCGGCCACCACGTACACGGCCACGGCCACCGAGGAGCAGAACGTCAGCTACTCGGTCACCGCCCCCGGCGACGACCCCTGGTACGAGACGCTGATGGTGGCGTTCGCCGGCTCGCCGTTCACCGCCAGCGGGCACCTCACGCTGGACCATGTGGTGGCCGGCCAGCCCGCCGTCGTCACCGTGGACGCCTGGGGCATCACCCGGGCCCCCGAGGCCGACGAGCACCATGTGCTGCTGTCCGTCAATGGCGTGCCCGTGGGTGACTACTACTTCGACGACAACGACCTGCTCCACGCCGTGGCCGACGTGCCCGCCGGGGTGCTGGTGAACGGCGACAACACGGTCCAGCTCACCCTGCTGGCCGACACCGGAGTGTCCATCGACATCATCGTGGTGGACTCCTGGGCGCTCACGTACCAGCGCGATGCGGTTGCGGTGGACGGCCGGCTGGACCTCCACGCCGCCGGCCAGCAACTGGACGTCAGCGGCATGCCCGCCGGCGAGGTGCTGGCCTACCGCGTGGATGCCGGCGGTTCGGTCGCTCGCGTTGCCGTCACCTCGGACGGCAGCGGCATCACCCAGGTGCCCACGACCGGCACGTCGCAGCGCTACGTGCTGGCCGCCGCCGGTGCTGTGCGCACACCTGCCGTCGCCCCAATGCCCGCCGCGATGCCGCTGATCGCCGGCCAGGTGGACTACCTGATGATCGCCCCCGCTGTGCTGCACGACGCGCTCCAGCCGCTGGTGCAGTATCACCAGTCGCTCGGTCGCACCGTGAAGGTGGTGGAACCCAACGACATCTACGAGGCCTACAGCCACGGCGTGGTGGACGCTGCGGCCATCGACCGCTACCTCGCCGCCGCCGTGCCGGCCATGGACGTCCGCTGGGTGCTGCTGGTCGGCGCCGACTCCGTGGACTACCGCGACTTCGACCACGACGGCTCGTACAGCCTGATGCCGTCCATGTACGGCAGCACCGGCTACGGCATCACCTACGCCCCGATGGACCCCGCATACGGTGACGTGGACGGCGACGGCGTGCAGGACGTGGCGATGGGTCGCATGCCCGCTCGCACGCCCAGCGAACTCAGCGTGCTGGTGGCCAAGACTCTGGCCTATGCCGCAGGCAGCAGCCGCACCGCGATGCTGGCATCCGACGCCAACGGCGGCATCGACTTCCAGGCTGCCAACGACACCACCGAGGCCGGCCTGGCCAGCTGGGACGTCGAGCGCTCCGATGTGGACGCGCTGGGCGCCAATGCTGCACGCAACGCCCTGCTGGCCGCCATGCAGGATGGCACCGGCCTGGTGATGTACCTCGGCCACAGCAGCTCCCTCGAATGGACCGAGGTCGGCCTGTTCGACACCGCCACGGCGTCGTCGCTGAGCGGCGACCCCACCATGGTGGTGCAGTTCGGCTGCTGGAACACGTACTACGTGTCGCCCGACGCGGACACGCTGGCCCATGCCCTGCTGCTGAACCCCAACGGCGGAGCAGCGCTGGTGGCCGGGTCGTCTACACTCACGTCGTCCGGAAATGACATGCTGATGTCCGTGCATCTCGCAGCTCACGTGGACGACGGCGACCTCACCATCGGTGAAGCCGTCGTGCTGGCGAAGCAGGATGTCGCCCGCCAGGCGGGCGGCTCCACGGTGGACGTGCAGATGGGCTGGACCATCCTCGGCGATCCGGCAGTGGTGGCAGGAGGGGCGGCGTGACCGACCCCCAGGAGGTATCGGTGGACAACACGGCGGGGCACGATCGGCGGACCTTCCTTCGCCGCGCGGCCATCGGCGCGTCCGCCGTCGGCGCGTGGGTGGCGCCGCAGGTGCTGTCCACCGCGCATGTGTCCGCCGGTTGCACGCCGCTCACCCAGCTGCTGCAGATCCCCGCCATCTCCTGCCCGTCCAGCGGGGGTGCGGTCACCACGCTGGACGCCAACCTGCCGTCGTGTGCCCCCAGCGGGTGGGCCACCGGCCGCAACGACGGCGTCGGCTTCACCTGCAGCGCGCTCGGGGCATCGCCGGCTTGGGGAGCCTCCATCAGCATCACCGGTTGTACCCCCACCGAGGGCCGGGCGGTGAAGTACTGCCCACTCGCGTCGGGCTCCAAGTACACGTGCGTGTCGGGTGTCATTGTCGGCAGCACCATCACCTTCCCATTGCTGTCGGCCGCGGAGCAGTCCCAGGGCTGCGCCTACGTGGATTACCGGATCACCGTCTCGTGCTGCACCTGACGGCTCGCGCCGTCACCGCCTGGGGCTTCGCATTCCGCTTCCAGTCGGACCATCACGCCCTCGTCGACCTGGTGGAGTACTGCTACCGCGACCTGCCCGACGCTCCGGGCCCGGCCGCCGCCATCACCGTCCGCAAGACCGGCCGCGGCGGGCACGGCCTGGCCATGACGGTGCAGCACCCTGACGGGACCATCGAGCCGTGTGGCGAGGGCCGCACGCTGGAGGAGATGCCCGAACTGCTGTGGTGGGAGGTCAACCGCCGCGCCCGTGCTTCCGCCGCCGACCGCGTGGTGCTGCACGCCGCGACGATCGCCGACGACCGTGGCGCCTGGCTGCTGTGCGCCGGCTCACAGGTGGGCAAGAGCACCCTGGCCGCAGCCAATGCGCTGCGCCACGGCCGGCACCTGTCCGACGACATGGCGCTGCTGGCCGACGACACCGCCACCGTGCTGCCGTACGCCCGCCCCCTGATGCTGCGCCCCGGCGGCCGTGAGGTACTGGTGGCCGCGGGTCGACCCGACGGCGCAGTGGTGCTGCCGCCTGGGGACGCGCCCCGCCTCGCCGTGCACGGCGACGAGTGGTTCCTGCCCGCCTCCGCGCTCGGCGCCACGGTGCCCGCCGGGCCGGTGCCCATCCGCGCCATCGGGTTCCTCGAACGCGGCCCAGGGGCGGCCGTGGAGCCGCTCGGGCAGGCCTCCACGCTGCAGCGTCTCGTCTCCCACTGCGCCACGCTGGACCGCCACGGTGCCGCCGACTTCCGCCGCCTGGAGCGCCTCGCCCGCCAGTCGCCGGGCTACCAGGTGGTGCTCGGCGCACCCGGTGAGGTGCTCGACCTGCTGGCGGTCGTGCCCGCCGCACCTCCGTCGCCGGCGAGCCCCTGACCGCCGAGAGCACTGGGCGGTCGCGCCCGGGGCATCGTCGTCGGCCGATGTGGTTCTCATCAAGATTCGGTCAAGCCGCGCTCTCTTCGTGCCGATCATGACGTACCACCAGACGGCCCAATCTCTCGATGACGACGACGCTGCACTCCGACACGTGGATCTCCACGCCTCACCACACGCACCGTGTGGTGATCCGTCGTGCGCCGGAGCGTTCCGCCGTCGAGCACCGGCTCGCTGCGTTGCAGCGGGGGGTGCTGGCCGGTGTCGTCGACCCGCATGAATTCGCCGTCGAGTTGGCTGCCGAGCACGACCGGCGCCAGCGTGGCGGACGGGACTGCCTGGTCGCATCGATCGCGCTGTTCGAGATCCCGAGCGTCCGCCATCGCCTCGGCTCGGCCTACGTGTTCGATCTGATCAGCGACGTGACCCGGCTGCTCCAGCGGTCGCTCGCGCCGCTCGACCTGATCAACATCTCCGAGGACGGCGAGATCTTCGTGATGGCCCGCGAGGCCCCGATCGCCGCCGCTGCCGAGCGGATCGAGCGCGTCTGCAGGGAGATCGCAGCCAACCGCTTCGACGAACGTGGCGAGCACGTGCTGCTCACGCCGTCCACCGGGTACGCGACACTCGACGACGGCCGGTCACCCGAGGAAGTGCTGCGCCGGGCCGTCGATGCGCGGGAGGTGGCAGCCACCCACCTCGACCTGCGCGTGCACCGCTGGCTGCCGGAGATGTCGGCCGACACCGCCCCTCCGGAGCGCCCCAGGCGCCAGTGGCGGCAGTGGCCGGTGCTCAAAGAGCGGCTGCGCACCCCGCTGCAGATCCTCGCCACCTACCTGCTCGGCCTGGTCGTGCCCTTCGGGATCTACTGGTTGTTCGATCGCGTGATCGGCATCGACGTGACCTTCGGCGTGTACGTGTTCGTCGTCGCCACGCTGGTGCTCACCGGAGCGATGATCATGGTCGAGGCCGTCCTCGCCGTGCACCAGAAGGAACCTCCTCCGGTCGACGGGCCGTATCCCGATGCGACCGCGATCATCTGTGCCTACCTTCCCAACGAGGCAGGCACGATCCTCGACACGGTCGAGGCGTTCCTGAACCTCGGCTACCCGGGCAACCTGCAGATCCTCCTCGCCTACAACACACCGACCAAGCTTCCCGTCGAGGAGCACCTCTACGCGCTCGCAGCCATGCACGCGAACCTGGACGTGGTGCGGGTGGAGGGCAGCAACTCCAAGGCTCAGAACGTGAATGCCGTGCTGCACCTGGCCACCGGCGAGTTCACCGGCATGTTCGACGCCGACCACGAGCCGCGCCCGGGCAGCTTCGAGCGCGCCTGGCGCTGGCTGTCCAACGGGTACGACGTGGTGCAGGGCCACTGCCTCACCCGCAACGGCGAGGCCTCGTGGCTCGCCCGGATGATCGCCGTCGAGTTCGAGTCGATCTACGCGGTGGCGCACCCCGGGCGGGCCCGGCTGCACCACTTCGGGGTCTTCGGCGGCTCGAACGGGTACTGGCGGACGGGCCTCCTCCACGAGACGCGCATGCGCGGCTCGATGCTCACCGAGGACATCGACTCCTCGATGCGCGCCGTGGAGCGCGGCTGCAGGATCCGCTCCGACCGCAACATCGTGTCGCGTGAACTCGGCACCACGACGTTCAAACAGGTGTGGAACCAGCGGATGCGCTGGTCGCAAGGGTGGCTGCAGGTGACGATCCAGCACTCGGCGCGCATCTGGCGCACACCGCACCTCGCCCTGCGCCAGAAGGTCGGCGCCTCCTACCTGCTCGGCTGGCGCGAGGTGTATCCGTGGCTGTCGTTGCAGGTGATCCCGCTCGTGGCCTACTGGCTGCTGCGCGGCGACTCGCTGAGCGCCGGCTGGCCGATCTTCTTCCTCAGCACCCTGTTCGTCCTGCAGATCGGGCCGATGCAGACCTACTTCGCCTACCGGCTGGCGGACCCGGAGATCAAGGCACACCGGAGTTGGTTCGTGGCCTACCTGTTCTTCTCCACCATCTTCTACACGGAGTACAAGAACACCATCGCCCGCGTGTCGCACATCAAGGAGTGGATGGGCGAACGCACATGGCGGGTCACCCCGCGCAGCGAGGACCCCGTGGACCTGCAGCCGCTGACGCCCGATGCCGAGACCACGAACCTCGGCGAGGCCGCCGACGATCACGAGGTGGCCCATGTCCCGAGGGAGGGCCATGTTCCCTCGGCGCCCTACGACGACCATGCGGACCGTGAAGCCGCCGAGTGGGTGGAGCTGGAGTTGCGGCGGCAGCCCAAGCCCGCGAGGCAGGTCATCGGGGGGATGTGAGCTGGCGCGGATACCCTTGGGCCGACATGTCTGAGAACACACGCCCGCCGGGCGCCCGGCGCCGCCGCCGTCCGCGACGCCCCCACGATCATCACGAGGCCACGCCGGTCGCTCCGACCCCCACGATCAGCCTCGACCCGGACGACTACATCCCCACCGGCTTCGCCGACCTCGGGGTTCCACCACGTGTGGACCTCGGGCTCGCCGCCGCCGGCTTCACCGCCCCCTTCGCCATCCAGACCCAGGCCATCCCCATCGCGCTCACCGGGCGCGACGTGTGCGGTCGGGCCAAGACCGGCTCCGGCAAGACCCTCGCGTTCGGGGTGCCCATGCTGTCCCGCCTGGAAGGGCAGGGCGAGCCCATGCGCCCCCGCGGCCTGGTGCTGGTGCCCACCCGCGAGCTGGCCCTGCAGGTGGCCGAGGTGCTGGCCCCCGTGGCCGTCGGCAGCGGGCACACCGTGCTCGCCGTCTACGGCGGGGCCTCCCGCCAGCAGCAGATCAGCGCCCTCCAGCGCGGCGTCGATGTCGTGGTGGCCACCCCGCTGCGCCTCATCGACCTCCTGAAGGAGGACGAACTGCAGCTCGACGCCGTGGAGATCGTCGTGCTCGACGAGGCCGACCGTATGGCGGACGACGGCTTCACCCCGCAGGTGGAGTGGATCCTCCGCAAGGTCACGGGCGAGCACCAGACCATGCTCTTCAGCGCCACGCTCGACGGTGACGTCGGCCACCTGGTCCAGCGGTACATGACCGACCCCGAACTGGTGGCGGTGGACGCCGCCACGGACACCGTGGGCACCATGCACCACCTGTGGCTGGCCGTGCACCACATGGACAAGGACCGCGTGGTCGGCTCGATCGCCAGCAGCTTCGCCAAGACCATCGTGTTCTGCCAGACCAAGCGCACCTGCGACCGTGTGGAGCGCAACCTGCAGGACCTGGGCGTGAAGGCCGCGGCGATCCACGGCGACCTGCCCCAGGCGGCGCGGGAGAAGGCGCTGAAGCGGTTCACCGATGGCGAACTGCACGTGCTGGTTGCCACCGACGTGGCCGCCCGCGGCATCGACATCGACGACATCGGCGCCGTCATCCACTACGAGCCGGCGCCGGACGTGAAGGACTACCTGCACCGCAGCGGCCGTACCGCCCGCGCCGGGCGCGACGGCTGGGCCATCACCCTGGCCGAGTACAACCAGCACACCCAGGTGCGCATCCTCCAGCGGGCACTGCGCCTGGAGCCGGCCCCGCCGGTGGAGGTCTTCAGCAACAACCCGATGCTGAAGGACCTCTCCCAGTTCGAATCCGCCTGACCCGCCCCACCCCACCCCCTCCCCCCGGCCCGTCGCGTTTTACGTAAACGCTGTCGGGCTCTGACCAGGGACGATGAGTTGGGGTTCTTGACACAAACCGGGATCGATGGCGGCCGCGACGCTCTGGAGGACGACCGCCGGGGCCAACGTGAGATGGTCGTAGGTGAACTGCAGCACCCGCTCACCCTTGGTGATGAGCTTGTTGACGCGCTCCATGTCCCGGTTCATCTGGGCCTTGCTCCGATGCCAGCGATACCCCAGCAGTTCGACCACCAGGCGGAAATCCGGGTAGTAGCAGTCCACCCGGATCAGCCGCCCGTCCACCCGCCCGAAGTGACGCTGCACCTCCGGCCTCGGGAAGCCGGCCGCCGCGGTGATCTCCAGGTACTTGCGCTCCAGCCAGGAATGCCCCCCACGCGACGGCTCGCTGCCCTCGATCACCGCCAGCAAGCGGGGGATGCCGTAACGCCCGCTGCCCCGTAGCTCGGCGATGCGGTGCATCAGCCTGTCCTCGGTGAGGAGACGGTCGCGCAGGGCGCCGTCCAGCGCGGCCGTCAGCCGACGGCTGTCGAGGATCGGCGAGCAGTCGATCAAGGTGCGCACAGGGTTCGTCACGGGCATCGAGTCGATGAAGACCCGATCGGCGAGGGGCATGTCCTGCGTCGTGTGGACGCGCAGGTCCGAGCGGGTGACGTAGTGACCGCGGGGGATCAGGATGTGGAACGGCGTCTCGACGGCCGAAAATTCGTCGAACCCGTGCATGCCCCCAGCGGTGAGGTGGGACAGCCACGCCGGAGGCCGGATGTCCAACAAGTGCGCCGCTGCCAGATCCTGCGGCGTGAACTCTGTCAGGGCGCTCCGCAGGGTGCGGGCGCCGAATGGATCCAGGAGGCCGCTCGAGATCCAGCCTCGAAGCACACGGTCGGGAACCCCCGACCGGCGAGCCTGGTCCCGGAGGAAGGCTCCGTGCTGACCTTCGGCAAGGGCAGGCAGCCCGGTGCGTATGGCCATGCAGCCCCGTGCTATCGCCCTCCCTGTCGATCCACAACCTTCAGTGTTTGTGTCAAGAACCCCGACGCGTCACCCCTGGCCAGGGCCCGACAGCGTTTACGTAAAAGGGAAGTGGGCGGGGGTCAGGGGAGCCAGGCGGGGCGGGAGGCTTCGTAGGCGTCGATGGCGCCGGCGTGGGACAGCGTGATCCCGATGTCGTCGAGGCCCTCGAGGAAGCGGTGCTGGGTCTGCGGGTCCATCGGGAACGAGGCGGTGATCCCCGCCGCCGGCACCTCCACCGTGAGGCGGGTCATGTCGATGGTGATCTCCACCGTGTGATCGGCTTCGATCGCCGCCCAGATGGCCTGCACCACGGGCTCCGGCACCACCACCGGGACCAGCCCGTTCTTGGTGCAGTTGTTGCGGAAGATGTCGCTGAAGCTGGGCGCGATGACGGCATCGAACCCGCCCTGCTGGATGGCCCACACGGCGTGCTCCCGTGACGAACCGACGCCGAACGACGGCCCGGCCACCAGGATGCTGGCGCCGACGTAGCGCTCGTCGTTGAGCACGAAGTTGCGGTCGTCGCGCCAGGTGGAGAACAGGCCCTTCTCGAACCCGGTGCGCTCCACCCGCTTCAGCCACTCGGCGGGGATGATCTGGTCGGTGTCCACGTCGCTGCGCTTCAGCGGCACACCGCGACCCTGGATGATCTGCACGGCCTTCATGTCACTGCTCCAGATCTGCCGGGGTGGCGAAATGGCCTGCCACCGCGGTGGCGGCGGCGACGGCGGGGGAGACCAGGTGGGTGCGGCCGCCACGCCCCTGGCGGCCCTCGAAGTTGCGGTTGCTGGTGCTGGCGGCCCGCTCGCCGGGGGCCAGCTTGTCCGGGTTCATCGCCAGGCACATGCTGCAGCCCGGCTCCCGCCAGTCCGCCCCGGCGGCCCGGAAGACCTCGGGCAGGCCCTCGGCCTCCGCCTGGGCCTTCACCGCGTGGCTACCCGGCACCACCATGACCCGCGGCACGGTGACCGTGCGGCCGCGCATGACCGCGGCGGCGGCCCGCAGGTCCTCGATGCGGCTGTTGGTGCACGACCCGATGAACACGGTGTCCACCCGGATGTCGCGGATCGGCGTGCCGCCCTCCAGGCCCATGTACTCCAGCGCCCGGGCGACGGTGTCGCGGGTGGTGGCGTCGGCGAACTGGTCGGGGGATGGCACGGTGGCGTCGATCGAGGCGACCTGCCCGGGGTTGGTGCCCCAGCTCACCTGGGGGCGCAGGGTGGTCGCGTCGATGACCACCTCGGTGTCGAACACGGCACCCTCGTCGGTGACCAGGGTGCGCCAGTCCGCCACGGCGGCGTCCCACTGCTCGCCCGCGGGGGCGTGGGTACGACCCTTCAGGTACTCGAACGTCACGTCGTCGGGCGCCACCAGGCCGGCCTTGGCGCCGGCCTCGATGCTCATGTTGCAGAGCGTCATCCGCCCCTCCATGGACAGCGCCCGGATGGCCGAACCGCGGTACTCGATGACGTGGCCGATGCCGCCGCCCGTGCCGATCCGCCCGATGATGGCCAGCACGATGTCCTTTGCCGTGACGTCGGCGGGCGCGTCGCCCTCCACCGTGACGGCCATCCACTTCGGCCGCGACTGGGGCAGCGTCTGGGTGGCCAGCACGTGCTCGACCTCGCTGGTGCCGATGCCGAAGGCCAGCGCCCCGAAGGCCCCGTGGGTGGCAGTGTGGCTGTCGCCGCACACCACCGTCATGCCGGGCAGCGTGCGCCCCTGCTCCGGTGCGATGACGTGCACGATGCCCTGCTGAGGGTGGCCCATCGGGAACTCGACGATGCCGAACTCGGCGGCGTTCTCGCGCAGCACCTCCACCTGGCGGGCGCTGATGGGGTCGGCGATCGGCTGGTCGATGTCGGCCGTGGGTACGTTGTGGTCCTCGGTGGCCACGGTGAGATCCGGCCGGCGAACGGTGCGGCCGGTGAGCCGCAGGCCGTCGAACGCCTGCGGGCTGGTGACCTCGTGCACGAGATGCAGGTCGATGTACAGCAGGTCGGGCTCGCCCGCGGCGGAATGCACCACGTGGCGGTCCCACACCTTCTGGGCGAGGGTGCGCGGGGCGGTCATGCCACTCCTTCTTGCGATCGGGATGGGTGGGTGTGCGACTCTCCGAGTCTCACAATGTAGGACGAACGTCCCGAAAGCAGTCTACTCGTCGGGCATGCTCCTGGCAACCGTCGGAACCCCCACCCACGGTGGCCAGTTGACGGAACCCTGACTCATTTCGACCACGCAATGTGCCGAACTTCATGCGAACCGACGAGGAGCACATCATGGACAACCTTTTCATCCACATCGACCGCACCGCCGACCTCACCGCCCAGGACGGCACCAGCTGGACGGGCACGAGCTGGACGGGCACGAGCTGGACCGGCACGAGCTGGACCGGCACCAGTTGGACGGGTACGAGCTGGACGGGCACGAGCTGGACCGGCACCAGTTGGACCGGCACGAGCTGGACCGGCACGAGCTGGACCTGATGTCACCCGGCGCCGCCGTCGTCGACGCGCTGCGCACCGCAGACCTCTACCCGCCGGGCCATCCCGACCGAGAGGCGGCGCAACGTCGCGCCGCCCGCCTCGTTGCCGCCGACCCCAGCCTGCTGGACGAACCTGCGGTGGCTCCGGCGCGCCGCCAACTCCGCCGCTGGGCACGCCTCGTGCCCCACCTCCTCGACGACGAGGCGGAGTCCACCACCACCCCGCAGCAGCGCGCCGCGGTCACCGCCGAACTGCACCGCCTGGCCACCCTGGAGGACGATCCGGCAACGTCGCAGGACACCGTGAACGTGGCGTTGCGTGGCATCGACCACACCGACCCGGCCGAGCGCGTGGCTGCTGACCGCCGCGCCCATTTCATGGCCGCCCGCCGCCTGCCCGCCACCGGCCCGGCCCTGCTGCGGCTGGCCTCGCTGCACCGCGCCGACGACCATCGCCGCGGGATCGTCGACTGGCGCACCCGCTGGGCCATCGCCAACGGCACCCACGTGGCCACCTTGCGCACCCTGCAGGTGGCCCTGGAAGGTGCCACCGGGCTGGCCGCCGGCTGGTGGCACGCACGATCGCGCCTCATGGGCGGCGAGTGGAGCGACCGCCGGGCCCTCCCTGCTCACCCGCCCACCTCGCTGGAGGATCAGGCCGCCGCCGCAGCCCACTCGCTGGCCAGCGCCATGCCGGACCTCGCTGCCGCGGCGATGACCGAAGCCGGCCGCCTGCGCCCGGGGCGCGACAACCGGGTGACCGCCGAAGCCGATGGCCGACCCAGCGCCACCGTGGTGCACCGCCCCACCGATCGCGGCGCCCTGATGGTGGCCCACGAACTGGGGCACGCCATCCACGCCGTGATGGCCACGGGCACCGAGCCCCCCGGTGCACTCGTGGGCGAGACCGTGGCGTGCTGGGTCTCCCTGATGGCCGGTCGCGCTGCGGTCGAGCGTGCCATGGCCGCCGCCGACCGCGATGCCGTCATCACCGCCGCCATGGCCCTCGGCGACATGCTGGTGGAGGAGGTCTACGTGTCCGCGGCGATCTCCCGCTTCGAGGACCGCCTGTACCTCGCCGCGACCCAGCCCGCGCCCGGCCCGGACGATCTGGGACAGTGGTGGGCCGAGGCCCACGACACCATGTTCGCCGGAGCGGTGACCTTGCCGGACTACGCCCGCACCGGCTGGGGCCGACTGCCGTCGCTCGCCCAGCGCCCCGGTCACGCCCTGGCGTACACATGGGCGTCACTGTTGGCGCTGGCCGCCGCCCCACCCGTGCACCCGCCGGCGGTGCCGGACCACGCCCGGATGATCGGCGCCATCCGCCTGGGCGGCGTGGACGCCGACGAGATGACGCTGGCGCTCGGCTTCCAGAGCAACACCTGGATCGCCGCCGGCCTCGGCGCCCTGGCCGGCGAACTGACCCGTCTGGCTCAGCTGATCTCCTGCTGACCGCCGCCCGCCGCGCGCCCGGCGCCGGCTCCCCGCGGCAGCGCCAGCAGGAGCACCGCCGCCACGGGCAGTTGCACCAGGCCGGCCACGACGGCCACGGTGCCCACCGTGGTGGCACCGGCGAGTACGCCGCCGAGGGTCGCGCCCACCACACCGCCGGCGCCCAAGGCGGCGCGGAACAGGCCCATCACCCGGCCCAGCAGTTCCGCCGGCACGGCCCGCTGGCGGATGCCGACCGACGTGATGTTGCCGAGCGTGACGGCAATGCCCCACGCCACCAGGGCAGGGATGGCGGCCAGCGGACCGGCCGCCCCGATGACCAGATAGCTGGCCGCATTCACGGCCACCGCCAGCGCCATGGTGACTCTTGCCGACAGCACCCGGCGCACCACCCCCGCCAGCATCCCGGCCAGCGTCGCCCCGCAGGCCACGAGCGTGAGCGCCACACCGAACCAGGCGTCGTCCAGGCCCCACCGCTGGGTGACCACCAGCACCAGCAGCGCCAGTACCGCGGCACCGCTCATCGACAGCACCACCAGCGCCCCGGCCAGCACGGCCAGGGCGCGGTGCCCGCGCAGGAAACGCCAGGCGGGGCCCACCCCGTCGCCGTGCTCGCGGGGGAGGGGGTGCTGGCCGTCCGCCCGGCCGGCCGTTGCCGGCACCCCGGTGAGGATGGCGGCCGACGCGGCGTACGTGACGGCGTCGCCGGCGAAGGGCGCCCAGCGAACCAGGTGGAACAGCCAGGACCCGATGGGCGGCCCGACGAACTCGCGCCCGCCGTCGGTGGCGGCCTGGAGGTGGCCGTTGGCCTCGTCCAGTGCCTGATCGGTGACCAGCGACGGCAAGGCGCTCTGTGAGGCCGTGACGAACATGGTCTCGCCGGCGCCGATCACGAACGCCAGCCCGGCCAGCGCCACGGCGGGCAGGGTGCCGCCGGCCAGCACCACGGCGGCCACGCCGACGGCCACGGCGCGCAGGAGGTCCGCCCAGATCATGATCCGTCGCCGGTCCCAGCGGTCGGCGGCCACCCCCGCGGGGATGGCCAGCAGCAGGCCGGGCAGCAGCCCGGCGGCAGCGACCGCCCCCAGCAGGAACTCACTGTCCGGGCGGAGTGCAGCGACGAGCGGGATGGCCGCAGTGGTCATCCCCGTGCCGATCGCCGACGTTGCGGTGGCCGACCACAGGCGGCGGTATCCCGCGGTCCACCGGCGGGACGGCTGCGTGACGGGCATGGCGAGGCAAGGTAGCGCCCCGGCGGCAGCAGCGGTGACGACGGCCGTGTCGCCGCCGGCCCGGCCGCGATCCACCGCTCCCTCACGTGGTCCCAAGGCATGGGATAGCCTTCCCGGCGTGACCACAGGTGCCAGCGGGGTCGGCGTCCTCGACAAGTCCGTCGTCATCCTCCGCGCCCTCGCCGTGGAACCGCTGGACCTCGCCGGCCTGCAGGCGGCAACCGACCTGCCTCGTGCCACGGCCCACCGGCTGGCAGTGGCGCTGGAAGTGCACGGGCTGGTCCGCCGCGATGCCCTCGGCCGGTTCTGCCTTGGTTTCGAACTCATCGCCCTCGGCCGCGCTGCCGCTGCGGGCTTCCCGCTCGCCGAACTTGCCTCGCCCGCGCTGGCCGCCCTGCGCGACCGCACCGGCGAGAGCGTGCAGTTGTTCGTCCGTGAGCACGACGCCCGGCGGTGCGTGGTCAGCCTGCAGTCCGCCCATGCGCTGCAGTGGCTGGTGCCCGTGGGCGCCCTGCTGCCGCTGGAGGTCGGCTCGGCCGGCAAGGTGCTCACCAGCCGGGTGGCCGCCGGCGCCGCCGCCGAGAGCGTGGAGGAACGTGAGGCAGGGGTCGCGTCGGTGAGCGCCGCCGTGGTGGACGGCCACGGTCACGTGGTGGCGGCGGTGAGCGTCAGCGGTCCGGTGGAACGCCTGACGCGCACGCCCGGCCGGCGGTTCGGGCCGGACGTGCTGGCCGCCGCCGCAGACGTGTCGGCTGCGCTGCGAGCCTGACCGGCGTCGAATCTTGCCGAACCGGGCCGCCCCGTTGTGCATCAGTGGGGTATGAGCACCGCTTCGTCATTCCCCTATCTCGTCGCTACCTGGTTCGATGCCCGCCTGCTGGAGGGCTACTCGCCGCACTCCGCCGGCGCCCGTTGGTACGCCGTGGACGTGCTGGACCCTGTCGGCATGGAACTGCAGCAGGCCGGGGCCGCCCGGCTGCTCAGCCTGGGCCACGTGGACGACCCGGCCGCCGCGGCCGCGCTGCTGGACGACCATGACGCGATCGTGTTGGTGAGCAGCCGGTGGGTGCCGTGTCCGGGCGACGGGCCGGCCCGGCCAGGCGAGTTCGGTCGCCGCCGGCGGGCCAGGGTGATCGAGGTGGGTGCCGACGCCGGCGGGGCGACGGTGGTGCGGGTGGACGGCGACCCCCACCTGGTGGTGCTGCCGGCAGCCTGAACGGCAGGCGCCGGCCGGTATCAGTAGGCCGTGATGAGGTCCATCACCAGCACGATGTCCACGCCCTCAGGTAGCCCGAGGGTGGCGCTGCCCTGGCCGCCGAACACCTGGGAGAACGGGATCTGCGACTGGCGGCGTCCGCCCACCTTCATGCCCTTCACCGCGTCCACGATGCCCGGGAAGGCCTCGCTGCCCTCGCCCACGAGGAAGTGCAGTGGCGTGTCGCCCCAGGTGGCGTTCAGCCGCTCGCCGGTGTCGGCGCGGTAGATCACCATGTGGATCACGGCCATTGCGCCTTCCTCCAGGGTCACCCCATCGCCGGCGACGAGGTCCACCGAGGACACGGCGTCCACATTGTCGTGGGGTTCCACGGTGACGTCCGGGGCATCCTGCGGCGTGAACGTGGGCAGCACGGCGAGCACGTCGATCACGAACGACAGGGCCTCGTTCGGCCCGATGACGCCACCGGCGCCGCTCTCGCCGTAGGCGAGGTCCGACGGCACGTCGAGCTGGCGGCGGCCACCTTGTTGCACGCCGATCAGGCCGTCCTCCCAGCCCTGGATGACCATGTTGTCACCGAGGGTGATGAAGAACGGCGAGTCGCGGTCGTAGCTGTTGTCGAACTCGACACCGTTGGAGATCTGCACCCCGACGTAATGCACCACCACGCTGTCGCCGAGCGTCGCGGCCGGGCCGCTGCCCTTGATGAGGTCGGTGACGACCAGGCTGGTGGGCGCGCGGGACGGCAGCTCAACGGATGGCTTGGTCCAGATGGCGCCGGGCGGCGGCACGCTGGCGCTGGAATCGGCCGGCGAATCGCTGCACCCCACGGCGGCTGCGCCCAGCCCCAGCAGGGCGGCGGCGAGCGGGAGGCGGGCGAGAAGGGGAGGGCGGGTGCGGCGCGGCATCGGCGTAGGACGCTACAGGGACACGTGTGGCCGGAGGGGTGCGGCGGCCAGCCAGTCCCGCTCCCGCTCGGCCAGGGGCGTGCTCGGTGGACCATCCACGAACGGCCACAACTCCTCGGCCATCCGCCGATAGTTGCCGCGGGCGCCCAGCTCGCCGAGCAGCGCGTAGAGGCCCAGATTGATCCGCTGGATGAACACGAACGCCCGCGGGACCGTGGCGTACTGGGCGATCGGGCTGGAGCGGTCGAACGTGTGGCGGACGATCCCGCTGGCGTACTCCGAGCTCCACGTGACCTCGCGGTCGTTGCGGACGCTCTCGTAGAACTGGCTGAAGTACTCGCCGATCTCGTCGTCCGGCGCTGGGCAGCCGGGCCGCAGCATGCCGGCGTCCTCCACGATGCGGCGGAAGCGGGCTTGGTCGTGGTCGTAGGCGGCGGCCTTCACCATGCCCACGAACGTGCGCATCTCCGGCTCGGTGAAGTGCTTCACCAGCCCGAAGTCGAGGAACGTCACCCGCCCGTCGCCGTGGAACAGGTAGTTGCCCGGGTGCGGGTCGCCATTGAAGGCGTGCATCCCGTACAGGCTGCGGAACACGAAGCGGAACAGGGTCTCGCCGGCGAGGTCCTTCTGCTCCTGCGGCCAGCCCTTCATGGTCTGCCAGTCGTCGCCGGTCACCAACTCGCTGGTGATGACCCGGCCCGTGCTGAACGAGGGCAGCACGTCGGGCACGTGGATGAACGGGTGCCCGCGGTAGAACGCAGCGAACGCCTGCTGGTTGCGGGCCTCCAGCGTGTAGTCCAGTTCTTCGGTCAGCCGCTCCTTGATCTCGGCCACCATGTCCTCGGGGTTCAGCCCGCCGAAGCCCTGCTGGAGGATCACGCCCAGCAGGTCGGCATTGCGCAGGTCGGCTGCCACTGCGTCGCCCACGCCCGGGTACTGCACCTTCACGGCCACGGCCCGTTCGGCCCCGGTGGCGGGGTCCACGACCACCGCCCGGTGCACCTGGCCGATGCTGGCCGCGGCGATGGGGTCCGGGTCCCACTCCACGAACAGGCGGTCCGGTGGCGCGCCCAGTTCGCGCTCGATCACCCCGGCGGCCAGGTCGGCCGACATCGGCGGGGCGTTGGACTGCAACTCGGCGAGTGCGGCGCGCAGCGGGGCGGGCAGGCCCTCGTCCACATAGCTGGCCATCTGGCCCAGCTTCATCAGCGCACCCTTCATGTTGCCCAGCCGTTCGGCCACGGCCTCGGCGGTGCGCAGCTCGCGCTCGCGGTCCAGCTCGATGCGGCGCTCGGCGGTGGCGAACAGCTTGCGGGCCGCCGTGCCCGCGTACGTGGCGCCCACGCTGGCTCCCAGCCTCACCAGGTCGGTGTTGCGCTGCAGACGGCGGGTGCGCAGATGGGCCTGCTCGCGGCGGGCCAGTGCCACGGCGGCGGCTGCGGTGAGGGCGACGGTGAGAACGGCGAGGGGGCGGCGGCGCACGATGCCGGTCAGCGTAGGGGTGGCCCGGCGGTCATGCTCGCTCGTGCGCGGACTCGATGGCCCGCACCAGCATGGGCACGAACCGGTCCGGCTTGGCGATGATCACGTCGTGGTCGCCATCAACCCGCAGAGCCTCGGCAGCGGGGATGCCCTCGAACCACTTCACCTGGCGGTGGGTGGGCACCACCGAGTCGCGCATGGTGACCACCACCGACGTCGGCACGTCCACCTCGCCCATCCAGGGGCGGGCGTCGAATCGGCCGATGGCCCGGCCGGCCTCCAGCACCATCCGCCAATCATGACGTGCCGCTTCCTCGACCGCCCAGGCCTCCCACTGGTCGCGCTTGCGGTGGAGGTAGAAGCGCTCGGTCAGCCAGCGGCGGCTCTGCGCCGGGGTCAGCCGGGCCAGCGCCGCGAGGCCACCGAGGCTGAGGAAGCCCAACCGCTCTTGGCGGGTGTGGTGGAAGAACGGGGCGGTGGCGCACAGCACCAGGCCGGAGGTGCGGGGCCGGTGGCGCTTCCACACCAGGCTGGCCACGGCGCCGCCCATCGAGTACCCGACCGGGATCACATGGTCGATGCCCAGCACGTCCAGCAGGGCCACGGCGTCGTCGGCGCAGTCCTCCAGGCGGAACGCCCGCCGGCTGCGGATGCCCCGGCCGTGACCGCGGTGGTCCAGCGCGACCACGTTGAAGTGTCTGGCCAGCGGGCGGAAGCAGGTGAAGAAGTTGAGGTCCATGCTGGCCGTCCAGCCGTGGAGCAGCAGGACGGTGGCGCGCCCTCCGGCCCGGCCAGGCGGCGGACGAACGTGGTGCCGCGCCCGGGCAGTTCGACGTGTTCGCCGTGGGGGAGCGCCGGGTGGCGCGCCGGCTCCGGCGGGCGCTTCAGTGGTGCCGGTCACCCGGCGGCTTCCACCTCGAGCACCCGCACCCGCAGCACGCCGTTGGGGGCCTGGTACTCCACGACGTCGCCCTCGGCCTTGCCCAGCAGGGCAGCACCCAGTGGGGACTGCGGACTCATCACGTCCAACTGGTCGGTCTTCTCTTCGGGGTGGCCGATGAGGTAGCGCTCGGCCATGTCCTCGTCGTCGCCGTCGTAGAGGATGGTGACGACGGTGCCGGGGGTGACGGTGCCGTCCGCGCCGGCCTCCACGATCTCGTGGTTGTCGGGGTCCAGCAGGTGCTCCAGATGGCGGATGCGGCCTTCCATGTGGCCCTGCTCGTCCTTCGCCGCGTGGTAGTCGCCGTTCTCGCTGAGGTCGCCCAGCAGGCGGGCCGCTTCGATCTTCTGGGCGATCTCGATGCGGCCGCGGGTGGTGAGGTCCTCGTACTCGGCGGTCAGGCGGTCGAATGCCGACCGGGAGAGGTGGTGCCGTGCCATAGGCCGCCCAGGTTACCGGGCGCCCTTCCCCCAAGTTGGCGGTGAGGTGCGGTAGGACCGCCAGTGAACGCCAACTTGCCCGGACCCGGTCCCAAGTTGGCGGTGAGGTGCGGTAGGACCGCCAGTGAACGCCAACTTGGCCGGAGGCGGGGGTTTCGGGGGCGAGGGGAGCGGCGGTACCGTGGGATCCCTATGGCACATCGCATTGCAGTCATCGGCGGCGACGGCATCGGGCCGGAGGTCACCGCCGAGGCGTTGAAGGTCGTCCGCGCTGCGGGCGTGTACATCGAGACCACCGAGTTCGACCTGGGCGGCGCCCGCTACCTGCGCGACGGCGAGATCCTCAGCGATTCGACGCTGGACCAGTTGCGCGACTTCGACTGCATCCTGCTCGGCGCGGTCGGCACGCCGGAGGTGCCCCCGGGCGTCATCGAGCGCGGCCTGCTGCTGAAGATGCGCTTCGACCTGGACCTGTACGTCAACCAGCGGCCGTTCGTCGGCACCGCCCCCGGCGGCACGGTGCCGCACGACTTCGTGGTCATCCGGGAGAACACCGAGGGCCCGTACGTGGGGGAGGGCGGCGTGCTGCGCAAGGGCACCCCGCACGAGGTAGCCACCCAGGACTCGGTCAACACGTGGATGGGCGCCGAGCGGGCCTGCCGCTACGCCTTCGAGTTGGCGATGGCGCGACGCAAGCACGTCACGCTGGTGCACAAGACCAACGTGCTGACGTTCGCCGGCAACCTGTGGGAGCGTGCGTTCCACGCCGTGGCCGCCGAGTACCCCGAGGTGTCCACCGCCTACAACCATGTCGACGCGGCGTGCATCTACTTCGTGCAGGACCCGCAGCGCTACGACGTCATCGTCACGGACAACCTGTTCGGCGACATCCTCACCGACCTCGGCGGCGCGGTCAGCGGCGGCATCGGGCTGGCGTCGTCCGCCAACCTCAACCCGGCCCGCACCGGCCCCTCGATGTTCGAGCCGGTGCACGGCTCCGCGCCGGACATCGTCGGCACCGGCAAGGCCAACCCGACCGCGGCCATCCTGTCGGCCGCGCTGATGCTGGACTTCCTCGGCGAGGGTGCCGCGGCGGACCGCATCCGGGCTGCGTGTGACGAACCTGTCAGTGGCAGCACCACCGAGATCGGTTCCCTGATCGCAGCGCGCGTGGCAGGCTGAGACCATGCCCATCACGCCCACTCCGAAGATCTGGATGAACGGCTCGCTCGTCGACTGGGACGACGCCAAGATCCACGTGCTCACCCACACCCTCCACTACGGCACCGGCGTGTTCGAAGGCATCCGCGCCTACGAGACCGCCGACGGCCCGGCCGTGTTCCGCCTCACCGACCACATCGTGCGCCTGTTCAACTCGGCGAAGATCGTCGGGATGGAGATCCCTACACGGTGGAGGAGCTCGTCCAGGCCACCAAGGACACCGTGGCGTCCACCGGCCTGCCCAGCTGCTACATCCGCCCGATCGCCTTCTACGGCTACGGCGAGATGGGGCTGAACACCCTGCCCTGCCGCACCGAGGTGGCCATCGCCTGCTGGCCGTGGGGCGCCTACCTGGGCGACGACGCGGTGGAGAAGGGCGTGCGGATGAAGATCAGCTCCTGGACCCGCCACGACCACAACACCATGCCGCCCGCGTCGAAGACCACCGGCAACTACGTCAACTCGTCGCTGGCCAAGGTGGAGGCGTTGAAGGCCGGCTACGACGAGGCCATCATGCTGGCCCCCAACGGCCTCGTGGCCGAGTGCACGGGCGAGAACCTGTTCTGCGTGCGCAACGGTGTCATCCTCACCCCGCCCACGTCGGCCGGCGCGCTGGAAGGCATCACCCAGAACTCGGTCAGCCGCATCGCCGGCGACCTCGGGTTCGACGTGCGGGTGGACAACCTGGCCCGCAGCGACCTGTACATCGCCGAGGAGATCTTCGTGTGCGGCACCGCCGCCGAGGTCAGCTCGGTGAACTCGGTGGACGACCGTGCCGTCCCGTGCCCCGGCCCGAAGACCAAGGCCATCGCCGAGGTCTACGCCGCCGCGGTGCGCGGGCAGGACGCCCGCTACGCCGACTGGTGCGAACTGGCCGTCTGAGGCCCACGGTCCCTCGTCCGCGCAGCGACCCTGGAGTACGGTTCGCGCATGGAAGCAGTCGAATTCTTCGTTGCCGGCGACGCCAACCGGGCCAAGGCCACGGTGGTGGAGGCCCTGCAGAACCGCAAGTTCCGCCTCACCTGGAACGGTGATTGGGACGCTGTCGCCGAGCGGGGCAACAAGGTGGCCAACGTGCTGGCCGGCGCATTCGCCCAGTACTTCAAGATCGGTGTGGTCATCCGCTCCGGCCGACGGCACCGGCGTGATCCGCATCGAGAAGAGGCTCCAGCGGCTGGATGGGCGGCGCCGTCGGTGCCAGCCGTACCCGGAAGAACTTCGACGGCCTCGCCGCCGACCTGCAGGCCACCTTCCAAGCCGCCGGCGTGCTGCGCAACATGCAGCAGTTCTGACCACTGCGGCGTTCAGAACCGCCAGCGGGTGGCGGGTGGCGAAGTCGTCGGGGTGCTCGATCATGGCGAAGGCCACCCGGGGGACGATCGCGTAGATCGGGTTGCTGCGCATGAACGCCTCGTACTCCGGGCCGACCTCGTGGCCGTATTTCTTGACGAAGAGCTTCAGCCAGCCGTCGATGCGGTCCGGGTCGGTCACCAGCTCGGCGGTGCCCTCCAGCGAGAGCGCCTCCACGGTGTCCTCGGTGGTCAGCACCACCTGAGGGTTGACGCCGATGATCCGGTTGTTGCGGGTGGCGAGGAAGCCGGCCAGGAGGGGGAGCGCGGCCGGCCAGCGCCAGTCGGTGACGGCACCGACCACACCGAGCGCCACGGCGACGATGAACCCCGCGACGGCCAGCCCGGCGGGAACCCGCCGACGGTGGGCGAGCGCTGCTTCCTCGATGTCGTGCGCTCGTGCCCAGCGGGAGAACGCATGGGCATCCAGCAGGGGCAGGAGCAGCGGGTCGCTCGTCAGGGCTGACACCGTCATGGCGCGACTGTAACCCGGCCTCGGCGACGTCACCGGGTCAGTACTGGCATGTTGCCGGAGCACTGGCGTGATCCCGCGTCCGTGGGCGCGACAGCAGGTCAGGAACGGCGTGGAAGCGCGCCCGTGGGCGCGGGAACAGGTCAGCGGGCGGGGCGGCCCGGTGGGGTGCCCCCGGTGTCACGGCGGCGGGCCGCCATGCCGGCCAGGCACTCGGTGAAGAGGCGGTGGGCCACGTTGACGGTGCAGTCGGCGTGGTCGTAGGGCGGGGCGACCTCCACCACGTCCATGGCAACCACGGGGTGGCGGTACGCCAACTCCCGCACCATCCGCATCAGGTCGGCGGCCACCAAGCCGCCGGGCTCCGGGGTTCCCGTGCCGGGGGCGTACGCGGGGTCGAGGCTGTCGATGTCGATGGAGATGTACAGGAACTCGCAACCCTCCATCGCCTCGGCGACCGCGTCCGCCATCACCGCCTTGAAGCCGCGGTCCCAGATCTCGTCCATCAGGTGCCAGCGCATGCCCTGCGCAGCCATCCAGTCCCACACGTCCTCCGGCGGCCAGTAGCTGCGCAGACCGACCTGCACGAAGTTGCGGCCGGGGATGGCCCCGCTGTCGATCAGCCGGCGCATCGGTGTGCCGTGGCTGGCCAGGTTGCCGTCGCACTCGTCGGCGGTGTCGGCGTGGGCGTCGAAGTGGATCATCCCGACGTTGCCGTAGCCGTAGACGTCGGCAACCGCCGTGGCCGCCGGCCAGGTGACGCTGTGATCCCCGCCGATCACGAACGGCACGATCCGGCGGCTGGCCACCTCGTGCACCCGGGCCCGGATGTTGGCCAGCCCCTCGTCCACGAGCCCGTTCGGGCAGTGGGCGTCGCCGTAGTCCACGACCTCCACCCAGTCGTACATCTCGATGCCGAGGGCGAGGTGATAGGTGCCGGACTGGTAGGCGTCGGCCCGCAGCGCCCTCGGGCCGAAGCGGGCGCCGGGCCGGTTGGTGGTGCCGAGGTCGAACGGGGCACCGATGACGGCGACGTCGGGCTGCCACTCGTCGAGCTGCTCGGGCTCCGTCAGGAGGGGTCGCTGGCCGAACGTGCGGACACTGCCGAAGGCGTAGCCCTGGTCCAACTGGCGGGCGTAGCCGGGGGAGAGGTCGCGGCGAGGTTCGCTCATGGCCGCGACGGTAGCGCCGGCCCCGCCTACGCCCAGCGAGTCCTGCCCGCCGGCCTGGTTCTGGGGCTGGATTGTTGCGGCTTCCGCAACTTTTCAGCCCCAGTTCCCGCAATGGCGAGATCCAGCCCCAGAACGGGGAACGGGGAACGGGGAACGGGGAGGGAGGGGTGCGGGGAGGTGGGCAGGGGAGGGAGAGGGGAAAAACGAAGCGCCCCGGGCCGCGCTGCCAGCCGAAGCCGGCGCGCCGCCCGGGGCGACTCCTTGCGGTCGGGTGATCCACCACTGATCGACCTTCCGGCGTTAGCCTTCCCTTCGACCAATGTCATCGCCCGTCGGAGCGTGAGCCCCGGCGGGCGATCCCGTTTTCGCCGACCTCCCCTTCCCCGGTTGCCCAGGTCCGGATCCTTCGGCGAATGCCGCTTCCACCGCCCCGGTTGCCCGGATCGGCTTCCCCGGCGTGCCGGCTCCACCGCCCCGGTTGCCCGGTACGGCTTCCCCGGCTGCCGCTTCCACCGCCCCGGTTGCCCGGTACGGCTTCCCCGGCGTGACCAGCTCGACCTCCCCGGTTGCCCGGCTCGGTCTCCCCGGTCTGGCCGCTTCCGCCTCCCCGGTTGCCCGGCTCGGCGTCCCCGGCCTGTCGTCACGCTGCCCCAGCCCCCCGGTTTCCCAGGGACCCAGAGCGGACACGCTCCGACGTCGGATCACCTTCCCTACCTGCCCCGCTTCCACCTCGTGAGACCGGTTGGCCCTCCTCCCCGTCCCCCTCTCCCTTGCGGGTGAGCGGACCGGCTCGGAACCGTTCCTCGGCCTCCGGTTGGCGTGCGCTGACCGGTATGAGGACACTTTGCAGGGTCCGTTTCCCCTGGTCAAGAGGTATTTTCGGACCTCACAGGGTTCTCCCCAGGATTGTGCCGTTAGTCACAGAATTTCTTTGTTCGTCCACCGTTCACACACAGGTTGTGCACAGGCCACGCGTTGACGCGAGCCTGTTTTCCGGCTTGAATGTCCGACGTGACGCAGCAGCCCCTCGCCACGATCATCATCATTTGCTAGCGCACGTCGGCCCCGATGCCGATGTGCGCTCCGAGCCGCCCCTCCGGGCGGCTCTTTCATTTCCCCCGCACGTCACCCCCACGAAAGGCGCACTCCGATGAGCACCACTCCGCAACCGGCCACCATGGTCGAGGTGTTCGACACCACCCTGCGCGACGGCCTCCAGGTGGAGGGCGTCAGCGCCACCGTGGACGACAAGCTGCGCATCGCCGAGCAGCTGGACCGCCTGGGCGTGCACTTCATCGAGGGAGGGTGGCCCGGCGCCAACCCGAAGGACGTCGAGTTCTTCGCCCGTGCGGCCAACGAGCTCCGCCTGTCCACCAGCACGATGGTCGCCTTCGGCAGCACCCGCCGGCCCCGCGGCAAGGTGGACGACGATGCCACCCTGCGCAACCTGCTGGACGCCCAGACCAGCGCCGTGTGCATCGTGGCCAAGAGCTGGGACTACCACGTCACCGAGGCGCTGCAGACCACGCTGGAGGAAGGCGTGGCGATGATCGCCGACTCCGTGGAGTTCCTCAACGCCAACGGCCGGATGGTCATGGTGGACCTGGAGCACTTCTTCGACGGCTACAAGCGCAACCCGGAGTTCAGCCTGCGCACCATCGAGGCGTCGGTGATGAAGGGCGCCACCCACCTCGTGCTGTGCGACACCAACGGCGGCTCCCTGCCGCACGAGGTCAGCTCGATCGTGGCCGACGTGAAGCGGGTGGTGGGCGACGACGCCATCATCGGGATCCACTGCCACGACGACACCGGCTGCGCGGTCGCCAACTCGATGGCCGCGGTGCTGGCCGGTGGCCGCCACGTGCAGGGCACGCTGAACGGGCTGGGCGAGCGCACCGGCAACTGCAACCTCACCACCGTCATCCCCAACCTGCAGGTGAAGCTGGGCTACCAGTGCCTGCCGGAGGGCCGGCTGGAGCGCCTCACCAGCGTCAGCCATCACGTGGCCGAGATCCTCAACCGCCCGCTCAACCCGCAGGCGCCGTACGTCGGCAGCTCGGCGTTCGCCCACAAGGCCGGCCTGCACGTCAGCGCCATCAAGCGGGCGAAGGACGCCTACGAGCACGTGGACCCCGAGCTCGTCGGCAACGGCACCCGCTTCGTGGTCAGCGAGATGGCCGGCCGCGCCACCATCCAGCTGAAGGCGGAGGAACTGGGCCTGCCGATGGACGGCCCCGCCGTCAACCAGGTCATCGACGACCTCAAGCGGCTGGAGCACGAGGGCTACCACTTCGAGGCCGCCGACGCCTCCCTCGAGTTGCTGATGCGCTACGCCAGCGGGTGGGTGCAGGAGTACTTCAACGTGGAGAGCATGCGCGTCATCACCGACGAACTGCCGAGTGGCGACTTCACCACCGAGGCCACCGTGAAGGTGTGGGTGGGCGAGGCCCGCCACGTCCACACCGCCGAGGGCAACGGCCCCGTCAACGCCATCGACAAGGCCCTGCGCCAGGCGCTGGCCGCCGCCTACCCGCAGCTGGACCGGGTGCACCTCACCGACTACAAGGTGCGCATCCTCGACGGTGCCACCGCCACCGGCGCCGTCACCCGGGTGCTCATCGACTTCACCGACGGCACCCGCAGCTGGACCACCATCGGCGTCAGCGGCAACATCATCGAAGCCTCCTGGCGGGCGCTGGAAGAGGGCCTGGTCTACGGTCTTCTCCACGCCGAGGCCTGAGCGCCGTGCGGCGGGGTCGTGCGGCCGCGCTGGTCGTGGTCTCGATCGTGTCGGTCGCAGCCTGTGCCGGCGACGCCACGGAGATGCGACGCGACGCGGATGGCGCACCCTCCACCGAGGCGCCGATGAACTGCCCGCCGCCACGCGTGTCCGCCGTGGACGGGGTGCTGCCCGGCAGCGGAGCGGTCACCGTCGGCGGCGTCGACCTGCCAGCCGGTGCCGTTCGCACGGCCGGTTTCTCCGATGCGCCGGACACACCGGTGATCTGGACCACCGATGAGGCGGTCGACGACGCGTGGCAGCTGTGGGCCGCCCTCGTGGACGCCTATCCGTCGACCGGGCTCTGGCCATTGCTGCTGACGTCGCTGCCGGACTTCGGCGACCAGCCGGGCCGACCGTGGTTGTCGAACGAGTTCGACATTCCCGGCGACCCATCGGCGGTCGACGGCCTGACCCCCGAAGCCGCCTTTGCCGAGTGGTGGGCGCTGTCGGTGCCGGCCGAGGAGGACGATCCCAGCTGGGCCGAGGAGGTATTGGGGCCGCTTGGGCCCGAGCTGCCCTCGCTGGCATCCCCGGGTGAATGCGCGGGCGCGCTCACCGATCTGGCCACGGTGTCCTCGTTGGCTCCGTCGTTCACCGGTGTCGACGGCGCGATGCGCGTGGGTCTCGTCGCGGTGCACCGGCCGGCGGATTCGCTGATGGCCATGGGCTTCATCGGCTCGACGAACTACACCTCCGACCTTGCTGCGCACACGGCCTTGATGCGGTCGTGGGAGGACCGCTTCGGCGGCTACCTCGTGGTGACCGGATTCGCCGATGCCACCATCGTGATGGAACGCCCGCCGGTGGGCGACGAGGCACTCCTCCACCTCGCCGCTGAGGTCTACGCGATCTGCCCGGACGTGGTGTGGCAGGGTGTCGGCGGCATCGCCCAACTCGCCGACGAGATCCGCGACTCGGGGCAACTCTTCTGCTGGTGGGATTGACCAGCTATAACTGGCGTCATGGCTGCACCAAAGTCCGCACCTGCCCCTGTCATCGACCAGGCACGGGCGTACAGCTCGCCGCCGGTCGCCCCTGCGGCGTGGATGCCGGATCGCCCAGCGGATTTCACCGGTTTCCAACCGGCCGGGCCGCAGCTCGGCTATCAGGGGCCGGACCAGGGGTTCGCCCTGAAGATCGCCGCCGGCTTCCGCGACCGGCTGCAACTGGCGCCGGGCGAGGATGCCGACGACGCCATCCGTGGTTGCCTCGGCATCGCCCTGCGGCGGGCGTCGCTGTTCAGCCGGGCCCCAGTGGTGCACGACCTCACCATCGCGTTCACCATCTGGGGCTACCTGGATGCCGACGCACCTGCAGATCTGGTGGAGGACCGCTGGCCGCGGTTCCGTGGGCTGGCCCACGCCCACCACTACACCGAGGCTCGGGCACTGGCCGACATGGTGCCCGAGGCCACCCTGCGGATGACCCCGGATGCCGTGCGCACCGCGTACCCGAGCCGCTGGCGCGAGCTCACCGGCGCCTAGGCCTTCGCCCGGGCGCCGGCAAGCCGTGGTGGGCCGCCCCGCTCAGCCCTCCATCGGGGGCAGCATGACCGTGTCGATGAGGTAGACGGTCGCGTTCAGCGTCTGGATCTCACCGACCACCACCATCGCCTGGTCGCCGACCTTGATCGTGTCGCCCATCTTCTCGATCGGCAGCATCTCGCCGCCGAGTGTCGGCAGTTCGGTGATGCCGTCCAGGTCGGCCGCCGACAGGCGCTCCGGCACCACGTGGTAGGCCAGCACCGTGGTCAGGAGGCCGGTCGGGTCGGCCAGCGCGGCGTCCAGCGTGGCCTTGTCCAGGTTGGCGAAGGCGCAGTCGGTGGGAGCGAACACGGTCAGTGCCTCGGCCGAGTTCAGCGTGTCCACCAGCCCGGCGGCGGTGACCGCGGCGGTCAGGGTGGTCAGCACCGGGTTGTTGGAGGCGGCCGTGCCCACCGGATCGGTGGTCATGCCCTCGAGGGTGCCGGCGGCCGGGCCACCCTGCACGGCGGCGACGATCTCGTCGGCGGTGCACAGCTCGCTCGACGGCTTCATCGGCATCGATTCGTCGGGCATCGTCTCGGCCGGCATGGTGGTGGGGGCCTCGGTGGCGGCCGGCTGGGTGGTGGTGACGGCATCGCCGTCGTCGCCACAGGCGACCAGCACGAGGGCGAGGGAACCGGCCGCGAGGGCGCGGCGGGAGAAGGTACGGAACTGCATTGGTGTCCTCTTTCTGTTCGGGGGGAGGGGACACTTCCTGTTCGGAGCCGAGGCGTGCAACGATGGGTCGCATGTCGCAACCGATCACACTCACCGACGAGCAGCACGAGTTCCGCAGCGTCGTGCGCCAGTTCTGCGAGGACAAGATCGCCCCGCTCGCCGGCGACATCGACCGCACCGCCGAGTACTCCTGGGCCACGTTCGAGGCGCTGAAGAGCATGGAGCTCACGGCGCTCAGCTACCCGGTGGAGTACGGCGGCAGCGGCGCCTCGCTGGTGGACCAGGCCATCGTCGCCGAGGAACTGGCCCGTGCGTGCGTCAGCACCAGCCTGCAGTTCCTCATCAGCAAGCTGGGCATGCTGCCGGTCATCAACTTCGGCTCCCACGAGATGAAGTCCACCTACCTGCCGCGCATCTGCAGCGGCGAGAGCCAGTGCAGCTACGGCCTCAGCGAGCCCGACGCCGGTAGCGACGTGGCGTCGATGACCACCAAGGCGGTGCGCGACGGCGACGACTGGATCATCTCCGGCACGAAGTGCTGGATCACCAACGCCGGCATCAGCGACCTCTACACGATCTTCGCCCGCACCAGCGACGACCGCCACAAGGGCATCACCGCTTTCCTCGTCGAGGCGTCGTGGGGTGTGGAGGTGGAGAAGCTGGAGCACAAGCTGGGCATCAAGGGCTCACCCACCGGCGTCATCCGGATGGACGAGGTGCGCGTGCCGGACAGCGCCCGCATCGGCGAGGTCGGCCAGGGCTTCGCCATCGCCATGCACACGCTGGACCGCAGCCGCCCCACCATCGGTGCCCAGGCCGTGGGTGTGGCCCAGGGCGCGCTGGACTACGCCGTCGGGTACATGAAGGAGCGCCGCACGTTCGGCCGCCCTCTGGCGGACAACCAGGGCCTGCAGTGGATGGCCGCCGACTGCGCGATGAAGGTGGAGGCCGCCCGCAACCTGGTGTACAAGGCGTGTGCGATCGCCGACGAGGGCGACCCCCGTGGCGACCTCGGCATGGCCGGGGCGATGGCCAAGTGCTTCGCCAGCGACGTGGCCATGCAGGTCACCACCGACGCCGTGCAGTTCCTCGGCGGCTACGGCTACACCAACGAGTTCCCGGTGGAGCGGATGATGCGCGATGCCAAGATCACCCAGATCTACGAAGGCACCAACCAGATCCAGCGCATGGTGATCGCCAAGAAGCTCTTCGGCTGAGAGTTCCGCCGCCTGACGACGGTGGAACTCCGTCCCCCGATGGCGGAGCCACGGTCCCTTCACAGGAGCGCCGAGTATCGTGACGCGCAGGCGTTGCTGGCCGTCTTCGGTTCTCCCGAGCCGAACCCCTACAAGCGTCGTGGAAGTGACCGTCAATGAGCGTTCCGATCGAAGTTGACATTCCCTGCGATCCCACTCAGATCGATCACACGGGCCTGCCCTGGACCTTCCTCGACGAGGCCGCTCACCCGGACCGGATCGTCCCCGGCGCGATTGTGATCACCGGTGACGCCGACGACCCCGTCTTCGCCCGCGTTGCGTCGCTGACGGAGCGATCGACGGGAGTGAAGGTCCACCTGGAGATCCTGCCGGGTGATCCGCTGGAGTACGCAGAGGCGATGCGTCGCACCCACCTGCTGTCCGCCTGACGGCGCCGCCGCGATCTTCGGCCATGTCTGACGAACCCGAGAACCACCCAGTCGACCTCTTCGCTGCCGCCGAGTCGACGGTGAACGGGGACCCGCAGGTGCTCGCCTGGTTCAGCGATCATCATTGGCGTTCCCTCGCTCGCTGGGCGGCGGAAGAAGGCAGCGACACGGTCGGTGTCATGTCCGGAGGACCTCGCTCCGTGGAACTGCGGATCGAGGAGCTCACGGCACTCGGCGTACACGGCTGGACGGAACCGTCGCCGCGCGTGTCCAACGATGATCCGCCCAGGTTCACCGTGTTCATCCGGGTCGTCGACCTTGCGAAGCTGGTGGGTACCAGCGCGGTGCTGACGCCTGCTCAGGCCGCAGCGGCACTGCACGACACAGCCGAGTACACGGCGAGCTTCCGGGCGGCCAGGCCCTGGGTGGAGATGTGGCTCGGCGACGTCACGTCGGAGGTGTTCGAGGCCGAGCTGCGCGCACGGATGACCGTCCGGCACGCACAGCAGCTCCGTCGATGGGGTATTGACGAAGCGCCGACCTGGAGGGGGTTCGCCCACATCGCGCACGACGAGCTCTCGGCCGACTGGAAGCTGGGCTGGACGCCGCCCGGGCACCAGGGAGTCGGGTTGATGGTGGTGAGGGTGGCGGCGTCGAAGCTCGGCGAGGACGTCCGCTCCGCGCCATGGGCCTAGCGGTCACTCGTCGTCGGAGTCGGCGAGGGTTTCGTCGTCGGGGTGGTCGATCACCACGCCGTGGAGGGCGAAGAGCGACAGCGAGAACGGCAGCACCTGGTCCGGCTCGATGACCGGGCGGATCAGGCCGCCGGCGCTGCGGATGCCGTCCACCGTGGACCCGTGCAGGCGGGCGTCAGGGATGCGGGCCTTGTCGAAGTCGGCACCGGTGAGGTCGCACCCGTCGAACCGAACTCCAGTGAGTTCGGCCCCGACGAACTCGGCGTTGCGCAGGTCGCACTCCACGAACCACACCCGCTCGCCGCGGGCGAAACGGAACGAGGCGCCGTCGGCGCGGCAGCGGCGGAACACCACGTCCTGCAGGCGGGTGCCGAAGCACTGGATGCCGGACAGCCGGCAGTCGGCGACCTCCATCCGGGTGAAGGAGGCCTCTCCGAAGTGGGCGCCGGCTAGCGAGCAGCCGTCCAGCCTCGTGTCCACCCAGCGGGTCTCCTCGGCATCGGCCGACAGCAGGTCGCAGTGGTCCAGCACGCAGCCACGCACCTCCAGGCGGGCCAGGTCCGCCCGCGCCAGGTCCGCCTCGCGGATCGCCAGCTCCGTCCAGTCCTCGGCGTCCGCCAACGCCGCCGGATCCGCCGCGGGCTTGGTCTCGCCCAGCCGTGGCTGCCGGGGCTCGGCCGGGGTCACAGCAGGGGTGCGACGGCCAGCCACATGGCCGCGAACTGCAGCGCCGCGGCCACCACGGTGAAGGCGTGGAAGATCTCGTGGTACCCGAACACGGTGGGCCACGGGTCCGGCCGCTTGGCGGCCAGGCAGATGGCGCCGAGCGTGTAGGACACGCCACCGCCGAGGATCAGCAGGAACCCGGCGACTCCGAGTGCGGAGGCCATCTGCGGCAGGGCGAACACGGCCACCCAGCTGACCACGATGTAGCTGGCACCCTTCGCCGCCCGGGGCACACGCGGCAGCCAGTGGAGCACGATGCCCGCGGCAGCGCCGATCCACGCACCCGAGATGACGAACGTGCGCTCCCACCCGTCCAGGCACGCCCAGGCAACCGGTGTGTACCCGCCGGCGATGGCGAGGAAGATGGCCGAGCGGTCGAACTTCTGCATCAACGCCTTCGCCGCCGGTTGCCACGCCACCCGGTGGTACAGCGCCGACACCCCGAACATCACCGCCGTGCCGGCCACGTAGACCGACAGCAGCAGCCGCCCGCGCAGCGGAACCTGCGACCAGGCCACCAACCCGACACCCATCAGCACCCACACGGGGAAGGACACGGCGTGCGCCCAGCCGCGCAGCAGCGGCCGGGGCAGATGGGCGACGGCCGTGCGTTCCATGGCCGACCACGCTAACGCGGCGGTGCTACATGGAGATCGCGGCGATCTTGGCGGCCAGGTACTCGCCGGCGTTGACCGTCTCGCCGCCGCCCTCGCCGAGGGGCGTGATCATCGTCTCCGGGTCCGGCTCGCAGAAGTAGACCAGCGACAGCAGGGCGTCGTCCGGCTCGGTCGCCGCCGGCGCCAGCACCCGGTGGATCGCGCTGCGCCACCGGCCGCCGGACCAGTGGGCCATCATGTCGCCGCAGTTCACCGTGAACGCCCCGTCCACCACCGGCGCCTCCACCCACGAGCCGTCGGGCAACTGGACCTGCAAGGCGGACGAGCCGGGCTCGCGCGACAGCACCGTGATCGTCCCGAAGTCGGTGTGCGGGCCGATCCGGTACTGGCCCTCCACCGGCGCACCGAGATGGCTGATGGGTGCGTACCAGTTGACGTTCAGGGTGTTGTCGTTGCGCAGGGCGTGCCGGCGGAAGAACCCCTGGTCCTCCAGCCCCAGCGCCACGGCACACACCTCCAGGATGCGCAGGTGCACGGCGTCCACGGCGCCGAGGTACTCCACCGCGGCCTCCCGGAAGCCGGCGGGTTCCTCCGGCCACACGTTGGCCCCACGCAGCGCCACCCGTCCGGGCAGCTCGTGCGCGCCCAGCCGGTAGCTCTCCTTCATGTCCGCCGGGGTCTCGTGGCCGAAGGAGTACCCGTTGGCCTCCATCCCCATCGGCGCCCAGCCGGCCATCCCCAGGCGCGGCATCCGCACCGCGGCCTTGCGGTCCGCGGGGAGGTGGAAGAACGAGAGGAACGCCGCCCTCGTGCGGTCCACCAGTTCGGCCGGCACCCCGTGACCGGTGACCATGACGAAGCCCACGTCGCGGAAGGCGGCGTCCAGCACGGCGGGTGCGTCCGGCGCACCGAGGTCGACGAGCGGCACACCGGTCATCGCCCGACGCTAACCCAGCACGCCGGCCGCCGGCACGGTCACGGTTAGCGTGACGGCGTGCGGCCGAGTGCGGACCAGATCGCCCACTTCCAGCGTGAGGGCTTCGTCGTCCTGCCCGCCGCGCTGACCGGCGAGGAACTGGCCGGGTTGCGCACCGAGTGCCACCGCCGCATGGCCTCGATGGTCGCCACCATGGACGCCGTCGGCGCCGACACCCTCGGCCTCACCCACCGCGACCGCCGCTACTTCCTCCACGCCCCGTACCAGGAGTCGTCGTTCCTCACGGGCTTCCTGTTCGGCGACACATTGGTGGACGTCGCGGCCGCGCTGCTCGGCGACGAGGTGTACCTGTTCCTCGAGCTGTTCGTGGTGAAGCCGGCCGACGTCGGCACCCCGATGGCCTGGCATCAGGACGGCGGCTACGTGGACGGGAACCCCCACGACCCCTACGTCAGCCTGTGGGTGGCGCTCGACGACATGACCGCCGCCAACGGTGCGCTGTGCGTGCTGCCGTGGAGCCGCATGCCCGAGGGAGCAGGGGCCGGCGCCGCGCCGGCGCCCCACGTGAAGGACCGTGCCACCAACGACCTCGTCGGCTACGACGGGCCGGACCCGGGCGACCTGCTGGAAATCCCCGCGGGCGCCATCGTGGCGATGTCCAGCACCCTCTTCCACCGCACAGGTGAGAACACCACGGCCGCGCCGGGCCTCCTGGCGTCCTACTCGCCATCGCCCGTCCGGGCCGCAGACGGCTCGCTCTGGAACCTGGCCGTCCGCTGCCGGTGACGCCGCACCCGCCCGGCTCAGGCGGACTGGCCGTGGCGGCCGGCCCCGCCGGCGAACCGCGCCGCACCCGCCTGGGTCTCGCCGGAGAGAATGGTCTCCAGGCCCAGCCGGGTCTCGTTGGCCAGCGCCTCGGGCAGCGGCAGGTCCCACTGCTCGTAGCTGCTCTGGCGGTCCCGCCGCATGCAACCCTGGGGGAGTGCCGCCAGTTGACGGGCCAGCTCGCGGGCCGCAGTCAGGGCCGTGCCCGGCGCGACCAGCCGGTTCGCCAGCCCCATCAGCCGGGCTTCCTCGCCGCTGACCCCTCGCCCGGTGAGGATCAGGTCCAGCGCGTGGCTGTGGCCGATCAGCCGGGGCAGGCGGACCGTGCCGCCGTCCACCAGCGGCACACCCCAGCGGCGGCAGTACACGCCGAACACGGCGTCCTCGGCGGCCACCCGCAGGTCGCACCACACGGCCAGCTCCAGCCCACCGGCCACGGCGAACCCCTCGACGGCGGCGATGACCGGCTTGGACAGCAGCATCCGCGTCGGCCCCATCGGGCCGTCCACCTCGACGTCGCGGTCCACACGGTTGCCCCGCCCGTCGGTGATGGCCTTCAGGTCGGCGCCGGCGCAGAACGTGCCGCCGGCCCCGGTGAGGACGGCCACGGCCAGGGAGTCGTCGGCGTCGAACGCGGCGAACGCCTCGGCCAGCAGCGCAGCGGTCGGCCCGTCCACCGCATTGCGGACCTCCGGCCGGTCGATGGTGACCACGCACACGGGACCGTCATGCTCCACCCGCACGCTCATGGCGCGTCCACCGCATGGGCCCGCAGGTCGGCCAGCGAGCAGTACTCCAGCGCGGAGACGTGAGTGCTGGCCAGGCGCACCTGCGGGGCGGCGCCGGCCTCGAGGGCCTCCTGCCAGCGGCCGGCGCACAGGCACCACTGATCCCCGGCCCGCAGCCCGGCGAACCCGTACTGCGGCATCGGCGTGCTGAGGTCGTTGCCCACCGAGCGGGAGTACTGCAGGAAGTCGTCCGTGCACACCACGCACACCACGTGCAGGCCGGGGTCGTCGCCATGGTTCTCGCAGCAGCCGGTGCGGTAGTAGCCGGTGAGCGGGTCCATCGAGCAGGGTTGCAGCTCGTCGCCGAGCACATTGATCTGCCGCATGAGCCTGACGATAACCCCTGTCGTGGCACACTGAACCCACCTGAAGTCCACGACAACGGCGTCGGGAAGGGCCGGAAGGGAAGGGCATCGTGAGCATCAAGGGGGCGCCCGGTGAGGTGGCCGACGACTGGGTCGAGGCAACCACAGCGGCACTGGCGGAAGAACTGGGTGCGGACGCAGCAGCGGCGCTGATGGCCGTGGTGCGGCCCGTGATCCCGGCCGGCTACGACGAACTGAACTGGCCCAACGGGGCCGTGGTGGACCTCCCCGTTGTCCATCGCCTGGCCACCGCCGACGGCGACGGGTGCGCCCGCGTCGGTACGGCGATGATGCACTTCGAGGAGGCCGATGGTGCCAACTGGCGCTTCCGCGTCTACCACTGCGGCGCCGCGCTGGCCATCGCCGATCTCCTGCCGTTGCTGGACCATCTGGGCTTCAAGGCCATCGACGAACGCTCGTCGCGGTTCGTGTTCCCAGAGCGCGAGGTGTGGATCCACGACGTGGGTGTGGAGGTTCCCGACGGCGTCGCGCTGGACGATGCGTCCCGCGCCGAGGTGCAACGGGCGTTCGTCGCCCAGTTCGAGGGCACCGTGGAGGTGGACGGTCTGAACCGTCTCGTGCTGCTGGCGGGTCTCACCGCCCGCCAGGTGGAGATCCTCCGCGCCTACACCCGCTACCTGCGCCAGATCGGCTTCCCGTTCAGCCAGCAGTACATCGAGTCCACCATCACCCGCCACCCGGCCATCGCCCGCATGGTGGTGGAACTGTTCACCGCCCGCCTGGACCCCTCGCTCGGCAGAGACGCAGATCACGACGGCGATGTGGCCGGCCGCGACGAGCGGTGCGCCGAGCGCCGCGACGCCATCGTGGCGGCGCTGGAGGACGTGCCCAGCCTGGACGACGACCGCACCCTGCGGGCCTTCCTCGCGTTGGTGGAAGCCACCGTGCGCACCAACGCGTTCCGCCCCGGCCCCAATGCCGGTCACCGTGAGGTGCTGGCGTTCAAGTTCGACACGGCCAAGGTGCCCGACCTGCCCCTGCCGCGCCCGATGTTCGAGATCTGGGTGTGCTCGCCCCGGGTGGAGGGTGTGCACCTGCGCAATGGCCGCATCGCCCGCGGCGGCCTGCGCTGGAGCGACCGGCGGGAGGACTTCCGCACCGAGATCCTCGGCCTGGTGAAGGCCCAGATCGTGAAGAACGCGGTCATCGTGCCCACCGGGGCCAAGGGCGGGTTCGTGCTGAAGCGCCCACCGGCGCCCGGCACCGACGAGTTCCGCGCCGAAGGTGTGGCCTGCTACCGGCAGTTCGTGGCCGGTCTCCTCGACCTCACCGACAACATCGTCGGCGGCGAGATCGTGCCGCCACCGGCCACCGTCCGCCACGACGGCGACGACCCCTATCTCGTGGTGGCGGCGGACAAGGGCACCGCCACGTTCAGCGACATCGCCAACTCGATCGCCGAGGCGTACGGCTTCTGGCTGGGCGACGCCTTCGCCAGCGGTGGCAGCGCCGGCTACGACCACAAGGAGATGGGCATCACCGCCCGCGGGGCGTGGGAGAGCGTCCGCCGCCACGCGGCCGTGCTGGGCAAGGACGTGGAGCGCGACCCCCTCACCGTGGTGGGCATCGGCGACATGAGCGGCGACGTGTTCGGCAACGGCCTGCTGCGCTCGCCCCACGTGAAGCTGCTGGCCGCCTTCGACCACCGCCACATCTTCCTCGACCCGAACCCGGACCCCGCCGCCAGCTTCGCCGAACGGCAGCGCATGTTCGAACTGTCGCGCAGCAGTTGGGCGGACTACGACCCCACGATCATCAGCGTGGGCGGAGGCGTGTATCCACGGTCGATGAAGACCATCGGCATCAGCCCGGAGGCACGCGCTGCGCTGGGTACCGACCGAGCCACCTTCACCCCGGCGGAACTGATCTCGGTGATCCTGAAGGCGCCCGTGGACCTGCTGTGGAACGGCGGCATCGGCACGTACGTGAAGGCCGCCACCGAGAGCCACGCCGATGTGGGCGACCGGGCCAACGACGGCCTGCGGGTGAACGGCGCCGACCTGCGCTGCCGGATGGTGGGGGAGGGCGGCAACCTCGGCTTCACCCAACTCGGCCGGGTGGAGTACGCGCTGGCCGGTGGGTTGATCTACACCGACGCCATCGACAACTCCGCCGGGGTGGACTGCAGCGACCACGAGGTCAACATCAAGATCCTGCTGGGCCTGGCGATGGAAGAAGGCCGCCTCACGCTCGAGGAGCGCGACACCCTGCTGGCCAGCATGACCGACGACGTCGCCGAACTGGTGCTGGACGACAACCGTGCCCAGACGCTGGCGCTGGCCATCGCCCGCCGCCAGTCGCTGCCGATGGTCAACGTGCACAGCCGCTACCTGCGCCTGCTGGAGACCGAGGGCTGGCTGAACCGGCCGCTGGAGTTCCTGCCCACCGACCGCCAGATCGCCGAGCGCCAGGCGGGCGGCCTGGGCCTCACCACGCCCGAGTTCTCCGTCCTGCTCGCGTACACCAAGAGCACCAACATCACCGAGATGGAGCGCAGCGACCTCCCCGACGACCCCTATCTGGTGCCGGATCTGGTGCGCTACTTCCCGCCGCGCCTGCGCCAGGAGTACCACGACGACATCCTCCGCCATCGGCTGCGACGGGAGATCGTGGCCACCCAGGTGGGCAACCAGATGGTCAACCTGTCCGGCATCAGCTTCGATCACCGGATGGGCGAGGAAGCCGGCGTCAGCGTGGTGGACACCACCCGCGCCTGGATCGCCGCCCGCGACATCTACGGCCTGCCGGAGCTGTGGGACGCCGTGGAAGCGCTGACCGGCCAGGTGAAGCTGGACGTGCAGTTGGAGATGTTCCTCGAACTGCGATCCCTGTCCGAGCGCGGCACGCTCTGGCTGCTGCGCCACCGCAAGCTGCCACTGGACATCGCGGCAGCGGTGGAGGCCTACCGTCCGGGCATGCAGGCACTGGTGGAGCTGGAGGGATCGCTGCGCGGCCGGCTGCGCGACGAGGGGTTCGCCGGCGAGGCCCGCCGTCTGGCTGCCGGGGTGCCCGAGCACCTGGCCCAGCGCAGCGCCCAGTGGAACCTGCTGCACACCTGCTTCGACATGATCGAGTTGGGTCACAAGCTGGGCACTCCGCTGGCCGAGGTGTCCACCACCTACTGGCACGTGTTCGACGTGCTGGACCTCACCTGGCTGTGGGACGGCATCGGCGGCCTGCCGCGCAGCAACCGCTGGCAGACCCAGGCCCGCTCGGCCCTGCGCGACGACCTGCTGGTGGCGTTGGCCGATCTCAGCGAGGACGCCCTCCTCGCCGGCGGGGTGGATGCCTGGCAGGACACCAACGAGCGGATGGTGGCCCGGGCCATGGCGATGTTCACCGAACTACGCCGCGCCGACGCCCAGGACCTCACCACCCTGTCCGTCGCCGTCCGCCAACTCCGCAACCTGGCGCTGTTGACATGAGGGCGATGGGTAGCCTCGGAGCCGCATGACCGGCCCCCGCTACCGCTTCGCCCCGTCACCCACCGGCTTCCTCCACGTGGGCGGCGCGCGCACGGCTCTGTGGAACTGGGCGCTGGCCCGCAAGGAGGGCGGCACGTTCGTGCTGCGGATCGAGGACACCGACGAGGCCCGCAACCGGCCGGAGTGGACCCAGGGCATCATCGACGCCCTCGCCTGGCTGGGCATCCACGCCGACGACCCCCACTTCGAGGGGCCGTACTTCCAGAGCCAGTACGCCGACCAGCACATCACCGCCGCGCAGCGCCTGTACGACCAGGGTGCCGCCTACTACTGCGACATGACGCCCGCCGACATCGAGGCCCGCAACAAGGCCGAGGGCACCCAGGGCTACCAGGGCTGGTCGCGCGACCTCGGCCTCGGCCCCGGGCCGGGGCGGGTGCTGCGCTTCCGGGTGCCGCCGGGCACCACCGTGGTGCGAGACCTGGTCCGCGGTGACGTCACGTTCGACAACGCGCTCATCGAGGACTTCGTGCTGCTCCGCGGCAACGGCAGCCCGATGTTCCTCCTGGCCAACGTGGTGGACGACCTGGCCATGGGCATCACCCACGTCATCCGGGCCGAGGAGCACCTCTCCAACACCCCCAAGCAGCAGATGATCTGGGAGGCCCTCGGTGCCCAGCCACCCGTGTGGGGCCATGTGCCGCTGCTGGTCAACGAGCAGCGCAAGAAGATCTCCAAGCGGCGCGACAAGGTGGCGCTGGAGCAGTACCGCGACGAGGGCTACCTGGCCCCGGCGATGGTCAACTACCTGATGACGCTGGGCTGGACGCCGAAGGGCGACAGCGAGATCGCCGACTGGGCGGCGATGGAGGCGGACTTCCGGCTGGAGGACGTGAACCACTCGCCGGCGTTCTTCGACCTGAAGAAGCTGGCCGCCTTCAACGGCGAGTACATCCGCGCCATGACGCAGGCCGAGTTCCTGGAGGCCGCCCGCCCGTGGCTCACCGCAGCCGACGCCCCCTACCCGGTGGACCGCTTCGACGAGGCCGTGTTCCTGGCCATGGCGCCGCACATCCAGCCCCGGTGCGTCACCCTCGCCGACGCGCCCGGCCTGGTTGACTTCCTGTTCCAGCCGGAGGTCGCGGTGGACGCCGAGGCGTGGGCCAAGGCGACGGGCACCTCCGAGGCGGTCGCCGTGTTCCGTGGCGCGGTCGCCGCGTACGAGGCGCTTGGCGACTGGACTTCCGAGGGCCTGAAGACCAGCCTGGAGGCCGTGGGCGAGGCGAACGGGTTGAAGCTCGGCAAGGCGCAGGCGCCGGTCCGGGTGGCCGTCACCGGGCGCACCGTGGGGCCGCCGCTGTTCGAGTCGTTGGAGTGCCTGGGTCGGACCGAAACCCTCCGCCGGCTGCGGCTGGCGGGTGCGCAGCTGCCGTGACCGTGTCGGGCGGCAGCGATGTGACGCCGCCGTCGATCCCCGTGCCCGACGCCACGCCGCCGACCGGAATCCCGTCGACGAGGTGCTGGCCGCCACGGCCGACGACACCCGGTCAACCCCGAGCGTCCCCAACCGCCGGCGCGCAGGTGGCGACGGGCCCGTCACGTCGCGTACGTCGTGGTCGGCCTGCTCCTCGTCTACTACGGGCGATGTTGTGGTGGGTCCACGCCGTCGGCGCCTCGGACCAGGCCAGGCCGGTGGACGCCATCGTGGTGATGGGGGCGGCCCAGTACGACGGCCGTCCGTCAGCCCAGCTGGCCGCCCGGCTGGACCATGTGGTCGAACTGTGGGACCAGGGTCTCGGCCCCTCGTGATCACCACCGGCGGCAACCGCCCCGGCGACCGGTTCACCGAGGCCCAGGCCTCGACGGCGTATCTGGTCGACCAGGGTGTGCCGGAGTCCGCCGTCGTCGAGGTCGGCGGGGCGACGTCGTTCGAGTCGCTGGAGCTCGTTCGTGACCAGATCCGCTTCCGCGGCCTGCGCTCGATCCGCTTCTGGTCAGCGACCCGTACCACTCGCTGCGGATCCGCCTGTCCGCCCAGGAACTGGGCCTGACGGCGTACGTCTCACCCACCCGCACCAGCCCCGTTCGCGGCTGGACGGCGCTCTGGCGGGAGATGAAGGAGGCGGCGGGTGTCTCGATCGGTTGGCTGATCGGGTTCCGTCGACTCTCGCGCTTCACGGGGTGAGTTTCCATGTGGTGATTGCGGGCGGCGTTGCTACACTCACTGCGCCCTCGGGGTGACCCGCTGGGGTGTGGTGTAACAGGCAACACAGCAGATTCTGGTTCTGTTATTCAGGGTTCGATTCCTTGCACCCCAACCAGTCCACCGGCTCGCCGGTGAGCTCCGCCCGCCCGGGCGGTACATAGCCCGCAAGGGCGATGCAGACATAGCCCGCAAGGGCATGCAGCCTGGCCCGTTCGTCTAGTGGCCTAGGACACCACCCTCTCAAGGTGGCGGCACGGGTTCGAATCCCGTACGGGCTGCAAAGGTCGACGAGCCGCTCCTCCAGGGGCGGCTCGTGCCGTTCCGGGGCTCGTGCGAGCGGCAGCGGCGGCCGAACTGACAACGCACCATCAGGCGAGGAGGGCGAGGTCGCGGCGGATGTAGCGCAGGTGCGCCCATTCCTCCTCCAGGATCACCCGCACGCAGTCGCCCACCGTCGGGTGCCAGTCGTCGCCGCCCCACGGGTTGTCGCGCTCCTCGGCCAGCAGCGCCGGCGTGGCGGTGGCCAGGAAGTCGGTGACCATCTGCTGGCGCCCGGCCCGCACGTCCAGGATCTCCTCCCACGACGGCTCGTCGGAGCGGAACATCGACACGTCGAAGCCCATCTCTGCCGCACCGGTGAAGATCAAGCCGATCTCGTGGAATGGCTGGGCGAGCCGCATGATCCCGCCGCCGAGCCAGGCGTCCGTGGCCAGCACGAGATGGCGGAGGGTCTGGGCCAGCGACCACTCCTGCTCGACGTGGGCGTCCACCAGATCCGCCGGTGTGCCGGCCACCGTCTCCGCCCACGCCACCTGCGCGGCCACCCAACCGTCGCGCAGCCCCTCCGGGGTCTGCGCCTTCTGCAGCTCGCGCCCGGGGAACCGGCGGTTGAGCTCCGCCTCCACGAAGGGCACCACGTCCACGCCGTTGACGACGAGGGTGCCGAAGAACAGGTCGTGGCTGTCGATGTCCAGCCCGCCGACGTCGACACTGCGCATCGTGACCCCGCTGACGTCGCATGACCGCAACGTGGCGCCCTTGAAGCTGACCCTGGTGAAGGTGGCGCCTTCGAACTCGTCGGTTCTGGAGTAGGTGGTCATCGCAGCCTCCGTCTCAGTGGGCGGCCGGCAGGCGCAGGCGGCGGAAGAACATGTCGTGCACGCGCTCCCAGTGCTGCTCGCTGGCCCGGTGGTTGTGGCGCTCGCCCGCGGGCGCGTAGCCGTGCACGGCGTCGGTGTAGAAGTCCATCGACCACGGCAGGTCGGCCTCATCCAGCGCGGCGGTGACGGCGTCGCGGTCGGCGATGGGTGCGGTGGGGTCGTTGTCGCACCAGCCGAGGTAGATCTCCGCCGTCGCCCGGTCCAGGCCGAGGTGTGGCGAGTCCTCCGAGTCGCGGACCAGCCAGGCGCCGTGGATGGAGGCCCCCGCCACCATGCGCCGCGGGTACGCCTTGGCCAGCGCCAGCGACAGGCCACCGCTCATGCAGAAGCCGACGGCACCGAAGCGGCGGGCGTCGGCGGCGGGGTCGGCGTCGGCGTGGGCCAGCATGGCCGCGGCGTCGCCGAGGATGCTGGTGGGCGTGACCTGCCCCATCAGTTCCCGGCGGGCGTGCATGTCCTCGTCGCTCATCCCGAACTCGCGGAACGGGCCGCCGCGGTAGAACAGGTACGGCATCATCACGTAGTACCCGGCGGTGGACAGGCGGGACGCCATGTCGCAGGGCCGGGCGGATGCTGGGGGCATCCATCAGGTACAACACCACCGGGTGCGGCCCGCCGACCTCGGGGTGGTACACCCAGGTCGTCATCGCGCCGTCCGCCGTCTGCAGGTCCACCTGATCGATCTTCATGCCGCCGAGTCTCCCACGCCCCGCCCGAGGCACGAGACCCCGGACTCCTTTGTGTCACACCACCCGACGCATCGCCCCTGGTCACGGCTTGACAGCAGTTACGTAAGGGGGCGGGGCACGGGGCGGCCGGGGCGCGGCTGACCCGCCTAGGCGCGCATTCAGGTCACGCACGACGTAATCGCCCACGGGCGCGGGAACAGTCAGGTGCGGGGACAGGCGGGGCAGGGGTGCCGGCGGGGTCGGAGGGGCGGGGTCGAGGGCCGGGCGGGGTCGGAGGCCGGGCGTCCGGGCGGGGCAACCCGCTGACAGTAACCCGCTGACCGGGCGCGGCGACCGTGCGGGCTGTGAACGGCGGAGCCGAGACCGACGGCGCCGCGACGACGGGACGGACCGGTGGCCGGGCTTCCGCACGCCGGTCGGCCGGGTTCGTCAACGACACGGGCGACTGGGTGCTCAACGTCGCCTCCCGGTGTTCGTGTTCGTGGAGACGGGGGCGGCGCAGACCGCCGTCCTCTTCGTCTGCCAACTGTCGCTGCCGCCCTTCGGCCCGATCGGGGCCATCGTCGACCGCACGGACCTGCGCCGGGCGCTTGCGGCCACCAACGTCCTCCAGGCGGTCTTCCTGGCCCCGCTGCTGGCCGTCACCGCCGACCGGGTGTGGCCTGCCTACATCGTGGTGGTCGCCCAGGCGCTGCTCAGCCAGGTCAACAACCCGGCCAACGTCGCATGCGCCGCGTCGTCGCCGACGACGAACTGGCCGTCGCCAACGCCGCGCTGTCCGCCTCCGCCAGCCTGGCCCGCCTGGGTGGCGCCCGTCGGCGTGGCCTGCTGTGGTCCCGGCAGGACTGGGCCGGTGGTGGCGGTGGACGCCAGCTTGATCGTGCCGTCGCCCTCGGCTTCCTGGCGCCGCACCGCCCGCCGCACCCTGACGGTGCGGACGAACCGAAGGGCGGAGGCCGGCAGGGGCGTGCGGATGCTGCACCGCCGCCGACGATGCTGGCCCTCCACGGCACCAACGCAACGCCCAGGTGGGTTCGTGGTGATGTCGCGGTCATCGTGGAGACGTTGGGCGATGACGGCGGCGCCGTCGGCATCATTCGCGGCACGATGGCCATCGGCGCGCTGGCCGGTGCGGCACTGGTCGGCCGGTTCGCCCGGCGGGTGCCGTCGACCACCCTCTACGCCGCCGGTCTCGTCGGGATGGGGCTGGCTCGTTCGTGTTCTGGAACGCCCTGACCGTCACGACCGCCACCTGGGTCTACGTGGTGCTGTTCTCCCTGTCCGGCTTCCGGTGCCGCACTCAGCGTCGGGATGGTGACCACCGTGCAGACGGCCAGCCCACGCCGGCCTCGGCCGGATCAGCGCAGTTCGACACCGCCGACGCGCTGGGCACTGCACTGGGGTCGATCCTCGCCGGCGTCGACCACCTCGCCCTGCGCCCCTGCTGACGCAGTCAGGATCTACCACCAGGCCTCGCCGCGCCGTCCTGCTCCGCCGTCACAACTCCTTCTCGGCCAGTTCGCGGAACTCGTCGGGCACGCCGCCCCGAGCCCAACGTGACGGACGCGTAGCCGACCGCGGCCTTGCCGAAGCGCCTCCTGCACCCGGTCCACCGAGTGATCCACCGCCCAACGCGCCGAGCCGGTGGGGAGCCGGGGCGCAACGGGGAGTCCGACACCACCGGCAACTCCAGTTGCAGCACCGGCTGGTCCACCAGGTTGGAGACGGAGATCGCCAGCAGCGAGATCGGTCTCCTGCGGATGGTCGGCCAGCGCCTGTGCACCAGCCCCTCGGCGATCTCCGCCAGCGTCAGCGTGGTGCACACGGGTTCCGGCCCGGTACGGCTGCGGGTGACCGACCGGCCCGGCGCCCCGGGCACGACGAACCGCACCCGCACCGTGACGGTGCGCCGGCGCGGTGCTTGGCCCGCAGCCGGGCGGCCACCCGGTCGGCCAGTGCCGCCGAGCACCTCGCGCACCAGCCGGGGGTCGATGTCGTGCGCCGAACGCCGACTCGCGACCCCACCGGAGCCGGCCCGACCGCCGGACGTGACCTTGCGGCGGTCGTCGTTGCGCGCCAGCGTGCCGATCTGGCCCGAGCGCCTTGCCCAGCAAGGACTGCAGCGCCGTCCGATGATCCGGCCAACTCGCCGATGGTGCGGATGCCCAGGTCGGCGAGCTTCGCCTGGGTGACGGGCCCGATGCCCCACACCAGGCCCACTGGCAGGGATGGAGGAAGGCGACCTCGCCGTCGGGCGGCACCACCACCAGGCCGTCGGGCTTGGCCACCTGCGACGCGATCTTGGCCAGATGCTTGTTGGACGCTGCCCCGACGGAGATCGGCAGCCCGACCTCCTCGCGCACCTGGCGGCGGATCTTCGTGCCGATGACCTCCGGCGGCCCGAACAAGTGCACCGCCGGTGACGTCGAGGAATGCCTCGTCGATGGAGATCCGCTGCACCGCTGGCGTGAAGTCCTCCAGGATGGCCATGACGCTGTCGCCGAGGCGCTGGTACCGGTGAAGTGCCCTTTCCACGAACAGCAGGTCCGGGCACAGCTGCTTGGCCCTGGTGCCCGACATGCCGCCCGGACACCCCGAACCGCTTGGCCTCGTACGACGTTGGCCAGCACCACCCCGCCCCCGACGGCGATCGGCCGGCCGCGCAGCGCCGGTCCAGCAACTGCTCCACCGACGCGCAGAACGCGCCCAGGTCGGCGTGCAGGATGGTGGGGTCGGTGGGACGGTGGAGGCGGCGGTGGCCACGAACCCAGAGTAGACGAACGGGTGTTCGATCGCCAGTGGCTCGACGCTGCCGGCCGTGCCGGCTCAGGCCGTGGGGTCGTCCACCCAGTGGCCGGGGCGCATGGGGTCGCGCCGCCGGCTGGGGTGCTGCGGTGTGCAGCCAGATCACCAGCTGATCCAGCGGCACCGGCCGGCACACCCCGAAGCCCTGGCCACGTCGTAACCGAAGCCGCGTAGGCGGCTCGCCATGACCTCGTCGGTCTCCACGCCCTCGGCCACCACCTGCAGGCCGAGGTTGTGGCCGAGGTCGATGATCGAGCGCACGATCACCTCGTCCTGCTCGTCGAAGAGCAGGTTGGTGACGAAGCCGCGGTCGATCTTCAGCTCGGCCACCGGCAGGTGACGCAGGTAGCTCAGCGACGAGTAGCCGGTGCCGAAGTCGTCCACCGACAGGCGCACACCGGTGCCGTTCAGCCGCTCGATCGTCTTGCGGGCCCGCGGCGCGTCGTTCAGCAGGGAGGACTCGGTGATCTCCAGGGTCAGCAGGGCAGGGTCCACACCGTGGCGGTCCAGCCGGCGCAACACGCGGTCCGGGAGCAGCTCGTCGAGCAGGTCGTGGGTGCTGAGGTTGACGGCCAGCCCGAGGTGGTGCCCCATCCGGTGCAGGCGGCTGGTCTGCTCGATGGCAGCCTCCAGCACCACGTCGGTGAGCTGCTTGATCAGCCCGGTCTCCTCGGCCACCGGCACGAAGTCCTCCGGGCTGACGCTGCCGCGGTGATGGTTGTTCCACCGGGCCAACGCCTCCACGCCGATGACCACACCGCTGGCCAGGTCCAGCTTGGGCTGCAGGTGCACCTGCAAGTCGCCGCCGTCCAGGGCGGCCCGCAGGTCGCCGAGCATCGAGAGGCGGGCCGGGGTGCGCCGGTCGATGTCCTCCCGGTAGGTCTCCACGCCGGTGTGACGGTGCTTGGCTGCGTACATGGCGATGTCCGCCCTTCGCAGCAGGGGGGTGGCGTCGGCGTCGCCGTCCTCCAGGCGGGCGATGCCGATGCTGACGGTGACCACCACGTCCAGCCCGTCGATGGTGAACGGCTGGCGCACCTCCTCCAGCAGCGTGCCGGCCAGTTCCACGGCCTCCTCGGTGCCGGCCCTGGTGAGCACGGCGAACTCGTCACCAGCCAGCCGGGCCAGCACGTCGTCGGCCCGCAACAGATCGTCCAGCCGCTCGCCGAACGCAGTGAGGAGGGCATCGCCGGCGACATGGCCGAGGGTGTCGTTGACCTCCTTGAACCGATCCAGATCCATCAGCAGCACGGTCCAGGTGCGGTCGCCGCCGCTGGGCAGGCAGCCGGCCAGCAGGCGCTCGAACGAGGTGCGGTTGGGCAGGCTGGTGAGGGGGTCGTGGCGGGCCTCGAACTCGATCCGCTCGTGCAGCATCGCCTTGCGCAGGCTGGGCGCCACCTGGTCGGCCAGCGTGCCGAGGCGCAGCGTGTCCACGGAGCGGAACTGGTTGGCCGCCCCCTCGCGGCCGGCCAGGATGAACGCGCCCACCAACCCGTCACCGTCGCGGATCGGGGCGACCAGCACGGATGCTGTCACGGCGTGATGGCGGCGGCTGGTGGTGGGGGACAGGTCGCTGTCCAGCATCAGGCCGCCGTGGCCCAGCAGCAGTGGCCGCCACACCGGGTCGTTCGCCGAGGTCGGCAGCGCCGGAAGACCCTCGCCGTGGCTGTGCACCCGTGCCCTGCCGGTGCCGTCGAACACCACCACGGCGGCGGCGCGGGCACGCAACAGGCGGGCGGCCTCGTGCGCCGCGGTGGCCGCGACGGGGTCCAGCCCGAGGGATTGGTTGATCGTTCGCACGAAACCCAACTGGGCGTCGAGGTCGCGGTGTCGCTGTTCCAGGCGGCCGTAGGCCCGCAGGATGGCCCAGCCGGCCAGCAACGGGGCCACACCCACCACGGCCAGCCAGCGGGTGACCAGCGAGGGCGCCACGGCGGCGGCGCCGATGGCACCGCTCATCGGCGCGATCCACCACGACAGGCTCATCTCGCTGCTGACCCGCGTCCACCACCCGCCCTCCACCATGGCGATGGCGGTGGACACCAGGACGGACCCGACCATGGTGGCGATGGCGGTGGCCGGCACCACGGTGACCACTGAAGCGCCGGGGCCAGCCCACACTCGCTCCACCAGTTGCAGGATGTGGTAGGCGACGGCCAGTTCGAAGGAGAACAACGCCCCGTTGAAGATCAGCTTGTAGCCCCTGGAACTGAAGCGGATCATCAGCACCGGAAGGCTGCCGAGCGCCCTCGCGGTGATGGCCACCCAGGGTGGCAGGTACAGCAGGGCGAACGCGGTGGGCACCTCGGACAGCGAGAACGAGATGGCTTCGCGGCGGAACTCGAAGTGGAACACCCACCGCTCGGCGGCGGCGTAGCCGGCGGTGACCAGCACGGCGGTCCACCAGTCCTGCGTCGACATTGCAGCGGTGGAGGGCCGGAGGAGGGCCACCAGCCCGACTGTGGCCGCGGCAATGACCCCGCTGAAGCCCAGGATCCTGAGCACGAGCCGGCGCGGCGCGGTCACGTGGTTCACGTTAGTGGACCGGGTGCGCTGCGACAGGGGACGGCGTGGTCAGATCGCGTCGCGGGATCGTCACAAGTTCCTCAAGAGCGCTCATGCCCGGGCCGATGTACCTTCGTGCAATCCACGGGGTGGCGGGGCTACCGGCGGTTCGCGGGGTACACGCTGGCGACGTTGGTTCCGGTGGTATGGCTCGGCGTCGTGCTGGAGCGGACCCTGGTCGACGAGGTCGACCGGGCGGCCCTGCGCGACGGCGCGGCGGAGGCGATGACCATCAGCGACGCCTCCATCGAGCCATTCCTCAGCGGCGACCCGCTCGGCGACGGTCTCACCCAGGCCGAGCGTGACGATCTGGCACGCAGCACCTCGGCCCTGGTGGGCAACGGGACGGTCGTCCAGTTGCGGCTGCGCGATCTGGATGGTGCGGTGGTGTTCGACGCTGCCGATCCCGGCATCCGCCTGCCGGCTCCGGCGCAGCCCGACGACGAAGTGGACGAGGCGATCGCCGCCGGCTCCACCGTGCGGCGCACGACCATGGGAGCCGATTCGGTGGACGGTGGCAGCCCGAAGGGCATCGACGCGATCGAGGCCTACGTGGCCGTGCACGACGCGTCGATGGAACGGGTGGTGGCGGTGGCGGAGGTGTACATCCCCTACGGGCCGATCGCGGCGATGCGCAACTCGTCGCTGGCCCGCCTGCGCACGGTGCTGATCGTCGGGCTGTCCGCCCTGTGGGTGCTGCTGGCGACGATGGTGTGGTCCGTCGGCCGGCGCCTGCGCCGCAGCAGCCTGCGCACCGAGTTCCTCGCCCTCCACGACCCGCTGACCGGCCTGCCCAATCGCCGCCTCTATGCGGACCGGGTGGCCACCGCGCTGGCCTCCGCCAGCCGCTCCGGCCAGGACGTGGCGCTGGTGGTGGTGGACATCGACCGGTTCAAGGAGGTCAACGACACGCTCGGCCACCGCAACGGTGACGAGTTCCTGCGGATCGTGGCCCGCCGCCTCACCGACGCGCTGCGGCCCGGCGACACCGTCGCCCGCCTGGGCGGCGACGAGTTCGGCATCGTGCTGCCCGGGGTTCGTCCGGAACTGGTGGACCAGATCCTCCGCCGCCTGCAGGACGCCATCGGCCAAGAAGCCGAGCTCGGCGGGCTGGCGGTGACGGCCGAGGCGAGCATGGGCTACGCCATGTGGCCCGCCGATGCGGACTCCGCCGACTGGCTGGTGCAGCGCGCCGACCTGGCCCTCTACGCGGCGAAGTCCGCCCGGGCCTCGATCGTCCGCTACCACCAGGGCATCGACGAGTTCGACCCGCAGCGCCTCGGCCTCGTGGCCGAGTTGCGCCGGGCCATCTCCGCCGGCGATCTGGTGCTGCACTTCCAGCCGAAGGTGGACGCCGTCACGCGCGAGGTGGTGGCGTTCGAGGCGCTGGTGCGGTGGGCGCACCCCACCCGCGGTCTGATCCCGCCCGGCGACTTCATCCCCATCGCCGAGAGCACCGGTCTGATCGGCCCGCTCACCCAGTGGGTGGTGGACACCGCGCTGGCCCAGTTGGCGGCCTGGAACCGTACCCACCCCGAGCTGTCGATGGCGGTGAACATCTCGGCCCGCAACCTGCGTGACGACCTGCCCGGGTGGATCCTCAACCGCCTCGCCGCTCACCGCGTGAAAGCGTCGCGGCTCGTCCTCGAGATCACCGAGACATCCTTCGCCCACGACCCGGTGCGAGCCACGATGCTGATCGAGGAGCTCAGCGCAGCCGGGGTGGTGGTGAGCCTGGACGACTTCGGCCAGGGCTACACGTCGCTCGGGTCGCTCGGCCACCTGCCGGTGTGCGAGTTGAAGATCGACCGCGGCTTCGTGGTGGCCATGCAGTCCAGCGCGGAGGACCGGGCGATCGTCGCTTCAGTGGTGGAACTCGGGCACAACCTGGGGCTGAAGGTGGTGGCCGAAGGGGTGGAGAACGAAGAGGTCTGCACGTTGCTGCGCGACCTCGGGTGCGACACCATGCAGGGCTTCCTGTTCTCCCGACCGGTGCCTGCCGACCAGGCGCTGGAACTGGTGGCGACGATTCCTCAGCCGGCGTAGATCGCGGCAGCCCTGGCGACGGTCAGGTCTGGCGGGCCAGCACGGCAGGGGCCGCGGCGGCCAGGTGCTCCACCCAGCCGGCGGGCGACGACGGTTCCACCAAGGGCAGCACCACGAACTTGCTGGTGCCCACGGCCACGAACTGATCGATCAGCGCCAGCACGGCGTCCCACCCCTGCGGCACGAGCACGCCGGGGTCTTCCAGGTCGGGTCGGCGGCGGGCGAGCGTGGCCAGCAGGGCGTCGGGCACCGGCCCGTCGCTGTAGGGGATGAGCGCGCCGAAGTGCTCGGGGTCGATGGTGCGGCCGTGCTCGGCCGCCACCTGCTCCACCACCTCGCGACCGCGGGCGGCGTCGGCGGGCGTCACGAAGCTCGGTAGCCACCCGTCGGACAGCCGGCCCACCCGCTTCAGTTCGCTGGGGGCGATGCCGCCGAGCCAGACGTCCAGATGGGCCTGGCGGGGCTTGGGCAGCACGGCCAGGTCGTCATAGTGGAAGAACTCGCCGTGGTGGGTCAGCCGTTCCTGTTCCCAGCAGCCACGCACCACCGCCAGCGCCTCGTCGAACCGCTTGGCCCGCTGGCTGCGGTCCACACCGAACGCCTGCTGCTCCTGCGGGTCGGCCACGCCAAGGCCGAACGCTGGCAGCAGCCGCCCGCCGGACAGGCGGTCCAGCGTGGCCAACTCCTTGGCCAGCACCACCGGGTTGCGGCCGGGCAGCACCATCACGCTCATGCCGAACTTCAACCGCCGCGTGCGCCCCGCGGCGAAGGACATGCCGACCAGCGGGTCGGGGGCCTCGCCGCTGATCCGCTCGCTCAACCACAGGCTGTCGAAGCCGAGGTCTTCCAGCGCATCGACGACGTCGCCGAAGCCGTGGTCGTTCAGGCGTGTACGCACCCCGAAACCGAACCCGACGCGAACCTTCACGGCCCGCATCGTGGCACAGGGACGTCAGCGGTGGCGGACCGTGACCCGGGCCGGCTGGGCCCGCGGTGCGACCTCGACCCGCCTCCAGGCCAGCACGGAGGCGACGACGATGATGCCGACGATCAGCACCGGCTCGGCCACCCGGCCGGCGAGGCCGAGCGTGACGACCACGGCGATGGCGCTGAGCACGACCGCCAGCTTCACCTGGGCGGCCCAGTCGAACCCGTCACGGGCGATCAGGTGGTGGCGGTCACCCTGGTTGGCGGCCGACTGGTCGAGGGTGGTGTGGTGCTGCATGGCGCTCATGCCTCATACGACGTTGCGAACGACTCCATCGTGCACTTTTTCGGGCGGAATTCTTCGAACTGCAGTCAATGACACAGAATCTCAACCATGACCACCGATTCCGTCATCGATCCGACCGCGGTCGGTAACCCACTCGACTTGTTCCGCCTCGATGGGCGCACGGTGGTCGTCACCGGCGCGTCGTCCGGGCTGGGCGACCGGTTCGCCCGCGTCGCCCACGCCGTGGGGGCAAACGTGGTGGTGGCGGCCCGCCGCGCCGATCGGCTGGACGCGCTGGCCGAAGCCCTGCCCGGCACGCTGGCGGTGGCGGCCGATCTCGCCCGTGAGGATGATCGCGAGCGCCTCGTCGCCGCCGCGCTGGAGCGCTTCGGCCGGGTGGACGTGCTGGTCAACAACGCCGGCATCGGCCAGAAGATGGCCATCGAGGACGAGTCGCTGGACTGGTTCCGCCAGGTGATGGAGGTCAACGTCACCGCCATCTGGCACCTGTGCAAGCTGGTGGCGCCGGGCATGATCGCCAACGGCGGCGGCAGCATCGTCAACGTCGCCAGCATGCTCGGCCATGTGGGCTCCTCGCCGGTGAAGCAGGCGCACTACTGCGCGTCCAAGGGTGCGGTGGTCAACCTCACCCGCGAGCTCGCCGCCCAATGGGCGCGCAAGGGGGTGCGGGTGAACGCCCTGTGCCCCGGCTGGTTCCAGAGCGAGATGACCGCCGGCATGGAGAGCGACGAGGGCAGCCTGCGGTTCATCGCCACCATGTCGCCCATGCCACGCATGGGCGAGGCCCACGAACTGGATGCCGCGCTGCTGTTCCTGGCCGGTTCGGGCAGCACCTTCATGACCGGGCAGAGCGTCATCGTCGACGGCGGTTGGACCGCGCGCTGAGGCGGGCGGCTAGGTTTCGATCATGGGCGTCCTCGACAAGCTGGACCTCTCGCAACGCCTCGACCGTGAGGAGTACGAGAAGAAGCTCCTCGCCTCCCAACGGCGGTTGCAGCAACTACGACTCACCCTCGGTGGGCAACTCGGCACCGGCCGGGTGGGGCCGAGCATCCTGGTGGTGATGGAGGGGCCGGACGCGGCCGGTAAGGGCGGCGCCATCCGGGCGATGGTCAGCCATCTCGACCCCCGTCACTACTCCGTCGTCAACTACGCGGCCCCCACCCGCGAGGAGAAGCAGCACCACTTCCTGTGGCGCTTCTGGCGCGACCTGCCGACCATGGGCGCGATGTCGGTGTTCGACCGCAGCTGGTACGGCCGGGTGCTGGTGGAGCGCATCGAGGGCTTCTGCACCAAGACGGAGTGGAAGCGGGCCTACAAGACCATCGAGGACTTCGAAGAGTCGTTGTGCACCGAGAGCACCATCCTCGTGAAGATGTACATGCACCTGTCCGACGAGGAGCAGCTGCGCCGGTTCCACAACCGTGCGGAGGACCCGCTGAAGCGCTGGAAGCTCACCGAGGAGGACTGGCGCAACCGGGAGAAGAACCGCGAGTACGAGGCGGCGGCCGAGGAGATGATCGAGCGGACCAGCACCAAACTGGCGCCGTGGGACGTCATCCCGGCCGAGCAGAAGCGGTTCGCCCGCGTGGCTGCGGTGGACACCTTGGTGCGGCGGCTGGAGGACGGCATGCGCCGGTGGGGCATGGAGGTGCCGCACATCTCCGAGGCGACGGTGCAGAAGGCTGTGGGCGCCACGGCGAAGTCAGCCGACTGACGGCCGGCGGTCGGCCCACGGCTGGGCCGCCTCCAGCTGCGCGGCCACGCGGAGCAGCACGTCCTCGCGGCCGTAGGCGGCCACCAGTTGCACGCCGATCGGCAGGCCGTCGGCGTTCCAGTACAGGGGTAGGTTGATGGCCGGCTGGCCACTGGAGTTGAACGCCGGAGTGAAGGGCACGTAGCCGGCGGCGCGGGCCATCGGCGCCATCGGGTGTTCGGGGTTGTTGGCGAACGTGCCGATCGGCGTGGGCGGCTCGCCGAGCGTGGGGGTGAGCAGGAGGTCCCATCCGTCGGCCCACCACTGCTGCACGGCGCGGCGGAACTCCACGTTGGCGGCCAGCCCCAGGGCGTAGTCCACCCCGCTGACCTGGCGGGCGAACTCTGCCTGCACCCAGTTCACCGGCTCCACGTCTGCCGGGGTGAGCGAGCGGCCCAACTGGGCCTCGATGCGGGCGAAGGAAACCCCCATGTTGGTGCTCCACATGGCGCCGAAGCGGCGGGCGAACTCCTGGTTGCGCAGGGCATCCGGGTAGCCCTCCTCCACCGTGTGGCCGAGCGACGCCAGCAGGCCGGCGGCGTGGCGGGCGGCGGCCGCGCAGTCGTCATGGACGGCCCGCCGAAGGGGTGGTGGTCCAGCAGGCCGATGCGCAGCCGCCGGGGTCGGCGCCGACCCTGCAGGTACGGGCGGGTCGGGGCGGGGGCGATCATCGCGTCGCCGACCGGGTCCGTGCACCGCGTCGAGCAGGGCGGCGGTGTCGCGGACGCTGCGGCTGACGCAGTCAACTCCACGACCGACGTTGCTCTCGTCGCGGAATGGCCCGAGCGAGATGCGACCCTGCGAGGCTTCGGCCCACCAGCCCACAGCAGGAGGCCGGGATGCGGATGCTGCCGCCGCCGTCGCTGGCGTGGGCGATGGGCACCATGTGCCGGGCGGCGACGGCCGCGGCGGAGCCACCGCTGACCCGCCGGGGAGTGGCCGGTGTGCCACGGGTTGCGGGTGGGGCCCATGCCGTGGGCTCGGTGCGGGGCAGGCTGCCGAACTCCGGGCTGTTGGTACGCCTGGCGGTGACCAGCCCGGCAGCCTTGAACTGGGCGACCAGCGTGGTGTCCGCGGTGGAGACGGGTGCGGCGTCCTTGAGAGCCTGGTTGCCATTGCTGAGCGTCTGCCCTTCGTAGTGCGACCACAGATCCTTCAGCAGGAACGGCACGCCGCGGAACGGGCCGTCGGGCAGTGGGCCGGCCGCCACCTTGCGTGCGTGGTCGAACCAGCGCATGGTGACCGCGTTCAGCGCGCCGTCCAGCGCGTCGATCCGCTCGATGGCCGCGTCCAGCAGTTCGGCGGGGGTGACCTGCCCGCTGCGGACCAGTTCGGCCTGGGCGGTGGCGTCGAGCCAGCGGGTGTCGTCGGCGAGGGAACTCATGGTCGAGTGTGTAGCACTCCGGGATAGGTTGGACCGACCTGTGCAGACCGACCCTTCGCCCACCCAGCCTCCATCACCAGCGCCGAGTTCGGCCGTCACCGTTCTGCGCCATCGCGAGGTGCGCGACCTGCTCGTCGCCAACTTCCTCCTCTACACCGCGGTGTCGCTGCAGGCCGCCGCGTTGATGAAGGAGGTGTACGACATCAGCGGGCGCAAGGCCGACCTCGGGTGGATCGGCCTGTGCGAGTTCGTGCCGTCGTTCCTGCTGGTGCTCGTTACCGGGCCGCTCGCCGACCGGATGAACCGCAAGGTGTTGGCCCTCATCGCCATCGGTGTGGAACTGCTGGCCACCGGCGGGCTGATCCTCTACTCGCTGGGCGACCCGCACGAGGTCTGGCCGTTCTTCCTCATCGCCCTGCTCTACGGCACGGGCCGGGCGTTCGCCGCGCCGGCGATGCGGACCATGCCGCCGATGGTGGCCCCCGAGGGCGAGTTGCCGAAGGTCATCGCCCTGTACTCGGGCACGTGGACGGCAGCCACCATCCTCGGCCCGGCGGCCAGCGGTCTGCTCTACGCGGTGCGGCCGTCGTTGGCCTACGGCACCACCGCCGTGCTCATCGTCATCGCCATGGTGATGCTGGCCGACGTGCACTTCCTCCGCCAGCCCGACCCGCCGGCCCCCGACGAGCGGCCGAGCATGCGCCATGCCATGGAAGGCCTGCGGTTCATCCGCCGCACCCCGATCCTCCTTGCCGCCATCTCGCTGGACCTGTTCGCCGTGCTGTTCGGCGGGGCAGTCGCGCTGCTGCCCGACATCGCCAAGGAGCGGCTGGGCGTGGGTGACGTCGCATACGGCTTCCTGCGCGCCGCCCCGGGCATCGGCGCCGCGCTGATGGCGGTGGTGCTGGCCGCCCGGCCGGTCACCCGCCGGGTGGGGCGCACCCTGTTGATCGCCGTCGCCGTGTTCGGTGTGGCCACGGTGGTGCTCGGCCTCACCCGTAGCTACTGGCTGGCGTTCGTGGCGCTGATGATCCTCGCTTCGGCGGACATGATCAGTGTCTTCATCCGCGGCTCGTTGGTGCCGCTGGTGACGCCGGACGAGAAGCGCGGCCGGGTGATGGCGGTGGAGAACGTGTTCATCGGGGCGTCCAACGAACTGGGCGCGTTCGAGAGTGGCATCGTGGCCCAGTTGGCGGGCACGCCTGCCACGGTGATCGGCGGTGGCGTCGCGACGGTGGTGGTGGTGGGCGCGTGGTGGACGCTGTTCCCGTCGCTGCGCGACGTGGATCGCTTCGAGGACCTGGACCCCGACGCCCCGGACGCGCCCGACGCGTCTGCAGCGGCGGCCCCCGCTACGCCGTGAACGGCGCAGCCTGCCAGCCGGTGACGTCCACGATCAGGTGCACCTGCTGGGAGGCCAGCACGCAGACCGTGGCGGCCTCCAGGCTGATGACGGCCCCGTTGCTGGCGGCGCTGCCGGGCATGAAGTTCACCGTGCTCACCGTGGGAGCCGGGCCGGCAGCGGACGCGCACGGCCACATCGTCACCCAGCCGGTGGCGGTGGCGCCCACGACGGTGACGTTGAGCATGGCCGCGTTGGCCACCCCGCCGGCCGGCACGCCGCCACGGCCCGGAAGCGTGAGCGTGGTGATCACACCGGCGGCCAGCGGGGTGGTGGTGTCGACGCCGGCCAGCAGTTCGGAGGTGCCCATCTCGCCGGGGCGGGTGTCCAGCAGGCGCAGTGGCTCGGCGCCGGTGACCGTGCTGGCGTAGGTGGCGAACGTGCCGGTGAGGTCCACCACCAGGTGGGTCTGCTGCGAGGCCCGCACGCAGAACCCGCCGTCGGCCGCCACGGCCAGCACTCCGGCGTTGGCCGTGTTCTGCCCGGTGCGGTAGTTCAGCACGCTCGTGGACGGCGGCGCTGCGGCGGTCGAGGCGCACGGCCAGGCCTGGAGGTAGCCGTTGGCGCCGGGGGTCACGGCCGCGAGGTTGACGGCCAGCGACGTGAACGACCCGGGGGCCGGCAGCCCGGTGGCGGCGGGAACCACGTAGCGGCGCACCTCGCCGGCGGTCAGCGGCAGCGTCTCGTCCACGGGGCGGCCAGGCCGGCCTGGCTGGGCCGGGTGTCCACCAGACGGGTGGGTGCCGTGAGCGGGGTGTAGCCGCCGGTGTCGGGGAACGAGCCGACGACGTCCAGCACCAGGTGGGTGGGCCGAGAGGCGAGCACACAGAAGCCGTCGGCGCTCAACGCGACCAACGCGCCATTGGCGATCACCTGCCCTGCGGTGAAGTTCACCGCGGCGGCGGTGGGCGCCGGGTCGGTGGCGGCGGCGCACGGGTAGACGGTGAGGTACCCGATGGCGGCCTGCTCCACCGTGGTGAGGTTGAGGGCGACGGTGGCGGTGCCGGCAAGTGCACCCACCGCAGCCAGGTCGTAGCGGCGCACCTCGCCGGCGGCGAAGGGGGTGTCCACGTCGGTGCTCTCCAGCACCCCGGCCTGCCCGGCGTGGGTGTCCATCAACCGCAGTGGCGTCATCGGGGTGTAGAAGCCGGTGTCGGCCGCCACGAACGCAGTGTGCAGACCGACCCTGCCGCTGCCCTGGACCGGGTCCGTGAGGCACCGTCGACGGCGAGGTGGTACGTGGTGCCGGCCGTCACCGGGGTGGCCACCTGGCTGAGCACGCCGATGGTGTTGTCGTCGGCCGCCACGGGGTCAGCGCACCCACCGACGCGCCGGTGTAGGCGGCGAGCGTGGTGTCGAACTGGGACTGCTGGGTGGCAGCCACCAACAGCCCGTCGGCCGGGGCGGTGACGTCCCACCACAGCGACCCTGTGCCGGTCTGCCCGGCGTGGGCCGGCTCGCCGGGCTCGTGGGTGGCGGCCCGGCTCGACGTGCGGTCCAGCCCGGCCGGGTGAGGTCCACCCGGTGGCGGTGGCGAACGCGCCGTTCGGGGCGGCAACCGCAGGGGTGAAACGCGACGGGTGAGCACCGACGTTGCCGCGGGGCGGGCGCCGGGCCGTCCACGGCGATCCAATAGGGCGTGCCGGCGGTGACGGCGAGGCTGACCAGGCTCCACGGGTTGGTGCCCCCGGCCTGGTCGTTGGCGGCCACGCTCACCAGGGCACCGCCGCTGCGGCTGTACACGGCCAGCGTGGTGTCGAAGTCCGATCCCTGGGTGGAAAGTTGCAGCGTGCCGGCCACCACCGGGTGGTGAGGTACCACACCGACGCGCTGCCGGCGCGGCCGGCGTGGGCGGGCTCGCCGGGCTCCAGTGTCGCGCCCGCCGTGGTGCCGGCGACCGGCCCGCCGAACGGGTTCAGCGTCGCCGCCGCGGCCAGGGCGTCGTTGGCCGGCGGATCGATGGCCGGCAGCACGTGCAGCAGCAGGTTGGGGGCGCCGCCGAGCGTGCCGGTGATCGTGCCGACGTGGCGGTGCCGGTGAGGAAGTCGCCCACCTGTGCAGGGGTGAGGGTGGGTAGCGGGACAGCACCACGGCTGCCGCGCCGGCGACGTGCGGGGTGGCCATCGAGGTGCCCGACTTCACCAACGTGCCGCTGCCGGAGTTGGCCAGCGAGGTGATGCCGGGGGCGAACAGGTCCACGCAGGTGCCGATGTTGCTGAAGCCGGACACATGGTCGCTGGCGTCGGTGCTGCCGACCGTGATCGCCGCCGGCACGGAAGCAGGGCTGAAGTTGCAGGCGTCCTGGCCGCTGTCGTTGCCGGCGGCCACCACCATGGTGATGCCGTCGTCCACGGCCGCGTTGACCGCGGTGGTCCAGAACGAGGTCAACGAGCCGCCGAGGCTGGCGTTGAGCACGGCCGGGCCGCTGAGGTGGTCGGCGATCGCCGTGGTCACGCCTTCCAGCGCGTCGACCAGGTAGACGGTGCCGTTGCACTGGGCCACCCGCACGGGCACGATCGTCACCGCTTTGGCCACGCCGTAGGTGGCCGAGCCGATGGTGCCGGCCACATGGGTGCCGTGGCTGTTGCAGTCCGTCCGGCCCGTGCCGTTGTCGACCGTGCTGTAGCCCAGCGTCACCCGGCCGCCGAGGTCGGGGTGGTTGTAGACCCCGGAGTCCAGTACGTACACGGTGACACCGGTGCCGTCCGCCGGCCAGGTGTAGGCACCGTCCAGCGGCAGGTGCTCCTGATCGATGCGGTCGAGGCCCCACGTGGCGCCGGTCTGGGTGCCACCCGCCGCGTCCTCCAGCCACAGCACCTCGTCGGCCGCCACGGCCTCCACGCCGGGGTCGGCGCGCAGCGCCATCGCCCCGGCCAGATCGGTCTGCACCACGGTGGCGCCGATCTGGCGCAGCCGCCCGGTGAGCGTCACCGGCCGGGTGGCCGCCACCCTGGGCAGCACCGTCTCCGCCCGCTGCCCGTCGCGGAAACGCACGAGATAGCGGCCCGTCGGCGAGGCCGTGAGGGGTGGGTCGGCGGCACCGGCGGGCCCCACGGCAGTGGGCCGGGCCACAGCGGCGGGCGCCGTGGCGGCGGCCACGGGGGCGATGAACGCGGCGAGCACGGCCGCCGTGACCGCGGCGAAACCGGCGGCCCGCTGGGTGGTTCTGGCGGCGCGTCGTGCGGTCAGCGGCATGAGCACACGGCAGTGTCGCACCGCAACACGGTGCGCGGCAACGCGGTCACAGATTGTTGACCACCTGGTAGATGGCGAACGGCACGAGGATCAACGACAGCACCAGCAGCACGATCGCGTAGACGGCGAAGTCGTAGCTGCCGTCCTTCGGCGGGTTGCCGGCGGCGCCGACGGTCTCCCACAGGGCCTTCATCGGCTGGTCGGTGCTCATCCGTATCCGCCGCCGGGCCACCCCCGCGGCGAAGAGTGCCGCCCACGACAGGAAGGCCAGCAGCAGCACGACGCTGACGGCCAGCACCACGACGCTGACGGTGCCGTCCAGCGCCCACCGGATGCCCGCCTGGAGGCCGCTGAAGATCGACGAGAGGATGGCGCCGCCGAGCAGGAAGGTGGGCAGGCCGAGCGGGTTGCCCTTGTACCCCGGCTCCACCCGCGAGGCGTCGATCCGTGCCCGGCGCAGCATGTGATGCTCCGCAGAGCCCCATTCGGCGTTGGCTTCGCGGCGCTCGTACATCTTGCGGATCCGGGTGACCAGGGTGTTCTGGTGGCCCTTGACGATCCAGCGGGTGAGCTGCTCGACCACGTAGGAGGCGATGGGCTTCAGCGGGCCGAGGCGGGGCATGCGGGCGGCGCGGGCGCCGTTGCGGTCCAGCACCTCCAGCGACCTCATGGCCATCCGGTGGGCCTCCTCGAAGCGGTCCGGCCGCCACAGCGGGCGCACCTTGGACAGCTCCTTGACGATGTCCTGCTCCACCTTGCCCGGGCCGGCGAGCTCCTCCAGCAGGCGGCCCTTCTCCTCGGGCGTGTCCGCCCTCAGCACCTTCAAGGCGTCGATCCGGTCGAGCAGGAGGTCGTCGAGGCCGCGGCCGTTGTTGCCCTCCGCCGGCTGCTGGTCGGTCATTCGTGGAACGTTAGCGACCGCGTTGTCGCGGGAAGTCCGTCATCCGTGGTGAACTGGTGCGTCGGACCGGTTGCACATCCAGGAAGGAACCCGCATCCACATGAAGAAGTTCGTCAAGGAGTTCAAGGACTTCATCGCCACCGGCAACATGATCGAGTTGGCGGTCGGCGTCATCCTCGGTACTGCCGTGGGTGCCGTGATCAAGGCGTTCACCGACGGGATCATGATGCAGGTCGTGGCCGCCATCTTCGGCCAGCCGGACTTCAGCCAGCTGTCGATCACGCTGCGCAAGAACGTCGGCACGGACGCCGACGGGAACCCGGTGGATGCCACGCTGAAGTACGGCGCCTTCCTCAACACGCTGATCAGCCTGATCCTCACCGGCCTGGTGCTGTTCATGATCGTGAAGGCCTACAACCGGATGAAGGCCAAGCCGGTGGAGGACGCCGCGCCCGCCGGCCCCACCGAGGTGGACCTGCTCACCGAGATCCGCGACGCCCTGCGCGAGCGGGCGTAACCGCGCTCGCCAGCACCGTTACCCCTGGGGTGCCGCGACTTGCATCGGCGGTGCCCCACGGCTCCAATGGTCACATGATGTTCCCCCGCCGCGTCTGCCTGCTGCTGGCAGCCATCGGCATGCTCGCCGCCTGCGGCGACGCCACCGCGGACGGGGGCCGCAACACGTCGCCGGCCGTGATCCCGGTCGGCAGTCTGCCGCCGACGTTCCTGCCCCTCCCGGCGCCGGCACCCACCACGGCCACCACCACCACACTGCCGCGGACCACGGTGCCGCTGGACGAAGCTGCGCAGGTGGGGTCGCTGGTCAGTGGCAATCGGGTGATCATGCTCGGCGACTCGGTGATGGCCAGCACGTCGAAGCGCTACACCAATGACATGTGCGACGCCCTGGTGCCCCTGGGCTGGCAGGTGGAGGTGGACGCCGAGACCGGCAGGTTCATCGAGTTCGGCGGCACCGTGCTGGATGCCCGCCTGTCCGCCGGCTGGGACGCCGCCGTCATCTTCCTCGGCAACAACTTCACCGGTGACATCGAATCGTACGACCGCCAGCTCAGCCGGCTCGTGGAGCGCCTGGCGCCGCGACCGGTGGTGCTGCTCACCGTGTCCGAGTTCAACGAGGCGCGGGTGAAGGTCAACGAGGTCATCTTCGGCATGCCGGCCCGCTACCCCAACGTGCTGGTGCTGGACTGGGCCGCGGTCACTGCGGCCAATCCCGACCTCACCGGGGGCGACAACCTGCACCTCACCAACAGTGGGCGAGCGGCACTGGCCGCCGAAGTGGCCGGGGTGATGGGCCTGTCGCCCGTCCAGCCCGGCAAGTGCCTGCCCACCCAGTTCGACGACGACACATCGGGTTCGGTGGAGGGCACCACCACCACCACGGCTGCCGCCCCACCGCGGACCACGAAGCCCACCACGCCGGCGTCGTCCAGTTCCACCACGGCGCCCCCCACCACCGCCGGCACCACCACCAGCGAGTCGGCCGGCACGACCACCACCACCACCACCTGAGCGGGCGCCCGCCCGGCCGCGGGCGCGTCAGTGCGTCATGGCGCGAGGGAGCGGAACGGTGCTGCAGGGATGTTGCGCAGCACGCCGTAGAGCACCAGGGTGACCGGCAACCAGATTGCCGCGAACCGGCCGGTGCCGATGGTGAACCGCACCCCGGGCGCCCCCAGGCGCTGCGCAGCCAGCCCCACCACGCCAGCGCGATGGCGGCCAGCACCAGCGGGGCGAACACGTTCATGGAGATTGCCGCACCCACTTCGCCGTGGAGCAGGTGGTACGTGGCCCGGGTGAGGCCACAGGCGGGGCACCACAGGCCGGTGGTGGTGTACATGGGGCAGGCAGGGAAGCCGGTGTTGGTGGATGGGTCGTGCCCGGCCAGGTAGACGGCGGCGCCGGCGAGTGCGCACCCGCAGGCGATGGGGGCCGCCCGCCGCAGCGCGGAGGGGCGTGACGCCTGCTCTGCTGCCGCCAGTGTCACCTGCACGTCCGTGATCGTAGCCTGGGACCCCGTGTTGCAGGTCCAGGGTGTTTCGGTGGAGGTCGGCGGTCGTCTGATCGTCGACGGCATCTCCTTCACCGTCATGCCCAAGGACAAGGTGGGCCTGGTGGGCCGCAACGGTGCCGGCAAGACCTCGTTGTTCAAGGTGCTCGGTGGGGCGTCGGAGCCCAGCGGTGGGCGCATCCTGCGCAAGGGCGGGTTCGGTTACCTGCCGCAGGACCCGCGCATCGCCGGCGTGCTGGACAGCCGCACGGCCGTCACCCATGTGCTGTCCGGCCGCGGCATCGACGAGCAGTTGGAGCGCATCGAGAAGCTGCGGATCGCCATGGAGGAGAACCCGGACGACCGCAACGTGGCCCGCTACAGCCGGGCCCAGGACCTGTTCGCGTCCGAGGGTGGCTACGCCGCGGACAGCGAAGCGCGCAGCATCATGGCCGGCCTCGGCCTGCCGCCGGATCGCATGGAACTGCCGATCGGCGTGCTCAGCGGTGGCGAGCGCCGCCGGGTGGAGCTCAGCCGGATCCTCTTCGCCGGCAGCGACCTGCTGCTGCTCGACGAACCCACCAACCACCTGGACGTGGACGCCAAGTCGTGGCTGCTGCAGTTCATGCGCAACTACCGCGGCGCCCTGCTGGTGATCAGCCACGACCTGGACCTGCTGGACGAGGCGATCACCCGCGTGCTGCACCTGGACCGGCCCAACGAGGACAGCCTGGGCACGCTGGTCGAGTACAAGGGCACGTACAGCCAGTACCGCACGGCGCGGGCCAAGGACGAGGAGCGCCTGGCCAAGGTGGCCGCCCAGCAGTCCAAGGAGATCGCCCGGCTGCAGGCCGTGGTGGACCGCTTCGGCGCCAAGGCCACCAAGGCGGCGATGGCCCACAGCAAGGAGAAGCAGATCGCCCGGCTGGAGAGCCAGCGTGTGGAGGTCGGCCCCGGCGACCGCACGCTGCGGGTGCGGTTCCCCGACCCGCCGCCGTGCGGTGTCACGGTGGTGGAGGCCGAGCGTCTGTCGAAGGCGTACGGCGGGCCGCCGGTGTTCGAGGACGTCTCGTTCGACCTCGGGCGTGGCGAGCGGCTGCTGGTGCTCGGGCTCAACGGGGCGGGCAAGACCAGCCTGCTGCGCATCCTCGCCGGTGAGACCACGGCGAATCTGGGCGACTTCTCGTTCGGCCACCAGGTGCACGTGGGCTACTACGCCCAGGAGCACGACAACCTGCGCGTGCAGGACACCCTGCTGGACAACCTGCGCGCCGAGGTGCCGCCGGGCCTGGTCTACACGGAGACCCAGCTGCGTGCCCTCCTGGGCATGATGGGCCTGACGGGGGAGAAGGTGCACCAGGAGAGCGGCACGCTCAGCGGCGGGGAGAAGACCAAGCTGGCGCTGGCGATGCTGATGGTCGGCCGCAACAACCTGCTGCTGCTCGACGAGCCGACCAACAACCTGGACCCGCCCAGCCGCCAGTCGGTCGCCGACGCGCTGAGCGCGTGGAAGGGCAGCATCATCTTCGTCAGCCACGACACCGAGTTCGTCGAGCAGTTGGCCCCCACCAAGGTGTTGCTGATGCCCGACGGCCAGGTGGACTACTTCAGCGAGGACTGGCTGGACCTCGTCGCCCTCGCCTGATTCGCCCCGCTCCCATCCTTCCCCAGCCTTTACGTAAACGCTGTCGGGCCCTGACCAGGGGCGACGCGTCGGCGTTCTTGACACAAAGCGTGGGGTACGGTTCCAGACCATGCGCCTGGGAACCATGAGCAACGCCGTCAACGCCGGAACCGTGGGGGAGGTGATCGACGAGGCCCACCGTGCCGCGGACATGGGCTGTGCCACGTTCTGGTCACCGCAGATCTTCGGGCAGGACGCCCTCACCACGCTGGCCGTCGTCGGCCGCGAGGTGCCGGGCATCGAGCTGGGCACGGCCGTGGTGCCGACCTACCCGCGGCACCCGATGATGCTGGCCCAGCAGGCGCTCACCGTGCAGGCCGCCATCGGTGGCACGTCGCAGAGCCGCCTGTGCCTGGGCATCGGCCTGTCCCACCAGATCGTGGTGGAGGCTATGTGGGGCCTGTCGTTCGCCAAGCCGGTGCGGCACCTGCGCGAGTACCTGTCGGTGCTGATGCCGCTGCTGGAAGGCCAGCCGGTGAAGTTCGAGGGCGAGGAGTTCCGGGTGCAGGGGGCCATCACGGTGGCCGGTTCCGTGCGCCCGTCCGTGGTGGTGGCGGCCCTCGGGCCGCAGATGCTGCGCGTCGCCGGCACGCTGGCGGACGGCACCAGCACCTGGTGTGTGGGGCCGCGCACGCTGGCCGACCTCACCATCCCCACGCTGCGCCAGGCGGCTGCCGACGCCGGCCGGCCCGAGCCGCGGGTGGTGTGTGCGCTCCCGGTGTGTGTGACGGACAACGTGGACGCCTCGCGTGCGCTGGCGTCGCAGGTCTTCGCCGTGTACGACACCCTGCCCAGCTACAAGACGATGATGGACCGCGAGGGCGTGGACGGCCCGGCCGGCCTGGCCATCTGCGGCACCGAGGCCGAGGTGCGCGACCAGATCCGCGAGCTGCAGTCCATCGGCGTGACGGACTTCAACGCCGGCATCTACTCGTCGGACCGCGACGAGGTCGCCCGCACCGTGGCGGTGTTGAAGGAGTGGGCCTCGTGACCGACGGGCCGCTACGGGTCGCCGTGGAGGGCGGCGTCGCCACCGTCACGATCGATCACCCGCCGATCAACCTGTTCGACCTTGCGCTCTACCCGGCGATGAGCCGGATGGCCGAGCAGCTTGCCGCCGACGACGCGGTGCGGGTGGTGGTGCTGCGGTCCGCCAATCCGGAGTTCTTCATCGCCCACTTCGATGTCACGCTCATCCAGCGGCTGCCGACAGACGCTCCGCCGGCCACCGAGCTGAACGCCTTCCACCGGATGTGCGAGGCGTTCCGGACGATGCCGAAGGCCACCATCGCCGTTGTCGAGGGCCGGGTGGGTGGCGGTGGCAGCGAGCTGGCGCTGAGCTGCGACATGCGGTTCGCCGCGCTCGGTCGGGCGGTGTTCAACCAGCCGGAGGTCGCGCTGGGCATCCTGCCGGGCGGCAGTGGCACGGCGCGGCTGCCGAGGCTGGTCGGCCGGTCCCGGGCGCTGGAGGTGATCCTCGGGTGCGACGACATCGACGCAGCGACCGCGGAGCGATGGGGTTGGGTCAACCGGGCGCTGCCGCCCGCCGAGCTGTGGCCGTTCGTCGACCGCCTGGCCCGGCGGATCGCCGGCTTCCCGCCGCACGCCGTGGCCGCCGCCAAGGCGTCGGTGCTGCGGGCGGAGAAGGAGGTCGTGGACGACCTGATGGCCGAGGGCGACGCATTCAGCGCCACGCTCGGCCATCCGGACACGGTGGCGGCACTTGCCGCCTTCATGGATCGTGGTGGTCAGACCCGGGAGGGCGAACTGCGCCTCGGGGATCTGGCCGGTGAGCTGTCGGCGGGGTGACCGCCGGCCCCCGCATCAGGCGGGCCTGGATCAGGCGGGGACGAACGTCCCCTCGAGGTGCCAGACGCCCATGAACCCGTCGAAGGAGCCACCGGCGATGAGGCTGCTCCAGTCGAGGTCGAAGACACCGGTCATCGGGTCGATGGTGCCCATCGCCACGGCGCCCTGGTTGAACATGCCGGCGCCGTAGTAGGCGGTGAAGTTGCTCATGTCGACCGTCAGCGTGCCGCCGTCGGCGGTGGCCATCGGGGCGTCAGCGCCGTCGATCGCACCGGCGAAGTCCACGCCGAAGAACTTCACCGGCAGGAAGATCTGGCTGGCCAGACCGTTGCCGGTGTCGTCGAAGGCCGGGTCCGGGGCGTTCTGCACCGCGCCGGTGAACAGGCCGCCGTCCTCACCGGGGGTGAGCAGCGAGTAGTTCGGGTCGCTCGTGCACAACGAGTCGCCGTTGGGCACGAACGGGCCGGCGTCGGCCGTGCCGCCGGGCTGGACCATCTGGAACCAGGAGCCGGTGACGGCGCCGGACGAGCAGTCGCCGACGTCGATCGTGAACGTGCCGACCAGTTCGCCTTCGTACATGACGGCCATCTCGGTGGTCTCGGGGGCCATGGTCGTCTCGGCGCCCATGGTGGTCTCGGGGGCCATCGTGGTCTCGGCCGCTGTGGTCTCCGCAGCGATGGTGGTGTCGGTGGTCTTCTCGTCGTCACCGCACGAGGCGGCCAGCAGCGAGAGCGCCCCGAGTGCGCCGAGCAGCATGCTCCGGGTGGTGTGTCGTGAGGTCATGAGGGGGTGCCTCCTGGTGTGGTGGGATCGGGCGCCTCGTCGCCGCGGCCGGTGCGCAGGGCCCAGCCGGCAGTGCCGGCCACGATCAGGCCGGGCACGAGGAAGAACCACGGGAACAGGTCGAACGACGGCATGGCGTCGACGGCCTCGAAGTTGTCGATGTTGTCGCGCATGGTCGCGATCATCGGGTTGAAATCGGTCCGCATCGTCGGCCAGACGGCGGAGAACTCGGCGATGGCCGGGTAGTCCGCGGCGTCGCCGCCGGCGGCCTCGAAGGCGGGCATCACGGTGGCCCGCAGTTGGCTCTCGCCGGCGCCGAGGGTGACGAAGTAGCCCTGCACGTTGCGCACCCGGTCCACGGTCATCATCGGGCGGAAGTCGTCGATCATCTCCGCGCCCTTCGGGGCCCGTGTGAACATCTGGAACGCGACGGGTGCCAGGACCATGCCGACGCCGAGGACCAGCAGTGCCCACGTGGCGCCGCGCTGGTGGCCCCGCTTGGGCAGCAGCAGCCACAAGCCGGCCATCGCCATCAGCCCGCCGGGGATGACGAAGAAGAACGGGAAGAGGTCGAACGACGGCAGCGAGTTGACCGCGTCGTAGTTGCCCAGGTTGCGGTCCATGCGGGCCAGCAGATCACCCATGTCCTCGTCGATGGCCGACCACTGGTCAGCCAGTTGCATGGCGATCGAGTACTGGGTGTCGAACTGCTCGGCCGTCAGCGTGCCCGTGTCCGCCATCTGCTGACGGAGGTCGGCGATCTCGGTGACTGCCGCGCCGATGGCATCCATGTACCCGTTGAAGGTGTCCACCTTCTGCTGGGTCATGTACGGCTCGAACTCGACCATCATGTCGCCGCCCGCGGGCGCCCGGTCGTACATCTGGAACAGTGCCGGTGCGCTGGCCAGGCCCAGGCCGATGACCAGCCCGGTTGCCCCGACCCAGCGCGGGGGTCGTGATGTCATGTGTGTTCCTCGCTGCCGAGGGTCACAAGACCACGTGCGGCGGTGACCCGCCTAGAGCCGTTCGGCCCGGCCGACCAGGGACGTGGCGGACGTCACGCTCCTCGGCCGCGAGGGGTGCGATGCCGTCAGTGCAGGGTGACGGGGGTGCCGCCGTACGGCCGGTTGACCCGGGCGAAGAAGTCGTTGCCCTTGTCGTCCACGACGATGAACGCGGGGAAGTCCTGAACCTCGATCTTCCAGACGGCCTCCATGCCGAGCTCCGGCATCTCCAGCACCTCGACCTTGGTGATGCAGTCCTGGGCCAGGCGGGCGGCCGGGCCGCCGATGGAGCCGAGGTAGAAGCCGCCGTGGGCCTTGCAGGCGTCGGTGACGGCCTTGCTGCGGTTGCCCTTGGCCAGCATCACGAAGCTGCCGCCGGCAGCCTGGAACTCGTCCACATAGCTGTCCATCCGGCCGGCGGTGGTGGGGCCGAAGGAGCCGCTGGCCATGCCCTCGGGGTCTTGGCCGGGCCTGCGTAGTACACGCAGTAGTCCTGCAGGTACTGGGGCATCGGCTCGCCGCGGTCCAGGCGCTCCTTGATCTTGGCGTGGGCGATGTCGCGGGCCACCACCATCGGGCCGGTGAGCATCACCCGGGTCTTCACCGGGTACTTGCTGAGCTCGGCGCGGATGTCGGCCATCGGGCGGTTGAGATCGATGTGCACCACCTCGGTGCCTTCGAGGTCGTCGTGGGTGACCTCGGGCAGGAAGCGGGCCGGATCGGTCTCCAGTTGCTCGAGGAAGATGCCGTCGCGGGTGATCTTGCCGACCATCTGGCGGTCGGCGCTGCAGCTGACGGCCATGCCGACCGGGCAGCTGGCGCCGTGGCGGGGCAGGCGGATGACGCGCACGTCGTGGCAGAAGTACTTGCCGCCGAACTGGGCGCCGATGCCGGTCTCCTGGCTGAGCTTCAGGACCTTCTGCTCCAGCTCCACGTCGCGGAAGGCGTGGCCGAGCCGGCTGCCCTCGGTGGGCAGGCTGTCCAGGTAGCGGGCGCTGGCCAGCTTGGCGGTCTCCACGGCGTACTCCGCGCTGGTGCCGCCGATCACCACGGCCAGGTGGTACGGCGGGCAGGCGGCGGTGCCGAGGGTCTTCATCTTCTCGAACAGCCAGGGGAGAAGGGTCTTCTCGTTGAGCAGCGCCTTGGTCTCCTGGAAGAGGTAGCTCTTGTTGGCACTGCCGCCGCCCTTGGCCATGAACAGGAACTTGTAGGCGTCGCCGTCGATGGCGCTGATCTTGATCTCGGCGGGCAGGTTGTTGCCGGTGTTGACCTCGTCGTACATGTTCAGCGGGGCCATCTGGCTGTAGCGCAGATTGCTGGTCTGGTAGGTGTTGAACACGCCGCGGGCGATGGCTTCCTCGTCGCCGCCGCCGGTCCATACCTGCTGGCCCTTCTTGCCCTTCACGATGGCCGTGCCCGTGTCCTGGCACATGGGCAGCACGCCGCCGGCGCTGATGGCCGCGTTCTTCAGCAGGTCCAGGGCCACGAAGCGGTCGTTGTCGCTGGCCTCCGGGTCGTCGAGGATGTTGCGCAGTTGCTGCAGGTGCCCGGGCCGCAGGAAGTGGGCGATGTCGCGCATGGCCTCCTGGGTGATGAGGGTGAGCGCTTCGGGGGCCACCTTGAGGAACGTGCCCAGCGGGGTCTCCACGGTGCTGACGTGGTCCGTGCTGACCAGCCGGTACGGCGTGTCGTCGTGCCCGAGGGGCAACAATTCGGTGAACTCGAACTCAGGAGTGGCCATGCGGTCAGGCTATGCCCGCAGGCGCGCGAGCGGGAAACGGACTCAGCCCGCGCCGGCCCCCGCCCCTCCCTGACTTCAGGAACTTGTCGCGGCCTTGACCGGCCGTTTTCGTGGTCGGGCCGCGACAAGTTCAGGATGGGTTGCGGAACTGTCGCGCCGCGACGAGCCTCTCGCCTCCCTGACTTCAGGAACTTGTCGCGGCCTTGACCGGCCTTTTCCGTGGTCGGGCCGCGACAAGTCCGTGGGCGGCGAGGGTGGCGAGGACGTAGTCGGGTTGGTCGATGACGTGGAGGGTGCTGAACTCGACGACTCGCTGACCGGCAAGGGTGAGCGCGTTGCGGCGGCGGATCTCGCGGGCGCGGTCACGATCGGAGACGTGGCCGAGCCGGCCGGAGACCTCGATGACCAGGTCCTGTCCCGGGAATCGGAAGTCGACCCGGGCGACGGTGCTGCCGTCGCGGCGGAAGACGACCTGGCAGTCGGGGCGGGGCAGGCCGTTCCTGCGCAGCAGCCGCAGGAACCGACGCTCCAGGTACGACTCGCCCCCGCTGTCGAGCAGCAGTTCACGCAGGAGGATGGTGTTCCTCGTCCCGCGCCCGTCCAACCGGCTCAGCGCGTTGCTCAATCGGGGGAGGGCCGTCCGGCGGGCGAGGACTGCGGCGTCGATCACCCTCTCCAGCTCTGTTGCCGTCGGTCGGCTGGCAGCGAAGTCCACGATCGCCCGTGCCGCTGTGACCGTGCGAACGCCTCGATGCCGCGTGATGTCGTCGTCCGACCAGCGCAGGGTCGTCCGCAGCGTCATCCAGTTCGGGATCGACCGCCGTGCCCGCGGCACGAGGAAGATCACGTTGGTGGGCGTCGAGGCGTCGACCCCCAACCATGCCAGCGCGCTGCCACCGTCCAGCGCGCCCCGCCTGCCGAGCCAGGCAGCGCCGGCCCGGACCTTCATCTCGAACGTCAGCGGCGTCGCTGCGTGCCGGTAGTGGCCGGGTACGACCGGCACCCACAGGCCGAGGTCGCGCACGTCATCCCACTGGGCGGGGGAGACTCTTGCGGCTGCCAGATCCTTGTCGCGGAGGAGGTGGTGCCACTTGGCCGCCCGCTCGATGAGTTGCAGTTCCGTTCGTGCCTTCACATCCCACTGATGCACAACGGCTCCACGCGATTCGGCAAGACCCGTGAAACTCGTCGAACTTGTCGCGGCCGTGACCGAGAGTTTTCGAGGTCGGACCGCGACAAGTTCGGGGTCAGGTGGGCAGGTGGTACACGTACAGGCCCTGGGTGGGGTTCTGCCCAGCGGGGAGCAGGTTGGTTGCGTTGGAGAGCAGCACGACCCACTGCCCGTCGCCGCTGAGCCGGCCGAACCCGACCTGGATGTTGGGGAACGTGGGGATCATGCCGTTCCACGTGCGGTTCACGGTGGTGCAGCCCGCCTGGTCGCATGCCATCGGCGAGGCCGGATCGGCGGTGTGCACCAACTGCACGGTCGCGTCGTCGCTGAGATCGCCGGCCCCCGTGGCGATGCCACCGGAACCGTCTGCTGATCGTGTGGACCACGTGCCGGTGGCCAGCGGGGCCAGCACCGTGGCGCAGCCCTGGAGGCGGCAGGAGGCGGACACGTTGGTGCCCGTGTCGTCGAGCGCGACGTTGACGAGGATGGCGCCCGACGGGCCGGCCCATGCGCCCCTGTCGATGCCGCGCCGCACGTAGCACACGCTGTCGTGGCCCACCCCGCCGCCCTGGCGGCAGGCCCAGGCGATGACCTGACCGTCGCCACTCAGGGCCGGCGGCGTCATGTAGTACGACGGGCTGGCGACCACCAGCCCCAGAGCGTCCACGCGCTCCACTGCGCCGGCTCCGTGCTCGACCACATAGAGATCCGGGGTGGTCAGGTCGTCGCCCACCATCATCGGCGAGCCGGTGAGCAGCAGGATCACGGAGCCGTCGTCGGAGATCTGTGGAGCAGCGCCGTATGGGAAGACGGCGTCAGGCATGTCCGCCTCGAACGTCGCCGTCTCCGTCACCAGGTCGTAGCGGTAGAGGTCGAGGGTGAAGTCGGTGTCGGTCGGTGCGAGCGCAAACGGGGTGGTCACCGCCACCTTCGTGCCGTCGCCGGACAGGGTCCCGTGCAGCAGCCCCTTCAGCGCCGGGTGGGCCACCAGAGCCGGCGCGCTGGTGTCCACTGTGTAGAAGTTGCGGTCTTTGCGCCAGTCGGTCGCCTGGTTGTCGTAGCCGACGAAGCCGATGCGCGAGCCGTCATCGCTGATGCTGACGTCGCTGACGGTCAGCCCGCCGAGGTCGGCGAGCAGCGTCAGGGCCCCGTCAGGAGGCGGCTCGTACAGCGGGCCGGTGAAGTAGCCATAGACGTCCGTGACGAGATGGCTGGTCATCGACGGGGAGAGGGTGACGTCGGCGTCCACCACTCGCCCGACTGCCGCGGCGGCGACGACAGTGCCCGGGGCACCCACCGAGAGAGCCACTACCGGCGTCACCCCGTCGGCGCCCACGCTGACCGTCCCGGCCGCCGGCGGCTTCACCGACACATTGTTGATGAGGGCGGCGATCGCGTCGGTGGGGACCCCACTGGTGTCGAGCGCAACGTGTCGGATGTCGCCGGCCGGCACGGGGGATCCGCCGTTGAGCCGGGTGTCCAACGCTCGGGCCGGCGCCAGCGACACGAACATCCCCGAGGGATCGGCCGGGCCCGTGTCGCCCGAGAAGTAGCCGACCACGGAGACCTGGAAGTGGGTCGCCGTGCTGCTGAAGATGCGAGCGACGCCGTTGGCGGCACCGTCGATCCTCACGATGACGGCGTTGGTGGCGCTGCGCCCGGCCTGCACGTTGATGTTCGACACGGTGATGGCCGACGTCCCGCCGGGTACCACCGACACCCAGCCGTAGTTGGTGGGCGTGTCGGCGGTGACTTCGAGCATCACGGCGGTGGCGTTGTCGGGCACGGCCAGCAGTGGGTCACCCGTCGGGGCCATGCCGCGGAAGGTGATGTCGGTGAAGGAGTTGGCGGCCACGCCTGTGCCGTCGCACCCTGCCAGGCCGAGGCAGGTCCGCGTGTCGACGACGGGCTCCGTGCTCGGCCAGGTGACCAGCCGGCCGGCGTTGTGCTGGGACTGGACGAACACGCCGACCAGGTCGACGATGACGTGCCCGCCGGCCGACAGGTAGATGTCGTACGCACTCTCCAGCGGCACGACCATCAGGTTCGCCCTGGTTTCTCCCGCTTCGGACACGTTCAGCACCGACACGGCGCCTGGGAACGACCAGCCGTGAGGGTAGAACGCGGCCCAGCCCGGTGCCGTTGCCTTGACGACAGCGATGTTGAACACATAGGCGACCGTGCCGGGCTCGGGCGAGTTGGGCCGTGGGATCGACAGGGTGGTGTCCGGGGGGAGCGCGCCCGCTTCGTACATGCCGATCGGCCCCATCGGGGCACCGCGCGTGTCGAGCACACGAGTGGGCGTGAGCGGTTTGAACACCGCCGGCTCCACCGGACGCGGGATGCCTGCCAGTTGCAGATAGCCCCAGCCGGACTGGTTCGACTTCGGTGGGCCCGTGGTGGCGGAGTACACCGGCCGGTGCTGGCTGGTGTTGTCGCGCAGGTAGCGCAACAGGTGGTTCGGGGTCGGGAAGTCGAAGGCCGAGGCGGCAACTGCGGCATAGCCGACGGCGAACGCGGTGGCGGCCTCCGATCCGATCCATCCGTTCGTCGAGCAACCCGTGCCGTAGCCGGCAGCAAGGCTGTCCAGGCAGCCGCCGGAGATGAAATCGGGCTTGGCCCGCCCGTCGTTGGTCGGGCCCTGGCTCGGCAGGGGCAACCACTCCGAGCCCAGTTCCGCCGCCACCGTGACCTCCAGCGGGTTCTTGGAGTCGGCGAACGGCACGGCGACGGAACCGGCGACGGTGGAGTACTCGAGCCAGCCGTTCTGCACCATCAACTCGATGATGTCGCCAGTGGGTGACGCGGACGTGCGTGTGGTCCGGTACACCCACAGGCTGACGAACCCGTCGTGGTTGGTGTCGTACACCGGCCCCAACGAGGGGTCGGAGTTGCACAGCCAGCGGAAGTCGTTGGCTTCCAGTGGTTGCGCGCCGGCAAGGGCCTGATTGGCGTTCCCGATCAGCTTCTTCGTCGACGAGTTCCCTCGGGTGGCGATGTTCAGATCCGTGATGTACAGGTCGTAATCGGTCTTCGACGCGCCCCAGTCGCTCCATCGCAAGCCCATCAGCGCACCGCAGTAGGCGCCGAGGGACTCGTCGGTGCCGGAGAAGTTCAGCCAGCGGTCGTAGTCGGGGTCGTTCCACACCCCTCGCCAGTACGCGCCGACGTAGATGTACTCGTCCGTGGGCCACTTGGCGGCGTCACCGGCCGAGTTGAACCACATCATGCCCTTGGTGCTGGCGTAGTCGACGATCCAGTCGGCCGGCCCGGTGCCGTCGCCCGGACCGTCGAACGGCACCGTGCTCGGGAACTCCAGGATCGTCACCCCGTTGGCCGCGAACCAGTCGATGGCGGGAACGAAGTCGGTCACCGAGCCCAACTCGGCGAGGTAGAAGTCCACCCCCGGCGCCATGTCGGCGATGCCCTCGGCGAGCGCGTTGCCGCCCCGCGCGCCGGGCGTGCCGAAGGGGCAGGGCTGCCCGTTGTCGATGCAGGTGCGGTGGTCCGTGGGGATGGGCGGCAGTTCGCCGGCGGCGATCTCCTGATCCAGCAACGTCGCGTCGAACGTGTCGACCATGCCGATCTTCACGCCCTGGCCGATGAACCCCCTGGTCTTCCACTCCACCACGGTGTCGGCGATCGACGACTTGATGGGCCCCATGCCGGATGGCGGCGGGATGATCTCCTGCCGCGGCGTGTGCAACTGCACGGGTTCGCGCACCTCACCCGTTCCGAGGGTCCGGGCGAGCGCCGCCGCACGATCGGCGCGCACCTCGATGAGGGCGACCCCGTCGATGGCCTGCACCACGGTCGCGCCCATGGCGGCCGCCTCGTCTGCGGTGGGAAGCCTGCCACCGACGAACTCGAGGCGCAGCATGTCGCCCCCCGCCGCCGCGATCCTGTCCGCCGTCCCCTCGGTGAGCGGGCCATGCCGCGACGGCTGCACCGCCGGCGCCGCACCACCTTCGCCGATGTCCACCGCAGCGACGGCAGGCCGGGCGATGGTCTCGGCGAGGAACGGATCGACAGCGGCAGGCGACCCCTCCTGCCCGCCGCCGGTGGAGGTGGCGGAGGGGGATGCCGCGGTGGCTGCTGCCGTGAGCACGGCCGGCATCTGGGCCGTCAGCGAGGCGGCGAGCAGCATGGCGGCGATGGCGGAGCGGGACCGCCTCACGCCGCCCACCGGTCCTGGAGGAGGAGCACCGTCCCCGGGCTCTGGCCGACCATCACCGGGGATGACGTGAGCACCGCGATGAACCTTCCGTTGGGCGAGGAACTGAAGAGGGTGCCGGGTGCGGGGTAAGTGCCCCACTCGGTGCGATAGGCGATGGCGCCCGGGCCGGCGGGCAGCGGCACCGCGTACGGGTACGACTTGCCGCCGAAGAAGACCTCGCTACCATCCGGTGTGATCCTCAACTGGCTCGGCCAGCCCGGGTACAGGTATCCGGCCGGATCCGTGAACGGCAGCGCCTGCTTCGTGGCTGCGGCCATCTCGACCACCCACGCACCGGTGAAGTAGTTGGACCCCGAGATGGTGACCGCGAACGCGGTGCTGCCGTCGTCGTCGAGGTCGAAGTCCGCCACCCGATCGGTGAGGTCGTAGGTCAGCGTGGTCATCGAGTCCACGTTCAGCACGTGGAGTTGGCTGCCACCGTCTTCCCAGCCGACGTGGTGGCCGTCGCGGGTGAGCTTCGCCTGGCCGCTGACGGTGGGAAGGAACGTGTACGTGTCCGCGATCCGGTCGTAGAGGTAGAAGTTGTACGAATTCGGCACCGTGTCCGCGACGTCGTGGGACGTCTTGGTGCGGACGAGCAGCCGGTTGAGCGAGGCGTCCGCCTTGAAGTCGTCCGTCGCGGGTGCCGGCCCGATGAGCGTCGGCACACCGGTCGACGTGTCGACCTCGAGCAGGGCGAAGTCGTCCAGGCCGGGGTCGTAGGCATGGACGAGCACGGTCGACCCGTCGCTGCTCAGCCCGATCAGCCGCGGCGAATACGTCTCGAACAAGGTGACCACGTCGTTGGTGGACCGACGCCAGATGGCCAGCACGTCCTGCCCGGGCGGGGTCGTGCTCTTGGTGATGGTGGCGATTACTGCTCCGTCGTCCGAGATGAGCATCTGGGAGCAGCAGTTGTAGGTGGTCAGCCCGGTGATCGGCACCTCGACGGTGGCCCCCGCTGGAGCGCGGGTGGTGGCACTCGGCCGGAAGTAGCCCCACACATCGCTGATCACATGGGTGGTCATCGAGTTGCGGATCGTGTAGGTGGCGTCGTCGGCGCGCGTCACCGTGGCAGCGGCGATGTTGAGGCCCGCCGCGCCGGCGCTGAGGTTGCGGAACGCCGGCGGCGTGGGTTGGGCGACATCGGCAACCTGCAACTCGCCCGCCGCGCCGGTGAGCACGGCGGCGTTGTTCATCAGGATCGCCGCGGCGTCCGCCGGCACGCCTGCGGGGGCAGCGTCAACGGTGGTGACGGTGTCGGGCGCCAGTGCCGGCGACCCCTGCGGCACCCGCGAGTCCAGCGTGCGGTAGGGCGTGAGCGGCACGAACGTGCCCGACGGGTCGCCGGCGCCGCCGGCCCCGGTGAACCAGCCGAGCAGGTCCACCTGGAAGTGGGCGGGCACGCTGGCGAAGATGTTGGCCTTCCCTGCCGCGCCCCCGTCCAGCCGCACCATCGCCAGCGCGGTGGCGTTGCGCTGCGAGTCGTAGTTGAGGTTGGAGGTGGCGCCCACCGTGCTGTCGCCGGGCACCACCGACAGCCACCCGGCACCTTGCGGGGTGTCGATCGTGACGGAGATGAAGGCGGCGCTGGCATTGGCCGGCACGTCCATCCAGCCACCGTTGGGGTCGTCGAACGCGCCGATGTCCACCGCCGTCCATGTCTTGGCGACGATCGGGTCGCCCGTGCAGGCGGGGATGCCGAGGCAGGTGCGCGTGTCGGCGATGCGCGTGGGCGTCGTCGGCTGGAACAGGCCGCGGCCCGTGTTGCTCGGGACGAAGAAGCCGAGCACATCGACGATGAGGTCGGTCTCCACCGAGGAGAAGATGTCCACTCCGCCGTCGCCGATGGGGATGACCACCATGTTCGACCTCACCTGCCCGGACACCTCCACGTTCACCGCGGAGGTGAGGCCGGGCACGCCCCACCCGGTGGGATAGATGGACAGATAGCCCTTCGCCGACGCCTTGACCATCCCCACGTTCAAGACGACAGCCGTGCCTCCGACATTCTTGAGGTGGATGGTCTCGTTGGCCTTGACCCGCTGGACGAGGTTGGTGCCGACCGGCCCGATCGGCGCACCGCGGGTGTCCAACGCGCGCCACGGGCTGATGATCTGCAGTGTCGACGCCGGGTAGGAGGTGGGTGGCGGGCTGGGAATCGAGGCGAACCAGGTGTCCAGCGATGTGCGTTCGGGGTGTTCTCGGCCGGCATTCAGCCCCTGGTCGCGGACGTAGCGGGTGATCTGCAGCGGCGTGACCGCGCCGGTGACCGGCGACGTGAGCGCGGCAATCCCCACCGCAACGGCTGTTGCCGCGTCGGAGCCGGCGAAGCCTTCGTTGGAGCAGGAGTCGTCACCCAGGCCACCATCGACGGACGTGGCGATGCAACCCTTCGCCACCAGTTCCGGCTTCAGCCGGCCGTCGTTGGTCGGCCCCCAGCCGCTTCGCGGATAGCCGATGTCGAGGTTGCCGTCGGTGCCGACCGTGAGCATCCCCGTGCTCCGCGAGTCGGCGAAGGGGTGGCTGACGCTGTACTTGCCGTCGGTGTAGCGCTCCATCCAGCCGTAGTACGTGCCCAGTTCGATGATGTCGCCGGTGGGGCTGTTGGTGGTGCGCGTGGTCCGCTGCACCCACAGCGACACGTAGCCATCGCCGTTGGTGTCGTACACCGGGCCGTTGGCAGCGTTGTGGTTGCACAGCGACACGCCGGTGCCCTCCAACGGTTCGGCGCCGGCGAGCGACTGGTTGTTGGCCGACAGCGTGGTGCGGGTGCCGTAGGTGCCGTTGTTGGCCCGGTAGTCGCTGATCAGCAGGTCGTAGTCCGTGAGCGGCCCGCCCCAGTCGCTCCACCGCAGGCCCAGCAGGTACCCGCAGTAGATGGTCATCGACTCGTCGTTGCCGTACCAGTTCAACAGCCGGTCGTTGTCCGGGTCGTTCCACGTGCCCCGCCAGTAGACACCGCCCAAACCGGGGCTCATCTCACCGGCGGTGTTGAACCAGGCGATGCCCTTGCTGACCGCGTAGTCGATGATCGCGGCGGCGAGGCCGGTGCCGTCGCCCGGCCCGTCGTAGGGCCAGATGATCGGGTTGAGCAGGATGTTGACGCCGTTGGCAGCGAACCAGTCGATGGCGTTGAGGTAGTCCAGCTTGTAGCCGATCTCGGCCAGGTAGAAGTCCGTGTCCGGCGCGAGGTCCGCGACGATCTCGGTGAGCGAGTTGCCGTAGGTGGCGCCCGGGGTGCCGAACGGGCAGGAGGCGCCGGCGGAGATGCATGTGCGGTGCCCGGTGGGAATGGGGGGCAGTTCGAACGTGGCGATCTCCTTGTCCAGCACCGTCTCGTCGAACAGACCGAGGATGCCCACCTTGCTGCCGGCCCCCGTGTACCCGGCGTCGTGCCACGCCTGCGCCATCGCCTGGTGCTGGCCGGTCGTGTTGCCGCGCTCGATTCGCAGGGTCGGGTCCAGGTGCTCGTCGGTGACGGGCGTCGCCGCGCGGACGGACGTGACGCCGGAGGACGCCGCCAGCGTGCCGAGCCGATCGTTGGCGACCCGGGCCAGCACCAGGCCGTCGAGGCCGCTGACGCGTTCCGCCCCGATGGCCGAGAGGTCGTCGGTGATCGCTGCGGCGTCGCCGGTGACCTCCACCAACGTGGTGCCCGAGGGGTCCGGCACGAGCGCTGCATCGAGGCGCCCGGTTCGCGGCGTGGGGATCGGGTCGGCGTCGTCGATGCTGCCGAAGCCGGTTGGCACGAACAGGCGCTCGGTGCCTCCTGGCGGTGTGGCCGCCGCGATCCGCGGCACCGCAAGCGTGCCGAGTACGAGTGGCAACGACAGCGCCGCCACCAGTGTCCGCCGAGTCGTCATGGGGGGACCATATACCGAGCGGTCGCTTGGTGCCACCGTCCGGTCAGGCGCCGTCGCCGGGCGCTACTTGAGCCGCTTCGGGTCGGCATTGGCGGGGTCCTGCGGCCACTGGTGCTTGGGGTAGCGACCGGCCATGTCCTTGCGCACGTCGGCCCAGGTCCCGGCCCAGAAGCCGGGCAGGTCACGGGTGATCTGCACCGGGCGGTCGGCGGGGGAGAGCAGCTCCAACGCCACCGGTACCGTCCCTCCGGCCACGGTGGGGTGGACCTTGGTGCCGAACAGGTCCTGCACCCGCACCCGCGCGGTGGGCACGTCGCGGGCGTAGTCGATCGTCACGCTGCGCCCCGCGGCAGTCTGCAGCGTCGGCGGTGCCAGATCGGCCAGTTGCACCGACATGTCCCAGCCGAGCTGGGCGCTCAACAGCATCCCGGTGTCCAACCGCTCGAGGTCGGCCCGGCCGGTCGCTCCGACGAGGTACGGCGCCAGCCAGTCGTCGAGGGTGCGCACCAGTGCGGCGTCGCTCCAGTCCGGCCACTCGTCGCCGCGCTCGCGCCGGAGGAATGCGACCCGCGCTCTCAGCGCGATCGCGCTGTCCGGCCATATCAGCGCGCCCAGCCGGCTGACGCGCACCCGCTCCACCAGCGCGGCGACCGTCTCCTCACCGGCTGGAGCGGCACGGACGGTCTCGTCCAGCAGCATCCCGCCGAGGCGCATCTCCACCCTCTGCACGAGGTCGTCGCGACCCTTGTCCCACACCAGCGCCTCGCGCCGCTCGATCTGGTCGGCGAGGGCCTCCATCAACTCGGCCGTGTCCAGCGCGGCACCGATGCGGATGCGGGCCTGGTCGCGCTTGCCGTCGAGGTCGGCAGCCACTACGAAACGCTCCTCGGCCAGCGGGTCGGTGGGCGGCACGAAGGCCCCCGACCCCGTCCGCAGCTGGAACTGGCCAGGCTGGGTGCGGCGCACGGCGATGCGGTCCGGGTAGCCCAGCGCCAGCACCGCACCGCAACGGTCCGGCCGCACCAGGTCGAGGTCGAACGGCACGCCGGCCCGGCGGGCCAGGTCCTCGGCGCGGTCCCGCACCCGGCGCACGTCGCGCCCGTCCGCCCGGTCGTGGACCTGGCCGCAGACCACGCCCACCCGCAGCGCCAGGTCGGCCGGCAGCTCGTCGGGTCGCCCGCGGAACACGTCGCGTTCGTCCAGCAGGGCGCCGATCACGCACGCCAGGGGCCGGTCGGCCGGTGCCGCGGCCACCACCATGTGGGCCAGGCGGGGGTGCAGCGGGAGGGCCAGCATCTGCCGCCCGACGGCCGTGATCCGGCCGTCACCGTCCACAGCGCCCAGGCGGGCCAGCAACTCGATGCCCTGCTGCAGCGTGCGTGGTGGCGGGGCGTCAGCCCATCGCAACTCGCCCGCGGGCGTGCCCCAGGCCGCCAGTTCCAGCGCCAGGCCCGCCAGGTCCACCTGGGTGATCTCGGCCTCCAGGTGGGCGCGGCGCGTGCCGTGCTCCAGCTTGCTCCAGAGCCGGTAGGCGGCGCCCGGCTCGGTGCGGCCTGCCCGCCCGGCACGCTGGTCGGCCGAGGCCCGCGAGGTGGACACGGTGGTGAGCCGGGTCATCCCGGTGCGCTGATCGAACCGCGGCACCCGGGCCAGACCGGCGTCCACCACCACTCGCACGCCGTCGACCGTTAGCGACGACTCGGCGATGTCGGTGGACAGCACCACCCGCCGCCGGCCGGGGGGAGAGGGCTGGAGGGCATGGTCCTGCTCGGCCTGTGTCAGCGCGCCGGCCAGCGGGTACACGTCCACGTCGGCCGGGACCGCCCCCTCCAACATCCCCTGCACCCTGCGGATCTCGCCGATGCCCGGCAGGAACACCAGCACGCTGCCGGCTTGCTCGCGCAGCGCCCTCAGGACCAGCGCAGCGCAGGCCTCCACCGGGCGGTCCTGCTTGCCCATCGGCGCCCACACGATGTCCACCGGGTGCAGGCGGCCGTCGCTGGCGGCCACCGGCGTGTCCGCGCCGAGCACCTTCAAGAGGCCCTTCGTGTCCGGTGTGGCGGACATCGCCAGCACCCGCAGGTCCGGCCGCACCGCGTCCCGCGCATCCAGCGCCAGGGCCAGGCCCACGTCGGTGGGCAGGTTGCGCTCGTGCACCTCGTCGAACACCACCAGGCCGACTCCGTCCAACGTGGGGTCGTGCTGCAGGCGGCGGGTGAGCACGCCTTCCGTCACCACCTCGATGCGGGTCGCCGGCCCGATGCGCCGCTCATCGCGGGTCTGGTAGCCGACGGTCTGCCCCACCGGCTCACCCAGCAGGGCGGCCATCCGCTGGGCGGCGGCGCGGGTCGCCAGACGGCGGGGCTCCAGCATGACGATCCGCCGGCCCTCCAGCCACGGCTCGTCGAGCAGCACCAGCGGCACGAGGGTGGTCTTGCCGGCGCCCGGCGGGGCGACCAGCACGGCGCTGCCGTGGCGCGCCAGCGCGTCGAGGACGGTCGGGAGTGCGTCGAGGACGGGAAGGTCGGGGGCGGTGAAGCGCACGCGGCGCCCGGGTCAGCCGGCGGCCGGCGTGCCGCGGAACGGCGAGGGGTCGCCGGCGAGGGGGATGCGCGGAGCGATCCAGGCGCAGGTGTCGGAGATGGCCTTGGCCACCTGCTTCCACTCGGCGGGGTCCCACCCCTGAGCGGTGGCCTCCACGGAGCCGTCGCCGCGCACGAAGACGAACGCCGGCAGGGTCTCCAGGCCGAGGCCGCGCACGAAGGAACGGTCGGCGTCGCAGAACACCAGGAAGCTGTCCGCCAGCGGCCCGAGGTACTCCTTGGCCTCCTCGGCGGAGCACGTGACCACGAGGTTGACCCGCACGTCCGCACCGCGGAACCCGTCCAGGATCCGGGCCGCGGTCTTCAGGATCCACGAGCTCTCGTTGGTGTACGGATCCAGCACCACGCTGGCCAGGTGGAACGTGGTGATCCACTCCTCCAAGGGCCGCGTCTCGCCGCCGATGGTGGTCAGGTTGATGTCGAGCGCCACATTGCTAGCCACGGGTGCCAACGGTAGCGCGGCGGCGCCCGCGCGACCCATCCCGTCGAGGATCAGCCGTTGGCGAGGACGGCGAGCGTCGTGTGGTCCTCGTACCCCTCGGCGAACACGCGATACCGGCCGGGCAGGACATCGGGCACGACGATCGTCGTCTCCCGCACGATCGTCTCCCCGGCCTGCACGGTGGCTGGTGCGAGCGGCGCAACGCTCCACCGGGCCATCTGGCCGCGGACGCCGAGGATGAGGCCGCGTGTGGGCTGGAACTCGAGCGGCTCGCCGGTCGGGTTGGTGACGGTGACGACAGCGTGGACCTGCCCGCCGGGGCACGCCGCGGACGGAGTCAGCTCGATGGTCAGCCGGAGTGCCGCACTGGCGGGCTGCGGGGTGATGGTGTGCACGCTGCCGTACTGGTCGAACACGGTGGGAGCGGGAAGGTCGCAGCCGTCGTCCACGACAGTCGTGGGTATCGACGGCGCGGCGGTCGGCGGCGGCGTGGCGGTGACGGGCGGTGCCGGCGCGGACGACCCCGAGCCCGAGCCGGAGCCCGAGCCGGAGGACGAGCAGGCGGCGAGGAGGGCTGCGGCCGCAGCGACTCGGATGACCGTGCGCACGGCAGGGATTGTCGCACCGCTGACCGGCGCGGAGCGGTCGCCTGCCGTGCCCCGCCCTGACCGCCCGTGCCCACCGTCGGCAGGGCTATGGTCGCTGAGGTGCATCCGATCGAGCGTCTCCGCTACATCGCCCGGTCCAGCGGGGCCGACCAGCGGGTGCTGGTGGCCGAGACGGCGTCGGCGCTGCGCAACCTCGGGCCCGACCCTGCCGGGCTGGTGGTCAGCTGCCGGCGGATCGTGGAGCGGCACCCCACGTCCGGGCCGCTGTGGTGGCTGTGCGCCCACCTGCTGACCTCGCCGGAGCCGATGCGTGCCGCCCGCGAACTGGCGGCCGCGCTGGACAGTGACCCGACGCCCGACCTGCTGGCCGAGGCCCTTCCGGAAAGCGCCACGGTGTGCCTGGTCGGCTGGCCGGACCTCGCCGGCGAGGCCGTCCTGCGCCGCGGCGACCTCACCGTGCTGGCCATCGACGCGCAGGACCAGGGCCAGGCGTTCGTCCGCCGCCTGGAGCGGGCCGATGTCGCTGCGGAGATCGTCGAGCCGGGTGGCACGTCCGCCGCCGTCCTCGCCGCCGACCTCCTCCTCGTCGAGGCGCTGGCGGCGGCCCCCACCGAGATGCTGGCTGCCGCCGGCTCCCGCGCTGCGGCCTCCGTCGCCTACTGCAGCGAGGTGCCCGTTTGGGCCGTCGTCGGCGTGGGCCGCTGCCTGCCGGAGGCCGGGTTCACCTCCCTGCTGGAGCGTGTGGCGGACGTCCGCCGCCCGTGGCACGTGGAGGCCGAGCCGCTGCCGCTCGCGCTCGCCACCTACGTGGCCGGCCAGGGTGGCGTGGCCGGCGCGGGCGAGGGCAGCCTGCAGCCCGAGTGCCCGTGCGCGCCGGAACTGCTGCGACTGGCCTGACTCGCGCCGCCGGCGGCCCGCGAGCCGCACGGGACACGGCCCCGGCGCCGTGGGACCAACGTCCCTAACTTGAGTCCGTGTCGGGTTCCGCGGGCCGCCGCGCGGTATAACAGGACCTACGTGGATGGGCAACGGAGCCTGTCCGGCAACCAGGAGGAGTGTCCCATGACGGACACCGTCGAGCGGTCGTCCCGCCAGCCGGAGCAGATCTCGCACGTGGTGGTGCGTTTCGCCGGCGACTCCGGTGACGGCATGCAGCTCACCGGCGACCGGTTCACCTCGGTCAGCGCCCTGTTCGGGAACGACCTGTCGACCTTCCCGGACTATCCCGCCGAGATCCGCGCCCCAGCGGGCACGGTCAACGGCGTGTCCAGCTTCCAGGTCCACATCAGCGACCACGACATCACCACGCCGGGCGATTCGCCCAACGTGCTGGTGGCGATGAACGCAGCGGCCCTGAAGGCGGACATTCACCGCCTGGAGCAGAACGGCCTGCTCATCGTCAACAGCGACGCGTTCGAGGCGCGCGACTTGGAGAAGGCCGACTACACGTCCAACCCGCTGACGGACGGGTCGCTCTCCAACTACCGCGTGGTCGAGGTGCCGATGACCACCCTCACCCAGGCGGCGGCAGAGCCGCTGGGTGTGAAGCCGCGCGACGCCGAGCGCTCGAAGAACTTCTTCGCGCTGGGCATGGTGAGCTGGCTGTACTCCCGCCCGATCGAGCCGACCATCGCCTGGATCGAGGGCCGCTTCAAGGACCTGGTGAAGGAGGCCAACCTGGCCGCCTTCAAGGCCGGGTACAACTTCGGCGAGACCAGCGAGCTGTTCGACCACCCGTACATGGTCCCGCCGTCGGACACCTCGCCCGGTGAGTACACCAACATCACCGGCAACACCGCGCTGGCATGGGGCCTGGTGGCCGCCGGCCAGCTGTCCAAGCTGCCCGTGTTCCTCGGCAGCTACCCGATCACGCCGGCCAGCGACATCCTCCACGAGCTGTCCAAGCACAAGAACTTCGGCGTTCGTACCCTGCAGGCGGAGGACGAGATCGCCGCCGCCGGCATGGCGCTGGGTGCTGCGTTCGCCGGCCACCTCGGGGTCACCACCACGTCCGGCCCCGGTGTGGCGCTGAAGAGCGAGACCACCAGCCTGGCCGTGTCGCTGGAGCTGCCGTTCGTGCTGGTGGACATCCAGCGTGGCGGCCCCTCCACCGGCCTGCCCACGAAGACCGAAGCCGCCGACCTGAACATCGCGATGTACGGCCGCCACGGCGAGGCCCCGCTGCCGATCGTCGCCGCCTACAGCCCGGCCAACTGCTTCGACGCCGCCATCGAGGCCGCCCGCATCGCGCTGAAGTACCGCACGCCGGTCATCCTGCTCAGCGACGGCTACCTGGCCAACGGCAGCGAGCCGTGGAAGATCCCCGACCCGGACACCCTGCCGGACATCTCGGTGCCCTTCGCCACGGCGAAGAACCATGTCAACGAGGACGGCACGGAGGAGTACTGGCCGTACCTCCGCGACCCGGAGACCCTGGCCCGCCCGTGGGCCATCCCCGGCACCCCCGGCCTCATGCACCGCGTGGGTGGCATCGAGAAGGAGGACGGCCGCGGCGACATCAGCTACACGCCGGCCAACCACACCAAGATGGTCCACCTCCGTGCGGACAAGATCGCCGGCATCGCCAAGGACATCCCCGAGGCGAAGGTGATGGGCGACGCGGACGCCGACGTCGTGCTGCTCGGATGGGGCTCCACCTGGGCCGCCATCGACGCCGCCGTGCAGCGCACCCGCCGGGCCGGCACGAAGGTCGGCTGGATCCACCTCACCCACCTCAACCCACTGCCGCCGAACCTCGGCGACCTGCTGCGCTCCTTCCGCCACGTGCTGGTGCCGGAGCTCAACATGGGCCAGCTGTGCCGCATCGTGCGGGCCGAGTTCCTGGTGGACGCCAAGCCGGTCACCAAGGTCCAGGGCCTGCCCTTCTCCTCTGCCGAACTCGAAGCCGCAATCCAGGAGGTCCTCAAGTGAGCGACGTCATCGTGCCCCTCACCCAGAAGAAGGACTGGATGAGCGACCAGGAGGTCCGCTGGTGCCCCGGCTGCGGCGACTACGGCATCCTCCAGGCCGTCCAGACCCTGATGCCGGACCTCGGCGTGGCGCCGGAGAACACCGTGTTCATCAGCGGCATCGGCTGCAGCAGCCGCTTCCCGTACTACATGAACACCTACGGCATGCACTCCATCCACGGGCGCGCCCCGGCCATCGCCACCGGTGTGGCCGTGGCCCGGCCGGACCTGGACGTCTGGGTCATCACCGGCGACGGCGATGCGCTCAGCATCGGTGGCAACCACCTCATCCACGCCCTGCGGCGCAACGTCAACCTGACGATCCTGCTGTTCAACAACCGGATCTACGGCCTCACCAAGGGCCAGTACTCGCCGACCAGCGAGGAGGGCAAGGTCACCAAGAGCACCCCGATGGGCTCGATCGACCACCCGTTCAACCCGCTGGCGGTGGCCCTCGGCGCCGAGGCCTCCTTCGTGGCCCGCACCCACGACCTGGACCGCAAGCACATGATGAACGTGTTCCGCGCCGCCCACGACCACCAGGGTGCGTCGTTCGTGGAGATCTACCAGAACTGCAACGTCTTCAACGACGCTGCGTTCGACGGGGTCACCGGCAAGCACCACCGCGCCGAGATGATGATCGACCTCGTGCACGGCGAGCCGATCCGCTTCGGCCCGGAGAAGGAGCACGGCGTGATGATGGGCAGCGACGGCCAACTGCGGATCGTCGACGTCATCGAGGCCGGGGTGGACAACCTGCTCGTGCACGACGCCCACCGCGAGGACCCGGGCCTGGCGTTCGCGCTGGCCCGCCTGTCGCACGACGACCACTCGCCGACGCCGTTCGGCATCTTCCGCGACGTCCACCGGCCGGACTACGGCTCGCAGGTGGCCGCCCAGGTGATGCAGGCCGGCGAGAAGAAGGGCCCGGGCAGCCTGGGCGACCTCCTCCGCAGCAACGGCACCTGGACCATCGGCTGACCCGCCGCACCCGCACCAGACGTACGGTCTCGGCCGCCCGGGCAACCGGGCGGCCGAGCCGCGTCAGGGCTCGATGATGGGGAAGCCGCCCATGAACACGTCGAGGTTGTCGATGATCATCCGCAGCGCGCCGGCGTCGCCGTCGATGGTGATGTCGCCGGCGGCGAGCGCGTCGTCGAGGGTGACGTCGGCGGCGATCACCGCGCTCAGCGCTTCGCGGGTGGACGTGACGGTGGCGGCAGCGCTGTCGTCACGACGGTCCTTGCGGTAGCGGATGGCGCGGTGGGACAGGCCGAGCAGCCAGTCCTCCTCGATGTCGGTGAACGTCAGGTTGATCGTGAAGTCGGCCCCGGCGACGGCGTCGCTGTTCAGCCGCATGCCGACGGTGGCCAGCAACTGGTCGATCGGCAGCGCCCGCACCAGGCCGCGGTTGCCCGCCTTGTGCCGCGGCGGGCCGCCGTGGCGAAGCTCCTGCGCACCGAACAGGTAGGCGTTGCGGAACGTGGACGACTCGCTCTGGTAGCCCAACTGCTCCAGCGCGTCGGCCTGCAAGGCCCGGGCCTCCCGGTTCATCGGGTCGGCGAACACGAGGTGGTTCACCAGTTCGGCCACCCAGCGGTAGTCGCCGGCGTCGAAGGCCTCGCGAGCCTTGGCCAGCAGGGCGTCCGGGCCGCCGGCGAGGTCCACGTAGCGCTGGCCGGCCTCCACCGGCGGATGTGGGTGCAGGTGGCACGGGTTGCCGTCGTACCAGCTGAGGTAGCGCTGGTACACGGCCTTCACGTTGTGGATCAGGCTGCCGTAGTAGCCGACCGTGTGGCTCTCCTCGAAGTGGTCCGGCGGGTGGTGCAGCATCTCGGCGATCTCGGTGGCCACGTAGCCGTGGTTGGCCAGGCGCAGGGTCTGGTCGTGCACCCAGCGGTACAGGTCCCGTTGGCGGCCGAGGAAGTCCTTCACGTCGTCGCGGCCCCAGCGCGGCCAGTGGTGGGAGGCGAACATCAGCTCCGCCTGGTTGCCGAACAGGTCCAGCGCGTCGTCGATGTACCGGCTCCACGACAGCGAGTCGCGCGCCTGGGCACCGCGGATCGGGATGAGGTTGTGCATGTTGTGGCTGCAGTTCTCCGCCATGCACAGCCAGCCGTGGTCGGGGAAGTAGAAGTTCATCTCCGCCGGCGCCTCGGTCTCCGGCGTGAGCTGGAAGATGATCCGCACCCCGTCGATCACCATCTCCTGCCCGGTGAACGTGATGTCCACCGTGGGCGGGATGAGGCTCGACGTGCCCAGCGGGACGCCCTTGCCGAGGCCGGCGTCCACCTGGCCGCGCGGGCCGGGCAGCAGCAGCGGGCCGAACTGGTAGAGCGAGCGGCGGGTCATGGCCATGCCGGCCAGCAGGTTCTCCGCCACGGTCTCGCGCATGAAGTGCTCCGGTGCCACCACCACGCAGCGCCCGGCGTCCACGTCCGCCTGGGTGGTGACGCCCAGGACGCCACCGAAGTGGTCGAGGTGGCTGTGGGTGTAGATGACGCCGGTGACGGGGCGGGCGCCCAACGTGTTGTTGGCCAGCTCCAGGCACGCCGCGGCGGTCTGGGTGCAGGTCAGCGGGTCGACGACGACCCACCCGGTCGTGCCCTCGATGAACGTGATGTTGGAGATGTCGTAGCCACGCGCCTGCCAGCAGCCGGGGGCCACCTCGAACAGGCCGTGCACGCAGTTCAGCTGGGCCTGGCGCCAAAGGCTGGGGTTCACCGTGTCCGGCGCGGGTTCGCCCTGCTGGATGAAGGACCACTTGCCGAGGTCCCACGCCGGGCCGATGGGACCCTCGATGACGCCCGTGGGGTGCTGGGCGATGAGGCCCCGCGACACCCGGTCGAAGTCCGCCGGGTCGAACGGCGGGACGGGGCGGGAGTTGGCCGCCCGGGTGTGCTCCGTGGCGTCCTTGGCAAACTCGTGAGGCAGGTGGTCGTCGGTCACGCGCCCATGGTGGCACAGCTCGGTGGGAGCGCCCGCTGCCGTGGGCGCGTCACCCCGTGGGCAGCGGCTTGCCGGCGCCGAGGTCGGCGCGGTCGCCGGCGGCCCGCCCGGCGTGGTACCCGGCAGCGTCCAGCCGGCGCGAGCGCATCGGCACGGTGTCCGGGAAGAGCTCCTCGACCGCGGCCTGCACGGCGGCCTGCCGATGCTGCAGCACCGGCACCAGCGAACTGCCGTACTCCGCCTCGGCCGCCTCGGCGGCATGGCGGGTGGCGGCCTCCAGGCGCTCGGCCACCCGCTCGGCGAAGGCCACCAGGAACGCCCGGCGGAACGACGCCGTCCGCAGCCGGGCGTCGTGCGCCGTGGCATGTGACGAGGCGTGGGTGGCCTGCACCAGGAGGGAGGTGAACAGCACCTCGGTCAGCTGGAGGTCCACCGGGAAGCCGACGACCGTGGCGAAGCCGGCAGCGGACGCCCACACGCACGTCACCGAGTTGACGTGGCCGATGGCCGCCAGCAGGCCGACCTTCTCGTCGGCGTACGGGTCGTCGATGTGGATCCGCCGGGCCTCCGTGCCCCGGCTGAGACGGCCACCGTCCCCCATCGCTGCTGCCGCCAGCACCGCGGCGTCGATGGAGTGGCGGGCCATCAACTCCTGCGCCTTGGCGGTGAAGGCGTCGGCCTCCGCCTCGAACGTGGTGGCCTCGGCCTTGGCCAGGAGGGCGCGGATGGTGCGCAGGGCCTTGGCGTCGATCTCCCCGGTGGTGCCGGCGCCGCCGGGCGGCCCGTACGCGTTGCCGGCATTGCTGGCCACCCACCGCGACGGTGGGGGCAGCAGCGGGTTCAGCCGGCCCGCGTTCCGCAGCACCGCCCGGAGCTGCACGGCGCCACCCAACGAGTCCGCCGGGTGCAGGCGTTCGGCCTTGGCCCACCTGGCCAGCACATCGGCGTGCCCACCGGTCAACCGGCCGTCCGTGGGGTCCAGCACCCCGAGCTCGGCCAACTGCTCCAGCCAGCGGGGCGGCGCCCGGTGGACCGCCTGGTGCTGTCGGGCGTGGGCGGCGACGTACTGGGCGGCCAGGCGGCCGAGCCGCTGGGTGAACGCCCGCCGGGTGGCGTGCACCACGTCGGCAGGCTCCCACCCGCCCTCGAGCACGGCATCCAGCGCCCGGGTGATGCGATCGTGGAGCAGCGCCGACGGGCGCTCGCCGGGCCCGGCTGCGGATTCCAGTTCCTCCAGCAGCTCCAGCGCGGCCTCGAAGTGGCGGCCGTCCGCCCCGGGCCCGAGGGCCACGGCGCAGGCGATGTCCACCAGGCGGGCGGGGTCGGCCATGGACGGGTCGGCGCCGGCCGTGCGGCGCGAGAACGCAGCCCGGTCGCGCTGCTGGGCACGGCGCTGTTGCTGCTGACGGCGTTGTTGGCTGTTGCGTCCCATGGCGGCAGTGTGCCCAGGGGGTGCGCGAAGGTTCCGGCCGGCTACTGGCGGGCAGGCGGGGCAGGCGGGCGGGCCTGGTCAGCCCGTGCAGTGGGCGTCGGTGAGTGCCAGGCACTCGTCCAGCACGGCCAGGCCTTCCTCCACCTCGGCGGCGCTGACGTTGCACGGCGGGCAGATGTGCAGCCGGTTGAAGTGGGTGAACGGCCACACCCCGCGGGCCTTGCAGGCGGCGAGCAGTTCGGTCATCGGCGCGGCGTCCGGGCCGGCCGCGTTGTACGGCACCATCGGCTCGCGGGTCTCCCGGTTCTTCACCAACTCCAGCGCCCAGAACACGCCGAGGCCGCGGACGTCGCCGACGCTCGGGTGGTTGGCCATCAGCTTCTCCAGGCCGGGGCGGATGACCTCCTCGCCGATGGCCCGCGCGTGCTCGATGACGCCCTCCTCGCGGAAGATGTTGATGCTGGCGACGGCGCTGGCGCAGGCCAGCGGGTGGCCGGAGTAGGTGAGGCCGCCGGGGTAGGCGCGGTCGCGGAAGGAGTCCGCCACCTTCGTGCTGATGACCACGCCGCCGAGCGGGACGTACCCGGAGTTGACGCCCTTGGCGAAGCAGACCAGGTCCGGTTCCACGCCCCAGTGCTGCCAGGCGAACCACTCGCCGCAGCGGCCGAAGCCGGCCATCACCTCGTCGCAGATCATGACGATGCCGTGCCGGTCGCACCGCTCGCGCACGCCGGCGAGGTAGCCGTCCGGCGGGACCAGGATGCCGTTGGTGCCGACGACGGTCTCGATGATGATCGCGGCCACCGTGTGGGCGCCCTCCACCATCAGCGTGTCGTCGAGGTGCTGCAGCGCCCGCTGGCATTCCTCCGCCTCGCTGGTGGAGTGGAATGCGCTGCGGTACGGGTACGGGCCCCAGAACTTCACCACGCCCGGCATGCCCGGCTCGCTGGGCCACCGGCGCGGGTCGCCGGTGAGCGTGATGGCCCCGTTCGTCGCGCCGTGATAGCTGCGGTAGTGGTTGAGCACCTTGTTGCGCCCGGTGTGCAGGCGGGCCATGCGCACGGCGTTCTCCGTGGCCTCGGCGCCGCCGTTGGTGAAGAACACCATCTCCAGGTTGCTGTCCGGGTTGCCGTTGCGGGCGACCTCGACGATCAGCCGGGCGGCCTCGCTGCGGGCGTCGTTGGCGTGGAACGGGGCGATGGTGCACAGCCGGCCCGCTTGCTCCTGGATGGCGGCGATCAGCTTGGGGTGCTGGTGGCCGATGTTGACGTTCATCAACTGGCTGGAGAAGTCCAGGTACTTGGTGCCGTCCTCGGTCCACATGTAGCTGCCCTCGGCGCGGCTGATGACGACCGGCTTGAGGGCCGACTGGGCGCTCCAGGAGTGGAAGACGTGCGCCCGGTCGTTGGCGAAGGCGTCGGCGGGATGGGTGTCGAGCACGCTCATGAGCGGGATGGTAGTTGTCACCCGCCTGGGCGTACAGACCGCTCTTTGTGTCCGGACAAAGAATTCCCGGTGCTCACATGGGCGCCGACGGTGGCCACCACGGCGCGGTGGAAGGCCGACAGGCCCATCGCCAGGTGGTCCTCGGGCGTGTCCTCCTCCTTCGTGTGCGAGAGGCCGCCGATGGAGGACGTGAACACCATGGCCGTCGGCACCGCCCGGGCCATCTCCGAGGCGTCGTGCAGCGCACCGCTGGGCAGCTCGAAGCGGTGCCCCTCCACGGCCTCCACGGCGTCGCGCACCCGCTCCACCAGCACCGGGTCGAAGATCATCGGCGGGATGCGGAAGATGTGCTCGAAGCGCACCGTGCAGCCCTCCGCGTCGGCCGCCCGCTGGGCCGCATCCTTGGCCTCGGCGAACATCGCCGCTAACTCCCCGGCGTCGATGTGACGCATGTCCATCGTGCAGGTCGTGGTGCCCGGGACGGCGGTGACCACGCCGGGCCAGCAGGAGACGCTGCCGACCGTGGTGACGCCCTCGTGGCGGGCGCCGATCTCGGCGAGCTCCAGCGCGAAGCGGCTCATCGCCCGCAACGAGTCCCGCCGCATGGGCATCGGCATCGTGCCGGCGTGCGCGGCCTGCCCGTCGAAGACCAGGCGCTCCCGCTCGATGCCGACCGTCCCGCTGACCACGCCGATCCCCAGGCCGCGGTGCTCCAGCACCGGGCCCTGCTCGATGTGCAGTTCGAGGTAGGCGACGACGTCGCCGAGGCGGGTGCGGCAGCCGTCCATCGCGTCGATGGCCACCCCGTGGGCGGCCAGCACCTCGGGCAGCGCGTCACCCTGGCGGTCCTTCAGCTCGCGGACGATGTCCAGATCCAGCGTGCCGACCACGGCGGCGGACCCGAACAGGCTGCGGCCGAAGCGGGCGCCCTCCTCGTCCGCCCAGTCCACGAGGGCGAAGGAGCGGGCCGGCGGCTCGGGGCGGGCGGCCAGCGACCGCAGCACCTCCAGCCCACCCATCACGCCCAGTGCGCCGTCCAGCCAGCCGCCGGCCGGCACGGAATCCAGGTGGGAGCCGACGACCACCGTGTCGGCGGAGCGGCCCGGCAGGTACGCCCACAGGTTGCCGGCCTCGTCCTGCTCCACCGTGACGGGCAGGGTGGACAGCTCCTCGCGCAGCATGGCGCGTGCCTCGGCCCACTCCGCGGTCCAGCACAGCCGGCGCGACCCGGCCGGGCCACCGGTGCGGGCAGCCAGGTTCCTCAGGTCGCGGATGGCGCGGTGCGGGTCGAACTGGGTCGCGGTGTCGGTGCTCACGGGCCGCACAGTAGCGGCGCTCAGCGCTGGCCCGCCCGGGCCGGGTTGGCCCCGGCGGCATCGGCCAGGCGGCGGGCCAGGTCGTCGAGGTCGTGGTCTACCAGGCCCACGGTGACGCGCAGGTGGGGGGTGTCCGGGCGGACCATGAACGGCTCGCCGGGCGCGGCGCCGATGCCCTGCGCGGCCAGGGTCAACAGCGCGGACCGCTCGTCGACGACCTCCATCCACAGGTTGATCCCGTCGGTGCCGGTGACCGTGACGCCGCGAGCGCGCAGGGCGTCGGCCACGGCCTGGCGGCGGCGGGCGTACTCGTCGCGGGCGTGGGCGACGGCGGCGACGGTGGGCGGGTGGTCCAGCATCTCCAGCAGGACGGCCTGCAGGAGGCGGCTGCTCCAGCCCGGGCCGAGGAGGCGGCGGTCCACCACGGCGTCCACCACGCTGCCGGCGCCGCCGACGGCCGCCAGGCGGAGGTCCGGGTTGTGGCTCTTGGAGTAGCTGCGGATGTGCACCGTCCGCTGCGGCAGCCAGGTGCCCAGGCTGACGAGGGGAGCGGCGGCGATGTCGCCGGAGTGGTCGTCCTCCACCACCACGACCCGCGGGTGCCGGCGCAGGACGGCGGCGAGCGCGGTGCCGCGGCGCCGGGTGAGCGCCACGCCCGCCGGGTTGTGGGCGCGGGGCTGCAGCATCACGGCGCACACGCCGCCGGCGTCCAACGCGTCGCTGAGCCCCGCCGGTTGCAGCCCCTCGTCGTCCACGTCCACCCCGACGACCTCGGCCCCCAGCAGGTCCAGCAGGTCGAGCAGGGGAGGGAAGCACGGATGCTCCACCACGACGCGGTCGCCGAGGCGGACCACCGCGCGGGCGATGCGGTCCAGCGCGTCCATGGCCCCGTCGACGATGGTGATGGCCTCCGGCGGGAACGGCCAGTCGGCGCGCAGCCTCTCCTCCAGCGCCGGCAGCACCGGGTGGTCGAGGTAGTTGTCCGTCAGCGAGCGGCGCCCCACGGCCGCCAGCAGCGGGCCGAGGTCCGGCAGCAGTGCCGGATCGGGGGTGCCGGTGCTGAGGTCGAGGGCGAAGTGGCCGGGGCCTTCGGTGACCCTGCGGTAGCGGCGGGCGGTGACCGGCCCGGTGGGCTGGCGGACGAACGTGCCCTGCCGCCCGCGGGCGTCGATCGCGCCCACGGCCGCCAGCGTCTGCCACGCCTCGCTGACGGTGGTGGGGGAGACGCCCAGCCGGCGGGCCAGGTCGCGCACCGTGGGCAGGCGTGACCCGATGGGCAGCGACCCGTCGGTGACCAGGCGGCCGATGGCGGCCGCGATGCCCCGCGCCGAACGGTCGTCCACGGCCCCGGCGATGGCCGCCGCGCCGACCTCGTCGGCCCCCGTCACGTCGTGCACGATGGACATTGTGCGGTAACAATACATCTATTGTCTGGCCTGGCGTGTCACATTAGAGTCCGCGCCATGACGAACACCGTGCGCGCCGCCCTGCTGCAGACCGACTGGCCCGGCACGAAGGAGGCCATGCTCGACAAGCACGAGCAGGCCGTGCACGACGCGAAAGCCCAGCGTGCGCAGGTCATGTGCTTCCAGGAGCTGTTCTACGGGCCGTACTTCTGCCAGGTCCAGGAGACCGAGTACTACGCCTACACCGAGCCCATCCCCGACGGCCCCACCACCCAGCGCTTCCAGAGCATCGCCAAGGAAGCCGGCATGGTGCTGGTGCTGCCGATGTACGAGATCGTCCGGCCCGGCCTGTACTACAACACGGCCGCCGTGGTGGACGCCGACGGCACGTACCTCGGCAAGTACCGCAAGCAGCACATCCCCCAGACCAAGGGCTTCTGGGAGAAGTTCTACTTCACCCCCGGCGACGGCGGGTACCCCGTGTTCGAGACCGCCGTCGGCAAGGTCGGCGTGTACATCTGCTACGACCGGCACTTCCCCGAGGGCTGGCGGGCGCTGGGCCTGAACGGCGCGGAGATCGTGTTCAACCCGTCGGCCACCAGCCGCGGCCTGTCGCAGTACCTGTGGGGCATCGAGCAGCCCGCCGCGGCCGTGGCCAACATGTACTACGTCGGGGCCATCAACAGGGTCGGCATCGAGCCGCTCGGCGACAACGACTTCTACGGGCAGAGCTACTTCGTGGACCCGGAGGGCCAGTACGTGGGCGACAAGGGCGACCCGTTCCAGCCGGAGCTCATCGTGCGCGACCTCGATCTCGACAAGATCAAGCTGGTGCGCGACCGTTGGGCGTTCTACCGCGACCGCCGGCCGGACGCGTACGACGACCTCTTCACCCACTGACCCCACCCGCCGACCCACCACGAGGACCGCACCATGGCGACCACGCTCATCAAGAACGGCCAGGTCATCTCCACGTCGGGCGTCATCGCCCAGGACGTGCTGATCACCGGCGAGACCATCACCGCGCTCGGCGCACCCGGGTTCTTCACGGAGGAGGGGCACGACAAGGTCATCGACGCGGCCGGCAAGTACGTCATCCCCGGCGGCATCGACGTGCACACCCACATGGAGCTGCCGTTCGGTGGCACCTTCGCCAGCGACACCTTCGAGACCGGGTCGCGGGCCGCGGCCTGGGGTGGCACCACCACCATCGTGGACATGGCCGTGCAGCGCTACGGCGAGAACGTGTTCGACGGCCTGGCGGAGTGGCACCGCAAGGCCGACGGCAACTGCGCCATCGACTACGGCTTCCACCAGATCATCGGCGGTGTGGACGAGCAGTCGCTGAAGGCCCTGACCTACCTCACCGAGCACGAGGGCGTCACCAGCTTCAAGCTGTTCATGGCCTACCCAGGCGTGTTCTACAGCGACGACGGGCAGATCCTGAGGGCCATGCAGACGGCTGCCGACTGTGGCGCCGTCATCCTCATGCACGCCGAGAACGGCATCGCCATCGACGTGCTCGTGCAGCAGGCGCTGGCCCGCGGCGAGACCGACCCCCGCTACCACAGCTACACCCGGCCCTCGCCGTTGGAGGCCGAGGCCACCCACCGGGCCATCGTGCTCAGCCATGTGGCCGGCAACGTGCCGCTGTACATCGTGCACATGAGCGCCGGCGACGCCCTGAACGAGGTGGCCGCCGCCCGCCACCACGGCCGCAACGTCTTCGCCGAGACCTGCCCGCAGTACCTGTACCTCACGCTGGAGGAGACCCTCGGCCAGCCCGGCTTCGAGGGCGCCAAGTGGGTCTGCAGCACGCCCGTGCGCAGCAAGGACCACGACCCCGACTACGTGGGCCAGATGGGCCACGGCCACCAGGCCGACCTGTGGAAGGGCCTGCGGATGAACGAGCTGGCCATCGTGTCCACCGACCACTGCCCGTTCTGCATGAAGGACCAGAAGGAGCTCGGCCTCGGCGACTTCTCCAAGATCCCCAACGGGATCGGCGGCGTGGAGCACCGGATGGAGCTGCTCTACCAGGGCGTCGTCAACGGCGAGATCAGCCTGCAGCGGTGGGTGGAGACCTGCTGCACCACCCCGGCGCGGATGTTCGGCATGTACCCGAAGAAGGGTGTCATCGCCCCCGGCTCCGACGCCGACGTCGTGGTCTGGGACCCCAACACGAAGACCAAGATCGGCATCAACGACAAGCACCACATGAACATGGACCACAGCGCCTGGGAGGGCTGGGTCATCGACGGCAAGGTGGACACCGTGCTCAGCCGCGGCACCGTGGTCATCGAGAACGACCAGTACGTCGGCCGCAAGGGCCACGGCCAGTTCGTCAAGCGCGGCCTCTCGCAATACCTCGTCTAGTGGTCGGCACTGGCCTCCGCTTCGCTTCGGCTGCTGCCTCCGTGTGGCTCGTCGCTGGCGCTTCCCTCGTCACCTCCACTCGCCCCTCCGAAAGGACACTGCTCCCATGAATCGCATTCTCCATTGGATCGACGGGCAGGCCGTCGAGGGCACGTCGGGCCGGTCGGGCCCCGTGTTCGACCCGGCCACCGGGCAGCAGCAGTCCGCCGTGGACTTCGCCTCGGTCGGCGACGTGGACCGCGCCGTCGCCGTGGCCAAGGCCGCGTTCACCGGGTGGCGGTCCACCAACCTGTCGCGCCGCGCCGAGGTCATGTTCCGGATGCGCGAGCTGGTGGACGCCAACCGCAAGGAGATCGCCTCGCTGCTCTCCAAGGAGCACGGCAAGGTCCTCGGCGACGCGCTGGGCGAGGTGGCCCGCGGCCTGGAGAACATCGAGTTCGCCTGCGGTGTGCCGAACCTGCTGAAGGGCGGCTACAGCGAGCAGGCGTCCACCGGTGTGGACGTCTACAGCATCAAGCAGCCGCTGGGCGTCGTGGCCGGCATCACCCCGTTCAACTTCCCGGCGATGGTCCCGATGTGGATGTTCGCCAACGCGCTGGCGTGCGGCAACACGTTCGTGCTGAAGCCGAGTGAGAAGGACCCCTCGGCCAGCATGCTGATCGCCGAGCTGCTCAAGCAGGCCGGCCTGCCCGACGGCGCGTTCAACGTCGTCCACGGCGACAAGGTCGCGGTGGACCGCCTGCTGGAGCACCCCGACGTGGCCGCGGTCAGCTTCGTCGGCAGCACGCCGATCGCCCGCTACATCTACGAGACCGGCACGAAGAACGGCAAGCGGGTGCAGGCGCTCGGCGGGGCCAAGAACCACATGCTGGTGCTGGCCGACGCCGACCTGGACATGGCGGCCGACGCCGCCGTCAGCGCCGCCTACGGATCTGCCGGGGAGCGCTGCATGGCCATCTCCGTCGTCCTGGCCAGCGACGCCATCGCCGACCAGTTGGTGGCGAAGATCCAGGAGCGCATCCCGTCGATCAAGGTCGGCCCCGCCGCCGACGACGGCAACGAGATGGGTCCGCTGATCACCGGCGAGCACCGCGACAAGGTCAAGGGCTACGTCGAGGGGGCCGCTGGCGAGGGCGCCACGCTGGTCGTCGACGGTACCCAGGACGTGCCGGCCGACGGCTTCTTCCTCAAGCCCTCCCTCATCGACCGGGTGCGCCCAGGCATGAAGTGCTACGACGACGAGATCTTCGGGCCCGTCCTCTCCGTCGCCCGCATCAGCGGCTACCAGGAGGGCATCGACCTCATCAACGCCAACCAGTTCGGCAACGGCACGGCCATCTTCACCCGTGACGGTGGCGCCGCCCGCCAGTTCGAGTTCGACGTGCAGGTCGGCATGGTCGGCGTCAACGTGCCGATCCCCGTGCCGGTCAGCTACTACAGCTTCGGCGGCTGGAAGGCCAGCCTGTTCGGCGACCAGCACATGTACGGCCCGGACGGGATCAACTTCTACACGCGGACCAAGGTGGTCACGCGGCGGTGGCCCGACCCGCGCACCAGCTCGGTCGACCTCGGCTTCCCGCAGAACCGCTGACGGCCGCGCCGACCACAAGGGGGAGACACATGGAGTTCGGGGTCGTCCTGCAGACCACGCCACCCGCCCGCCGGGTGATCGACCTGGCCCGCACCGCCGAGAGCTACGGGTTCGACTACGTCTGGACCTTCGACTCCCACATCCTGTGGGAGGAGCCCTACGTCATCTACAGCCAGATCCTGGCCGAGACCCGCAACGTGGTCGTCGGTCCGATGGTCACCAACCCGGCCACGCGGGACTGGACGGTCACGGCCAGCGTCTACGCCACGCTGAACGAGATGTACGGCAACCGCACGGTGTGCGGGATCGGCCGCGGCGACTCGGCGGTGCGGGTCACCAACGGCGCGCCGACCACGCTGGCCACCCTGCGGGAGAGCATCCACGTCATCCGCGAGCTGGCCAACGGGCGCACGGTGGACTACAAGGGCTCCCAGCTGTGCCTGCCGTGGGCGGGAAAGAGCCGCCTGGAGATGTGGGTGGCCGCCTACGGGCCGAAGGCGCTGGCGCTCACCGGCGAGGTCGGCGACGGGTACATCCTCCAGCTCGCCGACCTCAGCATCGCCGAGTGGACCATCGGCGCGGTGCGTGCCGCCGCCGCTGCGGCCGGGCGGGACCCCGACGGCATCCGGATCTGCGTCGCTGCCCCGGCCTACGTCACGGACGGCACGGAGGCCGGCCTGGCCCACGGGCGCGAGCAATGCCGCTGGTTCGGCGGCATGGTCGGCAACCATGTGGCCGACATCGTGGCCCGCTACGGCGACGACGCGGCGGTGCCCCGGGCGCTCACGGACTACATCAAGGGCCGCCAGGGGTACGACTACAACGAGCACGGCCAGGCCGGCAACAGCCACACCCAGTTCGTGCCGGACGAGATCGTCGACCGCTTCTGCATCGTCGGCCCGGTCGAGGCCCACGTGGAGCGCATGGAGCAACTGCGCGAGCTCGGTGTGGACCAGTTCGCCATCTACCTGCAGCACGACGACAAGGACCACACCCTCCGGGCGTACGGCGAGAAGGTGCTGCCCGCGGTCGCCGAGCATGTGAAGGCCAAGTCCTGACGATGAATCCACCGTCCGCGTTGGCCCGCTCGGCGAAGCGGGTGGTGATGTTCGCGCTGGCCATCGGGCTGGTCGTCGTCGCCTGGGAGCTGTACCGGAACCTCGGCCCCGACAAGGGCGGCAAGGTGTTCGGTTGGACCGTGCTGCCGAAGGCCAACGCGCGGGTGATGCCCAGCGTGGCCGACATCCTCGGCCGCTTCGCCGACCCGTTGGGCCGTGGCGGCGAGGCGATGTGGTGGTTCCTCACCAAGTCCGCCTGGTACACCCTGCAGCTCGCGTTCCTCGGCTTCCTCATCGGGTCGCTGCTGGGCATCGGTCTCGCCGTGGTGATGTCCCGCCTGCGGATCTTCGAGCGGGCACTGATGCCGTACCTCGTCATCTCCCAGACGGTGCCGCTCATCGCGCTGGCGCCGCTGATCGCCGGTTGGGGCGGCAAGCTGTCGCTGTTCGGCTGGGAGTGGCAGCGGTGGACGTCCGTCGTCACGATGGGCGTCTTCCTCAGCTTCTTCCCGGTGGCGCTCGGGACCCTTCGCGGCTTGAAGTCGGCGCCCGCCGCATCCGTGGAGTTGATGGACAGCCTGGCCGCGCCCTGGCGGGTGACGCTGGTGAAGCTGCGCTTCCCCGCGGCAGTGCCCCACATGGTGCCGGCACTGAAGCTCGGGGCGGCCGGTGCCGTCATCGGGGTGATCGTGGGTGAGATCTCGGTGGGTCTGCGCGGTGGCGTGGGCCGCCCGATCATCGAGTTCGCCCGGCAGTTCTCGTCCGACCCGGCGAAGGTGTACACGGCCATTCTGGCCGCGGCGGTGGTCGGGCTGGTGATGGCGATGCTGGTGAGCGCGTTCGACGCGTTCCTGATGCGCCGCCGACCGAAGGAGGCAGTGGCATGAATCCGGTGGACACCGTGGCGGGCGACGGTGCTGCAGGGGAGGTGGGTGCGACGGCAGCGGCCGACGCGGTGGTGCTGCGCGGCGTGTCGAAGCACTTCAACACCGGACGCAAGGGCACGGTCCATGCCCTGGACGATGTGGATCTGACGATCCGGCGTGGCGAGTTCGTGTCGCTCATCGGGCCCTCCGGCTGCGGCAAGAGCACCCTGCTGCGATTGATTGCCAACCTCATCGAGCCCACGGCCGGCGACGTGGTGGTGAACGGCAAGCCCGCCCGGCAGGCCCGCCGCGACCAGGACTACGGCATGGCCTTCCAGCAGGCCGGCCTGTTCGACTGGCGCACTGTGGCCCGCAACGTCGAGTTGCCGCTGGAGATGAAGGGTTGGGACAAGCCGCGCCGCCGCGAGCGCTCGGCGGAGATGCTGCGGATGGTGAAGCTGGACGACTTCGGCCGGCACATGCCGTGGCAGCTCAGCGGCGGCATGCAGCAGCGGGTGGCCATCGCCCGTGCCCTCGCATCGCACCCGCCGCTGCTGCTGATGGACGAACCGTTCGGCGCGCTGGACGAGATGACGCGGGAGCACATGCAGGCCGAACTCCTGTCGATCTGCGCGTCGCAAGGCACCACGGTGGTGTTCGTCACCCACAGCATCCCAGAAGCCGTGTACCTCTCCGACCGTGTGGTCGTGATGTCGGCTCGGCCCGGGCGGATCACCGAGATCGTGCCGATCGGCCTCGGCGCCGGGCGCGACGATGCCACCCGCGACCGGCCGGAGTTCTTCGCCGGCGTCACCGCCGTGCGCGAAGCGCTGCGCGGCGTGGAGGGCATGGCGGCGATGGGCGGGGTGGACGACCGGTGAGCCTGCGCCTGCGCCAGGTGGGCTCGGCGGTCCTGCCGCCGGTGGTCTTCGGGCTGCTGTTCTTCGGCGCCTGGGAGTGGGCGGTGCGCGCCTTCGAGGTGGAGGAGTACTTCCTCGTGCCGCCGTCGAAGATCCTCCGCACCTTCGGCGACAACTGGTCGCTGATCTGGGAGTCCGTGCAGGTCACGGGGACCAACGCGCTCGTCGGGTTGCTCCTCGGCACTGGGCTGGGCGTGGCGGTGGCGTTCCTGCTCATGTCCTTCCGCTCGCTGGACCAGGTGATCACCCCGCTGTCCACCGCAGTCAACGCGCTGCCGATCTTCGTGGTGGTGTCGGTGTTCAGCAACATGTACCCCGCCACCAGCGAGATGCCTCGGCGGCTGATGGTGGCGATCGTCATCTACTTCGTGGTGCTGGTCAACGTCGCCCGCGGCCTGCGCAATGTCCAGCCCACCCATCTCGAACTGATGCAGAGCTACGCCGCCGGGCGGTGGGCGATGCTGCGCCATGTGCGGATCCCCAACGCCATCCCGTTCCTGTTCACGGCGTTGAAGATCGCCGCACCGATGTCCGTGATCACGGCCTTCGTGTCGGAGTACTTCGGCGGCGCGCAGAACGGCTTGGGCAGCCGGATCACCGCCAGCCTCGGCGGGTCGCGCAAGGCCGACGGCTGGGCCTACGTGCTCGCCGCTTGCCTGCTCGGCATTGTGTTCTACTTGATCTCCATCACCATGGAGGCCGTCGCCACCCCCGGTGGCACGGAGCACCAACACCGCGGTTCCTCGCACTGAGGCCCGCACCACACAAGGGGAGACACACCAACCATGAAGAGAAGGACACGCACGGCAGTGCTGTCGTTGGCGGCGTTCTCGCTGCTGGCCGCGGCCTGTGGCGACGACGAGTCGTCCAGCGACACGACGGCCGCCGCTCCCGAGACCACCGCAGGGTCCGAGACCACCGCCGGCTCGGACACCACGATGGGCAGCGATACCACGATGGCCGGCGGCGACTGCGCCGAGATGACCCCGGTGAAGCTGCAGCTGCAATGGGTCACCCAGGCCCAGTTCGCCGGCTACTACGCCGCAGTGGACCAGGGCATCTACGAGCAGATGTGCCTGGACGTCACGATCCTCGAAGGTGCGGTGGACATCGTGCCCCAGGAAGTGCTGGCCAACGGTGGCGCGGACTTCGCCATCTCGTGGGTGCCCAAGGCGCTCGCCAGCCGTGAGGCCGGGGCCAACATCGTGGACATCGCCCAGGTCTTCCAGCGCAGCGGCACCCTCCAGGTGTCGTTCGTGGACAAGGGCATCACCTCCCCGTCCGACTTCGCCGGCAAGACCATCGGCAACTGGGGCTTCGGCAACGAGTACGAGGTCTTCGCGGCCATCACCGAGGCCGGGCTGGACCCCGCCGCCGACGTGACGCTCGTGCAGCAGAACTTCGACATGGTCGCCCTCCTCGAGGGTGAGATCGACGCCGCCGAGGCGATGACCTACAACGAGTACGCACAGGTGCTCGAGGCCGTCAACCCGGACACCGGCGAGCTCTACACGCCGGAGGACTTCAACGTCATCTCCTACGAGGACGAAGGTGTCGGCATGCTGCAGGACGCCATCTGGGCCGACGGCAACCGCCTGTCCGATGCGGCGTACCACGACACCGCGGTGCGGTTCGTGGCGGCATCCTTGGCCGGTTGGGCGTACTGCCGTGACAACGCCCAGAGCTGCGCGGACATCGTGCTGGCCCAGTCGCCGATCCTCGGCGCCAGCCACCAGCTGTGGCAGATGAACGAGATCAACAAGCTGATCTGGCCGGCTGCTGACGGTGTGGGCATGATCGACCAGGCCGCGTGGGACCGCACGGTGGAGATCGCCCTCGGGACCAAGAACCTGGAGGGTGCCACGGTGCTGACCGCCCAGCCGGATGCCGATGCGTACACCAACGACATCGTCACCGAGGCGCTCACCATGCTGGCGGAGATGGGCATCGACGTGAACGGTGACGGCTTCACCCCCATCGACGTCACGCTGAACCCCGGCGGCGAGTGATCGTCCCACGTTCCATCGCGACACGGTGAGTCACGGGGCGGGGTGCCGGAGGGTGCCCCGCCCTGTGCGCGTCTCCGCGCCAGGTCCGTCGGCGCCGCGTACGCTGGGCGCGATGTCGGACCATGCAGCGCAGGCCGTCGTCGGCCTCGACGTCGGCGGCACGAAGACCAACGCCACCGTGCTGGTGGAGGGCGGGGTGTTTCTCGTCGGCGGGATGCTGGAGGTGCCCAGCCGGGTGACGGAGGGTCCCGCGGCGGCGATCGAGGCGATCCGTGAGGTGTTCACCGCTGCGATCTCCCGGACCGGGGTCGCCCGCAGCAGCGTGGTGGCGGTGGGGCTGGACACGCCTGGTCCGGCCAGCGCCGAAGGCGTCATCTCCAGCCGGGGCGCCACCAACTTCGCCCAGCCGGAGTGGTGGGGGTTCGACTTCCGGGCCGCGGTGGAGGGTGCGCTGGGCCTGCCGGTCACCTACCTCAACGACGGCAACGCGGCCGCGCTCTACGCCCACGAGCAGCAGTTCGGCGAGGCGGCCGCGCAGCACTCGTCGGTCGCCGCCATCGTGGGCACCGGGCTGGGCGGGGGAGTGATCGTCGACGGCGAGGTGGTTCGCGGGTCCAGCGGGATGGCCGGCGAACTGGGTCATGTGCACATCCCCATGCAGGGCCTGCTGGAGGCCGGCCAGCCGATGCCGCGCTGCAACTGCGGGTTCGAGGGCGACTTGGAGAGCGTCGCCTCGCTCACCGGCATCCGGGTCAACCTGCTGCCGTACTGGCTGGGCCGGTACCCGGGTCACCCGCTGGCGGCACTGCCGATCGACGCCGCCGCCAAGCAGGTGCGCGGCTACGGCGAGCAGGGCGACGAGATGGCGCTGCGCATCTTCGCCCAACAGGCCAAGGCGATCGGGCGGATGTTCACCATCGCCGCCAACTTCACCGACCCTGACGCCTACTTCCTGGGCGGAGGAGTGGTGGAGGCCGCGCCGCACTTCCGCGACTGGTTCCTCGGCGAGGTCCGCGCCGCCACCGTGCTGCGCGACGAGCAGGCCGCCGTTGCCGGGTTCCACGTGGTGTCGGACCTGGACATGGCCGGCGCCCGTGGCGCGGCGATGGCTGCGTGGCACGGCGTCCGCCGCAGCTGAGTACAGTCCGCCTCATGGGTGAGATGGTCACGTTCAAGAGCAATGGTCACACGTGCGACGGCTACATCGCCGGGTCCGGTCCCGGGGTGCTGGTCATCCAGGAGTGGTGGGGCCTGGTGCCGCACATCAAGGACGTGGTGGACCGCCTCGCTGCCGCCGGGTTCACCGCGCTGGCGCCCGACCTGTACCACGGCCAGGCGGCCACGGAGCCGGACGGCGCCGGCAAGCTGATGATGGCGCTCAACATCGAGCAGGCGGCGAAGGACATGAGCGGCGCAGTCGACCTGCTGGCGGAGCGCACCGGCGGCAAGATCGGCGTGGTCGGCTTCTGCATGGGTGGCGCCCTCGCCATCGTGGTGGCCGCCCAGCGAGGCGATGCCGTGGCTGCCTGCGCGCCGTACTACGGCGTCATCGGCTGGCCCTCCATCAGCGTGGACTACTCGGCCATCACCGCCAAAGTGGTCGGCGAGTACGCCGAGCAGGACGACTTCGCCGGGCCGGACGCCGTCCGCGCCCAGGAGGCCGCGATGCGCGACGCCGGCGTGGACGTCACCATGCACATCCACCCCGGCTGCCAGCACGCCTTCTTCAACGACACCCGCCCTGAGGTCCACGACGCCGCCGCGTCCGCAGAGGCCTGGGCGCGCACCGTCGCCCTCTTCCAGTCCACGTTGTCCTGACCCTCTCCACAAGTTGGCGCTGAGGTGCGGTAGGACCGCACGTCACCGCCAACTTGGAGCAGGCGTCTCGCAAGTTGGCGCTGAGGTGCGGTAGGACCGCATGTCACCGCCAACTTGGGGCGACGGGGAGGGTCAGCCGAGGGCGGCGATGGCGTCGGCGACGGCAAGGACGCGCTTGGCGTTCTCCACGTGGAGGTTCTCGATCATCCGGCCGTTGTAGGTGACCACGCCCTTGCCGGCGGCGATGCCCTCCTCGAAGGCGGCGATCATCCCGCGGGCGTGCTCCACGTCGTCGGCGGAGGGGGCCCACACGTCGTTGCAGATCTCCACCTGGCCGGGATGGATGAGGGTCTTGCCGTCGAAGCCCATCTCGAAGCCCTGCACGCACTCGGCGCGGAACCCGTCGAGGTCCTTCACGTCGTTGTACACGCCGTCGAGGATCACCTTGCCGGCCTCGCGAGCGGCGAGCAGGGCGGTGGCCAGGTGCGGCACCAGCGGGTGGCGGCCGGCGGCGCCGAGTTGGGAGCGCACCTCACGGGCCAGGTCGTTGGTGCCCATCACCAGCACGGCCACCCGCCAGTGGGCGGCGATCTCGCGCACGTCGAGGATGGCCGTCGGGGTCTCGACCATCGCCCAGATCTTCATGTCGGCATGGGCGCCGGCGGCATCCAGGCGATCGCTCACCTGATCGAGATAGTCGACCGAACCCACCTTGGGAATCACCACCGCAGCGGCGTTCGTCTGGGCGGCGGCGGCCAGGTCGTCGATGCCCCACGGCGTGTCCAGCCCGTTGCAGCGGATGGTGAGCTCGCGGTTGCCGTACTCGCCGGAGGAGGCGGCGGCGCAGGCGTTGGCCCGGGCGGCTTCCTTCGCGTCGGGCGCCACGGCATCCTCGAGGTCGAAGATGATGGCGTCGGCAGGGATGGTCTTGGCCTTCTCCAGCGCCCGCTCGTTGGCGGCCGGCATGTAGAGGACGGAGCGGCGCGGGCGCAGTTCGGCAGTCATCGGAGGGTCCTTTCGATCGGTCCGGTCAGAAGCCGTAGGCCTCGGCCAGCTGGGGGTCGCGGGCGGCCAACTCGCGGGCGAGCGACACGACCACCTTGCACTGCTTGACGCTGGCGTCGTCCTCCATCTTGCCGTCCAGCATGATGGCGCCGGTGCCGTCGCCCATCGCCTCGATCACCCGCTGGGCCTGGCGCACGTCCTCCGGGCGGGGGCTGAAGACCCGCTTGGCGATGTCGATCTGCACCGGGTGCAAGCTCCAGGCGCCCACGCAGCCGAGCAGGTAGGCGTTGCGGAACTGGTCCTCGCAGGCCACGGTGTCCTTGATGTCGCCGAACGGTCCGTAGAACGGCAGCAGGCCGAAGGTAACGCAGGCGTCCACCATGCGGGCCAGCGTGTAGTGCCACAGGTCCTGCTGGTGGGTGGTGCGGGCGGCGGTGTACTCGGGGCCGTCCGCGCCCATCGGCGGGTCGGCACGCACCAGGTAGTCGGGGTGGCCGCCGCCGACGCGGGTGGTCTTCATCCGTCGGTTGGCGGCCAGGTCGGCCGGGCCGAGCGACAGGCCCTGCATGCGCGGGCTGGCCGCGCAGATGGCTTCGATGTTGGCCACGCCGCGGGCGGTCTCGAGGATGGCGTGCACGAGCAGCGGCTTGCGCAGCCCGGCCTTGGCCTCCAGCTGGGCCAGCAGGCGGTCCACGTAGTGGATGTCCTCGGGGCCCTCGACCTTCGGAACCATGATGACGTCGAGCTTGTCGCCGATGGCCGGCACCAGCGTGGTCAGGTCGTCGAGCGCCCACGGGGAGTCCAGGCTGTTGATCCGCGTCCAGAACTGGGTGCTGCCGAAGTCCACCGTCTGGCCGACCTTCACCAGGCCGGCACGGGCGGCCTCCTTGTCGGCCATCGGGATGGCGTCCTCCAGGTTGCCGAGCAGGATGTCCACCTGCGGCACCAGGTCGGGCAGCTTGGAGGTGAGCTTCTCGTTCTGCGGCGGGAAGAAGTGGATGACCCGGCTGGGGCGGAAGGGGATCTCGCGGACGGGCTCCGGGGCACCGGCGGCGAGAGGCTTGAAGAAGTCACGGGCGCTACGCACGACTCAAGGTTAGGTTTGCTGCGTGCCTGCGGGGAATTTCGACGCGATCCTGTTCGACGCGGGCGGCGTGCTGGTGCTGCCCGACCCGACCGTGCTCGGCCCGGTGCTGGCCTACCACGGGGGTGACACCTCGGTGGCCGCTCACGTCCGCGCCCACTACGCCGGGATGGCGGCCAAGAGCGTGGCCGGCGTGGGCGAGGCGTTCTGGCTGGAGTACAACCGGGCCTACGTGCGTGCCGTCGGGGTGGCGGAGGCGGAAGCCGACCTGGCCGCGGTCGTGCTGGAACGCACCCGCAACGCCTGGCTGTGGCGGTGGGCCGTTCCGTCCAGCGTCGTCGGCCTACGGGCGTTGCACGAGGCGGGTGTGCCGCTCGGCGTCGTCAGCAACGCCAGCGGCCAGATCGAGCAGGTGCTGGCGCGGGAGCTGTGCCAGGTGGGCGACGGCCCGCACACACCGATGCGGGTCATCGTGGACAGCCATATCGTCGGCGTCAGCAAGCCGGACCCGTCGATCTTCGACTTCGCCCTGCCCCACTTCGACGGCATCCCGCGGGACCGGATCGCCTACGTGGGCGACTCGGTGACGATGGACGTCGGTGGGGCACGGGCGGCCGGCCTGCACCCGATCCTCGTCGACCCGTACGACGACCATCCGGATGCCGACTTCGACCGGATCACCTCGCTGTTGGATCTTCTGGAGCGGGTGTGACCGGCGAGCACGTGTCGCCCCGTTGGGCTCACTGGCGTGAGCAGGTGAACCTGGAGGAGTACCACACCCGCTGGGCGAAGCTGGAAGCTGCGGGCCACGCCACCCACGGCGAGGCGGACTTCATCCAGTCGTACAACCCTGCGTCCGTGCTGGATGCCGGGTGCGGGATGGGCCGGGTTGCCATCGAACTGCACCACCGCGGCATCGAGGTGGAAGGTGCCGACCTGGACGCAGACCTGCTGGCCTACGCCCACGCCGATGCGCCGCACGTGCGCTGGCACCACACCGACCTAGCGACGATGGAACTCGGTCGCACCTATGCCCTTGTGGCGATGCCGGGCAATGTGATGCTGTTCTGCGCCGCCGACGTGCGCGCCGACGTGGTGGCCCGCTGTGCTGCCCACCTCCAGCCGGGCGGCCTGCTGGTGGCCGGCTTCAGCATCGACGGCATCACGCTGGATGAGTACGACGGCTACTGCGCCGCCGCCGGCCTTGTCCTGCACGACCGCTTCGCCACCTGGGAGAGGGCCCCGTTCGACGGCGGCGGGTACGCGGTGAGCGTGCACCGGCACGCGGCTCCCTGACGGCTCGGTGACGTCGGTCCCTTGGCGCCCGGCACCCCGGACGGCACGATGGACGTCGTGGACGACGACGGCCCGGCGGGGCGATCCAACCCACGGCTGAACCGTGGGCTCTCCGAAGCGGAGGTTGCCGAACGCCGCGCCGCCGACGGCCCCAACGAGCTGCCGGCGGCCCGAGCCCGCAACCTGCTGCAGCAGGCGTGGGAAGTGCTCCGCCAGCCGATGCTCCTGCTGCTGCTCGGCGCCGGCGCGGTGAACTTCCTGCTCGCCGAGCCATTGGACGGCACGATCCTGATGTCGTTCGTCGTCGTGGTGATCGGCATCTCGATCTACCAGGAGCACAAGACGGAGAACGCGCTCGCAGCGCTGCGTGACCTGTCTGCACCGCGGGCGAGGGTCATCCGTGACGGCGAGCAGATGCGCATCGCCGGCCGCGACCTGGTGCGTGGCGACTGCCTGCTGATCGCCGAGGGCGACCGGGTGCCCGGCGACGCCGTCCTCGAGCTGGCGGTCAACCTGGTGGTCGACGAGTCGGCGCTGACCGGCGAGTCGGTGCCGGTCCGCAAGGCAGCCCTCGCGGCGGGTGCTGAGCCGGCGATGCTGCCACCGGGTGGCGACGACAGCCCGTGCGTGTTCTCCGGGACGTTGGTGGTCAAGGGTCATGGCATCGCCGAGGTGCAGGCGATCGGCGCGGCGACGGAGCTCGGCCGCATCGGAACGGCGCTGCGGACCATCGAGCCCGAACGCACCCGCCTCCAGCACGAGGTGGACCGCCTGGTCGGCATCGTCGCCGTGATCGGCATGTCGGCCGCCGCCGCCGTCGTGATCGCCTACGGGCTGGTGCGCGGCGGCTGGCTGGAAGGGTTCCTGGCCGGCATCGCCACGGCGATGGCCATGCTGCCCGAGGAGTTCCCGGTGGTGCTGACCGTCTTCCTCGCGCTGGGTGCGTGGCGCATGTCGCAGCGCCATGTGCTGACGCGGCGCCCGCCGGTGATCGAGACGCTGGGCTCGGCCACGGTCGTCTGCGTGGACAAGACCGGCACGTTGACGATGAACCGCATGTCGGTGGCTGCGCTGGACGCCGGCGGTGACGTGCACCGCCTGGGCGGCGACCCACTGCCCGAGCAGTTCCACACCGTCGCCGAGTTCGCCATCCTGGCCACCCCGGTGGACCCGTTCGACCCCATGGACCGGGCCTTCGTGGTCCTCGGCGAGGGCTACCTGCAGCGGACCGAGCACCTCCATGCCGATTGGACGCTGGTCCGCGAGTACCCACTGTCGCCGGAGCTGCTGGCGCTCTCGCACGTGTGGCGCTCGCCCGACAGCGCGGCCTACGTCGTGGCGGCGAAGGGCGCTCCGGAAGCGATCGCCGACCTCTGCCACCTGCCGGCGGCGGCCGTCGCGGATGTGCTGGCGCGGGTGGAGGTGATGACCGGGCTCGGCCTGCGGGTGCTGGGCATCGCCCGCGCCGCCTTCGCCGCCGACGGCCCGCTGCCCACAGAGCAACACGATTTCGATTTCGAGTTCCTCGGCCTCGCCGGGCTGCACGACCCGGTGCGAGAAGGGGTGACCGAGGCCGTCGCCGAGTGCACCGCGGCCGGGGTGCGGACCGTGATGATCACCGGGGACTACCCGGGCACGGCGCTGGCCGTGGCGGAGGAGGTCGGGCTGGACACATCGGCCGGTTGCCTCACGGGGGCGGACCTGGCCAGCGCAAGGCCGGAGGAGTTGGCCGAGCGGGTCGGCGACGTGCGGGTGTTCGCCCGGATGGTGCCAGAGCAGAAGCTGGCCCTGATCCGGGCACTGAAGGCCAACGGCGAGGTCGTCGCCATGACGGGCGACGGGGTCAACGACGCGCCGGCCCTCCGTGCCGCCGACATCGGGATCGCGATGGGTGCCCGCGGCACGGACGTCGCCCGCGAGGCCGCGGCACTCGTGATCACCGATGACGACTTCAGTTCGATCGTCGGGGGCATCCGCCGCGGCCGCGGCGTGTTCGACAACCTGCGCAAGGCGATGGCCTACATCATCGCCGTGCACGTGCCGATCGTCGGCATGTCGATCCTGCCGCTGTTCACCTCCGACTGGCCGCTGGTCCTCCTGCCCGTGCAGATCGCCTTCCTCGAACTGATCATCGACCCGGCCTGCTCGGTGGTCTTCGAGGCCGAGCAGGTGGACCCGCAGATCATGAGCCAGCCACCGCGGCCGCCGGACCAGCCGATGTTCGGGCGGCGGGTCCTCGCGATCGCCGCGCTGCAGGGGCTGTCCGTGCTGGCCGCGGTGGCGGGGGTGTACGTGTGGGCCGTGCAGACCGACCTGGCCGGGCCGACGGTGCGGTCGGTCACGTTCGCCGCGCTGGTGCTGTCCAACCTGGCGCTCATCCTGGTGAACCGGTCGTGGCGGCTGCCCGTGTTCCACACCTTCGCCCAGCGGCGCAACCCGACGCTGAAGTGGATCCTCGGCGTGGCGCTCGGGCTGCTGGCACTGATGCTCAGCGTGCCGGGCCTCCGCACTGCATTCGGCTTCGGTCCCGTCAGCTGGACGCAGGCGCTGGTGGCGGTCGGCGGTGCGGCCGCCGGGGTGACCTGGTTCGAGGTCTACAAGCTGATGGCGCACGGTCCGGGGCGTGGCCCCGCCACCCCGGCCGCTACCGGCTCGTCCAACGGCACGCCGACCTCCTAGCGTGCCCCGCCGTGGGGGACATCGGCGCGCCGAGGGGGTCGTTGCGCGGCACCGGGTTCTGGCTGCTGTGGGGCAATGCCGTCTCGATCGCGCTGGTCATGTCGGCCGACCGCTTCACCTTCGAGTGGCTGGTCGGCGAGACGCTCGACGCCTCCGACCTGGCCACCGGGCTGGTGTTCTTCGCCCTCGGCACACCGGTGTTCCTGTTCGTGCTGGCAGCCGGGGCGATGGCCGACCGGCACGACCGCAAGCGGATGCTGATGTGGACCCAGATCGGCGGCGCAGTCGTGCTCGGCCTGTCCGCGCTCGCCGTGTTCACCGACGTCATCTCCGTGCCGCTGACGATGGTGCTCGCCGTCTGCTTCGGCACCGTCATGGCCTTCGCCCAACCGGTGCGTGGATCCGTCCTGCCGTCGATCGTGCCCAGGGAGAACCTGATGCACGCCATCGTCGTGATGACCATCGGGTCCAACGTCGCCTTCATCGGTGGCCCGCTGCTGGCCGGGTTCGCCATCTCCACGAGCGGCGTCGGCCTGGCGCTGGCCATCCAGGCCGGCTTCTTCGTCGCCGGTGTCTCCCTGATCACCCGGCTGCACGTGCCGGCGCTGCCCGGCGTGGACCGCACCGTGCGCCTGCGCACCGAGGTCCTCGACGGCCTGCGCTTCACCTGGGGGCACCGCCGGCTGCGGGCGCTGTTCTTCCTGCTCTCGGTGGGTGGCGGGCTGATGTACGGGTCGGCGCTGGGTTTGCTGCCGAAGATCACCCGCGACGACTTCGGGCGCCCCGCCGACGAAGCCGGTCTGCTGTTCGCCCTGATGGGTGGCGGCATGGTGGTGACGTCGCTGGTGCTCATCCGCCACCGCCATCGCATCACCCGGCGCGGCCTGGTGTTCATGGTGGCGATGGTGTTCGGCACGTCGAACCAGGTGGTGCAGGGGTTCGTGCCCTCGTACTGGTGGCTGGCCGGCCTGATGTTCGTGTGGGGGATGTCCGGCGGGTTCTACGCCAACCTCAACCAGACCCTGATCCAGGAGCTGACCCCGCACGAGAAGATGGGCCGCGTGATGTCGCTGACCGCTCTGGCCCAGGCAGGGCTGTCGCCGCTGGGCGCGTTCGGCGCGTCGGCGCTGGCGCAGTGGATCGGCGCCCGCCCGGCGATGGGGTGGCTCGGCGCCGTCAGCCTGGTCTGCGTCCTCGGCACGCTGGCCTTCGGGCGGGAGTTGCGCGTCCAGCCCTGAGCGTGGTGCCCGCCCGTCGGTCAGTCGTTGTCCAGCTTGTCCACTACATGGTGGAGCGCATCGGCGATCTTGCCCTTGATGCCGCCCTCGGCGGCTTCCTCCTCGAGGCGGGCGTCGATCAGGCCGAGCTCGGCACGAGCCTGGTCGATGACGCCGATCTTGCCGTCGTGGTCGGCGTCGAAGATCTCCAGTTCGAGCTCCTCGTCCGTGAGTTCCTCGTCCGCGCCTGTGGTGCTCTCGTCGTTCGACATACCCGCAGTATCGCACCGCGACCGCTCAGCGGATGAACGTGAACAGCGGCTCCGCCGGTGGCCCCACCGCCGTCGCGGTGCCGCCGACGCGGCTCCAGCCGACCGACCACTCGCCCGGCCCGGGCGACTCGAAGCCGGTCTCCGTGCACCCGGCGTCGGTGAACCACTGCCGGATCGTCGGCGTGAGGTCCGGCTCCCGCCGGTGGCGGCTCCAGACGACCGTGGCGCCCGGGGTGGCCAGGGCCGGGACCGCGGCCACCGTCGCACGGACGTCCAGGTCGCTGATGTTGCCGAAGATCCCGACCAGGAGGAGGAGGCCCACCGGTGTGCCGTCGAACCAGTCCGACGGACGGGCGGCGTCACCGCAGACCACCCGCATTCCCGGGGCGGTCGCGGCGAGATGGCCGGCCGCCTGCGCCGCGAGGTCCCCGTCCAGCTCCACGGCCAGCCCGGTGAGGTCGGCGCCGCGGGGATGGCCGGCGGCCGCGCCCGCCAGGTCTTCCGCCGTGCCGGCGCACAGCGACAGGCAGCGGATCGGGCCTGGTGGTGCGGCTTCCATCACGTCGCGCACGATGGCGCTGACGCAGGCCCGGCGGGCGAGCAGGGGGTGGGCCGGGTCGCCGTAGGCGGCGTGCCAGCGCTGCCAGTCGAACCCCATCTGGCGGACGTTAGCGCCGCCGCCGCCACCCCCACCCCTGACCTGTTCCCGCGCCCATGGGCGCGATCTCAGGTCAACGTTGACGTGGAAGCGCGCCCACGGGCGCGGTTTCACGTCAGCGAGGGACCGAGTCAGGAGGGGCTGGGCTTGGCGCGGGACCGGTTGCCCGCGGGCGCGGTTTCAGGTCAGGCGGACTCGCCGAGGCGGCGGGCGATGACCTTCAGGCACAGGGTCTCGTCGGCGCCTTCGAAGATGCTCAGCACGCGGGCATCGACGAACAGGCGGGACACGGCGAACTCCTCCGCGTAGCCCATGCCGCCGTGGATCTGCATGGCCTCGCGGGTGACCCACTCGGCGGCCTTGCAGACGTAGGCCTTCACCATCGCGGCCTCGGCCGTGCCCTTGCCGTCGGCCATCAGCCGGGCCACCTCGTAGGCGAACTGGCGGCCGGCCTGGATCAGCATGGCCATCCGGCCCAGCTTCACCTGGGTGAGCTCGTACTCCATGATCGGCGCGCCGAACACCTTGCGGTTCTCGGCGTAGTCCAGCGCGGCCTCGTAGGCGGCCTGCATCACGCCCACGGCGCGGGCGGCGGTCTGCAGGCGGCCGTTCTCGAAGCCGGCCATCTGCAGGAAGAAGCCCTTGCCCATGCCGTCCTCGCCGCCGACCAGATTGGCCGCCGGCACCCACCAGTCCTCCAGGGCGATCTCGTAGCTGTGCATGCCGCGGTAGCCGATGGTGTCGATGGCCCGGCCCTCCATCTTCCCGAGCTTGCCGGCGGCGCCGTCGGTCTGGGTGAACTGGAAGCCGTGGCCCTCGCCGCGGGGCTTGGGCACGATGAACAGGCTGAGCCCGCGGTGGGTCTTCGACTTGTCCGGGTCGGTACGGGCCAGCAGGGCCAGGGCGTCGGCGCGGGCGCCGAACGTGCACCAGGTCTTCACCCCGTTGATCACGTAGCCGGGCGTGCCGTCCTGGCCCTCGGCGGGGGTGGCGGTGACCTTGATGTTGGCCACGTCGCTGCCGTAGTCCGGCTCGGTGACGGCCACGGCGGGCATGACTTCGGCGACCGCCAGCTTGGGCAACCACTCGGACTTCTGGTCCTCCGTGCCGCCCTTCACCAGGGCGCGGGTGAGGATCTCCGGGCGGGTGATCAGCGAGCCGCCGATGCCCAGCGAGCCGCGGCTGAGCTCCTCCGTGGCCACCACCATGCCGATGTACTCGTTGGGGCCACCCTCGCTGAACCCGCCGTACTCGGCGGGCACGCTGAGGCCGAACGCGCCCATCTCGGCCAGGCCTTGCACGATCTCCTCCGGCACGTCGGCGTTGTGGCGGTGCACATGCTCGGCCTGCGGCTTGATGACCTTCTCGGCGAAGCTACGGAACGTGTCGGCCACCATCTCCATGTCGTCGTCGAGATGGCGCGGGCCGGGCGTGGTGGCCAGCGAGGCGACGAAGGCCGGCGTGCGGAACTGCTCCAGGAACGGGTGGGCGTTCTTCAGCGGGGCGATCGGCACTCCCCACAGGGCCTCGCGCCCGGCGATGCGGGTGATGAGGTCGTGGACCATGTCCGCGGTGAAGGCGCACGTGAGTCGCGCCTCCACGTCGCCCTTGGCGCCATAGCCCAGCAGAGCTTGTGCGGTGCCCACCTGGGCGGCGGCGTGGGCCAGGTCGTAGGCGAGCACCTGGTTGGCGTCCGGACCACCTCCGGCGTGCAGCGTCTGCACCCCCATGGCGACCACGGAGTCGGCGAGGGCGATGACCTCTGCAGCAGCGGCGAGATCGGGCGTGGCCAGGGTGGAAGGCGTGCTCATGGCCCGCGACGTTACTGGTGGCCCTGGCGGCGGTCGAAACGACCGACGGGCGTCACAGGGACGGTGTGCCAGTCTGTCCGGATGCGCATCTGTCTCTACTGCGGCTCCAACACCGGCTCCGACCCCGCCTTCGCCGATGCGGCCCGGCGCTTGGGCACGGCGCTGGGCAGCCGTGGCATCGGCCTGGTGTACGGCGGCGGCAGCGTGGGCCTGATGGGCATCGCCGCCGATGCCGCCCTCGAGGCCGGGGGTGAGGTGATCGGCGTGATCACCGAGCAACTGATGGGCGCCGAGGTGGGCCACCAGGGCCTCACCACCATGGAGGTCGTGCCCACCATGCACGACCGCAAGGCCCGCATGTGCGACCTCGCCGACGGGTTCGTGGTGCTGCCGGGCGGCTTCGGCACCGTGGACGAGTTCGCCGAGATGCTCACGTGGAACCAGTTGGGCATCGTCGCCAAGCCGGTGGTGCTGCTGGACATCAACGGCTTCTGGGAACCCCTGCTGGCCTGGATGGACCGCGCCGTGGACGCCGGCTTCGTGCGCTCGGCCCACCGGGTGCTGGCCCAGCGGGCCGTCAGCGTGGACGGTGCGATCGCCATCGCCACCTCGCCCGTGCCGCGCACGCCACACAAGTGGCTCGATCGGGACGTGGCACCGCCCAACCGGTAGCGTCCGCCGCCATGGATGTCGCCGAAGCCATGTACCGCCGCATCTCCGTGCGGGACTTCCTGCCCGACCCGGTGGACGACGAACTGCTCCGCCGCCTGCTCACCGACGCCTCGTTCGCCGCCAGCGGCGGCAACGTCCAGCCGTGGCGGATCTACGTGGTCAACGGCGAATCGATGGCCCGCTTCCGCGAGTACCTCACCACTCAGCCCCCGGTGGAGGAGCCGGAGTACGACATCTACCCGAAGGGCCTCACCGAGCCCTATCGCACCAGCCGCTTCGAACTCGGCGAGCAGATGTACGCGCTGATGGGCATCCCCCGCGAGGACAAGCCGGCCCGGCTGCGCCAGTTCGCCCGCAACGGGGACTTCTTCGGCGCCCCGGCGGGCCTGTTCTGCTTCATCGACCGCCAGATGGGGCCCCCGCAGTGGAGCGACCTGGGCATGTTCCTCCAGTCCTTCATGCTGCTGGCCACGGAGGCCGGGCTGAGCACGTGTGCGCAGGAGTACTGGTCGGTCCGCCACGGCGCCGTGCAGCAGTTCGTGGGCGCGCCGGAGAACGAGATGCTGTTCTGCGGCATGGCCATCGGCTACCCGAACCCGGACAACCCGGTCAACACCCTGCGCTCGCAGCGCACCCCGCTGGACACCTGGGCCACGTTCGTCTGACGGCGCTGCTCGCCGTGGCCGGCCGGCGGGTCAGGGTTCGTCGCCGGGTTCGAACCGGTAGCCGATGCCCGGTTCGGTGAGGAAGTAGCGCGGCTGCGACGGTTGCGGCTCCAACTTCTTGCGGATCGCCGCCAGATGCACCCGCAGGTAGTTGGTCTCACGTTCGTACTGAGGACCCCACACCTCCTGCAGCAGGTGGCGCTGGGTCACCAGCCGGCCTGGCCGGAGCGCCAATGCGGCAATGATCTCCCATTCGGTCGGCGTGAGGTGGACAGGCGCACCGGCGCGGGTGGCCCGTCGCTCGGCCAGGTCCAACTCGAACGCGGCAGTGCGGATGATCGGCCGAACCGGCTCGGCGTGGGAGCGGCGCAGCGCCGCCCTCATCCGGGCCAGCACCTCGTCGATACCGAACGGCTTGGTGACGTAGTCGTCGGCGCCGGCGTCCAGCGCGCGCACCTTGTCGCGCTCGGTGTCGCGGACCGACAGGATGATGATCGGCGTGTGCGTCCAGGCGCGCAGCCCCTCCACCACGTCGACACCATCGATGCCCGGCAGGCCGAGGTCCAGCAGCACCAGGTCGGGCGGTCGGGCCGCCGCCCGTTGCAGCGCCTCCTCACCCGTCGCCGCGAGATCCACGTCGTAGCCGCGGGCCCGCAGGTTCACGCTGAGCGCCTTGCGGATCTGCGGCTCGTCGTCCACCACCAGGATCAGCGGCATCAGCCCTCCCACCGGCCGGATTCGGTTGCCCTCGGCAGCCGGATGGTGAAGGTACAGCCCCCACCCGGCGTGTCGTCGACCTCGATGGTGCCGCCACAGACCTCGACGAACCCCTTGGCGATGGCCAGCCCCAGCCCGGCGCCGGCGTCGGCCGAGCGGTCCCCGAGGCGCTGGAACGGTTGGAAGACCCGGTCGCGGAGTTCGGGTGCGATGCCCGGCCCGCGGTCCACCACCCGGAGCGCGACGTGCCCGCCCAACTCGGCGGCTTCGATCCGTACGGGCTGATCTGCGGGTGTCCACGAGAGTGCATTGGAGGCGATGTTGGCGACGGCCCGTTCCAGCAGGGCCGCGTCGGTGAGCACCAGCGGCAGTTCCTCGCTGACATCGCACTGCAGCCGTGACGTGGACGGGTCCAGCGACGCCAGTGCGGCAGCCACCACGTCCTCCAGCGCCGTGGGCGCGAGCGAGGCGGTGGCGGCGCCCGCCTGCAGCCGGCTCATGTCCAGCAGGTTCCCCACCACGCGGTCCAGCCGGTCCACGGAATGGTCGATGGTGGCCAGCAGGCTGGCCCGGTCCTCCGCACTGAAGCCCACGTCATCGGCCATCAACCCGGTGACCGACGCCTTGATCGAGGCCAGCGGGGTGCGCAGGTCGTGCGACACGGACTGCAGCAGGGCGGTCCGCAGTGCGTCGGCCTGGGCGACGGCATCCATGGCCGCGGCGTCGGCCCGCAGTTGGCGCGACTCGGCGGCGACCGCCAGCTGGTCGGTGAACGCCCTCAGCACGGGAAGGTCGTCACCGGTCAGGGTGCCGATGAGCACCAGCACGCTGTCGCCGCGGTCGTCGAGCGGCACGGCGGTGCCGCCGTCGGGAGCGGCGGGTACCGGGGCGCCCGCGGCGGCGGTGACCAGCCAACCATCACCGTCCCGCGCCAGTACCGCCACCGCGTCCAGACCGAAGAGGGTGCGCATCTGGGCGACGACGTCCGGTGTCGGGTCGTCGACGGCGACGAGCGCACCCGTGGCCCGGGCCAGCGCCATGGCCTCCGCTCGGGAGCGTCGGGCCTCGCGGTTGGCGAGCGCCGTGCGGTCCACCAGCACGCTGACCACGCTGGCCACGGCGACGAACACGATGAGGGCGACGAGGTTGTCGGTGTCGGCGATGCTCCACGTGTACAGCGGCGGGGTGAGGAAGAAGTTGGCCATCATCGACGCGGCCACGGACGCGGCCACGCCCGGCCGGCTTCCCCCGACCAGCGCGATTCCCACCACGATCGTCATGAGGACCATGAGGTCGCTGCCCAGCGCCAGACGGGTGCCGAGGCTGTGCAGGACCAGCACGGTGAGCGGCAGCCCGGCCAGCAGGATGGCCCAGGCCGCGCGCTCGCGTGACGGCGGCACGGAGCGGCGGTCTCGTGGCGCGCGGGGCCGGGAGATGGTGGTGGTGCCGGACGGGTCGCCGGCGATCACGTGCACGTCGATCCCATCGAGCAGCCGCTGCAGCCGCACGAGCACCGAGCCGTGCAACAGCGCATGCAGGCGGGACTGGTGCGTCGCGCCGATGACCACCTGGGTGGCCTGCTCGGCGACGGCGAACGCGGCCAGCGCCACGGCCACCTCGGTACCGACGACCTCCCGGTAGCGGCCGCCCAGTGCCACCAGCAGGGTGCGGTGCTGCTCCAGCCCGGACGAGGCCTCGTCGGCGAGCCCATCGGGGTTGCTCACGTGGACCCCGATCAGTTCGCCCTTGACCCTCCCGGCGATGCGTGCGGCCCGGCGGATCACCAGTTCGGCGCCCGGGGCGCCGCTCATGGCCACCACCACCCGTTCCCGAGTCTCCCAGGTGGCGCTGATGCCGTGGTCGGCCATGTAGTCCTGCAGGGACTCCTCCACCCGGTCGGCGACCCACAGCAGCGCCAGCTCGCGCAGCGCGGTGAGGTTGCCGGGGCGGAAGTAGTTGGCGAGCGCGGCATCCACCTTCTCGGGCGGGTAGACGTTGCCGTGGGCCATCCTGCGGCGCAGCGCTTCGGGCGACATGTCCACCAGTTCCACCTGGTCGGCCCCGCGGACGAACACATCGGGGACGGTTTCCCGCTGCACCACCCCGGTGATCCGCTGGACCACGTCGTTCAGCGACTCCAGGTGCTGCACGTTGACCGTGGAGATGACGTCGATGCCCGCGTCGAGCAGCACGTCGATGTCCTGCCAACGCTTGTCGTGCAACGACCCGGGGACGTTGGTGTGGGCGAGCTCGTCGACCAGCGCGACCTCGGGGCGGCGCCGCAACACCGCGTCCACGTCCATCTCCTCGAAGGTCGTGCCGCGGTAGTCCAGTGTGCGGCGGGGCACCACCGGCAGGTCGCCGACCTGCTCCAGCGTGTTCGCCCGGCCGTGCGTCTCCACCACACCGATCACCACATCGGCGCCGCGAGCGGCTCGGCGCCGGCCCTCGTTGAGCATGGCGTAGGTCTTGCCCACACCGGGGGCGGCACCCAGGTAGATCCGAAGTGTGCCCCGGGCCATCGCGTCAGTCTGCCCCGTCCAGCAGCAGGTTCAGCTCCAGCACGTTCACCCCGGGGTCACCGAGCACTGCGATGGCGCGGTCCTCCGTGGCCTGGCCGATCATCGTCAGCACCTGGTCCACGGCGATCCCGCGGGCCGCGGCCACCCGCGGCGCCTGCAAGCGGGCGTTGGCCACGGAGATCATCGGGTCCAGCCCGCTGGCCGACGCCGTGACAGCGTCGACGGGCACCGGTACCAGTGCGTCGAGGCCGTTCTCCTCGCGGTAGGCGCGTACCCGCTCCGCGACCGTGGCGCGAAGGGTCTCGCTCTCCGGCCCCAGGTTGCTGCCGCCGGAGGTGGTCCCGTCGTAGCCAACGCCGGCGGCCGACGGGCGCGGATGGAAGTAGCCGGGTGACTCGAACTGCTGGCCGAGGAGCCGTGAGCCGACCACCACCCCGTCCACCCGGACGAGCGAGCCATTGGCGTCGTCGTTGAACGCGACCTGCGCCACCGCGGTGACCACCAGCGGGTACACGATGCCGCACAGCATGGTGAAGGCCAGCACGGCGAGCGCCGCAGGGCGCAGTTGGCGGAGGAGCGGGCGCATCAGTGGAACCCCATCGCGGTGACGATCAGATCGATCAGCTTGATGCCCACGAACGGGGCGACCAGACCGCCGACGCCGTAGATCGTGAGGTTGCGACGCAGCACGGTGGCCGCACCGTCGGCGCGGAACTTCACGCCGCGGAGCGCGAGCGGCACGAGGGCGATGATCACCAACGCGTTGAAGATCACCGCCGAGACGATCGCCGACCTCGGTGACCCGAGGTGCATCACGTCCAGCCGGGCCAGGGGTGGCAGCACCCCGGAGAACATCGCCGGGATGATGGCGAAGTACTTGGCGACGTCGTTGGCGATCGAGAACGTCGTCAGAGCACCACGGGTGATCAGCAACTGCTTGCCGATCTCGACGATCTCGATCAGCTTGGTGGGGTTGGAGTCGAGGTCGATCATGTTGCCGGCTTCCTTGGCGGCCTGGGTGCCGGTGTTCATCGCAACGCCGACGTCGGCCTGAGCCAGGGCGGGCGCGTCGTTCGTGCCGTCACCCGTCATCGCCACCAGGTTGCCGCCGTCCTGCTCGCGGCGGATCAACGCCATCTTGTCCTCCGGCGTCGCCTCGGCGAGGAAGCCGTCCACGCCCGCCTCCTCGGCGATGGCCGCGGCGGTCAGCGGGTTGTCGCCCGTCACCATCACGGTACGGATGCCCATCGACCGCAACTGGGCGAAGCGCTCCGTCATGCCCGGCTTCACCGTGTCCTTCAGGCGGATGGCCCCGAGGACGCGCGTGCCGTCGATCACCACCAGTGGGGTCGCGCCGTCGCGGGAGACGCTCTCCACGATCGGGCCGAGCTCCAGGGGCACTTCGCCGCCGTGCTCCACCACGAATCGCCGCACACTGTCGCCCGCCCCCTTGCGGACGCTGCGGGCGGGCCGGCCGCCGGCGGGCGGGAAGTCCATGCCGCTCATCCGGGTCTGGGCCGTGAACGGCACCATCGTCGCACCGGGCGCGTCGGGTGGGGTCAGGCCGAACTGCTCCACGGCCAGCGCGACGATCGAGCGGCCCTCTGGTGTCTCGTCGGCGAGGCTCGACGCCAGCGCGGCGTCGGCCACCTGCTCGACGGTCACCCCGTGGACAGGGATGAACTCCGCTGCCTGGCGCGAACCGAACGTGATCGTGCCGGTCTTGTCCAGCAGGAGGGTGCTCACATCGCCGGCCGCCTCGACGGCACGCCCGCTCATCGCCAGCACGTTGCGCTGGACCAACCGGTCCATGCCGGCGATGCCGATGGCGGACAGCAGCCCGCCGATCGTGGTGGGGATGAGGCACACGAGCAGGGCGACCAGCACGATCATCCGCTGCTCCGCGCCCGAGTAGATGGCGAACGGCTGCAGCGTGACCACGGCCAGCAGGAAGACCACGGTCAACCCGGCCAGCAGGATGGACAGGGCGATCTCGTTGGGCGTCTTCTGGCGGTCGGCGCCCTCCACCAGGGAGATCATCCGGTCGAGGAAGCTCTCGCCTGGACGCGCCGTGATCCGCACGACGATGCGGTCGCTGAGCACGCGGGTGCCGCCGGTGACGGCGCTGCGGTCGCCGCCGGATTCGCGCACCACCGGCGCGCTCTCACCGGTGATGGCGCTCTCGTCCACCGTGGCGATGCCCTCCACCACGTCGCCGTCGCCGGGGATCACCTCACCGGCGGCCACCACGCACAGGTCGCCCGGCTGCAGCGCGGCCGACGGGCGCTCGGCCAGCGAGCCGTCCGGCAACCGGATGTGGGCGATGGTGTCGGCGCGGGTGCGGCGCAGCGTGTCGGCCTGGGCCTTGCCGCGCCCCTCGGCCAGCGCCTCGGCGAAGTTGGCGAAGACCACGGTGAACCACAGCCAGGCCGTGACCACGCCGCTGAACCAGTTGCCGGCGGCGTCCGACGAGCCGAGGTCGCGCACGAAGAGGACCGTCGTCAGCACCGACCCGACCTCGACGACGAACATCACGGGGTTGCGGGCCATCCGGCGCGGGTGCAGCTTGCGCAGGCTCTCCGTCAGCGCCGGCCCCACGATGGACGCGGCGAACAGGGAGGACGCAGCCTCGGGGCGGGTGCGGGTCTTCGGGGGTCGCTCGGTCTGGATGACACTCATCGGGCCAGGTGCTCCACGATCGGGCCCAGGGCGAGGGCGGGGAAGAAGGTCAGGCCGGCCACGATCGCGACCACGCCGGTGACGAGGCCGCCGAACAGCGGCGTGTCCGTCGGGAAGGTGCCCGCGGTGGCCGGCACCGCCCGCTTGCGAACCAGCGAACCGCCGATGGCCATGGCCGGGATGACGAGGAAGAAGCGGCCGATGAGCATGGCGATGCCCTGCGTGGTGGTGTACCAGTCGGTGCCGGTGTTGACCGCGGCGAAGGCGGAGCCGTTGTTGTTCGCCGCCGACGCGTAGTTGTACAGCACCTCGCTCAACCCGTGGGGGCCGGGCTGCAGGCCGCCGGAGACGGACGGCAGGAGTACCGCGGCGGCTGCGAAGCCCAGCAGTGCCAGCGGCATCGCCAGCAGGTACAGCATCACCAGTTTCATCTCCGCTGCCTGGATCTTCTTGCCGAGGTACTCGGGCGTGCGGCCGACCATCAGGCCGGCGATGAACACGGCCAGCAGGGCGTTGATCAGCATGCCCCTCAGCCCGACGCCCACACCGCCGGGCGAGACCTCGCCGAGCATCATGTGCAGCATCGGCGCCAGACCGCCCAGCGCCGTGAAGCTGTCGTGCATGCAGTCCACCGATCCGTTGGACGTGCCCGTGGTGCTCGCTGCCCAGACCCCGCACGAGGCTGCGCCGAAGCGGACCTCCTTGCCCTCCAGGTTGCCGCCCACCTGCGTGGCCGAGGAGCTCTGGTCCACGCCGAGTTCGGTGAGCACCGGGTTGCCCGCCTGCTCGGCGAACACCGAGACGGCGGCGAACAGCCCCCAGATGCCCATCATGACGGCCAGCAGCACCCTGGCGTGCCGGCGTGACCCGGCCATGACGCCGTACATCACCACCAGCGCCAGGGGGATGGCCAGGATGGCCCACAGGCTGAGGAAGCCCGTCACGCCGTTCGGGTTCTCGAACGGGTGCGCCGAGTTGGCGTTGAAGAACCCGCCGCCATTCGTGCCGAGTTGCTTGATCGCCACCTGCGAGGCCACCGGTCCGCCCGGTATCCACTGCGTCACCTGGCCCGTGGCGGCGGCATCGAGCGGCCGGGCGGTGGTGCCGCCCGACAGGTTCTGGATGACGCCCTGGGATGCCAGGCCGATCGCCATCAGCACGGAGAGCGGGAGGAGGATGCGGGTGACGCCGCGCGTGAGGTCGACCCAGAAGTTGCCGATGGTGTGGCGCCCCGAGCGGACGATGCCGCGGATGATCGCCACCGCCACCGCCAGCCCGGCAGCCGCCGACACGAAGTTCTGCACCGTCAGCCCCACCATCTGGGTGAGGTGGCTCATCGTGACCTCGCCGGAGTACCACTGCCAGTTCGTGTTGGTCATGAAGCTGACGGCGACGTTGAACGCGCCGTGCGGGGCGACAGCAGGGCGATCGGTCGGGTTGAACGGCAGGTTGCCCTGCAGCCGTTGCAGCACGTACACGGCGAGGAAGCTGACGACGCTGAAGGCGATGAGCGACATCGTGTAGGCGCTCCAGCGCTGCTCCCGGCGCTCATCCACCCGCAGCAGCCGGTAGAGGCGCCGCTCGACCGGCAGGAACACACGGTCGCCCACCGAGGACCGAGCGGGGTCGTAGACGGCCGCCATGTACCTGCCGAGCGGCGGCACCGTCAGCCGCAGGGCGACGAGGAGCGCGACGAGTTGGACCCAACCGGCGGCCGTCATCAGAAGCGCTCCGGGCGGACCAGGGCGATCACGAGGTAGGCGGCCAGCACCACTGCGATCGCCAATCCGGCGACGTTGTCGGCGGCCGAGGCGATCACTGCCGTGCCCCCTCGGTGGTGTCGGCGTGCTCCACGGGGTCCGGCCCCACCATCCGGTCGCACCACGCCACGTAGCCGCCGCAGAGCGCGAAGAACGCCAGCGTCATCCCGACGTACAGGAGATCAGCCACGGTCGTGGTCCTTGGGGCGGCGCGGCGCAACGAGCCGCAGCAGGGCCGCGCTCACCACGGTCAACCCCGTGATCGTGAGCACGGACTCCGTCTCGAACGAGAAGGCGAGGAGGACAGGCATGGGCTCCCTTGTACGCCTCGCCATGGGCGCCGGGAACGGCCTTGGCGCGTCCTTAACGCGCCGGGGCAGGTTCTTGACGCGCCGCTGATGCGGCAGCCGCCCGCGCCCTCACCGACGCGTGTCGGCCGCAGCGGTGACGTCGCGTATGCACCAGTCCATCAGCGCGGCCACGCCGGCCATCGTGTCGTTGGCCACGGGAGCGTCCCCCGGGCGGGCGCGTGCCGCCAACGCGGCGTGCAGCACGTCGTGGTACTCGGCGGGCGCCACCTGCAATCCGTACTCGCCGGCACCGCGCTTGGACGTGACGTCGCCGGTGAACGCCGTGTAGTGCAGCCGCAGCGGGCCCAGCGCGCACCACGCCAGCAACTCCTCGTTCCACAACGGTGGCGTCGGCCGGGCCGCAGCCTCCAGCACGGAGTTGGTGGTCTGCCGCCAGTAGCCCTGCAGGTTGCCGATCACCCAGCGAACGCGGGCCTCGACGTCGGTGGGAATGCCGATCCGCTCTGGCCGTGGGCCGCGCACGGTGACGCCGTAGGTGGCCAGCGTGTACCAGGTGACCGGGTTGATCTCGAAGCACTCGCCATCGTGGTGCAACTCGCCGTGCAGCACCCACGGGCGGTGCAGGCCGGTCGCTGGCTCCACCACCAGGTCGCCCCAGGCCAGGTACGGGCCGTCGATGTGCGGCAGCGGCTGGTGCTCGGCCAGCAGGGCCTGGGCGGTGACCAGCGTGCGAAAGTCCTCGTCCGTGGCCGGGTCGGCGGTGACCGCCACCACGTCGATGTCGCTGACGCCCTCCACCCAGTCGTCGAGCGCGTAGGACCCGACGACGTACAGGCCCTCCACCAGCCCCGGCGCGGTGGCGTCGACGATCTCCAGATAGGTGCCGAGCGCGGTGGCGACGTCCATCTGCGGGACGGTATCGCAGGCGCTGTTACGGTCGCCGGTCATGACCGGAATCGACCTGGCGGCCGTACAGGCCGCCTCCGACGCGTTGTTCGAGGCCGACGCCCCACACGGCCTCACCCTCGCTCTGGTGGTGCAGCACCGTGGGCAGGTGGTGCACGAACGCTACGGCCATCAGCCGGACACCCCGTTCGGCCCCGGCCAGCCGGTGGACGCCGACACCACGCTGATCTCGTGGAGCATGGCCAAGAGCATCACCCACGCCGCTCTTGGCATCCTGGTGGGGGAGGGGCGGCTGGACCCCGCGGCGCCTGCCCCGGTGGCCGGGTGGGCCGGCACGCCCAAGCAGGCCATCACCCTGCAGCACCTGCTGAACATGATGTCCGGCCTGGAGTTCGTGGAGGACTACGTGGACGCCGACGTCAGCCACTGCATGGACATGCTGTGGGGCGCCGGCCACGCCGACATGGCTGCGTACGCAGCCGCCCTGCCCCTGGTGCACGCGCCCGGCACGGTGTTCAACTACTCCAGCGGCACCACCAACATCATCGCCCGCATCATCGGCGACGCGGTGGGCGGCGGCGCCGAGGGAATGGAGCGGTTCCTGCGCGACCGGCTGTTCGAACCCGCCGGCATGCACTCGGCGATCCCCAAGTTCGACGAGGCCGGCACGTTCGTGGGCAGCAGCTTCGTGTACGCCACGGCGCGGGACTTCGCCCGCTTCGGCGAGCTGTACCGCAACGACGGCGTGGCCGCCGACGGCACCCGTGTGCTGCCCGCCGGCTGGCGCGACCATGCCCGCACGTTCGCGGCCCACGACCCGGACACCGGGTTCGGCTACGGAGCCCAGTGGTGGCTGTGGCCGGACCTTCCCGGCAGCCTCGCCTGCCACGGCTACGAGGGTCAGTACACGCTGGTGGTTCCCGACCGCGAACTGGTCGTGGTGCACCTCGGCAAGTCGCCCAGCGACCTGCGCCCGATCGTCAACGGGCACCTGCGAACCATCGCCGCCGCGGCCGGGTAGCCCGCACCACCCGCACCGGATCGGCTAGCAATGTGGGGTGGCTTTCGACCCCGAGGGGCCCCTCACCGGCGAGTTGCCCCGTGTCAATCCGGACGACACGGGTGGTCCGCCGCGCCCTCACCGGTTCCGCCCGCTACGCCTCAGCCTGAAGGTTGCGGCGATCGCGCTGGTCATCTACTTCGCCTGGGGTGTCATCCCCGACGTGAAGAAGGCGATGGAGGAACTGCGCTCGGTGAACCCGTTCCTGCTCGCCGCCGGCCTGGGGCTGCAGCTGGCGGCGCTGTTCTGCTACTCACTGCTCACCAAGGCGGCGCTCGGCCCGGCCGGGCACGTGGTGTCGCGGTGGCGGCTGTTCCGCATCCAGATGAGCACGAAGGCGCTGTCCAACATCGTGCCCGGCGGCAGCGCCGCGGGGCCGGCCTTGGGCTACCGGCTGCTCACGCTCTCCGGGGTGGACGGCCCGAGTGCCGGCTTCGCGCTGGCCACCGCCGGCCTGGGCTCCGCCGTGGTGCTCAACCTCATCCTGTGGGTCGGCCTCATCGCTTCCATCCCCATCCGTGGGGTCAACAAGGGGTACGGCGTGGCGGCCATCGCCGGCATCATCGTGATGCTCGTGGCCGGCCTGCTGGTGCTCGGCCTGATGGACGGGCAGGGTCGCGCCGAGCGGGCCTTCCGCTGGGTGGCCCGCAAGCTGCACCTCAACGAGGACCGCACCGGCGCGGCCGTCCGCCAGATCGCCGAGCGGCTGGAGGACATCATCAGCGACCGCCAACTGCTGATCCGCACCGCCGGCTGGGCCGCGGCCAACTGGCTGCTGGACGCCGCCAGCCTGTGGGTGTTCCTGCGCGCCTTCGGCGAGTCGATGGACGTGGACGCGCTGATCATCGCGTTCGGCCTGGTCAACATCCTTCAGGTGGTGCCGATCATGCCGGGCGGGCTGGGCATCGTCGAAGGTGCCTACGCGTTGCAGCTTCCCGCGTTCGGTGTGCCGAAGACGGTCGCCGCGCTGGGTGTCGCCAGCTACCGCATCGGCCAGTACTGGATTCCCACCCTCCTGGGCGGCATCCTCTACGCCACCTTGCGGGTGGGCCCATGGAGCATCCGGCGCCGCTCGCTGGCCACCCTGCGGGCACTGGCAGCGGAGTCGGAGTCCAACCCGGAGAGCGTGCTGGACTTCGCCGCCCGGTTCAGCCGGGGGCGCAAGGCCCAACCGTGATCCCCGCCGGCGACCTCCTCGGATGGGGGCTGCCGAGGCTTCGAGACCTGCCCTGGCGGCGCACCCGCGACCCGTGGGCCGTGCTGGTCAGCGAGGTGATGCTGCAGCAGACCCAGGTGCCGCGGGTGATCCCCAAGTGGCAGGCCTTCATGGCCAGGTTCCCCACCACTGCGGCGTGCGCCGCCGCCCCCCTCGGCGACGTGCTGCGGCTGTGGCAGGGGCTCGGCTACCCCCGCCGGGCGCGAAACCTGCATGCCACCGCTACCCAGGTGGAGGCCGACGGCGGGTTCCCCCGGACCCTGGAGGGCCTGCTCGCGCTGCCGGGCGTGGGGCAGTACACGGCGCGTGCCGTCCTGGCCTTCGCCTTCGAAGCGGACGCCGCGGTGGTGGACACCAACATCGCCCGTGTCCACGCGCGGGTGGCGGGGCGGCAACTGACCCCGGGGGAGGTGCAGCGCGCCGCCGACGCCTCGCTGCCCACCGGTCGGGCGTGGGAGTGGAACCAGAGCCTGATGGACCTCGGAGCCACGGTGTGCCGCCCTCGCGACCCGGATTGCCCGCACTGCCCTCTGCGCAGCAGGTGCGCATGGCACGGCGAGGGGCCGGACCCCGCACCCGGCTCAGCGGGGGTCAGCCGCCCCCAGGGGCGCTTCGACGGCAGCGACCGCCAAGCCCGTGGCCGGCTGCTGCGGGCGCTCACCACCGGCCCCGTGCGCCGCACCGACCTGGCGACGGTGATGGCCCGCCCGCAGGAGCGTGCCGGAGCGCTGGCCGATGCGCTGGTGGCGGAGGGGCTGTGCGTGGCCGAGGGTGACCTGCTGCGGCTGCCCTGACCTGCGTCAGAGGTCGACGGTCTCGAACACCCCTGCCAGGTCCATCAGCAGGTCGCCTGCCAGCGATGGGTTCACGCAGACGGCGCCGCCCGTGCCGGGGGCGATGGCGCCGACGTTGGCCATCGTCTCGCCGGGTGCGCTGTTGATCAACGAGCTCACCCCGGCGGCGCCGCACGGCCGGGCGCTGACGAACCCGAAGCCGACGGAGTCCACCGACGCGATGTTGACCACCGCCGTGGCGGGCACCACCACCGGCACGTCCGCGCCGCCGGCGGGCAGGGCACCGGGCCGGGTGTCCAGCAACCGCTCGGCCGCGAGGACGCGGTAGCCGAGGCCGCCTGCCGTGCTGCCGCCGAACCAGCCGGACACGTCCACGATCACATCGGGTGTGCCGTTGTAGGCCCGCACGCAGATGCCACCGTCGGCGCCGAGGGTGACCAGCGCCGTGGTGGCGCCGGCCCGCCCGGCCGGCACGTTGACGGTGGACGTGGACGGCGGGGTGCCGCACGGCCCCGGGTAGACCTGCAGCACGGACGGCTGCGGGGAACGCGCCGACGTGAGGTTCACCCACACGGCGGTGGCGTCGGCGTCCACCCCACCCACACCGGCCACGGGAATGTCGATCTGCGATCCGGCGGTGAGCGGCCCACCGATGGTGACCACCGCCGGGTTGCCGCGTGTGTCCACCCATCGCGTGGGTTGCATCGGATGGAAGAGGGCGCCGCTGGGCACGAACGCACCCACGAGGTCCACGATCAGGTGGGTGGCGTCGGAGCTGTAGACACAGATCGTGCCGTCCGTGTGCGGGGTGATGGCCAGCCCCGCCGTGGTGCGCCAGGCGGCGTAGTTGACGTTGGAGGTGTCGGGTCTCGTGCCGCAGGCGAACACCGTGATGTAGCCACGGGAGCACGGGGTGACGGCGGTGACGTTGACGACCGCTGCCGTGGCATCCGCCGGCAGGTCGGCGGAGAGATCCACCTCGATGGTGCGGCCGGCGCCGAGCATGCCGTCACCACCTCCGTACTCCACGAAGCGGGTGTCCAGCTCACGGGTGGGTTCGATGCCGGTGAAGCCGGTGAGCGCGGCGGGCGGGGTGGCCGGGTCGCCGGTGGTGGGGTCCGGCACGCCGGCCTGTGCCTCACCGGGGGTGCACGCGGCCAGGCCGGAGGCATCCAGGTTGGCCTTCAGGTACTCGGCCAGCGCGGTGGCGCCGGCGGGCCGCATGTGGATGCCGTCGGTGTAGAACCAGGCCTGCTGGGTGGCGTAGCTCTGCGACTTGGTGTAGCCGTTCCAGTCCAGCACCACGAGGTTCGGCCAGCGGACCTTCGCCGCCTCCAGCGCCGCGTTGTGCTGCGTGTAGTAGCCCTGGTAGGCGGCGTTGTAGTTGCTGGTGAGGCGGTAGTTCAGCCAGAAGACCTTGGTGACGCCCTGGGCGGAGGCCTCCGCCATGATCGGGTCGATCGTGCTGGCGATCGAGTAGTCGTCGTAGCCGGCCATGATCACCACGGCGTCGCCCAGCTGACCGCTCATCGAGCCGCGCATCAGCGGCAGCACGCTGACCGGCACGATGTGCCCGGAGATGTAGCTCCCGGTGCGGCCCGAGCAACTGGCATTCACCAGCCGGCGGCAGCTCTCCACGGCCCACTTCAGGTCGTAGGTGGTGCCCATGATGTCGTAGCGGGCCGAGTTGTTGTTGGCCTCGTCGGTCCACCGCAGCGCAGCCGAGGTGGAGTCGCCGATGATCGTGACGGTGGGCGTGCTCGGGCCGGCCGGCAGCGGTCCGCGCAGCCCCAGTTGGCGGCCGACGATCGGGCTGACCACGCCGTCGGGGTACAACCCGCGGGAGAGCTGGAACAGCCGCACGGCGGCCGAGGACGTGGAGTCGTAGGTGCCGTCGGGGGTGCCGATGCCGTAGCCGAGCTCGTTCAGCCGTTGCTCCAGGCACTGCACCGCGGCGGCCGGGTTGGTGGCGTTCTGGTACAGCGCCACCCGTGTGTAGGACGGGTACTCGGGCGGGAACAGCACGTTCGTGACGGTGCACGACACGGCGTTCGCGGGGGCCACGCCCACCGCGGGCAGCAGGGGAATGGCCGTGGTGGCGGCGATCGTGATGGCGGCCAAGAGCCGGTGCTTCATCCGGTGGTCTCCAACTGGTTCGGGCCCGCAGGTGTGGTATCGGTCACCCGGGGGGCGACCTTGAACCACGTGTGGCGACCGCCGGCCGCACCCGGTGCGGGCTCAGCTGGTGATGGACGCGACGATGGCATCGTAGGCCGCGTCGGCATACGCGCGCATCTCACCGTCCGTCCGGTCCTGGATGGGGTGGGGCGTGAACACCCGGTGCACACCGGGAAAGCCCAGCGAGGTGGACTGGGCGATGGCGGCATCCACGAACTCGGCGGACGCCACGAACACGCCGGGCAGGCCACGGCGCTCGAGGTCGACGATGTCGTGCACACTGCACGACGTGCAGCTGCCTCAATCGGCCAGCGCCTCGATCACCAGCGTGCACTGGGTGGCGATCTCGTGGCGCAGGTCCACCGGCGCCGGTTTGGTGAACGTGGGCTTGCGGTACCGGCGGACCGCTGCACCGGCCTCGGTGAGCAACTCCTCAAGGCGGTTGAGGAACACGTCGCCCCGGGGCTTGCTGATGTCCAGCAGGCCGATCACCTGGCCGTGCAGCGACGGGGGCCGGGGCAGCGGCTCGCGATGCGGCACGGACCGCTCGCCGGTGGGGTCGAGCAGGATGCGGGTCATCGGTGGACCTCCTTGGTGACGGGATGCGAGCCGGTGGCGCCGTTGGCCCAGCCACCGATGATCGCGGAGAACAGGCCGGCCCCGCCACCCGCGTGCACCAGCAGGATGCCGCCGTCGCGGAACTTGGGCAGGGTGGCGTCGCGCAGGTGCTCGGGCACGCCGTCCGCGATGCCCATGGCCCCGTGTACCAGCTCGCTGCCGGGGATCTGCAGGCGAGCATGCAGTTCCGCCAGCAGAGGGTCGCGGTCCCAGCCGGCCTCGGCGAACACGCGAGCGTGCTCGGGCCCCACCACCAGCACGGCATCGAACGCCAGCACCAGCTTCGGGCTGTGCAGGGTGCGCAGGCAGGCGGCGAATGCGGTGGCCAGCTCCTCGGCGGTGCGGGCCTTCTGGTCCACGATGCAGCGGGGCCCTTCGCCGGCGAACACGGTGACGGTGTCCGCACTGGGGGCGAAGCCGCGGCTGACGGCGAGGGATGTGAACGGGGAGTCCTGCTCGCGTTCGGCGAAGCAGAAGCTGAGCTTGCCCGGGTTGCCGTGCGCGGCGCGGTCCACCTCACCGGGGCGGCCACCGCCGACATTGCGGACGACCAGCTGCACCGCCCGGCCGACGGTGAGGTTGGCCCGGTTGCCCTGCCCCAGCACGTTGACGCCGGAGTTCATTCCCACGGCGCGGGTACCCGGGCCGTTGCAGATCAGCACCGGCCCCACCGGCATGGTGGTGGCCAGCACGCCATGGATGTTGAACTCGTCGGTGCACACGGCCTCCACGGCGGCGATGACCCAGGGCAGGTGCTCGGGCAGGCACCCGGCCATCACCGCGTTCACCGCCACCTTCTCCACCGTGAGCTCCACGAGGTCCGGCGGCACGACGGCCACCACGTCCTGTGGGGCCCGGGTGGTGCCGGTGAGCATGCGCAGGACGCGTTCCTCGGTGGGCGGCACCACTGGCAGCCCGTCGCTGAAGCCCCGCTCGAACATGGCCTCGATGTCGTCGTCCAGATCGGCCAGCTCGATGCGCCGGCTGTGCAACGCGCTGCCACCGAACCTGGCAGCCAGGCGGTACTCCACATCAGGGTCCACGCTCATCGAACCGCAGCCCGGGCGCATCACGGGCAGGTCGTCGCCGAGACCGGGCCGGCCGGTGATCCGCTGCCAGTCCGTGCGGCTCCAGCCCACGGTGCGTTCCAGCTCCTGGCCCCCGGCCACCCGCATGAGGGTGGGCACGGTCTCGATCTCGTGATGCCAGCTCACCGCCAGATCGGCGTCGTGGATGGCCGCCACGCCCTCCGGGAAGGCCGGGTCGTCCTGGGTGTAGACGGTGGCGCCCATCTCCGCCAGCAGCGGTGCCACCATGCGGCAGGTCTCGCACTCGCGCTTCACCACCACGACCAGCCCGTCGGGCAGGATGGGGGCGACGCCGCGACTCATGCCAGGAACTCGAGCACCAGGCGGTTGACCTCGGCCGGCTGCTCCACCTGGAGGAAGTGGCCGGCGCTTTCGACGATGTGGATGCGCACGTGTTCGGGCACCATCGCCCGGGCGCTCTCCGCGACCTCGGTGCCGATGCATCCGTCCGTCTGGCCGTGCAGGTACAGCGTGGGTTGCGGGGGGATCCCCTGGGTGGCGGCCTGGGCGGCGTCCAGCGCCGGGTCGCGGTACCCGTCGCCCAGCGTCGCCCGGTAGTACCCCAACGCTGCCGTGAGGTTGGCCGGGTCGCGCAGGGCGGCCTTCACGTGGGGCAAGTCGTCGGTGGCGTCGTGCCCGGGCGACCAGTCCGCCCACAGCAGGTCGATGAACGCCAGGTCGTTGGCCGGCACCACCATGTCGGAGAGTGGGTGCTGGAAGAAGAACATGTACCAGCTGCGCTTCACCTGGGCGAGGTTGGTGAGGAACGCCATGCCCATGGCCCCGCCGGGCGGCACGGCCATGCCCACCACCTTGCTCCAGCGGGTGGGCTCCAGCACCGCCGCGCCGAACGTCGCGGGTGCGCCCCAGTCGTGGCCGATGATGACGGCGCGGCCGTCGCCACCGAGCGCTTCGTGCAGGGCGTTGGCGTCCACGGACAGCGCGCCGGTCTGGTAGCGGCCGTCGGCGGGCACTGCGGTGGGCGCGTACCCGCGCTGGAACGGCGCCACGGCGTGATAGCCGGCGTCGGCCAGGGCGGGAAGGAGGTGCCGCCACCCGTGGGCGGAGTCCGGGAAGCCGTGGAGGCACAGTGCCAACGGCCCGCTGGGATCCCCGGCGTGGAGGTAGGCGAACTGCACCCCGTTGGCCTCGACGGTGCCGGTGTTGATCGCGTGCATCGCTGGTGCTCCCTGCAACTGATGGCTCGCCCGCAGGGTAGCCCTGGTGCGACACCCGTCACATACACGAGCTGTTTACGCTGCGGACACGTGCCACCTAACGTTGGGGAATCGGGGGTGACCTTGCCATGCACGTCACGTTCCATGGGGTACGCGGTTCCACGCCGTGCCATGGCGATGACATTTCGAGGTACGGCGGCAATACGTCGTGCGTCGCTGTGCGCGTCCCCGGTGAGGGTCCCCTGTTCTTCGACCTCGGCACCGGTGCCCGCTACCTGGGCCGCACCCTGCCGCAGGACGGCACGTTCCGTGGCACCTGCCTGCTCAGCCATTTGCACTGGGACCACACACAGGGGCTGCCGTTCTTCACCCCGCTGCTGCGCGAGGGCGCGGTGCTGGACGTGTACGCGCCCGAGCAGGACGACGGCCGCACCGTGGCAGAGGTGTTCGACGCCACCATCCGCCCGCCTCTCTTTCCGGTGACGCTGGAGCAGCTGCCGGGCATGGTCCGCTTCCACGACACGGGCGACCAGGAGTTCATGGTCGGCAAGGTGAAGGTCACCAGCCGGCTGGTGCCGCACATCGGCCCCACGCTCGGCTACCGGGTGGAGTGGGGCGGCCGCACGGTGGCCTACCTCAGCGACCACCAGCAGCCCTACGACGGATCGTTCGCGGTCAGCGACGGGGCCCGCGAGATCGCCGAGGGTGCCGACCTCTTGATCCACGACTCGCAGTACACGCCGCACGAGTTCGCGGTGAAGTCCACATGGGGCCACTGCACCATGGACTACGCGGTGTGGCTGGCCCAGGAGTGCGCGGTGGGCACGCTGGCGCTGTTCCACCACGACCCCACGCGCAGCGACGAGGCGCTGGACGAACTGCACCGCTGCGCGGTCTCCTTCGGTGAGCGGCGCGGCTTGCGGGTGGTGGCCGCCGCTGAAGGCATGACCCTGGAGGTCTGATGCTCGCGCTCGCGTGGGGCGCCGGTGCCGCCGTGGTGCTGGCGGTGGTGTTCCTGCTGTCCGCCATCACCAAGCTCGCATCGCCGGCGGCGTGGAGGGCACAGGCAGCCGGGTTGGGCGTGCCGCCGTGGCTGGCCGCGCCCGTGCCCTACGCCGAGGCCGTGCTGGGCGCATGGTTGCTGGTGCAGTGGCAGCGCCCGGTGGCCGCGTGGGTGGCCGTGGCGGTGCTGGTGGCCTTCACCGGCCTCCTGGTCGTCCGGCTGGCCCAGGGGCAGCGCCCGCCGTGTGCCTGCTTCGGATCGTGGAGCACGACGCCCATCGGCCCCGGCCACGTGGCCCGCAACACGGCGTTCCTGGCGCTGGCGGTGTTCGCCGCCCTGGCCTGACCCGCTACACGACGCCGAGCTCGACCAGTTGGAATGCCAGCATCCGGGCCTCGTCGCGCCACATCTCGTACCGGCCGCTCGGGCCACCGTGGCCTGCACCCATCTCCGTGCGCAGCAGCAGGGTGGCGTCGCCGGTGCCGACGGCCCTGAGCTTTGCCACCCACTTGGCCGGCTCGTGGTAGCTCACCCGCGGGTCGTTCAGCCCGGCCGTGACCAACAGGGCTGGGTAGGCCCGCGCGGTGGTGTGGTCGTAGGGGAGTACGCCAGCATGTACTCCGCCGCGGGCATCTGCCGCGGGTCGCCCCATTCCTCCCACTCGGTGACGGTGAGCGGCAGGCTGGGGTCGGCCATGGTGGTGACCACGTCCACGAACGGCACCTCGGCCACGGCGGCGCGGAACAGCTCCGGTCGCATGGTGATGCACGCGCCCACCAGCAGGCCGCCGGCGCTGCCGCCGCGGACGGACACCCGGGCAGGGTCGGCCCAGCGCTGCGTCACCAGGTGCTCCACGCAGGCGATCGTGTCGGTGAACGTGTTGGCCTTGTGCTCCAACTTGCCCTGGAGGTACCAGTTGCGACCCAGTTCGCCGCCACCGCGCGGGTGCACCAGCGCCCAGACCACGCCGCGATCGAGCAGCGACAGGCGGGCGACGCTGAACCACGGCGGCATCGACGCCTCGTAGCTGCCGTAGCCGTACACCGTGAGCGGTGCGGTGCCGTCGGCCTCCAGCCCGGTGAGGTGGACGATGTCCACCGGCACGAGTGCCCCGTCGGCAGCCGGTGCCCACAGGCGCTGGGCGGTGTAGCGGGTGAGGTCCACGCCCGGCACCGGCGTCTGCTTCAGCAGGGTGCGCTCGCCCGTGCGCACGTCCTCCTCGTAGACCGAGGCTGGTGTGGTGAGGCTCTGGTACCCGTAGCGGACGGTGGTGGCCGTCCACTCCGGGTTGGCGTCCAGTTCCACGTCGTGGGGCTCGTCGCCGGCGTGCACGATGCGCTCGCTGCCGTCGCGGAACAGCACCCGCAGGCGGGGCTGGGCGTCCGCCCATTCATGGATCACGAGGTGGTCGCGGAACGGCTCGACCGCAGTGATCCGCCGGCCGGGATGGTGGGCCACGAGTTCGGTCCACTCGGCCGGCCGGGCGATCGGCGCCGTCATCACCCGGAAGTCCGTGGCATCGAGGTTGGTGAGCACCACCCAGCGGTCACCCCAGTGGTCCAGCGAGTACTCCACGTCGTCGCGGCGGGGCACCGCAACGGCGGCGGCGCGCTCGGGCTGCGCTGCGGGCACCAGCAGCACCTCGCTGCTCAGCTTGCTGGCCGAGTCGATGACGATCCACTCGCCGCTGCGGCTCAGCCCGACCTGCACGTAGTACCGCTCGTCGGGCTCGTCGAACACCATCACGTCGTCGGCCTGGGCGGTGCCGACGCGGTGGCGCCAGACGGTGGCCGGGCGCATCTGCTCGTCCGCCGTCACGTAGAACAGCACGGTGCCGTCGGCCGACCATGCGGTGCCGCCCCACGTGGTGTCGATGAGTTCGTCGGGCAGGTCGCGCCCGGGCGCCCCGGCTGGCACGGTGAGGTCGCGGAACCGCATGGTGTAGCGCTCGCTGCCGTCGGTGTCCGCGCTCCACGCCAGCAGGGTGTGCTGCGGGTTCACGTCGAATGCATGGATGGCGAAGAACTCGTGCCCCTCGGCCTCGGCGTTCTCGTCCAGCAGCACCTCCTCGGTGGCACTGGCGGCGCTGCGGCCCCGGCAGTGGATCGGGTAGCTGGCACCTTCCTCGGTGCGGGTGACGTACCACCACTCGTCCTTGCGGACCGGGGCGGACAGGTCGGTCTCCTGCACCCGCTGCTTGATCTCGCCGAAGATGCCCTCCAGCAGGTCGGCGTGCCCCGCGAACCAGTCGTCGGCGTAGGCGTTCTCGGCCTCGAGGTAGGCGATGGTGTCCGGGTCGTCCCGGTCGCGCAACCATGCCCAGGGGTCGTCCGCCGGACCGGTGGGGCGTTGCCAGGTGTGGGGGATCTGCTTGGCGATCGGGGGCATCACCTGCGCGAGGTTACGGCAGGACATCTCACCCTCCGAGGACCGCCGGTAGCGTCGCCCCCGTGCGCGTGTGGATCGATCAGGACCTGTGCACCGGCGACGGGCTGTGCGTCGACCACTGCCACGACGTGTTCGTGCTGCTCGAGGACGGCATCGCCTACGTCACCGAGCAGGGCCAGGTGCTCAACGACCCGGGCGGTTCCGGCAGCCTGGCCGAGGTGCCGCCCCGCCATGTGGTCGCCGTCATCAACGCCGCCAACGCCTGCCCCGGCGAGTGCATCTTCATCGAGACCAACCGCGTCACCGCGGCGTGACGGTCGGCCGGGCCGCTCACACTTCGCTCACACCCCTGTGCTTCGATGAGATCCATGGAAGAACGAGACAGGGTGGTGTGGCTACACCGCTCCGGCGGGTTCGGCCTCCCGATGGCGCAGATGCAGACGGCCGTGGCCGCCGGGGCCGATGCGGAGCTGAGCCGGCTGCTGGACGTCGCCGGCGCCGGTGGTGCGCCCGCCATGGACCCGTGGGACGACAGCCTGCTGCCGCTCGACCCGATGGACCGCGAGGCCCGCATCCACGCAGTCGGCGGCTGGCTGAGGCTGATGATCGAGACCGAGCAGCCGGTGCTGGACCACATGGCCTGGTGGTGGCACGGGCATCTGGTGAGCGGCCTGGACAAGGTGCGTTTCGCCCGGGCGATGGTGGAGCAGATCCGCCTGTTCCGGCGCGACGGGCTGGGCAACTTCCCGGCGCTGCTGCGCTCGATCACGCTGGACCCGGCGATGCTGCTGTACCTGGACCTGCACACGTCCACGGGCAGCCAGCCCAACGAGAACTACGCCCGTGAACTGCTGGAGTTGTTCGCGCTGGGCGTGGGGGTACACGGAAGCCGACGTGAAGGCGGCGGCCACTGGCGCTCACCGGGTGGGTGCTGCGCCGGAACGGCACGGTGGACTTCGCGCCACTGCTCCACGACGACGACCCGCAGCAGTTCCTCGGTGCCACGGGCGTGCACGACCTGGACACCGTGCTGGCCGCGGTGACGGCCCATCCGGCGATGCCCGGGTTCCTCGCCCGCTCGCTGGCCGAGGAGGTGCTGGGCACCGTCGACCCGGTGGTCACCGGTCGGATCGCCGATGCGTTCGCCGCCTCCGGGTTGGACTGCAGGGAGCTGTTGCGAGCCACGTTGCAGGAGGGCCTGGACGGCCACGCCGAGCCGGTGGTGCTCGCGCCCGTGCCCTGGTTCGCCCAGACCATGCGGGTCTGCGAGGCCGAGTTGCGGCCCCAGGCGGATGCCGGTGCGCTGGCCCAGTACCTGCGCGACGCCGGCCAGTTGCCGATGCTGCCGCCCAACGTGGCCGGCTGGCCGGGCGGGGCGTCCTGGTTCGGGTCGGGTGCGTTGATCGCCCGGGCGAATCTGGCCTCGCTGGTCGCCCTGCGGGCGTCGGCCGCCGTGGTGCATGCCGCCCGCAGCGACGACCCCGCGGTGCTGGCCGACGTGCTGGGCCTGCCGTCCAGCGGGTTCGGCGACGAGTCCGCCGCCGCACTGCTGGCCGCGCCACGGGGCGCCGACCGGCTGGGGGTTGCGCTCGTGACCCCCGAGTTCATGATCGTGGAGGCCCCCCGATGACCCGCATCCCGTTCTCCCGGCGCCGCTTCATCCAGGCCGGTGCCGGCGCTGTCACCGTGGTGGGCCTCGGGGCCTGCAGCGACGACGGCATCACCCTGAGCTCGGGTCCCACCAGCACGGTGCCGGGTCCGGCCGTGTCCACCACCACGACCGGGTCCACGCCCGCCACCTCCACCACCGTGCCGACGCCGAACGGGCCGCGGCGGCTCGTGGTGGTGCAGTTGAACGGCGGCAACGACATGCTCAACACCCTGCCGCCCAGCGACGGCCGGTACATGGACCTGCGCCCGGGTATCGCCGTTCCCGAGGCGGACCGCCTCGCGCTCTCCGGTGAGACGTCGGTGGGCCTGCACCCGTCGCTGGCGCCGTTGCTGCCGTTCTGGGAGCGCGGCAACCTGGCGATGGTGCAGGGCATCGGCTTCGCCGACCCCAACCGGTCGCACTTCGTATCCATGGATCGCTGGTGGCGGGCCGACGAGCTCACCCGGCCCGGTTGGCTGGGGCGGGTGCTGGACGCCGAAGCCGGGCAGTGGTCGGCCCTGGCGGCCACCGGCCTGGGCGGGGCCGCGCCGCTGCTGAACGGTGCCGCCGTGCAGCCCACGATCATCTCCTCGCCCAACGCGTTCCAGTTGCAGATCCTCGAGCCGTCGTGGCTGGACTTCGGCGCTGGCGACGCCACCTCGCTGGCCGGCCAGTACCGCCAGTCGCTGGCCACTGCGCTCGAAGCGATGGAGGACTTCGCCGGCCTGGTGACCGAGGCGGAGGACACTGCCGACCTGCCGGACTTCGCCGGCGGCAACCCGATCAGCGACGGCCTGGCCACCGCTGCCGCGCTGCTGACGGCCGACGTGGGGGCACGGCTGGTGGTGGTGTCGGCGTCGGGCTTCGACACCCACTCCGGGCAGGCCGCGGTGCAGGCCGGGCTGCTCACCGATCTGGCACAGGGGTTGAACGGGTTCCAACAGGCGATGGACGCCGCCGATCTGGGGCAGGACGTGCTGGTGGTGACCACCAGCGAGTTCGGCCGGCGGGCGGCGGAGAACGCCAGCGAGGGCACCGATCACGGCGCCGGGGGCCTGTCGTTCGTACTCGGGAATGCCGTGCAGGGTGGCCTGTACGGCTCGGCCGACCTGGGTGATCTGCTGGACGGCGACATCCGCCCGGTCATCGACCCGCGGGCGATGTACACCGCCTGCCTGGACTGGTTGGGCGCGGATGTGGAGGCCGTGCTGGGCCGCCGCTACGACGGCCTCAGCGTGCTGCGCTGACGGTCACGCCGGCGCCGGCTCATCGGGTTCGGGTTGGTCCGGCTCCGGTTGGTCCGGCTCCGGTTGGTCGGGCACGTCGGGCGCTGGTTGGTCGGCTTCGGGTTCGGGTTGGTCCGGCTCGCCGGGCTCGGTGTCCGCGGCCTCGGTCGCTGCTGCCTCGGTCTCCCCGGGTCCGGCGGCCTCGTCGGCAGCCACAGCGGCCGCGGCGGCGCGGTCGCGCTTGCGCCGGCCGCGGCGGCGGAGGAACCAGATGAGGCCGGTGATCAGCACCAGCACCCCGACCACGATGCCGGCCACGGTGAGCGCGCGGGTGCGACCCACGTCGGGTGCCCTGTCCACGGTGCGGGTCACCTCGTCGGCAAGCTCGCGGGCAGTATCCAGATCGCCGTTGCTCCAGGCCACCCGGGCCTGGTCCAGGAGGGTCGGCAGGTTGGTGCCGATCAGGCCGATGCCCCCGAAGAAGCCGTCGTCCTGGCCTTCCAGTTCGGTGGCGGCCAGTACCTCCTCGGCGGCGTCGATCTGGTCGGCGATGTCGGCAGTGACGGCGTCGAGGTCGTCGCCCGAGGTGGCCGCCTGGTACTCGGTCTCGAACCCGTCAGGGTACGGCTGGCCCATGTCGGCGGCGATGGCATCGAGGTCGTCGCGGGCGGCCAGCACCTCCTGGGCAGTGGTGACCAGCGCCTGGGCGTCGTCGAACTGCCAGCCCTCCATCTCGTCGCGCAGACCGTCCGGCACCGCCCACTCGCCGCCGTCGTCGGCCAGGCCGTGGTAGGCGTCGCGTGCGGTGGCACGGTCGTCCAGCAGGGCGGCCTGCGACGACGTGAGCACCCACTTCTCGAACAGCGCCTCCACGTCGTCCGACCCGCCGATCTCCTCGAACAGGTCCAGCAGTCGCTTCCAGTCCGCGGCGCCGGGCGACGTGACCTCGGCCTCGCCGGTCTCGCCGATGTAGGGGGTGGTGCCGTCGGCCACGGCGGCCAGCACCTGGCGCATGCCGTCCTCGCCGATCTCGTCGAACAACTGCTGCACCACCCAGTACGAGGCGTTGTAGCCGTAGGCCTCCTCATCGTCGGTGCCGCTGTCCGACAGCCCGGACCGCCAGGACGACAGTTGCACGTGCCCGGCGGCGCCGGCCCGTGGCTGGTCCGGTTCCTCGTCCTCGCCACCGAGCGCGACGGCGGCGGCGTTGGCGTACACCTGGGCGTAGCCCTCGCTCATCCAGCGGTCGTCGAACAGGTCGCCGTTGAACCAGGCATGCGACAGTTCGTGGAGCACCACGTGCTGATCCAGTTCCTCGTCGATCTCGATCTCGTTGACGTCGGTCTCGAACCAGCCGGCGTAGCCGTAGAGGTACGGGGTGTACGCCTCGCGGATCTCCACCTCGTCGGTGATCGGCCAGTCCTGCCCGAGCAGGGTCTCCAGCAGGGGCACGCCGTCCTCCACCTGGGTGTGCACGAACTCCGCCCACGCCGGGTCGTCAGGCCAGGCGCGGATGGCGAACGTGGCGTCACCGAGGAGTACCGATTCGTAGTCGAGCGCGCCTCCGTTGCGGGCCGACACGAAGAAGGAGAACTCGTCGGGCTGCTCGATGTCGGTGGCGGTGTAGACCTTGTTGCCACCCTCCACAGTGGTGACGAAGCCGGTGCCGAACGTCTCCACGTCGAAGCCCTGTGGCACCACCACTTTCACCGTCACTTTGCCGGCGTCACCGATGCCGAACGCCTCGAACGCCGCGTAGGCGAGGTTGACGCGCGATGGGCGATGGTCGCGGGGGTCCAGCCCGGTGATGTCGTAGCTGACATTGATGCGCGCCGTCTGCTGGTAGAAGAGGTTCGACGCGAAGTCCACGTCCAGCACGTAGAACGTGTCCACGCCACTCACCAGCCGAGGCGTCACGTTCAGCGGCGTGCCACGGGACGTGGTGGCCATCGGGTCGTTGGCGCCCACTGGCACCGCGATGGAGAAGCCGGTGAAGTAGCGGCGGCGGATGTAGACGCCTTCGCGCTGGTCGGGGAGGGTGTTGGTGAAGGTCATCTCCGCCAGCACGTGGACCACGCCGCGGGAGGGGTCCACGGTGTAGGTGGTGACGCTGCTGACGGCCAGACCGTCGCGCGCTGCGGCCTCGGCGTGGACCACGGTGGGCGTGGTGACCCACGGGATGAGGAATACCGCCACTGCCAGTGAGGCCAGGAACCGCCTCAGCACACTGCTCGCCATTCCGTGAACCTATTCGGTTCCATCACCGGAAGGAAAGGCCGATCTGGGGTGGGCGGCCCACCGAGGGATTGTTACTATGGCCGTAGTGGAAATTTCCCGCCCACATTCCCGACCCATCGGCGAACGGAGCACGGTGTGACCAACTTCGATCTCGACCTCAGCAAGTACGACCTCGGCTGGAGTGACCAGGACGTGGAGTACGCCTTCACGCCGCGCAAGGGCCTGAACGACGAAGTGGTCGACGAGATCAGCTGGTGGAAGGGCGAGCCGCGGTGGATGACCCAGTTCCGCCAGCGCAGCCTGCGCCTGTTCGACCGCAAGCCGATGGCCGGGTGGTTCGCCGTGAACATGCCGGACATCGACTTCCAGGACATCTACTACTACCTCAAGCCGGCGACGGACCAGGTCAGCGAGTGGGACGACCTGCCCGAGCAGATGAAGGCCACCTACGAGAAGCTCGGCATCCCCGAAGCGGAACGTAAGTACCTCGCCGGCGTCACCGCGCAGTATGAGTCCGAAGTCGTCTTTCATAAGAATCGCTCAGAATTGGAGGCTCAGGGCATCCTGTTCTGCGACATGGACACCGCGCTGCGGGAGTACCCGGAGCTGGTCAAGGAGCACTTCGGCACGGTCATCCCTCCCGGGGACAACAAGTTCGCCGCGCTGAACACGGCGGTGTGGTCGGGCGGGTGCCTCACGGCCGGGGCCATGGTGAACGTCCGTGATCGCGGGCTGGTGAGCATCGCGGACATCCGCGAAGGCGATGAGGTCTTCGGGGTGAACGGGCTCGGTGACCTCGAGCGCGGCAAGGTGCTGGCCACGGTCGAGAGCGGCGTGAAGCCCGTGTACCGCCTGCAGGTCGCCGGCCGCACCGTGGAGGCAACCGGGAACCATCCGTTCCTCGTTGCCCGCCGTGTGGAAGCGGGCGGGCGCTTGCGCTGGACTCGGCAGTGGGTGGCGCTCGATGACATCGAGGTTGGGGAGCCGATCGCGGTGGCCCGGGTGCTGCCCGACGACGGCGAGGCGATGGAGCTGCCTCGGCCGGAGGGCTACGTGCGGAACCGACACCACGAGACCTTGCGCTTCCCGGCGCAGACCAGCGAGGAACTGATGTGGCTCCTCGGCGTGTTGCTCGGCGACGGTCATGTTGCCGCACCGCATCCACACATGCGCCAGATCTCGTTCTCGCTCCCGGACGAAGACCCCTGCCAGCACGAGGCCAAGCAGGCTCTCCAGCGGCTGTTCGGCATCACGACGTTCACCGCGGTGAAGTGCGGTTTTGTCGTCAGTTCCATGCAGCTCGGCGTGTGGCTGGAGCAGCTCGGCTTCGGTGGGCTCGCCTCGACGAAGCGAATTCCCCATTGGGTGTTCTCGCTGCCTCGCTACCAGCAGCTCGGTCTGCTCGCCGGGCTGATCGACTCCGACGGCTGGACGGAGAACGGTGGTCGGCTGATGAGTATCGAACTTGCCAACCGGGAACTGGTGGAGGACATCCGTCAGCTGGCAATCGCGTGTGGGCTTCGCTGCGATGGTGAGTCGCTTGAGCGCTCGCCCCGTACCCGATTCGCCGATGGCCGAGAGGTGGCATCGACACACTGGCGCCTTCGGATCGCGGGCGATCTCGATCTCGTCCCTGTGCGCGACCCGAAGAAGGTCGGCCTTGAGGCAACCCGCGGACGCGGCGCCGGCCACACGGCGGCGACGGGCCTCAACTTCTCCTCGCTCGTCACCGACACGGTCGGCTTCGCTGTCCTCAAGGCCAAGGAGTTCGCCGGCGAGGCACCGACCTTCGACATCCAAGTGGTTGGCTTGGAGAACTTCGTCGCCAATGGCATCGTCGCCCACAACTCCTTCATCTACGTGCCGCCGGGGGTGGAGTGCGAGATGCCGTTGCAGGCGTACTTCCGGATCAACTCGGAGAACGCCGGCCAGTTCGAGCGCACGCTGATCATCGCCGACGAGGGTTCGCAGGTGCACTACATCGAGGGCTGCTCGGCGCCGGTGTACACGAACGACTCGCTGCACTCCGCGGTGGTGGAGATCGTGGTGAAGCCGCACGCCCGGGTCACCTACACCACCATCCAGAACTGGTCGCCGAACGTCTACAACCTGGTCACCAAGCGGGCCAGGGTGGAGGAAGCCGGCCACATGGAGTGGATCGACGGCAACATCGGTTCCAAGCTGACGATGAAGTACCCGTCCGTCTACCTCGTCGGGCCGAAGGCCACGGGCGAGGTGCTGTCGGTGGCCTACGCCGGCCCGGGCCAGCACCAGGACGCCGGCGCCAAGATGGTCCACGCCGCGCCGGAGACGACGTCGAAGATCGTGTCCAAGTCGATCAGCAAGGACGGCGGCATCACCACCTACCGCGGCCTGGTGCGGGTGGACGAAGGCGCCCACGGCTGCAAGAGCCATGTCCAGTGCGACGCCCTGATCCTCGACGAGCAGAGCGAGAGCCGCACACTGCCGTACATGGAAGTGGGTGAGCGCGACGCCCAGATCGGTCACGAGGCCACGGTCTCCAAGATCGCCGACGAACAGCTCTTCTACCTGATGTCCCGCGGCCTGTCGCAGGAGCAGGCGATGGGCATGGTGGTGAACGGCTTCATCGAGCCGATCACCCGCACCCTCCCGATGGAGTACGCCGTCGAGTGGAGCCGCCTCATCGAGCTCCAGATGGAAGGCTCCGTCGGCTGACCCCCTGGGCACTCGCGCCGGCGCCCCTCCGGCTTAGAGCGTGCGTCAATAGGCGGGTTTGAAGGTGGTGTTGCCGTGGCGGTCTCGCCACTTGATGAGCTTGACGGTGATGACGAAGGTGATGGCGAGGTCGAGTGCGGCTTCGCGTTGGATGGGGAGGCGGTCAGTGTTGCGGCGAAGCTGCCCGAAGTTCGACAGCCACGAGTTCGCTCGTTCGATCTTCCAGCGTCGCCCGAGAGGGATCTTGTTGCGTGCCCGGCTGCCGTACTTGCGTCCGCGGACGTGTCGGGCGCGGTGGACGATGTGGGCATCGATGCCGGTCTCGGTGAACAGGTCGCGGATCGCCACCGAGTCATACCCGCGGTCGAGGTGGGCGGTCTCGATCTCGACTTCGAACCCGCGGGTATCGAGGATGGCCAGGGTGTCCTCGACGAGTTGAGCGTCGGGAGTGTTCGCCGCGGCGGGGGTCCAGGCGATCGGGATCCCTGCCGCGTCGGAGGCCATCGACCACTTCCAGCCACGTTTGCCCCGGTCAACCGGTGACGGGCCGGTTCCCTCACCGCCCATCGGTGCTTTGTGGACACTGCCATCGATGGCGATCTCGTCGAGCTGCAACCCGATCATCTGGTCATAGGCCGACAGGGCCAACTCGACCAGTTGAGAGAACACCCCAGCACGTTGCCACTCGTTGCGGCGGCGCAGCAGGGTCGACTCGGACACCCCGACCAGCCGGCCGACCGTTTCCCATGACGACCCCGTCACCAGGCGGGCAGCGATCCCGAAGAAGCACTGGCGGGCATCCACCCGTGGCCGATGACAACCCAGCGGGTGACGGTCGATCACCGGAGGCAGCAACGACTCAACGGTCTCCCACACAGCGCGAACACGCGCGGGTCAAGTGCCAACATGGGGACCTCCACCGGTCGGGTTTGTGGATCAGCACCCGACATCACAGCCGGGCCATCACCCCGACCGGTGGACCCTCACCACAACGCCCTATTGACGCGCGCTCTTACGTAAACGTGAAGCCGAGGTCAGCGGGTCAGCACTCGACGATGCTGACGGGAACCGGGATGGGTTCGCCGCGGCTGGTCCGGAACGTCACGGCCAGGCCGCCGCGGGCGGTCTCCTTGTACTTGTCGTGCATGTCGCGGCCGGTGTCGCGCATGGTGGAGATGGCATCGTCCAGCGACACCAGGTGACGGCCGTCGCCATGCAGGGCCAGGCGGGCGGCATTGATGGCCTTCGTGGCCGCCATGGCGTTGCGCTCGATGCACGGCACCTGCACCAGCCCGCCGATCGGGTCGCAGGTGAGGCCCAGGTTGTGCTCCAGGGCGATCTCGGCCGCGTTCTCCACCTGCTCCGGTGTCCCACCCATCACCTGCGCCAGTCCGGCCGCCGCCATCGCGCAGGCGGAGCCGACCTCACCCTGGCAGCCGACCTCGGCGCCGGAGATGGAGGCGTTCATCTTGAACAGGGCACCCACGGCGCCGGCGGCGAGCAGGAAGTCCACCACGCCGTCCTCGTGGGCGCCGGGCACGAACCGCCAGTAGTAGTGCAGCACGGCGGGCACGATCCCGGCCGCGCCGTTGGTGGGCGCGGTGACCACCCGGCCGCCTGCGGCATTCTCCTCGTTCACCGCCAGTGCCCACAGGTTCACCCAGTCCAGGGCCACGAGTGGGTCGCCCTCGACCCCGCCCCGGGTCAGCGTGCGGCTGAGCGCCGCGGCCCGCCGCTGCACGCCCAGCCCGCCGGGCAGTTCGCCCTCGGTGCGGCAGCCGCGCTCCACGCACCCCTCCATCGCGTGCCAGATCTCGTGGAGGGCGTGACGGATCTCGTGCACCGGGCGGCGGGCGGTCTCGTTGGCCAGCGCCAGCCCGGCCATGGACAGGCCGGCAGCGTTGCACATCGCCACCAACTCGGCGGCACTGTGGAACGGGAAGGGCAGCGGCGGGCCGTCGTCGGCGTCGATCGGTTCGTCCAGTTCGTCCTCGCGCACCACGAACCCGCCACCCACCGAGTAGTAGCGGCGCTCGGCGATGACGGCGCCCTCGGCATCGAGCAGGTCGAACTGCATCCCGTTGGGGTGGCCGGGCAGCACGTCGTCGGGGCGCAGCACCACTTCCCGCCCGACGTCGAAGGGCACCTCCGGCCCGTCGAGCAGGCGCAGCCGGCCGGTGGCGCGGATGACGTCCAGCGCCGGCTCCACGGCGTCGGGGTCTACCGTCTGCGGCTCGGCACCGGTGAGGCCGAGGACGACCGCCGGCACCGTGCCGTGGCCGACGCCGGTGGCCCCGAGCGACCCGAACAGTTGCACTCGCACGCCTGCCGCACGGCCGAGGCTGCCGTCGAGACGGGACTCGGTGACGAAGCGCCGGGCGGCGCGCATGGGGCCCACGGTGTGCGAGCTGGACGGCCCGATCCCGATGCGGAACAGGTCGAGCACACCCACGGTCATGGCGTGATCCTGCCAGACGTGGCGGACACTGTGGTGCCTACCATGGGCATCATGCCCATGCGCCAGGACTGCCGGTACTACGAGAGCCGGACATACCCCAACGGCGAAACCGTGCGGAAGTGCGATCTTGACCTGGCACCGGAGGCCCCGTGGCGGTGCCCGGCCAACTGCCCGAAGTGGGAGCCGCGCCTGGATGCCGGCTGGACCTACGGTTCGATGGTGTCGCCGGTGACGCCCGCAGAGCCGCCGGGCCTGGACGACGGCACCGCTGCGGCGCTGCTGGACGAGGCGGAGGACTTCCTCAACTCGGTCGGTCCGCAGGTGCTGGCCGAGGTGGCAGAGGAGCAACGCCGGCGCCAGGACCACCCGTCCGGGTGGCGGCGCCTGTTCCGCCGACGAGGTGACGGCTGAGCTCGCTGGTGGCGGTTTTCCATCGCGGACGGCTGGATGATTAGCACTACGTCCGTAGTAGAATTTCCGCCGTGCCGACCACGACTCTCGATGCCGAGCAGCGCCTGCAGGCCGCCGAACGGGCCGCGGCGATGCCCCTCCCGTCTCCGGAGCAGGAGGTATGGCGTTACAGCCGCATCGCCGAACTGGACCTCGCCGCCTTCCGCCCCGCACCCCTGCACACCACGATCGACGGCGCCGATGGCCTCGCCGCCGCCGACGACCTCGTTGCAGAACTCACCACCGACCTCCCGGTCCACGACGTGTTCGACGAGCTCAGCGCCGCTCACCACCAGACGGTGGCCGTTGCTGTGCCGGTCGGCCGTGTACTCACCGAGCCGATCGTGGTCACCCACCGGGTCACCGGCAGCGGCGTGGCCCACTACCCCCGGCTGGTCATCCACGCCGGGGCGGACAGCGAGTTCACCGTCGTCGAGCGCTTCGAGAGCGACGACGACGCCGTCGCCCTGCTGGTGCCTCGCCTGATCCTGCACACCGGCCAGGCGGCGCGGGTCGCTACCTGGCGCTGAACCTGCTGGGTCGCAAGGTCTGGCAGTTGGGCCACCAGCAGGCCACCGGCCACCGCGACAGCACCACCCTGCTGGGCACGGTGGCACTCGGTGGCGATTACGCCCGCGTGCGCACCGACGCCCGCTGCGTGGGGCAGGGTGCCACCGCGCCAGAGTGACCCCTCTACTACGCCGACGGCGACCAGATGCACGACTTCCGCACCCTGCAGGACCATGTGGCCGCGCGGACCAACAGCGACCTGCTGTTCAAGGGTGCGGTGCAGGACCGCGCGAAGAGCGTCTACACCGGCCTCATCCGCATCGGCGAGGACGCCAAGGGCACTGCGGCGTTCCAGACCAACCGCAACCTCACCCTCAGCGAGGGGGCGTGGGCCGAGAGCGTGCCCAACCTGGACATTCGTACCAACGACGTGAAGTGCAGCCATGCCAGCACGGTCGGCCCGATCGACGACGAGCAGCGCTTCTACCTGGAGAGCCGGGGCATCCCGCCGGAGGTCGCCGAGCGCCTGGTGGTGCTCGGGTTCTTCGACGACGTGCTGGCCGCACTACCCGTCGGCCCGCTGCGTGCGGACCTGAAGGCCCGTGTCGCCGCCAAGCTGTCTCACCGTTCGATGGAGGCTGCGTCATGAGCACCCCGGTCTGCGCCCTGGCCGACCTGGCCCCGAACTCGGCCACCCGTGTGGAGGTGGACGGCCGGCCCGTCGCGCTCGTCCGCATCGGTGACGACGTGTACGCCATCGGCGACACCTGCAGCCACGCCGACGTCTCGCTGAGCGAGGGCGAGGTGTGGTGCGACTCGAAGGAGATCGAGTGCTGGAAGCACGGCAGCCTGTTCAGCCTCGAGACCGGTGAGCCGCAGACGCTTCCGGCCACCCAGCCGGTGCCGGTCTATGTCGCTCGTGTGGTGGACGGCATGGTGCACGTGAACGTGGAGGTGGCGTCGTGAGCACGCTGGAGATCAGGGGGCTCGTTGCCTCCGTTGCGGGCAAGCAGATCCTGAACGGGATCGACCTCACGGTCCGCTCCGGCGAGGTGCACGCGATCATGGGCCCCAACGGTGCCGGCAAGACCACCCTGTCCTCCGTGGTGATGGGTCGCCCCGGCTACGAGGTGCTGGCCGGGCAGGTGCTGCTGGACGGCGAGAACGTGCTGGCCATGCCGGCGTGGCGCCGGGCCCAGGCCGGCCTGCACCTGGTGATGCAGTACCCCAGCGAGGTGCCCGGCGTGATGCTGAGCGACGTGATGGGTGAGGCCTTCGCCGCCCGCGGTCGCAGCACCGACGGGATGGACGGCGCCCTGCGCGCGGAGGCCGATCGCATCGGCTTCAACAGCGCCCTGCTGGATCGTGCGCTGAACGTGGACCTGTCCGGCGGCGAGAAGAAGCGCAACGAGACCCTGCAGCTGGCGATGCTGAAGCCGAAGTTCGCCATCCTCGACGAGCTGGACTCCGGCCTGGACATCGACGCCCTGCGCGACTGCTCCCGCCGGGTGGAGGCGCTCACCAACGACGTCGACCAGCCGCTGGGCGTGATCGCCATCACCCACTACAACCGGCTGCTGGAAGAGCTGCGCGCCGACCACATCCACATCCTGGTGAAGGGGCGGATCGTCGCCGAGGGTGGGCCCGAGCTCGCCGACCAGCTGGAGCGTGACGGCTACGAGGCCTTCGCCTCGCCGGCGGAGCTGACCACCGACGGCGGCGCGTCCGCCAGCGCGTACGACGACCTCTTCGCACTCTGACATCGCGCTCCTGACCCGGGGCGCGTCACCGCCGCACTGCACCGTAGTTCGGCAGTGCGGCGGCTCGCGTCGGCTCGACGTTGAACCGAGAACGGTGAGTGGTCACATCGCCCGCAGGCGGCGGATGCGCTCCTCGGTGGCCGGGTGGGTGCTGAACAGGCGGGCCATGCTGCTGGTGCGGCCGCCGCGCAACTCGTTCAGCGGGTTGTGGATGTAGGCCTGGGCCTGCGCCGGCGCGACCGCCATCGGGCGGCGGGCTGCGAGTGCCTCGATGCGCTCGAGTGCGTTCGCCAGTGACTGGCCGCTGCCCAGCAGTTCCGCTGCGCCGCGATCCGCCTCGAACTCGCGGGACCGGCTGACGGCCATCTGGATCAGCGAGGCGGCGATCGGCGCGAGCAGCGACATCAGCAGCATGGCCAGCGGGTTGGGCCGGTCCTCGTCGTCGCGGCCGCCGCCGAACATGCTGGCGAACATGGCCATCTGGGCGATCCAGCTGATGGCCGTGGCGATGGCGGCTGCCACCGAGCCGATGAGGATGTCGCGGTGCTTCACGTGCATGAGTTCGTGGGCCATCACGCCCTCGATCTCGTTGCGCGGCATGGACTGCAGCAGCCCGGTGGTGGCGCACACGACGGCGTGCTTCGGCCCACGGCCCGTTGCGAACGCGTTGGGTTGGTCGCTGGGCGAGATGGCGACGCGGGGCATCGGCATGTTGGCGCGGGATGCCAGCGAGGCGACGATGTCGTAGAACTCGGGTGCCTCCTCGCGCTGGATGACGTGGGCCTTGGCGGAGGCGAGGGCCAGCTTGTCGCTGAACCAGTACGAGCCGCCGACCATCACCAGGGCGAGACCCAGGCCGATGGTCAGCGAGGCAGCACTGCCGCCGCCGATCAGGCCGGCGACGGCCACGATGAGGCCGCCCATCGCGGCCAGCAGCACCGTCGTCTTCATGGTGTTCTTGAACATGCTTGGGGTGTCCTTCAGGAGGGGTGGGTGTCAGAAGTCGAACAGGTCGCCGAGGAAGGAGGTCTTCTTCTTCTTGTACGGCTGGTGGTATTTGGTGTGGCGCATCTCGGGTACCTCGCGCATTTCGCGGGCGGATGCCCGCTGGGGTTGCCGTGCGGGGATGGGTTCGGCGGCGGAGCGCTCGATGATGCGATCCAGTTCGCCGCGGTCCAGCCACACGCCGCGGCAGGTGGGGCAGTAGTCGATCTCGATGCCAGCCCGGTCGGCGATGGCGAGGGTGGAGTCGGGGCAGGTGGGGCACTTCATGGGTTGGTCTCCTGGAGTGAACGGCGGACGAAGAACTTGCGGGCCTCCTCCACCCACAGCACGGTGCTGGCGACGAGCGCCGCCACCAGCCACTGGGTGAGCGAGATCGAGGTGGTGTCGAACAGCCGCTGCAGCGGCCCGATGTGGGTGACGGCCACCTGCAGGGCCAGCACGGCCGCCAGCGACCACCACAGCCACCGGTTGGTCAGCGTGGAGCGGTGGAACACCGAGCGGGTGTCGTGGCGGGCGTTGAGGATGTTGAAGAACTGGAACAGCACGAACGTGGCGAAGCCCATCGTGCCGGCGACTGACGCAGTTCCGGCGTCGACCGCGCTGCCGGGCGCCCACTCCAGGACGGCCAGCGTGCCGCCCGCCATGGTGAGCGCAGAGAGCGTGACGGCGGTCCAGCGCGGGCGGGTGAGGATCCGCTCGTCGCGCGGGCGCGGCTGCTGGGCCATCACGCTGTCGTCGTCGGGATCAACACCCAGTGCCATCGCCGGCGGGCCGTCCATGATCAGGTTCACCCAGAGGATGGCGATGGCCGTGAACGGCTTGCCGCCGGCCAGCCCGAACGCCGCCGCCAGCAGGAACAGGAGGGCGAACCCAAGCGTGGTGCTGAGCTGGAAGCGGACGAAGCTGACGATGTTGGCGTAGATGCTGCGGCCGCGCTGCACGGCCTGGACGATGGTGGCGAAGTTGTCGTCGGTGAGCACCATCGTGGCGGCCTCCTTGGAGACCTCTGTGCCAGTGATGCCCATGGCGATGCCCATGTCGGCCTTCTTCAGCGCCGGGGCGTCGTTCACCCCGTCGCCGGTCATGGCCACCACATGGCCGCGTCGTTGGAGGGCGGCCACCAGGCGCAGCTTGTGCTCCGGCGCCACCCGGGCGAACACGGTGATGTCGTCGATCCGGCGGTCCAGTTCCTCGTCGTCCATCCGGTCCAGGTCGGCGCCGGTGACGCTGGCGCCGTGCAGGCCGAGTTCGGCACCGATGGCGGCCGCCGTGGTTGCGTGGTCACCGGTGATCATCTTCACGTCGATGCCGGCGGCGTGTGCCACGGCGATGGCGTCGCGGGCCTCCGGGCGGGGCGGGTCGACGATGCCGACCAGGGCCAGCACGGTGAGGCCGTCGCAGAGTTCCATCACGTCACCGCCACCGGCGGTGAACTCGTGCCAGGCATCGGGTTCCAGGTCGCGGCTGGCCACGGCGAGGACGCGCAAGCCGTCCCCGGCCAGGCGGTCGTTGTGCGCCAGCAGGGTCTCGCGGTGGTCCGCTGCGGGGGCGACGGCGCCGTCGCGGTCGATGACGGTGGTGGAGCGGGCCAGCAGCACGTCCGGCGCGCCCTTCACGATCACCCGCACCACCCTCCGGCCGGCGCCGGTGATCATCTCGTGCACGGTGGCCATGAACTTGTGTGCCGAGTCGAACGGCACTTCGGCCAGACGCGGGTGGGCGGCGCGCAGGGCGGCCACGTCCAGGCCGCCCTTCATCGCCAGCACGGTGAGCGCGCCCTCGGTGGGGTCGCCCACCAGGGTCCACTCGGTGCCGTGACCGGGCCGCACGACGGCGTCGTTGCACAGCGCCATCGCCATCAGCGCGGCGTCCAGCGCCACGGGGTCGTCGGCCGGCGTGGTGGCGATCCCGCCGGTGGGCTCGTAGCCGGCGCCGGTCACGTCGTGGGCGGTGAGCTGGGTCACCAGGTCCACCGCGGTCATCTCGTTGAGCGTGAGCGTGCCGGTCTTGTCGCTGCACACCACCGTCGTGCAGCCGAGGGTCTCCACGCTGGCCAGGCGCTTGACGATGGCGTTGCGTCGGGCCATCTTCGCCACCCCGAGGGCCAGCGTCACCACGGTGACGGCGGGGAGGCCCTCGGGAATGGCGGCAACGGCGAGCGCGACAGCGGTGAGCAGCAGGTCGCCCACGGCCTCGCCCCTCGCCAGGCCGATGGCGAACACGGCGGCCACGATCACCCCGGCCAGCGCGGCCAGGCTGTGCGCCAGGCCGTCGAGCTGACGTTGCAGGGGGGTGCGCTCGCTCTCGGTGGCCCGCAGCAGCCCGGCGATGCGGCCGATCTCCGTGCCCATGCCGGTGGCGGTGACCACCAGTTCGCCGCGACCGCGGGTGACCTGGGTGTTCATGTAGGCCATGCCGTGACGGTCGCCCAGCGGGGCGTCGGCCCTTGCCACGGCGGCGGCATCCTTCGGGGTGGGCAGGCTCTCGCCGGTGAGGGCGGCTTCCTCGATCTCCAGGTTGGCGGCCATCAGCAGGCGCCCGTCGGCGGGCACCCGGTCGCCGGCCTCGATCAGCACGATGTCGCCGGGCACCACGTCGGCGAGGTCCACTTCGTGGGTTTCACCGTTGCGGCGCACCCGCGCCTTGCTGACCAGCATGGTGCGCAGTGCGTCGAGTGAGCGCTCCGCCCGGTTCTCCTGCACGAAACCGATGACGGCGTTGAGGATGACGACGGTCAGCACCACGGCAGGGGTCTTGATCTCGCCGCTGACGGCGAATGCCACGACAGCGGCGCCGAGGAGGATGAGGATCAGGAGGTCCGTGAACTGGGCCAGGAAGCGCCGCCACGCCGGTGTCCGCGGTGCGGCGGCCAGTTCGTTGGGACCGCGTTCGGCCAGGCGGGCGGCCGCGTCGGCGGTGGTGAGGCCGGCGGCAGGGACCACCCCGCGCAGGGCGGCCACATCGAGGGCCGGCAGGCGGTGTGGCGCGTCGGGTTCGGCGGGAGGGGTTCGGCCTGGGGGAGCGGGGACGGTGATCATGGAATCCTTCGGTCTGAACGTGGGTTCTGCCGAAGGTCTCTCCCAGCCCTTGCGGGCTCACCGGGCCGGGCAAATGCCGTACTGACGACCTCGATGCGGAGGGATACTCCCCTTCAGGCGCAGATCGTAGGGGAGGGGGTAGCGGTTGGCAACGCGTGCCCGCAATTTCTGAAGGGCCTGCTGTGGAATCCCCGATGGCGGGGGAGGGGTGGCAGGATGGACGGCTGATGAAGCTGCACGCCAACGTCGTCCGGGTGGTCGAGGCCGCCGCCGCCCGCGGGCTCACCATCCACCCGCGGACGTTTCCCGAGGGCACGAAGACCGCCGCCGACGCGGCCGCGGCGATCGGTGTGGAGGTCGGCCAGATCGTGAAGAGCCTGATCTTCGCCGTGGATGGCGAGATCGTGCTGGCCTACGTGAGCGGCGCCAACCAGCTGGACGAGAAGAAGCTCGCCCACGCCGCCGGCGGGGCGAAGTGCAGCCGGGTGGATGCCGATGCCGTGCGTGCCGCCACCGGCTTCCCCATCGGTGGCGTGCCCCCGTTCGGTCACTCCACCCACCTGCGCGTGTTCATCGACCCCGACCTGCTGCAGTACGACGAGGTCTGGGCCGCCGCCGGCACCTGGCACGACGTGTTCGGCATCGAACCGCACCAGCTGGTGGAAGCCAGCGACGGCGAGGTCGTCGACCTCAAGCGTGCCTGACGGCGTCATCGCAGCGGAAGTTGCAGGACGGCCACGTTCATCGGAAACGTCGGTGCGCCGGTCAGCCGATGATCGTCCGTGAGGAGGGCGGCGCCGACCTGTTCTGCGAGGGCGACGTATACCGCGTCGGCAGCCGACATGTTGTGGCGACGTGACCAGGCCGCAAGAACCAGTGGTGCAACGGCCGCCTGGCGAAGGTGCCAACGACGAAGGCGGTCGACGGCGAGCTCCGCTCTGTCGGGGCTGATGGTCCGGGCGATGACCGACTGATGTCGCAGCACGCCGAGCACCTCAACATAGAAGTGCTCTGGCACCCAGAGCTCTGCATCGCTGGGCAGGACGCGGGCGAGTGCCCGCCCGCGTGCGGTGGCGGTGACGATCTCAGCGCCCGCCGACGCGTCGATGACGACGCGGGTCACTGCGTGGCGTCTCGGAGCTCGCGGAGGATCTCGGCTGCATGCAGCGATTCGGGTGACGGCGCGACCGGCGAGGTGAGGACCTCGTCGATGACGAGCCGGCCCGCGGCCGCGGAGCAGTCCTCGTCGGGGTTCACCACCACGACGGTGGGTCCCAGGTCGTCGGCGCGTCGAGCCATGAGGACAGGCTAACCCGAGGGTGTGACGCGCCTCGATCGGCTTCCTCCCGCCCGAGGGAATCCTCGGCGGCCGTACCTGCAGTCGGCGTTAGGGTCGCCGTATGTGCAGCCCGACGGACCGCGACTGGAAGGCATCCTGGCTCTCCTGGCTGTCGAGTTCGTCGGATGGCGACACTGGCGTCACGGGGTTCGATGCCGGTGGGTGGGCGGCTTCGACCTGGGTTCTGCACTTCATGTACGAGGCCCCAGATCGGGACCCGAACCTCACCTACGACGATCTCTGGCGCAAGGAGGTGGCGAGCGGTGCAGCGGCACCGCTGGTCATCGGCTCGATCAACCTCGACGAGGTTTCAACGGTTGTCGGCAACTCGTTGGGGTTGACGTCGCCGGAGCCGGAGTGGGTGCGTCTGCGCTGGGCGGAACTGGCTGAACGACTGCACATCGAGCTGGCCGGCAACGAGGTCCCGCCGTGCTGGCGGTGGTTCCCCTACCGAAGCTGGCCCTCCAACCTGGTGCCGCCGGATGAGGGCTCGCTCGACGGGGGCTGTGTCGGTGCGCTTGTCGAGGTGCTTGCCGTCCACTCCGTCGCCGGCTACTCGACGCCCTGCGTCGCCTACTACTGCCCGCTTGCCAACGGTGCCGACTTCGACAACCCCTACGTGGTCGAGGTGAGGCTCGGCGACGTTGCGGCACTTGTCGATCCGGGCGCCGGCCGACACGGGACGCCGAGCAACTTCTGGCCGGTGGATCGATCGTGGATGGTCTTCACCGACTGGGACCTGTGGGGCACGAAGGTCAGCGGCTCCACCGCCCTGATCAAGGCTCTTCGGTCTGCACCCGCCCTGGAGTGCATCGACTGGGTGCGGACGACGTGAGGATCGGCGGCGAGTTCATCGACCTCGACCTGCCGCAGTGAGCTGCGGTCCACGGACGCTCCCGGGGCCGGTCAGGGCTATCCCGAGATCAGCTTCACCACCGTGTAGATGAAGAGGAAGGCCCCGAGCGCTGCCCCTGTCGCCACCCTGATGAGGGTCGCAGGGTCGCGGTCCGCTCGACGGAGTTCCGACCTGAACAGGAAGATGCCACCCATGAGGATGGCAAGCCAGACCAGCAGCAGTGCGAACTTGCCCTCCACCAGTTGGGAAGCTAGCGCCCGGCAACTTCTCAGCCGTCACACCGCACTGCCGGCCGCGAGATCAGGCGGGTTTGGGTTGCCCGAGACGGTCAGGCGTTGAAGTCGTAGAAGTACGTGTCGAGGAAGGTGGTGTCGGTGCCGCGGGTCGTGGCCCGGTACCGGCCGGGGTGGCGGATCGTTCGGCCGAGCTCCACGAACAGGTGCCAGTCGCCGTAGAGGTCGAACTTTGCGCACGCTGACGGTGGACGGCGAGCGCACGTTGCGGAAGCGGCGGCCGGTCGCCAGGCCGTGGCGGCGCAGGCGGGCCGCGAAGTCGAGGTCCTCGCCGACCGGCTTCGACTCGTCGAACCCGCCGATCTCGTCGAAGTCGGCCCGTGCGCACCAGTAGACGACCCCACCCGTCCTCGACGCCAGCGAGGACAGCTCGATGACGGCCTTGGTGAGGGCCAGGCCGAGTGAGATGCGTTCCAGCGCGAACCGGCTGCCGCCGCCGACGAACCGCCCGTCTTTGGCCAGCTGGTCGATCTCGACCAACGCCAGCGGGTGCAGCACCGTGTCGGCGTCGATGGTCACGACGAGCTCGCCGGTGGAGGCCGCGACGCCGGCATTTCGGGTCGCGGCGATGTTGCGATGGCCGTCGATCACCGCGGTCGCACCCGCCTCGGCCGCGATGGCTTCGGTCCGGTCGGTGCAACGGTTGGCCACGACCACCACTTCGGCCGTCACGCCGGCGGTTCGCACCGCGGCGTCGATCGCCGCCAGCCCGCGCCCGAGCAGCAACTCCTCGTTGTGCGCCGGCACGATGACCGAGAACCTGGGGCGCGTGGCCATGCGCTGTCATCGGCCCGATCCGAGCGTGCCTTGAGCGTGTGCTACCGGTCGCGGCGGAGGGCGACCTGGCCGGACTCGAGTTGCTCGCGGGTGTGGGTGACGGTGGGGACGCCGGGCATCGAGTAGTAGTCGAGCGCCAGGCGGACGGACTGCGGTGCGGCCTCCTGGATGCAGACCACCTGCCATTCCGCCGTGGGGTCGGCCCGGTACTGCCACCGTTCGGCGAGGCTGGCCAAGCCCTCGTGGCGGACCTGGTCCGTGGCCGCGGCCTGGTCGTCGTGCGTGCCGAGCAGACCGCCGAAGACGGCGAGCGCGTGCCACTGCCCGTCAGCGGCCAGCACATGGCCGCACAGCTCGCCGTCGTCCGGCCTGCGCACCTCGATCATGGGCCGTCACTGTGGCAGAGCCGTCCCCACCCTCGCACGTGGATTGCCCGACGACCTGACCTGATCCCGCGCCCATGGGCGCGATTCCACGTCACGGACGGCGTGTATTCGCGCCCACGGGCGCGGAACCAGGTCAGCGGGGGGCGGGCGGGTGTACGGGCGCGGGACCAGGCCAGAGGGGGCGGGCAATGGTGGGCGCGGAACCAGGTCAGGCGGGGCACGTACGATCGGGCGGGTGGAGATGACGGTCACGGGTGAGGTCTTCTATTGGCGCGGGCCGTCGCCGTACCACTTCGTGGCCGTCAGCGAGCCCGAGGCGGAGGAGATCCGGGAGGTCGCCCGCCACGTGACGTACGGGTGGGGGATGATCCCGGTGGAGGGGCGGGTGGGGCGGACCCGGTTCACCACATCGCTGTACGCGCACGACGGAACGTATGCGATCCCGTTGAAGGATGCCGTGCGGCGCGCAGAGGGGATCGAACTCGGCGACGACGTGACGGTGAAGATGCGAGTCGCACCACGCGGCCGTAATTCGCCGGGCCCCCAGCCCGGTCGCTGACAGACTGGGCGCATGTCGAACGCCGAGCCGCCGCCCAACACGGTCCACCGGGTGACCGTCCGCGGCCGCTTCGCCGACCTCACCGAGCAGGCCCGCCGGTACCTCGCCGGCGCGCGGGAGGAGCACGACGTCTTCCGCTCCGCCTACACCGCGGAAGGCACCTTCACCTACGACCAGGCCATCCGCTTCTTCAACCTCCGCTACGAGATCCGCGGCGCGGGCGGCGACGACGAGGCGGGCGTGCTGGGGCTGGAGGAGGCCGAACAGTTCCTGCGGACGATGGGCTTCGGGCACACGGGCCTCACGGTGAACGTGGTGGACACCGGCGCCATCTGGGACAACGCCGCGGCCCGGGCGGCGCGCCGAGGCTGACCGTCAGCGGCGTGCAGGGCGCAGGGCGGCAATCGTGGCCCGCAGGCTCTCCGTGATGGTCACCGGCACCGTGCCCTGGTCCACCGCCTCCAACACGTCCTCCACGCAATCCTCCAACTCCTCGGCCTGTCGATGACCGACCCGGGCCACGCCACCGGCGGCGAGCGCGGCCAGCGGCGCGGCCGCGAGCACGAACGGCGACAGCACGATGCCGGCAACGACGGTGCCACTGAGCACCACCCCGCCGGCGACCGCGCTGCCGGCGACGATCCCGCTGCGCTCCTTGGACCGGTCCACGGCGACCCGCAGCACGGTCCGCTCGCCGTCCACGGCGCTGGCTGCCGCCTCCACCCGGCGGGCCTTGGACAGGGTGGCGTCGCCGGCCAGGCTCTTCGCCGCCCGCTGCAGCGAGCCGATCGGCCCGTCCTTGCGCCGCCATTCGCGCACCTGCCCACGGGCGCGGGTGGGGCGCAACTGGTGCTCGCGGACCAGCAGGTCGTCCAGCCGGTCCAGCGCCTCGTCGGCAGGTACGCCCACCACCCGCTCGCCACCCACCACGGGCGGGCCGAACAGGCGGTCGGTGGCCGTGCGCGTGGGTGGCGGCCCGAGGCGCTCGATGGCCAGCGCCACCCGCACCGCGTCGCCGTCCAGGCCCACCTCGGCCGCCGCCTCCAGCACGGCGGTCTCGGACACCCTGTCGCCGGCCTCGTGCTGGCGGTCCAGTTGCCCCGCCCGGCGGAGCACACGCTCCACCGCGGTCCGGTCGAGTTCCATCCCCGGCAGCGTATTCCTCCTCCGACGTCGTGGTCGATCGCCGCCTGCCTTCCGCGTCTCGGATGACATGGACGGTGGGAGGGCCGGTTCTCCCCGGTTGGACATGCACGCCGGACGGCCGGCGGCCATACTGGCCAGATGACCGGAAACGGCCCGCATCATGTCGAGCGTGGCGGCGACCTCGACGATCACCAGGTGGCGCGTCTGCTCGCCCACGAGGCAGGGCAGTTGCTGCTGCAGGTGCGCGCCACCACGCCGGCGGAGGAGTTGAAGGCGGCCGGCGATGCCCGTTCGCACGCCCACCTGATGTCCCGTCTGGCGGAACTGCGCCCGGCGGACCGGGTGCTCTCGGAAGAGACCAAGCCCGACGACCGTGACGACGCCTCGGGCCGCGGCCGGGTGTGGATCGTGGATCCGCTGGACGGCACCCGCGAGTTCGGAGAGCCGCCGCGCAGTGACTGGGCGGTGCACGTGGCCCTCGTGGTGGACGGTGCGCCGGTGCTCGGGGCCGTCGCCCTCCCGGGGCGCGACCTGGTGCTGGCCACGGGTGGCGATCTGCCGGCCCCCGTCGCAACGACGCCGGCCCGTCCGCGCCTGCTGGTGTCCCGCACCCGCCCCGCCGAGCACGCCCAGGCGCTGGCGGCCCGGCTGGATGCAGACCTCGTTCCCCTCGGCAGCGCCGGCGCGAAGGCGATGGCCGTGGTGCTCGACGAGGCCGACGTGTACGCGCACAGCGGCGGCCAGTACGAGTGGGACTCCGCCGCGCCCGTGGCCGTGGCCCTTGCTGCCGGCTTCCACGCCACCCGGCTGGACGGCAGCCCGCTGGTGTACGACCGCCCCGACCCGTGGCTGCCCGACCTGCTGGTGTGCCACCCGGCGCTGGCCCCTGCCGTCCTGGCCGCCTGCCGGGGGTTGGCATGACCGCGACCCTCACCACGCTGGAGCGGCTGGAGGCCGAGGCCATCCACATCATCCGAGAGGCGGTGGCCGAGGCGGAGCGGCCGGTGATGCTGTACAGCGTCGGCAAAGACAGCTCGGTCATGCTGCACCTGGCGCGCAAGGCGTTCTATCCGGCGCCGATCCCGTTCCCCTTGCTGCACGTGGACACCACGTGGAAGTTCCGCGAGATGTACGAGTTCCGCGACGCCACGGCCGCCGAACTGGGCGTCGACCTGATCGTGCACATCAACCAGGACTGTGTGGAGCAGGGGATCAACCCGTTCGACCATGGCTCGGCCGTCCACACCGACCTCTGGAAGACGGAGGGTCTGAAGCAGGCCATCGACCGCTACCGCTTCGACGTCGCGTTCGGCGGGGCCCGCCGCGACGAGGAGAAGAGCCGGGCGAAGGAGCGCATCTTCTCCGTGCGCACCCCGCAGCACCAGTGGGACCCCAAGCGCCAACGCCCCGAGCTGTGGCACCTGTACCACGCCCGCCACGCGCCGGGCGAGACACTGCGCGTGTTCCCCCTCTCGAACTGGACCGAACTGGACGTGTGGGAGTACGTGCGCCAGCAGCAGATTCCCGTGGTGCCGCTGTACTTCGCCAAGCCGCGCCCCGTGGTGGAGCGGCACGGCACGCTCATCATGGTGGACGACCACCGCTTCCCGCTGGCCGCCGGCGAGCAGCCGGAGATGCGCACTGTGCGGTTCCGCACGCTGGGCTGCTACCCGCTCACCGGTGCGGTGGAGAGCGACGCCACCACGCTGGACGAGGTGATCGACGAGATGCGCGCCTCCACGTTCTCCGAGCGGCAGGGCCGGGTGATCGACCACGACCAGGCCGGCTCGATGGAGAAGAAGAAGCAGGAGGGCTACTTCTGATGGCCGCCACCACGGTGCGTCCCGCGGAGAAGGACCTCCTGCGTTTCATCACGTGCGGATCCGTCGACGACGGCAAGAGCACCCTCATCGGCCGGCTGCTGCACGACAGCGGCCTGGTGCTGGACGACCACATGGCGGCGCTGGAGCGGGATTCCAAGGTGGTGGGCACCCAGGGCGATGCGCTGGACGTGGCCCTCCTGCTGGACGGGTTGCAGGCCGAGCGCGAGCAGGGCATCACCATCGACGTGGCCCACCGCTACTTCCACACCGACCGGCGCACGTTCATCGTCGCCGACACGCCCGGTCACGAGCAGTACACCCGCAACATGGCCACTGGCGCGTCCACCGCCCAGCTGGCCGTCATCCTCATCGACGCCCGCAAGGGGGTGCTCACCCAGACCCGGCGGCACAGCCACATCGTCTCGCTGCTGGGCATCCGCCATGTCGTGGTGGCCGTCAACAAGATGGACCTGGTCGGCTGGTCGGCCGACACGTTCGCGGCCATCGAGGCGGACTACCGGCAGTTCGCCGCCGGCATCGGGCTGGCCGACGTGACGGTCATCCCGGTCAGCGCGCTGCACGGCGACAACGTGGTGGCCGCCGGCCCCAACTCGCCGTGGTACGGCGGGCCGACGCTGCTGCACCACCTGGAGACGGTGGTGGTGGACGACGACGCGGCGGCCCGCCCGCTGCGGATGTGGGTGCAGACGGTGCTGCGCCCGTCACTGGACTTCCGCGGGTATGCGGGCATGATCAGCGCCGGCACGGTGCGCCCCGGCGACCGGGTGCGGGTGTTGCCATCCGGCGTGGAGACCACCGTGGCCCGCATCGTCACCTTCGACGGCGACCTGGCCGAGGCGATTGCGGGGCAGTCCGTCGTCCTGACGCTCACCGACGAGGTGGACATCAGCCGCGGCGACCTGCTGTGCGCCGCCGACCGGCCGGCGGGCGTGGCCGACCAGTTCGAGGCCGACATCATCTGGATGCACGAGCAGCCGCTGCTGCCCGGGCGGCCGTACCTGCTGAAGCAGGGCACCCGGACCGTCAGCGCCACCTTCGGGCACCCGAAGTACCAGGTGAACGTGAACACGCTGGAGCACCTGGCAGCGAACACGCTGGAGCTCAACGAGATCGGCGTGTGCAACGTGTCGCTGGACCGGCCGGTGCCGCTCGACCCGTACCGGGAGGAGCCGGAGACCGGCGGGTTCGTCATCATCGACCGGTTGACCAACGTGACGGTCGGCGCCGGCCTCTTGCACTTCGCGCTGCGCCGCTCGCAGAACATCCACTGGCAGGCGGTCACGGTGGACCGCGCCGCCAGGGTTCAGCTGAACCGCCACGGGCCTGCCGTGGTGTGGTTCACCGGCCTGTCCGGTTCCGGCAAGAGCACCATCGCCAACCTGCTGGAGGCCCGCTTGCACGCCGAGGGTGTGCACACCTACCTGCTGGACGGCGACAACGTGCGCCACGGCCTGAACCGCGACCTCGGGTTCACCGACGCCGACCGGGTGGAGAACATCCGTCGTGTCGCCGAGGTGGCCCGGCTGATGGCCGACGCCGGCCTGGTGGTGCTGGTGTCGTTCATCTCCCCGTTCCGCGCCGAGCGGCGAATGGCGCGCGAGCGCGCCGGCGACGTGCCGTTCCTCGAGGTGCACGTGGACACCCCGCTGGCGGTGGCCGAGCAGCGCGACCCGAAGGGCCTCTACGCCAAGGCTCGCAGCGGCGAGCTGGTCAACTTCACCGGGGTGGACTCGCCCTACGAGCCGCCCGAGGCCCCGGAGCTGCGCCTGGACACGACGACCCTCGCCGCCGCCGACGCTGCCACTGCGGTGTTCGACCGGTTGCGCGCCGGCGGCGTGGTCTGACGGCGGCTGCCGTCAGCGGCGGTCGACGATGGCGTCACCGTCGGTCCCGAAGGTCAGCAGCGCCGGCGCATGGCCGTCGCCGTCGAGCCACACGTCCACGCCCAGCGCCACGGGCACCTTCTGGGTGTTCCACTTCAGCGTGTCGAGCACCAGCTCCACCAGTTGCTCGGGCGAGAAGTGGGTGTGCAGCTCCGTGGCGAGGTCAGCCGGGATGTCGCCGGGCCGCGTCATCACCCAGTCGGCCAGCAGGATGGCGGCGCGTTCGGCCCGAGTGAACTGGTCCAGCCGGCCACCTTCCACCGCGGCCACCTCGGTCTCGCTGGCCACCTGCTGCCCGGCAACTGCCAGGCGCAGGGAGCGTCAAGTGCCGCAATCGTGATGGTGGGCGCAGCGCAGGCGGACCAGCTCCGTCGTATGCGGGTCCACCCGGTCCAGCCGGACGACGGCGTTCTGGGCGTCGCCGAGCGCGGCCCTGAGCGCGGCGAACACCTGGGTGCCGGTGGCGACGCGGGGCGAGCGGGTCACACGCCCACCGCCTGCAGGGCGCGGGCCAACCGCTCGCGCTGCTCCACCACCAGGAGCGCCCTCGTGAAGTCGGCCAGGCCGGCGTCGCCGAGATGGTCGCGAACGGCAGCGGCGGTCTCGTCGGCCAGGGTGGCGACGTCGATGACGAACTCGTCGGTGAACGCCAGGCAGGCGGCCTCGGCGGATGAGCGTGCCGGGCGGTCGCTGTCGTCAGGGCCACCGAGCAGCGCCACGACTCTGGCGTGGCAGCGCCCCAGCACGGCGGGGTCGGTGGCCCGGAAGGCTTCGGCGGCTGCGGCGCGCAGGAGGTCGGCGACCTCCGCCGGCACAGCGGCCGGCACCGGCGGCAGCACGGCCTCCGGGCCCACGCCGGTCACTCCTCTTCGTGGTGCCAGGTGGCGGGGTCCAGGCCCAGCTCGTTGTAGCGGCGCACCACCCAGACGGGGATCTCCATCGGCCTGCCCTCGCGGATGGCTGCGACCTGCTCGCCATCCTCCGCCCAGATGTGGCAGGTGTTGAGGTTCATCGCCATGGCCCGCATGCGGGACTCCGGCGAGCCCATGTCCGGGTTGGCGCGGGTGGCACTGCCGGAGGATGCCCGGGCGGCCAGCACCCGGAACGACCACATCGACTGGATGGCCACCGGCGCCATCGCCTGCAGCAGCGCCGTGGTGTGGGTGCAGCCGCGCGGCCCCCCGAACAGCTCACGCACCTTGTGGGTGTAGCCGCGGGCGATGGAGAGGCCGATCAGCTTCTGGTAGTGGTCCTCGATCTTCGGGCAGTTGGTGTGCGGGTGGGTCTCCAGCGCCGCGTTGGCCCACACGATCTCCAGCGACGGGATGGCGATGTGCATGTCCACGATCATGTGGTGCACCGTCAGCGGCTCGGTGTCGCCGGGCACGTACAGCCCCGGCGGCTTCTGGTCGCGGACGGCGCCGCGCAGCCACAGGGTGCTGTCGTCCTTGCGGTAGGCCCGCACCACGTAGGACCGCTCGTGGACGAGGTCGTCCACGGGGTCCAGGCCCTCGGGGTGGGGGCAGATGTCGTCGAAGAACTCGTGCATACCCGTCCGACCGTAGTGGCTCGTGCCCGATCCCGCCCGGGTCGGACCCGTCGGCCCCCGCACACCCTCGCGAAGTGACGCGGTGACACCCCGCCCCACCAGGGAAGTGACGTGATATATCACGTCACTTCGGGGTTGGGTCAGCCGACACTCAGACGTTCGAGTTCGAGGGCCACGACTGCGGCGGCGTCGACCTCGGTGAGGATGGTGACCGCGCGGCGGCCGGCCCACGGGCCCTCGCTGAGCGCATGGCGGGTGGTGGGCCAGGTCTTGCCGCGGCCCACGGACCACCCGGTGTCCACCCGGATCGGATGGTGGCGCACGCCGTAGTGCTGCGGCGCCAGCAGGTAGGAGATGCAGGTGGAGTCGTGCACGTGGATGCCGTCGGGCCCGCCGTGGGCCACGTGGAAGTCGCGGTAGAAGGGGAGGATCTGCGCCGCCAGGCGGGCCCGAGCGTTGTCGATGGCGGAGATGGTGGCGATCTGGGCGCTGGTCATCACCGTGGCCTCGGTGACGTCCAGCCCGCACATGGTGATCGGGCAGTCCGCCCCGAACACCAGGTCGGCGGCCTCCGGGTCGTTGAGGATGTTGGCCTCGGCGGCGGGGGAGGCATTGCCCGGCACGAATGCGTTGCCGCCCATCAGCACGATCCCGGCCAGCTTCGACGGCAGGTCCGGCCGCAAGAGGAACGCCAGCGCGATGTTGGTGAGCGGGCCGACGGGCACCAGGGTGATCTCGCCGGGCGCAGCGTCCACCTGCTCGATGATGAAGTGGGCGGCATCCAGTGCGTGGGGCGTGCGGGACGGCGGCGGCAGCGTCACGTCGGCCAGGCCGTTGGCGCCGTGCACGAAGTCCGCCGGGCCGCGGTACGGCATGGCCAGCGGGCGGGCGGCACCCTGGGCCACCGGGATGTCGGCCCGGCCGGCGATGTCCAGGATGCGGATGGCGTTGGCCGTGCACACCTCCACGTGGGCGTTGCCGAACACGGTGGTGAGGCCGACGACCTCCAGCTCCGGTGAGGCCAGCGCGTAGAAGATGGCCATCGCGTCGTCGACGCCGGGGTCGGTGTCGATCAGGATGCGGCGCGGTGCGCCGTCCGCCGCCGGGGCCACGTCAGGCCTGCGACAGGGCGTCGAGCAGGGTGTTCCAGGCGAGGGTGGCGCACTTGATGCGCACGGGGAACTTCACCACGCCCTGCAAGGCTTCGAGGTCGCCGAGCTTCACGGAGAGGTCGGGTTCGATGGGGTTGCCGTCCTCGTCGGGGATGCTCATCATCCCCTTGAACCGCCGCACCAGCGCCTTCACGTCGTCCACCGGCTTGCCCTTCACGGCCTGGCTCATCATGCTGGCGGAGCTCTGCGAGATGCTGCAGCCGGAGCCGCCGACCTTCACGTCGGTGATCACGCCGTCGTCCACGTGCAGAAAGATCTCGATCTCGTCGCCGCACAGGGGGTTGTGGCCCACGGCATGGGCGGCGGGCGGGGCCTCCAGCGAGCCACGGTTCCGCGGGTTGCGGTGGTGGTCGAGGATGATCTCGCGGTACAGGTCGGTCAGGTCGGGCATGCTCGTGCCTCCTCAGAAGCCGAAGATATCGCTGGCGCCGTCGAGGGCATCCGCCAGCACGTCGACGTCGTGGGTGTCGTTGTACACGTAGAAGCTGGCCCGGGCGGTGGCGTTGACCCCCAGGACACGCATCAGCGGCTTGGCGCAGTGGTGGCCGGCCCGCACGCACACGTTCTTCTGGTCCAGCACCTGGCTGAGGTCGTGCGGGTGGATGCCGCGGAAGCCGATGGAGAAGGTGGCGCCGCGGACCTCCACGTTGCACGGGCCGTGCAGTTGGATCTCGTCGCCGAAGCGGTCGGTGAGCGTGCGCATCGCGTAGGTGGCGATGTCCACCTCGTGCTGGCGGACGTTGGCCATGCCCAGCCCGGTGAGGAAGTCGATGGCGGCGCCCAGGCCGACGGCTTCGGTGATCGGCGGCGTGCCGGCCTCGAACTTGGCGGGCAGCTCGGCGCAGGTGAACCCGTCCGTGCGGACGTCGGCGATCATGTTGCCGCCGCCGAGGAACGGGGGCATGGCGTCCAGCAGTTCCTCGCGGCCCCACAGCACGCCGATGCCTGACGGGCCGCACAGCTTGTGGCTGCTGAAGGCGGTGAAGTCCGCGCCCCAGGCCTGCACGTCGGTGATGTTGTGGGGCACGTACTGGCAGCCGTCCACGATGGCCAGTGCGCCGGCGTCGTGGGCCATCGTGCACAGCTGCTGCACCGGTGTGATGGTGCCGAGCACATTGCTCATCGCCGTGAAGCTGAAGACCTTGGCGCCGTCCAGCAGGGCGGGCAGGGCCGCCATGTCCAGCTGGCCGTCCGTGGTGAGCGGCACCCAGCGCAGCTCGATGCCCTTCTCCGCTGCCAGCATGTGCCACGGCACGATGTTGGCGTGGTGCTCCATCTCGGTGAGCACGACCACGTCGCCGCGCTGCAGGTTGGCCCGGCCCCACGTGGCCGCCACCAGGTTGAGCGCCTCGGTGGCGTTCTTGGTGAAGATCACCTCGTGGGCGCGGCGGGCGTTGATGAACCGCTGGGCCTTCACCCGGGCGCCTTCGTACGCGTCGGTGGCCTCGGCGGCCAGCTGGTAGGCGCTGCGGTTGATGGGGGCGTACGAGTGCTCCATGAAGTGGCTCATCGCGTCGATGACCACCTGCGGCTTCTGCGACGAGTTGGCGGAGTCCAGGTAGACGATGGGCGCGCCGTGCAGTTCCCGCTGCAACAGGGGGAACTGGGCCTTGATCGCGGCGACGTCCAACCCGCTCATCGGAACGACTCGTACCCTTCCTTCTCCAGCTTGGCAGCTAGCTCCATGCCGCCGCTGGCGACGATACGCCCCGCGACCATGATGTGCACATGGTCGGGCTGCAGCTCGTCCAGCAGGCGCTGGTAGTGGGTGATGAGGACCACGCCCATCTTCGGCCGGTCCGTGCGGATCTCGCGGATGCCGCGGGCCACGATGCGCAGGGCGTCGATGTCCAGGCCGGAGTCCGTCTCGTCGAGGATCGCCAGCTCCGGCTCCAGGATGGCCATCTGCATGATCTCGTTGCGCTTCTTCTCGCCGCCGCTGAAGCCTTCGTTGAGGTAGCGGTCCACGAACGAGCTGTCCATGCCGAGTCGCTTCATCCAGTCCATGGCGGCCAGGCGCAGTTCCAGCACGCTGAGGTCGATGCCCTTGCGGGCGCTCAGCGCCTGGCGGAGGAACTGGATGACGGAGACGCCGGGGATCTCCTGCGGGTACTGGAACGCCAGGAAGATGCCCTGCTTGGCCCGCACGTCGGTGGGCCAGTCGGTGATGTCGTCGCCCTGGAACAGGAGGCGGCCCGAGGTGACCTCGTACTCCGGGCTGGCCAGCAGGGTGCTGGCCAGGGTGCTCTTGCCGCAGCCGTTGGGGCCCATGATGGCGTGCACCTCGCCCTCGTTGACCGTCAGCGACAGGCCGCGGAGGATGTCGGTGGTGGCTTCCGGCTCACCCTCCGCTGCGGCGGGGCGGGCATGCAGGTCGTCGATGCGGAACAGCTCGGCAGGCACGGTCACGGCAGCCAGTCTATTTCCACTATCGCCGTAGTAGAAACCCTCAGCCGTGTAGGTAGCGAGGTCGTCGAGGATGTCCATCAGCGCGGCGGGGTCCGTCGAGGGGTGGACCACGCAGATCCGCAGGCAGGGGAGGCCCTGCCAGGAGGTCGGGATGACCAGCCAGCGGCCCTCGGTGGCCCGGCGCCTGCTCCACTCCAGGTACTGCTCCCTCGTCCAGCCGTCGACGGTGAACAGCACCACCGAGAGGTGCGGGTCGAGCAGCAGGGTGAACCTGGGAAGCTCCGCCACCGCGTCGGCGAACGCCCGGGCGGTGGCGATGGTGGTGTCGATGGCCGCGGCGTAGGCGTCCGTGCCGTAGGTGGCCAGGGAGAACCACAGCGGGAGGCCGCGGGCGCGGCGGGAGAGGTGGTAGGCGTAGTCGGCCGGGTTCCACTCGCCACGGTCCACCGCGGCCCAGGTAGTCGCCGTGCTGGGCGTGCGCGGCGGCCGCGGGAACCGGGTCGCGGTACACCAGCGCGGCGCTGTCGTAGGGCGCGAACAGCCACTTGTGCGGGTCCACCCCGAAGCTGTCCACCCGCTCGATGCCGGCGAACGCCTTCCGCGCGGTGGGCGACGCCAGCGCCGCCAGCCCGTAGGCGCCGTCCACGTGCAGCCACAGGCCGCGGCCGGCGCACACGTCGGCCACGGAGTCCAGTTCGTCGATGGTGCCCGAGTTGGTGGTGCCGCCGGTGGCCACCACGGCGAACACATCGCTGCCGGTGCGGTCGGCGTCGTGGCCGTCCAGCGCAGCCCGCAGCGCGGCCCCGGTCATCCTGCCGTCGGCGTCGATGTCCACCGGCAGCACGTTGCAGTCCATCACCCGGGCCGCGGCGCGCACCGACGCGCACCTCGCGGGTGGCGGCGATGGTGCCCCGCCGCTCGTCGCCCGTGCGCTCCCGGTACACATGGCGGGCGGTGACCAGCGCGCTGAGGTTGGCGGCCGAACCACCGCTGACGAACACGCCGCCGGCACCGGGGAAGGCCCGCCAGGTCGGCCAGCCAGCGCAGCGCCCGGTTCTCGGCGGCGATGGCGCCCGCCCCGCCCTCCCACGCACCGGCGAAGATGCTGGACGCGCTGAGCACCAGGTCGAACATGGTGGCCGCGCCTCGAGGGCGCCGCGGGCACGTAGGCCAGGTTCATCGGGTCGTCCATCGGGCGGCACGCGGGCAGCAACACCTCGCGGAACAGCCGGAGCGCGGCGTGGCCACCGATGCCCTCGGCCGTGATCGTGTCCGCCACGGCATCCACGACCCCGTCGGCGTTGCCGGGCCCCCAGGTGGTGTCCTTCGGCAGCTTCAGGCGCTCCACCGCGCACCCGATCAGCGAGTGGGCCAGCAGGTCGGTGCGGGGTGACCACACGTGGAGGACGTCAGCGGTGTCGGGGATGCTCACCCGCCTAGTCTGGCCCGCATGACGAAGGCGGTACAGCGGTTCGGTGGGTTCGGTGTGGCGGCGGCGGCGGTGCTGCTGGCGGCATGCGGTGGCGGCGGCTCGTCGGCGCCAGCGTCCACCGCCGTGGCCACGGCAGTGGCGGACGGGTCGGCGACGACGGCTGCCCCGCAGACCTCGGTCGCCACCACGCAGGCCCCCACCACGTTGGCGCCCACCACCACGGTGGCGCACGACCCGTGGAGCGCCACGGCGGCCGACGACCTGGCCGCCCTGCTGGCCGCCCGCGAAGGCACCGGCACCACCGATGTGTTCCACGCCCTGTTCGACGTGCCGGTGGAGATCGTCTGGCCTGCCGATGCCGCCGCCACCAACACCTCGCTGGACCTGCAACTCACCGACGACGGCATCTGGTCCATGCGGCAGGTACTGGCCGCCGCCACGATGGAGACGCCGGAGGCACTGGAGGCCGCGCTCGGTGGGTTCGCCGACCCCCGCTTCGACTTCGCCTCACGGGTGGTCAGCACCCTCGAGTCCGGCGTGTGGGTGAACTCAACTACGCCGGCTCGGCGGCCGGCGAGGCCGATGGGTGGGACTTCATGTCCATCTCCATCGGCCCGGAGACCAGCTTCGGGTCCGCCACCGGTCGCAACGAGGTCTCGCTCACGGTGGAGCGCCTGCTGCCGGAGTACCCGGCCGATCTGCCGTGGTTCCTGGTCGGCTGGGTGGACGAGATGCCGCTGGCCGACGGCCTGCAGCCCGTGCAGGTGGGTGCGATGGCCACCGACACCGGCATCTGGCTGGACGCCGACTTCACTGCGCCGGCCGACCAGTTCGAGACGCTGGTGGAGTTCTACGCGCAGGACCACTCCGAAGGCGCGCTCGATCTCTCCGACTCGTCGATGCCCGACGACCTCACCACGCTCGACCGTTTCGTCGCCGGCTTCTTCCCCACGCTGGCCGGCTACGTGATCTGGGTGACCGTGGAGCGCGATCTGGCCGACCCGGCTGCCGGCGTGACGGTGGCGCTGGAAGTGCGCGTCGAACCCTGACCCGGGGCCGGCAGCCGTCAGGCCAGACCGGCGGCGTCCACGTGGTCGGCGCGCAGGGCACGCCAGATGGCCGGGTACGACGCGTATTCGAAGCTGTCGTCCACGTAGCCGGCCTCGCACAGCGCGGCGTGCAGCGTGGGCAGGTTGCGGAAGGGGATGCCGGAATCCACATGGTGGGCCAGGTGCAGGCCGATCCGGTACGGCACCACCATGAACCGGGCCACGGGATGCTGGCGAACCGTGTGGGTGGTGATGCGGCGGTCCTTCGAGGCGGCCATTCCGCCGTGCTCGGCGATGGAGCGCAGCCGGTTGATGACCCGCCACACGGTGAGGTACGGGGCGATCCAGAAGAACGGGTACAGCCACCAGTAGCCCGCCAGGATGGCCGCCGCGAGCATGACGGCCTGCACGGCGATGATCTTCCAGAACGTGGCGCGCACCTTGCCGTCCTTGCTGCGGGCGCTGCGGAAGAACTGGGCCAGCAGCTTCACGCCGGTGCGGCCCGTCGCGTCGCGGAGCAGTTTGCGGCGGAAGCTGGCGGGGCCGATGGGGTAGCCGATGTAGAGCGGCAGGTCGGGCTCGTCGGCGCCGAACTCTTCGCGGTGGTGGGCGGCGTGCACGCGGCGGTAGCCGTCGGTGTTGGTGAGCGACGGGTACCCGAGGATCCACCGGCCCACGAAGTCGTTCAGCCGCTTGCGGGAGAACAGCAGGCGGTGGGCGGCGTCGTGCATCAGCGAGAGGTACTGGGCGAACGCCCGGCCCATCAGCACGAACGTGAACGGCCACGACCACGGCCCGAGCGCCACGGTGGCCCACAGCACGGCTGCAGTCTGCACGTAGAGGAACAGCACGGACCAGGCGTTGCGCCAGCTGGGGATGCGCCGCAGCTCCTCACGGAACGCGGGCTGGGGCCGGCCGTCGGCGCGGATCCGTTCGGTCTCGCGGCACTCCGGCAGGGACGCCGGGACCATGCCGCCCATCAGCGTGCTGCGCATGGATCCACCCTACCCCTCGGGCCCCTCCGTGGTCCGGCCGAGGAGGTCCTCCTTCCACGCCCGGAAGCGGTGGTGCATCGTGCCGCTGGGGCCGGCGCCCTCGCCGTTGGCGTCGCCGTCCGTTGGACGGAGGCGGTAGCGGCACTGGCGGCGCAGGTCCCGCGCGTCCACCGCCAGGTACCACGCGTCGCCCACGGCCGGACCGGCCCGCCACAGCAGCCACGGCCCGATGCGCCGCTTGTACTCGGCGGTGGGGCGGCCGTCCAGGTCGTCGCCCAGGGTCAGCAGTTCGGGCGGCGCCTCGACCCACGCGGTCGCGACGATGTTGCGGTCGCGGGTGGGCGTGTTCGGCAGGTCGGCGGTGTGGACCGGGGTGTGGTCCTCGGGGCGTTCGTGGTAGGCCAGTGGCTCACCAGCCACGCGCCACCCACTCCTGCAGGTGCGGCCGCTCGGCGCCGATGGTGGTGCTCACGCCGTGGCCGGGCATCACGATGGTGTGCGCCGGCAGGGTGAACAGCTTGTTGTCGATGGAGTCGATGATGGTGGCGAAGTCGCCGCCCTCGAAGGTGGTGTTGCCGGGGCCGCCGGGGAAAAGGGTGTCGCCGGTGAACAGCAGCGGAGCGCCCTCCACCTGGAAGCTCACCGAGCCGGGCGTGTGGCCGGGATTGTGGATGGCGTGCAGCCGCAATCGCCCGACCTCGATGACCTCGGCGTCGTCGATGAACACGTCGTAGCCCACGTCCTTCAGCATCGGGGCGTCCTTGCTGGTGACGGCCACCTCGTACCCGGCCTCGCGGATGGCCGGCACGGCCTGGATGTGATCCCAGTGGCCGTGGGTCTCCAGCACCCGGCGCACCCCCAGGCGGGTGCACATCTCCAGCAGTTGCTCGTGCTCGTTGGCCGCGTCGATCAGCACCGCGTCGCCCGTCTCCCGGCAGCGCAGCACGAACACATTGTTGTCGTACGGCCCCACCACCACCCGGTGGATCTCGAGGCGGCTGTCGGCCCAGTGCAGCGTCGTCATGCCCCGCACGCTACTCACGCAAGTTGGCGGTGAGATGCGGTACGACCGCACGTGAACGCCAACTTGCGGCGGGCGGGTGGCAAGTTGGCGGTGAGATGCGGTAGGACCGCACGTGAACGCCAACTTGCGTAGGGTCCGGGGTGTGAACGATCGGACCAGTGACCCGACACTGTGGAGCGCGACGGAGCAGGCGGCGGCCATCCGGGAACGGCGGCTGGGCAGCGAGGAACTGCTGGACCTGTTCCTGGCCCGCATCGACGACGTCGACCCAGTGGTGAACGCCGTCTGCACGCTGGACGCGGACCGCGCCCGCACCCGGTGTCGCGCGGCCGATGCCGCAGCGGCCCGTGGCGAGTGGTGGGGGCCGCTGCACGGCCTGCCGATCACGGTGAAGGACGCCATCGACACCGAGGGCATCCGCTCCACCGGCGGTGCCACCGTGCTGGCCGACCGCATCGCGCCAGCGGACGCTCCCGCCGTCGCCCGGCTGAAGGCAGCGGGCGCCGTCGTGTTCGGCAAGACGAACCTGCCGGAATGGAGCGGCGACTGGCAGAGCCACAACGAGATGTTCGGCACCACCAACAACCCGTGGGCCACGGACCGCACGCCGGGCGGGTCCAGCGGGGGAGCGGCCGCCGCGGTCGCGTGCGGCATGACCAGCTTCGAGCTGGGTACCGACATCGGCGGTTCGGTGCGGGTGCCGTCGGCCTTCTGCGGGGTGTACGGCCACAAGCCGAGCTTCGGCGTCATCCCCACATTCGGATATCTCGATGAACCCGGCGGCGGGGCGGTGGAGAGCGACGTGAACACGTTCGGCCCGATCGCCCGCAGCGCCGCCGACCTGCGCCTGCTGCTGGACGTGCTGGCCGGCCCCCATGGCCCTGCGGCCACCGCCTGGCGGCTGGACCTGCCCGACACGACGTCACCGGCTCGCCGGCGTGCGCATCGCCGCCTGGATCGACGAGCCGGCTCTGGAGGGCGATGCGGCGATGACCGCCACACTGCACGCTGCGGTCGACGCCGCCGAGGCTGCCGGTGCCTCATCGACCGTCCGCCCGCCCGGACATCGACGTCGACCGGATGTGGAAGCTCGGCGCCCGCATGATCGGCGCCGCCGTGAGCGTCAGCGACGAGGACCAGGTGGACGGCCTGACCCACCAGCGCTGGCTGCGGATGGACCGCGAGCGGGCGGGTCTGCGTGCCGCCTGGGCCGCCCTGTTCGAACGGTTCGACGTGGTGCTCTGCCCGGTGGCCGTCGTCCCGGCCTTCCGTCACCTGCAGGAGGGCCGGTGGGACACGCGCACCATCACCGTCAACGGTCGCGAGCGGCGCTACACGGAGATCGAAGGCTGGCCGGCGCTGGTGGGTGCGGCCTACCTGCCCAGCACCTCCACCCCCGTGGGCCGGACCGCGGAGGGCCTGCCGGTGGGCATGCAGGTGGTGGCGCCGTTCCTCCACGACCGGCGGGCCATCGCCGTGGCCGACGCCCTGACGCGAACGATCGGCGGGTACGCCAACCCGCCGATCGTCCTCTCCCCCTGATCGGGGTCAGTGTGCCGTCTTGAAGAACGGCGGTGGCACCTCGGTGAGCAGCCGCGTCTTGGGGCAGCTCACCTTGCGGCCGGCGTCGCACTTGGGGCAGTGGTACTCCGTGGTGCCGGGCTCCAGCCAGAGGGTGGTGTTGCACGTCGGGCAGGTCTGCTGCCAGATCGCACACTCCACGTCCGCCAGCCGGTTGGAGTGCAGCGGGCAACCGTGCCCGTGACACACCGGGAAGCGCTCGTCGGCGACGATGGCGTTCTCGGGGCACTTGCCCACACACACCATGCAGTCGTCGCACGTGTACGGGTCGATCTCGAACACGCCGAGGAACGAGTCCGTCTTCATGAGCGCGCCGGAGTGGCACGAGAAGTCGCACGCGCCGCAGCCGATGCAGCGGTCCTGGCGGACCATCAGGCTCATGACGCTGCGCCCTCCGGCACCACCGGGTTCTGCGGGTGGAACCGGCGCAACTCGCCCATGCACTCGGTGTGCACCCAGGGGGCGACGTCCACACGGGTGGCGGCGGTGGTGAGGAGGTACTGGCCCTTGGCGGCGTTCCACTCCCACCAGCCGTAGGGCACGTCGACGACCTTGTTGATCGGCTTGTTGCAGTTCGGGCAGATCGGTGCATCCATGGTTCGGGTCCTTTCGCGCGGGCGCGTGCTCAGCCGGCCGCCACGGCACTGCGGGCCGCGCCGTCCAGGTATTCCTGCAGGGTCTGGTTGAACCGCGAGAACTTGTCGACGCCCATCGGGTCGTCGCCACGCAGGCGGATCTCCGTGCCCAGCAACGCCAGGCTGTTGATGGTGAGGCGGCCGCTGGCCGAGCCGTGCTGGAGGATGTCGTCGAACATCACCTGCCAGGCGGCGAAGGGGCCGTCCAGCCAGAAGTCGGCCAGGTGGGCCTCGTCGGCCGGCACGGCGTCCACGCCCTCGCAGCGCAGGCCCTCGAAGCGCACCCGCACGGCGAAGTCGCCGTCGGCCTTGCGCATCACGAGTGCGGCGACCATGTCGGCGTCGCCGAGGATGCGGAAGCGGTCGGGCTCGGCGTTCATCACGTCGGCGAGGCCGGAGAAGAAGGATTCGGAATCGATACGCATCGGGGTGCTCCTCAGTTGGCCAGGACGGTCTCGGGGTCGATGCCCAGCAGCTCCAGCGGGAGCGTGGTGCGGTGCAGGCGGCTGATGCCGGCGCGCTCGCAGCGGGCCAGGTAGCTGGTGAACTGCTTGCGCTGCAGTTCGATCTGCAGCGGGAAGCCCTTGTCCTCCACGTGCTCCACGCCGCCGCCCAGCAGCACGGCCAGCGCCGTCCCGAAGTCCTGGTTGGTGCCGAAGGCGGTGAGCACGGCCTCACCGTGGTCCAGCGCCTCGTGGATCTCCTCGGCCACGTCCGGGTCCTGCTCCACCGCGTACCGGATGTGCATGGTGCCGTACGCCACGTGGCGGGCCTCGTCCTGCATGGCCATGCGGAACATGCGCTTCTCCACCGGCGACGGGGAGATCAGCTCGCCCATGCGGAAGATGTCCAGGATGAAGCCCTCGCCCAGCAGGTGCATCAGCGCCGTGGCCTGGGTGTAGGTCTTGGCCTCGAGAATGGTGCGCAGCAGGCCCTCGCTCTGGCCCCGGCTCATCAAGAGGCCGCCGCCGTTGGCCAGCGCCCGCTTGCGGAACACCTCGGCGTGGCGGGCCTCGTCCATGATCTGGGTGCAGAGGAACATCTTGGCTTCGATGAAGTCGTGGTTCATCCGCCACATCCACTTCGCCGGCAGGTCGCTGGCGATCATCTCCACCTCGGTGAGCGTGGTGCAGACCTGGCACATGGCGTGCTCGAGGTCGCTGGGCAGCTCGGGCAGTTCGTTCCAGGGGATGTCGCGGGTGGCGCTCCACTGGCGGGCGACGGCCTCTTCGTACAGCTCGACCACGTTGTCGGCCCAGACGTCGCTCTTCTTGTTGAGGATGTAGCCCATGTCGGGCGTGTCCGGGTCCACGTCGGCGCCGCGGGGTGCCATGGAGCGGTGCGGCGGGTTGTCGGGCACGTCGCCGTAGCTGCCGACGGCGATGTCCATCATCGTCAGGCCACGGGGGCCGGGCTTGGGCTTGACGCCCCATTCGCTCTTGGCGCCGCGCAGCCACTTCCAGTCCAGCGGAGCGCCGATCGGGGACACATCGGGAAGGCCCTCGTAGTTGCTCGAGGACGGGTTCTCGGTGACGGTCATTGTGGGAAACCTCCGAACAGCCGGGACCCCCTCCCGGCAATTGAGACAATCAGACGCTTTTCGTCTCACCGTTCCGAGTGGCCTGTGGCCGCGCGTTTCGGGACTTTGGTCCCAACCGCGCTCGCGGGCGCGAGCGGGGGCCGTAGGGTGCGGGCATGGGTTCGTCGTCCGTCACCCCCGTCGAATTGCGGCCCACGTGGCGTGGCTGGTTCCACGTCGCCGCCTTCCTCGTGGCCATCCCCGGCGGCGTGCTGCTGATCCTCGGCGCCAACGGCGCGGCGGCCACGGTGGGGGCGTCGATCTACACGGCCGGCATCCTGCTCGGCTTCGGCACGTCCGCCGCCTACCACCGCCTCGCCCGCAGCGAGCGGGTGCAGCAGATCATGCAGCGCATGGACCACTCGATGATCTTCGTGCTGATCGCGGCCACGTACACACCGATCTGCCTGGTCGGGCTGCCGGCGGCGTGGGGCATCCCCATCCTCTGCACGGTGTGGGTCGGTGCAGTTCCTCGGCATCGCGCTGGAAGCAGCTGCGTTCGACCGGTTGAAGGTGCTGGAGTACGCGCTGTACCCGTTGCTCGGCTGGATCGTCGTGGTGGCCGCGCCCGTGCTGTACGACCGGCTCACCACCGCCCAGCTGGTGCTGCTGGTGACCGGCGGCCTGCTCTACACCGTGGGCATCCCGGTGCTGGTGCGCGAGCGCCCGGACCCGTGGCCGCGCACCTTCGGGTACCACGAGATCTGGCACGGCTTCACCGTCGCCGCCGGTGCCTGCCACTTCGCCGTGGTGGCCCTCCTCGTCACCGCCTGACGCCCGCCCCCTGGGCCTCCGCAGCGTGGCCGTCTCCGTGCAGCCCCAGCGATTCTGGGGCTGGATCTGACCATCTGCCGAACTGGGTCTGGATCTTCTCGGGTTGTGCGCGGATCCGTACCCCAGAATCGTCGTCCGCCGCCGCTCGGGGCGCGTCCGCGGCGTCGCCTGCGATCCTTGCCCAGCGGGGGACTGTGGTCCGGATTCGCACGAAAGCCGCAACGATCCAGCCCCAGAAGCGGCGATGGCGACGATCAGCCCCAGAAGCTCCTGCTGCCGGGCGGCGGGGGTCAGCTGTAGAAGCCGGCGTAGGTCTGGAGGGACAGGACGCCGCCGGAGACCTCCAGCGAGATGATCCCGAGGATCGCGCTGCCAGTGGTGCCCTCGAAGGAGTCGTCGACCCCGGGGAGGTACTGGAACAGCAGGGGCGGGGCATCGCCGTGGGTGTACGACAGGACGCCGGCGAACTCCTCCGCCGGCGGGCCGAAGCCGTACGCCGGGGTGGCGTTGAGGGAGGCGATCACGTCGTCCTTGCTCGCGCCGCCGGCGATCGGGTCGAGGACCGCGGCCTGGTAGTCGGCGTTGAGCGCGGTGAGCAGTTCGGCCATGTCGGCGCCGTTGCCGACGGCGAAGCCGGTGGGCGCGTCGGTGAAGCCGGTGAACCCGCCGACCACGACCCGCAGCGACGCGTCGAGCGTGATGGTGAGCGGGATCCCCATGCTGGTGTCGATGCCCAGCTCGTCGGGGAAGTACGAGTCGCTCTGTTCGCAGGCGCCGTCGGGCAGGACGCTGCACTGATCGAAGCGGTACACCGTGGCGGTGATCGGCTGGGTCAGGTCCGCCGGCCACTCCATCACGATGCGGTAAGCGCCGTCCGCCAGGGGTTGCCCCGCCGCGGGCAGGGCCGGCGAGGGCACGCCGTACCAGTTGGACGCGCAGCACGGGTAGGCCAGCGGGGCCTGGATGGTGGCGGGGTCGATCAGCGTCCATCCACCCGGCACGCCCGGCACCGTGGTGGCGGCCGTGGTGGGGGCGGCCGTGGCGGGGACGGTGGTCTCCGCCGGGCTGGTGGTGGTGGTGGACTCGACCGAGGTGGTGGTCGACGAATCGGCCGGGACGGCCGTGCCTTCGGAGACGGACTTCTCCGAGCTGCAGGCAGCCGCAAGCACCGCGACCATCAGCAACCCGGCGAGCCTGGGGGTATGGCGCGCGTTCACGCGCGGGAACGTAGCACCGGCGTTCGCGGTCGGCCCGTCAGTTGCTGACGACGTCGAACCCCAGCGACAGGGCCACCGGGATCTGTGCCGGGTCGAACGTCACGAAGGTCAGCGGCCGGGGCAGGCGGGACGCCGCAGCGAGGTGCAGCGCGTCAGCCAGCCGCAGGGGCTGGTCGCGCAGCAGGGCCGCCGCGTCGTCGAGGCAGCGCTGGTCCACCGGCACGACGGCGTAGTGGTCCCACTGGAGGCGCAGTGCGTCCTCCAGGTCCGCCTGCAGCACGGCCTCGTCGGTCAGCTTGGGGAGCAGGGCCAACGCTTCGGTGAGGGCGAGCGCGCTCACGCAGGTCGGCTGGCCGAGCGCGTCGAGGGCGTGGCGGCGCAGCGGCCCCTCCACGTGGAGGGCCACCACCGCGCTGGTGTCGAAGAAGACCGTCACCCGCGCAGTTCCTTCAGCGCCCGGTCGATGCGCACGCCGCTCCACACCGGCACGGGGGGAGTGGGCCGGGCGGGGCCGGGCCGGCGCGGTGCCACCACCATGCCGGCGGCCACCAGGTCGGCCAGCACGGTCTGGCCCTGTTCCGGCTCCACCGGCCCGAGCTGGGCGACGGCCCGGCCGCCGACGCTGACGACCACCCGCTGCCCGGCGCCTGCCCGGCGGACGGCGGCGGCCAGGTCGGCACGGAGCTCTCGGATCCCGATCATGTGTACGCGAGTGTACACACTTCGATTCGCACGACCCCTGCCTCCGTGCCCAGACTTGCGCCATGAACTTTGCCTTCACCGAAGAACAGGAAGAGCTGCGCAAGACCGTGCGCCAGTTCCTCGACGCCAAGAGCAGCGAGGCTGCCGTCCGCGAGCAGATGGAGACCGAGGCCGGTTTCGACGCCGCCGTGTGGAGCCAGATGGCCGAGCAGATGGGTCTGCAGGGCCTGGCCATCCCGGAGGAGTTCGGCGGTTCGGGCTACTCGTACGTGGAACTCGGCATCGTGCTGGAGGAGATGGGCCGCGCCCTCTTGTGCGCCCCGTTCTTCAGCTCGGTCGTGCTGGCCGCCAACACGCTGCTGCAGTCGGGTGACGATGCCGCCAAGGCTGCGCACCTGCCCGGCATCGCCAGCGGCGAGACCATCGCCACCCTCGCCTTCACCGAGCCCAGCGGCAAGTGGGACGAGAGCGGCATCACCATGGAGGCCAGTGGCTCCGGCGACAGCTGGACGCTGAATGGCACCAAGATGTTCGTGCTCGACGGGCACACCGCCAACCTGATCATCGTCGCCGCCCGCACGGGCAAGGGCGTCAGCCTCTTCACCGTCGCCGGTGACGCGGCCGGCCTCACCCGCACCGCGCTCAGCACGATGGACCAGACCCGCAAGCAGGCCAAGCTCGAGTTCTCCAACACGCCCGCCACCCTGCTGGGTGCCGAGGGCGAGGGCTGGAACACGCTCAGCACGGTGCTCGATCTCGCCGCCGTCGGCCTGGCCGCCGAGCAGGTGGGCGGCGCCCAGAAGGTGCTGGAGATGGCCGTCGACTACGCCAAGGTGCGTGTCCAGTTCGGCCGCCCCATCGGCTCTTTCCAGGCCATCAAGCACAAGTGCGCCGACATGCTGCTCGAGGTCGAGTCCGCCAAGTCGGCCGCCTACTACGGCATGTGGTGCGCCGCCGAGATGAACGACGAGCTGCCCTCGGTGGCGTCGCTCGCCAAGGCGTACTGCAGCGAGGCGTACTTCCACGCCACGGCCGAGAACATCCAGATCCACGGTGGCATCGGCTTCACCTGGGAGCACCCGGCCCACCTGTACTTCAAGCGGGCCAAGAGCAGCGAGCTGCTGTTCGGTGACCCCACCTACCACCGCGAGCTGCTCGCCCAGCGCATCGGCATCTGAGCGACGGAAGCGCAGCGGACGACGCGAAGCAGACGCGGCATCTGACGAATCGCTGGTCGTCCGAGAGGGCGTCCGGGTCCGTGTGCATTGCACGGCCCGGGCGCCCTCGGGCGTTTTCGGGATCGGTAGCGTGGCGGCCGTGGAGATGTCGACGTTCCTCTTGATCCTGCTCGCCGCCGTGCTGGTGTTCGTGATCGCCGCCGTGGTGGTGGGCCGCGAGGCGCACCGGCTGGACGCCGTGGCCCCGCGGTCGGTCTACATCCCCGAGGAGGCCGCCGAGTTCGTGGCCGAGTACCTGCCGGCCGACACCCAGGCCCGCCTGACCCCCGCCGACCTGGACCAGTTGCTGACCTTCCACATGCGCTGGCTGCACAGCAAGGGCCTGCAACCGAGCAATGTGGTGGACCGCCGCCAGGACATCGCCACCCCGGTGGTGATCGCCGAGGACTCGGTGGCCGCCTACCTGCTGGGAGAGGCCGAGCGCAACGGTGTGGAGATCCTCGACGACGTGGACGTGGTGCACGTGGTGGACGCCCACCTCGCCTACTTCGAAGCGATCGGCGCGGTCGGCCCGCAAGCCGCCCCAGACGACGTCATCGACGCCGCCGACGCGCCCGACGCGCCCGACGTGCCCGACGTGTAGGGAGGTTGCCGGGCGTAGCACCCCGTGCTACGTTGTCGCCGTGAGTCGGACCATCACTCAGCGCGAACTGCGCAACGACAGCGGCGAGATCATGCGCTCCCTCGACCAGGGTGAGTCCTTCATCGTGACGCGCAACGGCACCCCCGTTGGCGAGCTCACGCCGCTGCGGCGTCATCGCTTCGTCTCCACTGCGGCGGTGGTCGCGATGTTCCACAATGCGCCAGCGGTCGATGCGAACCGCTTCCGCGAGGATCTCGATTCCTTCGTCGATCAGGATCCGACCCCGCGTGGCTGACCGGCGTCGGCCACAGGGCCTGCTCGATACGTCGGTCGTCATCGACCTGGAGCGGCTCGACCAGCGTCGGCTGCCCGTCGAGTCAGCGGTCAGCGCCATCACCATGGCCGAGCTCGCGGCAGGACCGCATTCGACGCAGGACCCGGACGAGCGGGCACGGCGCCAAGACCGGCTGCAGCGAGCAGAAGCCGTGTTCGACCCATTGCCGTTCGACGCCGAGGCCGCACGGGCGTATGGGCGTGTGTACGCCGCGGTCGTTGCCTCGGGGCGCAAGGCTCGTGGAGCGCGGGCCGTCGATCTGCTCATCGCCGCAGTGGCATGCGCGAACCGGCTCCCGCTCTACACGCGAAATCCAGACGACTTCCAAGCTCTCGATGGCCTGGTCGACGTCATCGCCGTGTGACCGCCCATCACCGGCGTGGGCGGTTCAGCTGAACCGCTGCGTCAGATCATCATGTTGAACTGGCCGAGTACCTTGCCGGCCAGGTCGGCGTCGCCCTCAACCGCCGCCGACACCTGATCGGCACTCCGCCGGCCGGTGGCCAGCACCAGGAACGCCTCGGTGCTCAGGCCGATGCGGCAGAGGGGTGGGTTCGTGGGGGCCTGCACCATGGCGGCCCGGCCACCCTGCACCTCGCACACCAGGTGACGCTCCACGCCGTCGCTGAGGTCGATGACCACGGCGCCGCCCTCGGGCGTGCCGGCCCGCTTGCCGACCACGATCGGCACCGTGCGGATCAGCCGGTCGATCGTGTGCTCCGCCACCGGGCCGCTGAGGTGGCCGGGGCGGCCGACGGCGCGGCGCATGTCCTGCTCGTGCACCCAGCAGTCGAGCACCCGGATGTGCAGGAAGTCGGCCAGGGTGCCGGGCCCGGTGGGCGTCATCGTCTCCTGGGCGAAGTAGGCCTCGTCGCCGGCCCGCAGGGTGGCCAGGCGCAGGGCAGCCAGTTCGTCCCACTCGCGCAGCACCTCGCTGCCGTGGAGGTGGCGGCGGGAGTCCACCTCGTGCTCGTTGGCCTCGCCGATCGGGTTGCGGATGTAGTCCCGCGGCCCGGCCTGGTGAGTGGTGCCGGGCAGGCCCTGCATGCGCCGCTCGATGCCGACCAGGTGGGACAGGTTGTCCTGCACGCTCCAGCCCGGCAGGTCGGTGGGGGTCTTCCACTCGGCCTCGGTGAGCGTGGCGCCGAGCGAGCTGAGCGAGGCGAAGGACAGGGCCAGCGTGTCGATCGTGGTGGTGGGGATCATGACGGTTCCTTCCGGGGGAGAGCGGCGGGGCCGATCACGGGGCGGGGTTCTGGACGGACTCCCACTGCCGCCCGGACAGGTAGGGGCGGAACTGCTCGGCGATCAGCCGCTGGTCGACGTGGGTCTTCGGGGTCTTCATCTCGTACAGCCCGGGGATCTGCGTGTACAGGCGGGTGAGCTCCCACAGGCGCAGGGCGTCGTCGCCGTCGGGGGCGGGCACCACCACGGGGCCGAACAATGCCCGGCTGCCGTCGATGGTGATGATCGGCACGCCGAACCCGCCGTGGCGCTGCACGGCCTCGTCGTGGTCGGCCTTCACGTCGTCGTGCGTGGTGGGGTCGGCGAGGGCGGCATCCCACGCGTCCGCGGGCGCGCCGATCGCGGCCAGCAGTTCGGCGGCCACCACGGGGTCGTAGAACCGGCGGCCCTCCTCGTGCAGGGCGCGACCGGCGGCCTCGTACCAGCGGTCGCACAGGTCCATGTCGATCCGCCGCAGCCAGGCGCCGACGCGCATGGGCGTCCAGCCGTACGCCAGCGGGCGTTCCCACGGGTGGCGCTTGCCCTCGGGACGGTTGATCTCCTCCAGCGAGAAGAACCGCCAGGTGATGTCCATGCCGACCATGGCCCGCACGCGGCGGATCCACACGGAGGTCTGGTAGGCCCACGGGCACATCGGGTCGAAGAAGAACTCGACGGCAGCGGGCGCGTCGGTGGTGCTCATGCCCCGATCTTGGCACCCCGGCCTACCCGTGCGGGGAGGCGGAGCCGCCGCCGGCCACCCGGCGCGCCATCCGGCGCTGGCCCACCGATCCACCACAGCCACACCACCATGCCCGCCCCGAGCGCGGCCACGGCGAACGCCGGCCACACCCAGCCGGGCGCGTAGTCCAGCACGATGTGGTGCTGCCCCTCCGCCACCACCACGCCGGCCCACACCCCGTCCACGGCCACCACCTCGGCGTCGTGGCCGTCCACCGTGACGGTCCAGCCGTCGTCGAACTGTTCGGGGAAGGCGATCACTGCCGGGTGCGGCACGTCCACGTCCACCGCCCGCTCGCCGTCGGCTGAAGACGTGGAGTGGAACGAGTCGGGCAGGCACTCGTCGCAGGTCAGCGCCGCGGACGCATCCTCCACCAGCCCGGTCAGCGACAGCGCCGGCCCGTCCTCGCGGATGCGGTTGCCGGCGTCCTCCGGCGAGTCGACGTGCTCGGTGGCGTACCAGGCGGTGACGTCGCCCAACCACAACGGGTTCTCGTACACCTGGAACGGGCCGTCGAGCACCAGCTGCCACCCCGGAAGGGCGGCATCGGCCGGGCCGCGGGTGGGGTCGTACAGCGCATACCGCACACCCAGGCGGGCGAACGCGCCCGGGTCCAGCGAGATCGGGAACTGGGCGCGGAACGTCAGGTCGTTGATGGTCGGGATGATCTGCAGCAGCAGTGCGTGCCACCGGCGGCTCACGGAGACGCCCCCGTCGTACCCGTCGATCGAGCGGATGTCGAACACGGTCTGCACGTTGGGGCGCATCCCCTCCACCAGGTAGCCGGCCTCGAACACGTCGTTGGTGACGGCGACGGTGAAGCCCGTGCGCCCATGCAGGTACTCCTGCGCGGGGCCGCCCAGGTCGGCGACCGCCGCAGGGCCGGCATCGGTGCTCGTGACCACCCTGGCCATCGGCAGGCCCAGTTCCAGCACCAGCACCGCCCCCAGCACCATGCTGGCGGCGCGCAGCACCCGGGGCGGGTGGGCCAGTGCCAGCGTCAGCACGGCCCCGCCCGCCAGTAGCCACACCACCACGTCACGGTCCGCTCCGCCCGCTTCGCCCATCAGCACCAGCAGCACCATCGCGGCCATCCCGGCGCCGACGACGATCGCCTCCCGTGGCGCGGGCCCGCGGCGCAGCCGGTCCACCCCGGCCCCAGCGAGCACCAGCAGACTCATGGCCAGCACCCACATCCAACGGGCCGACACCCGTGGTTCGTCGAAGCCGGGGATCACGGCGCGGGCGAGCCGCAGGGTCGGGCTGCGGGTGCCCAGTGCCCAGGTGCCTGCCAGCGCGCCCGGCCCGGCCAGCACCACCACGGCCCAGGCCCTGCTGCGCACCGTCGCCACCAGCCCCACCGCCGCCAGCGCCAGCACGGCGGCACCCACGTAGGTGAGCGTCTCGCCCTGCCCGTACAGCCCGTCGCGTGAGAGGAACGCCTGCCCCAGCAGCAGTCGCGGCGCGGCCCGCAGCGGTACGAAGAAGCCTGGCGTGTTCAGCAGGGCGTCGGAGCGCCCGCCGCCCGCGGACGCATCGACGGAGTGGGCCAGCGCGAACAGCACCGGGGCGGCCATCACGGCACCGAGGCCGGCGCCCAGGGCCAGGTGGCCGAACCGCCGCCACGCCCGCGCCTCCACCACCACGCCCACCGACCACCCGCCGCACAACACCAGCGCCATGAGGGTGGACTGGGGATGGCCGGAGCACAGCACGCACCACATCAGCACGGCGAGCGCGGCGACGGCCCGCCACGGCCGGTCGCCGCGCACCACCCGCACGATCACCACCATCGCGAGTGGTGCCCACGCCAGCGGCGGGAAGTGCACCAGAAGGGGAGAGCGGAACACGGTGGCGCCGCTCCACATGCCCGCCACGGCCATCACCAGCGGCGCCGGCCGCAGCCAACCCAGCGTGCGCCCCAGCAGATACAGCCCACCGCCGAACACCAGCACGTGAGCGATCAGCATGACGTCGCCGCCCAGCAGGTCGGGGAAGGGGGCGGCCAGCAGATGCAGCGGGTACAGCGCCGCGGTCTGCGTGTTTCCGAGGTGAGGGGTGCCACCGAACGCACCCGACGACCACAGCGGGAGGTTGCCGTTGGCCCACGCCGCCAGCGTGACGTCCTGTGCCGGTGTGGCGTACGTGAGGTCGTCCAGCCCGCGGCCCGACCACAGCACCCGCACCGCCGCGGCCGCCCACGCCACCAGCAGCACGGCGAGGTCCACGGTGGCGCCACGGCGGTGCCAGGGCCGGGCCGGGGCGGGGCATTCGGCCGCGTCGGTCATCGCCGGGCAACCGTACCTGTCGGCGGTGGCGCGCACCTTCCACCGCGCCACCCCGCCCGGCTAGCGTGCGCCACATGGAACGGCACCCCCGCTTCGAGCACTCCCGGTTCATCGGCGACAAGCGCACCCAGCTGGTCTACGACCTCGACACGTGGGAGGACGCGGCGGTCATCGACGAGATCGCCGATGCGGGTGTGGGGCTGTGCTTCGGGCCGGACACCCTGGCCGAGGCCCGCAACCGTGGCTACACGCTGGCCCATCCCGGGGCCCAGCGCCGGCACCGCCCGCCCCGCGCCTGACCTGCAGGTGCGCGCGCAGCGGTGAACGGCCACTTCGTCTCCGGCAACCTGCGTCTGGCGCGCTACCTGGTCCGCCCGGCGGGCCGCCCAGGGCCGCTGCCCGGCCTGATCGTCTGCCACGGTTTCCCGATCGGCCCGCTGGACGCCCGCCAGAGCGCCGGCACCTTCCCGGAACTGGTGGACCGTGCCGCCAACGACCTCGGCTGGGTGGGGATGACGTTCAACTTCCGTGGCTGCGGCCAGAGCGAGGGCGACTTCTCCCTGCAGGGTTGGGTGAACGACCTGCGGGCCGCCATCGACCACCTCATCGAAGAGACCAGTCCGTCGGGCATCTGGCTGGTGGGCACCAACACCGGCGGTTCGCTGGCCACCTGCGTGGCCGCCGACGACCCCCGGGTGCGGGGCATCGCCCTGCTCGGTCCGCGCGCCGACTTCGACGACTGGGCCGCCCAGCCCCGCCGCTTCCTGGAGCACGCCCGCGAGATCGGCGCCATCCGCACGCCCGGGTTCCCCCGCAACTTCGACGAGTGGGGCCGCGAGCTGCGCCGCTTCCGGCCCACCGATGCCGCCCGCCGCTTCGCCCCCCGCCCGATGCTGGTGATGCACGGCGACGACGACGAGAGCGTGCCCACCGCCGACGCCCGCCAACTGGCCGAGGCCCACGGATCGGCAGAGTTGCGCCTGATCGTGGGGGCCGGTCACCGCCTGCGCCACGACCCGCGAGCCGTGGCGGTGCTGCTGGGCTGGCTGGACCGACAGCGCCTGGCGGACAACTGACTCGAGGGGCTGGCCCGCGCGTCAGCCGGCGCCGTAGCCGTCCGGGTGGGTGGAGTGCCACGCCCACGCGCTCGCGATGATGTCGTCCAGCGTGCGGGTGGCCCGCCAGCCGAGCACCTGGGCGGCGTGCTCCGGGTCGGCGAACGACGCCACCGGGTCGCCGTCGCGCCGGGCCACCACCTCGTAGGGCACCTGCCGGCCGCTGATCCGCTCCGTGGCATGGATGATGTCCATCACGCTGCTGCCGGTGCCGGTGCCCACGTTGACCGCGGTGGTGGCGCCGCCGGCGGCCAGATGGTCCAGCGCTGCCAGGTGGGCGGCCGCCAGGTCGTCCACATGGATGTAGTCGCGGATGCAGGTGCCGTCCGGGGTGGGGTAGTCGTCGCCGAAGACCTTGAGTGGGCCGGAGCGGCCCAGTGCCGCCTTCATCACCACTGGCACCAGGTTGATGGAGAACGCCCAGTCCTCGCCGATCACGGCGTCGGCGCTGGCCCCAGCGGCGTTGAAGTAGCGCAGGCTCACCGAACGCAGGCCGTCGGTGCGCTCGAACCAGGCCAGCACCCGCTCGGCCACGGCCTTGGTCTCCGCGTACACGCTCTCCGGGTGGATGGGGGCGTCCTCCGTGACCGGCACCGACGGCGGGGTGCCGTACACCGAGCAGGAACTGGAGAACACCACCTCGTGCACACCGTGGCGGGCCAGCGTCTCGAACAGGACGGCGGCGCTGCCGACATTGTTGGCCCAGTACTTGGCCGGGTGCTGCATGGACTCGCCGACACTCTTGTAGGCAGCGAAGTGGACCGCCTGGGTGACGCCGTACTCCCCGCACAGACGGGCCACGAGTGTGGCATCGGCCACATCTCCCACCACCAGCGGTGCATCCAGCACCGCCGCGCGATGCCCCAGTTCCAGCGTGTCCAGCACCACCACGGCCCGCCCGGCCTGGCGCAACGCCCTCACCGTGTGCGACCCGATGTACCCGGCCCCACCTGTCACCAGTACCGTCATCGGTCCACCTCCCGCCGGGGAGTGTAGGCAGTGGGGCGCTCAAGGGATTCGGCAGGTGTGCCGATTACATTGGCGAAGCGGGCGGAAAAGGAGTTCAACCGTTGGCGTCCATCCGTAGGTGTTTGGTGTTGGTGGCGGTCCTGGTGGGCACGATCGGCGTGGTCACCCCCACGGCCGATGCCGCCACGTCCATGTCCGTGTACTGGTCCCTGCCGTCGAACATGTCGCACGGCATCGGCTTCGACTACGTGTACAGCAACGGCACCAGCCCCGGCGGCTACGAGAAGTACTACGAGTGGCCGTACTCGCTGTACAACAACAACACGGTGATGCCGAACCCGGTCAGCATCTACTCCAGCACCACCCTGTCGCAGTTGCGGATGGAGATCTACCAGGCCCCGTACGGCCAGCAGTGGGACTCCCACGACGACCCTGCCGTAGCCATCCGGATGAACCCGTCGCCCTCCAGCCAGAACCTGGGCAACATCACGTTCCCACAGGCCGGCCACTCCAATGCCGCCCGGTTCATCGGCGACATCCTCTCCGCCACCCCGGTCACCAACGGGCGTGTGCACATCGACATGTTCCAGATCACCGGGCAGGCCATCACCAACACGGGCTACCCGCTGGACGCGTTCACCACGTTCAACACGGTCGGCTCGTCGTACCGCTCGGGCCTCTTGTGGAACGGCCAGTACCTGGCGTTCATCACCGACAACAGCACCGGTCGCCAGGCTGTCGGCCTGGTTGACCTGCTGGGCGACACGCGGCTGGACATCGATCTGGACATGGTGTGCTTCGGGATCGACGAGTGCCAGTGGGCCGGGTCGATCCCCAACGCCACCGGCGAGTTCCACGCCGTCACGCCCACCCGCATCGTGGACTCCCGCACCGGCCTGGGCATCCCTTCCAAGGTCACGCCTGGCGACGGCCGCAACAGCGACCCCAACCCGTACAAACGCTACGACTCCAAGGTCAACCACGAGTTCAAGGTGGCCGGTGTCGGTGGGGTGCCCGCGGTGGGTGTCAGCGCGGTGCTGGTGAACGTCACCGTCACCCAGGGCAACACCAGCGGCTCGCTACGGCTGTTCCCGAAACCGGCCCGGACATACGTGTTCGGCGACCAGACGTCGTTCCCCTCGTCCAACAGCCAGACCCCGGCGGTGTTCTGGAACGCGGGAGAGGCCCGCGCCACCCTGCAATTGCTGGAGGTGGGCGTGGGTGGCCGGATCCGTGTGGACAACCTGTCCAGCGGCGACGTGCACCTCGTCATCGACGTGCTCGGCTGGGTGGACCAGGGGCAGCCCGGTCAGGACGGCAGCCGCCTGCTCACCATCGACCCCACCCGGTTCCTGGACACCCGCTTCGGTCCCAGCGACCCGCTGGACCCCTTCGGCCCGTTCGAGACCCGGGCACTGCAGGTGGCCGGGCACAGTGGCATCCCCGGCTCGGCCGAGGCCGTGGTGGGCACGCTCACCTCGGTGAACGCCGACGGCAAGAGCTTCCAGACGGTGTGGCCGGACGGCGGCCCGATGCCGTTGGCCTCGGTGCTCAACTCGCTGGACAGCCAGATCCGCCCCAACCTGGTGTCGGTGGCGGTCGGCGACAGCGACAGTTGGGCGATGTACAACTACGAGCACGGCACCGACCTGATCTTCGATGCGGTGGGCTACTTCACCACCGCCCAAGGCAGCGGTGGCGACATCACCGCCGTGCCGTCCTCCGTGCTGTTCGGCCCCACCACCATGACCGCGGGCAACGACCGCTCCATCACCGTGGCCAACCGTGGCGGCGTGCCGGCGGCCGGCACCGTGAAGGCGGTGTGGGTGCTGATCAACTCCACGGGTGGCACCCAGCGCAGCTATCTCACGGCGTACCCGTCGGGGTCGACCTTCCCGATCGCCTCCAACCTGAACTGGGTCGCCGGCCAGTCCGTGGCCAACCTGGCGCTGGTGCCGGTGGGTGCGGACGGGGCCATCCGGATCTACAACGCCCACGGGTCGGCCACCGTCACGGTCTCCGTGCTCGGCTGGGTCAACTGAGCCAGGCCTTCCACCGTCGGTAGCATCTGCGGCCATGCCCCTCGTGTCGCGCCCCGCCGGAAGCCCGCCTGCATGAGCACCTCGGTCGCGGTCATCGGCACCGGCTACGTGGGGCTCACCACGGGCGCGTGCCTTGCCCACCTCGGCCACCGGGTGGCCTGCGCGGACATCGATCCGGCGAAGGTGGCGGCGCTGGCCGAGGCCCGGGTGCCGTTCTACGAGCCGGGGCTCAGCGAGCTGGTGCGCGAGGGCGTCGCCGCCGGCCGTCTGCGGTTCGTGCTGGGTGGCGAGCATGCCGTGGACGGCGCCGACCTGGTGTTCCTGTGCGTGCCCACCCCGCAGGCCGACGACGGTTCGGCCGACCTCAGCTATGTGGAGGCTGCGGCCGGGGCCATCGCGCCGGTGCTGCGCCCCGGTGCCGTGGTGGTCAACAAGTCCACCGTGCCGGTGGGCTCGGCGTCGGTGGTGGAACGGATCCTCGGCCGCGAGGACGTCACCGTGGTGTCCAACCCGGAGTTCCTGCGCGAGGGCTCGGCGGTGGCGGACTTCCTGCACCCGGACCGGGTGATCATCGGCACGGAATCGGAGGAGGCCGGCCGCCGCGTGGCCGCGCTGTACCACTCCATCGATGCGCCGGTGCTGATCACCGACCCGGCCTCGGCAGAGACCATCAAGTACGCGGCCAACGCGTTCCTGGCCACCAAGATCAGCTTCGTCAACGCCATCGCCGCCGTCTGCGAGGCCGTGGGCGCCAACATCACCGACGTCATCCGCGGCATCGGCTCGGACCGTCGCATCGGGCACGAGTTCCTGCGGCCCGGGCCCGGCTGGGGCGGCAGTTGCTTCCCGAAGGACACCCGGGCGCTGGTCAGCATCGCCGAGCGCGGCGGCTACGACTTCCGCCTGCTGCGCGGCGTCATCGCGTCCAACGCCGAGCAGCACGAGCGGATGGTGGCCAAGGTTCGCGAAGCGCTGGGAGGCTCGCTCGAAGGCGCCACCATCGCCGCCTGGGGGCTGGCCTTCAAGGCCGACACCGATGACGTACGCGACTCGCCGGCCGTGGCCATCGTGGATGCCCTGCTGGCCGCCGGCGCCACCGTGCAGGCCTACGACCCGCAGGCCACCGTCACCCGCGACGGTCTGGTGCAGGCATCGTCCGCGCTGGCCGCCTGCGACGGCGCCGATGCCCTGGTGGTGCTCACCGAGTGGTCGGAGTTCCTGGGCGCGGACCTCGAGGGCGTGGCCGCCCGGCTGCGCCGCGGGGTGGTGGTGGACACCCGCAATGTGCTGGACCAGCGTGCGGCCGCCGGCGCCGGGCTGCGCCTGATGGGGGTGGGGCGATGAGCCGCCCGGACGGCATCGTGCTGGTGGCGGGCGCGGCCGGCTTCATCGGTTCCCACCTCTGCGACCGCCTACTGGCCGAGGGTCGAACGGTGGTGGGGGTGGACAACCTGGTCACCGGCCGGCTGGTCAACCTGGCGGGCGCGCTGGCCCACCCGGCGTTCACGTTCGTGGAGCACGACGTGGCCGTGCCCCTGCCCGCACTGCCGGGTGAGGCGGGCATCGCCCAGATCTTCCATCTCGCCAGCCCGGCCTCGCCGGCGGACTTCGCCACGATCCCGCTGGAGATCATGGAAACCGGCAGCAACGGCACGAAGCACCTGCTGCAGTTGGCCGAGCGTTGCGGTGCCCGCCTGCTGCTGGCGTCCACCAGCGAGGTGTACGGCGATCCCGAGGTGCACCCCCAGGTGGAGACCTACTGCGGCAACGTGGACCCCATCGGCCCGCGCAGTTGCTACGACGAGGCCAAGCGGTTCGCCGAGGCGCTCACCTCCGCCTATCGCCGTCATCGCGGCACGGACACCGTGATCATCCGGATCTTCAACACCTACGGCCCGCGCATGCGCCCCGACGACGGGCGGGTGCTCACCAACTTCATCGCCCAGGCGCTGCGCGGCGAGGCCATCACGGTGTTCGGCGACGGCACCCAGACCCGCAGCTTCTGCTACGTGGACGATCAGGTGGCCGGGATGCTGGTGGCGATGGGCAGTGGCACCGCGGGGCCGGTGAACATCGGCAACCCCCACGAGGTCACCATGCTCGACCTGGCCCGCACCGTGGTGCGCCTCACCGGGTCGGCCAGCGACATCACCGTCGTGCCGCTGCCGGGTGAGCGCCAGGGCGACCCTGCCCGCCGCAAGCCGGACATCAGCCGTGCCGCGGCCCTCGGCTGGGCGCCCACCGTCGCGCTGGAGGACGGGCTGCAGGCGATGATCGCGGCGACGCGGGCGGAGCTCGGGATCCCCGGGTGAACGGCCACGCCCGGGGGTGCCGCGGTAGCGTGGCCTGCCCGCCCGGGCGGAGCGGGCGGCAGGGAGCACCGACGGAGCACGCATGGTACGAGTGGTAGTGGTGAACTTCGATGGCGGCGCGGTCACCCTGCGCTGCATCGATGCGCTGCTGGCCAGCCACCGGGCCGACCTGCTGGAGATCGTGGTGGTGGACAACGCCTCGGTGGACGGCGTGCTGTGGACCCTGCAGGAGAAGTACCCCCAGGTGCGGCTGATCGTCAGCGACACCAACGAGGGCTTCGCCCGCGGCTGCAACCTGGCGCTGCAGGACCTCACCGGTGTGGATCATGTGGCCCTCATCAACAACGACGCCATCGTCGAGCCGGGCTGGCTGGCCCCGCTGCTGGCCGCCGTGGAGCCCGACGGTGTGGGCGCGGCGTGCCCGAAGCTGCTCCTCAACCAGTGGTCCCGCGCCGTCATCGTGGAGACCCCCGTGGCCGGCCGGCTGCCCGACGGCCGCGATGTGGGCGTGGCGGTCACGTCGCTGCTGGTGGACGGGCAGGAGATGCTCTACGAGGCCCGCTTCGACGAGCGCTTCTGGGCCGACGAGCGGGCCCACCGCAACGACCGGGCGCGGCGTTGGACCAAGCAGCCCACTGCGTCGGTGTGGTGGCCGGTGGCCGACGACGCCGACCCGAGCGAGGTGGAGATCACGCTGGCGTCGGTGCACCCGTGCACGGTCCAGGTCGGCGACGGGCGCACCGCCCAGCAGGTGCACGTGACACCGGAGGGCGTCACCGTGCGGTTCCTCATCGATGGCCGTGTGCGCATCGTCAACAGCGCCGGCGGCGCGCTCTATGCCGGCTGGCAGGGCGGCGATCGCGGCTTCCTGGAACCCGACGTGGGCCAGTACGACGAACCGGCAGAGGTGTTCTCCTGGTGTGGCGGGGCGGTGCTGCTGAAGGCCGCCTACCTGGCCGACGTGGGCATCTTCGACCCCACGTTCTTCCTCTACTACGAGGACTTCGACGTGGCCTGGCGGGGCCGCTCGCAGGGCTGGCGCTATGTGTACGAGCCGGCCTCGGTGGTGCTGCACGAGCACGCCTACAGCTCCAAGGAGGGCAGCGCGTTCTTCTCCTTCTGGGTGGACCGCAACCGTCGCCTGACGCTGGTGAAGAACGCCCCGGCCGGCGTGGCACTGCGTGCGGTCGGCGGGGTGGGCGCCCTGTTCGCCCGCGACCTGGCCGTGCACACCGTCGCCCAGTTCCGCCGGCACCGGCCGCCGTCGCCGCGCTGGCTGGTGCACCGCCTGCGCGACCTGGCCAAGGTGCTCGGTGGGGTGCCGCACGCGCTGGCGGAGCGGCGGCGCCTCGCCCGCCGGCGCACGGTAGGCCATGCGGCCATCCGGGCATGGATGGTGACGAAGTGAAGGTCGCGGTCTACAACCTGTACTGGACGACGTTCGGTGGTGGCGAGCAGATGGCCGGGGCGATCGTGGACGCCCTGTCCCGCGACCACGAGGTGGAGATGATCGGCCACGACCCGCTGGACCTCGACGAGGCGCGCGAGCGGCTGGGCGTGCGGCTGGACGGGGTGACGTTCCGGCGGGTGCCGGCCGACGGCTACGCGGCCACCATCGCGTCCGCGGACTACGACCTGTTCGTCAACCACACGTACCGCAGCGTCACCCCCAGCCTTGCCCGCCTGGGCCTGTACTTCGTGATGTTCCCCCACGAGTTGGGGGCCTCAACCGCGCAGCGGGTCGCCCGCCGCGTGGGCCGCCCGGTGGCCGCGGCGGCCCGCCTGCTGGGCGGGGTGGCCGAGCGTCGCGGCCAGGCGGTGATCGACGGACCGACGATGGTGCAGGTGGAGCCGGGCGCTCGCCGGGTGCAGGTGGTGCTGCGCAGCGACCTCGGCGAGGACGTGCTGGCCACGGCGGTGCTGCCCGGCGCCCAGCCCACCCGCCGCCGGGTGGATGGGCGGCTGGAGATCGAGATCCCCGTGCCCGGCGAGGCGCTCGGGCAGGTGATGGTGTCGCCCGTGCTCCTGGCCGAGCGGCGCCCAGAGCACGCCCGCCTGGTGCTGGAGCAGTTGATCGTGGACGGTCGGCCCGTCAGCGTGTCGCCCCGAGCGCTGGCCCAGCGGGTGGTGCCGGTGCGCGCCGCCGACTTCCTGGCCACGTACCAGCGGGTGGTGGCCAACAGCGACTACACGCTGGGCTGGACGCGACGCTGGTGGGGGAGGGGCGAGGGCGTCATCTCCCCGCCGGTGCGCATGCGCGCGGCCGGACCGAAGGAGCAACTCATCGTGTCCGTCGGCCGGTTCTTCGGCGAGGGCAGCGGCCATTCGAAGCGCCAACTGGAGTTGGTGCGTGCCTTCCGCATGATGGTCGAGCAAGGGCTGGTCGGGTGGCGGCTGGTGCTGATCGGCGGGTGCAGCGGGAAGGACCGCGAGTACGCCATGGCGGTGCGCCGCGAGGCCGCCGGCCTGCCGGTGGAGGTGCGGCTGAGCGCCCCTGGGTCGGTGGTGGATGCCCACCTGGCGGCTGCCTCGGTGTACTGGCACGGCGCCGGCTACGGCAGCGACCTGGAGCGCCATCCGGACCGCGCCGAGCACTTCGGCATCGCGCCGATCGAGGCGATGTCCGCGGGCGCGGTGCCGGTGGTGTTCGACGCCGGCGGGCCGGCATCGGTGGTTCGCAGCGAGGTGGACGGCCTGCGCTGGCGGACCCTCGACGACCTGGCGGCGCAGACGTGGCGGCTGGTGCGCGACGACGCCCTGCGGGCACGCCTGGCTACCAGTGCCGCCGAGCGTGCCGCCCGATTCGCCGTGGAGCACTGCGAGCAGAACATCCGCGACACGGTGGCCGAGATGGCCGCCGAGGTGCCCCGCTGAGGGTCGGCGTGCGGCCCGGCGGCGTCACTCGGCGGTGACGGACTCCAGCTTCAGCGACACCACGCCGTGCGCCTTGCCGGGGTTCAGCACGGAGAACTCGTCGCGGCCCACGCGCACGGCGGCGATCTCGGACGCCGTCTGGTCGAACACCCGGCTGGACACCATGTAGCGGCCGTCCAGCAGGGGGATGCGGGCGAACGAAGCGGTCACCCGGTGGGTGCCCTCCAGTGAACCGATGCCGTGGTCGGCCAGGTCGATGTCCATCGCGTAGAGCGTCTGGCCCTCGGGTGAGATGATCGACACGTGCACCACCGGGCGGTCCAGCCGGCGCAGGCTGGTGAACACCACGGTGAGGGCCAGCGGGTCGCCGCTGGTGATGGTCTTGGCCTCCTGGCCGTCGGAGTGGATCAGCAGGTCGTCGATGCGCACGGGGGCGTCGGGCGCCGGCACTGCGGCCTCGGACAACGACCCCTGCAGGTGCTCGCGGAAGATGCGGATGGCCTCGCCGGGGCGGGTGTCGGCCACCTTCTCGCCGTGGTGCAGCACGATGGCCCGCTGGCACACCTGGCGCACCACGTCGGCGGCGTGGGTGACCACCACGATCGTGCGGCCCTCCTGCTGGAACTGGCGCACACGGTCCAGGCACTTGCGCTGGAACACCTCGTCACCCACGGCGAGCACTTCGTCCACCAGCAAGATGTCCGGGTCCAGGTTGATGGCCACGGCGAACCCGAGGCGAACGTACATGCCGCTGGAGTAGTGCTTCACCGGCTCGTCGATGAACTCGTGCAGTTCGGCGAAGTCCACGATGTCGTCGAAACGCCGGGCGATCTCGGCCCGGCTGATGCCGAGGAAGGCGGCGTTGATGAACACGTTCTCCCGGCCGGTGAGTTCGGGATGGAAGCCGGCGCCGAGCTCCAGCAGCGAGGCGATGCGGCCGCGAATGCGGATGGTGCCGGTGGTGGGCTTGAGGATGCCGCTGATGCACTTCAGCAGGGTGCTCTTGCCCGAGCCGTTGTGGCCGAGGATGCCCAGCGTCTCGCCGCCGGCAACGCTGAGGTCCATCGTCTGCAGGGCGGTGAAGTCGCGGGTGTGGTTGCCGCGCAGACGCACCAGGCGCTCCTTCAGCGACTGCGACGGGTTGACCTGGAGGTGGAAGACCTTGGAGATGCCCTCGGCGACGATCGCGTCCATGGGGTCAGAGCACCTCCGCCAGGTTGCCCTCTTCGCGGTCGAAGTAGCGCAGCGCGCCGAGCAGCAGCACGACGGACACGCCGGCGACGATCAGCAGGTTGCGCAGGTACCACCAGGCGCCCACGTCCGGCAGCAGTTGGCGGTCGTCCACGGCGGCCGCCCCGTAGATGACCCGCTGGAAGGTGGTGATGATCGCCGTGACCGGGTTGATCAGCGGCAGCCAGGTGGGCCAGCTGTGGGCCACCAGCCAGCGCACGATCAGCTGGTACTCGTAGACGATCGGGTTGATCCAGAACATCGCCGTGAGCGCCAGTTCCAGCAGGTGCTGAGTGTCGCGGGCCCGCACGTTGACCACGCTGAGCACCAGCGCGCTGGCGGCCAGCAGCAGGCTGAGCGCGATGAGGGCGATGGGCAGCAGCCACACGTACGACCATTCGATGTGGTGGCGGGTGGCCATCAGGATCACCGCGAACGTGCCGAACTGGAGGAAGAAGTGCACCATCGCGCTGCCGAACGTGCTGAGTGGCAGCACGGCTCGGGGGAACGGCACCTTGCCCACCAGGTTGGCGTTGAGCGTGATGGACGTGACGGACGTGATGAGCGTGGTGCTGACCAGGGTCCACACGATCAGGCCGCACAGCAGCCAGATGGCGAAGTTCTCGAAGCCGGCGCCGAGGATCGAGAACACGAACGAGTACACGGCCAGCAGGAACACCGGCTGGGCCATCGACCACAGGAACCCGAGCACGGAGTTCTTGTAGCGGACCTTCAACTCCTTGCGGATCAACCCGCCGAGCAGTTCGCGGAACGTCCAGATCTCGCGGATGTGGGCGACGATGCTTCGCCGCGCGGCGACGACGCGCAGTTCGGTGCGGGATCCTCCTGCGCTGCTCATGACGGCCAACGAGGCTACCGCTCAGGGTGTCGGCGACAGGTGCACCCCGGGCGTTGCGCCGGGTGTCACACCCAGGCCTTCACCACGACCCGGCCGCTGGTGGGGGCGCCCGTGGGCAGGGCCTCGCCGCGGGTGAGTTCCAGTTCGTGCAGGCGCCACAGGCCGAGGTCCTCCATGCGGGAGAAGCCGGCGTCCTTGCACAAGCCTTCGAGGGCGGGCAGGTTGGGCCCGAAGAAGTTGGACGCGTCGTTGTTGAGGTAGGCGCCGGGGTAGTACGCCATGGCCGGCCGATCCACGTTCAGCATGTCCACCACGGTCTCGATGAGCGCGAACTTCTTGGTGACGCTGCGCACCCGCTTCATGTACCCCAGCGGATCGGGCGAGTGGTAGAGCACGCCGAAGAAGAACACCACGTCGAACATGCCCACGGTGTCCGGGCTGATGTCCTCCACAGAGATCACCTGGTCGCGCACGGTGAGGTCCAGCCGGTCGCGGACGAACTCGAAGTTGGAGCGCGAGGTCATGCCCGGCCACTCCCACACGAACTTGTCGGTGGCCAGCACGTCGGCGGCGCCGCGGCGGGCAGCCTCGAACGCGTAGTGGCCGTCGAACGTGCCGATGTCCAGCACGGACATGCCGTCGAGGCGCTCGGGGATGCCGAGGAACTTGGTCTTGTCGTGGCTGGGGTCGTTGCCGTGGGCGACGATGCCGTTGCCGAAGTCGAACGAGTGGAACCACGTGCGGGTGGCGATGTCGGCGGCCAACTGCTCGGTGTCCACGCCCGGCTTCAGGGGGAAGGCCGGCGTGGTGCCGCCGACGCCGTGGTTGATGACCACCCGGCCGGCGGCCCGGTTGGCCTCGGCGAGCGGTGCCAGCTTGCTGCGGGTCCAGCGGACGGCCGGGGTGAGGCCGGGGATCTTGCGGAGGATGTCGCGGGCGGTCACGGTGTTGGTGTCTCCTTCGTGCGGCGCCGGGAAGGTGGCAAGGTGCCGGGGGCGCCGTGGGGGTGGGCGGTGGTCGTCGATGGGGTCATGTGCGGCGGTCGCGCACTGCCTGGCGGGCACGGCGGGCGACCGAGCGCAGCCGCCTCCGCCAGCGCGCCGCCCAGAAGCGCAGCAGCGACGGGGTCTCCCCGTCGATCGCCGGTGGGCGGCCCGTGGCCACGGCGGTCTCCAGCGAGTACTGGCGGTCGTACAGGTGCTCCAGCAGGCCGGTGGGGTGGTAGCGGCCGTCGGCGGTGCGGGCGGCCTGCTCGCGCTGCAGTTCCTCGGCGGTCCAGCGGGCCAGTTGGCGGGTGTCCTCCAGTGCGGCCTTGCGGGGCCGGGCGATGACGTAGGCGAACAGGGTGTTGGCCTCCGGGTCGTCGCCGAGGTAAGCCAGGTCGAGGTCCAGGATGCGGGCGATCTCGGCGTCCGGCCGTGGTTCGGCATGGAACGGCGGGTTGAAGTTGAAGATCTCGTAGGCGATGCCGCCGCCCAGGTAGCGCACGTACTCCAGGTCGAAGTAGCGGCGCATCACGGGCAGGATGAGTTCGCTGTGGATGGCTTCGGTGGGGTCACCGGCCAGCATGCTGCGCATGTGCGGGTAGCGCAGGTCCTTGCGCAGCGCGGCGGGCAGCGACTGGTTGGCGTCGAACACGGCTTGCCACTGAGCCAGCGGGTACTGGTTGCGGTGCGGGCCCACGTAGTCCCACGACACGAACACGCCGTCCTCCGGCAGCAGGCGGCAGATGGCTCGCATCACCCGGTCGATCTCGGCGATGTGGTGGCAGGCGGCGTGATTGACCACCAGGTCGATGCCCTCGAGGTCGAAGCCGAACGTGTTGATGTCGGCCTGCACGTACTCCAGGTCGGCGCCCGCCGCCGCGGCCTCCGCCCGGGCCGCCACCAGCAGGTCCTCCGCGTAGTCGGTGCCCACGCCGCGATCGGCCACGCCGTGGGCCAACAGGCCGCGCTCCACCCAGCCATTGCCGCAGTTCAGCGACAGCAGGCGGGAGAACGGGCGACCGTGGTACTCCCGCAGGTGCTGCATCCAGCCCTTGTCCGGGTCGCCCGTGGCGCGCCGGTTGAGCTCGTGATAGACGGCCGGGATCTCGTTCCAGTAGCCGGACCCGTAGTACACCGACGAGTCGCCGGCGACGATCGCGCTCTCGCTCATCGCGCCTGGTGGCCGGGGCTGCACAGCATCAGGTGGAGGCTACTCCAGGCTCACGCGTGGAGAGGGTCGGCCGCGTCGGGGTCGATGGCGTACCGGGCGATGGCCTCGGCGACCGTGGACGGCTGCACCCCGCCCTGCTCGGCCAGGGCCGAGAGCACGGCCACCACCACATGGCCGGCATCCACCTCGAAGTGATGGCGCAGGGCTTCGCGGGTGTCGCTGCGGCCCATGCCGTCGGTGCCGAGGGGCACGAAGGGCCGGCGCACGAAGCGGGCGATCTGCTCGGGCACGACCTTCATGAAGTCGGTGACCGCCACCACTGGGGCGTTGCTGGCCCCGAGCAGTTGGGTGGCCAGCGGGATGCGTGCCGTGTGCGACGGGTGCAGGCGGCTCCACCGCTCGGCCGCCAGGGCCTCCTCGCGCAGCGCCTTGTACGACGTGGCCGACCACAGGTCCACGTGGATGCCGTAGTCGGCGGCCAGGTCGGCGGCGGCCTGGCGGGCCGCGCCCTGGGCCGAACCGCTGAACAGGATGGACGCCCGCGGGTCGCGCGCGTCGGGCGGGGCCTGCCAGCGGTACAGGCCGCGCATGACCTGGGCGGTGGTGAGGCCCTCCGGCATCGCCGGCATCGGGTAGTTCTCGTTGTACAGGGTGAGGTAGTAGAAGACGTCGGGGTCGGGTCGGCCGGGGGTGGCCGGCCCGTACATCCGCTCGATGCCGGCCTGGATGATGGTGGCCACCTCGTAGGCGAACGCCGGGTCGTAGGCCTGGCATGGCGGCACGGTGCTGGCCAGCACCAGCGAGTGGCCGTCCTGGTGCTGCAGGCCTTCGCCCAGCAGCGTGGTGCGGCCGGCGGTGGCGCCCAGCAGGAAGCCACGGGCGCGGGCGTCGGCGGCCTGCCAGATGAGGTCGCCCACTCGCTGGAACCCGAACATCGAATAGAACGTGTAGAAGGGCACGGTGGGCACGCCGCGGGTGGCGTACGAGGTGGCGGCGGCCGTCCAGCTGGCCATCGAACCGGCTTCGGTGATGCCTTCCTCGAGGATCTGCCCGGAGGACGACTCGGCGTAGGACAGCAGCAGGTCGTGGTCCACCGGCTCGTACTTCTGGCCCTGCGAGGCGTAGATCTTCAGCTCGGGGAACAGGGCGTCCATGCCGAACGTGCGGCCCTCGTCGGGCACGATCGGCACCACATGGCGACCGAACCCGTGGTCGCGGGCCAGGTTGCGCAGCAGGCGGGTGAACCCCATGGTGGTGCTGACGGCCATCTCGCCCGAGCCGGTGCGCAACTCGGCGAACGCGGTGTCGGCGGGCAGGGTGAGGATCTTGCGGGTGCGTACGGTGCGCTTGGGGATCGACCCACCGAGCGCCCGGCGGCGCTCCATCATGTACTGGTACTCGATGGAGTCCTCGGCGGGCCGGACGTAGGGGAAGCCCTTCTCCTCGATGAGCTGGTCGGAGATCTCCTCCTGCAGGTGCAGGCGGTCGCGCAGGACCAGCATCTGCTCCTTGGTCATCTTCTTGATCTGGTGGGTGGCGTTGCGGGCCTCGAAGCCCGGGCCGAGCGTCCAGCCCTTGATGGTCTTGGCCAGGATCACCGTGGGCGCGCCGGAGCCGAGGTTCTCCATGGCCGCCTTGTAGGCCGCGTACAGCTTGCGGTAGTCGTGGCCGCCGCAGGGCAGGTTGACCAGTTCGTCGTCGGTGAGGTGCTGCACCATGGCCCGCAGGCGAGGGTCCGGCCCGAAGAAGTGGTCGCGGATGTAGTCGCCGTTCTCGGTGCTGTAGCGCTGGAACTGGCCGTCCACGGTGGTGTTCAGCTTGTTGAGCAGCACCCCGTCCTTGTCCTTGGCCAGCAGTTCGTCCCACTTCGAGCCGAGGATGACCTTGATGACGTTCCAGCCGGCGCGCGGAACACGGCCTCGAGCTCTGGATGATCTTGCCGTTGCCGCGCACCGGGCCGTCGAGGCGCTGCAGGTTGCAGTTGACCACGAAGATCAGGTTGTCCAGCTTCTCCCGGCTGGCCAGGGAGGCGCGCCCAGCGTCTCGGGCTCGTCGGTCTCGCCGTCGCCGAGGAACGCCCACACCCGGCTCTGCGAGGTGTCGTCCAGCTCGCGGTTGAGCAGGTAGCGGTTGAACCGGGCGTGGTACAGGGCGGCGATCGGGCCGAGACCCATGGACACGGTGGGGAACTCCCAGAAGTCCGGCATCAGCCGGGGGTGCGGGTAGCTGCTGAGGCCCCGGCCGTCGCGGCCGATCTCGCGGCGGAAGTGATCCAGGTCCTCCTCGCTGAGGCGGCCCTCCAGGAACGCCCTGGCGTACACACCGGGCGCGGCATGGCCCTGGAAGTAGATGTGGTCGCCGCAGTTGCCGTCGTCCTTGCCGCGGAAGAAGTGGTTGAAGCCGATCTCGTAGAGGCTGGCGGAACTGGCGTAGGTGCTGAGATGGCCACCGATGCCGTCGGCCGACTTGTTGGCCCGCACCACCATCATCGCTGCGTTCCAGCGCACGAACCGGCGGATGCGCCGCTCGATGTGCTCGTCGCCGGGGAACCACGGCTCGGCCTCGCGGGGGATGGTGTTGAGGTACGGGGTGCTGACGGTGGCCGGGAAGCTGACCTGGGTTTCGCGGGCCCGTTCGAGCAGGCGGCTCAGCAGGTAGCGGGCGCGGGTCTTGCCGTGGACGTCGATGACGGCGTCGAGGCTGTCCAGCCACTCCTGGGTTTCGCCTGGATCCGTATCGGGGAGTTGGGAGACGTACCCATCGAAGATCATGGGAGCCAGTCTGCCAGCCCTACCGCGCGGTAACGGCCGGGTGCCCGGAGTTTGTCAGAGCCAGCGGGTGTCGATGAGGCGGGCCGGGGTGAGCGGGGTGAACGCTGCGCCGGTCCAGCCGCTGAGGTCCAGCAGCACGTGGGCGGACACGCTGATGTACACGCAGAGCTGGCCGTTCGCGTCCACCGGGATGAGGCCACGGTTGGTCTGCTGGTGCAGCGGCACCACGTTGATGATCGACGTGGGCGGCATGCCGTCGGCGCACGGGTAGGCAGTGGCCCAGCCGATGGCCAGCGGGTAGTTGAGCGTGACGCTGAGCATCGCCGCCGTCGGGGCGGGGTCCTCCGCGACCCCGGCGGTGCCCGCCACCTGCAGGGTGAGCACGGAACCGGCGGCGGGGATGGCGCCCGACCGGGTGTCCATCACCCGCTCGGTGGGCAGGGGGTGGATGTCCGCCTCGGCGGTGAACGTGCCGAACATGTCCACCAGCACATGGGCGGCGGCGTTGGTCGTCACGCAGACGTCGCCGTTGGCGTCGGTGCGCACCACCATCGGGATGCTCTGCACGAAGCCGGCCTCGACGGAGCGGTTGGGCACGGCCGGCGGGGTGGTGCCGCAGGTGTAGAGGCGGGCCTCGGTGAACGTGGAGGTGCCGAGGATCGTGAAGTTGATGACGGCCGTGAACTCGCCCTCCGGAGCGCCCTCCACCGCGCCGAGGTGGACCGTGCGCTCGGTGTTGGCGGCGAGCGCGCCGGTGCCGTCGTAGCGGGTGTCGGTGGCGCGCACCGGGGTGATCGGTACGAAGCCTGAGCCCGCGCCGAACGCACCGTTGACGTCCACGATCAGGTGGGCCTCGGTGCTCTGGTAGATGCAGATCTTGCCGTCCACCCCGATGGGCACCACGGCCGTGCCGGCGACGATCTGGTGGGGCCGGAAGTTCAGGCTGGACACCACCGGCATCTCGCCACCGCACGGGTAGGCGGTCAGCCAGCCCTGGCGGCGGGGGTTGAACACGGTGAGGTTGAGGGCCGCCGCCGTGGCGTCCTCCGGCACGCCGTTCTGGCCGGCCACCTGCAGTTCGGTGACCGCGCCCGCCGGCAGGCGGTTGGCCGCCGTCTTCACCGCCAGCGCGGCCAGGGACGAGTACTGGTTGGCGCCGGTGGTGTTGAGGTGCAGGCCGTCGTAGGTGAGCCCGCTGATGTCCGACACGGCTGCCCAGTCGATGATCGACAGTTCGGGGAAGCGGCCCTGGGCGTTGCGCAACTGATTGTTGGCGTACGGGTAGGCCAGGTACAGGGCCTTGTACGCCGACGACAGCCCGTTCCAGCCGCTGAAGTTGTACGGCGTGATCTCCCGCATGGTGACCCAGAAGATCCGCTTCACACCCTTGGCCAGCAGTGTGTTGACCATCTGGTCGATGGCCCGGTCGAAGCGGGGCGGGTCCCAGTACGGGTAGTTGTAGCCGCCGGCCACGATCGCCGAGTCGCCGAACATGTAGGCCGGCTGGTACTGCACGTAGTTGGTGGCCAACTGTTCCACGAAGATGCCCGGCTTGCCGGTGACCGTGACCTGCCAGTCGCTGGGGAAGGCCTTGCCCATGGCGGTCTTGGCGCCGAGGCCGACGCTGTCCGACACCATGAACGCCCGCTTGTCGGGGGTGGGGATGGCGGGGTGCGGCACGTGGGCGGGGGCACCGCGGCCGGCACCGGCGGGCGCGGAGGGGGCGGCCGCGACAGGGTGGGGCATCGCCGACACGACTGCGGCCACCACGGCGATCAGCACGCCGGAGGTGCGTCGAGTGCGCCGATCCGCCCGGGCTCGGAACATCACGGGCCGAGTCTACGCAGCAGCGAGGGCTCGGTCAGGAACCGCGCAGGCGGCGGGCGATGGCGAGCGGCCAGCGCACCGCCCGGCGGGCCAGGGTCGCTTCGGCCACTTCCAGGCGGCGGCGCAGTTCGCCTTCGCCCACACCATCCAGCGCGGAGGGTGGTCGCGGTGGCAGCGGGTCGGTGGCGGGCGGCAGGCCGGCGCGGGGGCGCAGGGCTTCCGCCAGGGCATCCAGGTAGGCGGTGCCGTCGACGTCGTCGGGTTCCAGGTTGGCGCCCTCGGCCCATTCGTTCCAGGCGTTGAACAGCAGGAACTCGTCGCCGTCCTCGGCAGCGGCGTCCTGCGCCCGGCGCACCCACGTGGCGAAGCGTTCCGGCGTGGAGCCGACGGTGATGGTGGCCTCGCCCCAGGTGCGGCGCGGGCTGTTGTCCCAGTTCGGGGTCACGCACCGGTAGCGCCGCCATGGCGCCTTCGGGCGGGTCAGCATGGCCTCGGCGAGGTGCTCGTAGTCCAGCAGCAGGTTGCCGGTGCCGTCGCCGGCGTCGCGGGCGGGCAGGCCGGCCTGCTCCATCAGTGCCAGCGCGCCGTGGGGCACGAACTCGGCGGCCGCGTCGAAGCCGGTGGGGGAGGGGTCCTCCACCTCGGCATAGGTGTCGAAGCGGATGAGGTACGGCTCGGGCTCGCCGTGCTCACGGCACACCCACCGCCACAGGGCCATCGTGTGGGCCACGTTGGGGATCGACGCCGGCCGGTAGACGAACAGCACCGGCCGGCCGTTCAGTCGCAGGTAGCGGCGGTCGGTGAACACCCGGCGGAGGTAGTGGATGTGGGCCAGGTCGTCGTCCTCGGAGTACTGCTGCGACATCAGCACGTCGTGCTCCATGCCGTCCCACCGGCGCGTCCATGGCTCGTTGGCCCAGCACAGGCAGAACGGGAAGTCCTCCTCGGGCGACTCCAGCATGCGGTCCAGCGGTTCGTGCAGCAGGCGGTGGCCGTGGAACCAGTAGTGGTAGTACATGAACCCGTCGATGCCGGCCTGGCGGGCCAGGGCGATCTGGGCGCGGCGGGTCTCGGGCACCCGCAGGTCGTAGAAGCCCAGCGCGCCGGGCAGGCGGCCCACCCGCTGGCCGTCGTAGACGGGGCGGGCGCGGGCGACGTTGTGCCACTCGGTGAACCCCGGCTCCCACCACGCGTCGTTCTGCTCGATGGGGTGGAACTGGGGCAGGTAGAACGCCAGGTTGGCCGGGCGCCTTCCGGTGGGGGTGCCGGTCATCGCCGCCTCCACCGTGACGGGCGGCGGCCGGCAGGTGCCGGTGCCGCGGGCGGGGTGTGCGGTGGCAGTGCGGCAGGCGGGGTCGCGCCCGCGTCGCGGGCGGCTTCCGCGGCGGCCACCACGCGGCCGTAGCGCTCCGCCTGGCTGACGAACTGGCGGTCGGCGAAGGCCACAGGGTCGCCGGCGTCGTGGCCCAGCACGCGGGCGACGACAGCCCGGTAGACGATCAGGTCGGCGGCGCTGCGGGCCTCCACCATCGCGACCGTCTCGGGTGTGAGTTGGGGGCCGGTGAAGCGGATGGGCTGCTCGCCGGCTTCGGTGACGTTGGTGCGCACCGACGCGGTGGGCAGGCCGGCCCACGCGCCGAGGCGGGTCCACATGGCCGGGTCCTCCACCAGGCCCACATGGCCCAGGCTGTCCAGCGCGGCGAGGGCGAGCGCGGCCACCTCGGCGTGGTGGGCGGGATCGATCGGCCGGTCGGGCGGTATCAGCCCGGGTTCGTCCACCAGCATCCGGCACTGCAGGTTGTCGTGCTGGTGGGCGGCGGCATCGGCGCCGAGGAATCCGGCCAACCCGCCGGCGGCGTGGCGCTGCACCTGGTACTCGCCGAACGCCTCGTTCTGGTCGGCGGGCCGCACCGCCCAGTAGAGGTGGTGCGACAGCAGGCGGGCACGGGGCTCGCGCAGGAACGTCACCACCCGGTCGACCGGCACCAGGCGGCACATGCCCTGCAGGGACAGGTGGCCGAGTTGGAGGGGTCGGTCGGCGTCGGTCGGGACCGGGTCGCTGGGCAGCAGGGTCTCGGCCCGCAGCCCGGGGGCGAAGGTGTGGAAGGCGGTGAAGGCGCCGAACAGGCGGTCGTCGAAGCGGGTGGCACCCACCTGGCCGGCCGGGTAGTGCTGCTCCAGTGCGGCGCGCACGCTCATCCCCGCCGTCTTGGGGATGTGCACGAACCCGATGCGCGGCAGGGCGCTCACGAAGTGCCCCGGCGGAACCACCGCCCGGTTCGTGGCGGTGGCGCCGCGGCCGTCGCGGGCTCGACGGTGGGTGCCGGTGGCGCGGGCGGCAGGCCGGCGAACTCGCCGTACACGCCGTGAGTGCAGAGTGCCGCGGCCTCCAGGCCGTCGCCGGCCGGGGGAACGCCACCGTCGGGAACCCTGGCCACCAGCACGAACTGCAGGGCGGAGGCGTCGGGGTCGGCGAGGATGCGGTCCAGCACATCGGCCGGCACGTCGGTGGGCGAGGCCCCGAGGTTGGTGGTGAACGGCGGCCACTCCACCGCTTGGATCTCGGTGATCTCCAGACCCACCGCGGTGAGGAGGCGGACGGCCGAGGCGCGGGTGAAGAAGCGCAGATGGGTGAGGTCCAGCAGGCCGTGCTCCTTGTAGTCCCACCGCCCGTTGAGGAGGGCGAGGCGGATGTCCACGTGGGCCACGTTGGGCAGCGACACCACGACGGTGCCGCCGGGCTTCACCAGCGAGGCCGCCTGGTGGAGGGTGCGGTGCGGGTGGCGCAGGTGCTCCAGCACATCGGCGGCGCTGAGGGCGTCGAAGATCTCGCCGGCCAGGAGGGTGGTGAGGTCGGTGACGTCGAGGTCGGCCACCTCAACCCGGGTGGCGAACCGGCGAGCGGACTCGGCGGCGCTCGCATCCAGTTCCACACAGGTGACGTCGTTGCCGGCGGCCGCCAGCAGTTCGGTCACGTGCCCGGGGCCGGGGCCCAGTTCCAGCACACGCCCGGCGCGGCCGATGGCGCGCAGCACCCGGCTGTGGGCGGAGTCGTCGGTGGGGTCGATCTCCTGGAAGTAGCGGCTGGCGTCGGTCACGGGCGCGGCGGATCAGGGCTCGGGGAGGGGTGTGACCCACCAGCCGACCACGTCGAACAGGGTGTCCGTGCGGTGGGAGGCGCGGATGCACAGGGTGCGCTGGGTGGGGTCGATGCCGACGGTGATCGAGTTGGCCATCACCAGCCCGGCGGCCGCGTTGACCGACGAGGTGGGCGGGAGGCTCTCGGCGCAGGAGTACGCCGTGAGCCAGGCCCTGGACGTGGGGCGCACCAGCGTGATCGAACCGGTCACGGCCTGCGCGCCGGTGGGTGCCACGGGCAGGCCGATCACCTGGGCCATGCCCTGCATCCCCACCCAGCCGCCGGTGGCGTACGCCGGTCGCGTGTCCAGCACGCGCTTGGCCTGGGCGGGCACGAACTGCAGGTCGCCGTCGTCGGTGAACGTGCCGGTGACGTCGAGGATCACGTGGGGCAGTTCGCCGCCGCCGTTGGCCACCACGTCCAGGCACACGGTGCCGGCGGCCCACTCGGCGGCGAATGCTGCGCCGGCCACCACTTCGGAGGGTTGGAACGACAGGGCCGGCAGCGCCACGCCCGAGCCGTCGCAGTGGGCGATCTGGATGACCCCACCGGCGGAGGTGCCGGTGACCGTGACGGTGACGGCAACGGAGTCCGCCACCGGCACCGGCACCTCGAGGTGGGCGGCCTTCGCCGAGAGCCGGGTGTCCAGCGGGCGCACCGGGGGGATCGGCGTGAAGAGCAGGGGCTCGTTCGGGTGGAAGTAGCCGCTGAGGTAGACCCGCACGGCCGTGGCCTTGGCGTTGTACACGCAGAACGTGCGGTCGGCGCCCAGTCGCACCAGGGCCTGTGCCGAGCGGGGTGTGTCCGCCGCGTAGTTCAGGCTGGAGACCACCGGTTTGGTCTCGCTGCACGGGTACACGGTGAGCCACCCGACGCCGGCAGACGAGTCGGTGGTGAGGATCACGTCGGCCGACGTGGTGCCCTCAGGGACGAGGCTCGACAGGTCCACCACCGTGGTGTGGTCGTCGGGCAGCACGGGGTCTGCCTCGCCCGCGGAGTCGTAGGCCACCGAGGGGTCCACCCGCTGGTAGCCGCTGGGGGCATCGCCGGCGGCCCCGGGCACCGTGGCCTGCGGCCCGACGTACTTCGCCCACGGCATGGTGGCCGTGATGTGGTCGCGCATGAGGGTGCTGCGCTTCACGTACTGCACGCCGCTGCTCGGGTGGATGCGGGCGGCGTCCATGAGGATGGCGGGGTTGGCGTACAGCAGGGCGTTGGGCCAGTCCCACAGCACCAGGTTGGGGTGGGTGGCTGCGGCGTCGTCCAGCGCCTTGTTCCAGCCGAGCATGCCCAGGCCGTAGCCGTTGCCCTTGCCGAACGGCTCGTAGTTAATCTTGCCCCACCAGACCCGCGCGTCGGGGTGGTAGGTGGCGATCGTGGCCAGCAGGTCGTTGATCTGGTTGGCGCAGTAGGTGGTGTCGGTCGGCGTGCAGTTCGCGTTCGGCCAGGTTCCCATGTGGTTGGCGCCGAGGTTGACAGCGATGACGTCGGGGTGGAACCCGTTGTCACTCCACCGCTTGACCATGGCGACGGCGGACGCGTACTGGTCGCTGTTGTTGCGGACGACCATGCCGAGCGACGAGTTCAGTTCGATCGGACCCCATCCAGCATCGGACAGCATCTTCGGCAGGCTCGGGTTGCTGGCCAGGTCGGCGGAGCCGAGCAGCACCGAATCGCCGACCAGTCCGATGCTGCCCAGCGGGCCGACCGTGGTGTATCGGCTGCACAACCGCCAGTAGCCGCTACCTGCTACATAGACGTTCGCCGGGCAGGCCGGCGGGGTGCCCGAGGCCTCGGCGGTGGGGGTGGCGGCGGGGGTGGCCACCACCAGGGTCGCCAGCGCGACGGCAGCGAGAAGGGACGCAAGGCGGCGGCGCATGCCGCCATTCTTCCACCTGGGCCGCCGGCCGTGCAGGCCTTCGTGCGCCCACTGCGTGACGAACATACCCCCTGGGGTATAGGATGCGGCCATGAAGCGCTCCGCCGTCCTCCTGCCCGTTGCCCTGCTCGCCCTGCTGCCCGTCGCCGCGGCCTGTGGCGACGACACCGAGGCGTCATCGGCCACCACCGCCGCGCCTGCTGCCACCGCGGCGCCGGCGGCGCCGGCCTCGCCGATCACCGTGGTCACCCCGGCCGAAGGGGCGGCACTGATGGACCAGATGGGCAGCGCCCTCACCGTCATCGACGTGCGCACGCCGGAGGAGTTCGCCGCCGGCCACATCGCCGGTGCGGTGAACATGGACGTGGAAGGCGGGCAGTTCACCTCGATGATCGCCGGCCTCGACCACTCGCAGGCGTACATGGTCTATTGCCACAGCGGCCGGCGCAGCGCGATGGCTGCGCAGGCGATGGCCCAGGATGGGTTCACCACCATCTACGACCTCGGCGGCCTGCAGGCCTGGGTGGACGCCGGGTACCCCATCACCGCCTGACGGGCTACCGCGAATCCCCACCCTCCGCCCTCTACCATCGCCCGGGTGAGCCGGCACTCCTTCCGCTACCAACCCGCGCTGGACGGGGTGCGCGCCCTCGCCGTCACCGTCGTGCTCCTGTTCCACGGCGGCATCGGCTGGATGAGCGGCGGCTACCTCGGGGTGTCGGTGTTCTTCACGCTCAGCGGCTTCCTCATCACCTCGCTGATGCTCCACGAGCACGGCAGCACCGGCGGCGTGGCCGTGGGCGCGTTCTACACCCGCCGCGCCCGGCGTCTGCTGCCGGCCAGCCTGTTCTGCCTGGCAGCCATCAGCGTGATGGCCTGGGCCGGGTGGTTCCGCGGGGTGGACGGCCTGCGCCGCGACGTGTGGGGCGCCATGTTCCAGGTGTTCAACTGGGTGCGCCTGGCCGCCGGTGGCGAAGGTGGCTACGGCGCCCTCATGCAGGCCAACAGCGGTTTCCGCAGCCCGGTGGAGCACTACTGGTCGCTGGCCATCGAGGAGCAGTTCTACTGGATCTGGCCGCTCGTGTTCCTCGGGCTGATGGTGGTGGTGCGGCGCCTGCGCACCCGGCCGGTGGTGGTCATCGGCGGCCTCACCGTGCTGGCCGCGGTGGCCGCCCCGCTGATCGCCGCCGTGTGGGGCCCCGACGTGGCCTACTGGGCCACCCCGGCCCGCATCAGCGAGATCCTGTTCGGCGCCCTCGCCGCCGCCTGGGTGATGGGCCGCGACCTGTCGCCCCGCCTGCAGTGGCTGGCGCCCGGTGCCCTGGTGGCGCTGGGTGTGGCGTGTGTGGTGTTCCCGGTCAGCGGCGGCCCCGCCTACCACGGCGCGCTGCCGCTGGTGGGGCTGGCCAGCGCGGCCCTGATCGTCGGCCTCCAGGCCGACGGCCCCGCCAAGCAGGTGCTCGGCACCCGCCCGTTCGTGGGGCTGGGCAAGATCAGCTACGGCGTGTACCTGTACCACTGGCCGGTGTTCGTGCTGCTCGACCGGCAGGGGTGGGCAGTGGGCCGGTGGGGGCTGCTGGCCCTGAAGCTGGCCATCACCCTTGCCGTGGCCATGGTGTCGTACTTCGCGCTGGAGAAGCCGATCCGCACGGCCAACTGGCTGGTGCCACGGCGCACGCTGGTGGTGGCGTTGGGGGCCACCGCCGTGATGGCGCTGGTGGTGCTGGTGATCCCCCAGGCCGGCAAGTACTACGGGGCGGACCAAGCCACCGCCGACGCCGCCTCCTTCGACACCGGGTCGGTGGCGCCGCTCGTGCCGTCCACGACGATCGCCGGCACGGGCGACACGGTCACCACGATCGCGGGCACCGACGCCACTGGCGCGGTCACCACCACCACCGGCCCGCTGGTGCCGCCGCGCCCGGTACGCATCGCCATCGTCGGCGACTCCACGGCCGAGGCGCTGGGTGCCGGCATGGTGGCGTGGGCCGCGGCCAACCCGTCGTTGGCCCAGGTGGAGGTGGTGGCCGGGGCCGGCTGCGGCCTGTCCAACAGCGGCTACCTGGTGTTCGACGGCCTGCCCGAGCGCGACGTGGCCGCCGAGTGCGGCCCCTACCTGCACGACATCGTCCCCCAGCGGATCGCCGAACTGCAGCCCGACCTGGTGATGCTGATCACCACCACGTGGGACGTCGCCGACCGCCGCCTGGAAGCGGGTGGCGAGGTACTGGCATCGAACGACCCGGCCGCCGTGGCCCAGATCGCCGAGGGCTTCCAGGAGATGACCGACACCCTGCTCGGGCTGGGCGTGCCGCGGGTGGTGTGGGTCACCGAGCCGATCCCGGTGGTGGGCCTGCTCGGGCCGTCGGACCGCCAGGGCGACGTGAGCCGCCACGAGGCGCTGCACGGGATCATGGAGGCCATCGCCGCCGCCAACCCGGGCGCGGTGCGCGTGGTGGACCTGGCGGGCTGGGTGGCCGAGCAGGGTCTGGAGGGCGACACCACCGCCCGCCCGGACGCCGTGCACTGGACCACCGATGCGGCAACGATGATCTCCACCGACTACCTCGGCCCCGCCCTGGTGCGCGAGGCACTCACATGACCGTCATCTACACCGACGGTGCCTGCGCCGGAAACCCCGGCCCCGGCGGTTGGGCGTGGGCCGTGGCGCCGGAAGGTTCGCCGCGTGGCTCCGGCGGTGCGGCGCGCACCACCAACCAGCGGATGGAGTTGCAGGCCGTGCTGGAGGCGCTGCGGGCGATGGACGGCGACGTCACGATCGTCAGCGACAGCACCTACGTGGTCAACTGCTTCCGCGACCGCTGGTGGGTGAAGTGGAAGGCCAACGGCTGGCGCAACTCGAAGAAGGAACCGGTCGCCAACACCGACCTGTGGATGCCCCTGGTGGACCTCGTGCAGCAGCGCCGGCCGGTGTTCCGTTGGGTGAAGGGCCACAGCGGCGACCCGATGAACGACCTGGTGGACCGCCTCGCCGTCGCTGCCTCCCAAGGCCCCTTCGACTCCCCGCCGCCCGAAGCGCCCCCGTCCCAACCCGATCACCCCACCCTCTTCTAGCCCCCGCCTCTCCCTCCTTCTCCCGGAAGTGACGTGATATATCACGTCACTTCCCTGGTCAGGAGGGGTGAGATGCCGTCACTTCGCGGGGATGGGCGGCGCAGATGGCGGTCAGCGGCCGAGTTCGGAGGATTTCGTCCAGTGGGCGATATGGTCCGCCGGGTGACCACGCATCGCCCGATGGGCGGCGTCGGTGACGTTGCAGCCTCGCACCACGCCATCCTTTCCAAGCGGCAGGCTGTCCAATCGGGAATGACCCTCCCCCAACTGAGGGCAGAAGTGGATCGGCAGACCCTGCGCAGGGTCGCCCCCAACGTCATGGCCATCCACGGCTCGCCGGATTCGTGGCAGCAACGGATGATGGCCGCCACGCTCACCGCCAACCAGGCCGGAATGGGATCCCACCGTTCCGCGGCCCGGCTGCACCTGGTGGACGGCTTCGAGGACGACGAGCACATCGAGCTCTGGGTGCCTCGCGGCCGGCGCATCCTCATCCCCGGCGCGGTGGTCCATCAGACCAACGTCCTCGACGACCAGTGGGTGGAGGTGGACGGCATCCGCTGCACCTCGCTGGCCCAGACCATCGTCGACCTGCCCCAGGTCGTGGGGCCGCGCCGGCTGGAGCGGGCGATCGACTCGTTCCAGCGGATGGGCCACAGCCTGACCTGGCTGGAGCAGGTTGCGCTCCGCAACCGCCGACCTGGGCACCCCGGCCCGAAGCTGGTCCTGGCCGAGATCGATGCCCGCCGGCAGAACGGGACGGTGCGCGGCTCCTGGTTCGAGAAGCTGATCGAGGAGGTCATCGCCTCGCCGCGCCTGCCACCGATGGTGCAGCAGTACGTCATCCGCGGCCCGGCGGGGGAGTTCATCGCCCGCGTCGACCTCGCCTTCCCCGGCGTCCGCATGGGCTTCGAGGCGCACAGCCGCGCCTTCCACACGGGCACCCACATGGAGATCATCGACCAGCGGCGGGAGAACCGGGCCATCGAGCAGGGGTGGCTGTTCATCTACCTCGGCTGGGCGGACCGCAAGACCCCGAAGGAGGCGCTCGCCTTCATCGAACGGGCGGTCGCCCGTCGCCTGCGCGATCTGGGGCTGACGGTCGCCGATCTCACCACGAAGTGACGCGGCCCCACCCGTCCCCATCAGGGAAGTGACGTGATATATCACGTCACTTCCGTGGGAGAGGGCGGCGTCGGGCGGTCGGTTCGGCGGGGGAGGGGTGGGGCGCGTATCGTGCGGGGCATATGGACATCAACGGAGCAAGTGCAATCGTCACCGGCGGGGCGTCGGGCATCGGCGCGGCGTCGGCCCGCCTTCTCGCCAGCAAGGGCGCGAAGGTCGTCATCGCCGACCTGCAGGAAGAAAAGGGCAAGGCCCTGGCCGACGAGATCGGCGGCGCCTACTGCAAGGTGGACGTCACCAACACCGACGACATCATCAACGCCGTCGAGATGGCCAAGAGCATGGGCCCGCTGCGGGTGCTGGTGAACTCGGCCGGCATCGGCTGGGCGCAGCGCACCGTGGGCAAGGACGGCTCGTACGAGTCCGCCGCCAACCTCGATGCCTTCAAGAAGGTCATCGCCATCAACCTCATCGGCAGTTTCGACTGCATCCGCATCGCCGCCACGGCCATGAGCACCACGGAGCCGATGGAGTACGGCGAGCGTGGCGCCATCGTCAACATCGCCTCCGTGGCGGCGTTCGACGGCCAGATCGGCCAGGCCAGCTACTCGGCGTCCAAGGGCGGCGTGGTCGGCATGACCCTGCCGATCGCCCGCGACCTCGCCGCCGTGGGCGTGCGGGTCAACACCGTGGCCCCGGGCCTGATCGACACGCCGATCTACGGCCAGGGTGACGCCAGCGAGGCCTTCAAGCAGAACCTGCAGAAGGGCGTGCTGTTCCCCCAGCGCCTGGGCTTCCAGGAGGAACTGGCCAGCATGGTGGTGGAGTGCGTCACCAACAGCTACATGAACGCCGAGACCATCCGCGTCGACGGCGGCATCCGCATGCCACCGAAGTGACGGATCACTGATCTGCACACGGCCCGGTCGGCTCCACGGAGCGGCCGGGCCGTGCCGCGTCCGGGACCGGGTGTGACACCCGCCGGAAAGTTCAGCCTTGACTGTACGTACAGTCAGTGCTGTACTGATTGACATGTCAACCGCTGCCGTCGCCTGTGATCTGCGAGTGCCCGTGCTCAGCCGCGTCGGCAAGGCGCTGGCCGACCCCACCCGCTGTTCGATCCTGGTCTGCCTGCTGGAAGGCCCGCACTACCCATCGGACCTCGCTGCTCACCTCGGGCTCACCAAGGCCAACGTCAGCAATCACCTCACCTGCCTGCGCGGATGCGGGCTGGTGTCGGCCACGGCCGAGGGGCGGCGCGTGCGCTACGAACTCGCCGACGCCCGCCTGGCCCACGCGCTGGCCGACCTGTACGGCCTGGCCGCGGAGATCGACCTGCCGAGCCTGGGGGAGGGCGCGGCATGAGCCGGGTACTGCACGACCACGATCATGACGACCACGGCCATGACCACGGCCATGACCACCATGACCATGACCATGGCCATGACCATGGCCATGACCATGGCCAGGAGGCCCAGCCGACGCTCCCCGAGCGGGCGGCCGCCGTGCGCCGGGCCGTGCACCTCAACCGGATCAGCATCGGCTACAACGTGGTCGAGGCCGGGGTGGCGCTGGCGGCCGGCCTTGCGGCCGGGTCGATCAGCCTCCTCGGCTTCGGGCTGGACTCCGTGGTGGAGGTGTCGGCGTCGGTGGCGCTGGCCTGGCGGCTGGCCGCCGAGCGCCGCGACGGCTGCACCCAGGGCTCCGACCGGCGGGCCGTGAAGCTGATCGCCCTGTCCTTCCTGGCGCTGGCGGCCTACGTCGGCTACGGCGCGGTCGCCGCGCTCGTCACCCACGAACCGCCGGAGGCCAGCCCGGTCGGCATCGTCCTCACCGCGCTGTCGCTGGTGCTGATGCCGTTCCTGGCCCGGGCGAAACGTCGCCTGGCCCCTGCCCTCGGCTCCCGCGCCCAGGAGGCCGAGGCCGCCCAGACCTCCATCTGCGCCGTCCTGTCGGGCGTGGTGCTGGTCGGCCTGGTGCTCAATGCCGTGGCCGGCTGGTGGTGGGCCGACCCGGTGGCCGCACTCGGGGTAGCCGCCCTGGCGGCGGTGGAAGGGGTGCGCACCTGGCGGGCGGACTCGCTGACCGACACCTGCTGCGCCTGAACGCCGGCGGAGCTCAGCCGGTGGTGCTCAGGTCGTGTAGTCGGCGTTGATCCGCACGTAGCCGTCGCTGAGGTCGCAGCCCCAGACGGTGGCCGCACCGGTACCGCCGGTGCCCAGCGAGACATGGATGCGGACCTCGTCGCCGCGCATGTACGCGGCCAGCGCGTCGAGGCCGGCGTCGTCCACCGCGGCGGGGTAGACCTCCTGGCGGCCGAAGCGGATGACCACCTTGGCCTGGTCGACCGCGTCGGCCGTGGTGCTCTTGCCGACGGCCATCGCCACCCGGCCCCAGTTGGGGTCGGCGCCGTGGACGGCGGTCTTCACCAGCGGCGAGTTGACGATGGCCTTGGCCACGTGCTTCGCCTGGCGGGCATCGGCCGCGCCGTCCACCGCCACCTCCAGCAGCTTGGTGGCGCCCTCGCCGTCGCGGGCGATCTGGCGGGTGAGCGAGGCGCACACGTCGTACAGCGCGGCCTCCAGCGCAGCGGCGTCCACCTGGCCGGCGGCGCCGCTGGCCAGCACCACGGCCGTGTCGCTGGTGGAGGTGTCGGTGTCCACCGACACGCAGTTGAACGTGCGGTCCACCACCCGGCGGAACATGGCGTCCAGGTCGGCGGCCTCCACCAGTGCGTCGGTGAACAACATCGCGATCATGGTGGCCATGTCCGGCTCGATCATGCCCACGCCCTTGGCGACGCCCACCACGCGGGCCGCGCCAGCCGCGGCGGAGGCCGTCTTCGGCACCGTGTCGGTGGTCATGATGCCGCGGGCCACGGCGCCGGCGTCGGTGCCCGGCAGGGGCGAGGGAATGGCGCGCAGCCCGGCACGGATGCGGTCCATCGGGTAGGCCCGGCCGATGACGCCGGTGGACGCCACCAGCACGTCGGACGCGTCGCAGCCGAGCGCGGCGGCGACACCGGCTGCCAGTTCCTCGGCGTCGGCCAGGCCCTGCGGGCCGGTGGCGACGTTGGCGTTCTTGGAGACGACGACCATCGCCCGCGCCCGGCCGTCGGCCACGTGGCGTCGGCTGACCAGCACGCTCGGCCCGGCGAACGAGCTCCGGGTGAACACGCCGGCTGCGGAGCAGACGGCGTCGGCGGCCACCACGGTGAAGTCGTCGGTGGTGTCCTTCACGCCGACGTTGGTGACATGGGCGCGAAAGCCCAAGGGCAGGGGCAAGGAGGGGTTCATACAGCCGATCGTTCGTGGAGATGCTCGTGGACCTTGGCGAACAGGCCGCCCAGTTCCGCCACCCCGCGGGTGCCGATGGGTTCCAGCAGGTGGCGGCGCACGCTGGCCACATGGTCGGGGGCGGTGGCCTTCATCTTCTCCAGCCCGGCCGCGGTGAGGTGGGCCCAGGCCACCCGCCGGTCGCTGTCGCACGAGGCGCGTTCCACCCAGCCCTGGCGGACCATGCCGTCCAGGCGGCGGGTGAGGCCGCTGGGGGACAGTTGCAGGGCGGCGGCCAGGTCGCACATGCGCATGCGCTGCTCGTCGGCCTCGCTGAGCCACACGAGCACCTCGTAGTCGCCCATGGTGAGGCCGTGTGGCGCCAGGTCGGCCTCCAGCGCGCCCATCAGGTCGTGGACGGTGGTGATGAACGTGCGCCACGCGGTCTGCTCGGCGTCGGTCAGCCACGTCGTCATGGCGGGCAAGGGTAGCAGGGAACTTGTGCCGGCGAACTGTTGCGAACACAACAATATGTCCCTAGACTTGATTGCGCCCGCAACGAATGGCACCCACCAAAGGAGAACCCCTCATGTCCGACCTCTCGCTCAGCCCCGCCCTCGCCGCCCTCACCCCCGGCACGTGGTCGGTGGACGCCGGCCACAGCAACGTCACCTTCAGCGTCCGTCACCTCATGGTCGCCAAGGTCCGCGGCCGGTTCACCGACTTCGACGGCACCATCACCGTCGCCGCCGATCCGCTGCAGTCGCAGGTGCAGGCCGCCGTGCGCACCGCCTCGGTGGCCACCGACGACGACGGCCGCGACGCCCATCTGCGCAGCGCCGACTTCTTCGACAGCGAGCAGTTCCCCGAGATGCGTCTGGTCAGCACCGGCATCGTCGCCAAGGGCGACGACTACGTGCTCACCGCGGACCTCACCATCAAGGGCGTCACCCGCTCCGTGGACTTCGCGCTCGAGTTCGACGGTGTGGCCACCGACCCGTGGGGCAACACCAAGGCCGGCTTCACCGCCGAGGCCCAGATCAACCGCAAGGACTGGGGCCTGGAGTGGAACGTGGCCTTGGAGGCCGGTGGCGTGCTGGTGGGCGAGAAGGTCACCATCACGCTGGAGATCGAAGCCCTCAAGGGCTGACACACTGGCACCACTGGAGGAAGGAACCCTGCGATGGCGATCAAGCGGTTGAACCACGCCGTGCTCTACGTCCGCGACGCCGGCCGGTCGATGCGCTTCTACACCGAGGTGCTCGGCTTCACGGTGCGGATGAGCATCGGCGAGCAGGCCTACTTCCTGCAGGCCGACGGCAGCGACAACGATCACGACCTCGGCCTGTTCCAGGTCGGGCAGGTGCCGGAACTTCCCGCACACCTGCCCGGCCTGTACCACCTGGCGTGGCAGGTGCACACCCTGGAGGACCTGGCCGACACCCGTGCCCGCCTGCTGGAGGCGGGTGCTCTGGTGGGGGAGAGCGACCACGGGGTCAGCAAGAGCCTGTACGCCAAGGACCCCGACGGCATCGAGTTCGAGGTGATGTGGGCGGTGCCCCGCGCCGACTGGCCGGAGAACGTGGGCACCTGGCGGCTGGACCTGCCCGGCGCCCTGGCGCGCTGGCCGCACACGGACACCGCCGCCGAGCTGTAGGCGCCGGCGCGGCCGGCCACTGGGCCGTCAGCGGTCGAGCACGGCGCGCAGAGCCGCGTCAAGCGTCTCGTGCTGGAAGCGGTAGCCGCTCTGCTGCAGCACCTGCGGCAGGACCCGCTGGCCGGTGAACAGCAGGGCATCGGCCAGTTCGCTGCCGAGCAGCAACTTCGGCCCGAACTTGGGCACGAACAGCAGGGCCGGCCGCTTCATCACCTGGCCGAGCACCCGGGTGAACTCCACGTTCGTCACCGGGTTCGGGGCGGTGAGGTTCACCGGCCCTTCCACGTCGGCCGTGAGGAGGTGGGTGATGGCTGCTACCTCGTCGGGCAACGACACCCAACTCTGCCACTGCTTGCCGTTGCCGAACCGGCCGCCGAGCCCGAAGCGGAACAGGGGCAGCAGCTTCTTCAGGGCACCGCCCTTGGGTGTGAGCACGATGCCGGTGCGGAGGAAGGCCACACGCGCCCCGGCGTTCGCCGCCGGTGCAGTGGCTGCCTCCCAGTCGTGGCACAGGCGGGCGAGGAAGTCGTCGCCGCCCGCCGACGTCTCGTCCAGTTCCTCGTCGCTGCGGGGGCCGTAGTAGCCGATGGCGCTGGCGTTGAGCAGCACGGAGGGCCCGTCGCCGGACGTGCCCCGCTCGGCGATCCGCTCCGCCAGCACGCCGGTGGCCCGCAGCCGGCTGTCGCGCAGTTCGGCCTTGTAGGCGTCGGTCCAGCGGTGGTCGCCGATGCCGGCGCCGGCCAGGTTGATGACGGCCTGGGCGCCGTCCAGTGCATCGTCGGGCAGCACGCCGGCCGCGGGGTCCCACTGCACGTCGTTGGCACCGGGGCGGCCGCGCACCAGGCGCACCACCTGGTGACCTTCGGCGCGGAGATGGTCGGTGAGCGCCGTGCCGATCAGGCCGGTGGCGCCGGAAATGACGACTCGCATGCCCACGACCGTACGCCCATCGGCGCGGCCTGTCGCATCGTGCCGCCGGTGCGCCGCTCAGCCGAGCGTGTCCGTGCCCGCGGGCGCGTCCACGTGCACCGGCACGCTGACCACCACGGTGTGGGGGCGGTACAGCAGGCGGGCCTTCAGGGCCAGCGCCGACTGGTTGTGCAGCCACTGGCTGCTGATCTTGGTGACGCTCTCGGGGATGACCACGGTGATGATGTCGTCCGGCCGTTCCTGGTCGATCTCGTCGAGGAACTTCATCACCGGCCGGGTGAGCTCGCGGTACGGCGACGACACCGTGTGCAGTTCGATGGGGATGTCGTAGTGCTGCCACTGCTCCTGCAGCATCCGCTCCTCCTCCGGGTCCTGCAGGATGGACAGGGCGACGATCCGTTCCGGCGCCAGGCTGCGGGCGTAGCCGACCGCGTCGATGACCCCGCGGTTGACCTTGCCGACCAGCACGACGACGTAGTGGGTGTGCCGCTTGGCGCGGTAACCCTCGGGCACGACGAGCGACTGCTTCACCTTCCGGTAGTGCGACCCGATCGAATAGAACATCGTGACCATCAGCGGGATCAGCGCGGCGGGGATCCACGCGCCCTGGGTGAACTTGGACACCACCACGATCACGGCGATCAGCCCGGTGGTGAACGCGCCGATGGCATTGATGGTGAGGCTCAGCTTCCAACGTGGTTCGCGCAATCGCAGGTGGTGGATGACCATGCCGGTCTGGCTGAGGGTGAAGCCGGTGAACACGCCGAACGCGTAGAGCGGGATCAGCTTGGAGATGTTGCCCTGGAACGCCCAGATCAGCAGCGACGCCATGCCGGCCAGGAACAGCACACCGTTGCTGAACACCAGGCGGTCGCCGCGGTTGGCGAACTGGCGGGGCAGGAAGCCGTCCTTGGCGATGATGCTGGACAGGCGCGGGAAGTCCGCGTACGCGGTGTTGGCGGCCAGGATCAGGATGGCGAACGTGGCGATCTGGGTGATCCAGAAGAGGAGGTTCTTGCCGCCGTACACCTGCTCGGCCATCAGGGCGATGCCGGTGGGGTCCGCATCACCACGCAGCGGGCGCAGGTGGTTGGCCAGCACGGAGATGCCGAGGAAGCAGCTACCCAGGATGACCGCCATGATCGTGATGGTGGTGGCCGCGTTCTTGCTCTCCGGCTTCTTGAACGCCGGCACGCCGTTGGACACGGCTTCCACGCCGGACAGGGCGACGGCGCCGGAACTGAAGGCGCGCAGCAGCATCATCAACCCCAGGCTCTTGGTGCCCTTGGCTAGTTCCTCGGCTTCCTTGCTGACCTTCGCCGGATCGATCTGGTCGATGTTCTTCAGGACGAACACGCGGACCAGGCCGACGACGATGAGTGCGATCAGGGAGATGATGTAGATGTACGTGGGCGGGGCGAACAGCGCGCCGGACTCCTTCAGGCCGCGCAGGTTGGCCAGCGTCATGAGCAGCACGCATGCCAGGCAGACCGGCACCGTCCACTTGTTGTCGAAGCCGAACGCGGAGCGGATGGCCAGCACGCCGCCCGCCACGGACACGGCGACAGTGAGGATGTAGTCCACCAGCAGGCTCGACCCGGCGACCAGCGACGGGATGGTGCCCAGGTTCTCCTTGCTGACCACATAGCTGCCGCCGCCGTTCGGGTAGGCATGGATGGTCTGGCGGTAACTGGTGACCACGATGGCCAGCAGCACGGCCACCACGATGGCGATGGGAACGAGGTAGTTGAACGCCGAGTAGCCGATGGTGGCGGCACCGACGAGGACGATGAGGATTTCATCCGTCGCGTACGCCGTGGAGGAGATGGCGTCGCTGGCGAAGACGGGAAGCGCGACCTTCTTGGGAAGGCGCTGGTGCCCCTCGTCGGCGGTGGCGATGGGCCGGCCGATGACGAGGCGCTTGAGCGTGGTGAGCATAGGTGGTGCGAGCCTATGCACCGATAAGGTTCCCTCCGCAACAGCGGAGGAGGCATTCGTGCACGTCGTGATCGTCGGGTGTGGCCGGGTCGGTTCCACACTTGCCCGCCAACTCACCGGCGACGGGCACACCGTGTCCGTCGTGGACCGCCGCAGCGGTGCCTTCGAACGCCTGGGGGCGGACTTCTCCGGTCAGACGTTCACCGGCATCGGGTTCGACCGCGACCTGCTCATCCGTGCCGGCATCGAGCGTGCCGGGGCGCTGGCCGCCGTTACCAACGGCGACAACTCCAACATCCTCGTGGCCCGCGTGGCCCGCGAGAACTTCGGGGTGGAGCGCGTGGTCGCCCGAATCTACGACCCTCGCCGCGCAGCCATCTACCAGCGGTTGGGCATCGCCACCGTTGCACCCTCGCTGTGGACGTCGGAGCGCGTGCTGCGTCGCCTGCTGCCCGAGGCCACCGCGGTGGAGTGGGTGGACCCCAGCGCCAAGGTGTCGCTGGTGGAACGCGAACTCGGCACCGGCTGGGCCGGGCACCCCGCGCTGGACGTGGAGCGCACCGGCGTTCGGCTGATGGCGGTCAGCCGCCTCGGCGCCGCGATGCTGCCCACCGCCGACCTCGTGTTGCAGGAGGCCGACGTGGTCTATCTGGCGGTGGCCGCCGAGCACCTCACCGACCTCGATTCCATCATCGCCGCGCCGCCGGCCGGCCAGGGCCACTAGGAGCCGTCATGAATGTCGTCATCGCCGGGGGTGGCAGCGTCGGCCGGTTCATCGCCGAGCAACTCAGCACGTCGGGTCATGTGGTCACGGTGCTGGACAGCGATGCGGACGTGGTGGGCCGCCACCGCGACTCGATGGAGGGCGTGCGGTGGATGAAGGGCGACGCCTGTGACCTGGAGACGCTGAAGGCCGCCGGGTTGGAACGTGCTGATGTCATGGCCTCCGTCACCGGCGACGACGAGGACAACCTGGTCGTGTCGCTGCTGGCCAAGCAGGAGTTCGCCGTGCCCCGCGTGGTTGCCCGGGTGAACAACCCGAAGAACGAGTGGATGTTCAACGAGACCTGGGGTGTGGACGTGTCGGTCAGCACCCCGCACCTCATCACCGGCCTGGTGCAGGAGGCCGTCACCGTCGGTTCGTTCGTACGTCTGTTGGCGTTCGAGGGCGGCAAGGCCAAGCTGTGCGAGGTCACGTTGGCCGAGGGCGGCCCGGCGACGGACCGCGAGATCGTGGAACTGGGCTTCCCCCGCGACGCCACCGTCGTGGCCATCCTCCGCGAAGAGCGCGTGGTGGTGCCGCGGGGCGACACCATTCTGCGCGCCGGCGACGAGGTGCTGGTGCTGGTCACCTCGGACAGCGAGGACGGCGTTCGCTCGATCCTCGTCGGCTGAACCAGCGCCGCCGGCGCCACGGCGGTCGGCCGACGTCAGCGGGGGAGGAGCGTGTAGGCGGGGTTCAGCATCACCAGGCGGCCGCGCTCGGCACGGGCGACGCCTTCGATGGTGAGTGCCCGGTGCAGTTCCATCCCGGCGACGTGACGGCGCCCGGTGAACACCGCAACGGCCTGCCCGGTGCCATCGGAGATGGTGATCTCGAATGAGGGCACCCCCGAGCGGGGGGCGAGGCGACTGCGGGTGATCTCACCGGCAACCGTGGCGTGCACCCGGGGCTGGAGGTCGGCGAGGCGGGTGACATGCAGCGCCGCGAAGCGGCTCTGCATGCGCTCGTCGTCCAGTTCGTCGACCGTCGCCCGCAGGCGGCGGGTCAGGTCCTTCAGGCCCACGCCGGCCAGCGTAGCGGTGGCGTCAGCCGGCCACCTTGCCGAGCAGACTGTCCAGCAGGTCGGCATCCACGGCACCGAGGATCTGCTGCACCGAACCGTCGGGGGCAATGATCACCAGGGCCGGCTGGCCCGGCACGTCGAAGCGGGCGAAGACCTCACCGGGGTCGTCGCTGACCTGCGGGAAGGTCAGGCCGTGGCGGTCGATGAAGCCCTGGAAGGCGGGGTCGTCACCGAACCAGGCGACCCCCACGAACTGCACCTTGCCGGCCCACCGCTGCGTTGCCTCCTCGACCGAGGGGGCTTCATGGTTGCAGATGCTTCAAGTGGGCGCCCAGAACCACAGCGCCACCGTGGTGCCGGCGTAGGCCGCCATGTCCAGCGTGCCGCCGCCCACCAGCGGGGCGCTGAACTGCAACGCGTCGGGCACCGACACCGGCGTGCCGTCGGTGGCCCCCGGGGCGGGCGACGTGGCGGGCGCCGCGGAGCCCGCCACCGTGGCCGTGGTGGGGGCGGTGGGTGAGGTGCCCGCCGAGGGTTCGGCACCGCCGTCGGCGCAGCCCACCAGCAGGGTGAGCGCGGCGGCAAGCGTGAGGGCACGGCGCATGGCCCGAGCCTAACGCCCGTAGCCTTGGGGCGGCATGCGCACCCGCACCCTGCTCCTCCTCGCCATCGGCTGCGGCCTGGCCATCCTGGTGGCCGGCACCGTGCAGTTGCTGCGCATCGCCGGGCAGGACGAAACCACCGCGCTGGGCGTGGGCGACCGCGGTTCGGCGGGCGAGGCCACGGTCACCGTGGCCGGATTCGCCGAGGCCGACGGCTACGCCGTGGTCACCGTGGAACTGGGCGGCGTGGACGACCCGGCCGGCCTGGACAGCTTCCGCCTGCAGGCGCCGAACACGCTGGTGGAACCGGTGCCCGCGGAATCCTCGTGCGACGGCATCACCGTCACGCCCACCACCTGCACCATCGCCTTCCCCGCTGCCAACCTGGACGGCCGCGACCGGCAACTGGTGTTCCGCCGCGGCGAGGAGCAGGTGCGGTGGGTCCTGGTGTGAGCAGCACCACCCTGGTGCCGGGGTCCGTGGTCATCCCCCACGCGGACGGGGTACCGTGGAACGCACACGTTGCGACGTCACAACGAACCCCCGAGAGAAGTGGAGCCCGACCGGCATGAGTGCACAGTTCGACCTGGTGGTCATCGGCGGCGGGCCCGGCGGCTACGGCGCCGCGCTCTACGCCACCTCGGCAGGGCTCAACGTCGCCGTGGTCGAGAAGGGGTCGATGGGGGGCACCTGCCTCAACCGGGGGTGCATCCCGGCCAAGGCGTTCCTGGAGACCGCCGCCGTCCAGCGCCACGTCGCCCACGCCGCAGAGTTCGGCATCGAGTCGTCGGCGCCGGTGGTCAACTTCGCCGTCGCCCAGGCCCGCAAGCAGAAGATCGTCGACGGCATCGTCAAGAGCCTCAGCGGTTTCATGAAGTCGAAGAAGATCACCATCATCGAGGGCACCGGCTCACTCGGCCCCGACCGCACGGTCACGGTGCAGAAGGCAGATGGTTCCACCGAGGTGCTCACCGGCACCAACGTGCTGCTGGCCGCCGGTTCGGTGCCGCGCACCATCCCCGGCTTCGAGCCGTCCGGCCCGGTGATGACCAGCGACGAAGTGCTGATGCTGGACCACGTGCCCGCTCGCGTGGCCGTCATCGGCGGCGGGGCCATCGGGTGCGAGTTCGCCAGCACGTTCGCCGACCTCGGCGCCAAGGTCACCATCCTGGAGGGCCTGCCGAAGATCCTGCCCGGGCTGGACGCCGACGTCGCCAACGTCGTGGTGCGCAGCTTCAAGAAGAAGCAGATCGACATCCGCACCGGCGTGAAGGTCATGGGCCACACGCTCAATGGCAGCGGCGGCACCACCATCCATTTCAGTGGTGGCGAGGGTGACGTGGAGAACCTGGAGGTGGACGCCGTGGTGGTCAGCATCGGCCGCCGCCCGTACGCCGACCAGTTGGGCCTCGGCGGCACCGGGGTGCGCGTCTCGGACCGCGGGTTCGTGGAGGTCGACGAGTACTGCCGCACCGGCGAGCCCGGGGTCTACGCCATCGGCGACCTCATCAACACGCCGGCCCTCGCCCACGTCGGTTACGCGGAGGCCATCCTCGTCACCAAGCACATCCTCGGCGAGAGCCCCGTGCCGGTGGCGTACGACCGGGTGCCGTGGGCCATCTACTGCCACCCCGAGGTCGCCTTCGTCGGCCCCAGCGAGGAAGCCGCCCGCGAGGCCGGTCACGACGTGGTGGTGGCCAAGCACCAGTTCCGGGCCAACAGCCGGGCGCAGATCCTCGGCGAGCTGGACGGCCTGGTGAAGATCATCGCCAAGCGCGCCGCGGACGGCAGCGCCGGTCAGGTGCTCGGGGTCCACATGGTGGGCCCGTGGGTCACCGAACAACTCTCCGGCGGCTACCTGGCCGTCAACTGGGAAGCCACCGTGCCGGAGGTGGCCGAGTTCATCCAGCCCCACCCGAGCCTCACCGAGCTGTTCGGCGAGACGATGCTCTCGCTCACCGGCCGCAGCCTGAACGCCTGAACCCCCACCCCGAGGAGCTACCACTCATGGCCGACGTCACCCTGCCGCAACTGGGCGAGACCGTCACGGAAGGCACCATCACCCGCTGGTTCAAGAAGGTGGGCGACACGATCGCCGCCGACGAGGCCCTGTTCGAGGTCAGCACCGACAAGGTGGACACCGAGGTCCCGTCGCCGGTGGCCGGCGTGCTCACCGAGATCCGCGCCGCCGAGGGCGACACGGTGCCGGTGGGTGCGGTCATCGCCGTCGTCGGCGACAGTGCCGGCGCCGCTGCCCCGGCTCCCGCCGCCGAGCCCCCCGCCCCGGCGCCTGCTCCCGCCCCGGCGCCTGCTCCCGAACCGGCTCCCGCTGCCGCTCCGGCCCCGACTCCCGCTCCGGCCCCCGCCCCGGCTCCCGCTCCGGCCCCGGCCCCGGCTCCCGCTCCGGCCCCGGCGCCTGCCCCCGAACCGGCGCCCGCTGCGGACCTTTCCGGCGACCACCGCCTGCTGTCGCCGGTGGTGCGCCGCCTGGTGGCCGAGCACAACATCAACCCGGACGACATCACCGGTACCGGCCCCGGCGGGCGGATCACCCGCGACGACGTCAACGACTTCATCGACCGCAAGGGTCCCGCCGGTGCAGCACCGGCACCTGCCCCGGCGCCTGCTGCTGCCCCCGCTCCTGCGGCGGCATCGCCCGCGGCTGCTCCGGCCGCGGCGCCGGTTGCCCCGGCCCCGGCCGCTGCTGCCACCGCGGCGGCGCCCGCCCCGGTGGTGCGCTCCGGCGAGCGCGACACCGTCGTGCCGCTCAGCCGCATCCGCAAGGCCACTGCGTCTCACATGGTGATGAGCAAGGGCGTCAGCCCTCACGCCTTCAGCGTGGTGGAGGTGGACTTCGCCAATGTGGACCACACCCGCAGCCAGGTGAAGGCGGAGTGGAAGGCCACGGAGGGGTTCAGCCTCACCTACCTGCCGTTCATCACCCGCGCCGTGGTCGATGCGCTGGCCGACTTCCCGCACCTCAACGCCAGCGTCGGCGAGAACGACCTCGTGGTCCACAACTATGTGGACGTCGGCATCGCCGTGGACATCAACTACGAGGGCCTGCTGGTTCCTGTGGTGCGCGCCGCGGACACCAAGCGCCTGCGCGCCATCGCCCGCGAGATCAACGATCTGGCCGGCCGCGCCAAGGCCAAGAAGGTCACCCCGGACGAGATCACCGGCGGCACCTTCACCATCACCAACAACGGCTCGGCCGGCAGCGTGCTGACGATGCCGATCATCAGCCAGCCGCAGGTCGCCATCCTCAGCACCGACGCCATCCAGCGCAAGCCGGTGGTGGCCACCCTGCCGAACGGCGACGAGGCCATCGTCATCCACCCGGTCGGCAACCTGGCGATGGCATGGGACCACCGGGCCTTCGATGGCGCCTATGCCGCCGGCTTCCTGGTGCGGGTGAAGGAACTGCTGGAGACCCGCGACTGGACGCAGGAGCTCTGATCCGCATGGCGGGGCCGCTGCGCGTGCGGTGGCTCGGCCGCGTGCCGTACTGCGAGGCGCTGGCGCTGCAGCAGGCCCTGTTCACTCATGGCGCGGGCGACCACCTGCTGCTGCTGGAGCACCCCCACGTCTTCACCCACGGCCCGCGGGCCGACCTGGCCACCAACCTCCGGGTGGAACCGGCGAGCGTCGGCGCCGAACTGGTGGGTGTGAAGCGGGGCGGCGACGTCACCTATCACGGCCCCGGCCAGCTGGTGGGGTACCCGATCGTGTCGGTCCCGAACAGCCTGGGCGCCGGCGACCATGTGTGTGCCATCCAGCGGCTCGTCGTGGGTGTGCTGCAGGACCTGGGTGTGGCCGACGTCGGCTGCCTGGACGACTACCCCGGAGTGTGGGTGGGCGTCAGCGGGCCGAACCCACGCAAGATCTGCGCCATCGGCGTGCGCCTGGCTCACGGGCGCACCATGCACGGGTTCGCGCTCAACGTGCAGACGGACCTGCGGTACATGCGCGAGTACATCGTGCCGTGCGGCATCGGCGACAAGCCGGTCACCTCGCTCGCCGAGGAAGGCGTGGACGCCACGATGGAGCAGGTGGTCGACCTGGTGGCCGCCCGGGCCGCAGCCACCTGGGGCGACGGCGCGGTGGACCGCCAGGACGTGGCCTGGAAGCAGCGCCCGGAGGACCTCGCCCCGTTCTCCCGCGGCGAAGGGCCCGGTGCGGTGGTGCGGTCCGCCAGCGACCACGGCGTACCGTCACTGGCCCGGGCAGCCAACCGCCTGGCCCAGGCCGGCGTCACCGAGGGGCTGAACATCGCCACCCGCAAGCCGGACTGGTTGCGCCCGAAGGTGGTGCACGACCGCGACGTGCTGGCGCTGAAGCAGACGGTGCGCGGCCACGGCCTGGTCACCGTGTGCGAGGAGGCCGGCTGCCCGAACCTCAGCGAATGCTGGAAGGACCGCACCGCCACCTTCATGGTGCTCGGCGAACGGTGCACCCGTGCCTGCGGGTTCTGCCTGGTGGACACCCGCCGCCCGGCGCCGCCCGCCGCCGACGAGCCGGCCCGCGTAGCCGCAGCAGCGGTGGAGATGGGCCTGCGGCATGCCGTCCTCACGATGGTGGCCCGCGACGACCTGCCCGACGGAGGGATGGGGCACGTGGCGGCCTGCGTCACCGCCATTCGCGACGCACTGCCCGGCACCACGGTGGAGACCCTCATCAGCGACGCCCACGGCGACGCAGACGCGCTGGGTGTGCTGTTCGACGTGCGGCCCGACGTGCTGAACCACAACATGGAGACCGTTGCCCGGCTGCAGCGCGCCGTGCGCCCGAGCGCCGGCTATGCCCGCAGCCTGGGCGTGCTCGCCGCCGCCAAAGCCGCCGGGCTCACGGTCAAGAGCGGCTTCATGGTCGGGCTGGGCGAGACGCCGGACGAGGTGGAGGGCTGTTGGCCGACCTGGCCGCCGTGGGGGCGGACATCGTCACCATCGGTCAGTACCTGCGGCCGACATCGAACCACCTCCCGGTGGCGCGCTGGGTGGAGCCGCACGAGTTCACCGGCTGGGCCGAAGCCGGCCAGGCGCTGGGCATCGGCCACGTGGAAGCGTCGCCGCTCACCCGCAGCAGCTACCACGCCCGCGAGGCAGCGGCGTCGGTGATGCCGGTCGCCGTCCGCTGAGCGCGAATCTGCACCACCGTCGCCTCGTCCGGCGTGCCACGCTGGCCGCATGAGCATCGACTTCCGGACTGCCACGGCCGAGGACGCGCCCGCCATCTTCCGTTCCGACGGCCGGGCCTTCGGGTTCATCTGGACCGAGGAGCAACAGCAGGAACGCATCGCGCGCTGCCGTTCGAACGCTTCCAGTTGGCAATCGACGGCGCGAGGTGGTCGCCGTCGCCGGCGCGATGCCGTTCGACATGACGATGCCCGGCGGTGCCACCGTGCCGGCGTGTGGCGTCACCTGGGTCGGTGTCCGCAACCCACCGCCGCCGCGGCCTGCTCACCGAGTTGATGGGTCGGGTGCATGCCGACGCCTTGTCCAGGGGCGAGCCGGTGTCGATCCTCCACGCCAGCGAGGCGGTGATCTACGGGCGGTTCGGCTACGGCGTCACCACTTCCGAGCGGGCGGTGCGCATCGACCGCGCCGAACCCGCTGGCGGGCGGAGCGCCAGCGGGTGCCGGCGGTGCGGTACGCGGACGGGCCCGACGCCCGGCGCCAGGAGGACCCTGTGGGACCGCGGCTGCCGCCTGCGGCCAGGCGAGCTCACCGCGTAGCCCGCGCAGTGGGAGCTCATCCACGCCGTCCGCAGCCGGCCGGCCGGTTCGGCGTCCGCCTCGTTCCACCTGAGCACCACGATGGCTATGCCGTGTACCGGGTGTGAGAAGTGGGAGGACGGCCATCCGCTCAGCACGCTGGAGGTCACGGAGCTCGTGGCACTCACGCCCGCTGCGCATGCCGCGCTCTGGCACACCGTGCTGTCGGTGGACCTCGTGGGCTCCGTGAAGTTCCGGGCGTTGCCACTGGACGACCCGCTGCCCACGTACCTCGACAATCCGCGAGGTGTGCTCACCACGGGGCTCATCGACGGCCTGTGGCTGTTGCCGCTGGACGTCGCCACCGCGTTCGCGGCTCGCACGTACGGCACCGAGGACCGCTTCGTCGTCGAGGTCGCCGGTCGGCGGTGGGCGATCGAGGGCGGGCCCGGTGGCGCCTCGGTCCGCGCCGTCCGGTCGCGCCCCGACCTCGTCATGGACACAGCGACGGCAGGGTCGCTGCTGCTCGGTGCGGTGAGGGCCGGTGGGCTGGCCGCCGGCGGCCGGCTGCGCGCCACCTCGCCGGATGTGCTCCGGAGAGCGGACCGCTTCTTCCTGGCCGACGTGGAACCCTGCTCGCTGACCCACTTCTAGGGCTGCTCCAAGGTGCCGCTCGTCATGGCGGCGGCGGCGACGTGTCACGATGTCGCGCGAGCGGCACGGGAGGGGAACAACATGCGGATCTCGGACGTCGACCCGGACGAACTGGACGACCGGCCGCGCCGGCGGCGCACGGTGGTGGTGATCGGGGTGGTGGCCGCGCTGGCCGCCGTGGTGGTCGCTGCCGTGCTGGTGCTGGGCGGCGGCGACGACGAACCGGCTGCGGACACCGTGGCCGTCACGGAGACGCCGGTGGTCACGGAGGACACCATCGGCAACGGGATCGACGTGGTCGGCCCGGACCCCAACGGCTTCCCCGACTGGGGCAGTGACTACATGGGCCCGGCGCTGGACCTGCTGCACCATCGGGTCACCGACGCCGGCATCGCGCTCACGGTGCAGGACAACGGCGACTGGGGTATGTGGGTGGAGTTCGGTGACGGCGAGATCATCACCGACGTCGCGGCGGCCGACGCCACCGTGGCCCCTGCCGCCCCCATCGCGCCGGTCGCCCGGCCAGGTGCCGCCGTCCACGGTGCTGGCCGGATGGGAACCCGAACCGTGGTGCACCCCCATAGGCGGGTTCCGCGCCACGATGACCTACAAGGACGCCGTGTCCACGGCCAACGGCCAGCGCTACGCCGAACCCTGCGAGCCGATGAACACCACCCTGTTCTCCGGCGGCTATGCCGAGCGTCAGCCGTTCCGCGCCCTGGTGCTGCAGGTGCCGGCCGATGTCACCGGCGTCTCCGTCGTCTGGGCCGACGGCGCCGTGGATGGTGCGGCGCCGACGGGCGGCTGGGTGGCACTGGCCACGCCGGGCGCGCCGAGCGGCCGCTTCACGCTGACGGTCCGCACTGCGGCGGGGGAGCGCGAGATCGCGTGGGACGACCTGCCGATGGACGGTGACCTCGAGTGGCAGCATGCCTGCAACCCGCCGCCGCCGTCGTTGCCGCCGCCCGGCGAGCAGCCGGCGGATCCGGGGGCCGCGGAGGACCAGATCCGCACGGCCTTCGACCTGCTGTGGGACACCGACGTTCCGTTCGACGAGAAGGGCTCCTTGGTCCTCGACGACATCACGGGGGTGGAGCAGGCGATCGAGGACGTGATGAACGGCGGGTTCGGCGAGGCCGCCAGCACGTCCGTCCACACGATGACGGGGCTGGTGTTCGTGTCGCCCGACGAAGCCTGGTTCACCTACGACGTCGAGACCACGTCCGGTTCCTTCACCAACCGCTTCGGCATCGCCTACCGGATCGACGGCGTCTGGAAGATCACCCGTGCCGTGATCTGCCAGGACCTGTCGCTCGCCGGCGGGCAGTGCCTGCCACCCGTGCCGCAGATCCAGCCGCCCGGCTGAGCCTCGCCGTCAGACGGTGACGGGCTGGCGCTCTTCTGCCTCGAGGTGGCGGATCACGGGCTGGATCCACGCCAGGTAGAACGCCCCGGCGACGGCTGCTGCGCCGGCGAACGTCGTGATCGTCCACTGCACCCCGGCACCCTCGGACATTGCACCGGCGCCGAGCCCGGTGAGGCTCATCACCAGGGTCACGATGGCGTAGTCGCCGGCCATCACCCGGCCGCGGATGCGATCCGGGGTGCGGAGTTGCAGGCCGTACGTGCTGAGCGTCCACTGCGCGCCGCCGCCGAGGTGGGCGACCGCGATCATGGCCGCGGCGATGAAGATCACCGGTGCCCAGCCGGCCACCAGGTAGCAGACACTGAACGCCAGGCCGGACAGGCCGCAGATGCGCAGCACCATGGCCACCCTTCCACGGGTGAAGCGGGCGGCGATCAGCGGCCCGAGCCCGGCCCCAAGTCCGCGTGCGCCGAGCAGCAGGCCGGTCCCCCCGTCCTTCCAACCGAACACGTCGGTGGCCAGCACGGGCAACTGGCTCACGGTGCCGGCGCCGATGGCGAACGTGCTCTTGCTGGCGATGAGTGCCAGGACCACACGGTCCTTGCGGGCGTAGCGCATCGCCTCGGCCATGTCGCTCAGCGGCCGCATGGCGCTGCGGTGGGCGTGCTGGGGTTCCTGCATCGGGCGGCGTACCAGCGCGAACAGCGCCAGGGCCAGGGCGAACGAGATGGCGTTGGCGATGAACGCCGCCTGGCGCCCGAACGCCTCGCTGAACGCTCCGCCGGCGGCGGCGCCGACTGCCAGCATGACCCCCCACGTGCTGCCGAACAGGGCGTTGGCCGTGCGCAGTTCGTCGGGCGTGCGGGCCAGGTTGGGCACGCCGGCGTCGATGGCCGGCTTCACGAACGCCGCCAGCGCGCTGATCGTCGCCTGGAAGACGAACAGCGGCCACACCCGGTCGGGGCTGCCGAACAGCAGGCCGGACGCCGCGAGCACCTGCACCGCGGACACCATCAGCAGCAGGCGGCGGCGGTCGAAGCGGTCCACCACCGGGCCGGCGATCGGGGAGGCGAGGAACGACGGCAGGGAGAACATCACGTAGGCCAGCGACACCAGGAACGGGCTGTCGGTGCCGTCCTTCACCATCCCGGTGATGGCGACGAAGCTGAACCAGTCGCCGGCGAAGGAGATGACCTGGGCCACGAACAGGGCGCGCAGGTCGGCGTTGGAGCGCAGCAGGCGGAACACGGGTCAGCGGGTGGCGTGGGCGCGCAGCAGGAGGGCGAGGCACTCGGTGATGCGGATGGCCGTGGGCACGTGGAGGAACTCGTTGGGGCCGTGGGCGTTGCCGCCAGGGCCGAGCGCCGGTGATGACGAACTGGGCGTCGGGGAACAGTTCACCGAGCATGCCCATGAAGGGGATCGAGCCGCCCTCGCCGAGCGCCCGGTACCCTGGCCGAACACCTCGGTGCTCGCCTCGGTGAGCGCGGCGTCCAGCCACGGGGCCAGCGCCGGTGCGGCCCAGCCGGGGCCGGCGTTGGTGCCGGTGAACGTGACGGCGCCGTACGGCGGGTCGGCCGTGAGGGTGCGGGCCAGCGCCTCCACCGCCACCTGCGGGTCCACGGTGGGTGGCAGCCGCACGCTGAGCTGGAGGGAGGTGTACGGGCGCAGCACGTTGCCGGCGCTGGCCACGGACGGCATGCCCTCGGCGCCGATGACGCTGAGGGTCGGCTCCCACGTGCGGGCGATCTGCTGCTGGGTGCGGTCGTCGCTGACGGGGCCGGCGCCGTCCACCCACGGCATGTGGCCGGCGATGTCGATGTCGGCGGCCAGTTCCGCGGCCTGGCGGCGGCGGTCGGCCGGCACCTCGGCGTGGAGTTCGGGCAGACGCAGCACGCCGGTGTCCGGGTCCTCGATGCGGTCCAGCAGGCGGCGGGCGATGCGGGAAGCTGGACGGCACGATGCCGCTGGCGCTGCCGCTGTGCACGCCCTCGCGGAGGATGTCCACCCGCAACGTGCCGGCGGCCATGCCGCGCAGCGAGGTGGTGATCCAGATGCGGTCGTAGGTGAGGCACTCGCTGTCCAGGCAGAGGACCAGCGACGGCGAGCCGATGCGGTCCTTCAGGGCGTGGAGGTAGGCGGGCAGGTCCGTGCTGCCGCTCTCCTCGCTGCCCTCGATCAGCACGATGCAGCGGCCGTGGGGCAGGCCGGCGCGCTGCGCCGCCTCGATGGCCAGCAGGGAGGCGAACGCGGCATAGCCGTCGTCGGCCGCGCCGCGCCCGTACAGGCGGTCGCCCTCGCGGACCGGCTTCCACGGGCCGAGGTCGTCCCGCCAGCCGACCATCTCCGGCTGCTTGTCCAGGTGGCCGTAGAGCAGGACCGTGTCGTCCTCCGGCCCGCCATTGGCCGCCGGCGCCTCGATGAGGATCACCGGTGTGCGGCCGGGCAGTTCGTGGACCTCCACCACCAGGCCGGCCACGTCGCGCTGGGCGCACCAGTCGCGGATGAGGGTGACGGCCGCGTCGATGTGGCCGTTGGCCTTCCACTCCGGGTCGAAGTGGACGGACACGGCCGGGATGGCCACGAAGTCCATGAGGGAGGGCAGGACGTCGGCCTCCCACGCCTGCTCGATGTGGGTGCGCAGGCTCATCGCCTCACCGCGGCGATCCGCTCCAGCGTGCGCTCGGCCTCGGCCACCATCGCCCGCACGATGTCGCCGGCGGGCGTGAGCTCCGTGATGGCCCCCACGCCCTGGCCGCAGGGCATGAACTCGCGCTCCACGTCCACCTCCGTGCCGCTGGGCGCGCCGAGGTGGTTGGCGCCGGCCTTCATCGACGCCACGGCCTGCTCGGGGAACTTCTTCAACTCCTCCGGATGGGCTTCGAAGTGGTTGGTCCACTCGTTGCGCACCACCCGGCAGGTCTTGCCGGTGAACGCCCGGGAGATCACGGTGCCGTCCTCCGGCAGGGCCAGCAGCGCTTCCTTGTAGCCATTGACGGCGCGGGCCTCGGGCGTGGCGATGAACCGGGTGCCGATCCACACCCCGTCGGCGCCGAGCGCCATGCTGGCGGCCAGGCCGCGGCCGTCGAACAGGCCACCGGCAGCGACCACCGGCACCTTGTCGCCCACGGCATCCACCACCTGTGGGACGAGCGCCATGGTGGCCACCGTGCCGGTGTGGCCGCCGCCCTCGGTGCCCTGGGCGACCACGAAGTCCACCCCGCTGGCGACGGCGCTGACGGCGTGGCGCACCTTGCCGCACATGCTGCCGACCAGCACGTTGCGCGAGTGCAGCAGGTCGATGACCTCACGGGGCACACCCAGGCCGGCCACGAAGATGCGGGCACCGCCGTCGGCCACCGCCTGCACGCCGGCTTCCACCTGGCCGGGGAGTGCGGTGAGCAGGTCGACGCCGAACGGCTTGGCCGTGGCGGCCTTCACCGCGGCGATCTCGGCCTTCAGTTCGTCGGTGCCCATGGTGCTGGCGCCGAGCGTGCCGATGCCTCCGGCCTCGCTGACAGCGGCCACCAGCGCCGAGTAGCTCACCCCGCCCATCCCGGCCAGCATCACCGGGTGCTCGATGTCCAGAAGTTCGGTCAGCCGCGTCTGCAGTCCCATGCGCTGCACGGTAGCGGGTCATGGGCGGACGGCGTGGGGCTGCGCTGGATCAGGTCACGCGGGTCGGGTGAGGCGGCGGGTACAGCACGGCGAGCTCGTCGCAGAGCGCCGCCACCGCGACATGGTCGGAGGGTTTCCGGCTCGGAGGTGAGCACGAAACCCTCCGACCGGGGTCAGAAGGGGGCGGGGCGGCGGAGGAAGGCGCGGTGCCAGCGGCGGGGGGTGAGGACGACGGCGCGGGGTTCGTCCTCGAACATCCAGCGGACGAAGTTGCGCCGCGTGAAGGCGTTCAGCCCGACGACCCGGACTGCACCCCGGGCCAGCAGGGGCCGGGCCAGCAGGCGGTTGAGGACGGCCGACATGCGGTGGTCGGCCAGCAACTCACGCCGAACCTCGCGGCGGTAGTGCGCGGCAACGCGATCGCCGTCGCCGTCGGCGAGGATGGCCTCGGCGGCGAGGCGGCCACTGGCGATGGCCTGGCCGATGCCCTCACCCGTCATCACGTCGGTGGTGCGGGCGGCGTCGCCGGCGAACAGCACCCGGCCGGCCGCCAACGTGGCTCGATTCACCGCGGCGGGGATCGGCCACGCCGTGGCTCGGTCCTCGAACACCACGTCCGGGCCCAATGCCTCGGCGATGTGCGGCCGGAGCCACAGGTCGGTCCACAGTGCCTTCATGTCCTTGCCGTGGCGGGTGCCGTCGCGCATCACGCCGTACCCGAGGTTCACTCGGCCGTCCGGCAGCGGGAAGCTCCAGGCGTAGCCGGGCAGCAGATCCGCCTCGAACCACACGTACAGCCGTTCCGCCGCCGGGCCGGTGACACCGTGTGCGTACTGGCGGAAGGCGTGCCACTCGCCGAGATAGCCGGGCGTGTCCAGCCCGAGCAGCTTGCGGGTGGGGGACCACATGCCGTCGGCAGCCACCACGAACCCGGCCGTGACGGCGCCCACCCCCTCCACCTCCGCCTCCACACGATCGTGGTGGCGGCGGATGGCGGTGAGCGCGTGCCCGTCGGCCACCTCGGCCCCGGCGTCGCGGGCCATGTGCAGCAGTGCGGCGTCGAGCTCCCGGCGGGGGGTCGTGGCGGCGAACACGCCGGGCGACGGCATCGGCAGGTGGACCTGGCGGCCGGACGGCGAGCGCAGCCAGACGTCGTGCACCGGGGTCCAGCTGGGCACCGTCTCCGGTGCCAGCCCCAATGCCGCGAGTTCGCGAAGGGCCAGCGTGGTGAGGCCGTCGCCGCAGCACTTGTCGCGCGGGAACGTTGCCTTGTCGGCCACCAGCACGGAACGGCCCGCCCGGGCGAGGAGGGTGGCAGCAGTGGCCCCTGCCGGCCCGCCGCCGACGACCAGCACGTCGACACGGGTGGGAACAGCGGTGGTCACGGGGCCACAGGCTACGGGGCGCCGTCAGGAGGGCGGCGGGCCGAGCCGAACCGCCGGCCGCAGCACGCCGGACCACGCCGCCAGCTGCGCCCGCGCCCGCTCGCGGATCGACGGCATCATGTCGTACACCCGGTCGCCCGGGCAGCCTGTGTAACTCATGTCGCGGTGGCCGGTGATGGTGGGCGTGGTGACGGAGGCACCCTTGGCCCACCTCTGCGAGCCACGCGACGTGAACGAGGCGGTGGCGCCGTCGGCGATGGAGATCTGGTCGCGGCCGGCCAGCCACGCCAGCACCTTCACCAGCGAGTCCTGCGCCGCGGCCGTGGGTGCAACCGTGCTGAAGTCGCCGAGCAGGCAGATCAGCTGCGCGAACCCCTGGTTGCCGCCGGTGGCGTCGGCCACCACCGGGTGGGTCAGCGCACCGGCGCGACCTTCGTACACGTCGCCGTCGCGCCCGATGAAGAACTGGTAGCACACGTCCGGCCAGCCCTTCGAGGGGTCGCTGCTGGTGTGCCACCAGTAGGTCACCCGCATGACGTCCCGCGGGTCGGCGTAGGTGTTCGACGAGGCCGTGTGGTGGACCAGCAGGAAGCGGGAGTCCTCCAGCACCGTCGGCCGCTTCGGCGGCAGGTCGCCGCCCCAGTGGGCGCGAGGGTGGATGAACAGCCCGGGCATGACCTCCACCGGCGCCACCGGCGGAGGGTAGGCGGCGGTCGCCGGACGAGCGCCCGTGAGGAGTGCCGCCGTCCCGACCGCCGCCCCGACGAGCAGTTGGCGGCGAGTCGGCTCGTGGTCACACATCACCGTGAACTTAGTATCGGGACAGGCGGACGTCCCATGTCCGCAGTACCGAAGGGGTATCAATGAGCAGACTGTGTGAGGGGCGCGTGGCGATTGTCACCGGTGCGGGGCGCGGTATCGGCCGCGAGCATGCACTCAGCCTCGCGTACCACGGCGCAAAGGTGGTCGTGAACGACCTCGGTGGCAACACCGACGGCACGGGCTCGGACCTCTCGCCGGCCGAGCAGGTGGTGCAGGAGATCGTGGCGATGGGCGGCGAAGCCATCGCCAACGGCGACAGCGTGTCGTCGTGGGAGGGCGCCCAGCGGATGGTCAACCAGGCCATCGAGACGTTCGGTGACCTGCACGTGGTGGTCAACAACGCGGGCATCCTGCGCGACCGTGTGCTCGTCAACATGACCGAGGAGGAGTGGGACGCCGTCATCAACGTCCACCTCAAGGGCACGTTCGCCCCCAGCCGCTGGGCCGCCGCCTACTGGCGCGAGCAGCACAAGGCCGGCAAGCCGGTCAGCGGCCGGATCATCAACACCACGTCGGTGTCGGGCATCTACGGCAACCCGGGCCAGACCAACTACGGCGCCGCCAAGGCCGGCATCGCCGCCTTCACCAACATCGCCGCGCTGGAACTTGCCCGCTACAACGTCACGGTGAACGCCGTCGGCCCGGTGGCCCTCACCCGCATGACCGAGGGTCTTGGCCCGGCGCCCGAGACCGACGAGGAGCGTGAGGCCCGCTCGCCGCGCTGGATCGCCCCGATCGTCACCTGGCTGGCCAGCGAGGAGGCCGCCGACATCAGCGGCCGCGTGTTCGAGGCCAGTGGCCAGGTGCTGGCGGTCGCCGAGGGCTGGGTCCGTGGCCCGCGCCATGCCCCGGTGGACGACCCCACCCAACTCGGCCCCATCGTCCGCGACCTCGTCGGCGCGGCCCGTCCCAACAGCGGCATGAACGGCGAGCCCGGCGGCTGGCCCCAGCCGAAGTGAGAAAGGACCTCTTCCATGCCTCTCAATCCTGATGCAGTCGGCGCGGTCGGCGACCCCGCGACATCGCCTGGGACTCCAAGGACTGCCTGCTCTACGCAGTGGGCATCGGGGCCGGTCAGGCCGACCTGCCGTTCTCCACGGAGAACACCCAGAACACCCCCAGGTCGTCTACCCGACGTTCGCTGTGGTGGCGGGCACCGGCGGCGGCACGGGCGGCATGTCCGGCTCATCGCAGCGTGGCGGCAGCGCCATGAGCCGCATCGGCGACTTCAACCGGGCCATGCTGGTCCACGGCTCGCAGGCCATCACCCTGCACCGGCCGATCCCCGTCTCGTGCCAGGCCGTGGCGCAGGACAAGATCGCCGCCATGTACGACAAGGGCAAGGCGGCCGTCGTGGTCACCGAGTCCACCGTCACCACCAAGGACGGCGAACCGCTGTGGAGCACCCGCTCGGCCGCGTTCATCCGCGGTGAAGGCGGCTGGGGTGGCGACCGCGGCCCCAGCGGCCCGCAGAACGAGCCGCCGGAAGGCCGTGGCCCGGACCACGAGGTCACCTACCAGACCTCCCCGGACCAGGCGTTCGTCTACCGGCTCTCCGGCGACCGCAACCCGCTGCACACCGACCCCTCCTTCGCCGCGATGGGCGGCTTCGAGCGGCCCATCCTGCACGGCCTGTGCACGTACGGGTTCACCGGCCGGGCGCTGCTGTCGGCGCTGTGCGACAACGACGTCACCCGCTTCCACCACATCGAGGGCCGCTTCAGCAGCCCGGTGATGCCCGGCGACGCGCTGACCATCCGCATCTGGCGGATGGGCGACGGCGAGGCCGTGTTCACCACCTCGGTGGGCGACAAGCCGGTGATCGACCAGGGTCTGGTGCGGTTCAGCTGAACCGCGGGGCGACGTCCGTCGGCGTTTGTGTCAAGAACGCCGACGCGTCGCCCCTGGTCAGCGCCCGACAGCGTTTACGTAGAAGGCGAACAGCGGGCCGGTCACTCGGGGTCGGGGTAGCAGACGACGTTGATGTCGATGCCGCTCACGTAGGGGTCGTGCTCGCGCACGGCCTTGCGCGCCCGGTCGGCCACGGCGGACAGGCCCGACGCCGTGTCGTAGGCGGCCGGGACCTGCACGTTGACCACGATTCGGGTGGGTTCGCGGCGCACGTCCACCAGCGCCGGCACGGTGCCCAACTCGTTGCGCACCGCCTGGGCGTAGGCGGCCTCCACCTTGCGGGCGGCCAGCGCATTGGCCACCGTGAGATCGGGTAGGTCGTCGGCGGGGTGCTGGGGGTCCACCTCCACCGTGGGCACGCGGTGACGGGCGGCGCACACCGACCCCATCTCGTTGAGCGTGCGCTGAGCGCCGGGTTCGCGGGCCACGATGGCCAGGTCCACATGCCCATCCAGCGGGCATTCGGCGTGATGGGCGATGCCACGGCACGGGCCGCCGTGCTCGTCGTTGCAGGACAGCACCTGGTGGCCATTGGCCATGAGGTCCCCGGCGATGGCGGTGGCGGTACCCGGCGTCGACTCGATCAGCAGCAGCTTCATGGCGCCCATGTCAGCCGCCCGGGCGCCTGTGCGGCCAGGGGCGAAGGTCCCCAGGTGGTGGGTCAGGCGTCGCGCAGCAGGCCGACGATCTCGGCCAACGGCACATCTCGGCGCCCGCCGGTGCGGCGATCCTTCAGCTCCACCACACCGTCGGCCAGGCCGCGGCCGACCACCACGATGGTGGGCACGCCGAGCAGTTCCGAGTCGTTGAACTTCACGCCGGGAGACACACCGACGCGGTCGTCCAGCAGCACGCGCAGGCCCGCGGCCTCGCACTCCGCAGCCAGCTGCTCGGCAGCCGGCAGCTGGGGGTCGGTGGGCTTGCCGGTGGCCACGATGTGCACGTCCGCCGGCGCGACCTCACGGGGCCAGATCAGCCCCTTGTCGTCGCAGCCGATCTCGGCGATGGCTGCCACGGCGCGGGATACGCCGATGCCGTACGAGCCCATGGTGACGACCCGGGTCTTGCCGTTCTCGTCCAGCACGGTGAGGCCCAGCGCCTCGGCGTACTTGCGGCCGAGCTGGAAGATGTGGCCCATCTCGATGCCGCGGGCGATCTCCATGGCCGAACCGCAGCGGGGGCAGGGGTCGCCCGGCAGCACCTCGGCCGCCTCGATGACGCCGTCGGGCGTGAAGTCCCGCCCCATCACCAGGTTCATCACGTGCTGGCCGGGCTGATCCGCGCCGGTGATCCAGGCCGTGCCGTCCACCACCCGGGGGTCCACCAGGTAGCGGATGCCGCTGGCGTTCTCCAAGCCCAGCGCGCCGGGCCCGATGTAGCCCTTGGCCAGCGCCGGGTTGGCCGCGAAGTCCTCCTCGGAGAACGGCTCGATCTCGGCGGGGCCGACCTGGGCCTCCAGGCGCTTCAGGTCCACGTCGCGGTCGCCGGGCACGCCGATGGCGAGCGCGGTGCTGGTGCCGTCGGGGTTGCGCAGCTTCACCACCAGGTTCTTCAGCGTGTCCGCGGCCGTCCACTCGCGATCCGGGTGACGCAGTTCGGGACGGGCGTTGAACAGGTCCACCAGGGTCTGGATGGTGGGTGTGTCCGGCGTGTCCATCACGGCCGCGGCGGGTAGCCCGTCGAAGGCGATGGGGGCGGGCGGCTGGACCTGCACGGCCTCGGTGTTGGCCGCGTAGTCGCAGGCCGAGCAGCGCACATAGGTGTCCTCGCCGACGGCCAGGGGCACCAGGAACTCCTCGCTGGCGGAGCCGCCCATGGCCCCGCTCATGGCCGACACGATGACGTAGGGCAGGCCGAGGCGGTCGAACGTGCGCTGGTACGCCACCCGGTGCTTGTCGTAGCTGGCCTGCAGGCCCTCGTCGTCGATGTCGAAGGAGTAGGAGTCCTTCATGACGAACTCGCGGCCGCGCAGCAGGCCGGCGCAGGGCCTGGCCTCGTCGCGGTACTTCGTCTGGATCTGGTAGATCACCAGGGGCAGGTCCTTGTAGCTGCTGTACAGGTCCTTCACCAGCAGGGTGAACATCTCCTCGTGGGTGGGGGCGAGCAGGAAGTCCGCTCCCTTGCGGTCCTGCAGGCGGAACAGGTTGTCGCCGTAGTCGGCCCACCGGCCGCTGGCCTCGTAGGGATCCTTGGGCAGCAGGGCGGGGAAGTGGACCTCCTGGAAGCCCTCGCGGTCCATCTCCTCACGGATGATGCGCTCGACGTTGCGGTAGACGATCCACCCGAGCGGCAGCCAGGTGAACCCACCGGGAGCGGCGCGGCGGATGTAGCCGCCACGGACCAGCAGGCGGTGGCTGGCCACCTCCGCATCGGCGGGGTCCTCGCGCAGGGTGCGGAGGAACAACGTCGACATTCGCAGCACGGGTCTCACCTCGGGTTCGGGTCGGAACCCGTCGCGGGTCGCGCGGCGGGTCGTGTCCCGCCGAAGGCTACCGGCAGCCCGGTATAGTGTTCGGGTCCTTTGACGTTCGACGAACCGAAGGCGTGGGCACCAGCGGCCCACGCCTTCTGTACTACTAGGGGCCGGTGCGCCGGCCGACACCGCCGGTCCGCCGGCCACACACAGGAGAAGGGAGGAGCCACGATGAGCGAGAGCGCCACCGTCGAGAAGGTGCGCAGCCTGGTCGAACCCATCGTGGCCGACCTCCATCTCGACCTGTACGACCTGGAGTACCGCGGCGGCGTCCTGCGGATCACGGTGGACACGCCGCCCGGCAGCGAGGGTGGGGTGAACCTGGACACCATCGCCCTGGCCACCCGGCTCATCGGCCGCGACCTGGACCATCACGATCCCGTCCCCGGCCACTACACGCTGGAGGTCACCAGCCCGGGTCTGGAGCGCACCCTGCGCACCCCGGCGCACTTCCAGCGCGAGGTCGGCAAGACCGTCGCCATCCGCCTGCGCGACACCGCCGGCGACGCCCGCCGCCTCCAGGGCGTGCTGTCTGCCGCCACGGACACCGAGGCCACCGTCCTGCTGGACCAGCCGGGCCCCGATGGCGCCACCGAGCGCACCGTGCCGTACACCCAGATCGACCGCGCCCGCACCGTGTTCGTGTGGGGGCCGGCCCCCAAGCCTGGTGGCCCCTCGGCCAAGCCGGGCGCCAAGCAGTCCGCCCGCAGCGGGACTCGTAGTGAGAAAGGAGCCACGCGATGAGCAGCCTGGACATGGGCGAAGCCATCAAGATGCTGGCCAACGAGAAGAACATCTCCGTCGACACCCTGCTCCACGTGCTGGTCGATGCGCTGGCCACCGCCTACAAGCGGCGCCCCGGCGCGGCCGACGAGGTGGTGGTGGAGGTCAACCCGGACACGTACGAGTTCACCTTCCTCGCCTACGACGTGGACGACGACGGCAACTGGGTCAACGAGCGTGACGACACCCCGCGCAAGGAGGAACTGGGCCGCATCGCCGCCCAGACCTTCCGCCAGGTGATGAGCCAGCGCATCCGCGAGGCGGAACGCGACCGCAAGTTCGAGGAGTACGCCAACCGCGAGGGCGACATCGTCACCGGCATCATCCAGCAGGCCGACGACCGCTACACCCTGCTGGACCTCGGCCGGGTGGAGAGCCTCATGCCCAAGGCCGAGCAGGTGCCGTTCGAGCGCCCCGTGCCGGGCGACCGGGTGAAGGCCTACATCGTGGAGGTCCGCAAGACGGCCAAAGGCCCGCAGATCGTGGTCAGCCGCACCCACCCGGGCCTCATCAAGCGCCTCTTCGAGCTGGAGGTGCCGGAGATCGCCGACGGCATCGTGGAGATCAAGGCCTGCGCCCGCGAGCCAGGCCACCGCACCAAGATCGCCGTGTGGAGCAACGACCACAATGTGGACCCCGTGGGTGCCTGCGTGGGCGCCCGTGGCGGCCGCGTGCGCATGGTGGTGAACGAACTGCGCGGCGAGAAGATCGACATCGTGCCGTTCAGCGAGGACCTCGCCGACTTCGTGGCCAAGGCGCTGTCGCCGGCCAAGGTGAAGGACGTCATCATCTCCGCCGACGCCACCCAGGCCGACGTGATCGTGCCCGACGCCCAGCTCAGCCTGGCCATCGGCAAGGAGGGCCAGAACGCCCGCCTGGCGGCCCGGCTCACCGGTGTGCGCATCGACATCCGTGGCGAGAGCCAGCCGGAGGACGGCCTGGACGACGACGCCGACTACGAAGAGGGCGAGTGGGTGCAGAACCCCGAGACCGGTGAGATGGAGTGGCACGCTGCCGACGGCTCCGTGGTCACACAGCAGGAATACGAGGCCGGCGCCGGCGACGAGCCCGCTGCCGAGCCGGTGGCCGAACAGCCGGCCGGCGACGGCGCGGCCGCCGAGGCCGCGGAGCCGGCCACGACAGAGGAAGCAGGTGGTGACAACGCCTGATCGCACTGCACCGATCCGCACCTGCGTGGGGTGCCGCACACGGCTGCCCCAGGCGCGCATGGTGCGGTGCGTGCTCGCTCCCGGTGGCCCCGCCGTCAGCCGTACCGCCCCAGGGCGCGGTGCGTGGCTGTGCTCGGCGGCCTGCCTGGACACCGCGATCCGGCGACGCCAGTTCGAACGGGCCTGGCGGTGCCCGGTGGCGCAGGACACGCTGGACGCGTTGCGGATCGCGTTCGATGGCGTTATCACCAACATGGAAGAATTGCCCGCCGGTGGGTTCGAACCCGCCGGCACGGGGCCGATGAAAGGCTGAAAGGGTTTGGCGAAGAACATCAGGGTGCACGAGCTCGCCAAAGAGCTCGGTATGACCAACGCAGAGATGATGGCTCTGTGCGAGCAGATGGGTGTCGGGGTGAAGACCCACTCCAGCACGCTCATCGAGCAGTGGGCCGATCAGCTGCGTCGGAAGGCCGAGCGCGAGGGCCTCACCCGCCCCGAGCAGCCCGAAGAGCCCAAGCCCGTCAAGAAGACGGCCAAGAAGGCGGCCAAGGCTGCCCCGAAGGCCGCGGCCAAGCCCGCGGAGAAGGCTGCCGACGAGCCGGCGGAGCCGGCCCCGGCCGAGCCCGCCCCGGCAGAGCCCGCCCCTGCTGCCGAGGTCGCGGCCCCGCCGGCTGCCCCGGAACCCGCTGCCCCCGTGGCCGAGGCTCCCGCTGCACCCGCGGAGGCCCCCGCCGCGCCCGCACCGGCCGCCGAGCCCGCCCCTGCCCCCGCGCCTGCTGCCGAGGCTCCCGCCGAGCCTGCAGAGGCCCCTGCTGCGCCCATCACGTCGGCCCCGGCGCCCATCACGTCGGCCCAGGGTCCGTCCAGCGAGTCCGGCTCGCAGCGGATCTCCAGCGGCCGTCCGGTCCAGGGCGCTGCGCCCCGTCCGCCGGCACCCGCCCCGGCACCCGCGCCGCGGCCCGCCCCGTCGGCGCCTGCTGCCCCCGCCGCTTCCGGCGCGCCCCGTCCGTCGGCCCCGCCGCGCCCGGCTGGCCCGCCCCCCGGTCGTCCCGTGTCGGCGTCCGGCAAGCCGATTCCGCCGCCGCCCGGTGGCGGTCGCCCGATGTCCGCATCCGGCAAGCCGATCCCGCCGCCGCCCGGCGGCCCGCGCCCGGCCGGCGCCCGTCCGGGTGGGCCCGGTGGCCCGCGCCCTGGCGGCGGCTACAGCGCCCGTCCGGGTGGGCCTGGTGGCCCGCGGCCCGGCGGCCCTGGCGGCCCGCGCCCCGGTGGCCCCGGTGGTCCCCGCCCGGGTGGCTTCGGTGGCCCGCGTCCCGGCCCCGGTGGTGCGGGTGGCCCTGGTGGCCCGCGCCCGGGTGGCCCGGGCGGGTTCGGTGCCGGCCCTGGCGGCCGGCCCAACGGCCAGCGCCGCGCTCCGCGCAAGAAGAGCCGTGCTCGTCGTCGCCGCGACTTCGACGAGATGCAGCCGAACTACTCGTCGAACTACACCCCCAACAGCGCGCCGGTGCCGGAGGGCACGATCATCGTCGAGCGCGGCGTGTCCGCGCAGGAATTCGGCCCGAAGCTGAACCGCACGGCGGCGGACGTCATCCGCTTCCTCATGCAGAACGGCGAGATGGTCACCGCCACCATGACCCTCAGCGACGAGCAGATGGAACTGTTCGCGCTGGAGGTCGGCGCCGACCTGCTGCTGGTCGAGCCCGGCCAGCAGGAGGAGATGGAGCTCCAGGCGCTGTTCGACGACAGCGACGACGACGACGAGACGCTGCAGGAGCCGCGCCCGCCGGTGATCACCGTCATGGGCCACGTGGACCACGGCAAGACGACCCTGCTGGACCGCATCCGCAACGCCAACGTGGTGGCCGGCGAGGCCGGTGGCATCACCCAGCACATCGGCGCCTACCAGGTGGACGTGCGTGGTCGGAAGATCACCTTCCTGGACACGCCCGGTCACGCCGCGTTCACCAAGATGCGTGCCCGTGGCGCCCAGGTCACCGACATCGTCATCCTCATGGTGGCGGCGGACGACGGCGTGATGCCGCAGACGATCGAGGCCATCAACCACGCCAAGGCGGCCGAGGTGCCGATCGTGGTGGCGCTCAACAAGATCGACAAGGAGAACGCCGACCCGCAGCGGGTGCTCAGCCAGCTGGCCGAGCACGAGCTGGTGCCGGAGAGCTGGGGCGGCGACACCATCGTGGTGGAGATGGCGGCCCAGCAGGGCCTCGGCATCGACGAGATCCTCGACCAGCTGCTGCTGGTCGCCGAGCTCGAAGAGCTGACCGCCAACCCCACCGGCCGCGCCAAGGGCGTGGTGCTGGAAGCCAACCTGGACGTCGGCCGCGGCCCGGTGGCCACCGTGCTGGTGGACAAGGGCGAGTTGAAGGTCGGCGACCCGATCGTGGCCGGCGCGGCCTGGGGCCGCGTGCGGGCGATGATCAACGACAAGGGCGAGCAGGTGAAGTCGGCCGGCCCCAGCACCCCGGTGCAGGTCCTCGGTCTGCAGAGCGTGCCCAACGCCGGCGACGAGTTCCGCTCCGCCTCCGACGAGAAGACGGCGCGCACGGTCGGCGAGGCCCGCGAGCAGCGTCAGCGCCTGAAGGCCCAGCGTGGCGATGCCCGCGTGCAGAAGGGCGTGAAGCTGGAGGACATCTTCAGCCAGATCCAGGCCGGCGAGGTGGCCACGCTCAACCTCGTCCTCAAGGCCGACGTGCAGGGCTCGCTGGAGGCTGTCACCGAGGCGCTGCGCCGCCTGGAGCGCGACGAGGTCAAGCTGGCGTTCGTGCACCGCGGCGTGGGCGGCATCACGGAGAACGACATCTCCCTCGCCGCCACCACCAACGCGACGCTGATCGGCTTCAACGTCCGCCCGGACCGCAAGGCCCGCGACATGGCCGACACCGAGGGTGTGGAGATCCGTACCTACGAGATCATCTACAAGCTGCTCGAGGACATCGAGCGGGCGATGGTGGGCATGCTGGCTCCCGAGTTCGAGGAAGTGGTCACCGGCGAGGCCGAGGTCCGCGAGATCTTCCGGGTGCCGAGGATCGGCGCCATCGCCGGTTGCTACGTCCGCAGCGGCACGATCACCCGTGGCTCGAAGGTCCGCTTCCTCCGCGACGGCGCCATCATCTGGAAGGGCGCCATCCAGTCGCTCAAGCGGTTCAAGGAGGACGCCCGCGAGGTGCGCGAGGGCTTCGAGTGCGGCATCGGCCTCACCGACTTCCAGGACCTTCGCCAGGGCGACCTCATCGAGACCTTCGAAGAGCGCGAGATCGCCCGCGTCTGAGTGCAGCCGGCGGTCACCCTGCCGCGCAGCAGTCCACCGACACCACCGTGCTGCGGCCCTGGCTGTGGTCCTGCGCGTCCATGGCGTGCACCAGGTAGGTGTATCGCACCCCGGGCACGGCCGTGGTGTCCGTCCAGTTCGTGGTGCCCACTGGCACCGTGTACGACCGGCCGGCACCGCCGCCTCCACTGCGGAGCACCACATAGTGGTCGGGCGCGGTGGGCGGCGTGCTCCAGGCACACGCCACGACACTGCCGTCCGGCGTGCAGGTGAGCGTCATGGTCACCGGTACCGGCGGTTCGGTGCTGGCGGTCGGCGGGGTGGTGGCGGGCTGCGTCGTGGCGGGTTGGGTGGTGGTCGCTGCGGTGGTCGGCACGGAGGTCGTGACCGGCACGGTGGTGGCCGGGGGCGGCACGGTGGTGGCCGGGGGCGGCACGGCGGACGGCGTCGGCGTGTCGGTGGTGGACGACGCCGCGCTCGGCGGGACCGAGGTGGTGCCTGCGACGGTGGTGACCGGCGGGGCGGCTGTCTCGTCGGCGAACGGGTTCGGCACCACGCCCGCAGCTGCAGCGGCGCCGGCCACACTGACCATCGCGATCACCGCGATGGCCCCACTGCGGCCGAGCCGCCGCCGGCGTTGCGTCAGGGGCACGACCGTGGCGTGGGCCGGCCCGGCGAGCAGGCGCTGTTCGAGCGCGTCCACGAACGCCGCGTCCGGCACCTCGTCGGGTGTGGCCGCGCTGCGGCGCAGCAGATCGAGCAGGGCGTCGTCGTTCATCCGGCACCTCCTTCCCGTGGTTGCCGTTCCATCTCGGTGCGCAGGGCGCGCAGCGCACGGTGCAGGGTGACGGCCAGCACGCCCTTGGAGCAGCCCATCTCCGTGGCGGCGTCGGCGGCCGTCATCCCGGCCAGATAGCGCAGGCTGATCGCCGACCGGTAGCGCTCGTTGATCCGGTCGAGCGCGCGGTGCATCGCCGCCAGGTCGGCGGCCTGCGCGCCGCCGGCCTCGTTGACGACCCTCTCCGCCGGGTCTGCGGCAGTGGTCGCCGCGGCAGCCGCCGCCGAGAGGGTGTGCAGGGCCATCCGCCCGCGTGGCGACATGGCCCGGTCACGTTGACGGTAGATCTCGGCCACCTCGTTGGAGGCGATCCGCAGCAGCCACGGCCGCACACCCATGGCGCGCCACTCGAACTGGCCGATCGCCCGCAGCGCCCGCTCGAAGGTTGCCGAGGTGGCTTCCTCGGCAACCTCCTTGGAGCCGCAGCGCCGGAACGCGAATGCGTAGACGGCGTCCACGTGATGGCGGTAGAGCACGGCGAAGGCGGCGCGGTCCAGGCGGGCGCTGTCCACGAGGGCGCGCTCGTCGAGCGCGTCGTGGCCGTCACCCGCAGGGGTGCCCGGCGCCGCCTGCGTCGCCTCGCCGGTCACGGTCAGTCGGTTCCACCGATCTGCACCGTCACCCGGTTGCTGTGCACGAGCGTGGTGCCCTGCGGGTCAAGGACGATCACGACGTAACTGTAGGAACCAGCAGCCAGCCCGGTGTCGATGGTCGCGGTGGTGGATGCGTCCGCCGTCTGGAACGGGACCCGCCCGACCGAGCCGTCGCTGCGCAGCAGCAGGTAACGGGCGAACCCTTCGCCGTCCCACCGGCTCCAGGCGCAGGCCACGCTGGAGCCGTCAGCGCGGCACGTCAGGTCGATGCCCTGCGGCACGGGTGTGTCGTGCCACTCGGTGGTGGCCGGCTCCGTCGCCGGTGGCTCCGTCGCAGCCGGCTCGATGGCGGCTGGTTCGGTGGTGGCCGGTTCGGTGGCCGGCGGCACCGTGGCCGTCGGTTCGGTTGCCGCTGGTCCGCCGGTGCCGGCCTCGGCGACTCCCGTCGCCGTCGAGGCTCGGTCACCGTCCGCCTCGGCGGTCACGGCGCTGGTCACCGTGGAGTCGGTGTCGATGGTGGCGACGGTGGTCGGCTCCGGGGCCGGCTGCTCGGACGACTCCTCGGGGCGCTCCAGGTGGTGCCGCGCGGCGGCGCGCCCACCACCAGCAGGCTCGCAGCCGTCGCGGCCAGCGCCACGGGCATTCGCTTCAAGCGCGTTCGTCAGATGATGCAGCACGGTGTTCCTCCTCGTCGTCCGTGTCGTTGCGCAGGGGGAACGGGGATTGCACGCCGCGATGTCACCCCGATGCACGCGCTTGCACAAGTCTTGAAGATCGTCGTTAGGGTGGCTGGATGGCCGATCTCGAGTTCTACTTCGATCCCGTCTGCCCGTTCGCCTGGATCACCTCCCGGTGGGTGAAGGAAGTGCAGGCGCTCCGCGACTACGACGTCACCTGGAAGTTCATCTCGCTGAAGATGATCAACGAGGACCGCACGGAGGACTGGTACACGCCGGAGTACCGAGCCGCCCACATGGCCGGGCTGTTCGCCCACCGGGTGTGCCACGAGGTGCAGCAGCACGAGGGCAATGCTGCGATCGACGCCCTGTACACCGCGCTCGGCACCGCCTTCCACCTGCAGCAGCGGCGGCCGGACATCAACGCCGATCCGGTGGCGTTCATGGCGGAGATGCTCACCGTCGCCGGCCTACCCGCCTCGTACGCCGCCGAGGCGCTCGTGGACACCCACGACGACGCCATCCGGGCCAGCACCGAGGAAGCGTTCTCCCGCACCGGCAAGGACGTGGGCACCCCCATCCTCACCTACTCGCCGGGTACCGCCGAGGAGGCCAGCCTGTTCGGGCCCGTCATCTCCAAGGCGCCGCGTGGCGACGAAGCCCTGCGCCTGTGGGACGCCGTGGAGGTGCTGGCCCGCAGCGGTGTCGCCGAGATCAAGCGCAGCCTGCGCGACAAGCTGGACTTCACCTGAACTCGGGCGCACCGCTGGGGCGCGCATCGGTAGGGTAGGCACCCATGAGCCGACCCCGCCGCGCTCCCTCCGCGTCCGCCCACCGGTACCCCCGCACCGCCCGCCTCAGCGAATCGCTGCGCGAGGTCATCGCCGACGAACTGACGCGCATCGACGACGAGCGCCTGTCCCTGGTCACCATCACCAACATCGACGTCGACCCGGAGATGAACCGGGCAGTCGTCTACTACGACTCGCTGGCCGGCCCCGACGGCGACGAGGAGATCCTCGAGGCGCTGGGGCAGCACCGGGTGCGCATCCAGGGTTCGGTGGGTCGCCAGGTGCGGGCCAAGAAGACGCCGATCCTGTCGTTCAAGCCTGACGACGTCATCCGTGCCGCGGAGCGGATCGAGCAGATCCTGCACGACCACGGCACCCTGCCGGCCCGCCCACCGGAGCCTGCCGACGCCGAGGACGACACCGAACTCGATGGCCAGGCGTAAGCCACCCACGGTCCACGGCCTGGCGGTGGTGGACAAGCCCGCCGGGGTCACCAGCCACGACGTGGTGGGCATGTTGCGCCGCCGCTTCGGCGAGCGCCAGGTGGGCCATGCCGGCACCCTGGACCCCGACGCCACCGGCGTGCTGCTGGTGGGCGTGGGCAAGGGCACCCGGCTGGTCCGGTTCCTCACCGACCTCGGCAAGACCTACACCGGCGAGGTCGTGTTCGGCAGCACCACCGACAGCCTGGACAGCACCGGAACAGTCACCGCCACGTTCGAGATGCACGGCCTCACGCCGGACACGGTGCGGGCGGCGGTGCGCGACCACCTCACCGGGCCGATCCTGCAGGTGCCGCCGATGGTCAGCGCGTTGAAGGTGGACGGCCGGCGCCTCCACGAGCTGGCCCGGGAGGGCATCGAGGTGGAGCGGGCGCCGCGCCCGGTCACCATCCACCGCTTCGACGTCGAACCCACCGCCGACCCGCTGCGCTACCGGGTGGAGGTGCGCTGTTCGAAGGGCACCTACATCCGCTCGCTGGCCGACGATCTGGGCCGTCTGTGCGGCGGCGGCGCCCACCTCCACGGCCTGCGTCGCGTGGCCGTGGGCAGCTTCACCGTGGCCGAGGCGGCGTCGCCCGACGACGTGGTGCTGCTGCCGCTGGCCACCGCGCTGCGCGACTACCCGCAGGTGGCCGTGGATGACGCCACCGCCGCGCTGGTCCGCCAGGGACGGGTGCTGCCCCGCCCGGCCGGCGACGGCCCCTGGGCGGTGGTGGGGCCGGACGGCGACCTGCTGGCCGTCTACGAATCGTTCCGCACCGGGGAGGCCAAGCCGGCCGTGGTAGTGGCCACCTAGTGGGTGGCCGCTAGCGTTGTCCGCCGTGCGCGTGATCACCGACCCGTCCGTTCCGCCGTGGCCCGGCGAACGCTCGGTGGTCACCATCGGCGCGTACGACGGGGTGCATCTCGGGCACCAGGCCGTCATCGCCGAGGTGCGCCGGCTGGCCGCCGACCTGGGCGCCCGATCCGTGGTCATCACGTTCGACCGTCACCCTGCCTCCGTGGTTCGGCCGGAGTCCGCGCCGCGCCTGCTCACCAGCCTGGACCAGAAGCTGGAACTGCTGGAGGCCACCGGCGTGGACGGCACCGTCCTCATCCACTTTGACGAGGCCCAGAGCCGTGAGGCGCCGATGGACTTCGCCCGCCGCGTGCTGGTGGAGTGCCTGGCCGCCCGCGGTGTGGTGGTGGGCAACGACTTCCACTTCGGCCGCGGCCGCCAGGGCAACGTCGGCACCCTCCGAGACCTCGGCGCCGCCACCGGGTTCGAGGTGTTCCCGCTGACGCTCGTGCCGCGTACGGACGGGCCCGACGAACCCATCTCGTCCACCGCCATCCGCCGGGCCATGGCCGGCGGCGAGGTGGAGTTGGCGGCGATGCTGCTCGGCCGCCCGTTCGAAGCCCGCGGCATCGTGGTGGAGGGCGACCAGCGCGGCCGCCTGCTGGGGTTCCCCACCGCCAATGTGGAGGTGCCCAGCCAGATCTGCCTGCCGGCCGACGGTGTGTATGCCGGCTGGTACGTGCGGCCCGACGGCAGCCGCCACGCCTGCGCCCTGAACCTCGGCCGCCGCCCCACGTTCTACGAGCACGCCGACCACAGCTTGCTGGAAGCTCACCTGTTGGGCTTCGACGGCGACCTCTACCGCGAGCCGGCCAAGGTGCAGTTCACCCACTTCCTGCGCAGCGAGCGCAAGTTCGACGGCATCGATGCGCTGAAGGCCCAACTGGCCCACGACATCGACCACGCCCGTTCCGTGCTGGGCCTCTGACCCGGCCGAGCCACCCGCCGGCGCGGCAGCCGATGGTCAGCTCGTCAGCCGCCTGACGGCCAGATGACGGTGCCGTCGGCGTCGTACACCCCGGCCAGGACGGCGGGGTCCACCATGGTGGTGATGTCCGGGGCCACGCCGTCGAACAGACCGATGGACGCGTACGTGGTGACCTCAGCCGTCAGTTCGTCCACGAGCGGCAGGCCGAGCGGCGCACCGGGGGCCACCCCGTCGGCGACCAGCTGGGACTCCACACCCCAACGGGCCGTCTCGCTCTCGGCGGAGAGGAACATGATGTTGTCGCCCGCCTCGATGAAGCCGACGGCAATCTCCGCCGCACCAGCCGGGTCGGCGATGGCGTCGGCCAGGCCGCGCATGGTGGCGCGCATGAAGTCCTGTGCGGCGGTGGGGTGCTCGGTGAGGAACGTGTCGTTGGTGTAGACGACCCCGAAGCTGCCGGGCACGCCGTAGTCGCTGGGGTCGTAGAGCGTGAACGGCACCCCGGCGGCCTCCAGCTGCAGCGGCTCGTTGCTCTTGTAGCCGGGGAAGCCGACGATGTCGGGCACCTCGATGTGCACCAACGGGTCGAAGCCGTCGAGCAGGACGGTCTCGTAGTCCTCGCCCTCGATCAGACCCTGCTGGGCGAGCATCGCCTTCACCGAGGGGGTGATGGCGCCCTTCACCCCGATCTTCGTGCCGGCGATGTCGGCCAGGGTGGGCACGGCGCCGTCCTTGGTGATGAGGGCGTCGATGCCGGTGCGGCCCTCCACGGCGAGAGCGACGAACCCGGCGTCGTTGGCGCCGGCGAAGTCCACCATTTCGGAGAACGAACCGCCGGAGGAGAACTGGGCGTCGTTGGCGGCGATCTGCGGGTAGTTGTCCACCGAGAAGCTGGGCTTCAACTCCACGTCCAGGCACAGGGCTTCGTAGTAGCCCTTGGACTTGGCCACGAGCACGTCCACGATCGACGCCGTGGCGGCGAAGTCGAAGCTGGAGAGGTAGACGATCGTGCCGGCCTCCTGGTTGGCCTGGCAGCGGGCCTCGGGGATCGGCTGCCCCGCCACCATCGCCAGGTCGGGGGCGATGACGGTGGTGGTGGGCTCGGTGCCAGGGGCGGTGGTGCCGCCGTCCGAGCTCTCGTCGGTGCACGCGGCGGCAACGACGGTGGTGACGAGGAGCAGGGCGGTGAGCGGGCGGCGCATGCAGGCAGTCCTTCGGGCCGAAGTGTGAGGGGAGCCTACCAACGCGTTCTCAACTCGCCCCGGCCGGGCCGGGGTCCAGCGCGTCGAAGAGGGCGAGCACGTTCGCCGCGCCGACGCCGACGCGGTGCCCGGTGCGGCTGATGAAGCCCAGTTGCAGACCCGTGGCAGGGTCGTCCGCGGCGAAGAACTGCTCGTGGCCATCCGCATCCACCACGACGTCGGTGAGCAGTGGGGCGCCGGCGTCGGCCAGGCAGGCGCGGGCGTAGCCGGCGTTCAGCACTTCGAGTGCCACGTGCTGCACACCTGGGCCGTGGTCAGCCAGGTAGCGGGCGACCGCGGGGGAGGCCTGCGGGCCGACCAGTACGAACGTCACCCCGCCGGCGGCCACGGCGGCCATGCCGTCGTGCGCCTCGGACAACGGTACTTCGTGGAAGCCGAACCTGCCGGCCATCGACGCCAGCGCGGCCGCCAGGTCAGGGACGGCGACGACCACATGATCCACCCGGCTGGTGACGGTGTCCACGCCGGACGTACCGCTGCCCGCCGCCTGCTTCTCCGGCGCGGGGTCGGGGCGGTGGCCGGCCACCTCGATGCGATGGGTCTCGGTGAGCAGCACGCGGAAGAGTTGCTCGGCGAAGTCGGCGTCCACTCCGGCCTCGATGGCCTGTCGCCGGCGGGACGTGACCACGTCGCGCACGCGGGCGGGCTGGATGACGGGGGTGTCGCTAAGCTGCTTCACCTCGGCCACTTCGCGGCAGACCGCCAGCCGCTCGGCGACGATCGCGATGAGCGCGGCGTCCAGTTGATCGATGCGTTGGCGGAGGTCGCCGAGGTTCGGTGCGGCCGGTTCGGTCATCGCCAGCACGGTATCCGCTGAGGGCGGCGGTCAGCCGGGTCGCGTGCGGTGGGCGGCGTGCCAATGCAGCACCACCCGTTGCAGCAGGGAGATCAGCAGCAGGCCGAGCACGCCGAGAATGGCCATGGCGAACACTGCGGCCCACAGCGTGTCGGCGCCGCTGGCCGACGCCGACGCCCGCTTGCCGATGGCCCCGATGCCCTCGTTGGAGAAGTTGGCGCCCTCCACGTAGTAGGCAGCGGCGAGGGCGAGGCCGAGGTTGAACCGCGAGGTAGTGAACAGCACCGGCGCGGCCGACGGCAGGCGCAGCCGCCACAGCACCTCCCAGCCGCCGGCGTCCACGGAGCGGAACAGTTCCAGCGTGGCCGGTTCGACGCTGCGCATGCCGTCCACGGTGGCGAAGACATACGCGGGCAGGCACACCAGCCCCACCATGAACAGCGCCGGGGGAGTGCCCGACCCGAGCCAGAGCACGATCGAACTGACGTAGGCGAACCACGGTGCCACCTGCACGAGCGTCAGCACGGGCTGGGTGGCGTGCTCCAGGAACGGGCTGGCGGCCAGCGCCGCACCCACCAGCAAGCCGATGGTGAGCGAGATCAGCAGCCCGACACCGGCGTGCTGGATGGTGATCCAGCCGGCGTCGAGGAACGTCGAGCGGGTGTTCCACAGGTGGCGAAGCGCGGCCGACGGGGCCCGCAGGACGAACTTGCGGACATGGAAGATGCGGACGAACGCCTCCCAGATGCCGAGAAAGACGACGATGCCGACCACTGCGGCGAGCGGGCGGCGGGTCATGACATGCCGCCATGCAGGGCGTGGCGCACCTCGGCGCACAGCTCGACGAAGCGGGTGTCGTCCTCCACTGCGGCGGCGCGAGGGCGGGGTAGGTCGATGGTGATGTCGGCGACGATGCGGGCCGGGCGGGGCGAACTGACCAGCACCCGATCGCTCAGCGCCACCGCCTCGGCGATGCTGTGGGTGATGAAGAACACGGTGACGCCGCGCCCTTCCACCAGCTGATTCAGCAGGACGCGCATGCCGGCGCGGGTGATCTCGTCCAGTGCGGCGAACGGTTCGTCCATCACCAGCAGGGGTGCGTGGAGGGCCAGCGCCCGCACCAGAGCAACGCGCTGCTGCATGCCGCCCGACAGCTCGTGCGGGTAGGCGTTCATGAAGTCGCCGAGCCCCACCTCGTGCAGCAGTGCCGTGGGGTCGGCGGCGTCGGAGGGTGTGCTGCGGCGGTTCACGTCCAGCAGCAGGCGGGCGTTGGCGGCCACGGTGCGCCACGGCAGCAGGCCCGGCTGCTGGGGCACCATCGCCACCCGCTTGTGACTGCGGGCGGTGGCCGGCGCCTGGCCGTCCACCGTGACCTCGCCGCCGGACGGCGGCTCCAGCCCGGCGAGCACCCGCAGCAGCGTGGTCTTGCCGCAGCCCGACGGGCCGATCACGCTGACGAACTGGCCGGCCTGCACGTCGAGCGAGAGGGGCTCGATCACCGCGAGGCCGCCGTAGGCCTTGGTGAGGTCGCGCGTGACGATCCGGCTCATTCCCGCCGAGTGTACGGGTGCGGGGTTCGCGGACGTGGTTGGCGACCTGCTCGGCTGGTGTGAGCCGCGTCGGGCGGCGCTAGTCTTTCCGCCGTCCACCGGGGCCATCCCTCCGGTGCGATGCCACCGGCACCCGCCGCTGGCGACCTCCGGATCAAGGAAGGCAACTCATGGACAGCAAAGAGAACATCATCGCCGCGCACAAGCTCAGCGACGCCGACACCGGCTCGCCCGAGGTGCAGATCGCGCTGCTGACTGCCCGCATCAACCACCTCACCGAGCACTTCAAGACGCACGCCAAGGACCACCACAGCCGTCGCGGCCTGCTGAAGTTGGTCGGCCGCCGTCGCCGCATGCTCGACTACGTGAAGAACATCGACGTGGAGCGCTACCGCGCCATCGTCGCCGCCAACGGCCTGCGCCGCTGAGCCTGGGCGGCCCCGCCGCTCGACCGAAACTCGCCGGACCCGCGCCACCCTCCAGCCTGGTGGGTGCCGCGGGTCCGGTCGTTTTCGCTGGTAGCGTGGACGCGACATACATCAACCGAGCGGACCATTCGACTCGGTTGTCAGTCGTGAGTGCCGGGGCTCCCCGCACTGGCCCAGCCGGGCCGGGTTGCAGCGCCGACATTGCCGACTGGGAACCGGGCCCTCCGCTCTTGCCGCCGTGACGCGAGCGTGTCGCGGCAGAAAGAGAGACTCGTCATGGCGGATGCCATTCGAGTGTCGGGCACCCTCACGGGCACCGACAAGACCCTGTCCTTCGAGACGGGCAAGCTGGCCCAACAGAGCCAGGGCGCCGTCGTCGCCACCCTCGGCCGCACCACGGTGCTGGCCACGGCCAATGCGGCCAAGGACGTGCGACCCGGCACCGACTTCTTCCCCCTGACCATCGACGTGGAAGAGCGGGCGTACGCCGCCGGCAAGATCCCCGGCTCGTTCTTCCGCCGTGAAGGCCGGCCGACGGAGGACGCCATCCTCACCTGCCGGCTCACCGACCGGCCCCTCCGCCCCGCGTTCCCCGACGGCTTCCGCAACGAGACCCAGGTGGTGCTCACCATCCTCGGCGCGGACATGGAGAACCCGCACGACGTGCTGGCCATCAACGCTGCCTCGGCCAGCCTGATGATCAGCGGCATCCCGTTCGAGGGCCCGATCGGCGCGGTACGCGTGGCGTACAGCCAGGGCGGCGAGTGGATCCCCCACCCCACCTACACCGAGGGTGACGAGAGCACGTTCGAGCTCGTCGTGGCGGGCCGCCAGCTGGACAACGGCGACGTCGCCATCATGATGGTCGAGGCCGGCGGCACCACCAAGAGCTTCGACTACTACGCCAACGGTGCGCCGAAGGTGGACGAAGGTGCCCTGGCTCGCGGCCTGGAGGCCAGCAAGACCTGGATCAAGGACTCCATCGCCCTGCAGCGCCAGTTGGTCGCCAGCGTCATCGCCACCCGTGGCCCGATCGTGCCGATGGAGTACACCGTCGCGCTGGACTACGCGCCCGAGGTCATGGAGGCCGTCGCCCCCATCGCCACCCCGGCCCTGTCCACCGCCGTGGCCATCGCCGGCAAGGCGGAGCGCAACGCCGCCACCGACGCCGCTGCCGCCGAGGCCATCGCCCAGCTGTGTGGCGAGGGTGCCGCCTTCGAGGGTCGCGAGAAGGAAGTGAAGGAGGCCGTCCGCAGCCTCACCAAGAAGCTGGTGCGCAAGCGCATCGTGGAAGAGGGCAAGCGGATCGACGGGCGTGGCCCGCGCGACCTGCGGCCGCTCAGCAGCGAGGTCGGCGTGCTGCCCACGGCACACGGCACCGGCCTGTTCCAGCGTGGCGAGACCCAGGTGATGAACGTCTGCACCATGGCCATGCCGCGCATGAACCAGCTGCTGGACACCCTGAGCCCGGAGACCAACAAGTACTTCCTGTTCCACTACAACATGGCCCCGTGGGCCAACGGTGAGACCGGCCGCGTCGGTTCGCCGAAGCGCCGCGAGATCGGCCACGGTGCGCTCGCCGCCCGTGCGCTGCTCCCCGTGCTGCCGGGCCTGGAGAACTTCAACTACACCCTCCGCCTGGTGGCCGAGGTGCTGTCGTCGAACGGCTCCACCTCCATGGCCTCGGTGTGCTCCGGCTCGCTGGCCCTCATGGACGCCGGCGTGCCCATCCGGGCCGCCGTGGCCGGCATCGCCATGGGCCTGGTCTACGCCGAGGGCAAGTACACCACGCTCACCGACATCCTCGGCGCCGAGGATGCCTTCGGCGACATGGACTTCAAGGTCGCCGGCACCGCCGACGCAATCACCGCTCTCCAGCTGGACACCAAGATCGACGGCATCCCCGCCGAGGTGCTGGCGGCCGCGCTGGACCAGGCCAAGGACGCCCGCATGGAGATCCTGGCCAACATGAACGCCTGCCTGGCCGAGCCCCGTGCGGAGGTCGCTGCCACCGCCCCGAAGATCATCACGATCACCATCCCGATGGACAAGATCGGTGAGGTCATCGGGCCGAAGGGCAAGGTCATCAACACCATCGTGCAGGAGACCGGCGCGGACATCGCCGTGGACGACGACGGTGCCCAGGGCATCGTCACCATCGGCGCCGTCGAGGCGTGGCGGATGGAGGAAGCCAAGGCCCGCATCCAGAACATCGTGTCGCCGCCGATGGCGGAGGTCGGCAAGGTGTACCCCGGCCGCGTGGTCAACATCACCAAGTTCGGCGCCTTCGTCAACATCCTCCCGGGCCGCGATGGCCTGGTGCACATCAGCAAGCTCGGCAAGGGCAAGCGGATCAACAATGTGGAGGACGTGCTGACGCTCGGCCAGGAGATCGAGGTGGTCGTCGAGGAGATCGACGAGAAGGGCAAGGTCAGCCTGACCCCCACCGACGCCTGGAACCCGGTCATCGCCGAGGGTGCGGGCGGTTCGCACAGTGGCGGCGGCTCCCGCCGCGGCGACGACGAGGGCGGCCGTTCGGCTGCGGTCGAGGGTGGTGCCGTGGCGGTCAGCTTCGACGACGAGTTCGACGCCGAACTGGCCGGTGACCTCGGCGACCTCGGCCCCGGCGGCGAGGCCGGTGGTCACGAGCGCGGCGACCGCGGCGGCGACCGTGGAGGTCGCGACCGTGGTGGTCGTGGCGGGGACCGTGGTGGCGACCGTGGTGGCCGCCGCCGTCACCGCTGACCACGGCTGACAGCACCGTGAGCGACGCCGATCTGCGGATCACCACGCTCGACTCCGGCCTGACGGTGGCCACCGAACGCGTGCCTGGCACGCTGTCGGTGGCCATCGGCGCGTGGGTGGCCGTGGGGTCGCGCGACGAGCCGGACCGGCTGGCCGGGGTCAGCCACTTCCTCGAGCATCTCCTGTTCAAGGGCACCGACCGGCGCACCGCGCAGGAGATCTCCCGCGGGGTGGACCGGCTGGGCGGCGACTTCAACGCGTTCACCGCCCGGGAGTACACGGCGTACTACTGCCGGCTCCCGGCGCGCCACGCCGCGTTCTCCGTGGAACTGCTGGGCGAGGTGCTCTGCCGGCCGGCATTGCGCGACGAGGACGTGGACAGCGAGCGCCAGGTGATCCTGGAGGAACTGGCGATGGACGACGACCAACCCGATGAGGTGGCCCACCGCCTGTTCGCCGCCTCGCTGTTCCAGGACCATCCGCTGGGGCGTGACCCGGCGGGCGACCGCGACCATGTGCGGGCCATCACCGCCGACGATGTGCGCAGCTTCTTCGGCCAGCACTACCGGGCCGGCGCGATGGTGGTGGCTGCCGCTGGCCCACTGGGGCACGACGAGATGCTGGCGATGGTCACGTCGTCGTTCGCCGGCCTGCCGGAGGGTGGGGGCCGGCCGGCGCGGGTGGCGCCGCTGGCGGTCGGCGCGTCGCAACGGCTGGTGGACCCCGGCGAGCAGGTGCACGTGGTGGTGGGCGGTCGCTCGCTGCCGCGGGACCACGCGCTCCGCGAGCCGCTGGACGTGGTGAACCACGCCCTGGGCGGCGGGCTGTCCAGCCGGCTGTTCGAGGAGATCCGCGAGCGGCGCGGCCTGGCCTACAGCGTCTACTCAGGCGTGTCGGCGTACCACGACGCCGGGGCCTACCAGCTCTACGCCGGCACCCAGCCAGAGCACGCGGACGAGGTGCACGGGCTGCTGCGGGCCGAGATCGACCGCCTGGTGGCCGAGGGCATCACCGACGACGAGTTGGAGGTGGCCAAGGGCTACCTCACCGGCGCCTTCGAACTGGGCCTGGAGGACACCGGCGCCCGCATGGCGCGCAACGGCGCGCTCCTCGTCACCACGGGTGCCGTGCGCCCGGTGGAGGAGCAGGTGGCACGGTGGGCGGTGGTGGACCAGCGGTCGGTCCGCGCCGCGATCGACGAGGTGTTCACCGCCAGCCCCCTCACCGTCACCGTCGGCCCCGCCTAGCCAGGTTGGAGTGTTTCCTGCTCGCCTCCGAGCAGGAAACACTCCAACCCGGTCAGGGCTGCGGGGGAGTGGGCGGCGGAAGGTTGGACTCCTGGGCCCGCTCCTCCTTGGTGCCGAGCACGTTGGCGCCGTCGGCCTCGAGAGCCTGGAGGGCGGCCACCAACTCGGCGATCTTGGCCTCGTCGCCGGCCTCACCACGCTCGGTGCGGCTGCGGTAGAGGATCCGGCCGAGGTCGTCGAGCAGGTCGTCGGCCTTGCGGTTGTCCTTGAAGTCGTCGACCTTCTCCTTGGCGGTGGCCGCCAGTTGCTGTGCCTTTTCCTTGGCCTTGTCGAAGAAGCTGCTCATACCTGTTGTTCTACCCCACAACCATGCGGCTACGGTCGGCGCGATGAGCGAAATCAGGGTCGGAGTCGTCGGAGCCGGGGGGAGAATGGGTACGGCAGTGTGCGACGCTGTCGCCGCCGACCCGGCATTGGCCCTGGTGGCGGCAGTGGATCCCCACGCCGCGGGCGGCACCACTCACGGGCTGCCCATCGCCGCCGAACTGCGCGCCCTGGCCGACGCCGGTGCCGAGGTGGTGGTGGACTTCACGGTGGCCTCGGCCGCCCGGGTGACCCTGCCATGGCTGGCGATGCACGGCATGCACGCCGTGGTGGGCACCACGGGCTTCACGGACGACGACCTGTCTGCGTTCCGCAGCGAGTTCTCCGGCAGCAACTGCCTCATCGCCGCCAACTTCGCCATCAGTGCCGTGCTGATGATGCGCTTCGCCGAACTGGCGGCGCCCTACTTCGACACTGCCGAGATCATCGAACTGCACCACGATCGCAAGATCGACGCCCCCAGCGGCACCGCCGTCACCACCGCCCGGCGGATGGCCGCGGCGAAGGGGGAGTGGGCCGAGGACCCCACCGAGCAGGTGGTGTTCGAGGGGGCTCGCGGTGGTGTGGGCCCGGCAGGCATCCACCTCCACTCGGTGCGCATGCGCGGGATGGTGGCCCACCAGGAAGTCATCCTCGGGTCGGAGGGCCAGACCCTCATCATCCGCCAGGACAGCTACGACCGCACCAGCTTCATGCCGGGTGTGGTGCTGGCGTGCAAGCGGATCGCCGAGGTCCCAGGGCTCACCCTGGGCCTCGACGCGATCCTTGGTGTCTGAACCGGCAGGTCAGCCGAGCGCCGCGACGGCGGCGTCGTAGTCCGGCTCTTCGGAGATGGCCGGCACGAGCTGCGAGTGCACGACGGTGCCGTTCTCGTCCACCACGACCACGGCGCGGGCCAGCAGGCCAGAGAGGCGGCCGTCGGCCATGGTGACGCCGAGCGCCGAGCCGAAGTCGCTGCGGAAGCACGACCCAGTGACCACGTTCTCCAGGCCCTCGGCGCCGCAGAAGCGGTTCAGCGCGAACGGCAGGTCGGCGGAGGCGCACACCACGACGGTGTTGTCCATGCCCGAGGCCAGCTCGTTGAACTTGCGCACGCTGGTGGCGCACACGGCGGTGTCGATGCTGGGGAAGATGTTCAGCACGACGCGCTTGCCGGCGAGGTCCGCCTTGGTGAGCTCGCTGAGGTCGCTCTTGGTGAGCGAGTAGTCCGGGCAGGGTGCACCGACTGCGGGAAGATCGCCGACGGTCTGGACGGGGTTGCCCCCGAGCGAAGTGGTAGCCATGCCACCGGTTCTACCACTCCCGGCCGGGGTTTGTGTCACCGTCCGCTTCGGAAATTGCGCACCTGGGTGAGCAGCACCACGACGATGCCGCCGAGGATGAACCACAGTTGGTAGTCGGTGGTGAAGTCGATGACGGACCGCAACTGCGACTCGAACGCCGACGACAGCCAGCGCAGCAGCGCCAGCCGGGCAGCGATGCCCACGGCCGCCATCGGGGCCAGCCGCCGCCACTTGGTGCGCGACGCCCCGCTGAGCACCCAGACGATGTTGGAGCCGACGAAGAACGGCACCACGAACCACTCGGCGCGGGCGAAGCTGTTCTCGAACTTGGTCACCTGCTCGGGCGGCATGCCGAGGTACCGCCAGAACCAGCGCAGCGCCCGGTCGCCGTAGGCCCGGCCGAGCAGGTGGCAAACCACTGCCGACAGGGTCAGCCGGGCCGCCCCGATGGCGGCCCACGCCGTCCAGTGCAGGTCGGTGGGCACGGTGAGCACCAGGTGGCGGTTGCGCGATGACAGCGCGAGCAACGCGCCAGGGTGGTCGTCCACCAGCTTGGTCCAGAAGATCGTGCCCAGGTTGGCGGCCGCCAGCAGGATCACGAAGCTGACGATCCAGATGGGCCCGTGGCGGGGCACCACGTGCGCGGGCGCCTCGGCGGCGAGGGTGCTGTCCGCGTGCGGCACGGGTTGGTCCGCTGCACCTTCCGGGTTCGCCGCTGTCACGGGATCGCACACTAGGCTCTCGCTCCCGTCGGCGTCGTGAGCATGCCGGCGGTCAACGGCGGAGGAACCGGATGCAGGTACGGAAAGGGCGCGCGCACTGGATGGTGGCTGCACTGCTGGTGGCCATCGCCACGGGCTGCGCGGCCGACCCGAACGACGCGCTGTCCGCCCGAACCACGGTGGCCCAGGCGCCGGCGCCGTCGGCAACCGACGCCCCCGGCGAGACCGTGGCGCCGACGTTCCCCACGAACGGTGAGGTGGCCCAGGTCATCGCCCTGGACAACAACTTCCTGCCGCAGACCATCACCATCGCCGCCGGCACCCAGGTCAGGTGGGTCAACAACGGGCGCAACGACCACAACGTGGTGCCCGAGGGCGACCCGGGGGCAACCACGTGGGGCGTCCTGCAGGACGGCTTCCACCCGACCGACACGTACTCGCTGGTGTTCAACACGCCCGGCACGTACGTCTACTACTGCACCATCCACGGCACCTCGTCCGCGGGGATGTTCGGCACGATCGTCGTCACCGAGCCGTGACGACAAGGGGGAGATCCATGAAGAAGTACACGACGCTGGCCGTCGCGGCCGCGCTGGTCCTGGCGGCCTGTGGCGACGAGCGCAGCACCACCGACACCACGCAGGCACCGGCCACCACGGTCGCCGCCACCGACGCCCCACCGGCCACGGACTCCATGCCGGCGCCCGAGACCACCGCCGGTGACGACGGGGTGCTGAACGTGCCGGAGGACTTCGCCACCATCCAGGCGGCAGTGGACGCCGCCCAGCCGGGCGACCTGATCCTGATCGCGCCCGGCACCTACCACGAGGCCGTCAACGTGGTCACCGACCAGCTCACCATTCGCGGACTGGACCGCAACGAGGTGGTGCTGGACGGTGAGTTCGACCTGGACAACGGCATCCGCATCCTCGGTGCCAAGGGCGTGGCCGTGGAGAACATGACCGCCACCAACTACACCTCCAACGGCTTCTTCTGGACCGGGGTGGACGGCTACCGCGGCTCGTACCTCACCGCCTACCGCACCGGCGACTACGGCGTGTACGCGTTCGACTCGATCAACGGCCAACTCGACCACATCTACGCGGCGGGCAGCCCGGACGCCGGCATCTACATCGGCGAGTGCTACCCGTGCAACGCGGTGGTCAGCGACGTGGTCAGCGAGCACAACGGCCTCGGCTACTCGGGCACCAACTCGGGCGGCAACCTGATCATCATCAACTCGGTCTTCCGCTACAACCGGGCCGGTGTGGTGCCCAACAGCGGCAGCTACGAGCTGTGCTACCCCGAGCGCGACACCACCATCGTGGGCAACCTCGTGTACTCCAACAACCAGGGCGACACCCCGGCGATCGACGTGGCCCTGCTGGCCATGGGCAACGGCATCGTGGTGGCCGGCGGCGTGCTCAACGACATCGAGCGCAACCAGATCTGGGACCACGACAAGGCCGGCATCGCGCTGGTGCCGTACCTGGAGGACGACCCCAACGACGACCTGCCGACGCCGGAGGAGTGGGACGTCACCTGCGCCGACGCCAAGCAGCAGCTGCCCCAGGACCCCGGCGGCGCGATCCTCTGGAACGCCCAGCAGAACCGGGTGATCGGCAACGAGATCAGCGACAGCCGCCAGTACGACATCATCCTCGCCTCGGCGGATCTGGACGTGGGCACGCTGGGCAACTGCTTCGCCGGCAACGTCATGGGCGCCACTGCCCCCACCGACCTCGAGGCGCTCGGCCCGTGCGACGGCACGCAGGCGACGGACTGGTCGGCCGGCGCATACGACATCATCACCTGGCTGGCCGAGGAGCACCCGCCGTCCGCCGACTGGAAGACGGCCAGCCTGCCGGCGCTGGAGCCCCAGGAGAACATGCCCGACGCCGCCACGGCCCCGGCCAACCCGGCCACCAACGTGCCGGCGCCGGTGGACGTGGACGCCATCGCCGTGCCCGCCAAGCCGTGACGCGATGCGCCTGAGGGGTGCGGCCGCGCTGGCCGCCGCCACGCTGCTCACCGCCGCCGCCTGCACGTCCTGCACGGACGGCGGCGGCGAGCAGGCGTGGGACCCGCACACGTCGGCCACCTCGCTCGGCCGCCCCGACCGCCCGGTGGCGGGGCCCCAGGGCGCCCAGGCCCAGTTCCTGGTGGAATGCGGCTACAGCCACGCCGCCCTGGATGACCCGATCGTGTACCCCGGCCAGCCCGGTCTCAGCCACCTGCACTCGTTCTTCGGCAACACCGGAGTGGACGCGTTCACCACGGTGGACCAACTTCCCGGCGGCGAGACCACGTGCGATCAGCAGCAGGATGCCGCGGCCTACTGGGCCCCCGCCCTGCTGCGCAGCATCGCCGTGATCGACCCGGTGAAGAGCACGGCCTACTACCGGCCGGGTCTGGATGTGGACCCCACCACGGTGCAGGCCATGCCGGCCGGTCTGGTGATGATCGCCGGCGACGCCAACACGGCCGAGGCCCAGCCCGCGGAGATCGTGGCCTGGTCGTGCGGCACGGGCATCGAGCGGGCGGTCACCCCGCCGACGTGCGTGGAGGGCCGCAACCTGCGGCTGATCATCACGTTCCCGGACTGCTGGGACGGGGTGAACCTGGACAGCCCGAACCACCACACCCACGTGGCGTACAGCAGCGGGGGCCAATGCCCGAAGGGCTACCCGGTGCCGATCCTGCAACTGCAGTTCAGCGTGGAGTACCCGGTGACGGGAGACCCCGAGGGGCTGCTGCTGGCCAGCGGCGGGTTGCTCACCGGCCACGCCGACTTCATGAACGGCTGGGACCAGGAGAAGTTGGAGAGCGAGGTGGCCCTGTGCATCCACCGCGACCTCGTGTGCGGCGTCACCAGCGGCCGCAAGACCGGCTGAGGCCCGAGGCCGAGGGAGCTACAACCGCCCGGAGGCGATCACCCGAGCCAGGAAGTCCCGCGTCTCGGCATGCTGCGGCTCCGTGAACAGTTGGGCCGGCGGGGCGGACTCCAGGATCACCCCGTCCTGCAGGAAGCAGACCAGGTCGGCGATCTCGCGGGCGAAGCCCATCTCGTGGGTGGCCAGCACCATGGTCATGCCGTCGTTGCGCATCTCGCGCACCACGTTGAGCACCTCGCCGACGAGCACAGGGTCCAGCGCTGCGGTGATCTCGTCGAGCAGCATCAACTCGGGTTGCATCGCCAGTGCTCGCACGATGGCCACCCGCTGCTGCTGGCCGCCGCTCAACTGGTCCGGGTAGGCGTCGGCCTTGTCGGCCAGGCCCAGTCGCTGCAGCAGGTGCATGGCGGTGGCCTTGGCGTCGCCGGCGCTGCGCCCGAGCACCTTCATGGGCGCCAGCGTGATGTTGCGCAGCACGCTCATGTGGGGGAACAGGTTGTAGCTCTGGAACACCATGCCGATCCGCCGGCGGATGGGGTCCGGGTCCAGGCCGGGCTCGGCGAGGTCCACCGCGCCGCCGGTGCCGTGCAGCCAGATCTCGCCGTCGTCCACGGGCTCGAGCATGTTGATGCAACGCAGCATGGTGCTCTTGCCGGACCCGGAGGCGCCGATGAGGCAGACCACTTCGTGCTCGCCGATGTCCAGGCAGATGTCGTGCAGCACGGTGCGGCGGTGGGCCTTGGTGCCGAACGACTTGCGGAGGTTGCGGATCTCCACCTTGGGTGTGGCGCCGTTCATGCGACCTGCGACCCTCCGGTGCGGCGCCGGTGGCGCGCCGAGTACCAGTCCACCAGGCGGGTCTCGGGGATGGTGAGGATCAGGAAGATCACGGCGGCGACTACGTACGGTGTGTAGTTGAACGTGCGGTCCTTGATGACCTGCGCCCGGCGGAACAACTCGTACACGCCCAGCAGGCTGAGCAGGGCGACGTCCTTCTGCAGGGAGAGCATGTCGTTCATCAGCGGCGGCACCACGCGGCGGGCCGCCTGGGGCAGCACCACATGGCGCATGGTCTGCGTCTGGGTGAGGCCCAGCGACCGGGCGCCGGCCCGCTGGCTCTCGTGGATGCCCTCGATGCCGGAGCGGAACACCTCGGCCACGTAGGCGGAGTAGGCGAGGATCAGCGCCACCGGCCCCCACAGGTAGGCGGAGTTCCAGCGGCCGCCGAACCACAGCAGGTGGAACTCGCCCTTCAGCCCGAGGGCGGGGATGCCGAACCCGACGAGGTAGATGGTGAGGATCACCGGGATGCCGCGGAACAGGTCCGTGTAGGCCGCGGCGAACGCCCGCAGGGGGAACAGGGCGGGATTGCGGATGTTGCGCATCATGGCCAGTGCCACGCCCCAGATGAGGATGAACGGCACGCAGGTGAGGAACAACTTCACGTCGGTCCAGAGGTAGCCGAGCAGGTCGGGGAAGTCCTGGCGGAAGCGGGCCCCGTTGAAGAACGTCTTCTTCACGGTGGGCCAGCCGGGCGTGCGCGGCACGATCAGCACCACCGCCAGGAGCACCGCGGTCATGCTGCTGGCGGCGATCAGCGCGGCCCGCCGCCGCTGCTGGCGTAGCCAGACCTCCCGCCGGGTGAGGACGCGAGAGGGCGCCGGCGGATCGCCGGCGCCCTCACGGTGCGATAGTGCCGCCATCTCGGGTGGGTCAGCCCATCGAGATCTCGGGGGCCTCGGTGTACTCGCCCATCCACGTGTCGGTGATGGTGGCGAGTTCGCCCGACGCCGTCAGGTTGGCCAGGGCCATGTTGACGCACTCCACCAGCGGGTTGTCCTTGGCGAAGAGCATGCCCCACGGCTCGGCCTCGCTGCCGGCCGATGCCGGGAACTGGCCGATGACCTTGGCGTTGTCGAACTCGGCGGCCGACAGGTACAGGGCGGTGGGCAGGTCCACCACGAGGATGTCGATCTGGCCGTTCACCAGCGCCGCGTTGGCGTCGGCGTTGCTGTTGAAGATCTGCACCTGGCTGTCGGGCTGGATGACGTTCTCCACCAGGTCGATGCTGGTGGTGCCGGCGGCGACACCGATGTTCAGCGACTTCAGATCGGCGATGGTGCTGATCTGCAGGGTGCTGTCGGCGCTGGCGATGGCGGCCTGCGGCGCCGAGTAGTACGGGTCGCTGAACGTCACGACCTGCTGGCGCTCGGCGTTGATCGAGTACTGCTGCAGGTTGAAGTCGAAGGTTTTCTCACCAGGGGCGATGGCCTCGTCGAAGCCGGTGCGGACCCAGCTGACGGCGTCGCCCTCGAAACCCATCTGGGCGGCGACGGCCATGGCCAGCGCGGCCTCGAAGCCCTGGCCGGAGGCCGGGTCGTCGTCGATGACGTAGGGCGGGTAAGCCGGGTCGCCGGTGGCGATGGTGAGCATGCCGGCCTCGAGGGTCTTGCCCTCGGCGCAGGCGGCGGCATCACCGGAGGGGGCGTCGGTGGACGGCGCATCCGTGGAGGGGGCGTCGGTGGCCGGGGCCTGAGTGGTGGTGGTGGACTCGTCGTCGCCGCAGGCGGCGAGCAGCAGGCCGGCGAATGCGGCCACTGCGATGATCTGTCGCTTCATCGGGTGGGTGCTCCTTGCAGTTGTTCACACTGACCTCGCCAGGCTAATCCGCAGAAGGATTTTCGGAGGGGTGCCTTGACGTTGAGGCGAATTTCGTCTTAGTGTCTCAACTCATGTCCCCGCAGGCCCTGCCGTCCGCCACCGAGCGTCGCGTCCTGGAGGCCGCCAAGGCCTGCTGCGCCCGCTGGGGCATCGACAAGGTCACCATCGACGACATCGCCGCCGAGTCGGGGGTGTCCCGGGCCACGCTCTACCGCATGTTCCCCGGCGGCAAGGACGTGCTGTTCGAGGCCATGCGCCTTCGCGAGCTGGAGGACTTCTTCGAGCGCCTGGCCGCCCAGATCGCCGGCGCCGTCAGCCTGGAGGACCTGCTGGTCCGCACCGTCGTCGCCGCCACCCACGAGATGCGGGCCGACGACCACCTCGCGGTCATGCTGGCCTCCGAGCCGGGCGACACGCTGGGCCAGCTCACCGTGGACGGGCTGCCGCGGATCATCCGCGTCGCCACCGTGTTCCTCGCCCCGCTGGTGGACAGCTACCTGCCCCGCCGCGAGGCCGCCCGCCTGGTGGAACTGCTCGCCCGTCTCGTCATCAGCTACTTCCTCGCCCCGTCCGACCATGTGGACCTCGGCGACCCCGAGTCCGCCGCCACCTTCATCCGTACCTTCATCACGCCGGCCTTCGAAGCCTCACTCATCAGGAGCTGAATCCGCCCATGACCGTCACCCACAGCAGCAACGAGGAGATCATCGGCCGGGCCGAGATCAACGACGTGGAGGCCATCCTGGCCATCCCCAACGTGGACCCCAACGAGATCGAACACGTCGTCAAGAACAACGCCGACTCGATCTTCTCGTGGGACTACACCCTGCAGCGACCGGCCCTTCGCAAGCTGTACGAGAAGGCCAAGACCGGCCAGTGGAACGCCACCACGGACCTGCCCTGGGACACCGACGTGGATGCCGAGAAGATCGCCAAGGAAGAGCGCGAGCTGATCGGCATCGGCCTGGACCCCGCCCGCCTGGACGGCACCCCGGTCGCCAAGTGGGGCGACAAGGAGTGGCTGGAGTTCAACATGGAGAGCAAGAACTGGAGCCTCAGCCAGTTCATGCACGGCGAGCAGGGTGCGCTCCTCTGCACCGCCAAGATCGTCGAGACCGTGCCGTGGTACGACGCCAAGCTGTACGCCAGCACCCAGGTGGTGGACGAGGCCCGCCACGTGGAGGTGTTCGCCCGTTACCTGCAGGAGAAGCTGGGCGGCGAGTACCAGGTCAACGTCCACCTGCGGATGCTGCTCGACGACATCATCAACGACAGCCGCTGGGACATGACCTACCTGGGCATGCAGGTGATGGTGGAGGGGTCCTGGCCCTCGCCGCCTTCGGCTTCCAGCGCGGGTGGCACCGAGCCCTGCTGAAGCAGTTGCTGCGCTACGTGATGAGCGACGAGGCCCGCCACGTGGCCTTCGGCGTGCTGTCGCTGAAGGAGGCGTACGACGAGATGACCGACGCCGAGATCGCCCAGCGCCAGGAGTTCGCCTTCGAGGCCGCCCTGCGCATGCGCGACCGGTTCATGTCGCAGGAGGTGTGGGAGCGCATGGGCATCAACACCCGCGACATCCTCCCCGTCATCCTCGCCGACCCGACCCGCGTCATGTTCCAGAGCATGCTGTTCAGCAAGATCGTGCCGAACTGCAAGAAGCTCGGCCTGCTGGACCGCAACGACCAGTGGCTGCGCCGCCGGTTCGAGGAGATGAACGTCATCCAGTTCGAGGACTGGGAGGACACCGGCGAGGAGTACGTCAAGTTCGAGCTCGGCGAGGAACTCGCCGGCAGCTGAACCGTTCACGTTCGTGCACCGGACGCGGGCCGGGCCGTCGGGCCCGGCCCGTGCCGCGCCCGGGGCGCGCTCTGGGTGGCGGCCGGCTCAACGGTTAGTCTGCGAGTGATGGCACACGTGAGCGACCCGTACTTCCGCACGTTCCACGCCCTGCGGCTGAAGGGGTTCGCCAAGGCCGACATCGTCGCCGAAGTGGCCGACCTGCCGGTGGCCACGGTGGAGGCGCACCTGGCCGGTCTGCAGGCCAAGGAACTGGCGACGTTCCGTGAGGCTCGCCAGCTCTGGCAGCTCACGCCGGGTGGGCGTGAGGCACATCGCATGGCCCTCGCGGAGGACCTGGCCGGTGCCGACGTGGCATCGCTCACCGCCCCCTACCAGGAGTTCCTGACCCTCAACGAGCAGTTCAAGGCGCTGTGTGCGGACTGGCAGTTGCGTGGCGGCGAGCCCAACGACCACACGGATCAGGCGTACGACGCCGGCGTCGTGGCCCGTCTCCAGGCCATCGATGCGGCCGCTCAGCCGGTGGTGGCCAAGATGGGCGAGGTGCTGGCCCGCCTCGGCGCCTATGGGCCCCGTCTGGAGCACACCTGCCAGCGAGTGGCCATCGGTGAAACGAATATGTTCACCGGTGTCATGTGCGGCAGCTATCACGATGTGTGGATGGAACTGCACGAAGACCTCATCCTTACCCAGGGCATCGACCGCGCCGCCGAGGGGTCGTTCTGATGGCCCGCTTCGGTCGTGTGCTGTCGGCGATGGTCACGCCGTTCGACGCGGACGGTGCGCTGGACCTGGACGAAGCCCGTCGCCTGGCCCGCTGGCTGGAGGCCAACGGCCACGACGGCCTGGTGGTGGCGGGCACGACCGGCGAGTCGCCGGTGCTCAGCGAGGACGAGAAGCTGGCGCTGTTCGCCGCTGTCATCGAGGCCGTGTCCATCCCGGTCATCGCCGGGGCGGGCAGCAACGACACCGCCCACTCCGTGCACCTCACCAAGGAGGCTGCGGCGCTGGGCGCAGCCGGCATCCTGGCCGTCTGCCCGTATTACAACCGGCCGTCGCAGGCCGGCATCGAAGGGCACATGCGGGCCATCGCCGCAGCCAGCGACCTTCCGGTGATGGTCTACGACATCCCGGTGCGCAGCGGCCGCAAGATCTCCACCGCCGTGCTGCTGCGCCTGGCCCACGAGGTGCCCACGGTGCTGGCGCTGAAGGATGCCGCGGGCAACCCGGGCGAGACCGCCAACGTGGTGGCCCAGGCGCCCGCTGGCTACGAGGTCTACAGCGGCGACGATTCGCTGACGCTGCCGCTCCTGGCCGTTGGTGCCGTGGGGGTGGTGGGCGTGGCCACCCACTGGACCGGCCCGGACCACCAGGAGCTGATGGGGCTGTGGGAGAACGGCGACACGGTGGGGGCCCGCGAGGTCAATGCCCGCTTGCTGCCCAGCTTCGCGTTCGAGACCGGCGACGACGCCCCCAACCCCATCCCCACCAAGGCGATGATGCGCCATCTCGGTTTCGCCGTCGGCCAGGCCCGCCTGCCGATGGGCCCGGCGCCGGCCTTCGTGGACGAGCGTGCGCCGCAGGTGCTGGCCGAGTTGGAGCGTCGTCGGGCGGCCGCTGCACGCCCGGCAGGCTGATCGATCCGGCAGACTGAGCCGATGGCCACTCCAGTACGCATCGTCTTCCTCGGCGGTCTCGGTGAGATCGGGCGCAACTGCATGGCGCTCCAGATGGACTGGCCGGGTGGTCCCCAGCCCAGCGCCATCCTGCTGATCGACGTCGGGCTGATGTTCCCCGACGCGGACATGCACGGCATCGACCTGGTGCTGCCGGACTTCACCTGGCTGCGCGAGCACGCCGACGAGATCGTCGGTGTGGTCGCCACCCACGGCCACGAGGACCATGTGGGGGGCCTGCAGTACCTGCTCCGCGAGCTCAGCTTCCCGGTGTACGGCTCGCCGATCACGCTCGGCCTGGCCCGCAACCGCATCGAGGAGGCCGGCCTGCTGGGGAAGACGGAGTTGATCCCCGTGGCCGACGGCGAGCGGCGGATGGTCGGCCCCTTCGACGTGGAGTTCATCCCCGTCACCCATTCCGTGCCTCATGCCCACGCCATCGCCATCCACACCCCACAGGGCGTCATCCTCCACTCCGGCGACTTCAAGCTGGACCTCACCCCGGTGGACGGCCGGCGCACCGACCTGGCTCGGCTGGGCGCCATCGCCTCCACGGAGGGCATCCGGCTGCTGATGGCGGACAGCACCAATGCCGAGGAGCACGGCCACGCCCCGTCGGAGACCAGCGTGGGCGCCGTGCTGCGCAGCCTGTTCAGCCAGCACAGCGGGCGGCGGATCGTCACCGCCAGCTTCGCCAGCCACCTGCACCGCATCCAGCAGATCTGCGACGCGGCGGTGGCCGCCGGCCGCAAGGTGGCCACGCTCGGGCTGAGCATGAAGAAGAACGTCCGGCTGGGGATGGATCTCGGGGTGCTCAACATCCCGGAGTCCGCGCTGGTGGACATCGAGGACATCGACCGCTACCCGCCGGGCGAGGTCTGTGTCATCTCCACCGGGTCGCAGGGCGAGCCGATGTCGGCGCTGGCGCTGCTGGCGCGTGGCGAGAACAAGTGGGTGAAGGTCGGCGACCACGACACCGTCATCCTCTCCAGCCACGCCATCCCCGGCAACGAGGGCAACGTGAACCGGGTGATCGACGGGCTGCTGCGTGCGGGCGTGGAGGTCGTGCACAGCGGGGTGGCCGACGTGCACGCCACCGGCCACGCCCAGGCCGACGAGATCAAGACCTACCTCAGCATCACCAAGCCGCAGTGGTTCGTGCCGATCCACGGTGAGTACCGCCACATGGTGGCCAATGCCAAGCTCGGCCAGTTGATGGGCGTGCCCCGCGACCATGTGGTGCTGTGTGAGGACGGCGACATGATCGAACTCCGTGACGACGGCCTGGAGCTGATCGGTCGGGTGCCGGCCGGCTACTTGTATGTGGACGGCATCGTCGGCGACGTCGGCCAGGGCGTACTCCGCGACCGGCGGGTGCTGGCCGAGGAAGGCGTCGTGGTGGTGGTGGTCACGGTGGACATCGAGACCGGCAAGGTCCTCACCGGCCCCGAGATCATCACCCGCGGCTGGGTGTACGCACCCGAGGCCGAAGACCTGCTGGACGAAGCGTGCGACCGGGTGGCCGACACGGTGGAACGGGCGCTGTCGTCGGGTGTCCGCGACGTGGAGTCGCTGGAGCGCGACGTGCGCCGTGCGGCCGGCAAGTTCGTCAACGAGCGCACCAAGCGGCGCCCGATGATCGTGCCGGTGGTGATGGAGGCTTTAGACGGGTCGCCGGCTTGGTGGCCCTGGCCACCACGCTGCTGGTGGCGTGCGACGACGGCGGGTCGAGCGCCGGCACCACCGCAGCCCCAGAGGTCACCATCTGCCAGCCGGACGTCACCGCCCAGGCGGAGGCCGAACTGCCCGCCGTGGACCTCATCGGCCTGGCCCTGCGGGCGGTGCAGGACGAGGTGGGCGGCGACATCGAATTCTTCGAGATCAACGCCGTGCCCGCGGTGAACGTGTTCGTGGCGCTGAACGGCGCCACGGTGGCCCAGCAGTACGTGTATGTGGACGGGGTGCTCAGCGCCGGCCAGGGGCAGTCCGCCTCCGGCGGCACGTTCACTGCGGATCAGCTGGCCTTCGACCCGACCACCGTGTTCTCGACCATCCGCGGCCAGTTGCCGGAGACGATCCTGCAGACCTTCTATGTGAACGGCGACGGGCAGGGCAACGTGAAGTACGCGGTGCTCGCCGTGGCCCAGTGCGGCGGGGCGCTGGACATCGTCGTCGGGCCGGACGGCGAGATCATCTCCGTCGACCCGCTCTGACCTGGCCGCCGGGGCAGTGCCTCAACCGGCGCGCGCCCCCTTGGTACCGTGAGGACCGCCATGCCCACCTACGGCAAGTCCAATCGCCGGTCGCGCAACGACCCTCTTCCCCCCACACCCGCGAGGGGTGCTCGTCGCGCCCCGGCAGAGGCCACCGGGCCGATGCGCCGGCGCGACCAGGCGTCCGCCGAGCTGCGCGAGGCGGTGGAGGGCCGGGAGGACGAGTTCTGGGGCATCGGGTTCATCGGCGTCGGGGTGCTGCTGGGCCTGGCCATCTACTTCCAGCTCGCCGGGCCGCTGGGCCGGGGCGTCTCGACGCTGGTGGGCTGGTTCACCGGGCTTGGCAAGTTCATCGTGCCGATCTGCCTGGTGGGCGTGGGGGTGGCGCTGGTCCGCAAGGGCCGCAGTGGGCACCGCTTCCGCCTGGCCATCGGCTGGGCGCTCACCGGGGTGTCCATCCTGGCCGTGCTGCACGTGGTGCGCCGTGGGCCGACGGGTTCGACTCGCTGGGCGAGGCCGTGGATGCGCTGGTGGGCGAGCCACTGCGTGCCCTCCTGGCCGGCACGGAGCGCCATCGTCGTACTCGCCGCGCTGTTCCTCGGTGGGGTGATGCTGATCACCCGCACGTCGGTGCGCACGCTGGCCCACCAGTCGGCCCGCAGCGTCGGCGCCGTGGCCGGCCCCCTGTCGCGCCGGCTGCGCGATGCCGTGGGGAACGTGGCGTCGTTGCGCAGCGAGCGCGAGGGGCAGGGCGAGCTGCCGCCGCCCTCGCCCGAGTTGTACGACTTCGAGGCCGACGACGACTGGGCTGCGGCGGAGGCCCCGCTGCCCGGCCGGAAGGCCCCGATGCCCCGAAAGCCGCCCTGCCGCCGCCGGGCGGCCGGCGAGCAGGCCGAGCTGGAGCTCGGCCCCGGTGCCCAGCGCGGCCAGTGGACCCTGCCGCCGATGAACTACCTCGGCCGCAGCACCAACCAGTCGGTCAACAAGGCCGAGGTGGAGGCCCGCGGGCGCACCCTGGTGGATTCCCTCGCCTCCCACGGGGTGGAGACCCGGCTGGTGGGTCAGACCGTCGGCCCCACCGTCACCCGCTACGAGCTGGAGCTCGGCCCCGGTGTGAAGGTGGCGCGGATCACCAGCCTCAACCGCGACATCGCCTACGCGATGGCCGCCACGGACGTGCGCATCCTGGCGCCGATCCCCGGCCGTTCGGCCATCGGCGTCGAGGTCCCCAACCACACCCGCCAGCTGGTCAGCCTGGGCGACATCATGACGGCGCCCGAGGCCAAGACCGCCGCCCAGACGCTGGACGTCGCCATCGGCAAGGACATCGCCGGCCGGGCGGTGTTCCTCAACCTGGCCACCACGCCGCACCTGCTGATCGCCGGCACCACCGGCGCCGGCAAGTCCAGCGGCATCAACTGCATCATCACGTCCCTGCTCATGCGCACCACACCGGACCAGGTGCGCCTCATCCTGGTGGACCCCAAGCAGGTGGAAATGGGGCAATACAACCGGCTGCCGCACCTGCTCACCGCCCCGGTCACCAACCCGAAGAAGGCCGCCAACGCACTCGGCTGGGCCTGCAAGGAGATGGACCGCCGCTACGACCTGCTGTTCGAGGTCGGCTTCCGCGACATCTCCGGCTACAACGCGGCGTTCGACCGGGGTGAGCTGGTGGGCGAGCCGGGCAGCGACAAGGTGTACGAGCGCCTGCCGTTCATCGTGGTGGTGGTCGACGAGTTGAACGACCTGATGATGGTGGCTGCGCGCGATGTGGAGGAAAGCATCACCCGCATCGCCCAGAAGGCCCGTGCCGTGGGCATCCATCTCATCGTGGCCACCCAGCGGCCGTCGGTGAATGTCATCACCGGCGTCATCAAGGCCAACATCCCGGCCCGCATCGCCTACGCGGTCAACAGCCTCACCGACAGCCGGGTCATCCTCGACCAGCCGGGTGCGGAGAAGCTGGTCGGCAAGGGCGACATGCTGCTGCTGCCCGGCAACAGCAATGTCAGCCAGCGCATCCAGGGCTCGTTCGTCAGCGAGGAAGAAGTCCGCAAGGTGGTGGCCCACTGGCGCCGCCAGGCGCCCGAGGTGGTCTACGTCAGCGGCGTGGAAGGCGACGAGGGCGAAGGCCAACTGGGCGGAGGCGGCGGCTTCGGTGGTGGCGACGACGACGAGGACGAGGCCCTCATGCGCCAGGCGATGGAGCTGGTGGTGCGCAGCCAGCTGGGCTCCACCTCCATGCTCCAGCGCAAGCTGAAGGTCGGCTTCGCCCGCGCCGGGCGGATCATGGACCTGCTGGAGCAGCGTGGTGTGGTCGGCCCCAGCGAGGGTTCCAAGGCCAGGGCCGTGCTGATGACGGTGGAGGAGTACGAACTGCTCTACCCCCAGCGCGGCGGCTGATCCGGCGGTCCGGGTCGTCTCACGCCCCGGTGGCTTGGCAGGATGCCCGCCATGAGCGAGATGACCACCATCACCACCGGCCTGCGCTTCCCCGAGGGGCCGATCGCCATGCCGGACGGCAGCGTCATCCTGGTGGAGATGTTCGGCCCGCGGATCACCCGGGTGCTGCCCGACGGCAGCAAGGAGACCGTGGCCGAGATCGTCGGCGGCCCCAACGGGCTGGCGATGGGGCCGGACGGGCATCTCTACCTGTGCAACAACGGTGGCTGCTTCACCCCGATCGAGATGGGCGGGATGCTGTTCCCCGGGCCGTTCAACGCCGAGGGCTACATCGGCGGCCGCATCCAGAAGGTGGACATCGCCACCGGTGAGGTCACCGACCTCTACACCGAGTGCGATGGCCGCCCGCTGCGTGCCCCCAACGACATCGTGTTCGACGGCGCCGGCGGGTTCTGGTTCACCGACCACGGCATCCGCGACCACAACGCCCGCACCAGCGATCTCACCGGCATCTACTACGCCAAGGCCGACGGCAGCTTCATCAGCGAGCAGGTCTTCCCGGTGGAGGGCCCGAACGGCATCGGCCTGTCGCCCGACGGCAACACCGTGTACTGGGCCGAGACCCACTCCGGCCGGGTGATGCGCCGCAGCCTGTCGGCCCCCGGTGTGGTGGTGCCGCCGATGCCGATGGACACCTCGGCCTGCCTCGCCGGCCTGCCCGGCATGCAGCTGCTGGACTCGCTGGCGGTGGACGGCGAGGGCAATGTGTGCGTGGCCACGCTGGTGAACGGCGGGATCACGGTGGTGAACCCCCGCGACGGCAGTACCACCCACGTGCCCACGGGCGACATGCTCACCACCAACATCTGCTTCGGCGACCGCGACGGCAGCGGCCAGTACCGCGACGCCTACATCACGTGCTCCGCCACCGGCACCCTCGTCCACACCCGCTGGCCGAACAACGGCCTGCGTCTCCACCACCTGTAGCGATGGGCGCACGCTTCCACGACCCGCAGGTCATCCTGTTCGTCGCCGACTGCGAGCGGGCGGCCAGGTTCTATGCGACGTTCGGGTTCGTGGAGACGTTCCGCACGTCGCCGGAGCAACCGGTGAAGATCGAGATGGCCCTGGGCGGCTTCGAGCTGGGGCTGGCACTGCCCGGTCCGGCGGCGGAGAGCCACCACATCCGGCCGGTCAGTGAGGGGCACCGGGCGTGCATCACGCTGTGGACCGACGACATCGACGCTGCGCTGGCGGAGGCGCTGACCGCTGGCGCCACCCCGAACGCCGGGCCGGAGCCCTTCCTCGACGGGCGCCTGCTGGTGGCGATGGTGGAGGACCCTGACGGCCATCCGGTCCAGCTCGTGCAGCGCGCCCCGGCGGGCAGCCCGTAGCCTGGCGGGGTGCCCGCCGCCAAGCGCTTCTACATCGAGACTCTCGGCTGTCCCAAGAACCAGGTGGACAGCGAGAAGTTGGTCGGCACCCTGCTCGCCGACGGGATGACCGCCACCGACGACGCGGCCACCGCAGACCTCGTGGTGGTGAACACCTGCGCCTTCATCGACGAAGCCCGCCGGGAGAGCATCGACACCATCCTCGCTCTCGAGGAGCAGCGCAAGAAGGGCGCCAAGCTGGTGGTCACCGGTTGCATGGCCGAGCGCTACGGCCACGAGTTGGCCGAAGCCCTGCCCGAGGTGGACCAGGTGGCCGGGTTCGGCGTGCCGGTCAACCTCACCGCCAAGCCGGGCCGGAAGGCCATCCCCGTCTCGTCCGAGCCGCTGCCCAGCCTGGATCTGCTGAACCTGCCGCGGCCGAAGGCCACGGCGCCGTGGGCCTACGTGAAGATCGCCGAGGGGTGCGACCGCAACTGCGGCTTCTGCGCCATCCCGTCGTTCCGTGGCCCACAGCGCAGCCGCGACATGGCCGCCATCCTCGCCGAGGTGGAGCAGCTGGAGGCCAAGGAGATCGTGCTGGTGGCCCAGGACCTGGCCAGCTACGGCAAGGACCGGCCGGGTGAGTTGGGCGCCGGCGCCATCGTGCCGCTGGTGCGCGCCGTGGCTGCGGCGACGCCGTGGACCCGCCTGTTGTACCTGTATCCGAGCGACCTCACCGACGAGTTGATCGACGCCATCTGCGACACCGGCGTGCCGTACTTCGACCTGTCGCTGCAGCACGTCAGCAAGCCGTTGCTGCGGCGGATGCGCCGGTGGGGCGACGGCCCGCGCTTCCTGCAGCGGATCGAGGACATCCGCCGGCGCCAGCCGGCGGCGGCGTTCCGCAGCAACTTCATCGTCGGCTACCCCGGTGAGACCGAGGAGGACCACGACCGGCTGCTGGAGTTCGTGGAGGACGCCCAGCTGGACTGGTGCGGCTTCTTCGCCTACAGCGCAGAGGACGGCACGTACGCGGCCACTCTGGACCAGCAGGTGCCCGAGTCGCTGATGCACGAACGGTTGGCCGAGCTGCGCGAGTTGCAGGATGGCATCACCGCCGCCCGGCGCGACGACCTGATCGGTACCACCATCGAGGTGTTGGTGGACGCACCGGGCCAGGCGCGCAGCACTCGCGAGGCGCCGGAGATCGACGGCGTTGTGGAAGTGCCGCATGCATTGGCGGTTGGCGAGTTCCATGCCGTGCGGGTGGTCGATGCGCTCGGCCCCGATCTCGTGGCAGACTCGCTCTGATGCCGGTCGATCCCAGCGCCATCAAGACGTGGGCCAATCTGGTCACGGTCGCGCGCATCATCATCGCCCCGTTCATGTTCCTGCTGATCCCCGATCAGCCCGGTGGGCGGTGGGGGGCGTTCCTCCTGTGGTTCGTCCTGTGCACCAGCGACGGCATCGACGGCTACCTGGCCCGCCGCCACGGGGCCACCAACCTCGGGGCCTTCCTCGACCCGTTGGCGGACAAGGTGCTGGTGCTCGGGGCGATGGTGTTCCTGGTGGCCAACGACACGTTCTGGATCGTGCCCGTGGCCATCATGGCGGGGCGCGAGTTGCTGATCAGCCTCTACCGCACGTTCGTGGGAGCCAAGGGTGTCAGCGTGCCGGCCAGCAAGACGGCGAAGTGGAAGACGTTCGCCCAGCAGTTGGCGGTCGGGTTCGCCATCATGCCCTGGACGGCGCTGGACGCCACTTGGTTGTGGAAGTCGCTGCTGTGGATCGCCGTCGTGCTGGCGCTGATCAGCGGCTTCCAGTACCTCTGGCGGGCCACCCACCCGGCGGCAGCGGTACTCGACGCGCCCCACAGCGCCAGGGTCTGACCGTGCGCTGCGACGTCCTGGCCATCGGTACCGAACTGCTCCTCGGCCAGATCACCGACACCAACAGCCAGTGGATGGGCGAGCAGTTCGCTGCCGCCGGCATCGACTCGCTGCTGCAGGTGAAGGTGGGCGACAACCTGGCCCGCATCGAGACCGTGCTGCGGCGGATGCTGGCCGACGCCGACGCCGTGGTGGTGTGCGGCGGGCTCGGCCCCACCCACGACGACCTCACCCGCGAGGCCATCACCGCAGTGATGGGCACCCGCTTGGAACTGGACGACGGCGTGGCCGAGGTGATCCGCCAGATGTTCGCGTCGCGGGGCCGGCGGATGGCCGAGAACAACCTCCGTCAGGCGATGGTGCCCGTGGGCGCCACGGTGATCCCGCAGACGCGCGGCACCGCCCCCGGCCTGATCTGCCCGGTCACCGTCGACGGGGCGGCCAAGGTGGTCTACGCCGTGCCCGGGGTACCCCACGAGATGAAGGACATGGTGCAGCGGGCGGTGCTACCGGATCTGCTGGCGCGCAGTGGCGAGGCTGCCGTCATCCGCAGTCGCACCCTGCGCACCTGGGGGGAGAGCGAGAGCGGCCTCAACGAGCGCCTGGACGGGCTGATCGCCCGGCTGGACGACGCCGGCAACCCGACGCTGGCGTTCCTGGCCAGCGGGTGGGAGGGCATCAAGGTGCGCCTCACCGCCAAGTGCGCCACGGCTGCGGAGGCCGATGCCCTGCTGGCGCAGTGGGAGGCCGAGGTTCGGGCCGAGGTCGGCGACATCGTGTTCGGTGTGGACGAGGACACCATGGAGTCCGTCGTTCTGCAGTTGCTGCGCGAGCGCGGGCTGTCGCTGGGGCTCGCCGAGTCCGTCACCGGTGGTCTGGTGGCCGGACGGATCACGGGTGTGCCCGGCGCCAGCGAGGTGTTCCGCGGCAGTGTGGTGTCCTACGCCAGCGAAGTGAAGTTCGATGTGCTGGGGGTGCCCGAGGGGCCGGTGGTCAGTGAGGCGGCCGCCGAGGCGATGGCCATCGGCGCCCGCCGGGTGCTGGGCGCCGACGTCGGCCTGGCGCTCACGGGCGTGGCCGGCCCCACGGAGCAGGAGGGCATGCCGGTGGGCACCCTGTGCGTGGGCCTGGCCATCGGCGAGCAGGTGCTGTCGCACACGTTCCGCCTGGCCGGCCAGCGCGACCAGATGCGCCAGATGAGCGTCATCACCGCGCTGAATCTCCTCCGCGGTGTGCTCACCGGCGACGCCTAGGCTGATCCGCACGCCTCCGTAGCTCAATGGAGAGAGCAGCGGGTTTCTACCCCGTTGGTTGTGGGTTCGAGTCCTACCGGAGGCACCGCCTGCCGTGGTCGCAGTGGCGTGTTCGTCAAGGTTTGTCCAAACCGCTCAGGCGGCCTGCGTGACCGGACGATGACCACGACGTGAATCGCCGTACGACAGACCGCCCCGGCGGCACCGGGCGGTTCGATCCGATGAGCGGGTCGTGGCCGATGGTGGTGTTCGATCTGCTCGTCGTGGTGGGCCTGGTCGCTGCGGCGAAGGCCGTGAGCGACACGATGAGCGTCGGTGCGGGCTGGGTGTGGTTCCTGCTGCTGTCGGCGTCGTTCGTGTTCTGCTTCGTGGCCGTGCCGCTGCGGGTGCTGCTGGTGCGCCAGCAGCAGAGCATCATGCGGCAGACGTCGGAGGCGCGCCGCCAGGCGTCCACCGACCCGCTCACCGGGCTGCCGAACCGGCGGAGCACCGAAGGGTTCGTGGCCGACCTGCTGGCCGAGGGCATCCCGTTCACCGTCGCGGTGTGCGACCTGGACCACTTCAAGAACGTCAACGACGGGTTCGGTCACGACGTGGGCGATTCGGCGCTGGTGCTGTTCGCCCGCACGGTGCGGCGGGTGGTTCGCCACACCGACATCGTGGTTCGCCACGGCGGCGAGGAGTTCCTGGTGATCCTGCCGCGGACGTTCAAGGACCAGGCTGTCGGGGTGCTGGACCGGGTGCGCCTGGAGTTGGCGGTGGCCGTGGCCGACACCGGCAGCCCGGCCTACACGTTCAGCGCCGGGGTCGCCGACACCACCGAACGGTCGGACTGGACGGCGCTGCTGCAGGTGGCCGATCAGCGCCTGCTGCATGCCAAGCGTCTCGGCCGCGACCGGGTGCTGGCCAGCATCGCCTGACACCACCGATCCGGCCCGACAGTAGGGATTCGGCCCGTCTCGCCCTACCCTGGAGAGGTCCTTACGGACCCCAACCCCGGACTCGCGAGGTCGATGTGAAGTTCAAGAAGGGCGACACCGTCATCTATCCCCAGCACGGAGCGTGCCTCGTCGTGGGCACGAAGAAGATGGAGGCGTTCGGCACCACGCAGGACTACCTCATCCTCCGCACGGTCATCAACGAGATGACGCTGTCGGTGCCGGTGGCCAAGGCCGAGGAAGTGGGTGTCCGCCCGCCGGTGAACCCGGAGGAGTTGGAAGACCTGGTGGCCGTGCTCAGCAAGCCGGACCCGCGCGTGCCCAGCAACTGGAGCCGGCGGTTCAAGAACCACCAGGAGAAGCTGAAGAGCGGCGACGTGTACCAGGTGGCCGAAGTGGTGCGGAACCTCGCTGCCCGCAACCGCGACTCCTCGCTGTCGGCCGCCGAGCGCACCATGTACGACCGGGCACGGATCAACCTGGTCAGTGAGATCGCCCCGGCGCTGAAGGTCAGTGCCGAGGAGGCCGAGCGGTATCTCGACGACGCCCTCGCCAAGGGTGTGCTGAAGCCGGCCAAGGAGCCCGCCAAGAAGAAGGCGTGATCGGCCTCGGGCCGGCCACGCCGCCCGTCTAGTCTCCGTGCATGACCGCTCCCGGCCTGCTGACGCGCCCCGAACTCACCGACCTCATCCACCGCGGTGAGGTGGACACGGTGCTGATGGTGTTCCCCGACTTGCAGGGCCGCCTGGTCGGCAAGCGCACCACCGGGCGCTTCTTCCTCCAGCAGGTGGCCGACGCCGGCACGGAGAACTGCGACTACCTCATCGCCTGCGACATGGACAACAACCCGGTCCCCGGCTACCGGTTCACCAGCTACGAGCAGGGCTACGGCGACATGCTGGCCGCCGCGGACTGGAACACCGTGCGGCTGATCCCGTGGGTGGAGAAGACGGCGATGATCATGTGCGACCTGCGCGACGTGGACACCCACGACCTCATCCGTGTGGCGCCGCGCAGCATCCTGCAGGCCCAGGTGGACGCCGCGGCGGCGATGGGCTTCCTGCCGATGGTGGCCAGCGAGATCGAGTTCTACCTGTTCCGCGACACCTACGACGAGGCCCACGACAAGGGCTACCGCAACCTGCAGCCGCACTCGCCGTGGCTGGAGGACTACCACGTCCTCCAGACCACCAAGGACGAGTACGTCATCGGTGCCATCCGCCGCGGGCTGGAGGCTGCGGGCGTGCCGGTGGAGTTCAGCAAGGGCGAGGCCGGCAAGGGCCAGCACGAGATCAACCTCGACTACACCACCGCGGTGGAGATGGCCGACCGCAACAGCGTGTACAAGCTGGCGGCCAAGGAGATCGCCCACTTCCACGGCCGCTCGGTGTCGTTCATGGCCAAGTACGACTTCGCCGACACCGGCTCGTCGTGCCACATCCACTCCAGCCTGTGGTCGCTGGACGGGGAGACCGCCGTGTTCGACGGCGGCCACCACGCCCCGCACGGGATGAGCGACACGTTCCGCCACTACCTGGCCGGGCAGATCGCTACCGCCCGCGAGTTCAGCCTGCTGTGGGCGCCGACGATCAACAGCTACAAGCGGTTCCAGCCCGGCTCGTGGGCGCCGACCGGCGTGGGTTGGGGCATCGACAACCGCACCCTCGGGTTCCGCAAGGTCGGCCACGGCAAGGGCACCCGGGTGGAGTGCCGCATCCCCGGCAGCGACGCCAACAGCTACTTCGCCTTCGCCGGGGCCATCGCCGGCGGCCTGCACGGCATCCGCAACAAGATGGAGCTCGGCGAGCCGTTCAGCGGCAACGGCTACGAGGCCCCGGACATCGATCGCATCCCCTGGAGCCTGGTCGACGCCATCGCGCTGTGGGAGCGCAGCGACGCCGCCCGCGAGTGCTTCGGCGAGGACGTGCACCACCACATCCTCACCATGGCCAAGGCCGAGTGGATGGCCTTCAACCAGACCGTGACGGACTGGGAGCTCCGCCGCTACTGGGAACGGATCTGACCAGTTGGCCCGCCGCTGGGTGTGGCTGTCCGTTGCGTTGATCGTCCTCGTGGCGGTGCTGGTCGCCTACGGGCTGAGGATGGGTTCGAGCCACCCGGTGCGGCACAGCGAACCACTTGCCGGCCGGTACGACGACGGCACAGCGACGCTGGAGCTGATCGTGGGGTCGTGCGCTGCACTGAGGGATGTGCAGGTGCAGGTCAGCGCGTACCTGCCGGGTGGTGGGCCCACGGGTGACGGCCACTGGGAGGATCAGGCGACTGCCGACCTCGACGGCGGGCAGCCCGGCCTCGTCACGCTGGCGCCGGTCGTGCTCGACGGCCCGGACGACCTTCCCGTGGCTGTCAGCGTGTGGGCCGTAGGGAGCAGCGGCGCCCGGGTGGAGTACGGCCTCCGAGCGGACCTCGGGACGCTCCGCTCGGCCGGTGCCGACGCCGACGGGCCGCTGGGCGACGATGGCTTCGCCGAACGCCGTGCATCGCTGTGCGGCGTCGACGGGTGATCTCGTCGGTCGGCGAGCGGTGCATCGACACGCGTCGGGCACACCTGAGAAGATTGGCCCTGATGCCGACGAACCGGTCGCCGAATCACCTCCGCCAAGCGCTGTTGGCGCTCGAGGTCCCGTTCGGCGGCACGTTCGACGCGCCCGCGGTCGAGTGGCGCCGCCTGCTGTCGGAGTGGTTCGGCACGTTCGTCCTGGTGCTCGTTGCCGCGGGTGCCGTGGTGGTCAACGACGCATCCGGTGGCGCCGTGCCGCTGGCGAGCCGGGTCGTCGCTCCGGGCATCGTGGTGATGGGCCTGATCTACTCCACCGGCCCGATCGGTGGCGCCCATCTGAACCCCGCCGTCACGTTGTGCTTCGCCACCCGTGGCAACTTCCCGTGGCTGCGCGTGCCCGGCTATCTCCTCGCCCAGCTCTGCGGCGCCGTCGCTGCCGCCGGGGTGCTGCGAGCCCTGTTCGGGGACCGGGTCAGCGTGGGCGCGACGCTCCCCGGTGCGGGCTTCTCGGCCGGCGACAGCCTGGGGATCGAGCTGCTGTTGACCCTGGTGCTGTGCACGGTGATCCTCGGCACGGCGTGGGGCGTAAGAACGTCGGTCCCAACGCAGCCATCGCCGTTGGTGAAGCTACGTCGCGCGGCGGGCTCCTGGGCGGCGCCCGTGTCGGGTGCCTCGATGAACCCGGCTCGGTCGTTCGGCCCGGCGTTGGTGGCCGGCGACTGGAGGTCGTGGTGGGTGTACTGGATCGGCCCGGTCATCGGCGGTCAGGTGGCGGCGGGGCTGGCCTGGGTGCTGCGTGGGTCGCACACCGCTGCCGGCGACCTGGCGGCCCAGGGCGATCCCGACCTGTTCTCCTAGGCGCGTCCCATCGGCCGGCCCGTCAGCGGAACTCCACCAGCACGGGGAGGTGGTCGCTGATGGCCCGCCAGGTGTCGCCACCCTCCGGAGTGTCCACCAGCAGCACCTCGCTGCCGGTGGGTACGAGCACGTAATCCAGCCGCTGGTCCGGGGCCTCGCTCGGGTTGGTGACGGTGCCACCCGTGTCCTCCACGCCGACGGTGGCCAGTTCGGCCAGCACCTCGGCGCCGTCCGGTGCGTTCAGGTCGCCGCACACCAACACCCGGGCGGTGGGCTCGCTGCGCACGGCCGCGGCCACACGCGCCGCCTGGGCCACCCGCTCGTCGTGCGGCCCCCCGACCAGATGGACGTTGTGTACCCGCAGCGCCGACCCGTCCGGCCGGGTGACGGTGGCCGACACCATGATCCGCCGCCGGTAGATCCACATCGGCTCGCCGACCGAGAGAATCCGCCGAACGGGCTTGGACAGCCGGGTGGGGGAGAGGATCGCCATGCCCTCCGCCGTCCACCACAACAGCGGGCCGTACGGGTAGTGCTTGCTGCGCCAGACCGCCTGCCAGCCCAGGATCCGGGCCAGGCGGCGGGCCTGCCCGCGGCGCACCTCCTGCAGGGCCACGACGTCGGGCTCGCAGTGGCGGATGTGGGCCACCACCCGGTCCAACGGCGGGTGCTTGGCCCCCAGGATGTTCCACGTCAGCACCCGCCACGTCACGCCCCCCAGTCTCCCCCAAGTTGGCGTTGAGGTGTTGCCCTACCGCATCTCAGCGCCAACTTGTGGAGGGGGCCGGCCAAGTTGGCGTTCAGGTGTTGCCCTACCGCACCTCACCGCCAACTTGGAAGGGGCAACTTGGGGGGCGCGGGGCGGTACCGTGCTCGGCCATGAGTCGTCTCGAAGGCAAAGTCGCCGTCATCACTGGGGCATCGTCCGGTCTCGGCCGGGTGGGTGCGGAGCGGTTCGCCGCCGAGGGTGCCAAGGTGGTGATCGCCGACGTCGCCGACGGGGAGGAAGCCGTGGACGCCATCACCGCGGCCGGCGGCGACGCCAGCTACGTGTCCTGCGACGTCACCGACGAGGAGTCCGTGAAGTCGGCCATCGACTTCGCTGTCGAGGTCTACGGCGGCCTGCACGTGCTCTACAACAACGCCGGCGTGATGCTGAGCGAGGACGACAACCCCGTCACCACCAGCATCGACACGTACCAGAAGACCATGGACATCAACGTCCTCGGCACGATGCTCGGCTGCAAGTACGCCATCCCCGCCATGCAGGCCACCCGGGAGAAGGACGGCAGCGTCGGCTCGATCGTCAACGTGGCCTCCTTCGTGGCGCACATGGGCGCCGCGACCCCGCAGGTGGCCTACACCGCCTCCAAGGGTGCGGTGCTGGCGATGACCCGCGAGATCGCGGTGATCTACGCCCGTCAGGGCATCCGCTGCAACGCCCTGTGCCCCGGGCCGATCATGACCCCGATGCTCGCCAAGTTCCTCAGCGACGACGCCAAGCGCAACCGCCGCCTCGTCCACATCCCCATGGGCCGCTTCGGCGACCCGTCGGAAATCGCCAACGGGGCCCTGTTCCTGGCCAGCGACGAGAGCAGCTGGATGACCGGCCAGTCCCTCATCATCGACGGCGGCATCACCGCGGCCTACGTCACCCGGAGTGACGTGACCCTGCACGGCGCCGGCCACTCGGCGGGCGACATCGAGGCCCTGGCCACGGCATTCGTCCGCGACCGGTTGCGCCACGACCCCGGCACCGGCCGGGTGGGCGACCCCGCAGCACTGGCCGCCGCCCTCGCCGGCGGGATCACCGACGCCGGCCTCGGCACCGGCCCCGCCTGGGCACGGTTCAGCGAGGTGGTGGCCCCCGCGAACCTCAGCCTGGATTCCTCCCGCTTCCTCGCGTTCATCCCCGTCTCGCCCTCCGTGGCCGGCGTGTGGATGGACGCCGTGGTCGGCGCGGCCAACTTCTCGGCCGAGAGCTGGCTGGAGGCCGCGGGGGCGATCGCCGCCGAGACCGAGGTGCTGGCGTTCCTGGCCACGACGTTCGGCCTGCCCGCGGGTGCCGGCGGATGCTTCATGACGGGCGGCAGCATCGGCAACCTGTCCGCCCTGGCGGTCGCCCGCGACCAGGCGGGCGGCCGGCGGGCCGTGGTGGTGGCGGACACGGCCCACGCCAGCGTCGCCAACGCACTGCACCTCCTGGGGATGGAGTCCCTGGTGGCTGCCACCGGCGCCGACTGCCGGCTCACGGGCGACGCGGTGCGGGCCGCGGCGGCCGGGCGCACCGACATCGCCGCCGTCGTCGCATCCGCCGGTTCCACCAACGCCGGCGTCGTGGACGACCTGGGCGGCTGTGCGGACGCCGCCGCTGACCTCGGCGCCTGGCTGCACGTGGACGGTGCCTACGGCCTGGCGGCGATGCTGCTGCCCGAGTGCCGCCACCTCTTCGCCGGCATCGAGCGGGCGGACAGCCTGATCGTCGACCCGCACAAGTGGCTGTTCGCGCCCGCAGGCTCGTGCGCCCTGCTCTACGCCCGGCCGGAACTGGCTGCGGCCACCCACACCCAGCACGGCCCGTACATCGACGTGTTCCGCGACATCGACGGCTGGAACCCCAGCGATCTCGGCTTCCAGCTCACCCGCCGGGCCAGCGGGCTGCCGATCTGGTTCGCCCTCACCCTCCACGGAGTGGACGCCCACCGCGACGCCATCCGGGCGGGCATCGCCCTGGCGCAGCGGTTCACCGCCGCGCTCCACGGCAGCGATGTCGCAGAGCCCGTGCTGGAGCCTGAACTTGGCGTGGTCCTGTTCCGCCGCCACGGGTGGGGCCGGGCCGAGTGGCAGGCCTGGGGCCGCCGCTGCATCGACGAGGGTGTCGCCGTGGTGGCCCCGACCACCCACCGCGGCGAGCCCGTCGGCCGCGTGGTCTTCATGCACCCCCTGACCCCGGACACCATCGTCGACGAGCTGCTCGACACGCTGCGCTGAGGGCCGGCGCCGGCCGTCAGAGCACGAAGCGGCCGTTGGGGGTCAGCAACATCGCCCCGAGGCCGGCCGGGCCTTCGATGATCTCGATGCGGTCGTCCTCGCCGATCACCCGCAGTGCGGTGCGCAGCAACTTCGGGTTGGGGTGCCGCAGGCGCAGGCGTTCCAGCGTCACGTCCGTCGGCAGGTCGTCTGCCGGGTGCGGCGAGTCCTGCCAGTCGATGAGGAACGGCACGGTCCCCGAGTGCGGAGGCTCCAGCAGGGGGAAGGTGAGCCGCCAGTGCAGGCGCACCCCGTCCGGCCGCTCCCGCTCCATCGCCGCCACCGGCCCGACGCTGAGGCCAAGCTCGGTGAGCGGGCCGAGCACATCGTTGATCGGCTTCTGCGGCCGGGCGCACCAGGCCACCAGCCGGGCGCGGGTGAGCGAATCCACCCCGAACGGCCGCGGCCCCACCGGGTCGGGCTGTTGCGGGTCCGGCCCGATGACCTCCAGGTAGCTGCCCCGTCCCAGCCCGGTGAGGTGGTTGCGGGTGCCGCGGCCGACGTGCTGGCCGCCCTCCTCCAAGTGCACGCCCCAGCGCCCGTGGATCGCGGCCACGGTGGGCGCGAGTTCGGGCGTGGCCAGCACGAGGTGGTCGATCACGGCCCAGAGTCTCGCAGCACTCGGAGAAATGCCCACACTTCGGCCGACTGGTCAGATCGTGTGGTCGTGAACGGCAAGACTGGGCGAATGAGCAATGTCGCCTTTCTCGGCCTGGGTGTGATGGGTGCCCCGATGGCCCGCCACCTCGCTGCTGCCGGCCACAAGGTCACCGTCTACAACCGCACCCCGGAGAAGGCGCTGGCCTGGGTGGCGCTCTACGGCCATCGTGCTGCTCCCACCCCGCGGGAGGCCGCCGAGGGCGCCGAGTTCGTGCTGATGTGCGTGGGCAACGACAACGATGTGCGCGACGTGGTGTACGGGCCGGACGGGGCGCTGGCCGGCGCCGAGGCCGGTGCGGTGTTGGTGGATCACACCACCGCGTCCGCCGAGGTGGCGCGTGAACTGGCGGAGGCGTGTGCCGAGTTCGGCGTCGGGTTCGTGGATGCCCCGGTGTCCGGTGGGCAGGCCGGCGCCGAGAACGGCCAGCTCACCATCATGTGCGGCGCCGACGACGAGGCGTTCTACCGCCTCGCCCAGCCGGTGATGGCCGCCTACGCCAAGGCCAGCGCGCTGATGGGCACCGCCGGGGCCGGCCAGCTGACCAAGATGGTCAACCAGATCCTCATCGCCGGCATCGTCCAGGGCCTGGCGGAAGGGCTGAACTTCGCGGTGCGTGCCGGTCTGGACGCCGACCAGGTGATCGAGGTCGTGAAGTACGGCGCCGCCCAGAGTTGGCAGCTGGAGAACCGGGGGCGGACGATGATCCGCGACGAATTCGACTTCGGCTTCGCCGTGGAGTGGATGCGCAAGGACCTGGGGATCGTGCTGGCCGAGGCCAAGCGCAACGGCTCGCGCCTCCCGGTCACCGCGCTGGTGGACCAGTTCTACGGCCAGGTGGTGGCCCGCGGTGGCCAGCGGTGGGACACGTCCAGTCTCATCAACCTGCTGGCCCACGACTGAGGACTGCGCCCGCACGCGCAGCGGCGCGCGTCGTCAGCGCATCCGCAGGGGCAGGTGGTCCACGCCGCGGATGGTCAGCCGGTCGCGCCACCCGGGCTCGCCGTCCAGGTGCACCTCGGGGAAGCGACGGATCAGCGACGTGATCGCCACGCCGGCTTCCAGCTTGGCCAGCGAGGCGCCCAGGCAGTAGTGCACGCCGGCGGCGAACGCCAGGTGACGGCTGGCGCTCGGCCGGTCCAGTTGCAGTGTGTTGGGGTCGTCGAACACCTCGGGATCGTGGTTGGCGGCGCCGAGCACGGTCATCACCAGCGTGCCCTTCCTCACTTCCACGTCGCCGTAGCGCACATCGACCATCGGCACCCGCACGGTCTCCTGCACCGGGCCGTCGAATCGCAGCAGTTCGTCCACCGCGTTGGTGTCCAGCGAGGGGTCGGCGGCCCACCGGCGCATCTGGTCCGGGTTGCGCATCAGCGCCATCACCCCGTTGCCGATCAGGTTGACCGTGGTCTCGTGGCCGGCGACGTACAGCAGGATGGCGAACGACCGCAGTTCGGCCTCGCTCAGCCGGTCCCCTTCCTCCTCGGCTTCGATGAGCGCGGACAGCAGGTCGTCGCCCAGGTTCTGCCGCCGCTCGGCGATGATCTCGCTGAGGTAGGCGCTCATCGCCGCCCCGGCCACTTCGCTGGCGTCGAACGCGGCATCGTCGGCGGTGGGCTCCAGTGACGCGGTGAGGATCTGTGACCACTCCCGGACCTGGGCGCTGTTCTCCATCGGCAGGTCCAGCAGATCGCTGATGACCTGGAATGGCACGGGGAAGGCCAGTTCCTCCACCAGTTCCATCGACCCCCGCTCCGCGGCCACATCCAGCGCGTCGTCCACCAACTGCTGCACTCGCGGTCGCAGCCGTTCGATGGCCCGCGGCGTGAAGGCCAGCGACACCAGGCGGCGTAGGCGGGTGTGGTCCGGCGGGTCGAGGTTGAGGATCGACTTGGCCACCTGGCCGGACTCCTGCCGCTGGCGCAGGCGATCGCGGCGGGCCTGCCGCGGGTCGTTCTCCCGCGGCGTCACGTGGGCGTCGATGTCGCGGGCGAACTCCTGGCCGCGCAGGGTGCGGGCGACGTCCTCGTAGCGGGTGAGCACGGTGAACCCGAACGGTGAGACGTGGACGGGGTCCTCCCGGCGCAGTCGGTCGTAGAACGGGTACGGATCGGCGCGGAAGGCGGGGTCGAAGGGGTTGAACAGCACGTCGCTCATTGCGGCGCCTCCGGTCTCGTGGCTGCCCCCATCAGAGCACACAGGTCCCTGGTGGCCGCTGCCCGGCGGGCCTACCATTGTCATCGAGGGGTGAGATCCCTCGGCAACTTCTACAGAAAGGGAGATCTGTATGAAGGGCATCAGATGGGTGTTCGGTGGTGTGTTGTTGGGGGCCATGGTGGTCGGTTCCTCCGGGCCGGCAGCGGCTCAGTTGGACGGTGCCTGCCAGGCCTCCGGCACGTGGGTGAACGCCGGCATCACGGTGGACGCGGCACAGGTGGGCGAGAAGGCCGTCACCGTGCCGCGCAGCGACACGGTGAGGTGGGAAGGGTCCGTTGCTGGCCCGCCGGGCGCTCACTCGGGCAGTGTGTGGATCGAACTGCCGCCGCCGTTCGGCACGGTGGAGATCGACTCGTGGGGCGGTGACGGCGTCACCACCTCCAACTCGGGCGCCGAGGAGTACGACCTTCCGTCGCTGGTTCCGGCCGGAGTGGTGTTCACCGTGGCCGGTGAGCATCACGATGCCAACGGCACCTGCACCGGGCACGTCAACTTCAAGATCGACGGCAGCGCGTTGTCGTCGCCGCTCACCTGGGTGAGCCTGGCCGGCACCGCCGGCACGGGCACCGGGGTGTTCTTCGTGCTGCGGCCGCTGTTCCGCAGGGTCGGGTAGGGGGTTCCCATGAACGTCGGAAAGATCATCGGCACCGCCGTCCTCGGCTTCTTCTTCCTGCTCTTCATCGCCATCGACCTGGTGCTGTTCGGCGTCATCCAGTTGAACAGCGTGGTGGTCACCATCCTCCCGTTGCTCGGCCTGGTGGCCGGCGGCGCGCTGGCGGCGATGGTGGGCAAGCGCAGTCAGCCCACCGGCTGAGCCGCTGCCGCCACCGCGTCGACGATGCGGTCGATCTGCGCGTCCGTGGTCACCAGGGGCGGGCAGAACAGCAGCGAGTCGGCGTTCAACGCGCGGCACACCACGGCACCGTGTTCGTACATGTGGTCGCGCATGGCCATGGCGTCCTGATCCGGGCGCAGCCCGGCGGCCCACATCGCGCCGCGCCCGCGGGCGTGGTCGATGACCCCATCGCCGGCCAGCGCCTGCAGGCCGGCGGCAAGCCGAGCGCCCACATGGGTGGCGCGCTCCACCAGACCCTCCCGGCGCATGATCTCCAGGTTCTTCAACCCGGCGGCACATGCCGTGGGGTGGCCCGAGTAGGTGAACCCGTGGCGCAGGAAGTAGGCCGGGTCGGCCTCCAGTGCGGCCGTGGGCGCTGGGCCCACGAACACGCCGCCGAGCGGCTGGTAGCCGGAGGTGACGGCCTTGGCGAAGGTCACGAAGTCCGGGGTGACGCCGTAGTCGTGCGCGGCGAACCATGAACCCAGCCGGCCGAACCCGGTGATGACCTCGTCGAACACGAGGTACGCGCCGTGCTGGTCGCACAACCGGCGCAGACCCTGGAGGTACTCCGTGGTGGCCGGGTAGATGCCGCCGGCGCCCTGCACCGGTTCGGCGATGATGGCCGCCACCTCGTTGCCGCGCTGGCTCATCAGCGTGGCCACGGCCTCCAGATCGTCGGCCGGCACCTGCACCACCTCGTCCACGAACGGGCCGAAGTCCTGCCGATTGGGGGCGATGCCCTGGGCGCTGGTACCGCCGTACGCCGTGCCGTGATAGCCGCGGACCCGGCTGATGATCAGCTTGCGCTGGCCCTGCCCGGCCTGCACGTGGGCGATGCGGGCCAGCTTCATGACGGTGTCGATGGACTCGCTGCCCGAGCAGGTGAAGAACACCCGAGCACCGGGGATCGGGCCGATGGCGCGCAGTTCCTCGGCCAGTTCCTCGGCGGGATCGTTGGTGAACGGGTCGAACGTGCTGTAGGCCTCCAGCGTGCGCACCTGGGTGGCGATGGCCTCGGCCATCTCCGCCCGGCCGTGGCCGATGGCGCAGTACCAGAGGCTGGCCATGCCGTCCACCAGTTCGCGCCCCTCGGCGTTCCACAACAGTGCGCCCTCACCGCGCACGATGCGCAGGAAGGACTCGCGGGTGGGCTTGGCGAACGGGTGCAGCAGGGCGGCAGGCATGGTGGACACCGTACCGAGCCGGGTGGGGGAGGGGCGAGCGGGTGGTGCCGGGGCGCCTGCCGGTCAGGCAGCCAGGTCGCAGACCTCGGCGAACCCGGCCCGCAGGCACTCCAGCATCACGTCGGGGTCGCTGACCGCCGCCGCGTCCATGTTGACCCCGATGCAGCAGGTGCCGTCGTACGACATCAGCGTGACGTTCAGCGCCGACCCGGCGGTGGGTCCGAAGGGGAAGAAGCGCAGCACCGGCACGCCCTCCAACCACATCGGCATCGGCACGCCGGGCACGTTGCTGGCCAGGAAGTCCACGCCCTTCAGCATCGTGCCGATGACGCCCTTGGGCATCAGGTTGAGGAACCCGGCCATCGCCTCGGTGTGGTCCATGGCCCGCTCGTTGCGCACTCCTTCGACCACGGCATGCAGGTCGCGGATCCGCTCGGCCACCGTGGCCTCGTCGACCGGCACCACGAACCGGGTGACGGTGACATGGTTGCCGCCGGCGGGGTCGTCCGCGCCGCGCTGGCTGACCGGCATGGCCACCCTCAGCTCATGGATCTCGGTGCCGTGGAACTGGTGGTACTTCTGCAGGCCGGCGGTGATGCCGGCCAGGAACCCGTCGTTCAAGCGGCCTCCGGCTGCATGGGCGGCGCCGTGCAGGTGGGCAACCGGCAGTTCGAGGGTGCGGAAGTTGGACGACATCATCCGCCCGACCATCACCTGCGATTTGGGGGTGCTGGTGGGGGCGAGGAAGCGGGCCACGGACACCGCCGTCTCCACCACCTCGGTGACCGCCTGCTGGGGGTGCCGCACGGCGTGGAGCATGCGCGGGAGGGCGGAGCGGACCTGCTGGCGGGTGAAGTCCACCATCCCCTCCACGTCGTGCAGCAGCACGTCGCGCAGCAGGTCGTTGCGGCTGACGGCGCTCATCGGCGGTCGGGCCGTGCGCCGGTGACCTGGCGGGGCGGCCTCGAAGTCGAACAGGTGCGCCGCCAGTTGCACGGCGCCGATGCCATCGGTGACCACATGATGAGCCTTCATCACGAACGCGGCATGCCCCTCCGCCCCTACGCCCTCCACGAGCGTGAACTCCCACAGCGGGCGGGCGGCGTCGAACCCGCCGGCGGCCTCCGTGCGGGCCCAGTCCAGGAGGTCCTGCACGGTGCTGCCCTCCGGCAGGCGCACATGACGGAGGTGGTAGTGGAGGTCGAAGTCCGGGTCCGGCACCCACCGCAGGGTGGTGGGGTGCAGCGGCACCGGCACCACCTTCTCCCGCAGGGCCGGGACGTGATGGGTGATCTCCTCCACGCGGCTGTGCACGCGGGACCACTCCGGCACCCCGTCGAGGAGCACGACCCCCATGATCGTGCTGCGCAGCAGCGGGTCGGCCTCGACCATCCACATGATGGTGTCGTTCTGGCTGAGGTAGGTGCGGTCCGGCATGGGTGTCCCCTCCGCGCAGCATCCTGCGACCCGCAGCACGCTGCGGGCAAGGGCCGTTCGCCCCGAAGCCGTCAGCCGAGCGCGTCGCCCAGCGCCTGCACGCTGGGTACGAACCAGTAGGCGCCGGTGACCGGTGTGGAGAAGTCGGTGAGCCGGTCGCGCAGGCCGTCCTCCGCTGCGCCGAACATCCGCTGGAGCATCGCAGTGAAGCGGTGTGGGTCGGCGCTGAACGCCACGAAGTGCAGGCCGTGTTCGGTGACGGTGCCGTACGGCACGCTGCGGCGGAAGATCTCGATCTCCTCGCCCTCGTCGTCCTCCATCACCACACGGGCGATGTGGGCGGTGGGCGGCTTGACGTCGTCGTCCATCTCCACGCTGTCCGCCTTGCTGCGGCCGAACACGTTCTCCTGCTCGCGCACCGGCAGGCGACCGAACGAGTCCAGGTCGTGGACCCACCGCTGGGTGATGGCGAACGAACCGCCGTCCCCCGGCTGCCCCTCGGCGACGGTGGCCACCTCGAACGCTTCCTCCACGCTGGGGTTCTCCGTGCCGTCGATGAAGCCGGTGAGGTCGCGGCCGTCGTGGTAGACGAAGCCGCTCACCTCCACGGCCACGGTGGCGATCGGCGCCAGCAGCGCGGTGGTGGCGCGGGCCACGTCGAACAGCACGGCGTCGTCGCTGCCGTGCACCCACACCCAGATGTCGTGCTCGGTGCCGGGCACCCCGTCCAGGTCGGGGAACTCGGTGAGCTGCGCGGGTGCGCCCTCGGGGGACAGTTGGCGCCACAGCGCAGGGGAGAAGCCAACCACGATGTTGGCCCCGCCGGCGCTGACACTGGGCTGGCGCAACGGCGCCAACGCGGCCAGCACCTGAGCCGTGGGGATGTCCGGTCGGAGCGTGAACTCCAGGTGGCGGTGGGCGCGGGTGCCCTGAGCGAAGATGCCCGGCTGCGGCGTGGCCATGCGCAAGTGTTACCCCTGCGCCATGGGCGTCGCCAACCCGTCCACCACCGTCACCGCGGGCAGCGCCAGCAGGGTGGTGGGCGGGCACAGCACCTTGATGCTGCGGCTGCCCCCGCCGAGGATCAGCCGGTCCCGCTGGGTGACCGCAGCGTCCACCCAGATGGGCACGCCCGGCGGCAGGGCGAACGGGGTGACGCCACCGATCTGCATGCCGGTGATCCGCACGGTGTCCTCCGCCGGCGCGAACGACGCCTTGCGGGTGGCGAAGCGGCGGCGCACGGCCCCGTTGACGTCCAGCCGGGTGGTGGCCAGCACGATGCAGGCGGCGTACACGGGCGGATCGCTCTTGCCGATGGCCACGATGGTGTTGGCGCTGTGCTCCAGCGAGTAGCCGTACGCCTCGCAGAACGCGGCGGTGTCGGCCAGGGCCGGGTCGCAGGGGATGATCTCGAACTCGCCGCCCGTCGCCGCCAGGCTGCGGTGCACCAGCGCCTCCACGTCGTCCATTGCCTCGTCCCTCGCCTCGTCCATCGCCGCCATTGTGCCGTCTGCCGCACCCCGCGGGGAGGAAAGTCCCTACTCGCCTCTGGACACCCGTCCTAGGTTGGACCACGTGAGTGCCGAACCGATCGCCGTCGCGCCCGTGGGGCGCGAGGTGGTGGACGCCAACGAAGCAGTCGCCCGGGTGGCCCATCTGCTGTCCGAGGTGATCGCCATCTACCCCATCACCCCCGCCTCGCCGATGGGCGAGCACGCCGACGCATGGAGTGCCCGCGGGCACACCAATCTGTGGGGTGTCGTGCCCGAGGTGGTGGAGATGCAGAGCGAGGCCGGTGCGGCCGGCGCGCTGCACGGCGCTGTGCTGCGCGGCGCGCTGGCCACCACGTTCACCGCCAGCCAGGGCCTGCTGCTGATGCTGCCGGAGATGTTCAAGATCGCCGGCGAGCTGACCCCCGCCGTCATCCATGTTGCTGCCCGCTCGGTGGCCACGCACGCCTTGTCCATCTTTGGTGACCACAGTGACGTCATGGCGGCCCGCAGCACGGGTTTCGCCCAACTGTGTGCCGCCGGTGTGCAGGAGGCCGCGGACATGGCGGCCGTCGCCCACGCTGCCACGCTGGCATCGAGGGTGCCGTTCCTCCACTACTTCGACGGGTTCCGCACCAGCCACGAACTCAACACGGTGCAGGTGCCCTCTGCCGAGCAGCTGCGCCTGATGGTGGACGACGCGGACATCGCCGCCCATCGCTCCCGCGGGCTGGACCCCAACCGGCCGGTGCTGCGCGGCAGCGCTCAGAACCCCGACGTGTTCTTCCAGGCCCGTGAGGCCTGCAACCCGTTCCACGAGGCGGTGCCCGGCATCGTGCAGGCCACGATGGACCGCCTGGCCACGGTCACCGGCCGCCGGTACCACCTGGCCGGTTACCACGGCGCCGCCGACGCGGAGCGTGTGGTGGTGGTGATGGGCTCGGGCGCCGGCGCAGTGCGCGAGGCTGTGGATGCGCTGAACGCGGCGGGCCAGCGGGTCGGCATGGTGACGCTGCGGCTGTACCGGCCGTTCCCCGTGGCCCAGCTGCTGGCGGCCCTGCCGCCCACGACCCGCACCATCGCAGTGCTGGACCGCACCAAGGAGCCCGGCGCCCCGTTCGAGCCGCTGCACCTGGACGTGCTGTCCGCCGTGTGGCACAGCGACACCGCCAGTTGGGCGGGCGGCGAGCGGCCGCGGGTGATCGGCGGGCGCTTCGGCCTGAGCAGCAAGGAGTTCACCCCGGCGATGGCCAAGGCGGTGTTCGACGAGGCCGCCGCCGCGCAGCCGACGAACCCGTTCACCGTGGGCATCGTGGACGACCTCAGCCACACCAGCCTCACGTTCGATCCGTCGTTCCGCACGGACCGGGCCAAGGTGCGCGCGGTGTTCTTCGGCCTCGGCTCGGACGGCACCGTGGGCGCCAACAAGAACACGGCGAAGATCGTGGGCGCGAACAGCGACCTGCACGTACAGGCCTACTTCGTCTACGACTCCAAGAAGTCCGGCAGCATGACCGTCAGCCATGTGCGCTTCGACGAGCAGCCGATCGGCAGCACCTACCTCATCGACGAGGCCACGTTCGTGGGCGTGCACCAGTGGAACCTGCTGCAGCGGATGGACGTGCTGGGCCTGGCCGCGCCCGGGGCCACCGTGCTGGTCAACAGCCCCTACCCGGCCGACCAGGTCTGGGCCCACCTCACCACGGAGGTGCAGCAGCAGGTGCTGGCCAAGGGCCTGGTGCTGTGGACCATCGACGCCGCCGCCGTGGCCCGCGATGCCGGGCTGGGCAACCGGATCAACACGGTCATGCAGACCTGCTTCTTCCAGCTCTCCGGCGTGCTGCCCACGGAGGAAGCGCTGGCCGAACTGAAGGAGGCCATCGCCCACTCGTACGGGTCGCGCGGTGAGGTCATCGTGGAGCGGAACGTGGCTGCCGTGGATCGTTCCTTGGCCCACCTGCACCCGGTGCCGCTGGGCGACACGGTCACCGCCACCGCCGTGCGGCGCCCGCCGGTCAGCGGCGAGGCGACGGACTTCGTGCAACGGGTGACGGCCCGGATGCTGGCCGGGGAGGGCGACCTGCTGCCGGTCAGCGCACTCCCGCCCGACGGCGCGTTCCCCACCGGGACGGCCAAGTTCGAGAAGCGCACCATCGCCGCGGAGATCCCCATCTGGGAGCCAGATCTGTGCATCGACTGCGGCAAGTGCGCGATCGTCTGCCCACATGCGGCCATTCGCCTGAAGGTCTACGAGCCGCTGGCGCCGGCCGCTGCCGGCGTCGCCGAGGGCGTGCTGCCGCACAAGGACTTCCGCAGCCGTGAGGTGCCGGGCATGCAGCTCACCGTGCAGGTCGCCCCCGACGACTGCACCGGGTGCGGTGTCTGCGTGGCCACCTGCCCCGCTCACGACAAGAGCGAGGTGAAGCGCAAGAGCATCAACATGCGCCCGATCGGCGAGCACCTGGACCGCGAGCGCGCCGCGTGGGACGCCTTCCTGTCCGTCGAGGCCGCCGACCCGGCCCAGTGGGACCCTGCCAGCGTGAAGACCAGCCAGCTGCGCGAGCCGCTGTTCGAGTTCAGCGGGGCGTGCGCCGGGTGCGGCGAGACCCCGTACCTGAAACTGCTCACCCAGCTGTTCGGCGACCACATGGTGATCGCCAACGCCACCGGCTGCAGCAGCATCTACGGCGGCAACCTGCCGACCACCCCGTACACCTGCAACAGCGAGGGCCGCGGCCCGGCATGGGCCAACAGCCTCTTCGAGGACAACGCCGAGTTCGGCCTGGGCATCCGCCTGGGGGTGGAGGCCCAACAGCGCACTGCGGTGGAGTTGGTGGGTGTGCTGCGCCCCCGTCTGGAGGCAGCCCTCGGTGCGCCGGCGGTGGACGACCTGCTGGCCAACGTGGACACCCAGGGTGAGATGGGCATTCGTGCCCAGCGCGAGCGGGTCGTGGCGCTGAGGGCCGCGCTGGCAGGGATCGACGGCGCCGACGCCGCCCGCCTGCAGGAGTTGGCCGACAGCCTGGTCCGCACCAGCGTGTGGATCGTCGGTGGCGACGGGTGGGCCTACGACATCGGCGCCGGCGGGCTGGACCATGTGCTCGGCAGCGGCCGCAACGTCAACATCCTAGTGATGGACACCGAGGTGTACAGCAACACCGGCGGCCAGGCCTCGAAGGCCACCCCGCGGGGTGCGGTGGCCAAGTTCGCCGCAGGCGGCAAGGGCGGGGTGAAGAAGGACCTCGGGCTGGAAGCCGTCACCTACGGCGACGTGTACGTGGCCCGGATCGCCCTCGGCGCCAGCGACGTGCAGACGGTGAAGGCCTTCCTGGAAGCCGACGCCTGGCCCGGTGTCAGCCTGATCATCGCCTACAGCACCTGCATCGCCCACGGCTTCGACATGAACCGCTCGATGAGCCAGCAGAAGCTGGCCGTGCAGTCCGGCCACTGGCCGCTGTTCCGCTACCGGCCGTCGCCAGACGACGATGCCCACCCGTTCCAGCTGGACAGCGCCGAGCCGTCAGTGCCGTTCGCCGAGTTCGCCCGCAGCGAGGCCCGCTTCGCCATGCTGGCCAGGGCCAACCCGGACCGGGCGAAGGAGCTCACCGACCTGGCCCAGGAGGACGTCAGCGCCCGGTTCGACTACTACCGGCAGCTGGCCGGCCTGCACCGGGCTGCGCCGGGGCAGGCAGGCGACGCCGTGCTGGCCGACGACGAGGACGAAGGCTGAGGGGGACACCGATGACCGACCTGACCACCACCACCTACCTCGGCCTGCACCTGCGTAGCCCGCTGGTGGCGTCGCCCGGCCCGCTCACCGGCAACCCGGCCATGTGGGAGCGCCTGGAGGCTGCCGGCGCAGCGGCCATCGTGCTGCCCTCGCTGTTCGAGGAGGAGATCGAGCAGGAGGCCTTCGCCCGCTCGTTCGCGCTGGAGCACGGCACGGACGTGTACGGCGAGGCGCTCAGCTACCTGCCCGACCTGCCGCTGCCCGATGTCGGCCCGGCCCATCATCTGACCCTGGTGGAGCAGGCCAGGGAGCGCCTGTCCATCCCGGTGATCGCCAGTCTCAACGGCACCAGCCCCGGTGGCTGGGTGCGCTACGCCCGCCACCTGGCCGACGCCGGCGCCCACGCCATCGAGTTGAACGTGTACGACATCGTCGTCGATCCGTCGCAATCCTCTGCCGAGGTGGAGGAGCGGTACGTGGAACTGGTGGAGGCCGTGCGTGCCGAGGTGGACGTGCCGATCGCGGTGAAGCTGGGCCCGTGGTTCAGCGCGCTCGGCAACCTGGCGGTGCGCCTGCAGGACGCCGGGGCGGACGGGCTGGTGCTGTTCAACCGCCTGTACCAACCGGACATCGACCTGGACACGCTGGAGGTCGTGCCCCGGCTGGCGCTCAGCACGTCTGCCGAGACCCGCCTGCCCCTGCACTGGATCGCCAACCTGTACGGCAACGTCAACTGCTCGCTGGCCGCCACCAGCGGTGTGCACGACGGGGCTGACGCGCTGAAGCTGCTGCTGGCCGGCGCCGACGTGGTGATGACCACGTCCTCCCTGCTACGGCACGGCCCCGAGCACCTGGCCGTCATCGAGCGGTTCATCCGCGAGTGGATGGAGGAGCGGGAGTACGAGGACGTCGGCGAGCTGCGCGGCAGTGTGAGCCGGCGCAACGTGCCCGACCCTCAGGTGTACGAGCGGCAGAACTACTACCAGGTGCTGCACAGCTGGGTGCCTGACCGGCCTCGGTAGGTTTACCCACATGGCGAAACATCGGGAGGGGCACTACACCCACCGCGTCGGCTGGCTGCGAGCGATGGTGCTCGGTGCCAACGACGGCATCATCTCCACCGCTGCGCTCCTGCTCGGCATGGCGGCCGCCGACGCATCCCGTTCCACCCTGCTCACGGCCGGGATGGCCGGGCTGGTGGCCGGGGCCATCAGCATGGCGCTGGGCGAGTACGTGTCCGTGGCCTCGCAGCGCGACACTGAGCGCAGCGACATCGCCAAGGAGAAGTGGGAGCTGGAGCACCTGGCCGACCACGAGCTGGAGGAGCTTGCCGCCATCTACCGCACCAAGGGCCTGTCGGCCGACCTCGCCCAGCAGGTGGCGGTGCAGCTCACCGAGCACGACGCGCTCACGGCCCACCTGCGCGACGAATTGGGCATCGACCAGGACGACCTGGCCCAGCCGATGGTCGCCGCCGGCAGTTCGGCACTGGCGTTCGGCGTGGGCGCGGCGGTGCCGCTGGCGGCCGCTGCGCTGGCATCCATCTCGGCCCGCATCGGGGTCATCCTCGGGGTGTCGGTGGTGGCGCTGGTGATCCTCGGGTTCACCGGTGCCCGTGCCGGCGGTGCGCCGCCGGCCAAGCCGATGGCCCGTGTGGTGTTGGGTGGCATCGCCGCGATGGGCATCACGATGCTGGTCGGCAAGCTGTTCGGCGCCGCAGTCTCGTGAGCGGGCCGTCCACCGCGGACGCCGTCATCATCGGTGCTGGGGTCATCGGCAGCGCCATCGCGTTGGAGTTGGCTCGTGGCGGTCGCGATGTCGTGGTGGTGGATGCCGGGCCGGCGCCCGGCAGCGGCTCCACCAGCGCGTCGTCGTCGATCATCCGCTTCAGCTACTCCACGTACGACGCCGTGCTCACCGCATGGGAGTCCGCCGCGGCGTGGAGCCAGTGGGCCGACTTCCTCGGCGTGGAGGACCCTGATGGGATGGCCCGGTTCATCCGCACCGGGATGGTGGTGGTGCGCACGCCGGGCGACAACACCGGCCGCATCGCCCGCCTGTGGGACGACATCGGCATCGCCTACGAGGATCTGGACGCGGATGGCCTGCAGCGGCTGATGCCCGGGGTGGACACCGGTGCCTACCACCCGCCCAGCCGGCCGGACGACCCCCGCTTCGCCCAGCCGGCCGGCGGCGCGCTGACGGCGCTGTTCGAGCCGCAGTCCGGCTTCATCGACGACCCCGGCCTGGCTGCCCGCAACCTGGCCCATGCCGCCCGCCGCCACGGCGCAGTGGTGCGCCTGCGGACCCGGGTCACCGGTATGCGTGTGCAGGGTGGGCGGGTGACGGGGGTGGACGTCGACGGCGGCGAGACGCTGAGCGCACCGGTCGTGGTCAACGCCGCCGGGCCGCACAGTGCTGGAGTGAACGCGATGGTGGGTGCGGACCTCGGGATGCACCTGGGGCACCGGCCGCTGCGCCAGGAGGTGTTCACCGTGCCGGCACCGGCGGGGCTGACGCTGGAGGACGGCATGCCAACACTGGCCGACATGGACATCGGCCAGTACCTGCGGCCGCAGGTGGGCGGGACCTGGCTGGTGGGCGGCACGGAGCCGGAGTGCGACGATCTGCACTGGGTGGACGACCCGGACACGCTGGCGCCCTACCCCACGGTGGAACAGTACGAGACCTCGATGCTGCGCCTCGCCAAGCGGGTGCCCGTGTTCGGCGTGCCGCACCGGATGGCCGGGCTGGCCGCGCTGTACGACGTGGCCGACGACTGGGTGCCGTTCTACGACCGCACCGACGTGCCCGGTTTCTACCTGGCATGCGGCACCAGCGGGAACCAGTTCAAGAACGCTCCGATGGCCGGCCGCTTCCTGGCGGCGATCATCGACCACGAGGCCGTCGGCGGGAACCACGACGAGCAGCCGGTGCAGGTGGTGGGGGCGCGCACAGGCCGCCCCATCGATCTGGCGGCGTTCTCCCGCCGGCGCGATCCGGCAGCCACCAGTGGCACGGTGATGGGCTGAGGGAACTTCTGGACAAACCGTCCAGTAGTGGGTACGCTGCCCGGCGATGACCGGGGGGACCATCGAGCTGGGGGCTGCACCGACCGAGCGTGCCGACCCGCGTGTGCGCCGCACCCACCGCGCCCTGCACGAGGCCATGGTGGCGCTGTGCCTGGCCCATGGCTACCGCGCCGTCACCGTGGACCAGCTGGTGGAACGCGCCGGGGTCACCCGGGCCACCTTCTACACCCACTTCCGCGACAAGGAGCACCTGCTGCTGGCCATCGCCGAGCAGGTGGTGCGCGACGTGCTGGAGCGCTTCGGGCAGGCCGGCACCGACCGCCTGTTGATGCTGTTCGAGGATGCCGAGCAGCAGCCCGACCGGCTGCGCCTGGTGCTGCGTGGCGAGGGCGACGGGGTGGCCCTGCGGCGCTTCACCGACGAGGTGGCAGCCGTGGTGGACGAGGTGGACCGCGCCGCGCTGGCCGACGGCCTGCCCCCGCTGGCGGCCGACCCCGAACTGGCCGTGCGGGCCTTCACCGGCCAGGTGGTGGAGGTGCTGCGCTGGTGGATCGAAGCCGGCGCCGCTGGGAGGCCGCGCCCGTCCCGTGCCGACGTCGTGGTGCAGCTGCGGCGGATCGCCCTCACGGGGCGCACCGACCCGGCCGACCCTCGCCGCACGCCGCCCTTCCTCGTCCAGCCCATCACCCGCAACGGATCCGACCACACCACCAGGAGAACGTCATGAGAGTCCGCGTCAACGACGGCGCCTGCCACGGCCACCAGATGTGCGCGATCGCCGCGCCGGAAGTGTTCGGCAGCGACGACTACGGCAACGCCATCGTGCTGATCGAGGGCGACCTGCCCGCCGAGCTGGAAGCCAAGGCCCGCCGCGCCGAGGGCAACTGCCCCGAGCGCGCCATCACCATCGAGGAGTAGCCCCGTGACCACCATCGACCCGCTCACCGACTACGACATCTTCGACCGCGACTACGTCCTCAACCCGTTCCCGGTGCAGGACGAGATCCGCGAGTCCGGCTGCCCCATCGCCCACACCGAGCGTTGGGGCGGGTCGTGGCTGCCCACCCGCTATGAGGACGTCGTTGCCCTGGCCCAGGAGTACGCCACGTTCACGTCGCGCCAGATCCTGGTGACGGCGCCGCCGCCGCAGCAGATGGAGGGTGCGTACGCCGGGGTGGCCGCGCCGCCGATCAGCAGCGACCCGCCGGAGCACCACTGGCACCGCCGGTTGATCCTGCCGTTCTTCGCCCCGCAGGCCGTGGCGAAGTACGAGGAGGGCACCCGCGACCTGTGCAACCAGTTGATCGACCGGTTCATCGAGTCCGGTGAGGGCGATGCAGCGGCCGACTACGCCCAGCAGATCCCCGTGCGGGTGATCGCCACCATGCTCGGCGTGCCGACCGACCTGTCGGACACGTTCACCGGCTGGGTTCGCGGCGTGCTGGAGGCCGGCCTGACGGACCCGAAGGTGCGTCTGGAGTCGCGGATGAAGATCCTCGACTACTTCAAAGCCCAGATCGAGGACCGCAAGGCCAACCCGCGGGAGAACGACCTCATCACCACCCTGCTGAACAGCGAGGTGGACGGCCAGAAGGTGCCGGAGGAGTACGTGCACGGGGTGTGCAACCTGATGCTGGTGGCCGGGGTGGACACCACCTGGTCGGCCATCGGCGCGTCGCTGTGGCACCTGGCCCAGCACCCAGAGCACCGCCGGCAGTTGCGCGAGAGCCCGGACCTGTGGCCGATGGCGATCGAGGAGCTGCTGCGGGCCTACGCGCCGGTCACCATGGCCCGCATCGTGGACCACGACGTGGAGTTCCAGGGCTGCCCGATGAAGGCCGGCGATCGTGTGCTGATGGCCTTCCCGGCCGCCAACCGCGACCCGCGCCAGTTCGAGAACCCCGATGAGGTGATCCTCGACCGCGAGCACAACCGGCACGTCGCGTTCGGCGCCGGCATCCATCGCTGCGCGGGTTCCAACCTGGCCCGCCTGGAGCTGCGGGTTGCCCTGCAGACGTGGCTGGACCGCATTCCCGAGTTCGAGCTGGTGGACCCGGACGGCGTCACCTGGGCGGGCGGGCAGGTGCGCGGGCCGCGCATCTGCAAGGTGCGGTTCTGACCCACTACCGTTGGCGCCCATGCCGACCATCGCCACGCTGAACCCAGGTGACCTCTCGCTGGAGGTCACCTGGTCGGACGGGGTCACCTCCCGCTACCCGTGGCTGTGGCTGCGCGACCACGCCCACGACGAGGAGACCCTGCACCCCGTCACCCAGCAGCGCCAGCTGTTCACGGCGCGCGTGCCGCGCGGCCTGCGTGGCCTCAGCACCGAACTCGTGGGCGACGACCTGGTGGTCACGTGGGACGTCCTGGAGCCGCCGTCGTGCCTGCCCGTGGCGTTCCTCGCCCGCTACCGGCTGCCGCGTGCCGCTCGGGCCGCGGTGGACGTGCCGGTCACCCTCTGGAACTCGTCGCTGGCGACGCCCACGGTGGAGTACGCGGCGGTCATGAACACCGAGGCCGGGGTGGCCCAGTGGTTGGGCCGCACCCTGCAGTACGGGTTCTGCATCGTCACCGGCACGCCGGCCACCGCTGCCGCCACGGAGGAGCTGATCCACCGGGTGGGGTACATCCGCGAGACCATCTTCGGCGGCTTCTGGGAGTTCACCGCCGACATGGCCAAGGCGGACACCGCCTACACCACGCTGGAGCTCCGCGGCCACACCGACAGCACGTACAGCAACGACGCCCCGGGCTGCCAGCTGCTGCACTGCCTGGAGTTCGAAGGGACAGGTGGGGAGAGCACGATGGTGGACGGGTTCGCCATCGCCCGCCGTATGGAGGCCGAGGCACCCGAACTGTTCGAGGTGCTCAGCACCGTGGCCGTACCCGGCCAGTACATCGGCGACGGCGCCCACCTCATGGCCGCCCGCCCGGTGTTCCGTCACGACCACACCGGTCGGCTGGTGCAGGTGTCGTTCAACAACTACGACCGGGCCCCGTTCCTGCTGGACGAGGCCGACATGGTGGAGTTCTACGACGCCATCCGCCTGTTCGACGAGATCGCCAACGAGCCGACCATGCAGTGGCGGCACGTGCTCCAGCCGGGCGAGGCGATGCTGTTCGACAACTGGCGGGTGCTGCACGGCCGCGCCGCCTACAGCGGGGTGCGGCGGATGTGCGGCGCCTACCTCAACCGCGAGGACGTGGAGAGCCGGCTGCGCCAGCTGCTTTGAGCGCGGCGGCCCGGTTCAGCCCGGGTCGAGCACCAGGTCGGGCGCGGCGGATGCGGCGGCGATGAGGCGGGCGTTCGGTTCGTCCACGTCGCGCACCCACGCGGCCGCGGCCGCGGGGGAGCGGCCGTGAGCGATGTGGCGGGCCACGAGGCGCTCGACGCGGGCGGTGTCGTCCGGGGCGAGCAGCCAGCACTCCTCCAGCAGCGGCCGCACGTCCTCCCAGCCCGGTCGTTGCAGCAGGAGGTAGTTGCCCTCCACGATCACCAACCGCGCCGCGGCGGGGATGCGCAGGGCGCCGGCGATGGCGGCTTCCAGATGGCGGTCGAAGCGTGGCGCCAGCACGTCGTGGTCGGCGGTGCGGACCCGGCGGAGGGTGGCGACGAAGCCGTCCACGTCGAACGTCTCAGGGGCGCCCTTGCGGTCGCCGAGGCCGAGGCGGGCGAGTTCCTCATCGGCGAGGTGGAAGCCGTCCATCGGCAGGATGCAGGCGGCGATGCCATGGTGGGTGGCGTGGTCGGCCAGCGCGGCGGCCAGCGTGCTCTTGCCGCTACCGGGAGGGCCGGCGAGGCCGAGGATGATGCGGCCGTCGGCGAGCAGCGTGGCCAGGCGGTCGGCGGCCGTGGGCGGCAGCGCGGGTGCCGGGCTCACGCCCGTTGCCAGCGGGCCGAGAGTTGGTGGCGGCGCGGCGGTTCGGCGCCCACCTGCTGCACGGTGAACGCAGCCACTTCCTGGGCGGCGTCCACGGCCTCCACCACGGCGTGGTGGTCGGCGAGGTCGGCGGCGGTGCGGCCGTGGTCCAGCCACCAGGCGAGGAAGGCGGCGCCGAAGCTGTCGCCCGCGCCCACGCTGTCCGCCACCCGGACCCGCCGGCCGGGGACCATCGTCGACTGGCCCTCGGTGACGGCCCACGCGCCCTCCCCGCCGGCGGTGACCAGGACGGCCAGCGGGCCGGAGGCCGCGAGGGCGTGGGCGTAGGAGAGGGGGTCGGCGCCGGGGCACAGGTACTCGATGTCGTCGGTGCTCAGCTTGACGATGTGGGAGTGGCCGTAGAGGCCCTCGATGCGGCCGAGGTAGGCCTGCCGGTCGGCCACCACCCGGGGGCGGCAGTTGGGGTCGAGCAGCACGGGCACGTCGTCGGGCAGGGTGCGGATGTAGCGCTCGATGGTGGTGCCCATCGGTTCCAGCACCAGGCCCAGGGTGCCGGCGTGCACGGCGGTGGGCGTGGGCAGCGAGGTGGGCACATGGTCCAGCGCTGGGGCCGATGTGCCCTCGATGTAGAAGCGGTAGGTGGCCGCGCCCAGGTCGTCCAGTTCCGCAGCGGCCAGGGTGGTGGGCAGGTCGCACCGGACGGTGGCGGCATTGTCCACGCCGTCGGCCACGAGATGCTCGAACAGCCGGCTGCCGAAGCGGTCGACGCTCAGCGAGCCGAGGAAGGTGACCGGGTGGCCCAGCCGGCCGATGGCCCGGGCCGCGTTGTACGGCCCGCCGCCGAGCTTCGCCGTGACGGAGCCGTCGGGGGCGATGAGCAGGTCGACGAGGGCTTCACCGGCGACGACGATCACGGCGTCATGCTAGGGCTTGGGTGCCCTACCCTGGCCGTATGTCCGGTTCGCCCGACCTCGATGCCATCGTCGCCCGCTTCGACCCGGCGGATCCTGAGTTCCTGGCCGACCCGTACCCGGCGCTGAGCGCGGTGCGAGAGGCGACGCCGGGGTTCTGGAACGAGCGGACCGGGCAGTGGACCATCACCCGCTTCGCCGACGTGCAGGAGACCCTGCGAGACCGCCGCCTGGGCCGGGCGTACACCCACCGCTACACCCACGCCGAGGTCGGCCGCGAGGAGCCCGACCCGCGGTGGGCGGCGTTCCACCAGCACGAGCAGTGGTCGTTGCTGTGCCTGGAACCGCCGGACCACACCCGCATCCGCCGCCTGGTCAGCAAGGTGTTCACCCCGTCGGCGGTGGCGCGGTTGCGGCCAGCCATCGAGGGGTTCTCCGCCGAGCTGCTGGACCGCTGCGCCGACCTCCGCGGGTTCGACCTGCTGCGCGACTACGCCCAGCCCTACTCGGTGGCGGTGATCTGCTCGATGCTCGGCGTGCCGCGGGAGGACACCCAGCTGCTGCTGGACTGGTCACACGCCATCGTGAAGATGTACGAGCTGTCGACCCCGGAGGCCCAGCAAGTGGCGGCCAACCGGGCGGCTGCGGAGTACATCGCCTACACGAAGGAACTGATCGCGGCGAAGCGGCGTTCGCCCGACGGCCTGCTGGTCAGCGAGCTGGTGCGGGTGGAGGACGAGGGCGACATGCTCACCGAGGACGAGATCGTGTCCACCACGATGGTCCTGCTGGAGGCCGGCCACGAGGCCACCGTCAACACGCTCGGCAATGGGGTGCGGGCGCTGATGCTGCACCCGGGGGAGTGGCAGCGCGTGGTCGGCGGCGAGGTGCCGGCGAAGGTGGCGGTGGAGGAGATGCTGCGCTGGGACGCCCCGCTGCAGCTGTTCGAGCGGTGGGTGCTGGAGCCCGGGGTGGAGATCGCCGGCCAGCCGCTGGAGGTCGGCCAGGAGGTGGCGATGCTGTTCGGCGCCGCCGAGCGCGACCCCCGCCGGTTCGACGACCCCGACCGCTTCGACGTCGGCCGCGGTGACAGCGCGCACATCGCCTTCGGTGGCGGCATCCACTTCTGCGTCGGCGCCCCACTGGCCCGCCAGGAGTTGGAGGTGTCGCTGGCCGGCCTGGCCACCCGGTTCCCCGGCCTCCACCTCGACGGCACGCCCGAGTACCTCCCCAACTTCGTCATCCGTGGCCTCGACGGCCTCCGCGTCGAGCCCTGAGGGGTCTGCCCGCCGGGTCGCCCTGCCGACCACCGGCGTCATGACCTGTTCTCGCGCCCAAGGGCGCGCTTTCACGTCAACCGTGACCTATGGTCGCGCCCTTGGGCGCGCAATCAGGTCAGTCGGGGGAAGGGACAGCGACCGAGCGACGCGGCCGGGCACCGTTCTTTCGAGAAGGCGACCTGGGGTTGGGGCTGGGTGGCGCGGTGGTCGCCACGTTCATCTCGATGTTCTACTCGGCCATGCTGGGGTTCAACGTCAATGAGGCATGCTCCGCCGGCTTCCATTCTGCGGCGTACTGCAGGCACCTCGATCATCTCGCACTGGTGCATGTGGCACTCCAAGCCGCGCTCGGGGCTGCCGCGATGATCGGCTGGTTCAGGGTCTGGCGCGACAAGCTCCACCGGTGGCCTGGGCTGTGGGTCGTCCTCTTCAGCTACATGGCGCTCGCCCTGGCGGTGACGGTCGTGTACACGCGCAGCGCCATGGACTGGGCGCATGCGCCGTAGCCGCCGCCGCGCCGTCGGGCAGACTGCCGGAGTGGTGGTCAGGAGGCTGGCGGCGCTGGCGGTGGCAGTCGCGGTCACGTCCGCGGCCTCGGGGCTCGCAGCCTGCTCCTCGGCGGACGGCGATGGACCACCCGACGTGCACTTCCTCGCGCAGTGCCTGAACCTCAGGGACACGCCGATGCCGCCGGCGGTGGTGTGCCGCGTCGATGGCGCGGGCAACGTCGAGTCGACGACGGCGATCGAACTGGCGAGCGGTCAGCCGTTCATCACCGGCCACGACACTTCGCGCGTCGCCACAGTCGACGCCGGCGGCAGCATCGTCGATCTCATAGCCGACGAGCCGGTCGTGCTGGCGGCCGCCCGGCCCGACGCCGTGTACGGCTTCGACCGGAACGGCGAACTCTTGGAGTTGCGGGAGAACGGGGAGGTGCACTCCATCACCGGGGCGCTGCTCACCACGTTCGCCATCGACGGCATCGTCGACGTGCACTCCGGCATCGACATCGCCGGTACGTCGCTCGCCTTCACGGTGGCGCTCGATGGCGGCGGGTTCGCCGTCGTGATCGGCGACACGGCGACGGGGGAGGTTCGTGAGGTGCGGCGATCCGACCGCTACATCGGCCAGGCGCGTTGGTCGCCGGAGGGCTCCTGGCTGGCACTGGTCGGACCCGACTACCGGTCGGTCGAGGTCCTCGCCGCGGCCGATGGGAGCGTGGCCCGCGAGATCGTGTCCACCGACCCCCGAGTGAGCGGCCGGTTCAACTCGCCGTCGTGGATCGACGACCAGACGATCGCCGTCCTCGATGCCGTGCCAGCCCTCGTGGAAGTGGACCGCGACACCGGGCATGTCACCGTGGTCCGCGTCTACGCCCCCGATGCCGCCGCCGTGCCGGCCCTCCCGATCGCGATCGCCGTCAGCCCGTCACCGACGTGAACCTGCGGAGGACCTCGTCGACGTCGTCGTCGGTGGTCTGGAAGCTGGTGACGAAGCGGATGACGCCGCCACCCATGCCGTAGAACCTCAGGGCGGCGTCGTCGGCCAGGCGGCGCTCCACGTCCTCACCGACGTGCAGGAACAGCATGTTGGCCTGGGGGTCGTTGAGCAGCTCCACGCCGCCGACGGCAGCGAGGCCGCCGGCCAGCCGGGCCATCGCCGCGTTCGACCTGCCGGCCAGGCGCAGCCACAGGCCGTCGGTGAGGTAGGCGATGAGCTGGGCGGACTGGAAGCGCATCTTGCTGGCCACATGACCGGAGCGCTTCAACCGGTACCCGAGGGCCTCGTTGACCTCCGGGTCGAACGACACGATGGCGTCGGTGCTCACCGCCCCGTTCTTGATCGCCCCGAGCGAGATGACCTCCACCCCGGCCCGCCAGGTGAGCTCGGCCGGCGTGCAGCCGTTGGCGACCACGGCGTTGGCGATGCGGGCGCCGTCGAGATGGCGGCGCAGGCCGCGCTCGGCGGCCACCGCCGACAATGCGGCCACCTCGTCCGGCGTGTACACGGTGCCGAAGTCGGTGGGGCAGGTGAGGGACAGCACCGACGGTTGGGAGTGGTGCGCGTCGCCCCAGTTGGTGGTGGCGAACACCCGTCGCAGCCCGTCGGGGTGCACCTTGTAGCCGTCGCCGGGGATGCCGCGGATGACGGCCCCGCCACCGAACATCGACGTGGCCCCGCACTCGTTGACGTAGATGTGCGACGTCTCGTGGCAGACCACGCTGCCCCACGGCGGGCACAGGGCGGAGAGCGCCAGCGAGTTGGCTGCGGTGCCGGAGACGACGGGGAAGACGTGCGCTTCCGGATGCTCGAACACCTCCTGGGCCACCTCGTGCAGCCGGGCCGTGACGGCGTCGCCGCCGTAGGCGAGGGCGGAGGAGCGGTTGGCGTCGGCGATGGCGGCCACCAACTCCGGGGCGGCGCCCGCGGCGTTGTCGCTGCGCAGTTCGATCGGTGAGAGCATGGACCGTCACTGTAGGCGCGCCCGCGACGTCCGGGAGGTTGACGCGGGATACCCCGGGGGGTATATTTCCCGTCATGTTGTTCTTCCGCCAGTACTACCTCGGGTGCCTCTCCCACGCCAGCTACCTCATCGGCGACACCTCCACCGGCAAGGCCGTGGTGGTGGACCCGCAGCGCGACATCGCCCAGTACCTGGCCGACGCGGAGGAGCACGGTCTGCGCATCACCCACGTGCTGGAGACCCACTTCCACGCCGACTTCCTCTCCGGCCACCTCGAGCTGGCGGAGCGCACCGGGGCGGTCATCGGCTTCGGCCGGGAGGCGAAGGACAAGGCCCAGTTCCCGATCGAGGCGTACGCCGACGGCGACCTCATCACGCTCGGCAAGGTGGTGCTGGAGGTCCGCGAGACGCCGGGCCACACGCCCGAGTCGATCTCCATCGTCGTCTACCCCGACGGCACCGGCAGCGAGCCGGCGGGGGTGCTGACCGGCGACACCCTGTTCATCGGCGACGTGGGCCGGCCGGACCTGCTGTCCGCCATCGGCTACACCGCCGACGAGCTGGCCGTCCAGCTGTACCACTCGCTGCACGAGAAGCTGATGACGCTGCCCGACGCGACCAAGGTCTGGCCCGCGCACGGCGCCGGCTCCGCCTGCGGCAAGAACCTCAGCACGGAGACCGTCAGCACCATCGGCGAGCAGCGCCGCACCAACTACGCGCTGGCCCCGATGACGGTGGACCAGTTCCGCGAGGCCGTCACCCAGGGCCAGTCCGTCGCCCCGCTCTACTTCCTGTTCGCCGCCACGATGAACCGCCAGCAGCGCGACCTGTACGAGGAGGGCCCCGTCCTCCTCATGGATCTCGACCAGGTGCTGGCCGCTCAGCGCGACGGCGCCGTCGTCGTCGATGCCCGCGAGGACATGGTCTTCGCCGCCGGTCATCTGCGCGGCTCGGTCAACGTCGGGCTCGGCGGCCGTTTCGCCGAGTACGCCGGCGAGGTCATGCAGCCGGGCACGCCGATCGTGCTGGTGTGCGAGCCCGGCACCGAGAACGAGGCTCGCACCCGCCTGGCCCGGATCGGGTTCGACAATGTGCTCGGTGCGCTGGACAACCCGGTCCACGAGTTCATCGAGCACCCCGACCTGATCGACCAGCTGTCCCGCCTGTCGGTGCCGGCCCTGGAGGAGCGGATCCGCGACCTGCCGGACCTGCAGCTCGTCGACGTTCGCAACCCGGGCGAGATCGCCGAGGGCACCATCCCCGGGTCGATCGAGATCGGCCTGCCGGCGCTCATCAACAGGATGGACGAGCTGGACAAGACCAAGCCGGTCGTCGTGTTCTGCGCCGGTGGCTACCGCTCGGCCATCGCCTCGAGCATGCTGCGCTCGCACGGCTTCCAGGACGTGTCCGACCTCATTGGTGGGTACACGGCCTGGATGACCGCAGGCACCCCGGCCTGAACCGCGGCTGACCAGTGCGTGCTCTCTTCGCGTCCCCGCTCGGGTTCGTCATCGGGCTGTCGCTCGGTGCCCTCGGCGGCGGCGGCTCCATCCTCGCCATCCCGGCCCTCGTCTACGGCGCCGGCCAGGGTGCCAAACCGGCCTCCGCGACGTCGCTGATCCTCGTGGCCATCACGTCCGCCATCGGCCTGCTGCCGCACTGGCGGGCGGGCCGGGTGCGCTGGGGTGCCGGATTGCTGTTCGGCCTCGCCGGCTCTGGCGCGGCGCTGCTCGGCGGCTGGATGGCCTCGGGCGTGAACGGCGACCTCCTCCTGCTGCTGTTCAGCGGCGTGATGGTCGCGGCGGCCGTGATGATGTGGCGCCGTGCCCGCCCCGGCTCCACCCACGTCGCCACCACCGGCTCGGCGGTCATCACCGTGGACGCCGGCACCGTGGTGAAGGTGCTGGTGGCCGGCTCGGTGGTCGGCATGCTCACCGGCTTCTTCGGCGTGGGCGGCGGGTTCGTCATCGTGCCGATGCTGGTATTGGCGCTCGGGTTCTCCATGCCGGAAGCCGTGGGCACGTCGCTGGTCGTCATCATCATCAACTCGATGGTGGCGCTGACCACCCGGCTGAAGGCCGGCAACGTGGAGTGGAAGGTGGTAGTGCCGTTCGTGGTGGCCAGCCTGCTCGGCGTGCTGGTCGGCAGCCATCTCGCCGGCAAGCGCGACGCCAAGGAACTGCAGCGCTGGTTCGTCGGCCTGCTGGTGATCGTGGCCGTCTACACGGCCATCCGCTCGGCGGTGGCGCTCGCCTCCTGACACACTGTGCAGCGATGCCCAGCCGTCGCCGTCACCGCAGCACCCCCACCCCGCCCACAGCACCCCGCCCGGCCTCGTCGCCGCCCGCTGGGAAGGCCGCGCCCGCCGACCCCACCGACGCGCTGGAGCGCTTTGCCGCCGCGCTGAAGGAGAGCGAGCGGCGCGACAAGGCTGACCGGGAGAAGGCTGCCAGGGCCAAGGCCGAGGCCGACCGTCGCGCCGCCGACGCCGCCGCCAAGGCCAACGCGGTGCGCGACGCCCAGCGCGAACTGGACCGGGCCATTGCCGCGGTCCGCGCCGCCAAGGCGGCCGGCAAAGGCACGGTGGAGGCGGACGCCCGTTGGAAGGCCGCGAAGGCGCGGCTGATCGAACTGGAGACCGGCGCGAAGCCGGCATGGGCGCCGAAGGAGACGGACGCCGCGCAGGAACCGGCGGAGACCGAGGTCGCCGCCGACCAGGCCCCGGAGCCCGACACCGACTGACGGCCGGGCGACGACCTACCAGGCGATCTGCTGGCGTTCGCCGAACAGGCCGCCCGTGGGGCCGTCGTCGGGCAGCGTCGCCAGCCACACCGGCGTGTCGGCACCTTCCTCCACGGAGCGCTCGGCGTCGTCGCCGCCCATGCGGGTGCGCACCCAGCCTGGGCAGCAGGCGTTCACCAGGATGCCGTCGCCCTCCAGTTCCTTGGCCAGCAGCAGGGTCACCATGTTGAGCGCCGCCTTGGAGACGGCGTAGGCCGGGGCGTCGCCCCACGTGGCGGAGAACGTGCCGGAACGGCTGGAGACGTTGACGACCCGGCCGTGACCCGAGGCCCGCAGGTGGGGGATCGCCGCCCGGGTGACCCGCAGGGCGCCGAACGTGTTGATCTCCAGCGCATCGCGCAGGTCCTCGTCGGTGACCCTGCTGATGGTGGCGCCGTCGTCGTAGTGGCCGCCGGCGTTGTTGACCACCACGTCGAGCCGCCCGAAGTGGGCGACCACGGCGGCGACCGCGGCGTCCACCGACACCGGGTCGGTGATGTCCAGCACGAACCCCGCGGTGCCGACGCCGATCGCCAGCGCGGCGGCCTCGGCGTCGGCGGCGTTGCGGGCGCAGATGGCCACCTGGTGGCCGCGACCGGCCAGTTGCCGGGCGACCTCCATACCGATGCCCCGGTTGGCGCCGGTGACCAGTGCGACCGGCGCCGTCACCACACACCCCCGGCGCGGCGGGCCACGTACTGCACGACGGCGCCGTCGCCGGTGTGGCCCGGCCCCTCGACCACTGGCCGGACGAATTCGGCGGCGTGCAACTCCTCCAGGCCGGGCAGCTCGGCGCGCAGCGTCGCCAAGTTCATGGTCATCTCCGGCACCTGAGGTCCGCCCGTGCCCCGCCCGATCTGGGCGGGTGTGTAGGCCTCCAGCAGCAGCACCCCGCCTTCGCGCAGGCCGACGGCGACCCGCCGGTGCAGGTCGGCACGCAAGGGCGGCGGCATGTGGGCGAAGATGCTGACCACCCCGTCCCACTCGCCCTCGCCGATCGGGAAGTGGGCGGCGTCGGCGACGTGTGCATCGAGCGGGACCCCCTGCTCGGCGGCCAGGCGGCGGGCCTTCGCCACCCCGGCCTCGGCCAGGTCGAACGCCGTGACCTGGAAGCCCATACTGGCGAGGAAGACCGAGTTGCGGCCCTCGCCGTCGGCGATGCACAGCACCCGGCCGCCGGGCGGCAGCGCTCCGACCTGCTCGCGCAGGAAGTCGTTCGGCTCCGTGCCGTAGTGGTAGTGCGGGTCACCGTAGCGGGCTTCCCAGTGGGCGGCGCCGGGGGCTTGGGTCATGCCGACGATGGTAACCAGGAAGCAATCCGCTGCGTCGGGGGTTGGACCCGGCATGGATCTGTCCCCCCGCCGCCTCGTGGACGCCGCGCTCGAGGCGCCCGTCCTCACCAGCTTCACCCGGATCGGCCCCGCCGTGCGCTCCCGGCTGGAGGGCTGGACACCACTCGACTCCTACGATCTGACCGGCCGGACCGTGGTGGTCACCGGTGCCACCAGCGGTCTCGGTCTGGCGACGGCCACCTGGGTGGCACGGCGGGGTGCCACCACCGTGCTGCTGGGGCGCGACGCCGGCCGCACGGAAGCGGCGGCAGCCTCGATCGCCGACCTCGGCGACGTTCACACCGCGCTCGCCGACCTCGGCGATCTTGCCCAGGTGCGCCGGCTGGCGGCGGACCTCAGCGCCCGTTTCCCGCGCATTGATGCCCTCGTCCACAACGCCGGTGCGCTCACGGCCGATCGCCGGGTGAACGCCGACGGCATCGAGCAGACCGTCGCCAGCCAGGTGGTCGGCCCGTTCCTGCTCACCTCGCTGCTCCTCCCCGCGCTCCGGGCCGCCGCGCCCGGCAGGGTGATCACCGTGTCCTCGGGCGGGATGTACGCCGCGCCGTTGACGGTGGAGCACCTGCAGATGGGGGACGACTACCGCGGCGCGGAGCAGTACGCCCGTGCCAAGCGGGCCCAGGTGACGCTCAACGAGATGTGGGCCGACACGGTGCCGGCGAGCGACGTGGTGTTCCACGCCATGCACCCCGGCTGGGCGGATACGCCCGGCGTCGCCGAGTCGCTGCCGACCTTCCGCCGCATCGTCGGCCCTCTCCTGCGCACCCCCGACGAGGGAGCGGACACCATCGTCTGGCTGATCGCCGATGACGGCGAGCCCGCCGCGACCAGCGGGGGCTTCTGGCTGGACCGTCGTCGGCGCAGCCTGCACCGCCTGCCGAACACCCGCCGCAGCGACACCCCCGCCCATCGGTCGAGGCTGTGGGACTGGGTCTGCGAGGCGGCTCAGGTGGATGCGGCTCAGAACGGCGCGGGCCTGACGGCCAACGTCCGCGGCACGTAGCCCAGGCGGCGGAGGCCGGCGCGGACCAGCGGACCCATCACCACGGCGAACAGCGCCGTCCCTGCACCGATGGCGCCACCCAGCAGCACCCCGGCGACCACGGGTGACCCGTCGCTGATCCACCGGGCGGGGATGATCGGCATGCCGCGGTGGATCAGCCCGAGCATCACCATCTCGCTCGGCCCGGGCCCGAGGTCGGTGCTGACCACCAGGCAGATGGCGGTGGCGATGACCATCACCCCGCCGAGCAGCAGCGGCACCCGCACCACCATGGCCTCGTGGTGGCCGATGCCGGAGAGCACGAGGTTGACGATCGGGCCGATCACCACCGTGCCGACGGGAGATGCCCAGCCGAGCGGTGCGCCGAGCGCCCAGCCGAGCGCGAAGAACGACACCGACGAGACGATGAAGCACAGCCCGAAGGACCAGCCGAGCGTGCGGTTCAGCCCGCTGTTCAGCACGTCGAACGGGGCCACACCCAGCTCGGCCCGCACCAGCATCGGCACTCCCACACCGACCAGCACCCAGGAGACCACCAGCCGGGTCAGGCGGGTCCGGGTGGAGAGCGGGCTGAGCGACGGCATGGCCCGCCCAGGGTACGGCTGTCGCCCGTCCGCCGCGCGAGCATGCCGGGCATGCCTGTCGCCCACCTCAACGGCATCGACGTCAACTACGAACTGCGGGGGAGCGGCCCGCGCCTGCTGGTGTGCAACGGCAGCGGCGCGTCGATCGCCGGCTCGGGCCCGATGATCGACCGCCTCGCCGGCGAGTTCGAGGTGCTGATCCACGACCAGCGCTGCCTCGGCCGCACCACCGTCCCCGCAACACAGCCGTCGATGGCCGACTACGCCGCCGACGCGCTGGCGCTGCTGGACCATGTCGGCTGGCCGGTCACCTGCCTGTTCGGGATCAGCTTCGGCGGCATGGTGGCCCAGGAGATCGCGGTCACGGCACCGGAGCGGATCGAGCGCCTCGCCCTGCTGTGCACGTCGCCCGGCGGTGCCGGTGGCTCCAGCTACCCGTTGCACGAGTTGCCCTCGCTGCCGGCGGAGGAGCAGGACCGCATCCGCCTCCACATCACCGACACCCGGTACACCCCCGAGTTCCTGGCGGCGCACCCGTTCGACCAGCGGCTGGTGGACTTCGCCGCTGCGGCACGCGCCCTGCGGAAGACCGACGAGCAACGCCGCGGCGAGTTGATGCAGCTGGAGGCCCGCCGCCACCACGACGTGTGGGACCGGCTGCCGCTCATCACCTGCCCGACCCTGGTGGCGTGCGGGGAGTTCGACGCGCTGGCCCCGCCGGCCAACAGCGAGGCCATCGCCTCCCGCATCACCGGCAGCGAGCTGCGGCGCTACCAGGGCGGACACGCCTTCGTCTGGCAGGACCGCCAGGCCTGGCCGGACATCGTCGGGTTCCTGCGCAGTTAGGTGGCGCGCCCACCGCGCTCGCAGTCGCTGCTACGGTCCACGGAGCGTTCGGGAAGGGGTCGTCGTGAGGCGGAACTCGTTGGCGGGACGTTCCCGCAATGCCGTGTCGGTCAGCCTGCTGGCGTCAGTCGCCCTGCTGGCCGGCTGCTCAGGGGCCGGCGAATCGGGCGGTGACAGCACCGTGGAGTCGCAGCCCGCCAGCACCACCGCGGCGTCGGGCGCGCCCACCACGACACAGCCGGCAACCACCAACACCGAGCCTCCTGCGCCGGTGCCGCTCGGTGCCCGCTGGCAGGAAGCTGCGCCCCTCCTCACCGGCGTGAAGGGGCTGATGGATCAGCAGTTCGTCACCGTCGGCGACGAGCTGTGGCTGCTGGTGGACACCCTGGACTACACGCACACGCTGGTGTCGCACGACGGCGGCGTGACGTTCGCCGAGGTCGTCATCGCGCCCGTGCAGGAGGGGTCGATTCGCATCTCGGGCATCATCCGCACGGACAGCGGCGGCTACCTCGCCTACGGCAGCCGAGGTTTGGAGTGCTTCGCCCAGTCGCAGCTCACCGATGGCTACGAGGGCTTCCAGGTCTGCACGCGCTCCCGCGGCGTGGTGTGGCTGTCCGCCGATGGAACCAGCTGGGAGCAAGTGGAGCCGGGTGGATTGGTCGCCCCCGGCGACGCCGTCTTCCAACTGGTGGACATCGTGGCGACGCCGTCGGGGTTCGTAGCCGCAGCCAACATCAAGTCGCTGGACTGGCACGGCGCCCTGTTCACCTCGCCGGACGGGCGCAGCTGGACGCTGGCCCGCGAGATGCGCGGCGAGGGCACCGGGGCGATGAGCCTGCGGGCCATCGTCCATGACGGCTCCCAGCTGGCGGTGCTCGGCGGCGAGCACTCCTGCGCCCGGCTGCAGCGGGCCAACAACTCCTACCAGCCGGACGTGGCCTGGGTGAGCCTGCCGCGGCTCTACCTGGGCGCCACCCCCGGCGACCTCGCGCTGGTGCCCAACGACCAACTGCCGTTCGCCGATGGCCCCACCAACCCGGACTGCGCAGCCACGGACTCCTTCGACCTCGCCCAGCAGCCACGCACCGAGCTGGCCATGAACCTGATCGGTGGGGTGCTCACGCTCACCGGCGTGTTCAACCCCGGCACCACCGTGGAGTACTCCGACGAGCAGTTGGCCACCGGTGGCGTCCGCCAGGTGGCGCAATGGAACGGCGGGGCATGGGACGAGACGGTGGTGGAGGGCATGCCGATCCTCGACGACGGCAGCGGCTGGTCGCAGGTCGTCCCCGCCGAGGGTGGTGTGGCGATCGTGGAGAACCGGGGGTGGCGGGCGTACGAGCTGGAATCCGCCGTGGTCGCACCTTCGGACGGGACACCCACCCCGGTCGGCCCGGAGCACCCGTTCTTGGCCGACGAGCTGGACGCCGCCGCCGGCGCACCGGGCCGGCTGCTGATCGCCGGCAACCGCATGTCGGCCGGCGGGGTCGCCAGCACGTTCACGTTCCAGATCCCGCGCGACATCCTCGTCTGGACCTCGGAGGCCACCAGCGGGCCGCCGCCGGACACCTGCGAGCTGGCGCCGGGAGGGTCGTGCCGCTTCGCCGACCTGACCACGGTGGACGGCTACCCGAACTTCACCGGGATGGACCTCACGGGCATCGACCTGGCAGCCGCCAACCTCGGTGAGGCCGACTTCACCGGCGCCACGCTGACCGGGGCGACCCTCTGGGTGGCCAGCGGTGACGAGGCGACCTTCGACGGTGCCGACCTCAGCGGCGCCCAGGCGCAGCGGGCCCGCCTCGGTTCGAGCGTCGGCACGAACTTCAGCGGGGCCAACCTCACCGACGCCGTCCTCGACGACGCGTCGGGGGCCGTGCTCGTCGGCGCCGTGCTCAACGAGGCGCGCGTCACGCTGAAGGAGCCCACCGACCTCACCGGCGCCTACACGGCCGGTGCATCGCTGGACCTCAACAGCAACTACGAGTGGTCGCTCACCGGCCTCGACCTCTCCGACACGTACATCGGTCCCGAGTTCAGCGCCGACGGCCTGCTGCGCATCACCGATCTCAGCGGCAGCAACGTGGAGTGGGCCAGTTTCTCGGACGTGGACCTCACCGGTGCGAACGTGGCCGGCGTGGACTTGTCCAAGACGGCGTTCAACGACGCCAGCCGGTGCCCGAGCGGGCAGCCGCCGAACCCCGACGTCTACTCCGGCGGATGCGCCTGATTCAGCGCTCGATCGTGACCGTGGTGAGGTCGCGGCCGACCGTCACCGGGCCGGTGTAACCGCCCTCGCGCACGTCGCGCTCGAACGCGGCCTCCTGCTCCGCCGTGCCCGGGGCGGGGATCAGGTGGGTCAGCAGCAGGTGGCCCACGCCGGCCCGCTGGGCCAGGCCGCCCAGCGCCGTCGTGTCGGCGTGGTAGGAGAAGACCTTCTCGAAGTTGGTGCCCTTCACCGCGTCCCGCAGCGCGGTGGCCCGGCAGGCCTCGTGCACCAGCACGTCGCAGCCGTCGCTGAGTTGCTCCACCTCGTCGCAGACGCGGGTGTCGCCGGAGATCACCACCACGCCGGTCGGCGTGGTCACCCGGAACGCCACGGCCTCCTCCACCGGCTCGTGATGCACGGCCACGGCGTCCACCGTGACGGTGCCGTCGTCGCTGCGCCAGACCGTGGTGGGCTGGGCCGGGAGGGGGAAGGTGCGCAGATCGATCCGCGGCAGCTCCGGCTGCAGGTGCTCCATCCGCACGGCGATGTCCGGCGCATATGGGGTGAACATCTCCTTGGCGAAGCGCTCGCACAGGCCCTCGGCGCAGACGATCTGCAGCGGCGCAGTGCGGCGGATCTGCTGGAGGATCCAGTGGGTCATGGCCACGTCGGCCAGGCCCACCAGGTGATCGCTGTGGATGTGGGTGAGGAACACGGCGGTGAGGGCTGTCGGGGGAGCGCCCGCCTCGGTGAGGCGGAGCGTGGTGCCCCGGCCGGCGTCGAACTGCAGGGCGATGTCGCCGTGTCGCACCAGAGCCCCGGCACCGGCGCGGCCGGGTGCGGGGTGAGGAACGCCGGTGCCGGTGAGCGTGACGATGGTGGGCGGAGGCGTCATGCCCGCCAGTCTGACTGGTCAGGCCAGCGACACCGGGATCCGTGCTGCTGAGCGGTCGCTGATGTCCGGCTTCCACTCCGCGGGTCCGTCGATGGCCAGGGCCGGGAAGCGGGCCATCAGGCGGGGGAGCGCCACCCTCAGCTCCAGCCGGGCCAGCGCGGCACCGAGGCAGAAGTGGGTGCCGTGCCCGAACGCCAAGTGGGGGTTGGGGCTGCGGTCCAGCCGCAGGTGGTCGGGGTCGTGGAACACCCGTGGGTCCCGGTTGGCGGCCAGCTGGTTCAGCCACACCGCCTGGCCGGGCTCCAGCGTCTGGCCACCCAGCTTCGTGGGCCGGGCCACGATGCGCATCATCGCCGTGGCTGCCCCGTCGAAGCGCAGCAGTTCCTCGACGGCGGTGTCCCGGTCCGCCGTCCCGGTGCGGAACGCATGGAGCGCGTCGGGGTGCTCCAGCAGCGACAACGTGGCGGTGCCGATCTGCGACGCCGTGGTGTCGTGGCCGGCGAACAGCAGCATGCTGCAGGCCCCGATGACCTCCAGTTCGGAGAGCTCGTCGCTGGCCGCCAGCATGCTCACCAGATCGTCGCGGGGGTGTTCGCGCCGGAGCCGCAGCAGCGCGCCGAGATGCTGGTGGAACTCCTCGCCGGCCGCTCGGGCGACGGCTTCGTAGTCCGGCCTGCGAGTGGCCCCGAACACCACCACGCCGAAGCGGGCCGACCACTCGGCCAGCCAGTGGCGCAACTCGTCGGGAACACCGAACAGGCGGGCGATCACCGCCGCCGGCAGCTCGTGGGCGAACGCCGTCACCAGATCCGTGCGGCGTGGCCCGGCTTCCATCGCGTCCAGCAGGCGGTCGCACTCGGCGGCGACGTCGGCCTCCAGGTCGGCCACCGCCTTCGGCGTGAACCGGCGGTGGAACGGGGCACGCAGCCGGGTGTGCTCCGGCGGGTCGTGGAATAGCATCCAGCCGCGCAGCAGGTCGACGGCCGCGGCCAGCGCGGCGGCCCGATCGGGCGTCTGCCGGGCGGTGAAGGCGTCCAGCCGATCCGTGCTGAGCGCGGGGTCCTTGAAGGCGGCGAGGCATTCCGGGTGCCCGGTGACCACCCAGGTGCGGTGCCGCTGACTCCAGGCCACGGGCTGCTCGTCGCGCAACGCGCCGAAGTACTGGTGGGGTCGTTCGATGGCGTCGTCGCAGAGGTGGTCGATGCCGGCGGCGAGCGCGGGCGCGGTCACAGCGGCCGCATCCTCGTGGCGCCGTCCAGGCGGATGACCTCGCCGTTCAGCAAGGGATTGGCCACCACGTGGGCGACCAGCGCGGCGAACTCCTCGGGGTGCCCGAAGCGGTGGGGGAAGGGGGTCTCGGCGGCCAACTGGGCAGCGAACTCGGGCACCATGCCCTCCACCATCGGGGTGTCCATCGGGCCGGGGGCGATGCTGACCACACGGATGCCCAGCGGCCCGAGGTCGCGTGCCAGCGGCAGCGTCATCCCGGCCACGCCGGCCTTCGATGCGGAGTAGGCCGCGCCGCCGGTGACCCCGTCGAACGCGGCGATCGACGACGTGGTGACGATCACGCCCCGCTCGCCGTCCGCGGTGGGCTCGAGGCGGCTCATCGCCCAGGCGGCCAACCGGACGGCGTTGAACGTGCCGACCAGGTTGACCCGCACCATGCGTTCGAAGTCGGCGAGGGAGTGAGGACCGTTGCGCCGCACCACCTTGCCGCCGCCGGAGCCGATGCCGGCACAGCACACCAGGACGCGCAGGTCGGTGATGGATGCGACGAGCGGCCCCATGGCGTCGTCGTCGGTGACGTCCACCGGTGAGGGGCCGTGGAGGTCGGCCACTGCCACCTCGGCGCCGGCGGCCGCGAGCGCCGCAACCGTGGCCGCGCCGAGGCCGGAGGCCCCGCCCGTGACCAGCGCGCCGCGCCCGCGGACGTCCATCCGTCAGGCGAGCTCGTAGCGGATCGGCAGGGTCTTCACACCGCTGACGAAGTTGCTGAGCGTCAGTGCCGGCTCGCCGGCCAACTCCACCTTCTTGAGGCGGGGCAGGATGGCGCCGAACAGGGTCTTCATCTCCATCCTGGCCAGCATCGCGCCCAGGCAGTAGTGCACGCCGAACCCGAACGCCAGGTGCTTGTTGGGGGTGCGGCCGATGTCGAAGGTGAACGGGTCGTCGAACACGTCCTCGTCGCGGTTGGCGCTCCAGTAGGACAGCAGGACGTCCTGGCCTTCCTTGATGGTGGTGCCGCGGATCTCGTAGTCGCGGGTGGCGGTGCGCATAAAGTGCTTCACCGGCGACGTCCAGCGGATCATCTCGTCCACCGCCGTGCCGAGCAGGTCGGGGTTGGCCTGCAGGCGGGCCAGTTGGTCGGGGTGCTCCAGCAGCGCCTTCATCCCGCCGCCCATCGCGTTGGACGTGGTGTCGTGGCCGGCGGTGGCGGCGATGATGTAGTAGCCGAGTTGCTCCTGGTGGCCGATCGGGCTGCCGTTGATGATCCCGTTGGCGATCACCGACGACAGGTCCTCGGTGGGGTTGGCCTGGCGATCGGCCGTGATGCCGTCGAAGTAGGCCACGAAGTCCGCCACCGTCTGGAGGATGCCCTGCAGGGCGTCGGGGTTGCGCTGGAAGTCCGGGTCCTGCGGGCCGAACAGCTCCTGGGTGAGCCGCAGCATCCGCGGGTAGTCGCTCTCTGGCAGGCCGAGGATGGCCAGGATGACGTACAGCGGGTACTGCATGGCGATCTGGCTGGCGAAGTCGATCTCGCCGCCGGCGTCGATCATCTGCTGCACGGCGCGGTCGGCCAGTTCGTCCAGCCGGCCCTGCAGCTTGGCCAGGTTCTTCGGCAGGAACCAGTCGCTGGTGAGGTTGCGGTGGTCGCGGTGTTCGGGGTCGTCCATCTGCACCAGCGACTTGACGATGTGCCCCTGCATCTCGCGCATCGCGTCGGCGGTCTTGTCGCCGAGGATGGCCCGCGGTGCGTTGAGGAACTCGGCGGGGTGCAGCTCCACGTCCAGCACGTCGGCGTGCTTGGTGAGCACGTAGAACGGGTTGAACAGCTCGTGCTCCACCCAGTGCACGGGGTCCTCCTTGCGGAGGCGGGTGGTGACGGCGTGGAAGAACCCCTCGTCGGTGAACGCGTCGCCGGACAGGAAGATCTCGCCGCACTCGGCGAGGGTCATGTCCGCAGGGTTGGGAAGGGCGATGTCGGTCATGGTGGTTCAGCTCCCGGGAATGAGAACGGGCTTGATGGTGCCACCGGACAGCGAGGACTGCTCGGCCTCGTTGATCCGGCTGAGGGGGTAGGTCTCGACGAGCCGGTCGAAGGGGAACTTGCCGGCCTGCCACAGATCGATGAGGTGGGGGATGAACGTGTGTGGGTCTGCGCCGCCTTCGAGGATGCCCATGGCGGTCTTGCCCACCAGCGCCAACCCGTCCAGCTCCAGCGGGCCGGTCTGCACGCCCACGTAGCCGCACACGCCGGTCATCCGCAGGCACTGCAAGGCGGACAGCATGACCGCCGGTACGCCGGTGGTGTCGAAGCTGTAGTCGGCCCCGCCGCCGGTGATGCCCTGGATGGCCCCCACCAGGTTGGGGTCGTCGCCGCGCAGCACATGGGTGGCGCCCAACTCCAGGGCGAGGTCCAGCCGGTGCTGCTGCAGGTCGACGGCGACGATCGTGGTGGCGCCGGCCACGACACCGGCCATCACTGCGGACAGCCCTACGGCGCCCGCGCCGAACACCACCAGGCTGCTGCCCTCGCGCACCTTCATGGCCACGAGGATCGACCCGGCGCCGGTCTGGATGCCGCAGCCGAGCGGCCCGAGCACCTCGAGCGGTAGGGAGGGGTCCACCTTCACGACGTTGCGCTCGGTGGCGAGGCAGTGGGTGGCGAAGCTGGACTGGCCGAACCAGCGGGCGCTGATCTGGGCGCCGCTGCCATCGGTGATCGACGTGCTCCCGTCCAGCCGGCGGCCAGTGAGGTTGCGGAACAGGAAGGTGTCGCAATACGCGGGCTCGCCGGCGCGGCACGGGCCGCAGGCGCCGCACGAGTCGAACGACAACACCACATGGTCGCCCGGCTGCACCCGGGTGACGCCCTCGCCCACGGCTTCCACGACCCCGGCGCCCTCGTGCCCGGTGACGATCGGCGGCGCCACCATCGCGCCGGCGCGGGGCAGCACGTCGGTGTGGCACATGCCGGCGCCGACGACACGGACGCGGACCTCTCCGTGACCGGGGTCGGCCAACTCCACGTCCTCGATGGTGTACGCGCCTGCCGCGTCGCGCAGCACTGCGGCCTGGATCTGCATTGAGGACCCCTCCTCGCGAGTTGTTGAGGTGACCATACCATCGGGTATGTCCGGTGGCCGATTCTTCGGAGGCGGTGGTGCAGAATGGGCGCCGTGGAACCGCGGAGCCCAGCCGACTACTTCGAGGCCGGCATGGAACTGCTGGCCGGGGGCGGTGTTGCCGCGGTCACCGTTGCCAGATTGTGCGACGCACTGGGTGTCACCAAGGGCAGCTTCTATCACCACTTCCGCGGGGTGGAGGACTTCAAGGCGCAACTGCTGGCGCACTGGGCCAGCGAGCGTGAGCAGCAGGCCGTCGCCGCCGCCGCAGCGGTGGACGACCCGTTCCAGCGGCTGGACCTCCTGCGCGAAGCCGCCATCGGGCTGCACCACGAGGCCGAGGTGGCCATCCGTGCGTGGTCGCGCCACGACGCCGCGGCATGGAAGGTCCGCGAGACCGTGGACGCGGCGAGGGAACGGGTGGTGGCCGAGGCCTACCGGCAGGTAGGGGTGCAGGGCGCGACCGCGGATCTGCTGGGCCGGATGGCAGTGGCCGTGCTGGTCGGGGTGCAGCACCGCAGCGAGGTGATCGACCGTTGCGAACTGCGCGCCCTCTACCGCCGCCTGCAGGAGATGGCGGAGGCCAGCTTCATCCCGTCCACGGCACGTCAGTAGCCTGCGCCGCCATGAAGGGGGAAGTGCGGGGCGACCCCGCGCACATCGACGAACACTGGCTCACCGACGCGTTGGAGGCTGCCGGTGTGGCTCGCGGCGCGCAGGTCACCTCGGTGGAGGTGGCCGGGTTCATCGGCACCGGGCAGACCGGCCGCAGCGCCCGCCTGCACCTGGAGTGGGACCAACCCGAGGGCCGCCCGACCAGCCTGGTGGGCAAGTTCCCCAGCGGCGACGAGGCGGCGAAGGCGGCGGCATTCCAGAACGGCGCCTACGAGACGGAGTGGGCGTTCTACCACCAGCTCGCGCCCACGCTCTCGATCCGCCACCCCGAGGTCTACGTGGCCCGCTACGACCACCAGACGCCCGACTTCGTGCTGCTGATGGAAGACCTCCGCGGCTCACGCCAGGGCGACCAGTTCGACGGGCTCACCGTGGATCAGGCGGCGCTGGCGGTGGAGCAGGTGGTGGGCCTGCACGCGCCGCGGTGGGGCGACCCGACATTGCACGAGTTCGCGCCCCACCGGCCGAAGGGCTCCGACGCGGCGATGATGCTCGGCATGGTCTACGGGATGATGGTGGAGCCCTTTCTGGAGCGGCTCGGCCCCGGCCTGGATGCGGACATCGTGGACGTGGTGCGCGCCCTCGCCCCCAAGGCCGGCGCATGGGCCAACGGCAGCGACACTCCCAACACCGTCGTGCACCTGGACTACCGGCCGGACAACTTCATGTTCGGGGTGGAGGCCGGCGCCCCTCCGCTGGTGGTGGTGGACTGGCAGACCGTCACCGACGGCAACGCCATGATGGACCTGGCGTACATGATCGGCGGGTCCTTCGAGCCGGCCGAACGGGCGGCGGTGGAGCGCCCGCTGCTGGACGACTACCGCACCCGGATGGCCGCCGCCGGCGTGAGCTACGACGCCGACATCATGTGGCGCGACTACCGCCTGGCCTCGCTGTGGGGTGTGGTGATGACCGTCATCGCCACGATCATGGCCGCCCAGACCGAGCGCGGCGACCAGATGCTCACGGTCATGGGCCAGCGCCACGGCCGTCACGCGCTGGACCTCGACGCGATGGCCCTGCTGGGCTGAGGGCTGGCCGATGGCGAGCCGCAGCTCCACGCGCCGCCGGGTCGTGGTGCTGGCTGCCTCGCTGGCGCTGCCGGCGCTGCTGGTGTTCGGCTTCGGCCACCGCGGGCAGCACATGGCCCGCAACCTGCTGGTGCCCGGCGCCGGGCTGTGGGAAGAACACCTGTGGGTCGGGCTGGCATTCACGGTGGGCATGGTGGCGGCCACGGTGGCCTGGGTGCGATGGGGCGCGGACTGGACGGTGGCCGCAGTGGTCGGCGGTGCCGTGGTGGCCTCGGCGTTGTGGGCGCCGGGTGGCCACGACGCGCCTGCCGCGGCATCGCCGTTCACACCCGCCCGCGCGGCCCACGAATTTCCGCTGGTGGTCCTGGTGGTGGGCGCTCTGTCGTGGATGCGCTCGCTGACCGCCCGCGTTCCACTGTTGCGCCGCCTCGGCGCCCGGCGCCCCCGCCGGGTTCGGGCGGTGGACCATGCCCGGGCGGTAGCAGTCGCGCAGGTGGCAGGTGCAGCGGAGGAGGCTGCGGTGCCGGCCGACGTGGCGCTGCTCGCCCGGCGCGCCCGTCGCGTCGGGCTGGCCGCCCGGTTCCGGGTGGGCGGGGACCCCTTCCGCCGCGACCATGCCGCCGCTCGCGCCGCGCTGGCCATGGCCGGTCTGCTGGAGCCCGACGGGCTCACACGGTTCGTGGCAGACGCTGACCGCGCTGCGCTCGGCGTGCCCTGCAGCGAGCCGGGTTGGGTGCGCCCGCTGGACGGCACGCTGGCGGCGATCGCACTCTCCGGGCCGGCCACGAGCTGGCGGCCACACGGTGGAAGGCCGCGCTGGCCCACGAGTTCGGCCTGCGCAAGGGGTGCCGGGCCGGCTGGTGGTGGAGCCCGCTCGGCCTGGGTGCCGGGTCGATGCCGCCGTGGGAGCACGCGGTCACCACCGCGCTGGCCCGTGCCGAGGGGTGGATCGGCGACGACGACTGGGCGGCGCTGCGTGCCGCCGCGCTGGGTGCGTCCGCTCGCGGCACCGCCCAACCGGACGACGACCGCACCATCGCCGCCGCCCGCGTCTGGCTGCGGTTCGTCGACGACGAGCAGGCGGCGCGCCTGTTGGCCCGGCCCACGGTCGCGCACGATCCGCTGGCGGTGGCACTGGACTGCTACGCATCCTCCATTCCCGTCCACGAGGAGGTCACCGCCCGATGACGGCCACGCTCCTGTTGCCCACCGCGCCACGGCGGATGGGCCCTGTCACCCGCTTCCTCGTGCTGCGCACGGTTGCGGTCGTGCTGCTGGTGGAGGTGGCGGGGTCGGTGCTGGTGGCCGCCGGTGGTGCGGACGCCCGCGCCGCCGGCCTGTCGCTGGTGTTCCCCGGTGCCGGCTTCCTCTACGCCGGCCATCCGGAGCTCTTCGTGGCCACATGGGTGCTGCTCAGCCTGGCACTGGTGCTGTGGTGGGGGATCAGCGCCCACTTCGGCATCCCGCTGGTGTGGGGGCTGAGCGTGCTCGGCGCCTGGCTGGTGGGCGGACCGCGGTGGCACTGGGCGCTGCCGGTCGGGTACGTGCTCGCGGCGGTGGCCGTGGGCGCGCTGGTGTGGACGTTCGAGGCCCGCTTCCGGCGCAAGCGGGCGAAGGTGCCGATGCTCAACGAGTACCTCGCCACCGCCGACCTGCCGGAGCCGTCGCGCCCGCTGCGCGAGCCGGACGACATGGATGCCGAGCTCCTCCGCTGGGCCTACGAGCTGGCGCTCCAGCCGCTCGACCGGTTCGATGGGTTCGAGTGGGGCGAGCAGTTCCATGGCGGCACCGTGGTGCGCTACCAGCTCAACTACCTCGGCTGGGCGCTGGCGCCGTACGCCGTCAACTACATCCCCAACGCGCTCGGTCAGATCGAGCCGGCGATGCGCAACCTGGTGCACAAGCAGACCGACCTGAGGGTGTGGCGGTACTGGCGCACGCTGAACCTGGTGGGCAACTTCGCCGCCGACCCGGACCCGATCGTGCGCGACAACATCATGTTCTCCGGCTTCACCGGCGACCAGTTGAACCTCTACGAGGCGGCCACCGGATCCACGGTGTTCGACCAGCCGGGCTCGCTGACCTTCGTGTGGGAGGACGGCCGCACGTTCGAATACGACCACCACAGCTGGATGCAGGCAGTGCGCCGCAACTTCGAGCGCAGCCGCCTCGGATTCTTCCCCTGCGAGCCGGGGTGGAGCTTCGCGGCCTGCAACACCATCGGCGGGCAGGCGCTCTACGGGCACGACCGGCTGCACGGCACCGACCTGTGGGGCAGCGTGGCCGACCGGTGGCGCACCACGCTGGAGCAGGAGTACCTGATGCCCGACGGCAACTACGCCAACATCCGCAGCACCCACACCGGCCTGTCGTGGGACACGGGTGAGACCCCCGGCGGCGAGTACTTCACCACCGGCACCCACAGCTTCAAGGACCTCGCCCCGGACATCGCCGAGCGGGGTCGCAAGCTGAGCCTGCGCGGCGTGCCGGAGAAGTTGGGGAAGCTGGCTGCGCTGGTGCGCGATGGCGACCTGGCGATGGAGTTGCCCGTGGAGTGGGAACGCAACCGGGCACGGAAGACTGCGGTGCCCGGCTGGACGAAGATCATCGCCGGTGCCCGGGCCGTGGGCCTGGAAGACCTCGCCGCCGCGGCGCAGCGGGCCGGTGATCGGCAGTGCGCGACGGGGCAGGTGTGGCCCGAGCGTCCGCTGGACGTGGGCGTCGCCAACATGGCGCTGCACATGCTGGTGCGCTGGTCCACCCCGGTGGACAACGCGATGCTGAACGTCCGCGGCTGGGTGCCGCCGGTGGGGCCACTGGTCGATGCGGACTGGCCGGCCGTGCTCATCACCCTGGCCCGGTCCGCCGACGGCCGCTCGCTGGACCTCGGGGTGCGGCCCGGTCCGTCGGGTCCGGCCGTCGATGCGGTGGAGTTGCGGTTCGCGTCGCTGACCCCGTCAGGTCACTACCGCCTGATCGGCGACGGCGTCGCCGTGGACGTCGCGGCGTCTGCCGAGGGCACTGCCACTGCGGCGCTCGCCGTCGACCGTCCCCTGCGGCTGGCGCTGGAGGTGGTGGCGTGATCACGCTCTACCTAAACTGCGCCAAGGTGTGGACCCGCCTGGTGCGCGGGGTGCAGCGGGTGCTGCGCCGCCCGCCGGTCACCTACCAGGCGCCACCGTTGCCGGTCCGGAAGGGGGCACGGTGAGCGTCACCCTGCCGTTTGCTGAAGTGGGGGAGTACCGCGCTGCCGCCTCGGGCGAGCAGGTGATGGTGCTGCCCGAGCGGCCGCGCCGGCTCGGTCCGGTCAGCCGGGTTCTGCTCGCCCGCCTGGTGGTCGCCGTCGTGGTGGTGCAGGCAGCGGGCGCTTGGCTGTTCTTCGGCACGTCGTCGCACGCCGCGAGGGCGGCGGGCTTGGGGCTGGTGCTGCCGGGCGCAGGGTTCCTGTATGACGCGATGCCACTGCTGTTCCTGCTGACACTGGTGTTGCTGGTGGTGGCACTGGTGCTGTGGTGGGGGCTCAGCGCCCACTTCGCGATCCCGCTGGTGTGGCTGGCCGCCGCCGGTGGGGCCGCGCTGCTGGCCGGCGGGCCGCGGCTGTGGAGCGACCGAGGTGCCCAGTGGGACTGGGCAGTCTGGCCGGCGTACGCCCTGGCGCTGGTCGGCGTGGGTGTTGCGCTGTGGAAGGTGGAGCGCCGCTACCGGCGCAAGCTGGCCCAGATCCCCGCCCTCAACGAGCACCTCGTCACGGCCACGGTGCCGTCGCGCGCCACGGCCCACCGCCCGCCCGACGAGATGGACGGCGAACTGCTGCGCTGGTGCTACTCGTTCGCCGAGCAGCCGGCCGACGGGATCGACGGGCTGGACTGGGGCGAGCAGTTCCACGGCGGCACCCAGTTGCGATACCAGGTCAACGCGTTCTCCTGGGCGATGGCGCTCTACGCCGCCAACCACCTACCCAACGCGCCGAGGCGTATGGAAGCGGCACTCGGGGCCGTGGTGGAGAAGCACACCGACCCGCGGGTGTGGCGCTACTGGCGCACGCTCAACCTGCTCGGCAACTTCGACGCCAACCCGGACCCGATCCGCCGCGACAACATCATGTTCTCCGCCTTCCTCGGCGACGTGATCAACACGTTCGAGGCGGCGACGGGCAGCGACCGGTTCGACCGGCCGGGCTCGCTGACGTTCGTCTGGCAGGACGGTCGCACGTTCGAGTACGACCACCACTCGATCGCCGAGGCCGTGCGCCGCAACTACGACCACAGCCGGCTCGGCTTCTTCCCGTGCGAGCCGGGGTGGAGCTTCACCGTCTGCAACGTGATGGGCGCCCAGACGCTGCGTGGCCACGACGCCCTGCACGGGTCGCAGCACTGGACCGAGGTCGGGCCACGGTGGCAGGAGACGCTGGACAACGAGTATTTCACGCCGGACGGCACCTATGCACACATCCGCTCCAACCACATCGGGGTCTCGTGGGACACGGGCGAGGTGCCCACCGGCCACTACTTCGCCAACGGCACCCACCGCTTCGCCGACATCCTGCCGGACCATGCTCGCCGAGCCCGGGCGCTGGAGCTGCGCGGCGCCGGCCCGAAGATGGCGATGCTCGGCACGCTCGTGAAGGACGGCCGGCTGGAGTTGGAACTGCCCGCCGAGCCGGAGCGCCACCGCACCCGGTCGTCGTCGATCCCGCCGTGGACGAAGGTCATCGGTGGCGCCCGGATGGTGGGCGACGACGCGCTGGCCTGGGCGGCGATGGACGCGTCGGCCCGCCAGTGCGCGACCGGCGAGCGCTGGCCGCAGCGCCCGGTGGCCGCGGCGTCGAACGGGCTGGGCGGCTACATGATCGTCCGCTGGTCGGCACCGCTGGACCTGGCGGCGCTGAACATTCGGGGGTACTTGGCGCCACAGGGGCCGCTGGTCGACGCCGCCGACCAGGTGTTGATCACGATGGCTCGCAGCGGTGACGGCCGCTCGCTGGACGTGGTGGTGGAGCCGATGGCGGAACCCTTGGCCGCGGCGTCGCTGCGGTTCGCCAACCTGGCCACCGGAGGGTCGTACCGACTGGTGGGGGAGGGCAGGTCCGTGGACGTGCACCCCTCGGCCGACGGGACCGCGGTGGCCGGCATCGGCGCCCTGTCCGGCCGCACTGCGCTGCGCCTGGAGATGGCGCCATGATGCTGGACTGCGACCGCCTGTGGACTCGTCTGGTGACGCTGGTGTACCGCCTGCGCCGCAAGCCCCGGGTCACCGGCCACATGCCCCCGCGCCGCTGACCCCGCCACCCCGCCCCCGTAGCCCGCCTCCGCAGCCCGCCTCCGTAGCCCGCCTCCGCAGCCCGGTTCGCAGCCCGCCTCCGCAGCCCGCCCGCGCAGCCCCCCCCTCCGCGGCCCGCCCGCGCAGCCCGCCAGCGCAGCCCCGCCACCCCGCCACCCCGCCCCGCAGCGGGTTCGCCTCCGTCGCAGATGACGTCTGTGTCACGGCACAGCGTTCACGGTCACGCCATGGACGGACGTACTTCTGTGTCGTGACCGTGATGTCTGTGCCGTGACACAGAGGGTGCGGGGGCACGGTGTCGCGCGAGGCTGGGGGCATGCGGTATGCCATCTCCACTTCGCCCCAACGGACCACCTGGAACTGGATGCTGGAGGCCTGGCAGCGCGCCGACACGATCGACGTGTTCGAGAGCGGATGGACGTTCGACCACTTCTACCCCCTGTTCGGCGACTCGACGGAGGACTGCCTGGAGGGTTGGATGACGCTGGCCGCGCTCCTCCACGAGACCCGCCGGTTGCGTGGTGGGGTGCTGGTGAGCGGGATGATCTACCGCCACCCGGCCCTGCTGGCCCACATGGCCACCACGCTGGACATCACGTCCGGCGGGCGGGTGGAACTGGGCGTGGGAGCCGGCTGGAACGAGGAGGAGTGCGACGCGTTCGGCATCGAGCTCGGCTCGCTGACGGAGCGGTTCGACCGCTTCGAGGAGGGTCTGGCGGTGATCGACGGCATGCTCACGGCCGAACGCACCACCGTGCACGGGCAGTACTACACGGTCACCGAGGCGATGAACAACCCGAAGCCGGTGCAGCGCCCGCTGCCGATCTGCATCGGTGGGCGGGGCCTGCGGCGGACGATGCCGCTCGTGGCCCGCTACGCCCACCACTGGAACTACGGCGGCGGCGATCCCGCCGAATTCACCCGCTGCCGCGACGTGATCCACGAGCACTGCGCCGCACTCGGCCGCGACCCGCAGGAGATCACCTGCTCCGTCCTGGCCCGTTGGGCCGGCGACCCGAAGCGTTTCCGTGACGATGCGGCCGCCTTCGGTGACGTGGGCGCCGATCTGGCCCTCGTTGCACTGCCCAAGGACGTGGCCGGGGCGGCGGCCGTGGAGGAAGTGGCGGCGGCGATCGAGGTGTGACCGGCGACCGGCGCCCCGGTTTCGCCCTGTCTACCTACCGGTAGGTAGACGATGCTAGGGTGTCGCCGATGTCGATCGACGAGCGCCCCCCGGTCATCCAGCGCGAGCACTCCCTCAACGACGTGCGCGCGGTCATCCCCGACGCGTGCTACCAGCGCTCCGCCGGCCGGGCCGCGGCCGCGTTGGGCCTGGCCACGCTGGTCTACGTGGCTCCACTGGTGGGGCTGGCGCTCAGCCACACCTGGTGGATCACCCTGCTGCTGTGGCCGCTGGCCGGGCTGGGTGTGTCCGGCCTGTTCGTGCTCGGGCACGACGCGTCGCACGGTGCCCTGCTGAACTCCCGCCGGCTGAACCGGGTGGTGGCCCAGTTCTGCATGGCGCCCAGCGTGCATGCCGAAGCAGCGTGGGACCTCGGCCACAACCGCATCCACCACGGCTACACCACCCGCGAGGGGTTCGACTTCGTGTGGCACCCGCTCACGCCACAGCAGTACCGCGACCTCGGCCGGCTGGGCCGTGCGCGGCACCGCTTCGAGTGGTCGTTCGCAGGTGCCGGCGCCTACTACCTGCGCACGGTGTGGTGGGAGAAGATGTGGCGGTTCAACGCGCCGGGCAAGCGCCGCGCCGCCATCATCCGCGACAAGGTCACGCTGGGCGCGGCGGTGGCGCTGCTGTTCGCCACCACCGGCGTGGTGGCCGGCCTGGCCGACGGCTGGGTGACCGCCGTGTGGGTGCCGATCAAGCTGTGGGTGGTTCCGTTCCTCATCTTCGTGCACGTCATCGGCTGGACGGTCTACGTGCACCACGTGTCGCCGGAGATCCGCTGGTGGGCACGCAAGGAGTGGAGCCAGTTCAAGGGGCAGATGGACTCCACCACGATCATGCGCATCCCGCGCCTGGTGAACCGGCTGTGGTTGCACAACATCATGGTGCACGTGCCGCACCACGTGGACGCCCGCATCCCGTTCCACCAGCTGCCCAAAGCGGCCAAGGCCATCGCCGCCGCCTACCCGGAGACCGTGCGCACGATCCGCCTGTCCGTGCGCGAGTACCTGCGGGCCACCCGCTCGTGCAAGCTGTACGACTTCGAGGCCGGTCGCTGGCTGCCGTACTCCGCTGCCAGGGCCTGAACCGCCCGGTGCCAACATGGCGGGCATGCCCCGCCTGAGCGCCTTCGACGAGTACCTCGTCCACCAACTGCCCGAGCCGATCGGGGTGGTGGAGCAGCACCATCCGCACTGGCGGGAGAGCCTGTTCTTCGTGGCCCACCGGCCGGGCTCGCTGGGCGACATGGTGATCATGACGTTCGCCACGTTCCCCGCTCGCCAGGTGGTGGACAGCCTGCAGATGGGCCGGGTTGGCGGCGTGCGGGTGCTCGGGCGTCACGAGCGGCCCTACGACGGTGACCCGTGCACGACGGACACGGGCGCAGCCCGCATCGAGATCGTCAGGCCGTTCGAGGAGGTCCGCCTGTGGGCCGATCCGGACATGGGCGAGTTGGGCATCGACCTCACGTTCCGGGCCCGTACGCCCCACTACGGCCTGCGGCGGGGCTCCATGCGGGCCGGCGACGAGCCGATCTGGGACCAGCGCCACATGCTCCAGTCCGGCTGGTACGAGGGCACGTACACCCACGGCGGCACCACCTACGAGATCGACCGCTGGTGGGGCCAGCGCGACCATTCCTGGGGCATCCGCGACCACGGCCGCTGCCCGATGTGGACCTGGTGGCAGCTGCAGTTGGAGGACGGCATGCTCGGCAACTGGCACTGGGAGTTCGCCAATGGCGCGATGGTGTACAGCGACGGCTGCTGGTCGCCCACCGACGGGACGGACCCGGTGCCGATGGTCCGCTTCGAGCACGACGTGCAGTGGGTGGACGCCGCCGGCAACCCGGTGGCCTACGGCCAGCACGGCGAGGCGGTGGAGGGCATCCGCGGCACCGGCGTGTTCCACCTCGAAGGTGGCCGGCGGGTGCAGGTGGAGGTCGAGGGCTCGTTCGACCGGCCCTACGAGCCGTTCCACCGTGGCGGCCTGAACCAGGTGACGGTGCGCACCGACGACGGCCGCAGCGGCACCGGGATCATCGAGATCACCGGCGCCCACCACCATCACTTCTTCCCCGACACCACCGGCTTCGGCACCCTGCCGGTGTAGCCAGGGCCCGCAAGTTGGCGGTGAGATGCGGTGGTACCGCACCTCAGCGCCAACTTGGGGGAGGGAGGGGGTCTCAGCCGAGCGAGGCGACGGCGGCGCTGAGCTTGGCGCTCACCTCGCTGGCCAGCGCGTCGAAGGCTGGGTCGTTCATCAGCGCGGTGGGGTCCACGGCCGACACCTTGGTGCCACCTTCCACGGCCTCCACCACGACGTTGCAGGGCAGCAGCAGCGCGACCGACGGGTCCAGCTCCAGCGCCCGGTTGGCGAAGCCCGGGTTGCAGGCGCCGAGGATCTTGAGGAACGGGCGGTCGATGCCGAGCTTGGCCTTGAACGTCGCCTGCACGTCGATCTCGGTGAGCACGCCGAAGCCGTTGTCGGCGAGCGCGGTACGGATGGCGGCCTCGGCTGCCTCGGGGGTCATGTCGACGGTGGTCTCGATGGCGTCCATGGTGTGATCTCCCTGTTGTGTGCGAACGGTCCTCAGGATACCCTGGGGGGTATGTGTATGGCAATCACCTGCTACGACTGCGGCCGCCCGACCTGGGCCGGTTGCGGTGCCCATGTCGAAGCCGTCCTCGGTCATGTCCCGGCCGAGGACCGTTGCTGCTGTGGTGAGGAGGATGCCACTTCCGGCAGCGCGCTGCGCAGCTGACCGGGGCACGGCACGGGTCCGCACCCGTGCCGATGATCGGGTACGTTCGGCCGGATGGCCGGATCGATCCTCGGAACCCGGGTGCTGCGCACCGAAGACCCTGAGCTCCTCACAGGTCAGGCCCGTTACGTGGCCGACCTGCAACTGGACCACCCACTGCACCTGGCGTTCGTGCGCTCGGAGTTCGCTCACGCCCGTGTCACGGCCGTCGACACGGCCGATGCGCTGGCGATGGACGGTGTGGTGGCCGCGCTCACGCAGGCCGACCTCGGCCTGGCTCCGTTCCACGGGATGGCCAAGGTGCACAACGACTTCGCCCGGCCGCCGCTGGCCGACGGCGTGGTGCGCTTCGTGGGCGAGCCGATCGCCGCCGTGCTGGCCGAGACCGAGGTGCAGGCCCGCGATGCGGCCGACGCCGTGATCGTGGACTACGACCCGCTGCCCGCAGTGGTGGACCCGGAGGACGCGCTGGCCGATGGCGCGCCCGTCATCTTCCCCGAGCACGGCGACAACGTGGCCGTGGCCGTCACCGACCCGCGCAACCCGGGCGTCTTCGGCGACGCCGACGTCATCGTCCGCGGACGCTATGTCAACCAGCGGATGGCCGTGGCGCCGATGGAGCCGCACGGGGTGGCGGCCGTCCCGGGTGAGGACGGGCGCCTCACCGTCTACGGCTCCACCCAGATGCCGCACGTGCTGCAGATGGGCCTGGCGCGGGCCTTGAAGGTGGACAAGGCGTTGATCCGGGTGGTCACCCCGCACGTCGGCGGTGGCTTCGGCGGCAAGGCGGGGCTGTACGCCGAGCAACTTGTGGTCGCGGCCGCAGCCATGCGCCTCGGTCGCCCGGTCACATGGATGAGCACCCGCAGCGAGGACATGCTGGCGCTGGCCCACAGCCGCGGCCAGGTGCAGTACGTGGAGCTCGGCTGCCGCACGGACGGCACGTTCACCGGCCTGCGCGTCCACCTCGTCGGCGACGCCGGTGCGTACCCCGGCATGGGGGCGTTCCTGCCCGCCGGCACGAAGCGGATGTCCAACGGCACGTACGCGTTCGGGGCCATCCAGTTCGACGTTGCCGCGGCGTGCACCAACACCACACCCACCGGCGCGTACCGTGGCGCAGGTCGCCCGGAGGCCTCCGCCCTCCTCGAGCGGGCCGTCGACCACGCGGCCCTCACACTGGGCATCGACCCCATCGAGCTGCGCCGGCGCAACCTGCTGGCCGACGACGTCTTCCCGTTCGCCACGCTCACCGGCATCACCTACGACAGCGGCGCCTACGTCACGCCGCTCGACGAAGCCGCCCGCCTGGCCGGCTACGACGCCCTGCGGGCCGAGCAGGCGGAGCGCCGCGCCCGTGGCGACCGCCGCCTGCTGGGGATCGGCGTGGCCTGCTACGTGGAGATCACCGCCGGCGGGTCGGGCAGCGAGTACGGCTCGGTCACCGTCCACCCGGACGGCACGGCCACGATCCTCGCCGGCACGTCCGCCCACGGGCAGGGCCACCAGACGTCGTTCGCCATGATCGTCAGCAGCCGCACCGGCATCCCGGTGGACCGCATCCGCCTGGCCGCCGTGGACACCGACGAGGTCCGCAGTGGCGGCGGCACCGGTGGTTCCAGGTCACTGCAGCTCGGCGGGTCGGCCGTGCTGAAGGCCACCGAGGCGATGGTGGACAAGGCCCGCGCTCTGGCCGCCCGGCTGCTGGAGGCCGACCCGGCCGACATCGTGGTGGACACCGAGGCCGGCACCGTGGGCGTCGCCGGTGTGCCCGCCACGGCACTGGACTGGGCGGCGCTCGCTGCGGCCGCCGAGGCCGACACCGAGGCGGTGGACCACGAGGACGGCACGCTCGGCCTGGCCGCCCAACTGGACTTCGACCAGGGCAGCCCGACGTTCCCGTTCGGCGCCCACATCGCCGTCGTGGAGGTGGACCGCGACACCGGGCGCGTCACCCTGCTCCGCCACATCGCGGTGGACGACTGCGGCACCGTGTTGAACCCGCTGCTGGTGGAGGGCCAGCAGCACGGCGGCACCGCCGCGGGCGTCAGCCAGGCGCTGTACGAGCACGTCCGCTACGACGCCGACGGCAACCCGCTGACCGGCAACTTCATGGACTACGCCCTGCCGTCGGCCGCCGAGTTCCCCTCCTTCGAGGTGCACAGCACCGAGACCCCGACCCCGCTGAACCCGCTCGGTGCGAAGGGCATCGGTGAGGCCAGCACGATCGGCAGCACGCCCGCCGTGCAGAACGCCGTCATCGACGCGCTCTCCCACCTGGGCGTGCGGCACATCGACCTGCCGTGCTCCAGCGAGCGGGTGTGGCGGGCCATCCAGGCCGCGGAAGCGGGAACGCTCGAGGACCCGTGGCGCGAGCCGCCGCCGGTGTTCGCCCGCCTGGCCGCCGGCCAGGAAGCCGACGAAGAAGGCCTGGCGGCCGCGGAAGGAATCTGATGACCACCGTCTACCGAGCCCGTCTCGCCCGCACCCTCGACCCGGCGAACCCGACCGCCGACCACGTCGCCGTCGACGACGGTCGCATCGTCGCCGTCGGCGGCGCGGCCGACATGCCCGCCGGCGCACCGGTGGACGAACGCTTCGCCGACAAGGTGCTGGTGCCCGGGTTCGTGGAGGGCCATACCCACACCCAGGTCGGGGCACTGTGGAGCTCCTGCTACTGCGGCCGGTTCGCCCGGACCGGCCCGGACGGGACGCGGTGGGACGAGCTGCCCAGCGTCGACGAGTCGATGGCCCGCCTCCGCGAGTGGGGTGAGGCCAACCCAGAGGCGGAGGTCGTCTTCGGTTGGGGGTTCGACCCGATCTACTTCGGCCGCACCTGCACGCGGGAGAACCTCGACCAGGTCAGCGACACCCGGCCCGTCGCGCTGGCCCACGCCAGCCTGCACATCGTCTCGGTCAACACGCCGGCGCTCGCCCTGCTGGGCCTGCTGGACAACCCGCCGGACACCCCGTCCGTGCCGCGTGGGCCCGACGGCCTGCCCACGGGCGAGCTGCGCGGCCCAGAGGCCGCCTACCCGGCCATCGGGCGCCTCGGCCTGCTGCCGATGCTCTTCCCGACGACGGAGGATGCCTTCCTGGCCGTCGGCCGGCTGGCCGTGCGCGCCGGCGTCACGACGATGACCGACCTCGGCAGCAGCTACCGCCCCGATCTCCTGGCGAACTACACCGAGTTCACGGCGCGGGAGGACTGGCCGGTGCGCCTGGTGCCCGCGTTCATGAGCGACGGCCGCCCTGCGGCGGAGTTGTTCCGCATCGCCGACGAGGCGGCGGAGGCGAACACCGAGATGCTCCGCCTCGGCCGCGTGAAGATCGTCGTCGACGGGTCGATCCAGGGCTTCACCGCCCGCCTGCGCGCCGGCGAGTACCACAACGGTGCGCCGAACGGCCTGTGGTACAAGACGCCGGAGCACATCCGCGACGTGCTCACCCAGGCGCTGGACGAGGGCCGCCAGGTGCACCTGCACACCAACGGCGACCAGGCGTCGGAGCTCGTGCTGGACATCCTGGAGGAACTGGTGGCCGCCCGCCCCGGTGCCCGCCCGGACGTCACGCTGCAGCACGCCCAGATGATGGACGAGGGCCTGCTCGGTCGCGCCGGCGCGCTGGGCCTGAAGGTCAACCTGTTCACCAACCACATCTTCTACTGGGGGGAGGCGCACGCCGCGTTGACGATCGGTGAGGAGCGCGCTGCCGGGATGGATGCATGCGCCACGGCCCTGCGGCTGGGCGTGCCCCTGGCCATCCACAGCGACGAGCCGGTGACCCCGATCGCGCCCCTGTTCGCCATGTGGTGCGCGGTCAACCGCATCACGCACGAGGGCCGGGTGCTCGGGCCGCACGAGCGGATCACCGCCGAACAGGCGCTGCATGCTGTGACGATGGGGCCGGCCATCACGCTCGGCATGGACGACGAGGTCGGTTCGCTGGCGGTGGGGAAGCGGGCCGACATCGCCGTGCTCGACGACGACCCGCTGGCGGTGGCGCCCGAAGCGATCCGCGACATCGCCGTGTGGGGCACCGTCACCGGCGGCCGGGTGTTCCCCGCCGATGCCTGACGCGCCGTCGCCGGTTCCGGTCCTGGTGATCGGCGGCTACCTCGGCAGCGGCAAGACCACGCTGGTCAACCACCTCCTGCGCTCGACGTCGGAGCGGCTGATGGTGCTCGTCAACGACTTCGGCCAGTCGGTGATCGACGCTGCCCTGGTGGAGGCGACCGACGGCGATGTCCTCCAACTCGCCGGTGGCTGCGTGTGCTGCCAGATCGGCGACGACCTCGCCGGTGCGCTGCAGCGGGCGGTCGACCAGCGCCCGGACCGGCTGGTGATCGAGACCAGCGGCGTCGCCCAGCCGGCGAAGGTGGCGACCAGCGTGGCGATGTTCCCCGGGCTAGCGATGGAGGCGGTGGTGGTGCTGGCCGACGCCGAGCGCATCCGCCACTCGCTCGCCGACCGCTACGTCGGCGACCTCGTCACCGCCCAACTGCGCCAGGCCGACCTGGTGGTGCTGAACCGCACGGATCTGGTAGCCGATCCCGCTGCCGCCCTGGCCGCCGTAGGAGCCGTGGCACATGGTCCGGTGATCCCATGCGCTCAGGCCGCGGTTCCCCCGGAACTGCTGGCGGGGAGTGGAGCACCTGGCGCCGGCCGAAGCCGATCTGCCGGCCGCCGGCCACATGTTCCACCCTGCCGTTCACCGCCGGCACCCCGGCGGCCGTGCTGGCCGAGCGCGGCGTTCCGGCCTGGTGCGGGCGAAGGGCTTCGTGCAGGTGGCGCCGGGAGTGGCGCCTGCTCCAGGTCGTCGGCGCCGCGTCACGTCCACCCCGTGGACCGGCCCCACCCCATCCGCCGCCGAGATCGTGGTGATCGGGAATTGCGCCGTCAGGCAGTGACTGGGCGGGGAGGTCGAACCACAGCAGGCGCTCGAACTCGGGTTGAGTGAACCGGCCGGCGGAGGCGGTCCACTCCGGGGTCGCGTCCAGGGTGCCCGGGCCTCCGGCCGGGTACTCCGCCAAGCACGGACTCAGGTGCACGCTGGTCGTCCATGTGGGGGAAGCGCAACTCGCCGCGCTCCAGGTCGTAGCGCACGTCGCGCGAGCGCAGCGGCGGCTCCGGCACCCTGCTCGTGCCGCCACAGGCCGCTGTGCGGCTCGAAGCGGTAGCGGCAGCGGTTTTCCAGCCGTGGGTGGCCACGAGGTCCACGGCCTCCACGAGGTACTGGAACACGGCCTCGCTGATGAAGTAGTTGAAGCTCACCCGGGTCCAGCCCGGCTTGATGCCCCTCGCAGCCGCGGGTGATCTCGTGCTCGAACTCATGCGAGCCGGGCCGGGTCGATGCCCAGCAGGCGGTGCCCGTAGGGGCCGGCGCAGGAGCAGCCACCGCGCGACTGGATGCCGAAGAGGTCGCTGAGCAGGGCCACCACATAGTTGTGGTGCAGGTACTTCCCGCCGGGGCGGCGGACCACGAACGACACGATGCTCAGCCGTTCCGCGTCCTTGTTGCCGAGCACGTCGATGGCCGGGTTGGCCGACCATTGCTCGATGGCCCCGACTCCAGTAGGCCTCCTCGTGGAAGCGGATGGTGGTACGCCCACGGCCTCCTTGAGCTGGAACACCAGCCCGGCGCGGATGCTCTCGATGATGGCCGGTGTGCCGCCTTCCTCGCGGTGCACCGGGTCGGCGAGGTAGACGTGTTCGGTGGGGTTGACGTAGGCGACGGTGCCGCCGCCCACCACGTCGGGCACCCGGTTGTGCAGCAGTTCCCGCCGGGCGATCAGCACGCCGGGCGTGCCCGGCCCACCGACGAACTTGTGCGGGCTGAGGAACACGGCGTCCTTGTACGCCAGCGGGTGCACGTCGCACTGCGGGAACATCTCGATCTGCACGTACGGGGCGGCGGCGGCGAAGTCCCAGAACGACAGCGCGCCGTGGGTGTGCAGGAGGTGGGCGATGGCGCAGGTGTTGGACACGATCCCGGTGACGTTCGACGCGGCGCTGAACGAACCGATCTTCAGTGGCCGGTTGGCGTGGCGGACCAGTTCTTCCTCCAGCCGGGCCAGGTCCACATGGCCGTCGGCGTCCTCCGGGATGGTGACCACGTCGGCAGTCGTCTCCCGCCACGCTCGTTGCTGTGGTGCTCGAACGGGCCGACGAATACCACGGACGCTCATGGGCGAGGGATCTGCTCGCGCAGGTGGTAGCGGGCGTCCAGGTCGGCGGCAGGCCACCATTCATGATCCCGACCAGCTTGTTGATAGCCCCCGTGGACCCGGAGCCGCAGAAGATCCCGCGCACGTGTCGTCGTCGCCGCCCACGGCGTCGTGGATGATCGAGCGGGCGTCCTCGCGCAGCCGGGTGGTCTGCAGGCCCGTGCCGCTGGACTCGGTATGGGTGTTGGCGTAGCGGGGGAGGACCTCGTTGCGGATGAAGTCCTCGATGAACGACAGGGCCCGGCCGGAGGCCGGTAGTCCGCGTAGGTGATCCGCCGCGGCGAACGGCCCGTCCATCACCTGATCGTCGCCGATCACGGACTCGCGGATCAGGCGGAGGAGGGGCGTCTCGACGGGTTCGGCCACGACGCCGCATACCCCTGGGCGCCGCCCAGGCCGGCTGAGTACGTTCACGCTGTAGTACGCCTCCCCTCCCCGGGCCCGCCTCGTCCGTACCGGCGTCGCCGGCGGTGCACGACGACAGCCGCACGTCCTCGCCGTCACGTCTTCCGACAGGTCGTCGCCCGCTTCCATGCCGAGTGGCTGCGGTTCGCGCGCTCGATGCCGTGACCCGCAGCCCGGGCAACGGCCAGCGCCTGCTGACCATCGGCGACATCCGCAGGAGTCCGTGATCGCGAGGCCGCGCTCGGCGCCGACGGCACCGCCGTGCATGTGACGTTCCAGCCGGGCGACCAGCGCTGCACGTTCCCGGTCGCCTGAAAGCTCCTCGCTCACCGCTACGACTCGCCCTCACCGAGCGCTGCGCGGATGGACGGCCGAGCGGGTGGAACGGTGGGATCACGCCGGCATGCAACAGCGGATTCCGTCAGCACGACCTTGCCCGACCTCCGCGCCGACCCGAAGGCGCTGGCCGCCTGGCTGCAGGCGGTGGACCGCTTCGGGTTCGCCCTGCTGCACGACGTGCCCACGGTGCCCGGCGCGCTGGTGGACGTGGCCGGGCTGTTCGGCCATGTGCTGAGACCAACTACGGCCGCTACGGTTCGAGGTGCGCAGCGAGGTGAACCCGAACAACTCGCCTACACCAACCTCGGCCTGCAGGCCCACACCGACAACCCGTACGAGCCCGTGCCCACCCTGCAGTTGCTGGCGTGCCTGGAAAACACCGTGGACGGCGGCGAGTCCACGGTGGTGGACGGCTTCGCCTGCGCGGCCCGGCTGCTGGCCGACGACCCGGAGGGGTTCGCCCTGCTGGCCGGGCACCCTGCCCGCTTCGAGTACGCCGGCGCGGCCGACGTGCGCCTGCAGGCCCAAGCGGCCGGTCGTCGAGGCTCGGCCCCGACGGCGAACTCCTGGCCGTCCGCTTCAACAACCGCTCCACCGCGCCGATCGTGGACGTGCCGTTTGGCGAGATGCCGGCCTACCTCGCGGCCCTGCGCCGGTTCGCCTCCTACGTGGACGACCCGGCGATGCACGTCACATTCCGGTTGGCGCCCGGCGACCTGTTCATCGTGGACAACACCCGTGTGCTGCACGCCCGCGCCGCGTTCGCCGAGTACCGGCAGCCGCTGGCTGCAGGGCTGCTACGCGGACATCGACGGGCTGCGCTCCGCTGGAAGTGCTGCGCCGGGAGTTGGCTGTGGACGACGTGATCGACCGCATCGTGGACGTGTTCGCCCGCCGCGGCGCGGAGGAGTACCTGGGCGAGCCGGTTTCGATGGCCCAGCACATGCTGCAGGCCGCAGCGATCGCCGAGGCCGAGGGCGGATCAGGAACTGGTGGCCGCCGCTGCACGACATCCGGCCACTTCATCGGCAGGTTCGGCACCTGCTCCCCGGAGGCGACGGTGGACCACCCGCCACGAGGTGGAGGCGGTGCGGGCGCTCGCCGGCCGCATGCCGTGCGGGTGGTGGACTGCGTGCGCCTGCATGTCGCCGCCAAGCGCTACCTGTGCGCCGTGGAACCCGCCTACCTGGCCTGCCTCGCCGGCGTCGGTGCACACCCTGCAACTCCAGGGCGGTCCGATGGACGTCGACAGTGTGCGTTCGAGGCCAAGCCACCATGCCGGCGCGGTGCGCGTGCGGCGGTGGGACGACGGGGGCAAGGTAGCCGGCCACGACGTGCCAGGGTTGGAGCATCTGCCGGCGTTGCGCACCTGGCCCGCGCCGCTCACCGTCTGAACCGGAGGACACGATGACACTCGATGGAACCACCGCATGGATCACCGGCGCCAGTTCGGGCATCGGCGCCGGGCTGGCGTGACCTGGCCGGCGGGGGCGCCGCCGTCATCCTCGGACGTGACGAGCCGCCTCGCCGAGGTCGCCGCCGACCTGCCCACGGAATCCTGATCCTGCCGTTCGACGTGCGCGACGACGATGCGCTGGCTGCAGCCACCGCGGCCGCCATCGCCTGGAGGGGCGGGGTGGACCTGGCAGTCGCCAACGCCGGGATCTCCCAGCGCAGCATCGCGTTGCAGACCAGCATGGCCGTCTACCGCCAGATCATCGAGGTGGACCTCATCGCCCAGATCGCTTTCGCCCAGGGCCTCATCGGCCACATGGCCGAGCGCGGCAGCGGCCGCCTGGCCTTCGTGTCGTCGATCGCCGGCAAGGTGGGGGTGCCCGTGCGCACTGCGTACTGCGCAGCCAAGTTCGGGTTGGTCGGCTATGCCGGCGCGCTGCGGGCAGAACTGTCGCAGACCGGTGTGCACGTGCACGTCATCTACCCCGGCTCGGTGGCCACGGATGTCAGCCGCAACGCGCTCACCGCCGACGGGTCCACCCGCGGCAAGAGCGACGCGGCGATCGACCAGGGCATCCCTGCCGACGAGGCCGCGGCCTCGATGGTGGATGCGATGCTGGCGGGCCAGCGGGAGATCATCGTCGCCCGGGGAATGGAGGAGGCGATGGGCGAGATGCGCCGCACTCCCGATGCCCTGCTGGACCAGGTGGCGGCGATGGTGGCCGCCGGCTACATCGAGCGGATGGAGGCCGACGGCTGAGCCGCCCCCCTCACCCGGTTACCCTCCGGCGGTCTGGTGGGTGAAGTCGGCGAAGTAGATCGCCAGCGCACCCGCCACCGACATGCCGGAGATCAGCCAGAAGCGGATGATCACCTTGGTCTCCGCCCAGCCGCCCTGTTCGAAGTGGTGGTGGATGGGTGAGATGCGGAACAGGCGGCGCTTCCGGCCCGACGCCCGGAACACTGCCATCTGCAAGGCCACCGACCCGATCTCGATGACGTTGATGCCGCAGATGAGAGGGATCAGGAGCGATGTGTTGGTGGTGAGGCCCAGCAGCGCGAGCGCGGCGCCGAGCGACAGCGCGCCCACGTCGCCCATGAAGATGTCCGCCGGCGCGGCATTCCACCACAGGAAGCCGGCGCACGCCCCGGCGAAGGCGGCGGCGAACACGGTGAGGTCGTACGGGTTCACCAGGTCGGGGTAGACGGTGGGCGTGCGGAACCCGAGGTAGGCGATGACGGTGTACGCGCCGAAGCCGAGCAGTGCCGCGCCCGCGGCCAATCCGTCCAGCCCGTCGGTGACGTTGACGGCGTTGGTGGTGGCGAACACCACCGAACCGGCCCACAGCACCCAGGCGATGCGGCCGAAGTCCCACCCCGGCAGGGCGGCGCGCGTGAGCGAGATGCGGGTGTCGATGTCCGTCGCCGCCACCAGCACCACGGCGATGCCGATGGCCATGGCCAGCGTGATCCACCCCTTGCGGCTCCACAGCACGCCGCGGTTGTGGCCGCTGCGCACCTTCAGCCAGTCGTCGATGAAGCCGATCCCGCCCATCACCAGCACCCCGCCCCAGACGATGAGGGTCTGGTTGCTGAACACCACCCCGGCGCGCACATGGCTGACCAGGTACCCGGCCAGCGCCGCAGCGACGATGGCGATGCCGCCCATCGTGGGCGTGCCCCGCTTGTGCAGGTGCTCGGGGGCGTTGAGGTTGGCGGCGTTCTTGGTGAGGATCGGCTGGCTCTGGCCACGGGACCGAAGGAAGCGGGCCATCCAGCCGGTGCCGGCCAGTGACACGGCGAGGGCCACGGCGGCGGCCAGCAGTGGGGCGATCATCGGCAGCGTCCTCGGGTCGGGGTCATGGCGCTCGTGGGTTCGACGGTACGCCCGCGGCAGAGGGGTCGCGAGGGTCGTTCGGCCCTATCACCGCGGACGTCAATCCATAAGTCTTTCACTATGAGACTGGAAGTCACCCGCCGGGCGGACCTCGCCGTGCGCGCCCTGGTCGCCTTGGAGGGCGCCGCCACCAGGGTGAAGGCGCCCGTGCTGGCCGAGACGCTGGGCACCACGCCCGGCTTCGTCGCCCAGGTGATGGCACCGCTGGTGCACGCCGGATGGGTGGCGTCCGACCCCGGCCCCACGGGTGGCTACTCGCTGCGGGTAGCGCTCGGCGGTGTCAGCGTGCTCGCCGTGATCGAGGCGGTGGACGGAGCCACCGATCAGGGCCGTTGCGTCGTGGAGGACAGGGCGTGCGACGGCAGCCACCCCTGCGCCCTGCATGCCGCCTGGGCATCGGCCAGGGCCGACCTCGCCGGGCGGCTCGCTGCCACGCCCGTTGCGTCGCTGGTGGCGGGGCGATGGGCGCGCCGGCGGCCGGGCGCCGGTGGCCGCGGAGCGGTCGGCGTGGCGGGCGGTCGCGCTGCCGAGCGAGCACGGCGGCTGGGGGCTGACGCTGGAGCCCGTGCTGCTCGGTCTGCTCGCCGCCTGGTCGTGGGCCGGCCTGGCCCTCGGGGTCGCCGCGTTCACCGCGTTCCTGGCCCGCACCCCGGCCAAGCTCGTGGCGGTGGATGTCCGCCGCGGGCGGTGGCTGCCACGAACCCGCATGGCGCTCGGCGTGGCGGTGGCCGAGGGGCTGGTCATCGCCGCCCTCGCCCTCGCTGCAACGTTGTCGGCCGGGTGGCGCTGGTGGCCGGCAGTTGCCGTCACCCTCCCGCTCGTCGCGGTGGAGTGGTGGTTCGACATCCGCAGCCGTGGTCGCCGCATGGTGCCCGAACTGTGCGGCGCCATCGGCGTGGCTGCGGCTGCGTCGGCGGTGGTGCTAGCCGGTGGCGGCAGTGCCCGCCGGGCCGCTGCGGTGTGGCTGGTGCTGGCGGCACGCTCCGTGGGCGCCATCCCGTTCGTACGCGCCCAGATCATGCGCGCCCGCCGTGGTGTCACCGATGTCGCCGGTTCGGACATCGCCCAGGCCGTCGCCGTGCTCGTCGCCGTCGCCGCCGTGGCGGCCGACCGTCGTGCCCTCGCCGGTGCCGTGGGTGTGGCTGCGCTGGCGGCCGCCCAGGCGCTGTGGTCGCGCCGCGACCCACCACCCATCAAGGTCCTCGGTATCCGCCAGATGGTCCTCGGTCTCACGCTCGTGGCCCTCACCGCCGTCGGCATCCATCTCACCTGATCCCCGCGCCGTAGGAGGCACACATGTCACCCGTCACCCAACCGGAGCACGGCACGCTCGCCGGCATCGTCATCGCCAACCCGTCGGCCGCAGCCGTGTTCGAGCGGCGCGGACTGGACTACTGCTGCCAGGGCCGGCGTTCCTTGGCCGAAGCCTGTGCGGACGCCGGCATCGACGCCGCCGACGTGGCGGCAGAGTTGGCATCGATGGGCCAGGCAGCAGTGGCAGTGGCGTTGCCCGCTGACGTGCCCGGGTTGATCGAGCACATCGTGGACACGCACCATGTGTACCTGCGCGAGCACCTGCCCCGCCTGCGCGACCTGATGGACAAAGTGATCGCCGCCCACGCGGCCGTCCACCCCGAGGTGCGACCGGTGTCGGCGCTGCTCGCCGAGATCACCGACGACCTGATGCCCCACCTGTTGAAGGAGGAGCAGGTGCTGTTCCCGATCAGCCTGGAGTTGGCGCGCGCCACCGGGCCGACCGCGTTCCACTGCGGGTCGGTGCGCAACCCGATCAGCGTGATGCTGATGGAGCACGACCGGGTCGGTGAGTTGCTGGCCACGCTGCGGCAGGCAACCGACGGCTACACGCCGCCGCCGGATGCCTGCCCCACGTGGCACGCGCTGTACGCCGGGCTGGCCGACCTGGAGGCGGACACCCACCAGCACGTGCACGCCGAGAACAATGTGCTGTTCCCGAAGGTGGCGGCGCTGGAGTCCGCTCTCGGCTGAGGCCGGTCAGGCGCTGCGCTGGCGGCGCCGCGCCACGCCCACCGTGGCCACACCGCCGGCGACGGCCAGCAGCGCAAGGACGGCCGTGGGAACCGAGGACGATCCCGTCTCGGGGAGCGCCCCACCCGACCCTGCCCCTCCGGACGAGGGCGGTGTGGTGACCGCGGGGTCGGTAGGGGCCGGGTCGGTCTGCGTGGGGATCGTCGGCACGGTGCCATCGGTGACGCACTGCTCGATCGTGGCCGTGAGGGCGTAGAGCCCCTGGACGTTGTACGGCCCGAAGTCGAAGACGTGCGACTTGCCGTAGGTCGCTGGATAGGTGAACAGGATCGGCAGCCCGCCGCCCCCGCTGTTGATGTACCACAGCCGGGTGGCGATCAGATGCCAGTCCCCTCCGTCCGGCACGGTGACCCCGATGTCGGCACTCTGGCCGTCCCAGATCACGTCCCAGGTGAACTGGGCGCCGTAGGTGTTGGGGGTGGCGCCGGACGTGCCGAACGCATCACCTGTGGTGGGGTTGACGAAGCCGGTGGCCTCGACGGTGGCCGTGATGCTGGGGCCGGGGCATTCCAGCGGCGAGGCGGCGTCGGTGGTGGGGCCGGGTGCGCCGGCGGCGAGCACGGCGACCGTGAGACCCGCAATGCCGAGGCGCACCCGCCGGCGGACGGGTGAGGGGGTGGTGGTGAGCATTGGCATCCTCCCGTGATGCTGTTGTTGTGTGGCTGGCGCCGCCCGTCAGACGATGGTGCTGTGCCGGGCGACGCAGTGCGCGCGGTGCAGATCTGGGAGTGTGCAGCCGAGCCTCGACCGGGCCAGGGTGATGGCCGGCGGATCAGGTGGGTTTCGGCATGCCACATCCCATCGCGACACTCGCTGTGACATACGTGCAACGTAACACGCTGCCCTGGTGCAGGGGGCCGCTGCACTACCGTCGCCAGGGGAGGTGGCCCGATGGGGGAGCAGCCACAGGTGCTGGTGGAGCACGACGGTGCGGTGGCCGAGATCGTGCTGAACCGGCCGGAGCGCAAGAACGCCGTCGTGCAGTCGATGGCCGAGGAACTGGCCACCGCCTTTGCCGCAGTCGGCGCCGACCCGGGGGTGCGCGTCGTCGTGCTGCGCGGGGCGGGCGGCGCGTTCTGTTCGGGCATCGACCTGAAGGTGGCCGGCAGCGACCTGCGAGCCGAGCCGATCACCGCCTGGGCCGCCGTGCACGCCGCCCGCTACCGCTGCCGGGCGCCGGTGGTGGTGGCACTGGAGCGGTTCGCCATCAATGCCGGTGCGGCGCTGGCCCTCAGCGGCGACCTCACGGTGATGGGCGAAGGTGCCTTCCTCCAGGTCAGCGAGATGGCCATGGGTGTCGCCGCGCCGATGTGCCAGGCGTGGCTGCACCTGCGCGGCCACAGCCCGGCAGTGGCCGACCGGCTGACGTTCCTGGCGGACCGCGTGCCGGCGAGTGAGGCGCTGCGGCTGGGGCTCGCAACCGAGGTGGTGGCGGACGACCAGGTGGTGCCGCGGGTGCGGGAGTTGGCGGACCGGATTGCCGGGTACCCGCCGAGCGGCCCGGCCGGGGTAGCCGCCGTCTGGCGGCGCCTGCGCGGCGAGCTGGACGACCCGGAGGCGTGGTTCGCCGCGCTGACGGAGCGTGCCCGGTGAGCGAGGTGGAGGACTTCCGCGCCGAGGTCCGCGCGTTCTTCGACCGCGTGCCCTCGGTGATGGACGCCGCGGCGCCGCCACCGGAGGAGGGCGACGACGGCCCCGCCATCGTGCTGCGGGCCAAGGCCTGGCGTGCCGCCCTGTTCGACGCCGGGCTGGCGGCGTTCTCTTACCCGGCGGCCTTCGGCGGCCGCAACGACCGCCCCGACCTGGCTGCCGTCTTCCAGCAGGAGAGCCACGGCCGAATCCCACCGGAAGACGCCGTGTTCGGCATCGGCGTGGGCATGGCCCTGCCGGTCATCCGTGACCACGGCACCGACGAGTTGCGCGAGCGCTTCCTCCGCCCTGGCCTGCGCGGCGACGAGGTGTGGTGCCAGCTGTACTCGGAGCCCAACGCCGGCTCGGACCTGGCGTCGCTGGCCACCCGTGCCGTGCGCGACGGTGACGAGTGGGTGGTCACCGGGCAGAAGGTCTGGACCTCGGGCGCGCACCGCGCGGACCTGGCGATCCTCCTGGCCCGCACCGACCCGACGCTGCCCAAGCACCGCGGGGTCACCATGCTGGTCCTGCCCATGCGCCAGGCGGGGGTGACCGTCCGCCCACTGCGGCAGATGACCGGTGTCGCCGAGTTCAACGAGGTCTTCATGGACGAAGCCCGCGTGCCGGCGGCCTGGGTGATCGGCGACGTCAACGACGGCTGGCGGATGGCCACCGCCCTGCTCGCCCACGAGCGGGTGGCCACCGGCACGGCGAGCGTCGGTGGCAGCCGCGACGAGCAGCGCAAGGCGGGTCGCAACCCGCTGCCCGCCAAGCAGCTGATCGACCTGGCCCGGGGCACCGGACGGGCGGGTGACCCGAACGTCCGCCAGCAACTGGCCGCCGCGTGGACGGGCGAGCGGATCATGGGCTGGTTGGGCCGGCGCCGTGCGCACCCGTCGATCGGCAAGCTGTGGCGCACGAAGCAGGGTCGCTTCGCCGCCGACGTTGCCGCGGCGCTGCAGTTCCCCGGTGGGGTGGCCTGGCAGGCCGACGACCTGACCGCCGACTACTGGCAGTACCACGTGCTCAACTGCCGTGGCATGTCGCTAGGCGGCGGGACCGACGAGATCCAGCGCAACACGCTGGGGGAACGAGCGCTCGGCCTGCCCAAGGAGCCCAGCGCCGACGGCGACCTGCCCTACAAGGACCTGCTGCGCAACGTGTGACTCAGCCGGCGAGCGCCCTCACCCGCACCGGGATGCCGGTCATGTGCGCCTGGCTGGACAGTGGTTCGTAGCTGCCCGGACCCACCGGCAGCAGGGCGTTGGGGTTGGCGCCAGGGTCGGCGGCGGCCACCCGCAGGCGAGGGCTGGCGGCGTGCCCCCAGCCGTGCACCATCGACACCACGCCGGGCATCAGGTCGTCCACCACCTCCACGGTGGCCTCGATCTCGCCGTGGTCGCTGGCCACCTGCACGGTGGCCCCGTCGGCCAGGCCGTGGCGGGCGGCATCGGTGGGGTCCATCCGCAGCGGGTTGGTGGTGCGCCCGCCCTTCTTCATCCGCGGCAGGTTGGCGAACCAGCTGTTGTGCATCCACGGGTCGCGCTGGTGGATCAGCAGCAGGTCGCCGGCGGGCCGCGCTGCGGCCTCGGCGAACAGTTCGTGGCAGCGCTCGATCGCCGGGCCGAACACGGGCGGGCAGCAGTCCACCCGCCCGTCCGCCGTGTGCACCTGGCGGTCGTAGAACGACCCAGGTTCCGGTTCCGGTAGCACCGCCACCTCGCCGGCCTGCAGGGCGCTGAACTGCACGCCGCTGCCGCGCTCCAGCATGTGCCGCCACTTGCCCCACGGGTCCGGCTCGTCGCCGTCGGCCAGGCCGTCGAACAGCGAGGGCCGGCCCATCTCCTGCAGCAGCCGATGGGCGATCCACCACTCCGGCCGGCGCTCGGCCTGCGGGTCGACCACGGCGGGTGTGTACTGGGCGAACGGGCGGGCACTGGTGCCGATGTTGACGATGTTCAGGTCGTCGCGCTCGTACATGTCGGTGGACGGCAAGAGCACGTGCGCGTACTCGCTGGTGGCGCTGGGGTAGATGTCGATCACCACCAGCAGCTCCAACTGCTCGAAGGCCGTGCGCAGACGGTCCTCGCCGGCGATCGACAGCAGCGGGTTGCCGGCCACGACGATCAGGGCCTTCAGCGGCTGCTCGCTGTCCAGGATGGCGTGCGACAGCAGGGTGCCGGGCAGCAAGCCGCGCCGCAGCCGGCCGAACTCGGTGTCCACGTAGCCGCGCTCGGGGTCGCCGGCGCCGGCCTTGGCGTTGGGGTAGAAGCCGTCGCTCTTCAGGTTCCCGCCCTCGGCGTCCAGCCGGCCGGTGACGAACGGCAGCATGTGCACCAGCCAGTAGGCCAGGGTTCCCTGGCGACCCATGTTGATGCCGGTGGAGGCGTGGACGGATGCGCGTGGCGTGGCCACCCAGGCCGCGGCGAGCTCCTGCACCGTGGCCGCGGGCACGCCGGTGACGGCCGCGGTGGCATCGGCGGGGTAACGGGCGATGAACTCGCGCAGTTCGGCCACCCGTGTGCCGTGGTTGCGCAGCACGCCCTCGTCGAACCCGCCGAGCCGGTCGATCTCGTGCAGCAGTGAGGCCAGGAACCAGACGTCCGTGTCCGGGCGGATCTGCACGGTGTCGCCCACGCCGCGGTCGGGCGTCTCGATGCGCCGGGGGTTGACGAACACCAGCCGGGCACCCCGCCCGGCGGCACGGCACATCTCGCCGAGCACGTTGGGCACGGAGTAGAAGGACGCCTGCGACGCCCGCAGGTTCTCCCCGATGATCAGGCACAGGTCGGTGCGGGTGAGATCAGGGATCGGGTGCACCAGCGACGACCCGAACACGGCCTCGCTGGCGACGAACTTGTTGGCGCAGTCCTGCGTGCCGGAGGAGAAGCTGCGCTGCACCCCGAGCGTGCGCAGCAGGGTGGTGGTGTGCAACTGGCCGAGCGCGTTGAAGGCGGTGGGGTTGCCCACGTAGGCGCCCACTGCGCCGGGGCCGTGCGTGTCGATCACCGCTTGCAGGCGGCGGGCGGTGGTGGCGATGGCGTCGTCCCACGTGGTGGTGGCCCAGGTGCCGTCGGCGGCGCGCACCATCGGGTGGTCCAGCCGGTCGGGGTCGTGGTGGAGGTCCACCGCGGCCAGGCCCTTGTGGCAGGCGAAGCCCTGGGTGATCGGATGGTCGCGATCCGGGGTCAGCTTCTCCAGCCGGCCGCCGTCCACATGGGCGACCAGGCCGCAGCTGGGCTCGCAGATCCGGCAGAACGTGCGCACCGTGTCCATCCGCGGAGTGTTGCACACCGGCCCCGCCCCGAAATGGCCGAGCGCGACGGCCCTCCGCGCCCGTAGCGTGCACGCTCGTGTCCGCCACGGGGTTCAGCACGTTCAACAAGCCGTTGCAGCGGTTCCTCGTGGCCACCGTGATCAACATGGTCGGCTCGGCGGCGCTGTTCGGGTTCGTGCTCATCTACTTCCACGAGGTCCGCGGCATCTCGACGGGGAAGTCGGGGCTGGCGGTCGGGGCGATGAGCTTCACGATGGTGGTGCTCACCCCGCTGGCCGGCTCGCTGAGCGACCGCTTCGGCGCCCGGCGGATGCTCGCCTTCGGCTGCGTGGTCTCCACGATCGCCGGCGTGTCCTATGTGTGGGTGCACTCGTTCGTGTCGGCCGTGGCCGTGTCCGTGCTGCTCGGTGTGGGGAACGCGCTGTGGTTCCCCGCCCAGTCGGCGCTGATGTCGCTGATCGTCTCGCCGGAGGAACGCCCCACGCTGATGGCCTGGCAGCGGGCCTCGATGAACCTCGGTGCGGCGCTCGGCGGAGTGGTGGGCGGCCTGCTGGTGCACTCGGAATCCGTGTCGTCGTACTACCTGCTGTTCGCCCTGAACGTTGCCACCTACCTGGTGTTCCTGGCCATCCTGCCGGGTATGCCCTCCGGCCGGGTCACCCTGCCGCCGAAGCAGGACCGGCACGGCTTCCGCGAGGTGTTCGCCGACCGCTTCTATGTGCGCCTGCTGGTCACGGACCTGGCCATCGCCCTCGCGTTCGGGTTCCTGTGGTCCTTCATGCCCGCCTACGCGTCCGCGCTGGGCATCGGCAAGCGGACCATCGGGATGCTGTTCATGTTCGGCGCCGCCACGGTGGTAGTCACCCAGATCGCCACCCTCGGCTGGGTGCGTGGCGGCGAGCGGATGCGTTGGCTGGCGATCATGAACCTGTGGTTCGTCGGAGCCTTCATCCTGATGAACATCACGCCGCACGTGGGGATCTGGCTGGCGGTGGCGCTGATCGCCGCGGGTCAGGTGATGGGCGGATTCGGTGAGGCCATCCTCGGCGCCGTGCGCATGCCGCTCACCGCGGACCTGGCGCCGCCCACGCTGATGGGCCGTTACTACGGGCTGTCCACCATGGTGTTCCAGGCGTGCATGGGGCTGGCCAACACCATCGGCGGCGCCACCATGGGCGTGTCGCTGTCGCTGGTCTGGGTGATCCCCCTCGTGGCGTCGGTGCTGGGGGTGCTGGGCTCGCTGGCGCTGCGTCGCCGGATTCCGCAGCACGCCGCCGTCACCGCGGCCATCGGGGTGCCCGTCGGCTGACCCCTTGCGGCCCGGTTGCGCCATTGCTAACCTACAACCATATGGTTGTAGATCAGGCCCCGAACGCCGACCTCGTGTTCCACGCCCTGGCCGACGCCACCCGTCGCGACATCCTCGCCGTCGCCACCCGGGAGGAGCTCTCGGTCTCGGGCCTCGCCCGTCGCTACCCGATGAGCATCACCGCCGTGCAGAAGCACGTCGCCGTGCTGGAGAAGGCCCATCTCGTCACCCGCCGTCGCCATGGGCGGGAGCAACTGGTCCGTGCCGTACCGGACGGGCTGGCCGCTGCACGCGACGCCTTGGACCAACTCACTTCGCTGTGGCGCGACCGTCTGGACCGGATGGCCGCGCTGCTCGACGACCCCGACACAGGAGGAACCCGATGACCGTCACCGCCGTGCACAAGGACCTGGACGCCTGCACGCTCACCGTCAGCGCCGAGTTCGACCACCCGGTCGAGCGGGTCTGGCAGCTGTGGGCCGACCCCCGGCAGCTGGAGCGCTGGTGGGGCCCGCCGATGTGGCCGGCCACCTTCACCGCCCACTCGCTCGCCGTCGGCCAGATGTGCCGCTACCACATGACCGGGCCGGACGGCGAGCAGTCGCACGGCTGGTGGCGGGTGCGCTCCGTCGATGCGCCGGTGCTGCTGGAGGTGGAGGACGGCTTCGCCGGAGCGGACGGCGAGCCCAACCCGGCGATGCCCACCACCGGGATGCGGGTGACGCTGGCGCCTCGGGCGGGCGGTGGCACCTCCGTGGAGATCCTCAGCACGTTCGCGTCAGCCGACGACCTGGTGCGCATGGTCGAGATGGGCATGGAGGAAGGGCTGCGGCTGGCCATGGGCCAGATGGACGCCATCCTGGCGGGGTAGCGGTACCGCTGGTTCGCCGCCGTGGGCCGCGGCCGGTCAGGCTCGTGGGGTGACCGCGACCATGGATTCCTCCGACGTGCTCGACGTGTGCGAGGGGCTGGTGCCCCTCCTTGCTGCCGAGGCCCCGGCGGCGGAATCCGCCCGCCGGCTGACACCCGCGGTCGTCGATGCCGTCGGCGACGCGGACCTGTGGCGGATGGTCGTGCCCACGTCGCTGGGCGGGCACGGTCTCGGCATCGAGCCGCTGGCCCACGGCACCCGGGTGCTGGCGCACGGCTGCCCGGCCTCCGCATGGACCATCTCGTTCCTGGTCATGCACAGCTGGCTGCTCACCAAGTACCCGACCGAGGCGCGGGCCGAGTTCTTCCCGGCGGACCGGCCATGGGCGTTGGCGCCGGCCCCGCTGGCCGCCACGGGCACGGCGACGGCGGTCGACGGCGGGTTCCGCATCACCGGCCGGTGGGAGTGGGCCACCGGCGTGCGCCATGCGGACTGGGTGATGGTGCACGCCGTGCAGACCGTGCCCCAGTTCGCCACCTGGTTCGCCGTGGTGCCGGCCGCCGAGGCCGAAGTGGAGGACGTGTGGCACACCTCCGGCATGCGGGCCACCGGGTCCGAGGCGGTGCGGCTGGACGACGTGTTCGTGCCGTCCCACCGGGCCATCCCCGCCCAGGCGCTGCTGTTCGGCAGCGGGCCGGTGGAGGGCGACGGGATGGCCGGTATGCCGGTGCCGCAGGTGCTGGCGCTGATGGCCGCTGCGCCGGCGGTCGGTGCAGCGGAGGCCGCCGTGGCGCTGTACCGCGACCGTGTGGCCAACCGGGTACTGGCCTACTCGCTGGGCGAGCGGGCCAAGGACCAGCCGGTCATGCAGGCCCGCCTCGGCGCAGTCACCGGCGACCTGGCGGGGATGCGGGCGAACTGGGACCGTGCGATCGCCCGCCTGCAGCGGGTGGGCGCCGGCGAGGAGTTGACCGTGGGGGAGCGGGTGGACCTGCGCATGGCCGCAGCCCACACGGTGCGTGCCGCCCGGCGGATCGTCGGCGACATCGCCGAGGGGGCGGGTGCCTCGGTCTACTTCGAGCAGTCCCCGTTCCAGCGGATCCAGCGCGACCTCGAGGTGCTCAAGGGTCACGTGATCTTCGACTGGGACCGCACCGCCGAGATCGCCGGGCGGATGGCGCTGGGCATCGAGCCGCGCCCCACCGACATGGTGTGACGGCGCCGGTCAGCCCACCCAAGGCCCGTTGCCGGTGACTCGGCCAACCGTGAGGCGGGCGATCCGCCCTGGCGGCGGGTTGTCCATCGGCGGGAACTTCACCTCCGGCCCCATGAACCGTGGTGCCAGTTCCTGCAGCAGTTCGGGCGCCCCGCCCTCGGTGATGCCGGCGGTGCAGTGGAGCACGGCGTAGTTGGCCAGGCCAGGCCCGCTGGTGCCGGCCACTTCGAAGCTCACCGTGCAGCGCGGGTCGCGCCCGAGGTTGCGCATCTTCTGCCCGGCGCCCAGGTGGGCCACCAGCACGTCGTCGCCGTCGCGCCCCAGCCACACCACGGTGACCTGGGGCGACCCGTCACGGTTGATGGTGACCAGGTGGCCGTGCACGCCACCATCGATGGCGGCCTTCAGATCCGGGTGCAGTTCCATGACCGCACCGTAGACGTCGGCGCGGGGACGCCGGAGCGGCGAGAGCGGGTGACGGGAATCGAACCCGCATAGCCAGCTTGGAAGGCTGGAGCACTAGCCATTGTGCTACACCCGCGAGGGCGCCCTGATGCTACCGGCTCACCTTCGGCCCTGACCCGGCCCTTGCCGGCGGCGCGACGCTGTGGCTGTGGACGCGGATGCCTCCGCTGCCTGGTCGCGTACTGGGCTCACCTCGGCCGAGGCGGCGGCGCGGCTGCGGCGTGACGGCCCGAACCGGCTGCCCGAGCCGCGCCGCCGGCCGGCAGCCGTGCGGTTCGGGCAGCAACTCGTCCACTTCTTCGCCCTCATGCTGTGGGCCGCGGCCGTGCTGGCGCTGGTGGCCGGGATGGTGGCCCTCGGCGTGGCCATCGCCGTCGTGGTGGTGGTGAACGCCCTCTTCGCCTTCCTGCAGGAGAACCGGGCAGACCGGGCCGCGGAGCGCCTGCGGGGCATGCTGCCGCGGGTGACCGTACGGCGACGGCCGGCCGATCATGGTGGACGCCGACGACGTGGTGGTCGGCGACGTGATGCTCGTCGAGGCGGGCGACCGTGTGCCGGCGGACGCAGCGGTGCGGGAGGCGGACGCCTGCTGATGAACACGTCGCACCTCACCGGCGAGAACCGGCCACGACCCGCCGAACCGGGTGACGCCCTCTTCGCCGGCTCGTTCGTGGTCGAAGGCACGGGTGTGGCCGAGATCACCGCCACGGGGAGCGCCACCCGGTTGGCCGGGATCGCCCGGCTCACCACGGCGACGGCCAAGCCGACGACGCCACTCACGGCGGGGCTCCAGGATGTGGTGCGGATGATCGCCGCCATCGCGGTCGGTGTCGGCGTCGTGTTCTTCGGGGTGTCCCTGCTGCTCGGGAACGGGGCGAAGGACGGGTTCGTGTTCGCCATCGGCGTCACCGTCGCCCTGGTGCCCGAAGCGCTGCTGCCCACGGTCACCCTCTCGCTGGCGTGGGGGCCGAGCAGATGGCCAAGCGTCAGGTGCTGGTACGCCACCTCGAGGCGGTGGAGACCCTGGGTTCCACCACGTTCGTGTGCACGGACAAGACCGGCACGCTGACGATGAACGAGATGACGGTGCTGGCGGCGTGGACCCGGCTGCGACCGCAGCGGTGACGGGCCTCGGCTACGGCCCGGTGGCCGAGGTGGAGGTCACCGGTGAGCGGGCGCCGTGGAACGGATGGCGCTGGCCGGCGCCCGCTGTGCCACCGGTTACGTCTACGAGGAGGGTGGTGCGTGGCTCGCCCACGGCGACCCGACGGAGGCGGCGATCGACGCGTTCGCCCGCCGTCTGGGGCTGGACACCGACGCCGACCGCCGCGACCGGCCGGAGACCGCCCGCTTCCCGTTCGACCATCACCGCCGGCGGATGTCGGTCGTGGTCGACGGGGAGGTGCTGGTGAAGGGTGCCCCAGATGCGGTGCTGCCGCGGTGCAGCGACGCGGCGACGGCGCGGGCCGAGGTGGCGGCAATGACGGCCCGTGGGCTGCGGGTGCTGGTGATTGCCCGCCGCAACTTCGGTGGCGCACCACCCCCGGCGACGCAGGACGATGCTGAACAGGGCCTCACCCTGCTCGGCGTGGTGGGCATGGAGGACCCGCCGCGACCGGACGTGCGCGAGGCCGTGGATGCCTGCCGCCGCGCCCACGTGCGGCTGGCCATGATCACCGGCGACCATCCGGACACGGCGGCCGCCATTGGCACCGAGGTCGGCCTGCGCCGCGAGGGCGACCCGGTGCTCACCAGCGCCGATCTGCCGTCGGACGATGCCGCCCTCGGCGAGTTGGTGGACCACGACGGCATCGTCGTGGCGAGGGTGTCGCCGGAGGACAAGTTGCGCATCGCCGTGGCCCTCCGCCGCCGTGGCCACGTGGTCGCCATGACGGGCGACGGGGTGAACGACGCCCCGCGCTGCACGAGGCGAACATCGGCGTGGCCATGGGGAAGTCCGGCACGGACGTGGCCCGCGAGGCCGCGGACCTGGTGCTGCTGGACGACCAGTTCGCCACGATCGTGGCCGGCATCGAGCAGGGCCGCGCCACCTGCGTGAACATCCGCCGGTTCCTCACCTACCACCTCACCGACAATGTGGCCGAGCTGACCCCGTTCGTGGTGTGGATGCTGTCCGGCGGTCGCTTCCCGCTGGCCCTCGGGGTGCTGCAGATCCTTGCGCTGGACATCGGCACCGACACCCTGTCGGCCGTGGCGCTCGGCGCCGAACCGCCCAGCGCGCACCTGCTGGACGGGCCGCCCGTCCACGGCAAGCTGATGAGCCGGCGGGTGGTCCGGCGGGCCTTCTTTGTGCTCGGCCCCACCGTCGCGCTGGCCACGATGGCGGCCTTCGTGGTGGCGATGATGGCACAGGGCTGGGGTCTCCACACCCCGTGGCCCGACAGCGCCGGCATCGCCGCCGCATCAGGCGCCGCCTTCATCACGGTCGTTCTGGCCCAGTCGGCCAACGCGTTCGCCTGCCGCAGCTCGACACGCTGGCCGGGCTCCCTCGGGTGGGCGACCAACCGGATGCTGCCGGTGACCGTGTCGATCGAGTTGGCCTTTGCGCTCACGGTGCTGCTCGTGCCGTGGTTCGCCGGAGGGCTGGACCAGGCGGCCCCACCGCTGTGGGGTTGGGTGGTGGCGGTCGCGTCGATGCCGCTGTTGTTGACCGTGGACGCGCTGGAGAAGGTGTCCCGGCGCCGGCGGACCGGCGCCGGGAACGGGGGCGTCAGGCAGGGCGGCGGCGACCCAGGGCGGTGAGCACGAAGCCGGCCACCAGCACGGTGCCGCCGGTGATCGGCAGGAAGGGGCTGCTGCCGGTCTGCGGCAGCGTGGCCCCGCCGGAACCGGTGCCGGCGCCAGAGCCGCTGCCGGGCGGGTCGCAGTGGGTCGTGGTGACGAGCGTGGCGATCGTGTTGCCACCGGCCATCACCCAGGCATCCACCGGATCGCCCTCGGTGGTCTTGAACGTCGCCTCGATGGTGTCGTTGGAGACGATCTGCGTGCCGTACGCACTGCCAGAGGTGTCGGACCACTGGAACTCGGCGGCATCACCCAGGACGGTCATCGTCATCCGCACGAAGATGTCCTGATCCGGGTTCTCGGCCGTGGGGCAGACCAGCTCGATGGTGGCGGTGGGTGCCTGGTCGGGCAGGCAGTCCACCGGGAACTCCTTTGCACCGGTCACCTCGACGCCGTCGATCTCGATGAAGGCGTAGGAGTTGCCGCCCTCTTCAGCCGGGTACGACGCCTCGAAGGTCTCCGTGTCGGCGATCGTCTGGTTGACGACCTCGGTGTTCTCCAGCCAGACCTGCAGCGTGTGGGGCTGCCCGGTGTCGTTGATCACGGTCACATGCCACAGAAAGGTGCCTCCGGCCCCGTCACAGGCCGAGGTGACTTCGGCCTGGCCGAGGTTGACCGCCGCGGCGGCCGTGGTGGCGCCACCGGCAACAGCGGCCAGCGGAAGCAAAGTGAGCGCGGCCGCAGCCACGATGCGGCGGCGGGTGGCCGGGCGCGCGGCCCGGTGGAGGGTCAAGGTTGTCATGGTGGCGATGGTGACGCGGGCGCGCCCTCGCCACCTGAGTAGGTCGCTACTCAATTTCCCCGGGGGCGTTGCTCAGTAGGTGTTGACGGTGGACTGGAACTTCTGCATCAGGTGCGGTCCGGCCGTGATCGGCGGGTACTTCGGTCGCTCGCCCGCCGCGAGGCATCCCGGCAGGCACTCGATGACGGCATCCCAGTTGGCGTTGTGGAAGAAGGCGATGGACTGCCGGCGCCCGCTCGGGGCGATCACGCGGTGCATCGTGGACCGCCAGCGATCGTTCGTCCAGCGGGCCATCGCATCACCGAGGTTGACCACGAACGAGCCAGGCACCGCGGCCACCGGGTGCCAACGGCCGAACGGGTCCTGCACCTCCAGGCCGCCCTGCACGGGGTCGGCGAGCAGGATCGTCAGCGTGCCGTAGTCCGTGTGGGCGCTGGCGCCGAACTGGCCGGCGGCTGCGCTCGTGGCGGGCGGGTAGTCCAGGGCCCGCATCGCGCTGGTGTGCCGGTCGATCATCGGGTCGAACCATCCGGCGTCGAGGCCGAGGCCGACCGCCATCGTGGACAGCAGCCGGCCGGCCAGCGCGGCGAGCGCCCGGTAGTAGGCCTCCCACGCCGGCCGCAGGGATGGCAGCGCCGCGGGCCACAGGTTGGGGCTCCACGCGAAGTCCTCGTCGGGGTCGGTGATGGTGTGGGTGGGCTGGTCCACCGGGCCGATGGCCAGGCTCTGCTTGAGGTCCGGCGGGGTGGCCGTGCCGCCGTCCATCGAGCGGGCCAGCGTCTCGCCGGCGACGGGGGAGTAGCCGTACGGGTAGCCGGGCCGGGGCATGGCCACGGCCATCCGGTCGGCCAGCGGCAGATCGAAGAACTGCCGGGCAGTGCTCCAGGCAGCCCGCACGATGTCGTCGGCCACGCCATGGCCCACCACGGTCAGGAAGCCGACCCGCTCACAGGCCTCGGCGACGGCGCTCGGGGCATTGGGCAGCGACAGGTCGACAACAGGTACCCAGCTCATCGTGGCGAACGGTAGCGCCGGAACCCCGCTGCGGTGGCAGGAGTCACCAAAGAAAGGACGAACGGCACGGGAACCCCAGGGGTATTGCGGCGACCATGACAGGTGGAGCGTGAGAGGAGCACCACCTCATGGATTCGTTGAACCTCGCCCGGTGGCAGTTCGGGATCACCACCGTGTACCACTTCTTCTTCGTGCCGATCACGATCGGCCTCGGGTTCCTGGTGGCCGGTCTGCAGACGGCCTGGTACCGCACCGGCAAGGAGCACTACCTCCGGCTCACCAAGTTCTACGGGAAGCTGTTCCTCATCAACTTCGCGATGGGTGTGGTCACCGGCATCGTGCAGGAGTTCCAGTTCGGGATGAACTGGAGCGACTACTCCCGCTTCGTCGGCGACATCTTCGGCGCCCCGTTGGCCATCGAGGGCCTGCTGGCGTTCTTCCTCGAGTCCACGTTCCTCGGCCTGTGGATCTTCGGTTGGGACCGCTTGCCGAAGAAGGTCCACCTGGCCACCATCTGGACGGCGGCCAGCGGCACGCTCCTCTCCGCCTACTTCATCCTTGCCGCCAACTCCTTCATGCAGAACCCGGTGGGGTACGAGTACAACCCCGCCACCGGCCGCGCCGAGCTCACCGACTTCTGGGCGATGCTCACCAACAAGGTGGTGCTGGTGACGTTCCCGCACACCATCGCTGCTGCGTTCCTCACCGCCGGCGGGCTGATGCTCGGTGTGGCCATGTGGAACCTGCGCCGCAACCCCGCCAAGGATGGCGAGGGCTTCCGCGCCGCCGCCAAGCTCGGCGCCTGGGTCGTGGTGGCCGCAGCCGTGGTGGTGGCGGCCACCGGCGACCAGCAGGCCAAGGTGATGACCGAGGTGCAGCCGATGAAGATGGCCGCCGCCGAGGCCCAGTACGACACCAAGGAGAGCGCCTCGTTCTCGATCTTCAGCATCGGCACCCCGGACGGCAAGGAGGAGACGTTCGCCATCCGTGTGCCCGGCCTGCTGTCCTTCCTCGCCACCGGCAGCTTCGACGGCACGGTGGAGGGCATCAACGACCTGCAGACGGCGTACGAGGCCAAGTACGGCCCCGGCGACTACACCCCGAACGTCGCGGTCACATACTGGACGTTCCGGTTCATGATCGGTGTCGGCATGCTGGCCGCCGTCGTGGCCGTGTTCGTGCTGTGGCGACTGCGGCGCAAGCGGCAACTGCGCGGCCGGCTGGTCTGGTGGATGGCGGTCACGGTGCCGCTGATGGGCCTGTTCGCCAACAGCCTCGGTTGGATCTTCACCGAGATGGGCCGCCAGCCGTGGATCGTCTTCGGGCTGATGCCCACGAGCGCCGGCGTGTCACCGAACGTGTCCGCCGGTGAGGTCCTGGCCTCGATGATCGGCTTCACCCTCGTCTACGGCCTGCTGGCCGTCGTGGAGGTGAAGTTGCTGTTGAAGACCATCCGCGGTGGCCTTCCCGAACTGCCCGCCGAACCGTCCGATCAGGACGGCGGAGCGGACGACGGTGGCGGCGACGGCACCGGATCCGACGACCGCCCGCTGGCCTTCGCGTACTGAGGAGCACACCATGGAACTCACCACGCTCTGGTTCATGCTCATCGCCGTCCTGTGGATGGGCTACTTCGTCCTCGAAGGCTTCGACTTCGGTGTCGGCATCCTCATGCCCGTCATCGCCCGCGACGACCGCGAGCGCCGGGTGATCATCAACACCATCGGGCCGCTGTGGGACGGCAACGAGGTGTGGCTGCTGGTCGCCGGTGGCGCCACCTTCGCCGCCTTCCCGGAGTGGTACGCCACCTTGTTCTCCGGCTTCTACCTCGCCCTGTTCCTGATCCTCGTGTCGCTCATCGTCCGCAACGTCGCCTTCGAGTACCGCGGCAAGCGCGACAGCGACGCCTGGCGGGCGTGGTGGGACCGGGCGATCATCATCGGCTCGTTCCTCCCCGCCATCCTGTGGGGCGTGGCCTTCGGCAACATCGTGCGCGGTGTGGAGATCAACGCGGACAAGGAGTTCGTGGGTTCGTTCTTCGACCTGCTGAACCCATACGCGCTGCTCGGCGGGCTGGTCACGCTCAGCCTGTTCGTCACCCACGGCGCCGTGTTCCTCTCGCTGAAGACGCTCGGCGACGTGCGCGACCGGGCCCGGGCGCTGGCCCTGAAAGTGGGTCTGGTGGCCGCCGTGCTGGCCGTGGTGTTCCTGGTGTGGACGTTCACGGAGCGTGACGGAGCGCAGCACCGCGGCTGGTTCGTGCTGCTCGCCGCGCTGGCCGCGGCCGGTCTGGTGGGCGGATTGGCCGCCGCGTGGAAGGGCCGGGAGGGTTGGGCGTTCGTGGGCACGGCCGCCGCACTCGCCCTGGCCGTGGCAGCATTGTTCACGGTGCTGTTCCCCGAGGTCATGCCGTCCACCCTGTCGCCGGACTACTCGCTGACCACCACGACCGCGGCGTCCACGCACAACACGCTGACGGTGATGACATGGGTGGCGGCCATCTTCACCCCGCTGGTCCTGCTGTACCAGGGCTGGTCGTTCTACGTGTTCCGCAAGCGGATCGGCGTGCAGCACATTCCGGCCTCGTGAAGCCCGTCGACCCGCGCCTGCTGCGCGCTGGCCGGGCCACGGCGGGCCTGCTGGTCGCCGGTGCGGCGCTGGCGCTGGCCGCAGCCCTGCTGGTGGTGGTCCAGGCGTGGCTGCTCGCCACCGGCATCAGCCGGGTGATCGAGCGTGGCGGCACGCAGGGCTTGGCGCCGCTGCTGGGGGCGCTGGTCGCGGTGGTGGCGGGCAGGGCGCTGCTCGGCTGGGCGCACGAGTCGCTCGCCCGCCGGGCCGCGACCTCGGTGAAGTCCACGCTGCGGCAGCGCCTGGCCCGGCGTGCCGCCGACGACGCCGTGACCGGTGGTGGCCCCGCCGCGCCGAACTGGCCGCCCTGGCCTCCACCGGCCTCGACGCGATCGACCCCTATTACACCCGCTACCTGCCCCAACTGGTGCTCGCCGCCGCGGTGCCCCCGGTGGTGATCGTGCAACTGCTCCGCACGGATGTGCCGGCCGCGCTCACCGTGCTGCTCACCCTGCCGCTGATCCCCCTCTTCATGGTGTTGGTGGGCAAGGCCACCGAGGCCGCCAACGCCCGGCGGTGGGATGCCCTGCGGCGCCTCGGCCACCACTTCCTCGACGTCGTGGAGGGCATGCCCACGCTGCGTTCCTTCGGCCGTGGCACGGCGCAGGCGGACCTGGTGGGCGCCAGTACGGAGCAGTACCGCACGACGACGCTGGCCACCCTGCGGATCGCCTTCCTGTCGTCGCTGGTGCTCGAACTGCTCGCCACCCTCTCCGTTGCGCTGGTGGCCGTGGGCGTCGGCCTGCGCCTGGTGGACGGGAACCTGGACCTGCGCGCCGGCCTGCTGGCCATCCTGCTGGCCCCCGAGGCGTCGGCCCCGCTGCGCCAGGTGGGTGCCCAGTACCACGCCAGCGCCGCCGGGGTGGCGGTGGCCGACACCGTGTTCGCCGTCCTCGATGCACCGGAGGTGCCCGAGGCCGGCACCTCGCCGGTGCCGGCCGGCCCGTTGACGCTTCGTGTGCACGGCCTGACGGTGCAGCATCAGGGCCGTCCGAGGCCGGCTCCGGACGGCCTGACGTTCGCGGCCGCCGGGGCAGGTCACCTGTCTTGCAGGTGCCAGCGGCGCGGGGAAGAGCACCGCCATCGCCGTGCTGCTGGGGCACACCTCCGCCTCGGCGGGCACCGCAAGCGTGGAGGCGCGGCGGGTGCCACGGCGGAGATCCGCCATCTGGAGCCGGGGGAGTGGGCTGCCTGCCTGGCGTGGGTCAGCCAGGACCCGTTCGTGGAGGCGGGCACCCTGGCCGCCAATGTCCGCCTCGCCGCGCCGGACGCCTCGGACGCACAGGTCCGGAGCGCGCTGGACCGAGCAGGCCTGGCCCTGCCCTCCGACCGGCCGGTGCTGGCCCGCAGGACGGACCTGTCGGCGGGAGAGCGTCGCCGACTGGCGCTGGCCCGGGCGTTGGCCCGCCAGGCACCGGTGTTGCTGCTCGACGAGCCGACGGCGGGGTTGGACGGGGAACGCGAGGCCGTGGTGCTGGCCGCGATCCGCGCCGAGGCGCAGCGTGGCGCGACCGTGGTGATGGTCGCGCACCGGCCCGAAGCGCTGGCCATTGCCGACGAGGTGGTGGAGGTCCGGTGAGGGCGCTCCTGCGAGTTCTCCGGCTCGGTGCCCGGGCCCGCTGGCGGGTGGCCGGTGCCGTCGCGCTCGGGGCGGCCGCGGCGGCCACAGCGGTCGGGCTGGCCGGAACCTCCGCATGGCTCATCGTGCGTGCGGCGGAGCACCCGCCGGTGCTGCACCTGATGGTGGCGATCGTCGCCGTGCGGGCCTTCGGCATCGGGCGGGCGTGCTGCGTTACCTGGAACGGTTGCTCACCCACGACGCCGCGTTCCGCATACTCGGCGATCTGCGGGTTCGCGTGGTGCGTCAGGCGGAGCGCCTGCTGCCCGGGCGCCGCCGCCTGTTCGGCGAGGGCGACCTGCTGGCCCGCTTCGCCGGCGAGGTGGACGGCTTGGCCGATCTGTGGGTGCGGGTACTGGTGCCCGGCCTGGCAGCCACGGCAGTCGGCGTGGGCGCCGTCGCCGGGCTGGCCGTGCTGCTGCCCGTGGGTGGGCTGATCCTGGCGGCCACGCTGGGGCTGGCCGGGGTGGTGGTGCCGCTGCTGGGAGCGCGCCTGGCGCGAGCCGCCGGGCACGATGCGCAGCCGGCCCGCGCCCGCTATCAGGAGCATCTGCTGGCCCTGGTGGACGGGGCTCGCGAGTTGGAGGTGCTCGGCGCGCTGGACGACCGTGTGGCCGGGCTGGCGGCGGACGATGCCGCACTGGCCCGGATGGAGCATCGCTCGACATGGACGGCCGGCCTGGTGACGGCGGTCGCCGTGCTCGCCGCCGGTGGCGGGGCGATCGCGGCGCTGTGGGCCACCGCAGCAGCGCTGGATCGCGGCACGCTGGATGCGGCCGGGCTGGCCGTGGTGGTGCTGGTACCCCTGGCCGTGCACGAGATCGTGGCCCTGTGGGTGCCGGTGGCCGCTCAGCTGCCCGCATTGGCGGCCTCGGCCCGGCGGCTGATGGACGTGCTGGACGCGGCCGACCCGCTGCCGCCGTCGCCCCACCCGCAACCGGTGCCGGAGGGTCCGCTGGGCATCGTTGCCGACGGGCTGGCACTCGGCTGGCCCGGCGAGCGCCCACTGGTGGAGGGCCTGTGCTTCGAGGTGCCGCCCGGTGGGCGGGTGGCCGTCACCGGGCCCAGCGGCGCGGGCAAGAGCACGCTGGCCGCCACCCTGCTCGGCTTCATCCCTCCGGCGGGTGGCAGCGTGCGGCTCGCCGCACCCGACGGCACCGAGGTGGCCTCGGCCGAGGCTGATGGCGACGCGCTGCGCCGTGCCGTCGGGTGGTGCGAGCAGGACCCGCACGTGTTCGATTCCACGGTGGCCGCCAACCTGCGCCTGGCCCGACCCGCCGCCACCGACGACGAACTGGTCGCCGCCCTGCGAACGGTGCGCCTCGGCGCCTGGCTGGAGGGCCTGCCGGACGGGCTGGCCGCGATGGTGGGGGAGCACGGCCGTGCCCTGTCCGGCGGTGAGCGGCAACGCCTTGCCCTGGCCCGGGTGGTGCTCAGCGGTGCCCGCGTGGTGGTGATCGACGAACCGACCGAGCACGTGGACGACGTCACCGCCGTCGCACTGCTGGACGACCTGATGGCAACGTTGGCGGGGCGGACGGTGGTGGTGATCACCCATCGCCGTGACCTCGTGGAGCATCGTGTCCAACAGGTGGTGGACCTGGCCTAAGCTCCTGCGCCGAACCCCTCAGCGGAGGTAGCAATGGGTACGGGAGCCATCGCCGGCATCATCGTCGGCATCTTGATTCTGCTCGTCATTCTGACGGGCCTGCGAACGGTCCAACAGGGCACGGTCGCAGTCACCACGATCTTCGGAAAGTACCGGCGCACGTTGCGACCGGGCCTCAACGTGGTGGTGCCGTTCATCGAGCAGATCTTTCGCCGGATCAGCGTCCAGAACCGGGCCGTGGAACTTCAGTTCCAGGCGATCACGTCGGACCAGGCCAACGTCTACTTCACGGCGATGATGGTCTACGGCGCGATCAACGAGAGCGAGGAGACGATCAAGAACATCGCCTTCAAGTTCGTCTCCGAGAAGGACTTCCTCACCGCGCTGGTACGCAGCGTCGAGGGTTCCACCCGTGGCTTCGTGGCCACCAAGCGCCAGGCCGAGATCCTCGGCCTGCGCGGCGAGATCGTGTCCGAGGTGAAGGACAACCTGGACCATGTCATCGAGACGTGGGGTTTCCACCTCATCGACCTGCAGCTCAACGACATCACCTTCGACCAGGCGATCACCACGTCGATGGCACAGGTGGTGGCGTCGAACAACCTGAAGGCCGCTGCCACGAACGAAGGCGACGCGCTGCTGATCCGCAAGACCAAGGAGGCCGAGGCCATGGGCACGGCCGTGCGCATCGAGGCCGAGGCCGAGCGCACGGCGTCGCAGCTGCGTGGTCAGGGCGTGGCCCTGTTCCGCGAGGAGGTCGCCCGTGGTCTGGCCCAGGCGGCCCGCCAGCTGGACGCGAACAGTGTGGACTCCTCGCTGATCCTGTTCTCCATGTGGACCGAGACCATCCGCCAGATGGCGGAGAACGGCCGTGGCAACGTGCTGTTCCTCGACGGCTCGCCCGAGGGCATGCAGAAGCAGATGCGTGACCTGATGGCCATGCAGCAGCTCGACGTGGTCAACGAGCCCTGACCGGGCGGCGCCACCCGCGCGGAGCACCCCCGCTAGGATCGCCCCCAGTGGAATTCATCGAGACCCTTCCGTCCCGCTGGTACAACGACCCCGGCATCTGGCAGCGCGAGCGCTGGCCGGTGTTCGGCAGCAACTGGATTCACGTCGCCTACGACCACCAGCTGCGCAACCCGGGGGACTACGTCACCGAGAACCTCGCCGGCTGGCCGATCTTCATCCGCCGCAACGAGGACGGCACGCTGCGGGCGTTCTACAACCTCTGCCCGCACCGCGCCGGCCCGCTGGTGTTCGAGGGTGAGGGCTGCACGAAGAACCTGGTGTGCAAGTACCACGGCTGGGCCTTCAACAGCGACGGCGCCCTGCTCAGCGCCCGCGACTTCGGCGCCGAGGCACCGCCGGGGATGGACCTCACCGGCATCCAGGTGGCGTCGTGGCGCGGCATGGTGTGGGTGTGCCTCAACCCCACGGTGCCGCCGCTGATGGAGTGGCTGGGCGACTTCCCCGCCGAGATCGCCGACGTGCCGCTGGAGACGTACCGCTACCACAGCCGGTCGGTGCGCAACGTGGCCTGCAACTGGAAGACCTATGGCGACAACTTCCTCGAGGGCTACCACCTGCCCACCACGCATCCAGCGATGAGCCGTGATGCCGACGCGCTGAACTACAAGGTCATCTTCAAGGGCGACAACCGCTGGAACATCCACACCATGCCGCCGCGAGACAACAGCACGTTCGGCGTGTTCGGCTACTTCTGGCCCACCTACGCGTTCGACGTGTTCCCCGGCGGGTTCGCGGTGGAGCGCTGGCTGCCCCGCGGGCACACCCACTCCGACCTGATCTTCGAGTACTTCTTCGCCGACGATGCCGACGGCATCGAGGACATCGTGAAGTTCAGCGAGGAGGTGGCCGACGAGGACGCCCGCATGTGCGAGCACGTGCAGCGCAACCTGGATGCCGGCCACTACGACACGGGCGTCTACAGCCCGAAGTGGGAGTACCCGCTCCAGGTGTTCCACGGCCTCGTGCGCGACGCCGTCGGCCCGATCGACTGAACCACGTCTCCTACGTGGTGGTCGGGTTGCAGTAGAGCTGGGTACGCCCGGCGGTCTGCGGCGTCACTGGCATCTCGGCCGGCTCACCGATCACCGCGACGGTGGAAGATGGCGGCGGCGCGGTCGGCGCGGTGACCGTCGTGTCCACCAGCCGGCACGGGTTGGTCGTGGTGGTGGTGCTGGTGGTCGGCGGTGTGGGCGGGGGCAGCAGGTCCAGCGTGTCGGCAATCAGATCGGCCATCTCGGTGGCGGCGCTCGGCCCGAGGTGCACTCCGTCCGCAGAGAACCAACTGCTGGGCAGGCCTGCACTGCGGGTTGCCCAGTCGGCGATGCGCAACTCGGGGTGCAGCGCGGCCTGCTGGCGCAGCAGCACGTTGTGGGCGTGGAACCGGGCGGCCAGCGAGCCGGCTTCCCGGTAGGTGAGCCACACGACGTAGGGCACACCCTGGCGCTTGGCCTCGGTGAGGATGCGGTCGATGGCGGTGGACAGGCCGGTGCTGCCGGTGGTGGAGTCGTTGTACCCGGCAGCCACCACCAACGCCCGGTTGTAGGTGCCGGCGTAGGCCGTGATCGCCGTGATCGCGTTGGTGGGCGGGGGGCTGGAACCGATGGAGCAACTGGTGGTGATCAGCCGCCGGCAACCCTTGGCGTCCAGGAGGTAGGTGTGGCGGGCGGCCAGGACCTGGCGGGCGGTGGCACCGTAGGACAACGTCATGGCCGCCATCACCGAATCGCCCACCAGCAGCGCCTCCACGGGTGCCCCGGCCTGCACGGTACGGGGCGATTCCGAGGGCCGCAGGGCGAGCACCGCCGGCACTGCCAGGCCGATCAGCGCCAGCACGAGCAGGGGCCGCCACCAGTACCTGGGGGTGGACGGGGTGATCGGCCGCATGCGTCGGGGAGGGGGGATTCGAACCCCCGACCTCCTGCACCCAAAGCAGGAACGCTACCGCTGCGCCACTCCCCGGTTCAGCCCCGGCAGCCTACCTGCGGGCGGCCGCCCACAGCTGCTAGTGGCGGGGGACGACCACCACGGGGACGCTGGCATGCTGCAGCACGGTACGGCTGACAGAACCCAGCAGCAGGGCGGCAAAACCGCCGTGGCCACGGGTGCCCACGACCGCCAGATCGGCGTCGCGGGCGGCGTCGATGATGGCCTTCGCCGGGCTTTCCTCGCTGATGATCGACTGGGTGCGCACGTCGGGGGCGACATCGGACGCCAGTTGGGCACTGGCCTCCAGGGTGCGCATGGCGTCCAGGCGCATGTCGTCGCGAGGTTCGCGGGCGCCGGCCCGCACACCCACGTAGGGGTAGCTCCAGCCGTGCACCAGCACCAGTTCGGCGTTGCAGCGAACCGCTTCCTCCGCCGCCCACTCCAACGCTGCGTCGCTGCCGGGGGAGCCGTCCACCCCGACGACGATGCGGCCGATGCTGCGATCGCGGCGTTCGGTGCCGTGGACCACCACCACCGGACCCTTCGCCCGGTGGACGACCACCGTGGCCACCGACCCGAGCAAATCGGTGAGGCGGCCGGGGTGGGAGGTGGCACCGACGACGACGAGATCGTCCTCATGGGCGCCGCTGACCAGCGCGTCGCCGGGCGCCCCGAGGACGGTCTCGCCGTCGATGTCGATGTCCAGGCCGAACGAGCGGGCCAGGGTGACGGCCCGTTGGTTCACGGCCTCCTGCTCGGTGACGATGGAGTCCATCGCCGATCCCGTGAGCCCGCCGGCGCCCACCATGCCTGCCTCCACCGCAACCGGGAGTTCGGCGCAGGTGAGCACGTGCAGGGGCCAGGCGCGGCGGGCTGCCTCGTGGGCAGCCCACCGCAGCGCCTCGACGGAACCTTCCGTCCCGTCGACGCCGACGATCACTCGCGAGACCTGGACCGCCATGTCAGCTCTCGAACTGGGGCAGCGCCCAACTCGGGTTCTGCTCGAGGAAGAGGTCCGACAGGGTGCCCCGCTCGACGATGAGCGCGGTGACCATGTACTTCATGCCCTCAGGGGTCTCGGCGTGGGTGAGGATGTGGCAGTGCCACGCCCACACGCCGGGCTCCATGCCCATGTAGGCCACCGTGTAGCGCTCGCCAGGGGCGACGTTGATGGTGTCCGTGGGGTACGGGGCGTCGAGGATGTGGCCGTCCCGGGCGATGACCCAGCCCATCGGCTGGTGCATGTGCATCGGGTGGGCCATCAGGCCCTCGTTCATGTAGTGCACCAGCAGGATCTCGCCCTGGCGGATGGTGTACGGCGTGGTGGCGGGGAAGCTCTTGCCGTTCAGGCTGAGGCCGATGACACCGGCGTCGTTGAGGACCATGTTGATGGTCTTCGTGGCGTGATGCGGGTAGCCCTTGTCGATCAGGTACTGGGGGATCGGGATGTCGTCGATGATGAAGGCGGCGAACATGCCGTCCGGGATCTGCTGCTCCGCGTTGTGGTGGGAGTGGTAGATGCCCACTGCCGGGCCACGGGCCACGAACTCGTAGACCTTGGTCTCACCGGGCACGGTGGGGTCTTCCGTGTAGGGGTCCACGCCGTCCATCAGGTTCGGCACGTCGATGCCGTGGAAGTGCAGCGAGGTGCTGTCGGGCAGTTCGTTCTTGAAGATGATGCGGACCTTGTCGCCGCTGAACACCTTGATCTCCGGGCCGGGCACGGTGCCGTTGTAGGTCCAGGCCTTCACGATCTTGCCGGGCTCGACTTCCCAGTCCACCACCTTGGCGGTGACCTCGAAGACCTTCACGTCGCCGTCCATCGTGTACTCGAGCGGCTGGTTGCCGATGCCCTCGGTCTTCGCCGGGTACAGCTGCGCCTGCTTGTACATGATGTTGTCCATCTCGTCCCAGCTGGTGGAGTGGTTGGACAGGCCGGTGCCGCCGGTGTCGCCCGACGTGTCCACGCTGCCGCCTTCGTCCGGGGTGGACGGCTGGCTGTCGCTGACCGTGATGGTGCCCTTCATGCCGAGTGCCTCGTGCCCGGGCTGCGGGCAGATGAAGGTGTAGGTGCCTTCCTTGAGGTTGGAGAGCTCCCAGTCGTACATGGTGCCGCCGGGCAGGTTCTCGCTGGTGAGACCGAGCTCGGGGATCTCCATGCTGTGCACCGCCCCACCTTCGTTGACCAGGTGCAGCGTGGCACCTGCGGTGGGGATGACGATGGTGTCCGGGGTGAACCGGTACGAATCGTTCATCGTGATGGTGATGTAGGGCCGCGAGGAGCTGCCGCCCTCGGAACCCGCTGCGCTGGAACTTCCTCCGCCGCCGTCGTCTCGCAGGCCGAAGATCGCCACGGCAAGCGCGGCGATGGCGGCTGCGAATCCGAGCCAACTGAGGACTGACCGGTCATCCTTGCTCATAGGACCCCATCCTGCTGAGTGGCCGGATGGTGCCAGTAGGGCAGGACGCACCTCGGCGTTGGGACCAAAGTCCCACCGCAACCGCGGTGCCACCGAGTACGGGCGGCGGCTGCGCGGGGGCTACTTGGCCAGGCGCTTCGCGGTGCGGCCGATCGGCCGGATGGTGCGCTGGTCCAGATCGCCGGCCTCCACCCCGTTGGCGAACAGGACGCGGTAGCGCTGCCAGTTGAACCCGTTGGCCAGCAGCACCCGCCCGGCGGTGCCCATCGGCACGCCCGGCAGCTCGGCGATGCTCTCCACCCGGTCGCCGATCCGCAGGTCCAGCTGGTCGGCGTGCGGCGTGGCGAGGGCGTGCGGCTTCCAGATCGTCATGCCGCACATTCTGCACGACCGGCGCCCGGTTGCGGGCATTCGGCAGGTTCGTCGGCCGCGCCGGTAGAGTCGTCCACCTGTGAAGAGCACGATCGCCCCTGCCGAGGACCCCCGCCTGTCCGCCGCCGCCGAGGAGGGCGCGGACGAGGCCACCCCGCCCACCCCCCCCCCGCGCCAGCTGGTGAAGCTCACCGTGGAGGTCGACGAAGCGGAGTTCGACCGCGACATCGACCAGGCGTTCCGCAAGATCGCCCGTGAGGTGCGGCTGCCCGGCTTCCGCAACGGCAAGGTGCCGCGCAAGGTGCTGGAGGCCCGCGTCGGGCTGGCCGCCGCCCGCGAGGAGGCACTGCGCGACGCGGTGCCCAACTATCTGTCGAAGGCGGTGCGCGAGCACGACGTAGACCTGATCGCCACCCCCGAGGTGCAGATCACGGCGGGCGCCGAGGACGGCCCAGTGGCGTTCGAGGCCCTGTGCGAGGTCCGCCCCACGGTCACCGTGCCCGGCTACGGCGGGCTGCGGGTGGAGCTGCCCAGCCCGGTGGCGACGGACGAAGAGATTGACGAAGCGGTGGACGCCGAGCGCCGCCGCCAGGGCAGCCTGGTGGACGCCGATCGCCCTGTGGCCCACGGCGACCATGTCACCCTCACCCTCGCGGCCAGCCGCGACGGCGAGCCGGTGCCCGGGCTGAACACCGAGGACTGGCTGTACGAAGTGGGCAAGGGCTGGGTGGCGGAGGGCTTCGACGACCGCCTGGTCGGCGCCTCCGCCGGCGACGAGCTCACGTTCAGCGCCACCCCCAGCGGCATGGCCGAGGAGGCCGACTTCGAGGTCACCGTCTCCGCCGTGCAGGAGATGGTTCTCCCGGAGGTCACCGACGAGTGGGTGTCGGAGAACCTCGGCGAGTTCGACACGGTGGCCGAGTGGCGGGCGTCCATCGCCGAGCGCATCGGCACGGGCAAGCTCAACCAGGCCCGCAACCAGTTCATCGACCGCACCACCGACGCGCTCGCCGAACTGGTGGACGCCCCGGTCCCGGACAGCATGGTCAACGGCGACCTGCAGGCCCGCGTGCAGAACTTCGTCCAGCAGTTCCAGGCCCAGGGCATCAGCATCGACCAGTGGCTGGCGGCCACCGGCCAGTCCAGCGACCAGTTCGTGGAGAGCCTGCGCGGCCAGTCCGTGAAGGCCGTCAAGGTGGACCTCGCCCTGCGCGCCGTGGCCGACGCCGAGGGCATCGAGATCGGCGACGACGATCTCCATGCGGAGTACGCCCGACTGGCCATGCGCTACGGCCAGAAGGCCAGCGAGATCCGCAAGGTGTACGAGAAGAACGACGCCGTCACCGATCTGGTGGCCCAGATCCGCAAGAACAAGGCGCTGGACTGGCTGCTCGAGCATGTGGAAGTGGTGGACCCCAGCGGTGCGGCCATCGACCGCGCCGCCCTGCTCGGCACCCACGACCACGATCACGATCATCACGACCACGACCACGACCACGATCACCACGATCACGACCACGACCACGAGCACTGAGAGGGCCGCCATGTCGGGTTACCAGATTCCTGCCGTCCTGGAGCAGACCAGCCGCGGTGAGCGCAGCTACGACCTGTACAGCCGGCTGCTGCGCGACAACATCATCTGGCTGGACACCCAGATCGACGATGCCTCGGCCAGCCTCACCTGCGCCAAGCTCGTGTTCCTGGAGAGCGAGAACCCGGACAAGGACATCTCGATCTACATCAACAGCCCTGGCGGCGACATCTCGGCCATGTTCGCCATCTACGACACGATGCAGTTCGTCAAGAACGACATCGCCACCATCTGCCTCGGCCAGGCCGCATCGGCCGCCGCCGTGCTGCTGGCGGCCGGCACGAAGGGCAAGCGCCTGGCGCTGCCGCACAGCCGCATCCTCCTCCACCAGCCGTACGGCCAGGTGGGCTACGGCCAGGTCACCGACCTCGAACTGGCTGCCAAGGAGATCCTGCGCATGCGCGACCTCCTGGAGGAGATCCTGGCCAACCACACCGGCCAACCGATCGACCGGATCCACACCGACACCGACCGCGACTTCGTGATGGAAGCATCCGAGGCCCTCGCGTATGGCATCATCGACGATGTCATCTCGTCGCGTGAGGCGGTGGACCGCACCGGTCCCATCCGCTGACACCGCGGTCGCGGCGGCGCAACGAGATCACCGGAAGATCCTGAAGGGGACGTGCAGTGGCGAAATTCGGCGACACCCAGGAGCTCCTGAAGTGTTCGTTCTGCGGCAAGTCGCAGAAGCAGGTGAAGAAGCTCATCGCCGGGCCGGGGGTCTACATCTGCGACGAGTGCATCGATCTCTGCAACGAGATCATCGAAGAGGAGCTCACCGACACCGGTGAGTTGCGCTTCGACGAACTGCCCACGCCGCGCGAGATCCGCACCTTCCTCGACGACTATGTGGTCGGCCAGGACGACGCCAAGAAGATCCTGTCCGTCGCGGTCTACAACCATTACCGGCGCATCCAGTACCAGCAGTCCGCCGGGGTGGGGCGGCGCGACGAGGTGGAACTGCAGAAGAGCAACATCCTGCTGCTCGGCCCCACTGGCTGCGGCAAGACCCACCTGGCCCAGACGCTGGCCCGCCTGCTGAACGTGCCGTTCGCCGTGGCCGACGCCACCGCGCTCACCGAGGCCGGCTATGTGGGCGAGGACGTGGAGAACATCCTCCTGAAGCTCATCCAGGCTGCGGACTTCGACGTGAAGAAGGCCGAGACCGGCATCATCTACATCGACGAGATCGACAAGATCGCCCGCAAGAGCGAGAACCCGTCGATCACCCGCGACGTGTCCGGTGAAGGCGTGCAGCAGGCCCTGCTGAAGATCCTCGAAGGCACGGTGGCCTCGGTGCCTCCGCAGGGCGGGCGCAAGCACCCCCACCAGGAGTTCATCCAGATCGACACCACCAACGTGCTGTTCATCTGCGGTGGGGCGTTCGCCGGTCTGGAGCAGATCATCGAGAGCCGTGTCGGCCACCGCGGGGTGGGCTTCAACGGCACCGTCCGCAGCAAGCTGGAGCGTGATCCGGGCGAACTGTTCGCCCAGGTGCAGCCGGAGGACCTCCTGAAATTCGGCATGATCCCCGAGTTCATCGGTCGCCTGCCGATGATCGGCGCCGTGCGCAGCCTGGACCGCGAGGCGCTGGTGAAGATCATGGTGGAGCCGAAGAACTCGCTGGTGAAGCAGTACCGCAAGATCATGGAGTTCGAAGAGGTGGATCTGGAGTTCACCCGGGAGGCCATCGAGGCCGTCGCCGACCTGGCGCTGGTGCGCGGCACCGGTGCGCGTGGCCTGCGGGCCATCCTCGAAGAGGTGCTGCTCAACACGATGTACGAGCTGCCCGGCCGCACCGATGTGGGTCGCGTCGTCATCGACGCGGACACCGTGCAGACCAAGGCCAACCCCACGCTCGTGCCGCGGGAGCCGGCCACGAAGCGCCCGCGCCGCCAGGCCAGCTGATCGCCGCCGGTCGCCCCGATGACCACCTACGCCGACGCGCTCGCGTACCTCGACGGCCACTCCAACTACGACGTCACCGGCAGGATCAACTCGCCCACGCTGGAACGCATGCAGACCCTCGTGGCGGCGATGGGCGACCCCCAGCTGGCCTATCCGGTCATCCATGTCACCGGCACCAACGGCAAGGGCTCCACGTCGCAGATGATCACCCGCCTGCTGATGGCCCACGGCCTGTCGGTGGGCACGTACACCAGCCCCCACCTGGAGCGCTTGAACGAGCGGATCAGCCGCAACGGTGAGCCGATCTCCGACGACGAATTCGCCGAGCAGGTGGCGGCCGTTGCCGACCTGGAGGTCATCACCGGGGTCCGGCCGAGTTACTTCGAGGCAGTCACGTGCGCGGCGTTCCGCTGGTTCGCCGACGTGGCCGTGGACGTCGCCGTCGTGGAGGTCGGTCTCCTGCTCGGCCGGTGGGACGCCACCAACGTCTGCGACGCCCAGGTGGCGGTGATCACCAACATCGGGATGGACCACACCGAGTACGCCGGGCCCACCACGGTCCACATCGCCACCGAGAAGGCGGGGATCATCAAGCCGGGCAGTGCCGTGGTGATCGGCGAGACGGACCCTGCGTTGGCCCGCATCTTCGTGGAGGCCGGCGGCGCCGCCATCTTCCTCCGTGGTGAGGACTTCGACGTGGTCGAGAACCAGTTGGCGCTGGGCGGGCGGCTGGTGGATCTGCGCACGCCCACCACCGTCTACCCCGAGGTGTTCGTGCCGCTGCACGGCCGCCACCAGGGCGACAACGCTGCCGTCGCGCTCACCGCCGTGGAGGCGTTCTTCGCCGCCCCGGTGCCCGAGGAACTGCTGCAGGAGGGCCTCGCCCAGGTGGTGATGCCCGGCCGGTTCGAGGTGATGGGCCATCAGCCGCTGGTGGTGGTCGACGGCGCCCACAACCCTGCCGGCGCGGACACCTGCGCGTCCGTCTTCTTCGAGGACTTCGACCCGGAGGGCCGGCGGATCCTCGTGGTCGGCTGCCTGCAGGGCCGCGACCCGAGCGAGATGCTGGCCGCGCTGCGCGCCGACGAGTTCGACGTGGTGGTCACCTGCACGGCGCCGTCCGCCCGCGGGCTGGCCGCGGCCGACCTCACCGCCGCGGCGACGGCGCTCGGGTGCGACGAGGTCGTCGAGCGGGCCACCGTGGAGGCCGCCATCGACCACGCGCTGGCTGGCGCGGCCGCGGAGGACGCCATCCTCGTCACCGGGTCGCTGTACGTGGTGGGCAATGCCCGCCCGCACCTGCGCACCGTGCTGCGCTGAGCCGAACCGTCGGTAGCCTGCGACGCCATGTCTGATCGCACCCTCGTTCTGCTGAAGCCCGACGCCGTCCGCCGCAAGCTCACCGGCGAGATCATCCGCCGCATCGAGGCCAAGGATCTCACCATCGTCGCCATGGACCTCCGCCTGCTCGACGAGGAGACCCTGTCGCGTCACTACGCGGAGCACGTGGGCAAGGGCTTCTACGCCGACCTCGTGTCGTTCATGAGCAGCGGCCCGGTGGTGGCCATGGTGGTCGAGGGCCCGGAGGACACCTGGGAGGTCATGCGCACGCTGATGGGCGCCACGAACAGCCGCAAGGCGGCCGGCGGCACCATCCGTGGTGACCTCAGCGCGTCGTTCACCGAGAACCTCATCCACGGCTCGGACTCCGCCGAGTCGGCCGTCCGCGAGATCGGCATTTTCTTCCCGAATCTGTAACAATCGGCTGGGCCGCTACACTCACGGGCCAGCACGTCGAGCCGCGTCAGGAGGATGGTGATGGCGAGAAGCAATCCGCTCGCGCTCGGTCGCGATCTGGCCATCGACCTCGGCACGGCCAACACGCTCATTTATGCCCGTGGCCAGGGTGTGGTCCTCAACGAGCCGTCGGTCGTCGCCATCGACATCACCGACGGTCGCCCCGTCGCCGTGGGCCTCGAGGCCAAGCGGATGATGGGCCGCACCCCAGGGCGGATCAAGACCATCCGCCCGTTGAAGGACGGCGTCATCGCCGACTTCGAGGTCTGCGAGAAGATGCTGCGGTACTTCATCCAGAAGGTGCACGCCAGCCGCTGGAGCAAGCCGCGCATGGTCATCTGCGTGCCGTCGGGCATCACGGGCGTGGAGCAGCGGGCGGTGCAGGACGCGGCGGAGTACGCCGGCGCCCGCAAGCCGGTCCACATCATCGAAGAGCCCATGGCCGCCGCCATCGGCGCCGACATGCCGGTGCACGAGCCCAGCGGCAACATGATCGTGGACATCGGCGGCGGCACCACCGAGGTGGCCGTCATCTCCCTCGGCGGCATCGTCACGGCGCAGTCCGTGCGGGTTGCCGGTGACGAACTGGACGACGCGGTCATCCAGTACGTGAAGAAGGAGTTCTCGCTGGCCATCGGCGACCGCACGGCGGAGGAGATCAAGATCCACATGGGGTCGGCCTGGCCGCTGGACGAGGAACTCACCGCGGACATCCGTGGCCGCGATCTCATCAGCGGCCTGCCGCGCACCATCCCGCTCACCACCGAGCAGGTGCGCGAGGCCCTTTCCGAGCCGGTGTCTGCCATCGTGGACGCCGTGAAGACCACCCTGGATCGCACCCTCCGGAACTGGCCGCCGACATCATGGAGGCCGGCATCATGGTCACCGGCGGCGGCGCTTGCTGGCCGGCCTGGATCGTCGCCTGTCCCACGAGACCGGCATGCCGATCAACATCGCTCACGATCCGCTGTTCAGTGTGGTCGTCGGCTCGGGCCGGGCGCTGGAGAACATCGACGCCATGCGGGGGCTGATGTCGCTGAGTTCCGACGAGTGACCTCGGCGGGCACCGCGTGTTCAATCTCAGCCGCAATCGGATCATCGTCCTGGTGGTGCTCACCGGAATGCTCCTCATCACCCTGGATCAACGCGGCAACGCTGCGCTGGACCGTGTGCGCTCCTCTTCGCCACGGTGATGCGGCCGTTCGACACGGCGGTGGAGGCCGTCGCCCTGCCCATCGAGCGGGCGTGGGACGGCATCAGCCGGGTGGACGATCTGGGCGCGAGAACGAGGCGTTGCGTGACCAGTTGGCGCGGGTGAAGGGCTCCGAGATCGAGGCCCAGTCGGCCATCCTGGCCTACCGCGAGCTGCTGAAGGTCAACCAGCTCACGTCGAAGTTCAACTACCCGGTGCGCCCGGCCCAGGTGGTGGGCAACTCGCCGAGCAACTTCCAGAACACGGTGGAGATCAATGTCGGGTCGAACCAGGGCGTCGAGGCCGGCATGCCGGTCATCGACGGCGCCGGCCTCATCGGGCGGATCTCCCAGGTGTTCCCGAACAGCAGCGTCGTGCTCCTGATCACCGATCCGAGCTTCTCGATCAACGCACAGGTGCTGACGCCCGACCATGACGTGGCCGTGGACGACACGCCCTCCAGCAGCACCACACCCACCGGCATCCCGGTCGACGATCTGGGCACCACCACCACGTCGACGACCACCACCACGACCCTGCCGCCGCCGATCGACCCCGGGTCCACCACCACGTCGTCCACGTCATCCACGTCCAGCCTGCCGGACGGCGGTACCACCACGTCCACCACCGAGGTGCGGGTGGTGCGCGAGACGGGCCAGTGCGAGGGGCGCGGCGTGGGCCGCACCCTGGTGTTGCGCTTCACCGACACCACCTCGTCGCTGTCCGGGGTGAAGGTCGGCTCCATCGTGGACACGGCCGGCGGCAACAGCAGCCTGGCGCCGCAGGGCATCCCCATCGGGATCATCTCCAAGGTGGAGCGGGCCAGCGGCAGCGGCGCGGCCATCGTGGAGGTCACCCCGAACTCCAGCCTGGAGCAGCTGAACTTCGTGGCGGTCGTGCTCTACGTGCCGAACGACGCCGTGGGGCGCTGAGGTGCACCGCCCCGCCGTCGCAGCGGCGCTGCGCATCCTGCCCGTCGGCATGGTCGCGCTGGCGATCCAACGGCAGGTGTTCGCCGAGCACCCGGTTGCCGACGTGAAGATCCAGTTCGTGCTGGCGCTCGTGGTGGCTGCCGGGGCAGGTGGCGGCGCGGACCGTGGCGCTGTGGCCGGTTTCGTGCTCGGCCTGCTCTACGACGCCAGCGGCAACACCCGCTCGGGCTGATGGCGCTGGCCTATGGGCTCGGCGGGATGACCGCCGGGTACGTGCAGAGCATCACCCCTGACCCCCAGTGGTGGCTCGCTGCGATCTTCGCCGGCATCGGGGCGGCGGTGGGTGAGGCGGCAATTCCCGCGGCCGAGGTGGTCATCGGCGACAGTGGCTGGGTCACCCGCGACCTGGTGGTGGTGCTGCCGGTGGTGGCGGGGGCGGCCTTCCTGCTGTGCCCGCTGCTGTTGCCCATCGGCCGCTGGATGATGGGCGTGAAGCGCAAGAAGTGGAAGGCGATGCTCGAATGACCGGGGCGCGTCCCATCGGCGGCCCGGCCGGAGCAGACTGGTAGGCCATGGCACTGGACAAGCGTTCCCGCCGGCTCGGTGTGCTGGCCACCGTGTCGCTGCTGCTGCTCGGCCTGCTCGGCGCCCGCCTGTGGTTCCTGCAGGGCACCCAGGCCGATGAGTACCAGGCCCAGGTGACGTCGGCGAAGCGGCGCACCGTCTACATCGCCCCCGAGCGGGGGCGCATCTTCGACGCCGACGGCCGCGTGCTGGCGGACAACAAGCGCATCCTCACGGTGACGGTGGACTGGTCGGTGATCCGTCGCAAGTCCAACCGCGACGAACTGTTCGCCCGCCTCTCCGGGCCGTTGCAGGTGCCCATCGACGACCTCCAGCGGCGCTACAACCCGTGCTACCCGGGTGGCCCGAGCACCTGCAACAAGGGCCAGTTGTACGACACCCTGCTGCCCCTGCCGCTGAAGGAGGACGTGTCCGAGGACATCGTGGCGTTCATCAAGGAACGCAGCGAGGACTATCCGGGCGTGGACGTGATCGAGCAGTACAAGCGGGTGTACCCCTACGCTCCGCTGGCCTCCCACGTGGTGGGGTTCATGGGGGCGATCACCGCAGAGACGAAGGATGCGTACACCGCCCAGGGCTACCGGCTGAACGAGCGTGTGGGTCAGTTCGGTGTGGAGCTGTCCATGGAGCGAGAGCTGCACGGGTGGTGGGGCAAACGCGTTTACGAGGTGGACGCCTCGGGTGCCATCGTGCGCGAGATCGAGGAGGAGTCCGTCGAGCCGGTGGCCGGGTTCGACATCCAGCTGAGCATCGACCTGGACATCCAGCAATATGCCGAACAGGCGCTGGAGACCGAGCTGCGGTCTCGTCGCGACCTGCCGTTCGAGTACGGCGGAGGGTGCGACTGCGCGCCGCGCAACCCGCTGGACCCGGAGACCAACTTCAAGACCAGGGTCTTCCAGCAGACCCTGCCGGACGGCACCAAGGTGGACTACCCGGAGTACGTGAACCACAAGGCTCCCGCCGGCGCCGTGGTGGTCATGAACCATCAGACGGGTCAGGTCCTGGCGATGGCCAGCTACCCCACGTTCGACAACCGCTGGATGGAAGCCGGCATCAGCAGCGCCAAGTACCAGGAGCTCTTCCCCAGCAAGAATCCCGACGGCTCGAAGCTGAACCCGGACTTCGCCGTGCTCGTCAACCGCGCCGTGTCCGGCAACTACAACCTCGGCTCGACGATCAAACCATTCGTCGCCTGGTCGGCGATCCACGCCGGGATCATCACCTCGAGCGAGATCTACGACGACGAGGGCACGTACACGCTGGAAGGCATCCCGCCGGAGGACTGCCAGAACAACGGCGGCAACTACAAGTGCGTGTTCAAGAACGCCACCTGCGGCACCGGGCGACCGTGCGCCTATGGCACCGTGGCCACCGAGACGGCGCTCGCCGTGTCCAGTGACGCCTACTTCTACCGGCTGGGCGAGAAGTTCTTCGACGCCAGCGAGAACACTCCGGACCAGACGAACCTGCTGAAGGTCAACCTCGAGCGGTTCGGGTTCGGGCTGAAGACGGGCATCCAGTTGCCGTTCGAATGGGGCGGACGCATTCCCGACGACGAGGTGAAACGCAACCTCGTCGAGCGCGGCGTGCTCCTGCCCGGCGAGGCGCCGCGCTTGCTGGTCGGCGACGAGGTGCAGGTGGCCATCGGCCAGGGCTTGATGGCGGCCACGCCACTGCAGATGGCCGTTGCCTACTCCACCATCGCCAATGGCGGCTTCCGGTACCAGGCGTCGATCCTGAAGGCCATCCTGGCGCCGCTGACGCCCGACCTCGGCCCCGCAATGGCCGACATCGACGCCGGTGAGGTGGTGGTCAGCTTCGACCAGCCGAAGATGATGGACCAGTTGGAGGGCGACGGTGGCCTGGAGACCATCGTGGCCGGCCTGCGACGGGTCATCCGCGGGCCGGGGCAGCCGAGGGCGGACAGCAATGACGGCATCTACCACTCCACCACCGGTGAACGGCTCTTCCAGGGCTTCCCCGGGTTCATCGACATCGCCGGCAAGACCGGTACCGCCCAGGGCGCCGGCAACCTGCCGTGGAACGACTCGTCGGCGTTCGCCGCGTTCGGGCTGCCGGCCGAGGACGGCAGCTACCCGTACCCGTACACCGTGGTGGCCTACCTGGAGAAGGCCGGCTATGGCGCCAAGGCGGCTGCCCCGGTCACGAAGTGCGTCTTCCTCGCGCTTGCCGAGGTGATCCCCACCGACCCCGTCGTGGTGTCGGACACGCTGGACCTCAACAGCAATGTGCCGGCGCCGCCCAAGCAATTGGTCAACACCTCCTGTCTGGGCGGTGCGGCCAACGCGACGAAGGGTTGACACGTGGCGCTCACGCTCCGGCGACGGCCGGACTCCGGCCTCGGCAACATCCACTCCAGCCCCGGTGCACCCAGCCGCAACGTGGACTGGGTGCTGATGCTGGCCATCAGCGCGCTGTCCGTCATCGGATTGGCGGTCATCTACTCCGCGTCGTACAGCAAGTTCCCGATCGGTGGCACCACGCCGTACGGGTTCTTCTTCGTCACCCGCCAGGAGATCTTCCTCATCGGTGCCGTGATCGCCATGGTCGTGGTGATGTCCTTCGACTACGAGTGGTGGAAGGACCACGCCCGCTTCCTGTACGGCGCCACGGTCATGTTGCTGGTGCTGATCGTGCTGATGAACCTGCTGCACGTGCGTGGCAACCAGACCGTGCTGAGCTTCGACTTCGGGCCGTTCAACGTGCAGCCCGCGGAATTCGCCAAGTTCACCACGCTGCTGCTGGTGGCCACGTACCTGGCGGAGGACCGCGCCGACGACCTGCCCTACCACCGGTTCATCATCGGTCTGCTGCTGGTGGGCCTGCCCACCGTGCTGATCATCCTCCAGCCCGACCTCGGGTCGGCCTCGGTGCTGGTGGTGATGGTGATGGGGCTGATGCTGGTGGCCGGGGCGAAGGCCCGCTACATCTTCATGATCTCGGTGCTGTCCGGCCTCACCGTGCTGGCGGCGATCGTCACCAAACTGGTCAACGAGTACCAGATCCGCCGGTTCACCGTGTTCTTCAACCAGAACACCACGGACCCGGCGATGCGCGACCTCGTCTACCAGGGGCGCAACGCCATCCGCGCCCTCGCCACCGGCGGGCTCACCGGCAAGGGTTGGTTGCAGGGGCCGATGACCAATGCCCCCAAGGACATCCCGGTGCAGTGGGCCGACTTCCCGATCTCGGCGGTCGGCGAGCAGTTCGGCCTCATCGGGTGCGCGGTGCTGATCGGGCTCTACGCCGTGATCCTGTTGCGCATCTGGCGCATCGCCCACCTGTCGCGAGACCTTCTGGGTACGTACCTGTGCGCCGGAGTGTTCACGATCCTCCTGTGGCAGGTCTTCCAGAACATCGCGATGACGATCGGCGTCATGCCGATCACGGGCCTCCCGCTGCCGTTCATCTCCTATGGCGGCTCCGGCGTCGTCACGTTCTTCGCCCTGATGGGTCTGGTACAGAACGTGCACATGCGCCGTTACCGGTGATGTCGCTCGCTAGACTTGCGTGAAATGAGTTCTCTCTGGGCGCGGGTCGAGCCGCTCCTGGCACGGGTCAACAAGCCCGCCCGCTACATCGGGTGTGAGGACGGCGCCATCACCCTCCGGCATGCGCCCGGGAAGGTCGCCTGGCTGCTCGCCTATCCCGACACATACGAAGTCGGGCTGCCCAACCAGGGGCTCCAGATCCTCTACAACATCCTGAACGAACGCGACGACGCCGTCGCCGAGCGCACCTACGCCCCCTGGTCGGACCTGGAGGGTCTGATGCGGGCGCGCTCCGTGCCGTTGTTCAGCGTGGACACGCATCGGGCCGCAGCGGAGTTCGACCTGCTGGCGTTCAACCTCTCGGCCGAACTCGTCTACACGAACCTGCTCAACATGGTGGACCTGGCCGGCGTGCCCGTGCGCGCGGCCCAGCGGGCGGACACCGACCCGCTGGTGGTCATCGGTGGTCACTGCGCGTTCAACCCCGAGCCGCTGGCCGACTTCGTCGACGTCGTCGTGCTCGGCGAGGGTGAGGAAGTCATCGGCGAGATCACCGACGTGGTGCGCGAGTGGAAGGCCGGCGGGCGTGGCCCCGGGAGCCGGGCCAACGTGCTGCGGGCGCTGGCCGCGGTGGCCGGCGTCTACGTGCCCTCGCTGTACGACGTGGAGTACGACGGGCCCGCGCTGCGGGCGGTCACCCCGAGGTACGCGGACGTGCCGGCCGTGGTGCACAAGCGGACCGTCGCCGACCTTGGGGCGTGGCCGTACCCGCGCACTCCGCTGGTGCCGCTCACCGAGGTGGTGCACGACAGGCTGGCCGTGGAGGTGTTCCGCGGGTGCACCCGTGGGTGCCGCTTCTGCCAGGCGGGCATGATCACCCGGCCGGTGCGCGAGCGCCCTGCCGAGCAGGTGCGCACCATGATCCTCAACGGGGTGCGCCGGCGGCTACGACGAGGTCAGCCTCACGTCGCTCAGCACGGCGGACTACAGCGGCATCGAGACGCTCACCGCCGGGCTCAACCCGGCCGGCTGCGGCACCGCCGACCAGCTCACGATCAGCCTGCCCTCGCTGCGGGTGGATGCCTTCACCGTGGGCCTCGCCGCCCAAGTCGCCGGCGGTCGGCGCAGCGGGCTGACCTTCGCCCCCGAAGCCGGGTCGTGGCGCCTGCGCCAGGTGATCAACAAGCTCATCCGTGAGGAGGACCTGTACGGCGCGGTGGAGTCCGCGTTCTCCCAGGGGTGGCACCGCACCAAGCTGTACTTCCTCACCGGGCTGCCCACGGAAGCCGACGACGACACGCTGGGCATCGTGGATCTGGCCCGCAACTGTGTGCACATCGGCCGCCGGCACACCAACCGGGCCAGCGTCACCGTCAGCCTCGGGGGCTTCGTGCCCAAGGCCCACACCCCGTTCCAGTGGTTCGGCCAGAACACCACCGAGGAGTTGCGCCGCAAGGTGGCCCTCGTGCGCGATGCCGCCCAGAAGGCCAAGGGCGTCCAGGTGAAGTGGCACGACCCGGCGGCCACCCTGGCCGAGGGCATCGTGTCCCGCGGCGACCGGCGCATCGGTGCGGTCATCGAGCGGGTGTGGCGCGACGGCGGCATCTTCCAGGAGTGGCACGAGTTCTTCACCCTCTCCCGCTGGGAGGCGGCGATGGCCGCCGAGGGGCTGTCGGCGGACTGGTACGTCCACCGCCACCGCGAGGCGGACGAGGTGCTGCCGTGGGATCACTTGTCGGCCGGCCTGCACAAGGACTTCCTCTGGCAGGACTGGCAGGAGGCGCTCGCCGAGCACGGCCTCGAGGACTGCAGGTGGACGCCCTGCTACGACTGCGGTGTCTGCACCGGCTACGGCATCGAGCACGTGGTCGCCTCGCCGGTGCCGCCTGCCGGCGGGAGCCAGGGCACCGGCCAGGATCTCAGCAGTGGTGGCGAGGTGCCCGTGTTCCTCCAGCCCCGCCCGCGGCCGGATGCTGCCGAGCCCGCTGCGGAGGTGCCGGCGTGAAGCTGCGCATCCGCCACACCAAGCTGGGCAAGATCCGCTTCACTAGCCACCGCGACACGGCCCGCCACTGGGAGCGTGCGGTCCGCAAGGCGGAGGTCCGCCTGG
>JAWKHX010000005.1:0-440060 GCA_041394605.1 Ilumatobacteraceae bacterium
GCGTACTGGTGGAACTCCGGGCGCGGTGACACCACCGCCGTGCCAACCTGAGGGGATGCGACAGCACGCAGCCTCCGGCTCGCCCCTCGAACCCGTCATCGGCTTCTCCCGCGCCGTGCGCACCGGCCCGGTGGTCGTCGTGGCCGGCACCGCACCCATCGCCGAGGGCGGAGGGACGGCCGGCGTCGGTGACGTGGCCGCCCAGACCCGCCGGTGCTTCGACATCGCGCTGGCCGCGCTGGCCCAGGTCGGCGCCGGTCCCGGGCACGTCACCCGCACCCGCATGATGCTCACCGACATCACCCGCTGGCGGGAGGCGGCGGATGTCCATGGCGAGTACTTCCGCGACGTGCGCCCGGCCTGCACGTTCGTGGAGGTGAAGGGCTTCATCGACCCGCAGTGGCTGGTCGAGGTGGAGATCGACGCCTACGTGCACGACGAGCCGGCCGGCTGACATGCCCAGCGCCGCCGACCTGATCGCCCACTTCGGGATGCAGCCGCTACCGGTGGAGGGCACATGGTTCGTCTCCACCTGGCGCAGCGATCCGGCCGGCGACCTGCCGGGTGGCAACCCGGTGGGTACGGCGATGATCGGGCTCTACACCGCGGACCCGCCGAGCCGCAGCCTGTTCCACCGCCTGACCCACGACGAGGTGTGGCACTTCTACGGTGGCCACCCGATCCGTCTCGTGCTGCTGCACCCCGACGGCACCGACGAGGAGGTCACGCTGGGTCCCGACACGCTGGCCGGGCACCAGGTGCAGTTCGTCATCCCCGCCGGCACCTGGCAAGCCGGGGAGTTGCACCACGGAGGCGAGTGGGCGCTGTTCGGTTGCACGATGGCACCCGGCTTCACCGGCGCCTGCTTCGAGGGCGGCACCGCGGCCACGCTGCTCGCCGGATGGCCGCAGCGGGCGGCCGACATCGCCCACCTGGCTGTCGCCGACCACCACCCGACAGCGATGCCGGAGGGCTTCGCCACCTAGCCCATCCGAGCTCGGGGTTTCTTGAGTCACAATCAAGTTTCTCGTACACTTCCCGGCCGTGAGCGAGAACACCACGACCTGGGACGTCGAGGCCGACGTCGTCGTACTCGGCAGCGGCGGCGCCGCGCTGATCTCCGCCCTCGCCGCCCACCACTACGGGGCAGGCGAGGTCGTGGTCCTCGAGAAGTCGGGCATGGTCGGTGGCACCACCGCGATGTCCGGCGGAATGCTGTGGATCCCGCTGAACCACCACCAGGCGGCGCACGGCATCGAGGACTCGGTGGAGGACGTCGTCAACTACCTCGACGCGATGGCCCCCGAGCGGCTGGACCCCGACGCGGTGGAGGGCTTCCTGGAAGGCGGCCCGGAGATGGTCCGGTTCATCGCCGACCACACCCCATGCCGCCTGCGCCTCTTCACCGGCTTCCCCGACTACCAGCCGAACATGCTGGGCGCCATGGCCCATGGCGGCCGCTCGTTGGACCCCGAGGCCTACCCGTTCGACGAGCTCGGTGGCGCCGCCAGCCGGGTGAACCCGCCGAAGACCGGCGTGCCCAAGGTGGTCTCCCGGATGGAGGAGTACTACCAGGAGATCGGCCCGGAGGAGATCGAGCGTCGCCGCGCCCACGACTACCGCGCCCAGGGCCAGGGCCTGATCGGCTCGCTCTACCGCGGCATCCTCGACCGGGACATCCCCGTCCACTTCGACACCCGCGCCCGCACCCTCGTCACCGAGGGCAAGCGGGTCGTCGGCGTGATCGCCGAGTCCAACGGCAAGACCGTGCGCTACCTCGCCCGCCGCGGCGTGGTGATCGCCACCGGCGGCTTCGAGTGGAACGACCAGTTGGTGAAGACGTTCCTGCGCGGCCCGATGACCGGCCCGATCAGCGTGCCGGAGTGCGAGGGCGACGGCCTGCTGATGGCGATGGAGGTGGGCGCCAGCCTGGGCAACATGGCCAATGCGTGGTGGATGACGTCGTCCATGGAGTCCTCCGCCGCCCACCGCGACGCCCGCGCCAGCTACCTGCCCTGCCAGTCCGAGCGCACCCGCCCGGGCACGATCATGGTCAACAAGTACGGCAAGCGGTTCGTCAACGAGGCGCTCAACTACAACGCCCTCGGCTACGCCCTGCACAACTTCGACGCCGACGTGTACGAGTTCCCGAACCTGCCCTACTGGCTGATCTTCGACGCCAAGTTCCTGCCCAAGTACCGCATGTTCACCAGCATGGCCGGCGACCCCGTCCCGTCGTGGACGGTCAGCGCCGAGACGTTCGAGGAGCTCGGCGAGAAGGCCGGCTTCGACGGCGCCGGGCTGGCGGCCACGGTGGCGCGGTTCAACGCCGACGTCCGCAAGGGCCACGACGACGAGTTCGGCCGCGGCGACAACACCTACGACAACTTCTGGGGCGACCCACGCCTGCCCGCCCCCTACGCGACGCTCGGCGAGATCGACACCCCGCCGTACCACGCCATCCGCATGGAGGCCGGGGTCAACGGCACGTGCGGTGGGCCGCGGGCCAACCAGGACGCCCAGGTCATCGACTGGAACGGCGACCCCATCCCCGGGCTGTACGTGTGCAGCAATGCGATGGCGGGCGTCACCGGTGGCGGCTACGGCGGCGCCGGCGGCACCATCGGGCCGGGCATGACATTCGGCTTCCTCGCCGGTCGCCACGCCGCCAAGCAGGGGTGACCCCCTAACCTCGCCGTCATGAGCGAACACCTCCGCTGGTACACGAAGGCGATGTACTCGATGGACCACGTCGTTCGCCTCGTGCCCGCGGACGCGTGGGGCAACCCGTCGCCGTGCGAGGGGTGGACGGCCCGCCATGTCCTCGGCCACGTCATCGCCGTGCAGCGGTACACGCTGGCCGGTCTGCGCGGCGAGCAGTACGACCGGTCACTGCTGTTCGAGTGCACCGACCGCTCCGCCGGCGACGACCCGGCCGCGGCATGGGCGGAGATCCGCGACACCATGCTCGAGACGCTGGACCAGCCGGGGGTGCTGGAGCAGAAGGTGCCGTCCAGCAGTGGCGAGACCACGGTGGACGAGCGGATCGGCTTCAACATCGCCGACACCACCATCCACTCGTGGGACCTCGCCCGCGCCGCAGGGGTGGACGACCGGCTGGACCCCGGCCTCGTGGACCGCATCACGGCGATGCTCGCAACGCGCATCGAGTCCATGCGCGGGCCGATGCTGTTCGAGTCCGCGGTGGAGATCGGCGACGGCGCCGACGCGCAGGCCCACCTGCTGGCACTCACGGGGCGCTCGGCATGACCACGCTCTCCGTCCTCGACCTGTCGATCCTCCACGACGGGCAGACGTCCGCGGAGGCCCTCGCCGACACCACGGCGCTCGCCCAAGCCGCGGACCGGTTGGGCTACCACCGGTTCTGGGTGGCTGAGCACCACAACATGCCCACCGTCGCCTGCACCGCGCCCACCGTGCTGATGGCCCACGTGGCCGCGGTCACCGAGCGCATCCACGCCGGATCCGGCGGGGTGATGCTGCCGAACCATGCCCCGCTCGTGGTGGCCGAGCAGTTCGCCATGCTGGAGGCCCTCCACCCCGGCCGGATCGACGTGGGCATCGGCCGGGCGCCGGGTACGGACCGCGCACTGCGGCGGCCGTCCGCCGCACCGCCGACCCGTTCGGCGTGGACACGTTCCCGCAGGACCTGCTGGACCTGATGGCTCTGCTGGGCGACGACCGTCGCGAGGGCGGCAGCCCGATGGCCCGCCAGTTCCGCGCCACGCCCGACGCCACCAGCCGGCCGTCCGTGTTCCTGCTCGGCTCCAGCGACTACAGCGCCCGCCTGGCCGGACAGTTGGGGCTGGCGTTCGGCTTCGCCCACCACTTCGACATGGGCGGCACGCTCCACGCCGCCCGGCTCTACCTGGACAGCTTCCAGCCCTCGCCCGTGCTCGCCGAGCCGTACCTCATCGTCACGGCGAACGCCTTCCTGGCCGACACCGACGCCGAGGCCGACCACCATGCGCTGCCGGGCATGCTCACGGCCCTGTTCCGCCGCACCGGCAGGTTCACCCGCCTGCTCCACCCCGACGAGGCAGCCGCCCACCCGGACGCCGACGCAGCTCGCCGCCTGCCCACCAATCGGGTCGTCGGCACCCCCACCACCGCCGTGCCGATGCTGCGCGAGCTGGTGGCGGTCACCGGTGCCCACGAGCTGATGGTCACGTCCGTGGCGTTCCATCGTGAAGCCCGGGTCCGCTCGCTCGAACTGCTGGCGACTCACTGGTGAGCTCCCGCGGGCCGATGTGAGACGTATGTCACCCCTCACGGTGCTTGCAATTGTTAGCACTCGGTCGCACACTGTAAGCAGAACGAAGGAGGGCCGCGGCCCCCGGACACAGACCCGAGGAGGTCGACGATGGACACCATGACGACGCTGAAGAAGTGGGAAGACGAGTACTTCACCCTGGTGAAGAAGGTCGAGGCACCGGTGCTGCGCTATGCGGGCGAGTTCGCCGATCGCGTCGCCGAGTACGTCCCGGCCCGGCCGGACTTCATGAAGGACCTGCCGAAGTTCAACGAGATGATGGAGTTCGCGCTCAAGCTGCGCAGCCGCGTGGTGAGCGAGCAGGCGAAGTTCGTCCACTCGATGATGAAGGCCGTCGATCCGATGGTCGCGAAGTTCGAGACCATGCCGAAGCCGGCCGAGAAGGCCCACGTGGCCAAGATGGCCCCGCGCAAGACGGCTGCCAAGGCCGCCTGACAGTTCCCCTCGTCCAAGTTGGCGTTGAGGTGCGGCAGGACCGCATCTCAGCGCCAACTTGGCGTTTTTGACGGGGGTCAGTGGAGGTCGAGGACGACCGGGGCGTGGTCGGACGCCACGGCGCCGGCTCGCTCTTCCCGGTCGATCCAGACGCAGGTGGTGCGGGCCGCGAGCCCGGGCGACACGAGCGCCAGGTCGATCCGCAGGCCCCGGTTCTGCTCGAACTGGCCGGGCCGGTAGCTCCACCAGGTGAACACCCCCGGCCCCGGCAGGTGCTCGCGGGTCACGTCCACCAGCCCCACGTCGGCCAGTGCCGTCACCGCCGCACGCTCCGGCGGGCTGGCATGGGTGCGCCGCCGCCAGCGGGCGGGGTCGTAGATGTCCTCGTCGGCTGGGGCGACGTTGAGGTCGCCGGCCAGGACGGTCGGCTCGCTGCGACCGGCCATGTCCGACGCCACCGCGGACCGGAGCCGCTCGAACCAGACCAGCTTGAACAGGTAGTGCGGATCGTCGAGCTCACGGCCGTTCGGGGCGTAGATGCTCCAGACCCGCAACGCGCCGCAGGTCGCGGCGATCGCCCTGGCCTCGTCGTACGGAGGTCGGTTGGCCCCCGGGAAGCCCCGCTGCACCTGGGCCAGACCTACCCGGCTGAGGATGGCCACACCGTTCCAGTGGTCGTGCCCGTGGTGCGCCACCTCGTAGCCGAGCGCCCGGTACGCGCCGGCGAACTCCTCCCCGGCGAACAGGGCGTCCGTGCACTTGGTCTCCTGCAACAGGGCGACATCAGGCTGGTGGCGGCTCAGCCAGTCCAGCACCCGCGGCTGGCGGGCACGGATCGAGTTGACGTTCCACGTGGCCACCCGCACGCCGTCCAGCCTGCCAGGCCGGTCCCCAACCCGCGAAGTGACGGCCTCGCACCCCCGCCCACCTGGGAAGTGACGTGATATATCACGTCACTTCCCTGAGTTCTTGGGGCTTCTGGTCAGCGGAAGGCGGGGATGACCTCGTCGGCGAAGAGTCGGGTGGCGCGGGTGAAGCGCTCCTGGGTGGTGGCCTCGCGGGCGGTGGCGAAGATCAGGCAGACCTCGTCGAACCCGATGGCGTCGTGCCAGCGGCGGATCTCGTCGCGCACCAGGTCGGGCGTGCCGGCAAAGGCCCGGTCACGGACGAACTCGCGGTACGGCACGTCCTCGCCACCACCCACCCGCTGCAGCACCGGGTCGTGCTCGTCGCCCTTCGTGCCGGTCTCCCAGTAGTAGCGGTGGAAGCTGAGCGCCCGGCCGTACCACTCCTCCTCCACGTCGTGGTCGGTCTCGCCCACCCAGCCCTCGCGCATCAGGCAGATGCGCGGTGTGGTGCCGTACCTGGCGCAGGCGGCGCGGTACCTGCCGGCCAGTTCGGTGATGACGTCCAGCGTCTCCATCGGCAGGGTGAACCAGGTGTCGCCGTATCGGGCGGCGCGGTCGATGGCCGCGTCCGACGGCCCGCCCACGTAGATCGGCACGTGCGGCTGCTGGACGGACATCGGGTACACGGGCACGTCGGTGAACTGGAAGAACTCGCCGTCCCACTCCCACGAGCCGGTGTGCCAGGCCTTGCGCCACACCGCCAGCATCTCGTTCAGGCGCCGGCCCCTCGTGCCCAGCGGCACGTGGAAGTTGTCGAACTCGTACTGGCGGTAGCCGGTGCCGACGCCGGCGATGGCCCGGCCGCCACTGATCTGGTCCAGCGTGCTGATCTGCTCGTGCCCGGCGATGGGGTGGTGCAGGGCGGCGATGTAGATGCCGGTGCCGAGGCGCAGGCGCTCCGTCTGGGCGGCGATGGCCGCGAGCAGCACGAACGGCGCGGCCGGGTCCTTCGTCTCCGGCGTGAACGAGTGGTGCCCCACGAAGCCGGCGTGGAAGCCGAGGGACTCCACGTGCTGGGCGAACTCGTACGTGCGCCGGTAGGGCACGCGCTCGCCGACATCGTGGAAGCGCGGCAGGGTCAGGCTGAACTCGATCACGAATGACCTTTCACAGGGGGGTCGGGGGGCATGATGCCGAGGCGCTCGGCCACCGTGAAGATGAACGAGATGTGCTGCTCCACGTCCGTGAAGCCCTTGCGCATGGAGACGACGGTGTAGTGGCTGCCGCCGACGGCCTCCCACTGCTCCGCCGTGGCGACGGCCTCGTCCACGGTGGTGGCGCGCAGGGCGGTGAGGTCGCGGCCGAAGCCGTCCAGGGAGCGGCCCTCCGCTGCGGCGAAGTGGCGGATGCGCGCCCACCCTTCCTCGGCGTGGGCGACATCGCCGGCGAACATGAACCCGTCGCCCAGGCGGGCGGCGCGGCGGAAGGCCGGGTCGCTGAACCCGCCGACCCAGATCGGGATCGGCGCCACCGGCCGGGGCAGGATCGACCCCCGGTCCATCCGGTCGAAGCGGCCCTCGTACGACACCAGGGGCTCGGTCCACAGGCGGCGCAGCAGGCCGATCTGCTCGTCCAGCCGGGCGCCGCGGTCGGCGAAGGGCTGGCCGAGCGCGTCGTACTCCACCCAGTTCCACCCTGTACCCACGCCGAGGCGCAGGCGCCCGCCGGACAGCACCTGCAGGTCGGCGGCCTGCTTGGCCACCAGCACCGTCTGGCGCTGGGGGAGGATCATCACGTCGGTCCCGAACTCCAGGTCGGGGTACATCCCGGCCAGGTAGGCGAACAGCACCAACGGCTCGTGGAACGGATGGTCCTGCGTGTACGGGCCGGTGAGCGCAGGTTCCCGCCCGGCGTGGTCGGCGCCGCCCACAGGGTCGTACGCCCGCAGGTACTGGTAACCGGCGGCCACTGCTGCATCGCAGAAGGCGCGCACGGCCGCAGGGTCGCCGCCCAGCTCCGTCTGCGGGTAGACGACGCCGTACTGCACGGAACGCGCCCTCAACCCTCGACCACGTCGTAGTTGCTGACCTCGCCGGGCGCCCGCGGCGGCAGCGGCGGCGAGTACAGGAAGACCATCGTCAACGGCTGGTCGGTGTCGTTGTGCGTCTGGTGCTGCACACCGGCGGGGATCAGCACGGTGTCGCCCGCACCGATCCGCTGGGTCTCGCCGTCCAGCGTGATCAGCGCCGACCCCTCGGTGACGAAGTAGATCTCCGGCACGGTGTGCACGTCGAGCGGGTTGGTGGCACCCGGGCCGAGCGTGTACCAACCGCCGACCACGGTGTCGATCGGTGCTTCCGCCTTCCCCAGCGTCGTGCGGTAGTGCTCCGTGCGCGCCGCATTGGCCCGCATCGGCACGTCGGCCTGGTGCACCACATAGCCGGCCATCTGCTCCCTCCACGGTTCGGCGACTTCCTAGAGACTTACTACAGTATCTCAGGTGACCGCCGACGCCCCACACCCGCGGTACCCGCACCTGTTCTCACCGATCGAGGTGGGACCGATCACCATCCCCAACCGGATCATCCGCAGCGCGCACGGCACCCTGCTGAGCGGAGAGAAGCTGATCGCCTACCACGAGGCCCGCGCCCGCGGGGGAGTCGGCATGAGCACGCTGGAGGCCACCGGCGTGCACCGCAACGCACCGAGCGTCACACCGCTCTACGACGACAGCGTCATCCCGATCTACCAGGAGCTGATGGCCCGCATCCGCCCCTACGGGATGAAGATGTTCCAGCAGCTCTACCACCCCGGGTCGGCCACCCGCCCGAAGAAGGCCGCCACCCAGGTGAGCGCCAGCCCGATCCCCAACCCGATGGTCGGCGGCATCCCGGTGGAGATGACCGTCGCCGACATCGAGGAGATGGTGGCCGCGTTCGCCAGTGCCGCCCGCCGCTGCCGGGAGGGTGGCCTGGACGGCATCGACATCCACGCCAGCAGCGGCTACCTCATCGAGCAGTTCCTCTCCCCCGCCAACAACACCCGCGAGGACATCTACGGCGGTTCGCTGGAGAACCGGATGCGCTTCCTCATGGAGATCCTGGAGGCCATCCGAGCCGAGGTCGGGTACGACTTCTGCATGGGCATCCGCCTGCCCAACCAGGAGTACATCCCCGGCGGGATGACCCCGCAGGACATCGCCGAGGTGGCCCGCATCGTCGAGCCGTACGTGGACTACGTGAGCCTGCACATGGGGTCCTACTGGCGCTTCTACACCCTGCTCGCACCGATGGACGTGCCCCTCGGCAACGAGATGCCGCACAACGAGCCGATCACGTCGGTGCTCACCAAGCCGACCATCGTCGTCGGCCGGATCATGACGTTGGACCACGCCGAGCACATCGTCGCCAACGGCAAGGCGTCGATGGTGTCGATGGTGCGGGCGCTGATCGCCGACCCGGAACTGGTGGCCAAGGCCCGCCGCGGCGAGGAGCAGTCGATCCGCCCGTGCATCGGCTCCAACATCGGGTGTGTCGGCCAGATGATGAGCACCGGTGTGCTGTCGTGCGTGGTCAACGTGGCCGCCGCAGCCGAGACCACCGTGCCGTTCGACCCGCCCGGCCCGGCGCCCGTGCGCAAGCGGGTGATGGTCGTCGGCGGCGGCCCTGCCGGGCTGGAGGCGGCCCGCACGGCCGCCCTGCGTGGCCACGAGGTGCACCTCTACGAGGCCACTCGCCGGCTGGGCGGGCAGGTGGCCATCGCCGCCACCGCGCCGCATCGCGCCGACATCGGCGCCATCACCGAGTGGCTGACGGGGGAGATCGAGCAGTTCGGTGTCACCATCCGTCTGGCCACGATGGTGGACCCCGACGTGGTCGCCGAACTGGACCCGGACGAGGTGATCATCGCCACCGGCGGCACGCCGCGCACCGACGGGTTCCAGCTGTCCACCCCGGTCACGCCGATCCCCGGCCACGACCTGCGCCATGTTCACACCTCGTGGGACGTCTTCGGCTTCGGCGGCCGGGCCACGCTGGAGGGGCCGGCCGTGGTGTTCGACGACACCGGCACGTTCGAGGCCATCAGCGTGTGCGACGCCCTGCTGGAGGCCGGCCTGCACGTGACGATGGTCGGCCGCAACGACGCGATCGGCGCCACCCTGCCGTACCCGCCGGCCACCGTGGCTGCGGCCAAGGAGCGCCTGTACGGCGGCAACTTCGACTTCATCGGCGGTCACTACCTGCAGGGCATCACCGAGGAGGAGGTGGTCATCGGCGTGCCGTTCACCGAGCGGGTACGCACGGTGACGGCCCGCACGGTGGTGCTGGTGACGTACAACCACCCCAACCGTGAACTGGCCGAATGGCTGGCCGCGCCCGGCGATGGCAGCGCCCCCGGTCGCTGGACCGTGCACCAGGTCGGCGACGTCACCGGCACGAACGGCCTCCTGCCGGCCATCCACTCGGCCGCTGCCGTCGCGCGCCATCTGACCCCGGTTCTCGGCGCCATGCCCGCGGAACTGGCGCGGTCACACCCGTCTCCACCAGGGAAGTGACGTGATATATCACGTCACTTCGGTCGGGGTCGGGGTCGGGGTCGGGGTCGGGGTGGGACCTCGGGCACTGGTGGCGGGGCGGACTGGGGTGCACGCTGGAAGGAGAGCCAGCGCGGAGGTGTCGAGATGACACAGCCATGGTCCTGCCCGCATTGTGGCGCGGCCAACACGGCCGATGCCGCCTTCTGCAGCGCGTGCGGCACGCCCGTACCCGCCGCCGGGGCGGCGATGCCGCCACCGCACGCCCCGACACCCACGGTGCCGCCACCTGCCGGCCCGCCGGCCGGGGCGTCCCCGGGCGCTCCTCCCACCTTTGCCCCCACGCCGATGGCGCCGCCGCCGGCATTCCCGACCACCGCGCCGCCGGGTGCCTTCCCGCCCGGCATGCCACCGCCTCCCGGCGCGCCCCAGCAGAAGAAGCGCAGCCCGGCCCTGATCATCGGAGCCGTGGTGGGCGCTGTCGCGCTCGTCGGCGCGGTGTTCGTGTTCACCAGCAAGGACGACGACAAGGCCACGACCGGTGCGTCCACCACGGTGGCCGGTGCCACCACCGTGGCCGGCTCATCCACTAGTTCGGTTCCCGAGGGCTACCTGGATCCGAGCAGCCTGCAGCCCGGTGAGGTGCTGCTGGAGCCGGTGAACGTGCCCACCGTGGACCCGTTCACCGACAGCGCCGGCACCGGCACGGAGACGCCGCCCACGGTGACCCTGCCGGACATCCCGCTGCCCACCACCACCGCACCCATGGGTGACGGTCAGGTGGCACTGCCGGCGGTGAACGGCAACACCCCTGGCCTGTACGGCGGCACGCGCAACGCCGCCGAGTGCAACCAGCAGTCGATGATCTCCTTCCTCGAATCCCACCCGGACAAGGCGGCAGCCTGGGCCGGGGTGCAGGGCATCCAGGTCAGCGAGATCCGTACCTACATCGAAGGCCTCACCCCGGTGGTGCTCACCCGCGACACCCGTGTCACCAACCACGGATTCCGCAACGGGCAGGCCTACGCGCACCCGTCGGTGCTGCAGCGCGGCCATGCCGTGCTGGTGGACCAGTGGGGTGTGCCGCGGGCGAAGTGCTCGTGTGGCAACCCGCTGACGCCGCCGGAGCCGGTGAGCGGCCCGCCCACCTGGGTGGGTGACCCGTGGCCCGGCTGGGACGTCACGATCATCGTCGTGGTCGTGGCCGGCGACCCGGTGGACGGCGGCTTCGTGCTGGTCGATCTGACCACCGGCGTGCTGATCATCCGCACCGTCGGCGCCACCCCGGACACCCCGGACCTGGCGACCGGCGACATCCGGGTGACGCTGCGCTGGAACGACGCGTCGGACATCGACCTGTCGGTCACCGACCCGTTCGGCGAGACCGTCAGCTACGGCAACCGGTCCGTCACCAGCGGCGGCACGCTCGACGTGGACGCCAACGCGGCGTGCGACACGGTGATGGGCTCGCCGGCCGAGAACATCGTGTGGAACGGCACCCCGCCGGACGGCCGCTACACCGTCACCGTGCACCTGTGGGGCAACTGCAGCAGCGGTGACAGCCACGCCTACGACCTGGTGGTGCTGGTGGGCGGTGTGCCGGTGGCGCTGTACGACGCCACGTCGCTCACCCCGGTGAGCGGCAGCGGCACGGTCAGTTCGTCGCTGACCACGGTGACCTACGTGTTCGACGTGGGCACCGGGGGTCCGACGACGCCTGGCGGCAGCGATGCGGCCACCGCCGCGGCGACGATCATCGACCAATTGCTGCTGGACTGCGGCGTGGACGCCACCCTCTACGACGGGGGTGAGGTGGACGGCGGCTGGCGGTGGATCGCCAGCACCCCCGCCGGTGACGCCTCGTTCGTGGTGATGAACCCGCTGGGCGACTGGTACGTGGTGCCGGAGGACGAGATCGCCGGCAACTACGCCGTCAGCTGCGGGTTCTACAGCCCGTGACGTGCCGTCCACGGCGGCGTGGCAACCTTCCGCCGTGGACCCCACCGATCTGAACGCCGCCGAACTCTCCGAGGCGGTGCACGCCGGCGACCTGTCCTGCCGCGAGGTGATGGCCGCCCACCTCGACCGCATCGACGCCCGCAACCCGGCCGTCAACGCCATCGTCAGCCTGCGGCCCCGTGACGAGTTGATGGCCGAGGCGGCGGCGTGCGACGAGGAACTGGCCGCCGGGTTCACCCGCGGCTGGCTGCACGGCCTGCCGATCGCGGTGAAGGACCTGGCACTCACCAAAGGGCTGCGCACCACCAGCGGGTCGCGCCTGCTGACCGATCTGGTGCCCGAGGCCGACTGCCTGATGGTGGCCCGCATGCGCGCCGCCGGCTGCCTGGTGATCGGTAAGACCAACGTGCCCGAGTTCGGGCTGGGTTCGCACACCTACAACGACGTGTTCGGCACCACCGTCAACGCCTACGACCCGACACGGTCGGCCGGTGGCAGCAGCGGGGGCGCCGCCGTGGCACTGGCCACGCGGATGGTGCCGGTGGCCGACGGCAGCGACTACATGGGCTCGCTCCGCAACCCGGCCGGGTGGAACAACGTGTTCGGGTTCCGGCCCAGCCAGGGCCGGGTGCCGGCGTGGCCCACGCTGGACGCGTTCGTGGGCCAACTCTCCACCGAGGGGCCGATGGGCCGGTCGGTGCTGGACATGGCGCTGCTGCTGGGTACCCAGGCTGGGCCCGACCTGCGCGTCCCGCTGGCGATCGACTCCCGCCTGGCCGGGCTGGACACCGTGGCCGACGCCCGGCTCACACTGGCCGACGAGCCCGCCGGCGTGCGCGTGGGTTGGCTGGCCGACCTCGGAGGCCACCTGGCGATGGAACCAGGCGTGTTGGACACCTGCCAGGCCGCACTGCACCGGTTGGAGGCACTGGGCTGCACCGTGGAACCGGTGGCGCTGCCGTCCACCGTGTCGCTGGACCAGGTGTGGGACGCCTGGGTCACCTGGCGCCACCAGGTGGTGGGCAACGGGCTGGCCCCGCTGGTGGCCGACCCGGCCCGGCGGGCACTGATGAAACCGGAGGCCCAGTGGGAGGTGGACGGTGGCGCGGCGCTGAGCGGTGCCCGATTCGCTGCCGCGGCACAGGTGCGCACGGCCTTCCACCGGGCCATGGTGGACCTGCTTCGTCACGTGGACGTGGTGGCGCTGCCCACGGCCCAGGTGTGGCCGTTCGCCGCCGACCTGCACTGGCCGGCCACGGTGGCCGGGCGGAACATGGACACCTACCACCGGTGGATGGAGGTCACCATCTACGCCACGTTCGCCGGGCTGCCTGCGGTGGCGGTGCCCGCCGGCTTCGGCGCCGCCGGTCTGCCGATGGGGCTGCAGCTGATCGGCCCGCAACGTGCCGACCTGGACGTGCTGCGGCTGGCCGCCGCCTACGAGACCACCATCAGCGACCTGCGGGTGGGGCAGGCCTGAGGTCGGCGGGCGTGATCTCCATGTCCACCCAGCGTTCGCCGTCGTCGTCCCGCTCTGCGATGCGCCGGAAACCGGCCTGCTCGTAGGCCCGAATGGCCCGCGGGTTGCGGGCCAGAACGTCCAGCGTGATCCGGCGCAGCCCGACGGCCTCGAATCCGTGCCGCACCATCAGCCGGGTGGCCTCGCCACCGAGACCACGGCCGTACCACGCAGGGCCGCGCAGCGCGATGCGGAAGTTGGCGGACTCCTCGGTGGGGTCGTACTCGTTCAGCACCACCTCGCCCGCCCACTCCCCGGTGGCCAGTTCCACGGTGGCCAGGTCCAGCCGGTGGTCCGCCGTCGCGCGCGACGCGCACCACTCCTGCGTGCGTTCCCAGGTGAGCGTGCCGGGCGGGGTGCCCGTGAGGTCGAGGCCTTCTGGGTCCTGCGCCATCTCCCACATCGCGGCAGCGTCCTCGGCGAGCATCGGGCGCATCAGGATTCGTTCTCCGGTGATGGTGGGCTTTCGCCATCGGGGCGACACGGCTGGTTCGTCGACGGTTGCCATTGCGCCAGGTTGCCCGACGGGTGAGGATTTGTTCGCGCCAAAATCTGCTCGCGAAGGGCCTTTCGTGTGAGGATGAGAGCCGGATCCGCCATGCATGAACAGAACTGGCTGCTGGAAGTTGTCGAGGCAATGCCCGACGGGGTCGTGATCGTCGATCAGAACGGCGACATGATCCTCGTCAACCGCGAGGTCGAACGGCTCACCGGCTACCACCGTGCCGACCTCCTCGGCCATCGGGTGGAGATGCTGCTCCCCGAACCGTTGCGGGCCACGCACCACCAACACCGCATGGGCTTCCACGCCGCCCCCCGGCGGCGGGCGATGGGGCACGGCATGCAGCTCGCTGCGCTGCGGGCGGACGGGTCCACCTTCCCGGTGGAGATCGCGCTGGCCCCGGCGGAGCTCGACGGTGATCATGTGGTCATCGCGTCGATCCGCGACGTCACCGCCAACCGCCTGGCCGACGCCGAACTGGAAGCGGCCCGCCAGCGGGTGATGCTGGCCGAGGACCACGAGCGGATCGCCCGTGACCTGCACGACACGGTGATCCAGCGCCTGTTCGCCGCCGGCCTCAGCCTGCAGAGCGTGCTGCCGGTGGTGCCCGAGGCGTCGCGGGCCAAGATCGAGCGCATCCTCGACGACCAGGACGACGCCATCCGCGAGTTGCGCACGGCCATCTTCGGCCTGGCCAGCAAGCGCAGCGCCGGGCGCACCATCCGCGTGGTGGTCCACGACCTGGTCGACGAGTCCGCTCGGGTGCTGGGTTTCCGCCCCACCCTGCACTTCAACGGCGTCCTGGACACCGTGGACGCGCCGGTCACCGACGAGGTGGCGGCCGTCGTACGGGAAGCGCTGAGCAATGTGGCCCGCCACGCACGAGCCCGCAAGGTGGACGTGCTGCTCAGCCACCTCAACAGCGAGTTGACGCTGGTGGTGGCCGATGACGGGTCAGGCATCCCCTCCAGTCACCGGCTGGGCAGCGGCTTGCTGAACATGCAGGACCGGGCCGCCCGGCTGGGCGGTGTGTGCACGGTGACGTCCGGCGAGCACACCGGCACCACGGTGCGCTGGCTGGTGCCCACCAGCGGCTGAACGGCTGGTGGGTCAGCGGGCCTTGGTCAGGCGTGGTCCTTGCGGCCGACGCCGGCCTTCACGGCGAACACGGCAGCTTCCGTGCGACGGCTCATGCCCAGCTTCATCAGCATGTTGGACACGTAGTTCTTCACCGTCTTCTCGGCCAGGTGCAGTTCGGCGCCGATCTGGCGGTTGGTGGCGCCCTCGGCGATGAGGTCGAGGATGCGGCGCTCCTGCGGGGTGAGCTTGGCGAGGCGCTCGTCCTCCTCGCTGGGGTTGCGCAGGCGGTGCAGCACCTTGGTGGTGACCGTGGGGTCCAGCAGGCTCTCACCACGGGCCACACGGCGGATGGCGGTGACCAGGTCGTTGCCGCGGATCTGCTTCAGGACGTAGCCCGAGGCGCCGGCCATGATGGCTTCGAACAGGGCGTCGTCGTCGCTGAACGACGTGAGCATCAGGCAGGCCAGGCCGGGCAGCTGGCTGCGGACCTCGCGGCAGACCTCCACGCCGCTGCCGTCGGGCAGGCGCACGTCGAGCACGGCGACATCGGGACGGACGGCCGGGATGCGAGACAGGGCCTCTTCGGCGGTGGACGCCTCGCCGACCACTTCGATGCCGTCCTCGGCCTCGAGGAGCTCGCGGACCCCACGGCGGACGATCTCGTGATCGTCGAGCAGGAACACGTGGATCGGCTGAGTTGCGTCGTCCATAGGTCAAACAGTCTGCCTTACTCGCCCCGGCCGAGTGTCAGGGACCAACGTCACATTGTCACAAGCGCCGGATCCCGGGGCGGCAATCACCGGCACCGCCCGGGGCGCCGGGGTCGGCGTGGAAGAATCGGCGGCATGCATCGACCCCTCCTCTCGGGGCTGGCGCTGCTGACGCTGGCCACGACGGCGTGCTCCGATGATGGCGGAGTGAACACCGCAGCCACCGGTGCGCCGGCCGCCACGACCACCACCGGGATCGCAGCCTCCACCTCTGTCACCGCGCCGCAGGTCACCGACGCACCGGTCACCACCGACCAGCCGGCACCGGCGGGCGGCTACACATCGGTCATCGTCGCCGACATCGTCGACAACCCCGACCTCGACCCGTTCGAACGGACGATCACCACACGGCTGGACAAGGCCGGCCTCCCCGGGGCCTCGCTGCTCGTGGTGCAGCACGGTGTGCTGGTGGAGCAGGAGGCCTGGGGCGACTACGACCTCGACACGATCGTGCCCATCGCATCCGCCAGCAAGTGGCTGAGCGCCGCGACCATCATGACCGTGGTGGAGGAAGGCCTGCTCTCCCTCGACGAGCCGATCTCCAGCTACGTCCCGCAGCTGAGGGGCCAGGTCGGCACGATTACGCTGCGCCAACTGCTGTCGTTCACCTCCGGGCTCACCGACGACGGGCGCGTGCCGTGCATCACCGACCCGACCTCGACGATGCAGGACTGCGCCGCGAAGCTCCTGGCGGGCGGAGTGGTGCACCCACCGGGCACGAAGTTCCGCTACGGCTCCGAACACCTCTACCTCGCCGGCGCCCTCGCCGAGTACGTCACCGGCGTGCCGTTCGCCCAACTGTTCCGCGAGCGCATCGCCGTGCCCTTGGGCATGGACCACACCGCGTTCCTCCAGTCGGGTTCCGGCGGCCAGTACGAGGACGTCACCAACCCCAACCCGGCCGGCGGCGCGGTGTCCACGCTCGGCGACTACGGCCGCTTCCTCGAGATGATCGTGCACGGTGGTCTGGCGCCCGACGGCACCCGGCTGCTGCAGGAGGCGTCGGTCGCCGAGATGCAGACCGACCAGACCGTCGGCGTTCCGGTCACCTCGGCAGCCGCCTTCCGGGTCAACGAGCAGACGCCGTACGGCCTTGGTGAGTGGCTGGACTGGACCGACGAGGCAGGCGCCGCCATCGTCATTTCCAGCGATGGCAAGTTCGGCTTCCGCCCCTGGATCGACAGGCAGAACGACCTGTACGGCGTCTACCTGATCTACGACAACGGCCAGGGCTATGTGGACGGCGACCCCGATGCCGGCGCGAACACGGACGACGAGGTCGTCACCAGCGGGAACTGGGTGTTCGTGGACGTCGCCGAAGCGCTGGGCGGCAGCCTTCCCGAGGTGAAGCACCCCAACCCCCGCTGACCTGGGCATCCCGCCCCGTGAAGCGCCGGACGCCTCCACCCCGGCGACCAACGCCGGGACTACCAATAGACTGTCGGGCATGCTGCACGTCGATCCGCCCGCGGTGCTGCCTCAGGCCAACGAAGCCTGCTGGTGCGGCAGTGGCCGCAAGTACAAGCGGTGCCACAAGCCGCTGGAAGGCCGGGTGCTGCAGGGCGAGATCAGCCCCATGCGCCCGGTGCCCGCCCACATCGCCCGCCCGCCCTACGCCGAGACCGGCGAGGCGCCGCGCTGGGCCGAGCCGAGGGTGAAGGCGCCGGAGATCATCGAGCGCATGCGCGTGGCCGGGGCGATGGCCGCCGAGATCCTGCGCCTGGCCGGGCAGATGGTGGCCCCCGGCGTCACCACCGACGAGATCGACGTGTTCGTGCACGAGGCCACCATCGAGCGGGGCGCGTACCCCAGCCCGCTGAACTACCACGGCTACCCGAAGAGCGTCTGCACCAGCGTCAACGAGGTCATCTGCCACGGCATCCCGGACAGCCGGGCGCTGCAGGATGGCGACATCGTCAACCTCGACGTCACGTGCTTCGTGAACGGCGTGCACGGCGACACGAATGCCACCTTCTTCGTGGGCGAGGTGGACCCCGTCAGCCGCAATCTGGTGCAGGTCACCGAGGAATGCATGTGGAAGGGCATCGAGGCCGTGCGCCCCGGTCGCCCACTCAGCGACATCGGCCGGGCCATCGAAGCGCACGCCAAGGCCAACAAGCTGGGCGTGGTGCGGGCGTTCATCGGCCACGGCATCGGCGAGCAGTTCCACACCGACGTGCAGGTGCTGCACTACTACGACGAGCGGGCCAGCATGGTCATGCGGCCGGGCATGACGTTCACGGTGGAACCGATGATCACGCTCGGCTCGTGGCAGCACAAGATGGTCTTCGACGACGGCTGGACCGCCGTCACCGCGGACGGCAAGCGCACCGCCCAGTTCGAGCACACCCTGCTCGTCACCGAGGACGGCGTGGACGTCCTGACCGCGCCCGGCGCCGTCAGTCCCACGGCCCCCTGGGCTCGCTGAGCCACGGCGACGACGCCCCCGTCGACCGTCGCCGCCGGGCGCGGACCAGGACCAGAATCGCCAGCACCGCCGAGGTGACCGGCAGCAACAGGAACTGCAGCGCCACGACGGTCTTGCCCGTGAACGGTGGGGCATCCGCGAGCGCTCTCACGATGATCAGCACGAGGATCGCATCGGCAGTCAGGCTGAGGTCGCGCTGCCGTGATCGACGGCCATGAACCCGCACCCAGGGACCACCATGAGGACAGCCGCCTCCACGCCCCATGCGCTGATCTTGACGTCCACCTGGAGAACGGACACCGAGCAGGGCAGTGACCGGCGGACACCGCAGCGGCCAGGGCGCCGGTGACCGTGACTGCCGTTCCTCCTCCACGAGACGTACCTCCGGACCGCCCTCAGCGAAGCGATCGAGCGGCGTTGCTCTTGCGTCCCCACGATCCGGTCTCCGGCGTCGAAGGCATCCATCGCGCGTGCGATGCGACGGCACCTGCAATCGAAACCGGGGACGCGGACCGCACCGGGCAACATGCGCCGCCCATCCTGCGTGACGACCTCGAGCGATGTCGCTGCCGTGCGGCGCTGGGCACGCTGGCCGTCAACCGCTGTATCCTGGTGACACGGCGATCGTCTCGCCTGGGCACGCCGCAACTGGCCGGCGCCGCCATCGCCAGCATCGTGCTGCTCAACCTGGTGGCGCTGGTGGACTTCCTGGAGTACGTCACCCCGGACATCGCCTTCGCCGTCGGCGCCGGGCGGGAGGCTGACGCCCGCAAGGTGGCCGGCACCGGGCTGTCGCTGGCGCTGCTGATGGGCATACCCGGCGGCTTGGTGGTGGCGGCGCTCGCCCGGCCGCTGTGCTGGCTGGTCGGCGGGCGTGGCGACGTGCTGCATCACGCCACCACGTACCTGTCGATCAGCGCGCTGGGCCTGCCGTTCATCCTCATCGCCGTGCTTGGTCATGGGGTGCTCGCGGCTACAACGACTTGCGCACCCCGATGAAGATCGTGCTGGCCGCCAACGTGGTCAACCTGGTGGTCGAACTGGTCGCCGTGTACGGGCTGGACATGGGGATGGCGGGCTCGGCCGGCAGCACCGTGCTGGCCCAGGCCGGCGCGGCCGGCGCGTTCCTGTGGGCGATGCGCCGCCACCTCACGGTGCACCGGCCACGGTGGGCGCAGTACCGGCCGCTGCTGGCCACCGGCTGGCATGCGGCCGTGCGCGCCGTGGCGATGTACACGGTGTGGAACATCAGCACGATCGTGGCCGCCCGGCTGGACGAGCCCACGCTGGCGGCCAATCAGGTGGTGAACCAGATGTTCATCCTCCTCGCGCTCGTGCTGGACGCGCTGGCGGTACCGCTGCACTCGTTGGTGGCTGGCGAGTTGGGGGCCGGGCGCAGAGAGGGGGCGGCGCAGATCGGGCACCGCAGCGTGCGACTCAGCCTGTGGGCCGCGCTGCTGCTCGCCGTTGCCCTTGCGGCGCTGTCGCCGTTGCTGCCGCACGTGTTCACCGGCGACCCGGCCGTGCAGTCCCGCCTGGTGGCGGCGCTGCTGGTGCTGGCCGTGATGCAGTTCCCCGGCGCGGTGGCGTTCGCGCTCGACGGCGCGCTGATCGGCGCGCAGGACATGGGCTGGCTGGGCCGCCAGGCGGTGTTCAACATCGCCGTGTTCCTGCCGGCCATCGTGCCCACGCTGATCTGGCCATCGCTCGGCCTGGCCGGGATCTGGGGTGCACAGATGTGCTGGATGGCGACACGAGCGCTCGTCAACCATCGACGCTGGCGCAGCCTGGAACGGGTCGGTTTCCGGCTGCCCGCTGCCGTCTGATCACGGACACGGCGCGCTCTACACTGCGGTTCGACGCAGCACCACGGGAGGGCGGCGATGACGGACGGATCCGGCGGCAACCAGAACTCGTTCCCACAGCCTGGCGGATGGCCGCCTGGCCAGCCTGGGCCGATCGGCCCTCCACCGCCGGACGCGCCCACTCCCGGCTCACCGTCGCCGGGCTTCCAGCCGCCCTCGTTCCAGCCGCCGGGCTTCCAGAGCCCTATCGCCCCACCACCCGGCGGTGACGCCACCGCGGTGATGCGCCAGACCCCCACCACCCCGCCGCCCGGCTACGACCCCAATGCCCCTGCCCCGAGCGGTGGCGGGGGGAAGAAGAAGGGCCTGCTCATCGGCGGCGCGCTGGCCGCGGTGGCCGCGGTCACGGTGGGCGTGGTGATGGTCACCGGTGGCGACGACAAGCCCTCCACCGCGCCCACCACAACTGCGGTGGTCACCACGACGGCAGCGCCGATCACCAGCGACGATTCCACCACCACCAGCAGCACGGAGCCCACCACGCCGCTGCCCACCGGTGTGGACGACATCGCCCACTCGGTAGTGCAGATCTTCGCCGAGCTCAACGACGGCACCCAGATCTGGAGCGGCTCGGGCACGATCATCGCGTCGTACGGCCTGATCCTCACGAATGCGCACGTGGTGGAAAACAACGGCGATCCGATCTTCTACGAACGCCTGGTCGTCTACCTCACGGACCGGGCGGACCAGCCGCCAACGCCCATGTACATCGCCGACGTCGTGGCCTTCGACCCCGATGTGGACCTGGCAATCATCCAGATCTTCACCGACATGAACGGCAACCCGGCCGGCGAACTCAACCTGCCGGCGCTGCCGATCGGCGATTCCGATCTCATCAACCTCGGCGACAACCTGCGCATCCTCGGCTTCCCGGGCATCGGTGGCGAGACCATCACGTTCACCCAGGGCGCCGTGTCGGGCTTCACGTCCGAGGCGGGCGTGGGTGACCGGGCGTGGGTGAAGACCGACGCCACCATCGCCGGTGGCAACAGCGGAGGCACCGCGGTGAACGACCAGGGCCAACTGGTCGCCATCCCCACCCAGGCCTCGGCGGGCGCCGACGGCGAAGTCACCGACTGCCGGGTGGTGCAGGACACCAACGGCGACGGCAGCATCGACCAGAACGACACGTGCATTCCCATTGGTGGGTTCCTCAACGGCCTTCGCCCGGTGAACCTGGCCCAGCCGCTGATCCAGCAGGCCCAGCAGGGCCAGATCATCGACACCCGCCCGCAGAGCGGCAGCGGCGGGGAGATCGACCTGGAGTCCGTGTTCCTCGGGCCGATCCGCTTCGGTGCCGACGCAGACCCCGCCACCAACCTGCCCACCGCCGGCGAGACCGAGATCCTGCCTGCCGGTGCCGCCAAGGCCTGCGCCTTCTTCGACTACGAGGGCATGGTCGACGGCGTGAAATGGGACGCCGTGTGGAGCCGCGACGGTGAGGTGGTCGAGGACTACTCGATGTTCGAGAACGACTGGATCGGCGGGCCGCAGGGCATCGACTGGTGGGTGTGCGCCGGCAACGGGGTGGACCCACTGCCGCTGGGCATCTACGACCTCACCCTGTTCGTGGACGGCGAGGGCATCACCTCGGCGGTCGTGTTCGTGGGCAACTACGCCATGGTGGGCATCAACGTCATCAACAACACGTCCAGCGAGGTCTGCTACCTGCGGCTCTCGCCGCCCACGTCGGGCCGCTGGGGGAACGACGAGTTCTCGTCGGAGCAGACGCTCCCCGCAGGCGGCACCGCCACGATCATGGAGGTCGGCTCGGTCTACGACGTGCTGGCCCAGGACTGTGACCTCAACACCGTGGCCGAGTACTACGACGTCGATCTCACCGCCGGAGGCGATCTGGTGATCTCCGGCTGAACCACCCCGTCGCCGGCCGTTACGGTGACGTCATGGACCTCGGGGTGTTCGGCATCAACAGTTTCCGCACGTACCGGCCGGGCGACACGGCCCGGCTGGCACGGCGGTGCGAGGCGCTCGGCTACGAGAGTTGGTGGGCGGGCGAGCACGTGGTGCTGCCGTCGCCGCGGGTGGCGCCCGCTCCGATGGGGCCGACGGACCCGATCCTCGACCCGTTCGTGCACCTCGCCTACGTGGCCGCGGTGACCGAGCGGCTGGTGCTCGGTACAGGCATCGTCATCCTCCCCCAACGCAACCCGCTGGTGCTGGCCAAGCAGGTGGCCAGCCTGGACGTGCTGAGCGACGGCCGCTTCGAGCTCGGTGTCGGGGTCGGGTACCTGGAGCCGGAGATGTCCGCCATCGGCGTGCCGATGAGCGAGCGGGGGTCGCGCACCGACGATCACCTCGGCGCGATGCAGGCGCTGTGGTACCAGGAGGGTCCGGTGGCGTTCGACGGGCCGCACACGCACTTCGCCGGCATCGACGCCCACCCGCGGCCCACTCGCCGGGTTCCGGTGGTGGTGGGCGGGCGCACCGCCGGCGCATACCGGCGGGCAGTGGCCCAGGGCCACGGGTGGTACGGCTTCCACCTCACCCCCGAGCAGACGGCGGAGTGCCTGGCCGGGCTGTCAGCCGCCGCGGAGCGGGTGGAGCGCCCCGCCGACCTGCCACCGCTGCGGATCAGCGTCACGCCGGCCGGCCCCGTCACCCCCGAGTCGCTGGCCGCCTTCACCGAACTGGGCGTCCACCGCCTGATCGTCTACCCAGTCGGCGCCCGCACGGTGGACGAGGTGGACGAGTTCCTCGCGGAGCAGGCCCAGGTCGTACTCGGCTCGTAGCGCGCTCCACCGCTCAGCCGGGGAGCGGGATCGACGCGAGGAGGGCCGGTGTCACGCGGACGGTGCCGGCGGCCAGGCCGCTGCCGGCGGCGCGGTCGTGCACCCAGGCGGTGGCGGCCGGCGACGACAGCACGGCCAGTACCCGCTGCGGGTCATCCGTCAGGCAGGTGATCACCGGAACGCTCGGCAGCCACGCTCCGGCGGCGTCGTGCACCGCTTCGATCACCCGGGTCTGGTTGGCGATGAGGATCTTCGGTACCAGCCGCTGCGACGCCCACTGCTGCATCTTCGGCGACAGCCGGTCCAGCGCCACCCGCGGCGCCTCGAAGCGCTGCTTGGCGAAGCGGACCGGCCGCTCCCCCCAACGGCAGCGGCCGGGGTCGATGAGGCCGCAGGTGACGAGGGGCGGACCGTCCACGTCGTCGCCGACCGCGCCGACCAGCCCGGAGTACTGGTCGCGGAAGTCGGCGGTGAAGGTGGCGATGTCGCCGAGGCACAGGCCGCCGTCGTCGTCCTCGGGCTCCGGCCCTGTGGCCCCGGTGATGAGCGCCGACCAGTGGCGAGGCATGGGCACGGAGGGCAGCGGGTGGAAGTCGTCGCCCGTCGCCCGCCGCACCCGGCCCGGCCGACCACCGACCTCCCACACACCCGCCCAGACCCGCACGCTGGCGTCGAACAGCAGCGAGTCCGACCACCACATCCACCGGAGCGCGGCCGCGTCGTCCACCGCGGCACGGATGGGGGCCGCGTCCCTGGCTGCCAGCAACGACTGCGGGAGGACCAGCCCCACCCGGCCACCGGGGCGGGCCAGGCGCACAGCAAGTGCAAGGAACTCGGCCGCCGCGTCGGCGTAGGGGCCGCCACCGAAGCGTGATCGGCCGCCACGTGTGGTGGCGGTGGCCAGCTGGTTCAGGAACGGCGGGTTGCCGACCACCACGTCGAAGCGCTGGTCGCCCCAGTCGCGCTGCAACGAGTCGTCGTGCAGGTACGGGGTGGTGGGATCGATGTCCACGCCGGTCTGTTCGGGCAGGCCGGTGGCAGTGAGGAACCGGCCGTCGCCGCACGCCGGGTCCAGCACGCTGCGGGCGCCGGGGAGGACGGCCTCGCGCACGATCGCCTGCACCAGCGACGGTGGGGTGTACCAGGCGCCGAGCTGCTTGCGGGTGCGGGCAGCGGGACGGGACGGCACCCGTCCAGCGTAGGCAGCGGGCCCGGGCGCGGGCCGGAAGCGTGACGAGACGATGGGGGCGCGTAGGGTTGGCGGCCGTGACGGCCCCGACCGACCACCGCACCGACCAGTACCTCTCGTTCACCCGCGACCAGTGGGCCGAGTTGAGGGCGGCCACGCCGCTCACGCTGCACGAGGAGGACCTCCAGTCGTTGCGGGGCATCAACGACCGCATCGACCTGGACGAGGTGGTGGCGGTCTACCTGCCGCTCACCCGCCTGCTGAACCTGTACGTGGCCGCCACCCAGCAGCTGCACAAGGCGTCGGCGGCGTTCCTCGGCACGCTGGCGCCGAAGGTGCCGTACGTCGTCGGCGTGGCCGGCAGCGTGGCCGTGGGCAAGAGCACGTTCGCCCGCATCCTGCAGGCGCTGCTGGGCCGCTGGCCCGACCACCCGAAGGTGGATCTCGTGACCACCGACGGCTTCCTCCATCCCAACCGGGTGCTGGAAGAGCGCGGCATCATGAACCGCAAGGGGTTCCCCGAGAGCTACGACACCCGCCGCCTGCTGCAGTTCCTCCGCGAGTTGAAGAGCGGCGAGGCAGAGGTGAGCGCCCCCGTGTACAGCCATGTGGTCTACGACATCGTCGACGGCGAGACCACCACGGTGCGCCAGCCGGACATCCTGATCCTCGAAGGCCTCAACGTGCTGCAGGTGGGCTCGCTGACGGACGGCATGCCCAGCGAGTTCGTCAGCGACTACTTCGACTTCAGCATCTACATCGACGCGGCGGAGGCGGACATCGAGCAGTGGTACGTCCAGCGCTTCCTGGCCCTGCGCGACTCGGTGTTCCAGAACCCCGACAGCTTCTTCCGCCACTACGCCTCGCTCACGGAAGACGAGGCGGTGGAGACCGCCCGGTTCATCTGGCGGGAGATCAACGGCAAGAACCTGAAGGAGAACATCCTGCCCACTCGCAGCCGGGCCAGCCTGCTGCTGCGCAAGGGTCACGACCACCGGGTGGACTCCGTCGCATTGAGGAGGTTGTGATGCGCGCCAGAACCATCGCCGTGGCACTCGCCGTGGTGGCCGCCGGCACGCTGGTGGCCTGCAGCGACTCGGAGAGCAAAGCCAAGCTCTACGACCGCGCACCCGTGCCTGCCGTACCCGACGCCACTGCGGCCGTGCCCGCAACCGGCACCCTGCCCGACGGCCAGTACTGGGCCGACATGGCCGAGGTGGTGGACGGCAACATCGAGCTGACCCTGATGCAGGCGTTCTTCGGCCCGTCGTGCGTCGCGGCTCTCGGTGAGGAGGAGTGCCCCAACGACTACGGCGTGCAGTTGGAGCCCAGCGTCACCATGCGGGTGATGGCGGATTCCACCCTCACCGCCACGGTGGCGGCCGACAGCGGCCAGAACTACGTGGTCTTCGGCGACGAGTTGGCCACCCTGGTCGGTGGCGGCCAACCTGCGTCCAGCGCGCCGGAGGGCTACACCTACGTGCCGTTCCCGTTCCTCGTCACCATCGCCGGTGGCACAGTGACGGAGTTGCACCAGATCTGGGTGCCGTAACGACCACCGCCGTTCACGCCACGCCGAGCCAGGCGGGCAGCTCGGACAGGTTCTCCAGTTCGGCGAAGTGTTCGTCGTGGTCCACGTGCTCCAGCTCCCACAGCAGGGGGTAGGGGATGTGGACGGCCGTCCCGCCGAGGGCCATCACCGGCAGGATGTCGCTGCGCACGCTGTTGCCCACCATGCACACGTCCTGCGCCTGCACGCCGAGGCGGCGGAAGATCCGGTCGTAGGTGGCGGGGTCCTTCTCCAGCAGGATCTCCACGTCACTGAAGTGGTGGGCCAGGCCGCTGGTCTCGATCTTGTGGGTCTGGTGGATGAGGTCGCCCTTGGTGATGAGCACCAGGCGGTAGTGGCGGGCCACCTTGGCCAGCACGTCGGGCACGCCCGGCAGGAGGCGCACGGGGTCGCTGATCTGGTCGCGGATCAAGCCGACCAGCTCGCCGATGACCGCCGTGGGAATGCGGCCCTCGGTGATGGTGATCGCGGCCTCCACGGCCGACAAGCCGAACGCCTTCACGCCGTAGCCGAAGATGGACAGGTTCTTGCGCTCCACCGCGGTGAGCGCGGCCTTCACGTCCACACCTCGGCGGCATACGGGCCGACGAGCGGTAACGAAGCGCTGCTCGTTGGCGTGGAAGCTGTCCTCGCTGTGCCACAGTCGTCGGCGTCGAAGGCGACGATCTCGAACGGCTTCACGTGTTGATCCTCTCCAGTTCGGCCAGCGCGGCGAGATCGGCGGCAACTGCGCGGAACTGCACCGGCCACCGCGTGTCGTAGGGGACGACCACCAACGTGCCGGTCATCGGTGCAGCGCGTTGAGGTAGTTGTAGACGGTGATCCGGCTTGACGCCCATCGCATCCGCCACGTCCTCGACCGCGCGGCGGAGGATGAACGCACCACGGTCGTCGAGCAGTCGGATGGCGCGCTGCTTGTCCTCCCGCGAGAGCGTCGGCAGGCGCCCGCCCAGCTCGCGCTCCACGCCCTCGATCAGCCGGTCCAGCGGCGCCGTGCAGCGGGGCTGGGCGCACTGCTGCCAGCACCTCACCCTCCCACTTCAGCGGCAGGTCGCCCGGCTCGCGCTCGTCGGCCGGCACCAGCGTGGCGCCGAGGGCCTCCACGATCGGGCGGACCGCGAGCAGGAAGGGGTGGCGGGGCAGCTGGCTCACCCTGCGGCCTCCTCCGACCGAGCGTCCACCCGCTCGGCGTGCAGGCTGACATGGGTGGCGCCGTTGGCGAACGCAGCGGCCAGACCGCTGCCCACCTGACCGGGCCGCCTCGCTCTGGCAACGGTGCAACTGGAGCCGAACGGGCCGAAGTCCACCGTGGCGCCCAACGCCTCGGCCGCGGCCACCGCCGCCCGCACGTGCGGGCCGGGATTGCCCTCGTGGAAGGGCTCGATGGTGAACTCCAGCAGCAGCACAGGGCAAGGGTAGCGAGGCGTGCCACGCCTTCCCGCCGTGACACCGGCGACCCGACGGCGGTGACCGTCAGCGGGCGCCCATCACCCGCATCAGGTCGTTGCTGCGGGCGATGCAACTGCCGCCGGCGGCGTCGAAGGCCTGGTTCAGCTTGCTCCAGCGTGCCAGGAACGACCGTGGTTCCACTCCTGCTCGAACTGGTCCCGCGCCGGGCCGGTCCACGTGGTGCCGCCGAGGGCCGACGTGACCGTGCTCATCACCCCCTCGATCGACTGGATCTGCTGGCGCAGGGTGCGGCCGAGCGATGCGAGCTGCTCGGGGTTGGCGCCGTACATGACCGACATGGGGTGCTCCGTTCCGGCACCGCCCGGTGCGGTGCCTCACCCGTACTGGGCACATCGAGCGGGGCCGATTCGGCAAAATCCGCCGGTTCATTCCCGCAGGCGGCCGTCCAGCAGGGGCAGCAGAAGGGCGACGTTGTCGGGCACGAAGCTGGCCGTCGCCAGCAGGTGGTCCAGCTCGCTGCGGGTGACGAAGCGGGCCTCGGCGATCTCGCCGTCCGTGAAGGCGAACGGGCCGTCGTGCACGGTGAGGTAGCCGTGCCCGATGAGGGCCACCGAGTGGTCGGTGAAGCGGCCTTCACCCAGGTCCTCCACGTCGCCGGCTTCCACGCCAAGTTCCTCGGCCAACTCGCGGCGGGCGGCCTGGGCGTAGGTCTCGCCGGCGGCAACGACGCCCCCGGCGGCGAGGTCCCACATGCCCGGCCAGAGGTCCTTCGTGTCGGCTCGGCGGTGCACCAGCAGGCGGCCGTCGCTGCTGAGCACGGCGATGCTGACGGCCCGGTGCTGCAGCCGGTTGGCCCGCATCTCGGCCCGGGTGACGGTGGCGACCACCCGGTCGTCGTCGTCCACGATGTCCACCAGTTCCATGCCGGACTCGGTGCCGGGTGACGACGCCATGGCGTGTTGCCTAGCATGCGCGCATGGATCTCACCACGCTGCGCGAGGAAGCCCGCGACCTGCTCGACGAAACCGTGGCCCTGCGCCGCACCCTGCACCGCTGGCCGGAGCTGGGCAACGACCTGCCCGTCACGAAGGAGAACGTGCTCGCCGCGCTGGAGGGGCTGCCCCTGCAGATCACCGAGCACCAGACCACCAGCGGCATCGCCGCCGTGCTGGACGGCGGCAAGCCCGGGCCCACGGTGCTGCTGCGCGGCGACATGGACGCCCTGCCCCTCCACGAGGACACCGACCTCGAGTTCGAGAGCGCCACCGAAGGCCAGATGCACGCCTGCGGGCACGACACCCACACGGCCATGCTGGTCGGCGCGGCGAAGCTGCTGAGCGCCCGCCGGGCCGACATCCCCGGCCGGGTGCTGTTCATGTTCCAGCCCGGCGAGGAAGGCCACGCCGGCGCCCGGTTCATGCTGGAGGAAGGCCTGCTGGACGTGCCGGCACGGGCGGACGGCAGCGAGTCGCCGGTCACCGGCGCCTACGCGCTGCACATCACCGCCAACCTGCCGGCCGGGTGGGTGGCGTCGCGCGGCAACACGATCATGGCGTCGGCCGACACCATGCACATCACGGTCACCGGCCGGGGCGGGCACGCCAGCCAGCCGCACCTGGCGCTGGACCCCATCCCCATCGCCTGCGAGATCGTCCAGGCGCTGCAGTTGATGGTCACCCGCACCATCGACGTGTTCGACCCGGGCGTGGTGACGGTGGGCCAGATCACCGCCGGCACCACCAACAACATCATCCCCGAGTCCGCCCAGATCGTGGGCACCATCCGGGCGGTCAGCGAGCGCACCCGCAACAAGATCCACGACGGCATCCGCCGGGTGGCCGAGGGCGTCGCCGCCGCCCACGACGCCACGGTCGAGGTCGAGTTCCGCGACGGCTACCCGGTGACGGTCAACAACCCGGGCTCGGCGGACTTCGCGCTGGACGTGGCGAAGGAAGTCGTCGGCGACTCGTCCACGGTGCGCTTGCCCAACCCGATCATGGGTGCGGAGGACTTCAGCTACGTGCTCAACCGCATCCCCGGGGCGATGATGTTCCTCGGCGGCACCGCGCCGGACCGCAACCCGGCCACCGCCGCGCCCAACCACTCCAACCGGGTGGTCTTCCACGAGGAGGCCATGGTCAACGGCATCGCCGTCTACGGCGCGGTGGCCCTCCGCCACCTCACCGGCCTCCCCTCCTGACCCGACCCGAGCCCGCGCGCTGCGCCGCCTTGTCGGCTTTACGTAAGAGCGCGCGTCAATAGGGCGTTGTGGTGAGGGTCCACCGGTCGGGGTGATGGCCCGGCTGTGATGTCGGGTGCTGATCCACAAACCCGACCGGTGGAGGTCCCCATGTTGGCACTTGACCCGCGCGTGTTCGCGCCTGTGTGGGAGACCGTTGAGTCGTTGCTGCCTCCGGTGATCGACCGTCACCCGCTGGGTTGTCATCGGCCACGGGTGGATGCCCGCCAGTGCTTCTTCGGGATCGCTGCCCGCCTGGTGACGGGGTCGTCATGGGAAACGGTCGGCCGGCTGGTCGGGGTGTCCGAGTCGACCCTGCTGCGCCGCCGCAACGAGTGGCAACGTGCTGGGGTGTTCTCTCAACTGGTCGAGTTGGCCCTGTCGGCCTATGACCAGATGATCGGGTTGCAGCTCGACGAGATCGCCATCGATGGCAGTGTCCACAAAGCACCGATGGGCGGTGAGGGAACCGGCCCGTCACCGGTTGACCGGGGCAAACGTGGCTGGAAGTGGTCGATGGCCTCCGACGCGGCAGGGATCCCGATCGCCTGGACCCCCGCCGCGGCGAACACTCCCGACGCTCAACTCGTCGAGGACACCCTGGCCATCCTCGATACCCGCGGGTTCGAAGTCGAGATCGAGACCGCCCACCTCGACCGCGGGTATGACTCGGTGGCGATCCGCGACCTGTTCACCGAGACCGGCATCGATGCCCACATCGTCCACCGCGCCCGACACGTCCGCGGACGCAAGTACGGCAGCCGGGCACGCAACAAGATCCCTCTCGGGCGACGCTGGAAGATCGAACGAGCGAACTCGTGGCTGTCGAACTTCGGGCAGCTTCGCCGCAACACCGACCGCCTCCCCATCCAACGCGAAGCCGCACTCGACCTCGCCATCACCTTCGTCATCACCGTCAAGCTCATCAAGTGGCGAGACCGCTACGGCAACACCACCTTCAAACCCGCCTATTGACGCGCGCTCTTACGTAAAAAGGCTGTCGCGCCGTGACCTGGGGTGACGCGTCCGGGTTCTTGACACAGAACCGAACGGGTGGCGGCGGGAGAAGGGTCAGGGGGTGGTGGAGAGGCGGAGGGTGGCGACTTCGAAGGGGCGCAGCGTGTGGACGACGATGCCGTCGCTGACCTCGAACGGGGTGTGCGGCTCCTCCAGCAGGTTGCACAACGACGCGGACTGGATGCGCGCCGGCATGCGCACGGTGATGGGGCGGCGTGCGCCGCACATCTCGGCCACGCGGACCACCAGGTCGCCGCTGCCGTCGTCGGCCCGCTTCACCGCCGACACGTCGATGCCCTCGCCGTCGACCGTCACCAGCGGGCCGGCAGCGCCAGCCGCGGCGCCCGCGCCGGCGGCCGAGGGCACCCAGCGCAGCGGGTTGTTCAGCACCTCCGCCTCGCGCACCACGGCCTCCAGGCCCGGGCCATGGGGCATGACGGCGATGGTGACCTGGTGGCGGCCGTGGTCCTGCTCCGGGTCGGGGTACTTCGCGGCGCGCAACAGGCTCACCCGCACGCCGCCACCGTCGGGCTCCTGCACGGAGTGGCCGTAGCGGCCGTCGTCCAGCACGGCCACGCCCCAGCCTGGCTCGGCGAGGTCCACCCACCGGTGGGCGCAGACCTCGAACTTGGCAGCATCCCACGACGTGCTCTGGTGGGTGGGCCGCATGACGTGGCCGAACTGGATGCCGCACGCAGCCTCTCGGGCGTGCACGTCCAGCGGGATGTGCAGCGACAGGAGCGCCTCGTCCTCGTGCCAGTCGATGTCGAACGACACGTCGAGGCGCGGCGATCCGGCCCGCAGGACGGCCCGCTGCACCACGGCGGACCGGCCGAACGCGCGGCGCACTTCCAACGTCGCCCGCAGCGGACCGTCCTCCACCAGCGCCACCGACTGCACCCCGCCCACCGGGCGGCCGAGGTCGCGAGTCCAGGCCTCGACGTCCCACGCGTCGTACTCCACCGGGTGGTCGGGGGCCAGTTCCAGCGAGACGGTGTGGCCCTCGGGCAGCAGTTCGCGGCCGGCGGCGACGTCGATGATCGATGTGATCTCGCCGTCGAGGTTCCAGCTCACCGAAAGGTGGCCGTTGGTGAACGAGTGCTCCGTGCAGACCACCCGGTCGTCGACCTCGGCCTGGCCGGCGGAGCCGAACCCGAAGCCCGGCGCCGTCACCACGACCGGGGCACCTGTTGCATCTGCAACAACTTCCGTGCGGGCGAAGGCTGACGGGTTGGCGACCGTGCCGCCGTGCGCCACCTGGGCCAGCGCGGCAGCGATCAGTTCCTCCAGGCGAGCCGCAACACGGGCGTGCTCGGCCTCGGCGTCCTCGTACACCCAGGTGATGGACGAGCCGGGGATGATGTCGTGGAACTGCTGGAGCAGGACGTCCTTCCACAGCCGGTCCAGCTCCGCGGCCACGTCGGCCGGCACGCCCGCGGGCGCGGCCGCGGCCCACCACAGCTCGGCCTCGCGCAGCAGTTGCTCGCAGCGGCGGTTGCCGACCTTGGTGCGGGCCTGGCTGGTGAGCGTGCCCCGATGCATCTCGAAGTACAGCTCGCCGTCCCACAGGGGCACCGCGGCACCGGCGTCGCGCTCGGCCTCCACCTGCTCGAAGAACTCGTCCGTGGTGCCCATCCGAACCTGCGGGGCGCCGTCGAGGTCGGCGAAGCGCGCGGCCCGCTGGATCATCTCCCTCGTCGGGCCGCCACCACCGTTGCCGTGGCCGAACGGCATCAGCGACCAGTTGCTCCACCCGTGCTCCTTGAAGTTGCGCTCGCTGAACACCAGCTCCTCGCCCACGACCGTGGCGTTGTAGGTGTCCACCGGGGGGAAGTGGGTGAGCACCTCGGAGCCGTCCAGCCCGCGCCAGCGGAACGTGCTGTGGGGGAAGCGGTTCTGCTTGTTCCAGCTGAGCTTCTGAGTGATGAACCGCTCGCAACCAGCGCCGAGGAACAGCTGCGGGAGAGCCGCCGGGTAGCCGAACACGTCGGGGATCCACACCTCCCTGCAGCGCAGGCCGAAGCGGTCCTCGAAGTAGCGCTGCCCGTGGACGAGCTGGCGCACCAGGCTCTCCCCGCTGGGCAGGTTCATGTCCGCCTCCACCCACATCGCGCCCACGGGCTGCCACTGGCCGGTGGCCACCCGCTCGCGGATGCGCTGGAACAGGGCGGGGTAGCGGTCCTCCATCCACTCGTACTGGACGGCCTGCGAGCACACGAAGTGGTAGCCGGGGTCGGCGTCCATCATCCGGGTGGCGCTGGCGAAGGTGCGGGCGCACTTGCGGATGGTCTCGCGCACCGGCCACAGCCAGGCCGAGTCGATATGGGCGTGCCCCACCGCCACCACCTGGTGCGCACCATCACGGGCGTGCAGCGCCAGCGCCGGGGCCAGCAGGTGGCGGGCGGCCGCGGCGGTGCCGGTCACGTCGTCCAGGTCCAGCGCGTCGAACGCTGCCTGCAGGGTTCGCAGGATGCGCTGGCGGCGTGCCTCCGTGGGCGCCAATGCGGTCATCAGCCCCAGCAGCACTTCCACGTCGAGCAGCAAGTGGTACACCTCGTCGTCGCGCAGGCCCAGCGATGCCTGGCGCAGCCGGTACAGGGGGCGGTCGCCAGCAGTGCGCAGCGAACCGAGGTTGCCGTCCGCGGCCATCCGCCGCTGGGGGAAGGCGGGGTTGGAGGCGGCCTCCACGATCATGTCCAGCGCGCCACCGTCGACCAGCAGGTTGCCCAGCGCGCCGCCCAGCGGGACGGCGGTGCGGCGAGGGTGGATGCCCTGCACCGGCAGGCCCAGGCCGTCCGCACCCGGCGCCCACACCAGGCCCTCGCTCTGGAAGCCGGCGGCGTCGGGGTGGAAGCCGAGGTCGACGACGGCCTCGACCGACGTACCGGCAGCGGCAGACCAGGCCGCGGGCACGTCGGCCCGCAGCCGGAACCAGGTGGTGCCCCACGGGCGGCCGTAGTGGTCGCCTACGGTGAACGGCCGGCCCTGCGCGGCCAGCGACGCCATCGCCTCGGCATATGCCACCGGCTCACCCGGCGCCTCCCAGGCGGTCACGTCGCACGGCACGGTGGCCCGGTACATCGCCGGCATCACCCGCTCCATCAGCTCGCGCCGGATCCGCCGCTCCACCAACGCCGAGTCGTCGTGCATGCGCCCGAGCGTACGCGCCCCCGCTGCGCTCGGGTACGGTCCCGGGCATGGAGCGTGCGGAGGCGCTGGCGCTGTGCGACCGGCTGGTGGCGGCGATGGCCGGCGGCGGCAGCGAGTTGGCCGACGGCCAGTTGCACGTGCCCGTCGCCGAGTACCTGGACCCCGCCCGCTGGCAGGCGGAGGTGGACCGCATCTTCCGCACCGTGCCGGTCGTGCTGGCGCCCAGCGCGCTGCTGGCCGAGCCCAACTCGTTCGTCACCCGCGACGTGCTGGGCAGCGCGCTGGTGGTGGCTCGTGATGGCGACGGCGTGGCGCGCACGTTCGTGAACGCCTGCGTGCACCGCGGCGCCCGGTTGTGCGACGGCACGGGCACGGCCCGCCGCCTGACCTGCCCGTACCACGGGTGGACGTACGACACCGCCGGCCGCCTGGTGGGCGTGCCCCACCGCGACCAGTTCGGCGACATCGCCACTGATGGCCTGCTGCAACTGCCGACTGCCGAGCGCCACGGCCTGGTGTTCGCCATGCTCGGCGCCACGCCGACGGCCGGCGACGCCACGCCCCCGCCCGACATCGACGCCTGGCTGGACGGCTTCGACGCCCCGCTCGCGGACCTGCGGCTGGCCGACCAGCACGTCGTGGCCGTCAGCGAACTGGCGGGCCCCAACTGGAAGGTGGCCAAGGACGGCTACTTCGACGGCTACCACTTCAGCGCGCTGCACAAGGACACGCTGGGCCTGGTGTACCGGGGCAACGCCCAGGTGTTCGAGGCGTGGGGGCCGCACCAACGCTTCCACTTCGCCACCCACCGGCTGCACGATGGCGGCATGGCCGCGGCGCACGAGCACCCGCGCCCGCACCAGTTGATGGGCTCCGTCACCGCGCTGTTCCCCAACACCGCGTTCGCCGGCGATCGCGACGGCCTGCTGATGAGCCAGGTGTTCCCCGGCGCGACGCCCGGCGCCAGCATCACGTTCCAGACCCACCTGCGCCGCCGCCCGCTGGACCCCGCCGACACGGCCGACGTGGACAAGGCGCTGGAGCGGGTGCGCTACCTGGAGTTCGTGGTGCAGGAGGAGGACTACGCCACCGGGCTGGCCATCGGCCGCAACCTGCCGGCGATGGCCGGCGCCGCGCAGGCCTTCGTGTTCGGCCGGAACGAGCTGGCCAACCAACGGTTCCACAGCTGGGTCCGCCACTTTCTTGAGAATGACTCCAGTCAATAGTCTGGCCGGGTGAGCGCCACCGACCGCACCTACTCCACCCTCCGCCTGGACCTCGACGCCGACGGCATCCTGCTCCTCACGCTGAACCGGCCGGACCAGATGAATGCCTTCACGGTGGAGATGGCCAACGAACTGGTGCACGCCTTCACCGAGGCCAGCGAGGACGACGCCGTGAAGGCCGTCATCGTCACCGGCGCGGGCAAGGCGTTCTGCGCCGGCATGGACCTCAGCGTGGGCGGCAACGTGTTCGGCCTGGACGAGACCCAGCAGCCGACGATGGCCGACATGACCGAGCGCCTCGACGACCCCGTGATCGTGGACGGGGTGCGCGACACCGGCGGTCGCGTGTCGCTCGCGATCTTCGCCTGCAAGAAGCCGGTGATCGCCGCCATCAACGGCGCCGCGGTGGGCATCGGCGCCACGATGACGCTGGCGATGGACGTGCGCCTGGCGTCGGAGAAGGCCCGCATCGGGTTCGTGTTCGGGCGCATCGGCATCACGCCGGAGGCGTGCAGCACATGGTTCCTGCCCCGCCTGGTCGGCATCAGCCGGGCGCTGGAGTGGTGCTACAGCGCCGACATCCTGACCCCCGAGGAGGCCAAGGAGGGCGGCCTGGTCCGCAGTGTCGTCGCGCCCGACGCCCTGCTGGACGAGGCGTACGCGCTGGCCCGCCGCTTTGCCGTCGGCAAGTCGGCGGTGGCGGTGGCGATGACCCGCCAGATGATGTACCGCAACGCCGGCCAGCCCCACCCGCTGGCAGCCCACCAGGTGGACTCGCTGTCGATGTTCTACATGAGCATCGGCGACGGCAAGGAAGGTGTTCAGGCGTTCCTGGACAAGCGCGACGCGGCCTTCACCGGGCGGGCCAGCGACATGCCCCCCTTCTACGACGACTGGGCACGCTGACTAGCGTCGCGGGGGCATGAGCGACCGTCCCCTCTCCGGCATCCGCGTCCTGGACTTCACGCGGGTGCTCGCCGGCCCGCACGCCACCCGGATGCTGCTCGACATGGGCGCCGAGGTCATCAAGCTGGAGCCGCCGGAGGGCGACATCACCCGCACCACCTGGCCGCGGGTGAACAGCATCTCGTCGTACTTCGCCCAGCAGAACGCGGGCAAGCGGTGCATCAGCATCCACCTGGACAGCGAGGAGGGACGCGCCCTGGTGCTGCGCCTGGTGGACCTGGCCGACGTGGTGGTGGAGAACTTCCGGCCGGGCGTGATGGAGCGGCTGGGCCTGGGGTGGGACGTCCTGCGCGCCCGCAACCCGCGGCTGATCCTCGCCAGCGTCAGCGGCTACGGGCAGACCGGGCCGTGGGTGCACCGTCGTGCCTACGCGCCGGTGGTGGGCGCGGAGAGCGGGTTCACCAAGGCCCAGGGCGACGCCCGTCAGGGGCACTCCGGCTCCGAGCCGGCCACCCGCGGCCAGTACGCCAACGACCCGCACAGCCACGCCGACGTCTACACCGCGCTGGAGTGCGGGGCGGCCATCCTGGCGGCGCTGTACCAGCGGGAGCGCACCGGGCGCGGCGACCGCATCGACATCTCGATGGCCCAGACGATGCTCTACGTGAACGAGCACGCCCACGACCACCTGTGGGACGGCCCTGTGCCGGAGGGGCAGATCCGCAGCTTCCGCCCGATGGACTACCCCGTGCTCACCGCCGCCAACGGGGAGATGGTGGTGGTCAGCGGGCACCCGGCGGAGAACAAGACGTTCGACTACTACATGTTCTCGATCGGTCGGCCGGAGCTGTGCGACGACCCCCGCTTCGCCACCACGGCGCTGCGCCTCGCCAACCTGGACGACATCGAGGACGCCCTGCACGACTGGGCGCGCACCATGCCGTCGGCGCACGCCATCGAAGAGGCCATGTCGAAGAACAAGCTGGCGGTCGGGCGCCTGCGGTCCGTCCACGAGGTGTGCGACACGGACTGGGGCGCCGAGCGCGAGGTCACCGTGGAGATCCCCGACCGCGGCGACGGCACCATCCGGATCCCCAACGCGCCGTGGCGATTCGAGGGCAGCGACGTGCGCACCGGCGGCGTGCCGCGGTACCGGGGCGAGGACAACCGGGCCGTGCTCACCGGACTGCTCGGCCTGGACGACGCCGAGGTGGACCGGTTGGCCGCGCAGGGCGTCATCTCCGACCGCATTCCCCGGAAGTAGGCGGCGGGTGGCGCTGACGTTCCCGGTCGCGCCGATGAAGGCGGCCATCGGCAACCTGCCGCCGGCGTCGCAGGACGACCAGTGGGCGTACGAGATCAAGTGGGACGGCTACCGCACGCTGGCGTTCGTGGCCGGCGGGGCGGTGCGGCTGCAGAGCTCCACGGGCATCGACGTCACCGCCACCTACCCGGAGCTCGCCGGGTTCGGGGGTGCGGTGAACGCCGGGTCGGCAATCGTCGACGGCGAACTGGTGGTGCTGGACGCCGACGGCCGGCCGGACTTCGGCATGCTCCAGCGGCACCAGACGCAGGTGGCGTTCTACGCGTTCGACGTGCTGCAGATCGACGGCACCGACTGCATCGCCCTGCCTTACGAGCAGCGGCGGGCGCTGCTGGCCGCGCTGGTGGAACCGGGGCCGAACTGGATGGTGCCGGCCCACCGGCTGGGCGACGGCGCGGCGATGCTGGCGGCCACCGCCGAACGCGGGCTGGAGGGCGTGATGGCCAAGAGGCTGGGCTCGCCGTACCAGCCGGGGCGCCGCTCACCCAACTGGCGCAAGGTGAAGAACCGGCAGCGGGTGGAGGTGGTGATCGGCGGGTTCAACGTGGGCACCGGCAACCGGTCCACCACGTTCGGGTCGCTACTGGTGGGCCTGCCGGAGCCGGACGGGTCGCTGCGGTTCTGCGGCGCCGTCGGCACCGGCTTCACCCAGGATCGGTTGGAGGCCATGCACGCTCAGTTGCAGTCGCTGGCCCAACCGGACTGCCCGTTCTCCGCGCTGCCGCCGCGGTCCTACCTGAAGGACGAGGTCACCTGGGTGCGGCCCGACCTGCGGGCGCTGGTGGAGATCGCCGAGATCACCAACGACGGCTTCATCCGCCACCCCAGCTTCATCGACCTCGTGTGACCGCGCCGGTCGGGTGGGCGGGAAGCGTGCCGGTCGGGTGGGCGGGAAGCGTGCCGGTCGGGTGGGCGGGAAGCGTGCCGGTCGGGTGGGCGGGAAGCGTGCCGGTCGGGTGGGCGGGAAGCGTGCATAGTGGCAGACTCGACGGTCGTGATCACCCGTGACGATGCGCTGGTGCTGGACGCCAACGACGACCTGGCCCCGTTCCGCGACCGCTTCCACATCCCCAACCCGTCCGTCATCTACCTGGACGGCAACTCGCTGGGCATGCCGCCGAAGCGCACCATCGAGCGCCTGCGGGAGGTGTACGAGGACGACTGGGCCACCGGGCTGATCCGCAGCTGGGACCACTGGATCGACTACCCGCAGCGGGTCGGCGACGTGCTGGCCCCGCTGATCGGCGCCGCGCCCGGCGAGGTGGTCGTCCACGACACGACGACGATGAACGTGTACCAGCTCGTCCACGCCGCAATCGCCCTGCGGCCCGAGCGGCGCGCCATCGCCATCAGCGCCGACGACTTCCCCACCGACCGCTACGTCGTGGACGGCATCGCCAACGCCACCGGCCACCGGGTGCAGCACGGCTTCGACGATCTCAGCGACGTCGCCGTGTGCGTGCGCAGCGTCATCGACTACCGCACCGCCGAGCTGGTGGACGTGGCCGCCGAGACCGCCCGTGCCCACGCCGCCGGGGCCCTGGTGGTGTGGGACCTGTCGCACGCGGTCGGCGCGATCGAGATCGACCTGCACGCCTGCGGGGTGCAGTTGGCCATCGGGTGCAGCTACAAGTTCCTCAACGGTGGGCCGGGCGCTCCGGCGTGGACGTACGTGGCCGCCGAGCTGCAGCCGGTGATCGAGCAGCCGATCTGGGGCTGGTTCGCCACGGTGGACCAGTTCGCCATGGGGCCGACGTTCCAGCCGCGGCCGGACATCGCCCGCGTCCTGCTGGGCACCCCGTCGATCCTCGCCCTCGCCGCCGCGGAGGTGGGCATCGCCCTGTCGGCCGAGGCGGGAATGGGGCACATCCACGCCAAAGGCCGCTCGCTCACCTGGTTCGCCATCGAGCTGTGCGACCAGTTCGGCCTGCCGACGCCCACGCCTCGGGACCCCGACCGCCGCGGCAACCATGTGGCCATCGCCGTCCCCCGGGCGAAGGCGATCGTCCAGGAGCTGGCCGGCCGTGGGATCATCTTCGACTTCCGCGAGCCGGACATCATCCGTGCCGGCTGCTCGCCCTTGACGACGCGCTTCACCGACGTCTACGACGGCATCGCCGCGGTGGCCGGGTTGTCCGGCGGCTGACCGAACTCCCACGTGAGGATCACCGCCTCGGCGCCCACCGCGCCGGTGCCGCGGTAGAGCGCGAGCGCGGCGTCGTTGTCCGGGTCCACCGGTACCCACATGCCGTAGCAGCCCAGACGTCGGGCCAATGCGGCAAGTTCGTCGAGCAGGGCGGTGGCCACGCCACGCCGGCGGAACTCGTCGTCCACCCCGAGTTCGTAGACGAGCATCTCCACACCCTTGTCCGGGTGGGCGTGCTCGATGCCGGTGACGAAGCCCGCGGGGCTGCCGTCCACCGTGGCCAGGAGCAGATGATGGCCGGGGCGAGCCAGCGTGTCGGCGGCCCACGACACCGTCGGCGCATGGTCGAACAGATGGCCGGCGGTGAGCAGCGCGCCCACGTCGTCGGTGCCGAGTCGGCGGATCTCCACGTGACGAAGCTACGCCGCTGCCGGGCGCCCGGCGTCACAGCCTGCGACCCAGTCGGAGGGTTTCGTGCTCGCCTCCGAGCCGGAAACCCTCCGACCGGTTTCCTACACTCCGGCATCGGGGGTGGTGGCGATGAGCGACCAGCAGGCAATCGACTACGACGTGGTCGTCATCGGGGCCGGGTTCGGCGGCATGTACATGCTCTACCGGCTGCGCGAGCTGGGGTTCACCGCCCGCGCCGTGGAGGTGGCCGACGACGTGGGCGGCACCTGGTACTGGAACCGCTACCCGGGCGCCCGCTGCGACGTGGAGAGCGTGGAGTACAGCTACAGCTTCGACGCCCAGTTGCAGCAGGACTGGGTGTGGACGGAGCGCTACGCCGCCCAGCCGGAGATCCTCCGCTACGCCCAGCACGTGGCCGACCGCTTCGACCTGCGCCGCGACATCAGCTTCAAGTCGCGGGTCGACGCGGCGACCTTCGACGACGCGACCGCGACATGGACGGTGGAAGTGACCGGGCAGCAGGCCGGCACCCTCCGCTCGCGCTTCCTGGTCTCCGCCGTCGGCTGCCTCAGCAGCACCAACTGGCCGGACATTCCCGGGCGGGACACGTTCGCCGGCGATCGCTACCACACCGGCCAGTGGCCCCACCACGAGGTGGACTTCACCGGCAAGGTGGTGGGGGTGATCGGCACCGGGTCGTCCGGCATCCAGTCGATCCCGATCATCGCCGAGCAGGCCGAGCACCTGTACGTGTTCCAGCGCACGCCGAACTACACCGTCCCCGCCCGCAACCGCCCGCTCACTGCGGAGGAACTGGCCGACGTCAAGGCCCGTTACGACGAGATCCGGGCGATCGACCGCACCCTCTCCGGTGGCTTCGGCGCCGAGTACCCCAGGGGCACGGTGGGAGCGATGGAGGTCAGCGACGAGGTGCGACAGGCCGAGTACCAGCGGCGATGGGACATCGGCGGCTTCACCTACCTCGGCGGCTACACCGACGCCCTGCTGTCCAAGGAGTCCAACTTCACGGCAGCCGAGTTCGTGCGCGGCAAGATCCGCGAGATCGTGAAGGATCCTGCGGTCGCCGCGCTGCTGAGCCCGGACCATGTCATCGCCTGCAAGCGGCTGTGCTTCGACACCGGCTACTACGAGACCTACAACCGGCCGAACGTGACGCTGGTGGACATCCACGACGGCGGCATCGAGGAGATCACACCCACCGGCCTGCGGGCGTGTGGGAGGGACTACGCGCTGGACGCCCTCGTGTTCGCCACCGGGTTCGACGCGATGACCGGCACGCTGCTCAAGATGGACATCCGCGGGCCGGAGCTGTCGCTGCGGGAGGCATGGAGCGCCGGGCCGCGGACGTACCTCGGCCTCGGTGTGCACGGCATCCCCAACTTCTTCGTCATCACCGGCCCCGGCAGCCCGAGCGTGTTGACCAACATGATCATGTCGATCGAGCAGCACGTGGAGTGGATCGGCGACTGCCTGGTGGCCATGCGGGCCGGCGGGCAGCACCGCATCGAAGCCACCGAGGACGCTCAGGATCAGTGGGTCGCGTACGTGAACGCGGTCGCCGACGCCACCCTGTTCCCCACCTGCAACTCGTGGTACCTCGGCGCCAACGTGCCGGGCAAGACCCGCGTGTTCATGCCCCTGCCGGGCCTGCCCCCGTACCGCGAGCAGTGCGACGCCGTCGCGGCGAACGGCTACGAAGGCTTCGTACTGGCCTAGCTGCGGCCTGCGAGTATTCGGGGCGGCGCGGTCGCCCACCCGCCCTACCATCCGCACATGGAGCACACGGACGCGCCCGCGACGGAGATACTCGCGGCGCACTACTTCGCCGGCATCCTCGGCATGTCGATGCTGCGCCGCTGGTACGAGGACGCCGAGTTCAACGAGGCACGCCTGGCCGAGTTGGCCACCCTGTTGGCCAACCGGCACGAGTTCCCTCACTCGCTGGCGCTGTCGCCGCTGGAGCACGAACTGCTCGACGGCTACGCCCGATGGTCGGCCTCGTACGACGGCCACAACCCGCTGATCGATGCGGAGGAGCCGCACGTGCATGACCTGCTCACGCCGCACGTCGGTGACGACGTCCGGGCGCTCGATGCCGCCTGCGGCACGGGCCGCCACGCCGCCTGGTTCGCCGCGCAAGGGTGCACCGTCGTCGGCGTGGACCAGTCCCCGGCGATGCTGGCGGTGGCACGCGAGAAGGTGCCGGGTGCCGAGTTCCACGAGGCCGATCTCGGCGCGTTGCCGTTCGACGACGCCACGTTCGACGTCGCCGTGTGCGCGCTGGCGCTGTGTCACCTGGCCGACCCCACCAGCGGCATCGTCGAGCTCGGCCGGGTGCTGCGGCCGGGCGGCACGCTGGTGATCACCGACCCCCACACCAGCTCCGCGCTCCTCGGCGGCCAGGCCTTCTTCGGCGGCATCGTCGAGGGCGAGCCGATGCGGTGGGTGCGCAACCACTACCACCCGGCGGCGACATGGCTGCGGGCCTTCCGCACCGCCGGCCTCGAGGTGACGGACTGCCGCGAGCCCGAGTTCACCGACGCGCAGACCGCCGCGTCGCCGAGCGCGCTGTTCTACCCGGATGCGTTGAAGGCCGCCGCGGGCGACCTCCCCGGCCTGTGGGTGTGGGCGCTCACGAAGAGGGCGTGACGGGAGGCGGAGGCGCCGCCATCGACGCGGCTAGGTTCACCCGATGGGCTTCTTCAAGGACCTCAAGCAGACGCTGCAGGACAACCAGGACCTGTCCCAACTGACACCCGAGCAACAGGCCACGGTGCAGCGCAACCTCGCGGATGCGGCGGCCCGTCAGGCGGAAGCGAACGCGGCGATGGCTGCGGCCACCCAGCGGCAGCAGGACGCCCGGAGCACGACGGTGCTCTTCGGGCCTGTCGAGCAGGCCAGATCCGGCATCGCCCCGGCCGCCGTCGGGGCGATGCCGACCACCTCCAAGGGTGCGTTCCGCGCTGGGCTGCGGGACATGGTGGCCGGCGTGAAGGGCACCATCGGCGACGCCCGCCAGGCCATCGCCGAGGACTTCGACCGCGGCGAGACCGACCCGGCGCAGGCCGCGGCAATCAGCCGGTCCGAGCGCGCTGCGCGGGACGCCGCCCGCAGCCCGTACCTCGCCGACCCGGCGGCCGGCCCGCTCATCACCCGGGTCGTCACCACCGGCGCGTCGCAACTCACCGAGGTGGCCGACCTGCTGCGGCGCAGCGGCCTGGCGGCGCGGCCGGACCTGCTGTACGGCGTGTACCGGGTGCCGGACCGGCTGGACCCGAACGACCGCCGGACGCGCGGCGACGAATCGCAAGCACCTGTGGAGTGGGACATCGTGCACGCACCGCTGCCGTCCGGACTGCCGCAGGTGCCGGTCCAGGCGGTGTGGCTGGGCATCGACGAGCACTGGGTGCGGCGACGGGTCGGGGAGACGGCAGTGATGGACGAGGAACTGGCCGTGGACGTGTGCACGCGCCTCGGCATCGGTGACGGTCAGCTGCTCGCTGTCGCCCGGGTGCTGTCGGCCGCAGCGCGGCTGGAGTCCACCGACGGCGACGGGGTGCACCACTGGTCGGCCACGGAGCTACGCCCACTTGGGGTGGTCGCGTTCCACACGCATCCAGGTGCCTACGCAGCGTTGCCCGCGCTCGGCGCCCACTTTCCACTCGACCACTCCGCCCCCGCCGGCCTGCACGTGGAGGTGCTCAACTGGCACAGCATCGCCGCGGAGGTGCAGCCGCGGCCGCAGCTGCCGGCGCTGGTGCCTGCCCGCTTCCCCCACCTGCCGGCAACGCCGCAGGAACTGCTGACGATGTACCTGCAGGTCGTGGGTGTGCGAGCGGAGGACGGCGTGAGCGCGCAGGTGACGGTGCAGGCGGCAATGGCCGTCGCTCCCTACGGCAACGAGCTCACCGGCAACATGGCCCGCCTTCCGGCGTTGCCGTGCGCCGACGGCGTCGCCCGCCCGCGGCTGCACGGTGGCGACAGCGTGGTGGTCGGCTACCGCGACCGGCCCGAGTACCAGGAGGGCCGGCGGCGTTGGGCCGCCTACTGCCAGCAGGTGCTGTTCGCCCGGCTGCACCTGGAGACCGGCGCCCGCCGGCCGGTTGAGCCGCACTGGGCCGACTCGCACGCCGTCGCCGCGGCCACCGAGCGGTTCCTCGCCTCGGGCGTCGGCCGCGGGCTGATCGCCGTGGCCGGCGTCCTCCACGGTTCGGCCTCGTCCACCGAGGTGGTGTTCCGCCCCGCCACGTGGCGCTACACGCAACCGGAGCCTGTCTGACCCTTCGGTCACACCGCCAGTTCGGGGCGGTCGCGGTACTCGGCGAGCGCCTCGGGGTTGGCCAGCGCCTCGGTGTTGCGGACCTCCCGGCCGTTCACCACGTCGGCCACGGCAAGCTCGCTGATCTTGTTACTGCGGGTCCGGGGCACATCGGTGACCGCGGCGATGCGGGCCGGCACATGGCGGGGCGAGGCGTTGGCCCGCAGCCGGCGGCGGATCTCCGCCTGCAGATCGTCGGTGAGGCCGGCACCCGGCGCCAGTTTGACGAACAGGACGATGCGGGTGTCGCCGTCCCACTCCTGGCCGACGGCCACGGCCTCCACCACGCCGGGCACCTGCTCCACCTGGGCGTAGATCTCGGCGGTGCCGATGCGCACACCACCGGCATTGAGGGTGGCGTCGCTGCGCCCGTGGATCACCATCCCGCCACGCTCGGTCCAGGACGCGAAGTCGCCGTGCGCCCACACGCCGGGGAAGCGGTCGAAGTAGGCGGCACGGAACTTCGTGGCCGCCGCGTCGTCGCCCCAGAAGCCGACCGGGACACTCGGGAATGGCACGGTGCAGACCAGCTCGCCCTTCACCCCGGGCTCGGTGACGGCACGGCCGTCCTCGTCGTACACGCCCACCGCCATGCCCAGGCACGGCCCCTGGATCTCCCCCTCGAACACCGGGCGGGTCGGGTCGCCGCCGACAAAGCACCCGCACAGGTCGGTGCCGCCGCTGATCGACGCCAGGTGCACGTCGGCCTTCGCCGCCTCGTAGACCCAGCGGAAGCCGTCGGCGCTGAGCGGCGAGCCGGTGCTGCAGATCGTGCGCAGGGCGGAGAGGTCGTGTGTGTCCGCGGGCCGCAGGCCGGCCTTGTCGACCGAGTCGATGTACTTGGCCGACACGCCCAGCAGGGTGACGTGCTCCGCCGCCGTGATGTCGAACAGGGTCGACGGTGACGGCTGGAACGGGCTGCCGTCGAACAGCACGATGGTCGCACCGGAGCACAGCCCGCTGACCAGCCAGTTCCACATCATCCAGCCGCAGGTGGTGAAGTACAGCACCCGGTCGCCGGCACGCACGTCGCAGTGCAGCTGGTGCTCCTTCAGGTGCATCAGCAGCACGCCGAGCGCACGGTGGGTGATGCACTTCGGCTTCCCGGTGGTGCCGCTGGAGTAGAGGATGTACACGGGGTGGTCGCCCGGCAGGCGCAGGGGTTCCAAGGCGGCACCGCGGTGAGGCGCCAGGTAGTCCTCGTACCTCACGGCGTCGGGGATGGCGGCGACGTCGGGCGCCTTGGCGAGCACGCCGACCACCACGGTGCGACGCACGGATGGCAACCGCGCGGCGACCTCGGCGATGCGGTCCAGGCAGTCGAACGACTTCCCCCCGTAGTGGTAGCCATCGGCGGCGACCAGCACGGTCGGCGTGGTCTGGCCGAAGCGGTCGACGACGCCGGCCGTGCCGAAGTCCGCCGAGGTGGACGTGAACGTGGCGCCCACTGCGTTGGCCGCGAGGAACGTGACCACGGTCTCGATGACATGCGGCATGTACGCGGCGACGCGGTCGCCTGGCTGTACCCCGTCGGCCTGCAGCGCGGCGGCCATGGCAGCCACCTCGGCGCGCAGTTCCGCCCAGGTGAGCGAGCGACGGTCGCCGGCCTCGGTGTAGGCGACGATCGCCTCCTCGCCCGCGCCGGGCCGTGCCGCCAGTGCATTCTCCGCGTACGACACGTGCGCCCCGGGGAAGAAGCGGCCGCCGAGCACCGACCCGTCGCCGGGCTCGAATGCCACCCAGTCGTGGTCGCCGATGACCCCGCAGGAGTGCCAGACCTCCGCCCAGAACCCAGCCGGGTGGGCCACGGACCACCGGTGCAGCGCCACTGAGTCCGCCACCTCCGGATGGTCCACCGCCACATTGCTGCGGAACGCTTCCATCCGGCAGGCGGCGATCCGTTCCGGCGTCGGCGTCCACAGCGGTTCCATGCCGCCGGAGCTTAGGACCCACCACCCGGCCCCGGCCCCGACCCCGGCCCCGCCAGTCCCCCAGCCCAACTTGTCGCGGCTCGACCACGACAATCGTCGGTCACACCCGCGACAAGTTCGACAGGGGGCGGAGGGGCGGTCGGGCGCGCGCCTACCATCGGGCACATGGAACTGGGACTCACGGGACGCCGGGCGCTGGTGACGGGCGGGTCCAGCGGGCTCGGGCTGGGGTGCGCGCAGGCGCTGGCCGCGGAGGGCGCCACCGTGACGCTGGTGTCCCGGTCGGCGGAGAAGTTGGCCGCGGCGCTGGCCACCCTGCACGGCGCAGGCCACCGCACCGTGGTCGGCGACGTCAGCGACATCGACAGCGTGCCCGCGCTGGTGGCCGAGGCCGAGTTGGCGATGGGCGGCATCGACATCCTCGTCGCCAACGCCGGCGGGCCGCCGCCCGGCACCTTCGCCTCCACCCCGCTGGAGGCCTACGAGCCCGCCCTGCGGCTGAACCTGCTGTCCACCGTCGCCATGTGCCAGGCCACCGTGCCGGCCATGCAGGCCCGCCGGTGGGGCCGGGTGGTGGCCATCACGTCCGTGTCGGTCCGCCAGCCGATCGGCACGCTGATCCTCTCCAACACGGCCCGCGCCGGGCTCACCGGCTTCCTCAAGACGCTCGCCATCGAGGTGGCCGCGGACGGGGTGACGGTGAACTCGCTGCAGCCCGGCCTGCACGCCACCGACCGGCTCACCTCGCTGTACGGCGGGAATGCCGACGCTGCAGCCCAGGCCATTCCGGCCCGCACCCTGGGCGACCCCGGCGACTTCGGGCGCCTGTGCGCCATGCTGTGCAGCGACGCGGCGGCGTTCCTGACCGGCGCGGCCATTCCCGTGGACGGCGGCGCGTACGCCGGCCTCCAGTAAGGCAGGACCCCCTCAATGATTCGGCACATCGCCCTGTTCAAGTGGAACGACGACGTCACGCCCGCCCACATCGCCGCCACGGCCACTGCGCTCAGCGGGCTGCCCGAAGTGATCGACACCATCCTGGACTACCGCCACGCCGCGGACATCGGCATCAACCAGGCCAACTTCGACTACGGCGTCACCGCCGACTTCGCCGACGAGGCCGGCTACCTCACGTACCGCGACCACCCGGCACACCAGGCGGTACTCTCCGGCTTCATCGTCGGGCACGTGGCCCAGCGGGTCGCCGTGCAGTTGCGGCTCGAGGGCTGAGCACTTCCACCAACTCGCCCGCCGTCTCGGAAAGGTGCCGCTCGATCGCCGCCGCGGCACCGTCGGCGTCACCCGCGGCCACGGCGTCGAACACCGCCTGGTGGGCGGCGCGCGACGTCTCCACGTGCGCCTCGAAGCCAAGCCGGTCGGTCGGTGAGAAGAGCCGGCCGCGGGCGTCGGCCACCGCCGCGGCCAGCAGGTGGTTCTTCGCGGCGGCACCCAGCGCAGTGTGGAAGGCGTCGTCGGCGCGGCGGAACTCCTCCGGCGTGGTGGCCGCGCCGAGGTCCTCGATGGCCCTGCGCATCCGGCGCAGATGTGCGGTGGTCCGCCGGCCGGCCGCCAGCACCGCCACCTGACGCTCCAGCGCAGTCCTGTACTCCAGCACCGCGGTGAGCTCACCCAGGTCCGCCGCCATCGTCGTGCGCCAGCGGCCGTAGGGCTCGGCCAGTTCGGTGACGAACCGACCGCCCGTGGCCCCTCGCCGTACCTCCAGGTAGCCCTCCTGCTGTAGCGCGCCCAGCGCGCCGCGCACCGTCACCCTGGCCACACCGAGTTGCGCGGCGAGGTCGCGCTCGGCCGGCAGGCGATCGCCGGGACTCAACTCGCCGCGGTGGATGCGGGCACGCAGCAGACCGGCGAGCTCCTCGGCGGTGGTGCGGCGGATGTCGTTCACTCGCTGCTCACATCGGTGCGGCGGGGTCGTCCACCCCGATGATGCGGCTGCCGCGGAACATCTCGAACACCTCCACGTCCCCGTGGCCGCCCATCCCGCTGGTGCCCCAGAAGCTCTGGGTGGACGCGTCGCACAGGTCGAAGAGGCCGGTGCCGTTGATGCGTATCTCGCCGCCGCGCAGCCGGGTGCCCAGCGCGAACGCGGCATCCACGTCGGCGGTGAACACGAACCCAGCTAGGCCGTCGCCGGCCTCGTTGGCCATCGTCAAGGCCTGGTCGTCGGAGTCGTACTCGTGGAGGGTGACGACCGGCCCGAACACCTCGGTGCTGGCCGCCGACGACGGCAGCCCGGTGAGCACGGCCGGCGCCACGAACCAGCCGCCCGACGACGGCACGGTGTGCACCCGGTGGGCCGTCGCACCGGCCGCGACCTGGGCCACGATGTGCGCCTCGAGCGCCGTCTTGCGGGCCTCGTGCGACATCGGCCCGATCACGGTGGCAGGGTCCAGGCACGGGCCGATCGGCAGCGATGCCAGTTCGGCGAGCAGACGCTCCAGCAGTTCGGCGGCGACGGAACGGTGGGCGATCAGCTTGCCCGGCGCTTCGCACCACTGGCCGTTCAGCTTGGTGATGCCGCGGGCGAGCGCCGCCGCGGTGGCTGCGAGGTCGGCGTCGGCGCGCACGATGGCCGGGTTGTTGCCGCCCAGTTCCAGTTGCAGCTGGGCGAAGTTCGGTGCGGCGGCGGCGGCGATGGCCCGGCCGGCGGCGAGGCCACCGGTGAACGCCACCCGCGGGCACGGCGGTCGGCCACGAGCTGGGCACCCACCGTGGCGCCACCGTGCACCATCTGGACCAGCCCGGCGGGAAGGTCCACCTGGGCCAGGGCGGCCACCACCAGGTCGGCGGTGAACGGCGCCCACTCGCTGGGCTTGACGATGACCGGGCAGCCGGCGGCGATGGCGAACGCAGTACGACCGACGATGATCGGCGAGGGCGCATTCCACGGGGCGATGACCACCGCCGGGCCGCGGGGCGCCCGCTGCAGCACCACGCGACCATGGCGACCGGACCGCTCTTCCGCATCGCCGCGGGTGCGCAGGAAGTGGGCGGCACCGTGGAAGTAGCCGGCGAGGCCACCGGTCATTCCGGTGGTGACGCTGATGGGAATGCCGGTGTTCAGGCTCTCCGGCTGGGCCAGCAGGCCGCCCGACGTGAGCGGTTCGAGCGCCGCGGCGCATGCTTCCAGGCGCAGCGCCCGCTCCTCCAGCGGCAGGTCGGTCCACACCCGGCTCTGGCACACCCGGTGGGCGGCCGCGAGCGCAGCATCCACCGTCGCGGCGTCCGACGCCAGCCCGTCGGCAAGCAGGCGCCCGGTGTCCGGATGGCGGAGGGCGGCACCGCTGCGGCCAGTGGGCGTGAGGCGCCGGCCGTCCACCAGGTCGACCTGCTCGGGGATCTGCGTCATAATGGACCCATTGTAGGACCATTCATGGAGCGCGTCGCCACGGGTGATGCGAAGGGGGACGTCATGTCGTTCGACCACAGCGGGAAGGTGGCGTTCATCACCGGCGCCGGTTCAGGCATCGGACGGGCCACCGCGTTGCGCCTGGCGGGCGAGGGCGCGGCCATCGCCGTCGCCGACATCAGCGCCGAGGGCGCGGCAGAGACCGTGCGCCAGGTGCAGGCCGCAGGCGGGTGGGCGCTGGCCGTGCACTGCGACGTGCGCGACCGCGCCACCATCGCCGCCGCCCGCGACGCCGCCGTTGCGGAGTTCGGGGCCATCCACTACCTCGTCAACAACGCCGGTCTCGTCACCATGGAGAGCCTGGACGAGCTGACCGAGGCCCAGTGGGACCTGGTGGTGGACGTGAACCTGAAGGGCCAGTGGCTGGTGACCCAGGAGATCAACCCGGCCATCGAGGCCGCGGGCGGCGGCGCCGTGGTGAACCTGAGCACGGTGGAGTCGATGGTGGTGGTGTCCTCCAAGGGCTACGCCCAGGTGCACTACAACGCCTCGAAGGGCGGGGTCATCATGCTCACCAAGGCGCTTGCGGTGGAGTTGGCCCGCAAGAACATCCGGGTCAACGCAGTGGCGCCCGGCCCGGTGGCGACGGACTTCGTGTCGCTGGAAGGCATCACCTCGCCGGAGGCGATGGAGTTCATGTCGCAACGGCTGTTGGTGCCCCGCGTGGGCCAGCCGGCCGACATCGCTGCGGCCATCTCCTTCCTGCTCAGCAGCGACGCCTCGTGGATCACCGGCATCCAGTTGCCGGTCGACGGCGGGTGGCTCACCCGATGAGCAACCTCTCCACCTCGCACCCCGCGCTGGACGGCGTGGACACCGTCATCGTCGCCACGCCCGACATCCAGGGCCGGCTGGTCGGGCGACGGGTACCCGCCGACCAGTTCGCCACGGCGTGCACCGATGGCGTGGCCGTGTCCACCTGCGTGTACGGGTGGGACATCGGCCAGTCGGCCGACCTGCTGGCCACGGGCGTGCTGCCGTACACCGGCATGCAGACCGGGATGGGCGATTTCTACCTGTTCCCCGACCTGGACACCCTGCGCCCCGCGGCCTGGCTGGACCGCACCGCCATCTGCCTGGCCCATGCCCGCGAGCCCGACGGCAGCGACACACCCCCGTGCCCCCGCCACCTGCTGCGCCGCCAGATCGAGCGGCTGCGCGCCGCCGGGTACACGGCGTCGGTCGGCACCGAACTGGAGTACCTGCTGGTGGAAGGCACGGCGGGCGACCTGTACCGCCGCGACTACGCCGGCCTGCAGCCGGTGACCCACCGGCCGAGCGACTTCCTGATCGCCGAGGGCGACGACCTGGCGGGCTTCTTCTCCGACCTGCGAGCCGTGCTGGCCGCGGCCGACGTGCCGGTGGAGGCCACCCAACTGGAGTGGGGGCTGGGCCAGATCGAGACCACGATCGTGCACGGCGAGCCGATGGCGATGGCCGACCGGCACACCCTGTACAAGATGGCGGTGAAGCGGATGGCCGCCCGTGCCGGGCGCACCGCCAGCTTCATGGCCAAGCCGCTGGACGACGGGCCCGGCAACTCGTGCCACGTGCACCTGTCGCTGCGGGCGCTGGACGGCACGCCGGCGTTCTGGGCCGAAGGCGAGCCCCATCACGTGTCGCCGGTGCTGCGCCACGCCGTGGCCGGCGCCCTGGCCAACGCCCCCGATCTGATGGCCTGGTACGCGCCGATGGTGAACTCCTACCGGCGCATCCGCAGCCAGGACGCCGCCGGCTGGGGCCAGACGTGGGGCATCGACCACCGGTTCACGTCGGCCCGGGTGGTGGGGCACACGCCTGGCTCCATCCGCATGGAGTTCCGCCTGGCCGGCGCCGACGCCAACCCCTACCTGGTGCTGGCGGGGCTGATCGCCAGCATCGTCGACGGCATCGAGCACCAACTGGACCCCGGCCCGCCGGAGACCGGCAACCCGTACGAGCGCCCGGCCGGGGCCATCCCCAGCACCTCGGCGACGCCGTGGCCCGGTTCCGCTCCAGCGAGTTCACCCGTGCCGCGCTCGGTGATGCCCTGGTGGACCACTACGCCACGGTGGCCGAGTTCGAGTGGGACCTGTTCCTCAACGGCGTCACCGACTGGGAACGCCGCCGCTACTTCGACACCGTCTGACCCGCCCCGGGCCCCGACCAACCCCCCGAAGTGACGTGATATATCACGTCACTTCCCTGGTGGGGCGGGGTGGCACCGCGTCACTTCTCCGTGGGGGACGGTCGGCGGTGGCGGGCGGTGGGACCTACGCTCGGGGCGTGGCCGGATCATCACCTCTGCACCGCCGGGACGACACGACCGCGGCCGTCACCCGCGAGATCGTCGACTACGTCGTCGACCGGATGGCGATGTCGCCACCGCCGCTGGACGCCCCCGCTCGCCGGCCGAACTGGCCGCCGCGACGGGGACGATGATCACCCCGGACGGCCTGGGGTACGAGCAGGCGTTCGCCCTGTTCCGCGACGTGCTGGCGCCGGCCTGCATCTCCAGTGACCACCCCCGCTACCTGGCGTTCGTGCCCACGGCGCCGAGCGAAGCGGCCACCCTGTTCGACCTGGTGGTGTCGGCCTCGTCGATCTACGGCGACTGGTGGGTGGAGGGTGCCGGGGCGATCTTCGCCGAGAACGCCACCCTGCGCTGGCTGGCCGACCTGGCCGGCTTCCCGGAGGGCGCCGGCGGCGTCTTCGTGTCCGGCGGCACCGCCGGCAACCTGGCCGCGCTCACGACCGCGAGGGAGACCTGGCGGCGGCGGCACGGCGCGGCCAGCGGCTGGCGGTGGCTTGCGCCCTCGGCGCACTCCTCCATCCGTCTGGCGGCGATGGTGACGGACGTGGAGATGGTCACCGTGCCCGGCGACAACCGGGGCCGCCTCACCGGGCCCGCGCTGCGGAACGCCTGCGCCGCGGCGGCCGCGGACGGGATCACCGTGTTCGCCGTGGTTGCCACCGGTGGCGCCACCAACACCGGCATCGTCGACGACCTGGCGGGAGCGGCCGAGGTGGCCGGCGAGATGGGCGTGGCTGCACGTGGACGCCGCCTACGGCGGGGCGGCGATGGCGTCCACCATGGGCCGCCCGCTGTTCGACGGCGTGGAGCGCGCCGACTCCTTCGTGGTCGACCCCCACAAGTGGCTGTTCTCGCCGTTCGACTGCGCGGCCATCGTCTACCGGGAGCCGAAGCTGGCCGGCGCCGCACTCACCCAGCACGCCGAGTACCTGGAGACGCTGGACGCCACGGGCGAGTGGAACCCGAGCGACTTCGCCATCCACATGACCCGCCGCGTCCGCGGGCTACCGCTGTGGTTCAGCGTCGCCGCCCACGGCACCCGCGCCTACGACCAGGCGGTCACCCGCAGGCTGGAACTGGCACGGGCCGGCGCGGATGATCGCCGACGCGCCCCACCTCGACCTGGTGATGGAGCCGGAGCTGAGCGTGGTGCTGTTCCGCCGCACCGGTTGGTCCGCCGACCGCTACCAGGAGTGGAGCGACGCCGCGCTGGCCGCGGGTACGGCCTTCGTGGTGCCCACCGTGCACGACGGCGAGACGGTGTTCCGCTTCTGCTTCGTGAACCCGACGACCACCGAGGACGACATCGCCGCCATCATCGCCGCGATGGGCTGACCGGCACCTCCACCAGGGACTGGGATTCGTCGAGCAGGCGCCGCAGCTCGCCCATCCGCACCGCGCCGAGGATCTGCTCCACCCGGACCTTCAGGCGCAGCGACAGGTCGGCATCACCCACCGCGTGGCGACACGCATAGGCGCGGCCCGTCGCCGCGGCAGCCAGCGCCAGCGTCGTCACCACTTCCTCCTCGCCCCCTGGCTCGGCATCGGCGACCATGGCCTCCACCCGCCTCGCGTCCAGCCGGTTCAGGCGACGCTGCCAGGCTTCCGCAGTGGCGGCGGCGTCCCGACCTGCCGAGGTCAGCCAGCGTTGCGTCCACACATGGGTGACCGCCACCACGGCCGCGGGGATTGCCACCATGATCGCCGCGCCGACGATGTGGTCGTTCGACCATCCGGTCCACACTGCCCACGCGATGGCTGCCGCGAGAACGCCGACCGACACGGACAGAACGCCGACTTGGCGCCCGGTGGGGCCCGCCCACCAGCCGTCGCACACCCTTCGCCAGCAACACCCGCTCCATCCGCTTCCACGGGCTCCTCAACTCGTCGATGCCCGCGGGCCGGGACGGCTCGACGGCGGCGCACGCCACCCCCATTCGTCCGGCGAAAAGTCGAGAAGAGCGCGCCCGCGGACAGCGTGGGCGTGCTGCGGTGGGCGCGAAGCACACCATCGGCCACCGCCTGCGCGGCCCACGTCCACCACCTCATCATCCACCCGACCCCGGAGCCCGGCCGCCATCACCCACGCAGGGACGTCGCCGTCTGCTGCACCGGGTGCGGGGGCGCTGGCCCAGCGGCGACGGCGGCGCCGCTGCCACCACCAGTTGGTGACAAGTCCGGTGATCAGCGCAACGACACCGCCGACAGCGGCCAGCACCCGCGGGGAGTTCTGGGGCCCGACGCTCCCGATGAAGTTGCCGGTGCTGTCCACCAGTGGCCCGACGGTCGCAGCGACACGGATCTCCGAGCCCGCGTGGAGCGGGACGACACGAAGGACGGTGTCGCCGGGCGCCGACGGAACCAACTCGCACGCCGCCCCCGACGCACCGCTCACGGAGCACACGATGTCGGTGAGCTCCACACCGTGGATGGCCACCATGCCGGTCTCGGCATCGATGTCCTCCGGTGCGACCAACGCCGTGAACTCCCACCGCTCGCCCTCCGTCAGGATGCGCGGCAAGACGTACATGTGCTCCATGCGCTGCAGGCCGCTGTGCCGATCGTCGTTGCCGCGCAGCGCCACGCGCCCCACGGGGTCGGGACCGATCACCTCGCCGGTGACCTCGGGGAAGACCTGGACGTTGCCGGGTTCGGCGCGCACGATGAACGGCCGCGGCGTGCCGTTCTCGTCCGTGACGACGACCTCGAGCGTGTCGTTCGGCCGGTCCCCGAAGTCGACGTCGACGATGGTGCTCAGCCGAATTCCGTCATGGAAGACCCGGTAGTCGGCCCGCCAGACCTCCAGCCGCAGCCGGCCACCGGTCAGCAGACCGAGACCGGCCAGCACTGCGACCACCATCGCCCCCGCCCCCGCGGCGACGACACCGCCCCGACCGGCCAGTGGCGGGTGGCGGCGCGCCGTGACGAGCGGGGCCGTGGGGTCCTCCTCCGGCGCGGTCTGCACGGGGCCAACGTAGTTCGCTGATTCAGGGCCCGATGTAGGTGGCCTTGGGGCGGAAGCGGAGGGGGCGCTCGCCGTACTCCTCCAGGGCGTGGGCCAGCCAGCCGGCGATGCGGGCGACGGCGAAGATGGCTTCCGCCGCGTCGTCGGCCATACCCGCAGCCCGGCCGAGCGTGGCCAGCGCGAAGTCGATGTTCGGTGGCGCGGCGTTGCGGCGGCGGGCCTCGGCAGCCACCTCATCCACGACGCGGAGCGCGGGTGCGCCGCCCCAGGCTTCGTCCACCAACGCTCGCAGCAGCGGGGCTCGCGGGTCGCCGTCCGGGTAGATCACCTGGCCGAACCCGGGCAGGCGGCCGTACCGCTCCAGGGCCGCGTCCACTGCCGCGGCGGCACCTTCGGCATCGGCGATGGCCAGCAGGCGGCGCACCCGCAGGCTCTCACCACCGTGCAACCTGCCGGAGACGGCGCCGAGCCCGGCGGCAACGACACCGTGCGTGCCAGCGCGGGTGGACGCAGCCACGCGGGCGGCCAGCGTGGACGCGGCGAGTTCGTGGTCGGCCAGCAGGATCAGCGCACCGTTGATGGCCTGCACCGCCGCGGGCGAGGCGCGGCGCGGCGACAGACGGGTCCACAGGCGGCCGGCGACGGTGCTTCGATACGCGTGGTCTCCCAGATGCAGGCGTGGCACCCGGCCGTCGCCCGCCGGCGGAAGCGAACCGACGACGGTGGCGATGAGCCATCCGCCCTGCGCGGCCACGCCTTCGGCGTCGAGCGAGTCGGTGGCCGCGGGGTGGGCGCCAGCCAGCGCCGCGGCGGCGCGCACCCGGTCCATCATCCGCTGGCCAGGCGACTCCACCGAGGTACCCGTCCACGTCGGCGGCGCCGGCGGAAGCTCACCCGTCCACAGCAGTTCGGCCACCTGCTCGAACGATGCAGTGCCCACCAGATCAGCGGCGGCATGGCCGCGGTAGCGGAGTTCGTACCCGCCACTCGCGGAGTGGGTGGACGTGATCGCCGTCGCGATGTCGATGTCGAGCGTCGGCGTGCGGCTGGCGGCACGGGGCCGGCCGCGGCGGGCCAGGCGCTCCACCTCACGCTCGTCGAACACGCTCGACCGGTGGGCGCCGTCGCGGTGGCTGGTGAGCAGCCCGCGACTGACATAGGCGTAGAGCGTCTCGACCTTCACGCCGAGGCGATGGGCTGCCTGGCGACTCGAGATCATGGTCATGCCTTGATGATAATCAACGTTGATTTGCGGCAGCGGTGAGATCAGGCTGGTCGCATGACTTCGATCGCTTCGCTCATGACCTCACCGCCCGTCACCGCTGGTGCGGCCGAACCCCTCCACGCCGCCGTCCGGCGGATGCACGACCACCGCGTCGGCTCCGTCGTGGTGGTGGAGGGCAACACTGCGGTCGGCATCGTCACCGAGCGCGATGTGCTGCGGGCCAACGCGGACGGGTGCGCAGCCGACGCCGCCATCGCCACCGTCATGTCCGCTCCCGCCGACACGATGGACGTCGCCACACCGGTGGAGCAGGCGCTGCGGCTGATGCGCGAGCGCGGCTACCGGCACATGCCGGTCACCGATCACGGGCACCCCGTGGGTGTCGTGTCGCTGCGCGACCTGCTGCGCGTGGCCACCATCGGCCCGGCCGAAGTGCCCCGCGGGCTGAAGGGCGTGGTGGTGGCCGACACCGAGGTCGGCGACGTGCGCGGCACCGAAGGCTTCTACCACTACCGCCAGTACTCCGCCGTCGAACTGGCCGAGCGCCGGCCGCTGGAGGACGTGTGGCAGCTGATGATCGACGGCACGCTGCCGTCCACCGCGGCGGAGCGGGCGGAGTTCGCTGACGAGGTGCGCCCGCTGCGTGTCATCCCTGCCGCCATCGCCGGTGTGCTGCCCGCCATCGCTGCCGCTGGTGGCGCACCGCTGGACGGCCTGCGCACCGCACTCTCACTGGCCGCGGCCGCCCGCGGGCTGCGGCCGCTGATCGACATCGACGCCGCCCAGCGCCGCAGCGACGCCCTGTTCCTCACGGCCGTCACCCCGACGCTGCTGGCCGCGCTGCACCGCCTGTCGCTCGGCCTGCAGCCGGTGGCGCCGCGTGACGACCTGGCTGCCGGCGCCAACTGGCTGTGGATGCTGCACGGCGAGGAGCCGTCCGCTGCCCATGCCCGGGCCGTGGAGCAGTACCTGATTTCGACGGTCGATCACGGGTTCAACGCCTCCACGTTCACTGCCCGGGTGGTGGCCAGCACGGGGGCGGACATGGGTGCCGCCGTCGTGGCCGCCATCGGGGCGATGAGTGGGCCGCTGCACGGTGGCGCGCCGAGCCGGGCGCTGGACCTGCTGGACGAGATCGGCACGGAGGACCGCATCGACGAGGTGGTCGGGCCGAAGATCCTGGCCGGCGAGAAGATCATGGGCTTCGGCCACGCCGTCTACCAGGGCGACGACCCCCGATCGCTGATGCTGCGCGGCGTGGCGCGCCGCCTGGCCGCCGATACGGCGGCCGACGCCGACGCCCGCCGCCTGGTGGCCCTCGCCACCGCGACGGAGGAGGGCGTGGTTCGCCTGCTGGCCGCACACAAGCCCGACCGCCAACTGCGCACGAACGTGGAGTTCTTCGCCGGCGTGGTGATGCAGTTGTGCGGCATCGCGCCGGAGATGTTCACCCCCACGTTCGCCTCCAGCAGGGTGATCGGCTGGTGCGCCAACGTCCTGGAGCAGGCAGCCGACAACAAGATCATCCGCCCCAGCGCCCGCTACATCGGCCCGCCCCCGCCCCAGCCCGTCCCCGTCGTCCTCGCCTGACCCAACCTGACGCGAACTGACGCGGTCACCCCACCCCCCACCTGGGAAGTGACGTGATCTATCACGTCACTTCCCAGGTGGGGAGGGGTGGGATGCCGTCACTTCGTTGTCGGGGACGAGCTCGAAGGGCAGCGGGATCCGGCCGTCGGGGTCGAAGCCGTGGAACCGCAGGGTCGGCCAATACGCCGCCGACCACACTCTGCCGAGTACGCCGGGCCACAACGGCGCGGCCAGCGTCCGACGTTCGTCCAGCGGCACCGAACTGGCCCGCAGCGCTGCCGCCCACGCCCCGCTGCAGCCAAGGGCAACGGCCCACGCACCCATTGCCGGAAGCCGGCCTGCCTGCCATGCCCGGTCCACCGCCGCCGGTCCGCTGCGGAGCACGTCGTCCAGCGCAGCGAGCTCCGCCAGCCCCTGATGGCCGGCCGGCGACAGCCAGGCGCCGAGGTCCAGCTCGGCGAGCATCGCAAGGCCCGCCGGCACCACGATCACCATCGCGCCGGCGAACCACCAGTCGTTCGACCAACCGGTGACGACCGACCACGTCGCCACCAGCGATGCAACCACCAGCCCGGCGGCGAGCCGCCACGGGAACAGCGTGGGCCCGCCGGGGCCACCGCGTAGCCACCAGCCCCGGCCACGCACCCGCGCCTGCACCGTCCGGACGATGCCACGCCGGAGGCCGGGGCCGCCCGGCATCGGCTCGCCGACCACCATCTCACCGCAAAGCAGCGCCTCATTCAGTTCGCCTGGCAGCTCATCAATCGCATCGCCGGCGCCGCGAGCGAGGGACCACTGGCGGTTCCCCGGCACCAGCGCCCCCCTGGCGATCATGGTCGCGAACCACGCATCGAGCACTGCCGGGGTCATCGAGCGGCGCCACAGCATCACCGCCTCCTCAGGGCGGAGCTCGTCGACCATCCAGTCCACCTCGTCGTCCGTCAGTGGGCCAGGCAGCGCACAGGCGGCGATCGCTTCGGCGTCACCCCGGGCCCGCCGGCGGCTGACGGCGGAGCGCGCGACCGATGCCGCGGCGAGGCAGCAGATGAGCGTCCCCAGCACGAGCAGGACCCGCACGCCACTCACGTCGTCATCCTCACCAAAGTCTCCACTGCCGGCGTCGGAACCCGTCGCGGCCATCCGGTCCGTGAAACCGGCGACCCGGCCGCTCACCGACAACATCGCCCCGGCGGGGAAGTCATCCACGACCAGCCGGTAGCCCACATCGGTCTGCTCGACCCGGCAGCCGACGTCCACAACATCCACCTCGCAGGCGAGCTCGCCGAACACCACGCCGCCGAACACCACCTCCAACCGATCCACCGCGAGCGCAGGGTCACCGAGCAAGGCGGGTCATCGAGCCGATCCCCCGCGTTCCGCCATCGACCGTCACGTGCTCCACAACCAAGGTGTCCTGCCTCGCTGCATTCACGACGACCCTCCACGAGGCGATGTGCGGTCGCCCTCCACCGAGCAGACCCAGCCATGCCAACGCCGCAAAGGCAAGTACGACGAGGGCCGACGTGGCGCGGATCAGCCGCTCGCCACGAGCGCGGCGCAGCGGGACGAGGTCGTCACCAGCTGCCGGAGCTGCCGCCGCCACCGCCACCTCCCACGCTGCCGCCGGAGAAGCCGCCGGAGAAGCCACCGCCGCCCCAGCCGCCCGACCCGCCGGACCCGCTGTTGCTGCTGGGCATTCGGCTGGACGTCTGCAGGCTCGACCAGTACGTGTGCGCCAGCAGGGGCGCGGTGAACTGGCTCATCTGCGGCGGCGGGATGGTGCTGGCCGCCAGGGCCCGGCCCCACGCGTCAGCCGCGCCCAGGGCCACCGCCCAGGCCGTGTACTCCCGCAGGATCCCCTGTTGCCAGGCCCAGTCCACGTGCTTGCCCTCACTGGCCAGCAGGAACCTGCGGAACGACTCCACACGGATGGCCAGCGCCGAGCCCTGCACACTGCGCACCGGCAGCAGCGGCAGGTAGGCGGCCATCGCCACCGCCATCGTGCCGCCGAGCGCCACGCCGAACGCCACCAGCACGTGCTGGCGCCAACCGGCCCACACGGCCAGCACCACCCCGAGCGCGGCCAGGGCGAACACGCCCATGATCGCCGGCGGGAAGTGCACCTGGCTGCCCGGGGGGAACTTCTCCCACCAGTTGGACTTCTTCGCCTTGGCGATCTGGGCTTTGCGAACCTTGGCCGTCAGCGAGGCCAGGCGCGGCTGGTACTTGTCCAGCGTGATGGTGGGCGTCGAGCCGGACACCAGGGCGTTCAGCCGGGCACGGTCTTCCCCGCCGAGCATCTGCAGCTTCGGCCCGGCGGCCAACGTCGCCGGCGATCCGGGCTGGAGGACGAGCGCCTCCCTGGCGATCTGGGTGGCGTACCAGGCTTCGACGGTCTGGTTGTCCACCCGCTCGCGCAGCAGCATCGCCCCTTCCCACGGCGTCATCGACGGCGGCGGCACGAACTCGGTGGTGACGAAGTCCTCCATCGCCGAGTCGGACATCAAGAGCGCCGGGCCGCCACCGCCGTAGGCCGCGTCGGCAGCGCCGCCACCGGCCACCTTGTTGCGCCCCAGCCGGCGGGCCACGAGGAACGTGCCCGCCGCGGCGCCAACCCCCGTGACACCGACGCCCGCCACCAGCAGCCCGGAGGCGTCGCCACGGCGGGCGGGGATCGGCGGCACAGCAACCTCCGCCGGAGTGAACGTGCGGACGATCTGCCCGCCGACGGTGATGCCGTCGCCGGCCTCCAGCGGCTGGAACACCACGCGGTACTCGTCGCCCACCTGCTGCAAGGTGCAACCGCCGGACGTGCCACCTCGGCCCACGTTGCACAGTGGGTTGCGGAGCTCGAAGCCGGTGAGCACCACCTCGAACCGGCCGGTCTCGAACGGCTCGTCCGGCCAGATGATGTCCAGCGCGAGCTGGCCGGTGGACAGCTGCGCCGACGGCAAGGTGTAGGTGAGCACGTAGCGGTGCTGCCCGTCGATGGTGGTGTCCGGGTCACCGATGCGGATACGGGTCTGGTACCCCTCGTTGACGACGGAGAGGTCGTCCGGCGCATCGGGCGATGACGCGGTCACGTCCGTGGCCGCGCCGAAGTCGGTGGGGATCACCCGCTCGTAGCCGTGACGCTGGTGATTGCCGAAGTCCTGATCCACCACCTCGCGGATGCGCACCCCGTCGCCGAGCGGCGCGACGACCACCTGCTTGGCGTCGAACCGCTCCGGATGCACCCCCTGGCCGAGCACCCCGGCCACCACGAGGACCGGCGCCGCCGCAGCGGCCGCGGCGGCAGCAAGATGGCGGAGCGCACCAACGGGGTTCAGCACATCACGCACCGTACTGCGGCACGGTCACGCGGTGGCGAGCGCCACCCAACCGTCGTCGCCCCCGTGGACCTGCACGTTGGCGAACCCGGCAGCGCGCAGCGCCACCAGGATCTCCGCGGCCGGCCACCATCGCAGGCGCATCCGGCGGAACCAGGTGTCCTGCAGACCGCCGGCGGCGTCGTAGACCTCGAGGCGATTGAACACCAGATGGACCTGCGGTGCGGTGTCGTCGACACCAACGGCCTCGTGGGTGACGTACGTGAGGCCGCTGGCGCGGTCGGTGCCGGTACGCCGCAGCCGCCACTGGAAGCCGGTGGTCGAACCCGGCGTGTCGCCCGAGCCGCTGAGTGCCAGCACCCCGCCGGGTGCCAGGTGCTCGCGGTAGCTGCGCAGGGCCGTCAGCGGGCTGTCGACGACGAGGAGGAAGCTGCCCGCCGGGCAGACGATGGCCGCATAGCGACGGCCAAGCGCCAGCGGCGCCATCGTCCCCTCGTGCAGGACCGCGTCCACCCCGGCCGACGCGAGATGGGTCCGGCAGCGAGCCAGCATGTGTGGCGACGACTCCAAGCCCTCGACGTCCAAGCCCTGTTGACGGGCCGGCACGAGGAAGCGGCCGTTGCCGGTGCCGAGCTCCAGCGCGGTGCCTCCGGCCCGGCGGATGACACCGAGGTGGACCCGGTCGTCGGCAAACACGGTGCCGGGCGGCAGCCACGCGTCGTACGCCGGCGCCAGCACCTCGTCGTACCCGCGCTCAGGCAGGGTGTCGATGAACTGGTCGGACGCGGCCATCCGCCCAGTCTCGCGGACCCTCCCACCCCGAACTGGCGTGATATATCACGTCACTTCCCTGGTGGGCGGGGTTGTCACCGCGCCACTTCGGGAATGGGGCGGCAGCTCAGCCGGTGGTGGTGTCGGTCGTGGGGGCGGGGCAGGCGGCGGGCATCTGCACGGACACCGGCTGATTCACCGACGTCAGTTCGAGGGTGAGGGTGAGCCGGAACACCTCGGCGCCGGCCGAGCCCTGGGGAGCCGTGCGCAACGCCGTGGTCACCTGGTACTTGAGGAGGTACCCGCCGTCCTTGGCCACCCAGATGTCGCCCTGGTTCTGCTCCACCTGACCGCCGCTGCCGGCAGCCAGGCCCTGGATGGTGAACGAGTAGTGCTGCGCGGCCACGCCGGCCACGGTCTCCTCACCCACCAGCTGGGCGTTGCCGGCCGGGATGACGATGTCGAACACCCCGCTCAGCACCGTGCCGAAGTCGGCGTCCATCGGGTTGGCGGCCGTGCTGCTGTATTCCTCACCGTCGAACGAGCAGGACTTGGTGGCGTCCTGCCAGCTCTCCGTGGTGGACGTGTAGCCCTCCGGATCGTCCGCCGAGGTGGACGACTGGGTCAGCACCTGGTGCCGCAGGTTGTTGGCACTGTCGCTCTGGCCGGAGGCCGTGATGTCGCTGCGGTCCGCCTCGGTGGGGCCGACGGTGGTGGCAGACACCTGGAACTCATAGCTGTTCAGGCTGGCCAGCCCCTGGAGGATCGGCGTAGTCAGCGACCCGCTGGCCGCACCGCCTCCACCTCCTTCGCCGCCGCTGTCGTCACCGCCGCCACGGATCAGCCAGCCGGCCAACCCGCCCACCAGCAGCGCCACGACGGCCACGATCGCCAAGGTCTGGGTGGCCCTCTGCCCGGCGGGCTTCCCGGCGGGGGCCGCAGCGGGCGCAGCAGCCACCGGGGCCGCGGCCGCGGGCGCGGCCGCGGGCGATGCGCCGGGCACCGGCGGGTCGCTGAACTCCTGCCCGTTGGTGGCCACATGGTCGGTCCAGTCGTTGCCGCTCCACCAGCGCACCTGGGCGCGCCCGAACGGGTCCGGGTACCAACCTGGCTGGTTGTTCGTCATCGTCAGCTCCTCTCGTGGGTGTTCAGTCGTCTCGTTCGATCAGGTCGCCGACGCCGCGGCGGGTGACGGCGAGCACGGAGGTGGCGACTGCCACCACCAGCACCACCGCCCCAACCGCGGCTGCCCGCCACAGCACGGCGCGGTCGACGACCGGCATGGTGGTGACGGCCAGCGTGGTGCGGGCCAGCGACGGCGCCAGCAGGACTGCCGTCAGCGCGCCCACCGCCACCGCCACCACCACCAGCGCAGCGGCCTGCACGGCGAGGTAGGCGGTGACCAGCCGGTTCGGGAAGCCCAGCAGGCGCAGCACGCCGAGGTCGATGCGGTGCAGCCAGGCCAGCCGCCACAGGGCCAGCGCCAGCACCGCCACGGCGCCCACGGCCAGCAGGCGCACCGCGGCGGCCAGCAGATCCAGCAGCGGCCCCCATTCATCCACCAGCGCGATGTCGCCACGCGACGCCACCACCAGCCCGCCGGCCAGCACCGTCCCGTCGCGCAGCGTGCCGTCGTCGGCAACGACGTACAGCGACACGTCGGTGCCCCACCCCAGCAGCGACTGGGCGTCGGCCAGCGGCACGAGCGCGGCGTCGTCCAGGTAGGTGCCCAGCTCGAACACGCCCACCACCTCCACGTCGCGCCCGCGCAGGCGCACCGTGTCACCCGGGCCGGCGCCGAACCGGTCGGCCAGCACCGTGCCCAGGATGGCCGTGCGGTTGCCCTCGCCGGCTCGCAGGTGGCGCCCGGCCAGCAGGTGGTAGGGGTCCAGCGCCTGGTAGCGGGCGGGGTCCACACCGGCGATCAGCACGGCGTCGCTGCCGGATGTGCCGGCCACGGCGTGCACCTCGGCCACCGGGTCCAGCCCGATGGCCCGCAGATCGTCGCCCACCGACGCCGGAATGCGGCTGCCGGCGAACTCACCGACGGTGCTCTGCTGCTGCACCACCAGCAGCGGCTGGCTGGACCGGAAGCGCACGTTCACGCTGTGCACGTAGCCGTCGAGCAGCACGAGCATCAGCACGGTCAACGCCACCATCAGCCCGAGCGCGGCCATCACCCGCCAGCGGCGCCGCAGGTCGCGGGCTGCCAACCCGCCGATCACCGCCACCCGGCTCATCACGTCACCACCAGCGCGGCGGGGCGGGCACGAACGGCGCGGTGCGCGGCCAGCACGGCGCCTGCCCATGCGCCCACCGTCGCCAGCAGCACCCCGGCCAGCACCACCCACGGCTCCAGCCGCAGCGAGACGGTGTAGGTACGCAAAACGAACGTCGGCCGGGCCACCACGAACGCGGCCGCGACCGCCAGGCCCAGCGCCACCGCGACCAGCGAGGTGAGGACGGCGCGGGCCACCAGCAGGCCGCGCACGGCCGCCGGGTCGAACCCCATCGCCCGCAGCAGGCCGATGCTGCGGCGGCGCTCGGCGAGCGTGAGTGCGGTCGCGTTGGCGGCGCCGACGGCCAGCCCGACCACACCGACGGCGGTGAACGCCAGCGCGATGTCGCCCAGCGAGCGCACGCCGCGGGCGGCCTCGGCCTGGATGGCCGATTCGTCCAGCACGATCCGCTGCGGGAAGGCGGCACGCAGCCTGGCCCGCACGGCATCGCCGTCGGCGTCGGCCCGCACGCGCACCACCGCGAACTGGTACTCGCCGGGCCGCTCGAACAGTCGCTCGGCGCGGTCCAGCGGCAGCCACAGCGATGCCACCTTGCTGCCCGACCCACGCAGCACCGCGGTGATCGTGAACTCGGTGCCGAACACCCGTTGGCGGTCGCCCACCTGCCAGCCGGTGGCCACCTGCACGGCGGAGGTGACGGCCATCTCGTCGGCGGCCCCGTCGGGCAGGGTTCCCTCCAGCAGCGTCAGGTCGTAGACCGGGGCCCAGTCGGCGGGGTCGGCCGCTCTCAGTTGCAGCACCCGCTCGTCCAGCTCCACCAGGCGCACCACGAGCGCGGTCACCGACTCGGCGTCGCCGCCGGCAGCCGCGGCGGCCACGGCCAGGTCGTCGCCGTCGAGGTGCACGTTGGCCAGGTCGAACACGTCGGGGTCGGTGACCACCAGGTTGCGGGCCTCGCCCACCGTGCCCAACCCCGTGAGCGATCGGGCCACGACGGCGAGGATGAACCAGCTGGCCGCCAGCGGGGTGAGCACCAGCACGGCGATGACGGTGCGCCATGACTGGGCGCGCAGGTCGCCGGCGGCCAAGCGCACGCGGGTGAGCCAGGGCACCCTCACAGCGGCCCGCCGATCGGCACGCTGGCGCCGGGCGGCGGGGGCACCACCACCCCGTCGCGCAGGCGCACCACTCGGGTGGCGATCTCCGCCAGCAGCGGGTCGTGGGTGGCGATCACGAACGTGGTGCCGTGCAGCTGGTTGGCCCGAGTCACCAGCGCCAGCACCTCGCCGGTGGTGGCGCTGTCCAGCTCGCCGGTGGGCTCGTCGGCGAGGACGAGGGCCGGGTTGCCGGCCAGCGCCCGGGCCAGCGCCACCCGCTGCTGCTCGCCACCCGACAGGTCGGCCGGGCGGTGGCGGCGGCGGTGGGCCAGGCCCACGTCGGCCAGCAGCACGTCGGCCGTGTCCAGCGCGTCGCGCCACCGGGTGCCACGGGCCAGCAGTTGCAGCGCCACCTGCTCGCGGGCCGTGGCCGTGCTGAGCAGGTTGTCGCTCTGCAGCATCACGCCCACATGGTCCCGGCGGAAGCGGTCCAGCTCCCGCTGGGTGGCCCGGCGCAGGTCCACCCCGGCCACCGTGATGTCGCCGTCGTCGGCCGCGTCCAGCCCGCCGAGCAGGTGGAGGAGCGTGGTCTTGCCGCACCCGCTGGGACCCATCAGCACCACCAGTTCGCCGGCGGCCACCTCCAGGTCCACCCCGCGCAGGGCCGGCACCGGCGCGCCGCCGAGCGTGTAGGTGCGGGTGAGGCCGCGGGCGAACACCACGGGAACGGCCGGCGCCATGGTGCCGGCGGGCGAGTTGACCGCTGTGGTGGCCATCCGGCCCTCCAGGTCGTCCTGCACCGTCATTCTTCCGCCCGGCCGCTGCGGCCATTAGGGCCGAAGGTCGGGCGTGGAAGCGCCGTTCAGCGCCGGTTCACGTGGTGCAGTCTGTCACCCGGCGGGGGCGGCAACGGCCGACGCCAGTCCGGCGCCGCGGGCGAAGGCCTGCTCGTTCAGCTCCAGCACGGCACGCTTGCCCACCAGCGCGGAGCGGATGACGGTGAGGAACGTCTCCTTCGGGAACAGCCCGGTGGCGCCCTGCAGCGCACCGAGTGCGACCACGTTCTTCACCTGCACGGCGCCGAGGTCGCGGGCCACGGCGGCGAACGGCACACCCACGACGCGCACGCCGTCGGCCAGGCTGGACGGCACCTCGCCGACGATCGAGCTGTCGTAGATCACCACGCCGCCGGGGCGCACCGTCGGCCCGAACTTCGCCAGGCTGGGCGCGTTGAACGCCACCAGCACGTGCGGGTGTGGTGCGGCGGGCGACAGCACCTCGGTGGCCGCCACGTGCACGTCGGCGTACGACGTGCCACCGCGGGACTCCGGCCCGTAGCTGGGGATGTCCGTGGAGTCGAACCCCTCGTTGATGGCCGCCTTGGTGATCAGCATCGCCGCCGTCTGGGCGCCGTCACCGCCGGCCCCGGCCAGCTTGAGGCTGATGTCGTCGGGGTCGAGGTGGGCGGGGAACCCGGTGGCGTGGCGTTCGGCCTGCTCGGTGGTGGTGCCCATGGCTGCCAGCGTGGCCTCGGCGTCGAAGGCCGGGGTGGGGATCTCGGGGTACTGGCGGTCGGTGGCGTCCTTCTTCACACCCAGCGGGAACACCTGCTGCATGGTGTCGCGCACCCAGCCCTCGGCGTCCTCCGGGGTCATGTTGAGGTGGATCGGGCACTCCGACAGCACCTCGATGAACGCGAAGCCGGTGCCGTTGGCCTGCAGTTCCAGCGCCTTCTTGATGGCCCGCTTGGCGTGGGTGCGGCGGCGGTTGTCGTACAGCGCCACCCGCTCCACGAACACCGGGCCGTCGAGGCCGGCGATCATCTCGGCCACCTTCAACGGCTCGCCGGCGAACGTGGTGCGCCCGCCGGGCGAGGTGGTGGTGTTCTGCCCGAGGAGGGTGGTGGGGGCCATCTGGCCGCCGGTCATCCCGTAGATCGCGTTGTTGACGAAGATGATCGTGATCGGCAGCCCCATCTGGGCTGCGCTGATGATCTCCGCCAGGCCGATGGACGCCAGGTCGCCGTCACCCTGGTAGCAGACGACGATCGAGTCCGGGTTGGCCGTCTTGTGGCCGATGGCGACGGCGGGTGCCCGGCCGTGGGCGGCCTGGGTGTTGCCGACGTCGAAGTAGTAGTAGCTGAACACCGAGCAGCCCACCGGCGACACGAGGACCGTGCGGTCCTGCACGCCGAGCTCGTCGATCGCCTCGGCGAGGAACTGCTGGGCCACCCCGTGGCCGCAGCCCGGGCAGTAGGTGGTGGTGTGGGCCTTGATCCCGGTGGCGTGATCGTGGCGCTCGAACTGGCGGTAGAAGACGGAGGTCGGCATCACAGCACCCCTTCCCGCTCGTGCGTCAGTGCAAGGACCTGCTGCACCACTTCCGCCTGGGACGGCAGCACCCCACCCTGGCGACGCACATGGCTGATCGGCGGTGCGTGCACCCCGGCGTAGCTGAGGGCCAGGCGCATCTCGTCCTCCAGTTGGCCCTCGCTGGCCTCCACCACCACCAGGTGGCGGGCCCGCTCGGCCACCTCGCGGAAGGCGTCGATGGGGAACGGCCAGAGGGTGATCGGGCGGAACAGGCCCACCTTCACGCCCTGCTCGCGCAGCTCCTTCACCGCCCCCTTGGCCAGCTGGGCGGGTGTGTTGCAGGCCACCACCACCACGTCGGCGTCGTCACAGTGGTGCAGGTCCGCACGCTGCTCGGTGGCGGTCATGCGGGCGTACTTGGCGTCCAGGTCCAGGTTGTGGCGCTCCAGGTCGGCCTCCTGCAGCTCGATGGAGCAGATCAGGTTGCCGCGGTGGGAGTGGTCGCCGTACACGGCCCACTCGGGGATGCCCGGCACCACCATGTGGTCGGGCAGGCGCACCTTGCCGGTCATCTGGCCGAGGTAGCCGTCGCCCAGCACCACCACCGGGTTGCGGTAGCGGAACGCCAGGTCGAAGGACAGCATCGTCAGGTCCAGCATCTCCTGCGGGGTGGCCGGTGCCAGCACGATGGCGTGGGTGTTGCCGTGGCCCAGGCCGCGGCAGGCGAGCTTGATGTCCGCCTGTGCGGGGGCGATGTTCCCCAGCCCGGGGCCGCCGCGCATGATGTTGACGAACACGGCCGGCACCTCGGCGCCGATCAGGTAGGAGATGCCCTCCAGCATCAGGCTGAAGCCCGGCGAGCTGGTGAACGTCATGCACCGCTTCCCGGCCCCGCCGGCGCCGTACATCATGTTGACGGTGGCCACCTCGCTGACGGCCTGGACGAACACACCGTCCAGCATCGGCTGCAGCTTGGCCATCAGTTCGGCGCCCTCGGTGGAGGGGGTGATCGGGTAGCCGTAGACGTGCCGGCAGCCACCGAGCACCGCACCCAGCGCCGAGGCGTAGGTGCCCTTCACCACCATGGGGGCACGCTCGGGGAGGGCGAGCGTGGTGTCCGGCTGGGGTTCGGGCACCGGTGCGTCGTACGGCCGGGGGCCGCCCAGCTCGGCGGGGTCGCGCAGCTCGAAGGCCGCCTGCTCACCTTCGGGGCGCAGGCCGAACGGCTCGGGGCAGGCGTCGATGCACAGCTCGCATGCGTTGCAGTCGGTGAGGTCCAGCACCACGGGCACCAGGCCGGTGAGCGGGTTGATCTCCGTGCCGGGTGTGATGCAGCCCTTGGTGCACGAGGTGATGCATCGGCCGCACCCCTTGCAGTACTCCGGTACAAGGAAGGGCATGGGCTTCCGGGTGAGTGTCGTCACGGCAGCACCTCCATGGTGGCAGGCGCCGGGTCGACCGGACCTGAGGGGCGGAGCAAGTGGTTCGTACCCCGATTGTCCGCCCGCGGCGGGCCGGGCGTGTAGGGACCTGCGGCCCCCTTGCGGCAGGGCCGGTTTCCGTGTGGTTGGGGCGGTGCGTCGCGGCCCGGCCGAGGCGCGGTGCAGCCGTGTGCGGCGCGGTTCAGCCCAGGTTGGCCAGCCGGCGCAGCAACGGGTCGGTGATCGCCCGCGGCAGCAGGGGGTTCGTGGCCGCCAGAGCCAGCGCATCGGCGCCCACCAGGTAGCGCTTCAGCGGGCGACTGCTCTCCACCGCGCTCACGATGGTGCGGGCCACCAGGCCGGGAGGTGGGGCCACCGCGGCCACGGCACCGGCGGTGACCTGCATGCGGTGATAGGCCTTGCGGTACGGGCTGTCGTCCACCGCCTCGCGCTCCTGGGCGTCAGCCTTCGCCTTGGTCTCGATCTCGGTCTTGAAGAACCCCGGCTCGATGACGGACACCTTCACCCCGAACTGCGCCACCTCCATCCGCAGCACGTCGCTCAGCGCCTCCAGCCCGAACTTGGAGGCGTGGTACCAGGCGTTCAGCGGGAGCACCGCGGCGAGGCCGGCGATCGAGCTGACCATCACGATCCGCCCGCTGCCGCGCTCGCGCATCGCCGGCAGGGCGCAGGAGGACACCACTGCCGGTGCCACGAGGTTGACGTCGAGGTTGCGCTTGGCTTCCGCCGCGGACACCTCCTCCACCGCGCCGAGCGCGCTGTAGCCGGCGTTGTTCACCACCCCGTAGAACGGCGGCATCTTCGGCCATGCGGCAACGACGGCATCGTGGTCGCTGACGTCCAGCACGACAGCGTGGACCCGGTCGCCCACGCCAGCGGCCTTCGCCGCGTCGGTGAGCACCTTGGCCTTGGCCTTGGAGCGAACCGTCCCCCACGTGTCCCAGCCCCGCCCGGCGAACCGCAGTACGGACGCCAGCCCGAACCCCGAGTTGGCACCGGTGACCAGCACCGGCCCTGGACGATCAGCCATGACGGCCTCCTCTCTCAGCGCTTTCACCTACTCGCACTCGACATCAAGAGTCTCACACGCCGTGGAGGCGGCACCTCGCCGATGCCGCAGTTACGAGCCGTCCCGGCTACAGAGCGTCCCGAGGAGGAAGCGAGGGGCAGCTCGGCGACATCCCGCCCCACCGAGTTCGCGGACCTCCACTACGGTCGAACCCGGCCCATCGTCACGTCCACCACCGACCCAGACCTGACGCAGGAGACCGGTCGGTTCAGTAGTGGTCATCAGAACGGCGACGGGGCTCTATCGGCGACGAGCATCACCAGACCCGTGCGCTTGACGTTGAATCCTCCAGCACAGACACGACCAGCTCAATACGAGTAGTACACGACCAGTGACACGCGAGCGTCGCGCTGGACGAGACAACGCAGCAGTCCCTCACGAACCTGATCCGTCTCGATGCAGAAGCCCTGCTCGAGGGCATCTGTGTGCGAGATTGGAACATTCGCGTAGATGAGCTGCTCCATTCCCACAGAACAGTCGATCGGAACCACTTGATCGAAGTCGTCGAGGGAACGGGTTCGCGTGAAGATGGCAGCCTCCAAGCTGAAACCAGTACACGTTGTCCCGCGTGTCACCCAACTACCGGACAGTGTTGCGGAAGTCTCCGTCAGCTTCAAGGTGAGGCCCAGGGGATCATACGTAAGAAAGACCTGCTTCGAGGTGTCCGGCGAGGACATTGAAGATGGGGTGCACGACACGAGTAGGACCGCCACGATTCCCACCAGCCAACGTGGAGTGGTCATTCCCAAAATGGGTCGCCGCCGATCACGAAGACATCGCCAGGGGCGAGCGCTGGAAAACCCATCCAGGTATTACCGTCCGGTCCAGTCATGGGGGTTCCTACGCCGCGGTAGTCCGCAGAGGCACACGAAGCAAGGAAGCCCAGAGTGAGGATCAGGACGTGAAGCGTGCACACCGCCATAACAGCGCCGATCCCCCCTCGTGAATCACTCGCGGCACATAGCCCGTCATCAGCCTTGGTACAGCACCATCGCTTGGCGGGTGTCGAGGTACTCCTCCAGGCGGGTGATGCGGCCGTCTTCCACCCAGAAGCGGATCATCGCCGGCATGCGCAATGGGCCACCCTTGGCCTGGCCGATCAGCACGTGCTGCTCCACCAGCCCGCCCGGCGAGGCGAACCGCTGGATCTCGGTGTACTCCAACCCGGTGGCTCGGCGATGCAGGTCGGCGAGCGTCACCACGTTCTCGTCCACCGTCTGCTCGCGCTCGTCGAAGTTGTGCCAGATCGCCGCGTCCGGCGCGTAGATCTCCCGCACGGTGTCCACGTCGCCGGCCTGGATGGCGGCGACGAACCGGCCGATCAACGCGTCCAGCGCAGGGTCGAGGTCTGCGCCGGTGTCGTGAGAAGTCGTCATGGGGGGCACCGTACCCCCACGGATCATGGCCTGTGGACCAGGGCTAACCTGCGCGGGTGACGCCCGACGACCACGACGAGCCAGCCCTGTTCGCGCTGGCCCGCCGCGGCGACCGGGCTGCCCGCAACCGCCTGGTGGAGTCCTACATGGGCTTTGCGGCCCACATCGCCCGCCGCTACAGCGCCGCCCACTCGGAGGAGGACCTTCGGCAGGCGGCGATGATCGGGCTGATCAAAGCCGTCGACCGGTTCGACCCGTCGCTCGGCCACGCGTTCACCGCGTTCGCCGGAGTCACCATCGAGGGCGAACTGAAGCGCCACCTGCGCGACCGCAGCTGGGCCGTGCGGGTGCCCCGCTCGGCGAAGGAACTGCAGGCGCTCGTGCGCGGCGCAGCCGACGAGCTGGCCCAGCAACTGGGCCGGTCGCCCTCCGTCGACGAACTGGCCGCCCACCTCGGGATCGAACGCGACGACGTGCTGCGCGGCCTGGCCGCCGCGTCCGCTCACACCGCGCGCTCGCTGGATGCGCCGGACGCCAGCGGCCGGCCGATGAGCGACACGCTCGGTGAGACCGACAGCCACATGGCCGAGTTCCTCGACGCAGACCTGGTGCGGCAACTCCTCGCCCGACTGCCCGAGCGCGAGCGGAGGATCGTGGAACTGCGCTGTTTCGAGGAGAGGTCGCAGTCCGACATCGCCGAGCTGATGGGCATCTCGCAGATGCACGTGTCCCGGCTGTTGCGGGCATCGTTCGAGGCGCTGCGGGAAGCCGCCGACGAGGCGGAGGGAGCACCAGCGGATGAGTAGGCAGACGGGTCGGCAGCAGCCGGTTTGGCCGGTAAGGCAGATGGGTAAGGTGGCGCCGTGGACCCCCTGACGAGCGCGGACGGCAACGTCGAGGTGATGATCCCGCTCGACCTGCGGAACGCCTCCATCGTGCGGGTGGTGGCCGCCGCCCTCGGCGCCGACTCCGGCTACTCGATGGATGAGATCGACGACTTTCGGCTGGCGCTCAACGAGGCGTTCGCGCTGCTGGTCGACGCTTCCCCCGCACCGGCTCGCGCGCACATCACGTTCACACCGGGCGACGGCGAACTGACGGCGACCTTGCAACGATCGGACGGCATCCCGCCGGCCACCCCGGACACGCTGGCGGCCGGCATCCTGCGGGCTGTGGTGGATGGGATGAACATCGACGGCCCGGTGATCCGCCTGCAGAAGCGGGCGGCGGAGTTGGCAGCAGCACCGCCACCAACGCCCTAGCTCCCGGGCGCTGAATGGCCTGGGGAACTCAGGCCTCCGGCGCCTCGCCCTCGATCGTGAAGTACTCGGTGACGCCCGCGACCTCGAACAACCGGGCCACGGCACGTGACGGATTCAGCAGCACCAAGGCTCCACCGGCGTCGGCACACGACTGGTGGGCGGCGATCAGCGTGCGCAAACCGGCGGAGTCCATGAACTCCACGCCGGCCAGATCCAGCCGAACCGCCTGGGCACCCTCGAGGGCACCCAGGCGGGCGGCCAGCGCATCTACCGACGAGGCATCGACCTCGCCCGTGGCGACGATGACACCGTCCTGCTCCGTCAGGGTGAGCAGCGGTTGGGCATCGGACATGGGCGCACGATACCGGAACGCGACACCGGCCTCGATGCGGGTGCCGGCGGCGGGCGTCAGGCGCTGATGCTGCGGCCGTTGGCCATCCGGTAGACGATCAGGGCAATGATCGAGCCGACGATCGAACCGACGATGCCGGACGCCTGCAGGTAGCCGTCCGAGCCGTCCTCGCGGAACAGCACGTACCCGAGGAAGCCGCCGACGAACGAGCCGATCGCGCCGAGGAAGATCGTGCCCGCCAGGCTGAGCGCATCGCGGCCGGGCAGCACGGCGCGGGCCACGAAGCCGCCGATCAGGCCGACGACGAGCAGGAAGATGATGAATCCGAGCATGGGGACGCTCCTTGGTGGGGGGTGCGGGTGGGCCGGCGAACCGGCGCTGCAACCCGGGTACCCACCGGCGACGACCCTCAAACCCGGGATACGGGATGCCAGTACAGTTGCGGGCACGTGACCATCCCCGAGACCGACGGACCCGGGCCGCGCCGCTGGATCCGGCGCCTGCGCTCGATGCCCGAGGTGACACCCGACGCGCCGGCGCACCGATCGTTCACCGCCCTGCGCCTGTACCGGGTGAGCACCTGGGCCGCGGCAGCCGGGGCGGTGCTGGGCGGCGTCGCACTGCTGGGCTACGTGCTGGACACCAACTGGATGGAGTCGATCGCGCCCGGCCTGCCGGCGATGGCCCCCAACACCGCGGTCGCCCTGGTCGCCACTGGCGGGGCGATCCTCGCCGCCCGCCGGGGGCGGGCCGGCCGGACGATCGCGATCACGACCGTCGTGCTGGTGATCGCCGGCAGCATCGCCGAACTCGTGCTGAACGTCGCCGAGGCCGACGCCACCTGGCTGGAGGGCCTGTTCCGCAGCAAGCTCACCGACACGACCACGGCCGTCCCCGGGCGCCCCGTGGCCGAGACATGCCTGGCGATGCTGTTCCTCGCCACCAGCACCGCGCTGCTCCAATTGCGACGGGCGGCCGTGGCCGGTCAGGTGCTCGGCGTGGCGGCCGCCAGCGTCGGCCTCTCGGCGGTCCTCGGCTACGCCCTGGACCCCAACGGCATGGGCATCCGCGAGTCGTCGGTACTGGTGGGCATGGCCTTCACCAGCGCCACCGGAGTGTTGCTGCTCGGCGTCGCGGCCGTCATGTCGCGCCCCACGGTGGGGGTGATCGGTCAGCTGCTGGGTGGCGGCGTCGCCGGCGCGCTCAGCCGGCGAATGGCCGCTGTCATCGCCGCAGCGCCACTGGCCCTGCTGCTGGCCGGCGCCGTGATCTACCGCCTGTCACCCACGACGGAGTTCGCCCAGGCCACGTTCTCCGTGCTGCAGATCGCCGCGTTCGGCGCCCTGGTGCTGGTGCCCGCGTCGTTCGTCGCCCGCACGGAGGTGGAACTGCGCGAGCAACTGCTCGCAGCACGCCGCGACAGCGAGGTGGCCGACGACGTGGACACGTTGGTGGCGGCGATCGGCGCGGACGCGATTGCCCAACCCGACCTGCCGGGATGGGACGCGGCCGTGCACTTCAGCCCGGCCTGGGGGCACCTCGGCGGCGACGCGTTGATGGCCCTGCACCACGAGGACCGGGACGTGCTGGTGGCGCTGGACATCGCCGGCCACGACGCCCGCGCCGCCGTGCTGGCCTACGCCGTGCGGGCCCACATCTCCGCCCTGTTCGAGCAGCACGCCACGCTCGACGCGATCGTTCGCAGTACCAACGCCAAACTGATCCGCCGGGGGACCATCGCCACGGCGGTGTTCATCGAGATCGCCGCCGGGACCGGCGACCTGAGAGTGGCCAACGCCGGCCACCCGCCGCCACTCCTCCTGCGCGGCCGCACCGTGGACCGGCTGGAACGCACCAGACCGGTACTCGGTCTGCCCGCCGACGACGCGCCGCCAGGAGAGGTGACCATGGGTGTCGGTGACCTGCTGCTGGTGTTCACCGACGGCATCGACGACGCCCGCGCCGAGGGCGGCGACTTCCTCGGTGATCAGATCGACTCGGTGGTGGTGCCCCGCCGCGACGAACCCGTGGCCGACGTGGCGGACGGGTTGGTGGACGCGGCACTCCAGCACGCCGGCGGACGGCTGCCCGACGACGTGCTGGTGTTCGTGCTACGACGCACCGGTTGAAGGTCAGGCCGCGTGGACGCGCAGGTCGGCAACGCCGTCGCCGGCCGGGTGCTCCTCGGCGGGCGCCAGGTCTGTCTGGCGGGTCCACCAGAACACGACGGCGGCCATCATCGCCGCCACGGCGCCGACAAGGGCGACGCGGCGACCGGTGATCACGCGGCGCGACCGGAACGGTGAGGACACCCGGCGCACCGCGCGCCGGACACGCGGATCCTTGCGGATCGAGCGGGCCAGGTCGGTGGCCTCGTCGACCAGCGGCAGGTGGTCCGTGGAGATGTTCATGTGAATGCTCCTTTCGAAGAGGGGCGGGGAACGCGTCAGGCGACCGGTGCGACGTCGACGCGCTCGACGTCGTCCACGCCTTCCAGGACCGTGCGCAGCACGCCGGAGTGCGACCACCGCACCTCGGCACGGGCGACGAGCGCGTCGCCGCTGATGCTGAGGGACTTGAGCTCGGCGGCGTTGGCCAGGCGAGTGTCGGCCGACACTCGGGCCAGTGATCGCAGCAGCATCACCATCCGGCGGAACGACGTGCCGCCGCGCACCTCGCGCACGATCGAGCGCCACCACAAGGCCACGGAGTGGCGGTGACTCCACCCGAGCAAGACCCAGCCGAGCGTGCGAACGCCGCGGAGGGTACGGCGAACGGATCGGCGGACGGTGCTGACGGCGGACGACGGGGATGAACGGGCGGCAGGAGAGCGCATGCAGGCGGAGTACCCCGCCGGCCGCCGCATCAAACCTGTGCGGCGGGACGAATCAGACCGGGATCACGCCGGCCAACATGCGGGCGGTGACCGCCACGCGGCCGTCCACCGTGGACACGGCCACGGACTCGCTCAGGGACTCCACGATGGCCAGGCCACGCCCGCGTGCGGACGTCGGATGCGGCATGCCGGCGATCGTCGGCCGGCCCCCGGTGTCGCGGTTCCACACCGTGATCGACAGGCTGGGGTGGTGCAGGGAGGCGGTCACGCCGTACTCCTCGTCCGGGGTGGCCTGCAGGGCATTGGATGCGAGCTCGCTCACCACGAGCGCCGCCCGCTCCTGCAGATCCAGGCCGGCACCGTGGGCATCCAGGAACGCTGCCATGTCGCGCCGGCACGACCGCAGGCTGCCGGGATCGCCCGGATAGCTGCGGTCGAACCTGGCAACGGCACCATCGGGCGTGGTGAGGCGACTCACCACCGCGGGCACCGCCGAGGGCCGGCCTGGCGCACCATCGCCGCGAGGCTAACCGGCCTTGCGAGCGCTGGGCCGCTTCCGCGTGCGCCGAGCCGTGGACGCCGCCGCATCGAGCTCCGTGCGGGCGCCGGCATTGGCAACACCACCCGCCCAGTCCGTCAGGTGCGACCGCACGAACCACTGGTACTTCTCCAGCGTGCGCGTCTGGCCGATCAGCAGGTCCTCGGACATCACGTCGATGTCGCCGACGGCGGAGATCGCCTCACGATGGCCGGCGACCACGCCGTCGTAGACCAGGTCGAGCGCGCCGAGGTGGGCGATGCTGTCGGCCCGGTCCAGCGCGTAGTCGTCCCAGTCGCGGCAGTCCACCAGGCGGCCGGGCAACCCGCTGGGGGTGGCCCCGAGCGTTGCAATCCGCTCGGCCAGCTCATCCACCATGGCGCTCACGCCATCGTGCTGCGGGTCGAGCATCTGGTGGACGGCCACGAAGTTGGGGCCGACCACGTTCCAGTGGATGTGCTTCAAGGTCAGCGCCAGGTCCACCAGCGAGCACAGGCGCTGCTGCAGGTGCTCGGCCACGTCGGTGCCTTGCTGGCGGGTGAGCGTCGGGATGGTGAAGGCCGCCTGGCGGCTGGACGTCACCGACGAGCCGCTGGCCGGCGCGGTGATGGTCTTCTTCGGGGTGTGGGTGGGCATGAGTGCTCCTTCGTGGGTGGTGTGCAACGGAATGGTCGGGGGATGGTCGGCGGGCGGGCCGCGCCGACCCGTCAGCGCGTGCGGTAGACGGTGCGACGGGTCTCATAGCGCGGCACCAGCAGGGCGGCGAGGGCGATCACCGCGCCGGCGATGGCCAACAGCCAGGCCCAGGCCGCGTCCAGCGCCAGGCTGCGCTGGAAGCTCTCGGTCTGGATGCCACCCACGAGGCCGGCGACGAACAGGGCGGTACCGAAGAAGGTCGCGCCCTGGCGGCTCCGGGTGACGCCGGCAGCCAGCAGCAACAAGCCGGCGCCGACTTCGATCAACCCCAGCAGCGCCGTGTGGCCGAAGCCGAGTACGTCCACCGCCGGGTTCATGAGGTCGCGGTCGAAGCCGGCGCGGGTGACGGCCACGAGGCCGACCACCAGCAGGAACAGGCCGGCGCCACCGGCCAGCACCGCGTCGAACGCGAACGTGAACCGGCTGGAGCGCCGCTCGACCACATCGGGCTGGACGACCGACTCGCGGATCACGGGCTGCTCCGCCGTCGGCACGTCGTGGACGACGACGTCACCGGCGGGCGTTGCCGGGTCGTGGATGGTGGAGGATCGGGGGACAAGGACGTCATCGTTCATGAGGGCATCTCCTTGAGTGCATCGGGCCGCCGCGCCGAGGACGGCATGGTCCTGGACGGCAGCGCGGGTCGTGGAGGTGGGTTGTCCACGTCGCCCCAGTACCCCGGCCGCTGGCCGCCCAAACATGCGCCGCAGAGACGACCGGATACGCTCTCCCGCCGGGCTCCACGCCGCTCGCCCCTCTAGCTCAATGGCAGAGCAGCGGACTTTTAATCCGTTGGTTCAGGGTTCGAAACCCTGGGGGGGCACCATGCCGGAGCTACACGAGGACGTCCGGGTCGCAGCCGACGCGGTGGCGACCGTGACCCAGTTGCTCCAGCGCGTCCGCAGCACCCACCCCACGGCGGGGCTGTACGAGGCCGCCGACCTGCAGTGGTGGTGGCGGATGCCCCGCCCCACGGACGATCTGCCGCAACTGTTCTGGTTCGCCGCGGACGGCCGGCCAGAGGCAGCCGCCATCGTGACCGCGTGGACCACCCGGACCACGCTCGATCTCCTGATGCTGCCGGACGCCACCGACGCCATCGTTCGCCAGGTGGTGGACCGCGGGCTGGCCCATGCTGCCGCGCTGGGCTTCACCGACGTCACCATCGAGGCCGACGGCGACAACCGCCAGATCCTCGGCCTGCTGGCCGAGCACGGCTTCACCACGACGGAACTCAGCGTCGTCGAAGCGTGGATGGACGCCGCGGAGCGTCCCGGCGTCAGCCCGCTGCACCCCGGCTATCACCTCACCAGTCGCGAGACGCCGTCGGCTCGGCCGCATCACATGATCGCCCGCAGCGGGCCGGACGTGGAGGCGCGCTTGCGCGAGACGTCGCTGTACCGCGCCGACCTCGACCTGGCGGTGATTCACGACGCCACCGGCGACACCGCCGCGTACGGGCTGTTCTGGTACGACCCCACCAGTGCGACCGGCCTGGTCGAGCCGATGCGTACGGAGGACGCCCACCAGCGGCGAGACCTGGCGCGGCACGTGCTGACCGCCGGCGTGGATCTGCTGGCACGGGCCGGCGCGGCACGCATCAAGATCTGCTACGAGCCGGACAACCCGGCGTCGGGTCATCTCTATCGCGACGTCGGCTTCCGGCCGTGCCGGACCACCGTCACGGTCTCCCGTCCGGCCACCTCCCCGGCGGAGTAGCGGCAGTCAGGCTGCGCCGGGGCTCGTCACGGCGACCGTGTAGCTCCACAGTTCGGCCTGGATCGGCATCGCTGCCGGTGCACCCTCGCCGCCACCCATGCCGCGGTGGCCGTGGGCGAACGCGGCAGACGCCTTCCACGCCTCGAACGACGCCTCGTCGCGCCAGCGGGTGACCACCAGCCAGGTGGTGCGGTCGTCGGCAGGCTGGAGCAGCTCGAACCCCTCGAAGCCGTCCTGCCCGTCCACAGCGCCCACCCGCTCGGAGAATCGGCGGGCGACCTCCGGCCCCATCTCGGCGGGCACGGTGAGGGCATTGATCTTGATCACGGTCATGCGCCCAGGATGGCACGGCCCACCGTGGTGGCCCTCGCGGCCACGGCGCGCAAGACTGCACCCATGACGTACCAGCACCTGCTCGTGGCGACGGACGGCCCGGTCACCACCATCACCCTCAACCGCCCGGAGAAGCGCAACGCGCTGGCGCTGGACGTGATGCTGGAGCTCACGGCCGCGCTGCGCGCCGCGGGGGCGTCGGACGCCACCGGCGTGATCCTCGCCGCCACCGGGCCGGTGTTCTCCGCCGGCCACAACTTCGGCGACATGAAGGGCGCGGCGCTTGACGACGCCCGCCACCTGTTCCAGGTGTGCACCGACATGATGGACACCGTGCAATCGATCCCCCAGGTGGTCATCGCCCGCGTGCACGCCCTGGCCACCGCCGCCGGTTGCCAGCTCGTCGCCACCTGCGACCTCGCCGTCGCCGCCGAGAGCGCCGGCTTCGCCATCCCCGGCGGCAAGGGCGGCCTGTTCTGCCACACCCCGCTGGTGGCCGTCGCCCGCAACGTGGGTCGCAAGCGGGCACTGGAGATGGCGATGACCGGCGACCCGATCAGCGCGGCGACGGCCGTCGACTGGGGGCTGATCAACGCCGCCGTGCCCGACGACCAGTTGGAGGCCGCCACCGCCGAGCTCCTCGCCCGGGCCACGCGGGGCAGCATCGCCAGCAAGGCGCTGGGCAAGCGCGCCTTCTACGCCCAGGTGGGGATGGACCAGCCGGCCGCCTACGCCTACGCGATGGAGGTGATGGCCAACGCGGCGCTCACGCCCGACGCGCAGGAGGGCATCGCCGCCTTCCTGGAGAAGCGCAAACCGACGTTCACAGAGCGCGCCTGACCGGCCCAGTCACCGTGAACTGGGGTCCGGATTCGCGCGCAAGCCGCAACGATCCAGCCCCAGTTGCGCAAATGGTGAGGATCAGCCCCAGAAATCTGGGGTTGGCGGGGATACCCCCGGGGGGTAAGGTGGGAGCGTGCACGGGACCCCGGGATATCACGACGACAAGCGCCAGGTGCTCGCCCGGCTGAAGCGGATCGAAGGCCAGGTGCGCGGTCTGCAACGGCTGGTGGACGAGGACACGTACTGCATCGACGTGCTCACCCAACTGGCCGCCGTCACCAAGGCACTGCAGGGTGTGGGGTTGCACCTGCTGGAAGAGCACCTCCAGCACTGTGTGGCCGGGGCCACGGCGGATGCCGACCGCACCGAGGAACTGGTGCACGAAGCCACCATGGCCGTCCAGCGGCTGCTGCGCACCTGACCGACCCACCAACTCACCGAGCGAACCAAATCACCAGCAAGGAGCACATCATGAGCGAACTGATCCTCACCGTCCCGGGCATGACCTGCGGGCACTGCGAAGCCGCCGTCAAGGGCGAGGTCACCAAGGTCACCGGTGTCACCGGCGTGGCCGTGGACCTCACCACCAAGCTCGTCACCGTCAGCGGTGACGGCATCGACCGCGCCGCCGTGGTCGCCGCCATCGACGAGGCCGGCTTCGAGGTCGCGAGCTGATCATGCTGGGCGTCGGTGCTCGTCTCGGTGCGTTCGCGATGGTGCTCGCCGGCACCTTCGGCACCGCGTACACCGTGGGCGAGAAGCTGCCCGGGCACTCGCACACCGCCGGCACCCACAACCACAGCCTGTCGCTGGCCGGGCCGCTGGTGCCCGGGTACACCTACGCCGACTATGTGCTGCGCATCGACCAGATGACGCCGCCAACGGCTACGGCACCGGGGTCCGTCACCTTCCACCTCGAGGCGCCGGACAACACCACCGTCACCGCGTGGACCCTGGTGCACGAGGCGGACCTCCATGCGATGGTGCTACGGCCCGACCTCAGCGGTTTCCGCCACCTGCACCCGGCCATCGCCGCCGACGGCACGTGGCAGATGGAGGTGCCGGCCCCCGGGCCGTGGCAGTTCACGTTCGAGGCCACACCCGCGGAACGCACCGACCCGGTGATCGTCGGCGCCCGCATCGACGACGGCGAGCCGTTCGAACCCAGCGACGTGCCCGCTGCGGCGGACACCGTCACCGTCGCCACCCTGCACGGCGACCTCACCATCACCCGCGAGGACTTCAACTTCTGGGTGGAGGACGCCACCGGCACCACGCCCGACGGGCTGGAGCCGTACCTCGGCGCCGCCGCCCACCTGGTGGCCATGCGCCAAGGCGATCTGGCCTACCTGCACCTCCACCCCGTGGGTGAGGTGCCCGGGGTGTTCCAGTTCCAGGGCGTCCTCGAACCCGGTGCCACGTACCGCCTGTTCCTCCAGTTCGGCTACCTCGGCGAGGTCATCAGCGTCGCCTTCACCGTGGAGGTGCCGTCATGAGCAGCCCCGTCACCGATGCCCCCGAGGGCACCGTCCACCTCGACCTGGAACTGGTGGGCATGACCTGCGCGGCCTGCGCGGCCCGCATCGAGAAGAAGCTCAACAAGCTGGACGGGGTGACCGCCACGGTCAACTACGCCACCGAGCGCGCTTCGGTGCGCTTCGCCGACGGCGCGGTCACCGCCGACGACCTGGTGGAGGCCGTCACCTCCATCGGCTACGGCGCCCACCTGCCCGAACCGGCGGGCGACGGGCCGGACGCGAGCGAGGAGCGGGTGGCCGATCTGCGCCGCCGGCTGATCGTGGCCGCAGTGCTCGGCGCGCCGGTGATGGTGCTGTCGATGATCCCCGCGCTGCAGTTCCGCGGCTGGCAGTGGGTGGCCCTGGCGCTGGCCACGCCCGTCGCCGCCTGGGCGGCGCTGCCGTTCCACGTCGTCGCCTGGCGCACCGCCCGGCAGGCCGAAGCAGGGATGGACACGCTGATCTCGGTGGGCGTGCTGGCGTCCTACGGCTGGAGCCTCTACGCCCTGCTCACCACACCGGCGGGCGACCTCGGCATGACCATGCAGATGTCGCTGGTGCCTTCCCGCGGCGACAGCCACCACCTCTACTTCGAAGTGGCCAGCACCACCGTGGCCCTCATCCTCGCCGGCCGCTACTTCGAAGCCCGCGCCAAGCGCAAGGCCGGCGGTGCGTTGCGGGCGCTGCTGTCCCTCGGGGCCGACACCGCCAACGTCATCCAGGCGGACGGCAGCGAGCTCAACCGCCCGGTCAGCGCACTCCACGTGGGCGACCGGTTCGTCGTGCGCCCCGGCGAGCGCATCGCCACCGACGGCGTGGTGGAGGACGGCACGTCCGCGGTGGACGCCAGCCTGGTCACCGGCGAGAGCCTGCCCGTGGACGTGGGCCCGGGCGACCCGGTCACCGGCGCGACCATCAACACCAACGGCCGGCTGGTGGTGCGGGCCACCCGCGTCGGGGCGGACACCGCCCTCGCCCAGATGGCCCGCCTGGTGGAGGCCGCGCAGAGCGGCAAAGCGCCCGTGCAGCGCCTGGCCGACCGCGTCGCCGCGGTCTTCGTGCCGGTGGTGATCGTGCTGGCTGTCGCCACCTGGGGGTTCTGGACGGCCCGCACCGGCAGCATCACCGAGGCCATCGGCGCCGGCGTCGCCGTGCTGATCATCGCCTGCCCCTGCGCACTCGGCCTGGCCACCCCCACCGCACTGCTGGTGGGCACCGGTCGCGGCGCCCAGATGGGCATCCTCATCAAGGGCCCGGAGATCCTGGAGAGCACCCGCCAGGTGGACACCATCGTGCTGGACAAGACCGGCACCGTCACCACCGGCACGATGACCGTGGCCGCGGTGCGGGCCACCACCGGCACGGAGGACGGCCTGCTGGCGCTGGCCGCTGCCGTGGAAGCGGCCAGCGAGCACCCCATCGCCAAGGCCGTCGTCGCCGCAGCCCGCGAGCGCGGGTTGGTGGTCGCCGCGGTGGACGACTTCCGGTCCGAGGCCGGCGTGGGCGCCAGCGGCACGGTAGAGGGGCAACTGGTGCAGGTGGGCCGGGCCCCCACCGACGACGGGCACGCCGAGCACGCCGCCGCCACCCTCATCGCGGTCACCGTGGACGGTGAGGTGCACGGCACGATCGCCGTGGCCGACACCGTGAAGGAGACCAGCGCGGCGGCCATCGCCCGGCTGCGCCGGCTGGGGCTGCGCCCCTGGCTGCTCACCGGCGACCGGCAGGCCACCGCCGAGGCCGTGGCGGCCGAGGTGGGCATCGATCCGGCCAACGTCATCGCCGGTGTGCTGCCCGACGGCAAGGTGGCCGAGATCACCCGCCTCCAGGGCGAAGGCCGCGTGGTGGCGATGGTGGGCGACGGGGTGAACGACGCCGCCGCGCTGGCCCAGGCCGACCTGGGCATCGCCATGGGCACCGGCACCGACGTGGCCATCGAGGCCAGCGACCTCACCCTGGTGCGCGCCGACCTGCATGCTGCCGCCGATGCCATCCAGCTCAGCCGCCACACGCTGGCGGTCATCAAGGGCAACCTGTTCTGGGCGTTCGCCTACAACGTGGCCGCCATCCCGCTGGCGATGGCCTGGCTGCTGTCGCCGGTGGTGGCCAGCGCAGCCATGGCCTTCAGCAGTGTGTTCGTGGTGAGCAACAGCCTGCGCCTGCGCCGCTTCCGCGCCGGCGCCTGACACCACCGCCGCAACCAAGGCCAGTCGACCCTGGCAACCGGCGGCACGCTGTGGTAGCAGTGTCACGCATGGTGAGCGGATCGCCGCCGGTGCAGGTGCTGTTCGTCTGCCTGGGCAACCACTGCCGTTCGCCATCGGCCCACGCCGTTGCCCAACGACTGCTGGCCGCAGGCGGCTTCGCCGAGTTCGATTCCGCCGGCACCGGCCGCGACCATGTGGGGCAGACCCCTCATCCGCTGGCCGTGACCGAAGGCAGTCGCCGTGGGTATCGGGTGGACCATCGGGCTCGCCAGATCCACCCCGACGACTTCGAACGCTTCGACCTGGTGGTGGCGATGGACACCACCAACGTGGACGACCTGGCCCGCCTGCGTGGCGCGGCCGACCCACGACGAGGCTGGTTCCGCACCGTGGAACCCGAGCAGGTGCAACTGCTGCGCCGCTGGGACCCCTACGCCATGCCGGGCGACGAGGACCTGCCCGACCCGTGGGGGTTCGGCCCCGACGCCTACCGGGCGATGTTCGACACGCTGGAGCGGGCGGTGCCCGCCCTGCTGGCACACCTGCGGGCGCTGCACCAGGAACACCCCTGAGCACCCCTGCCGGCAGCGCTAGGCGGCCACGGCGGAGCGCAGGCGGTGCACCACGTTGTCGCGGTGATTGGCCAGGGTGCGCACGCTGACCTCCAGGTCGGCCGCCACCTCCGCCGTGGTGTGCCCGCGGGCGAGCAGCCACACCAGGCGCCGGTCGCGCGACGTGAGGGTGGCACCGGCATCGGCCAGCACACCGGCCAGTTCCACCATGGGCAACGGGCGCTCGACGGAGGTGTCCACCAGGTCCAGCAGGTGGGGGGCCGTGGCCTCGCTGTGCCACCGCCGCCGGGTGGGCTTGACGAACGTCTGGTGCTCCACGGTGCGCAGCAGCGAGGCGACCACATGCGTCGGCCGTTGATCCACCGGGTAGGTGGCGATCAGCGTCCAGGCCGTGGACACCAACTCGCCGAACACCTCCACCCAGTCGCCCCGGCCGCGGGCGGATCGGCGGCGGGCGGCGGCGCACAGGCCGGGCAGCAGGCGCTGCAGCACCACCCGGGCGGCCACCACGTCCGTCGCCGCCAGACGGACCAGGCCGGCCATCACCCCGTCGGCATCGGCGGGCGGCGGGGTGGACGGCACCTCCCCCGCCGCCGGCCGCCGCGGCCGGTAGCCGGTGGCGAGCAGGAGGTCCTCCAACGACTCGAACGGCACGCCGAGGCCCCACCTGGCGGCCCGCTGGAGGACGGTGGGACGGGAGGCCATCACCTGCCATTCGCGGGTGAGACGGGCGGGAAGGGAACGGGAAGTCGCAGTCATGCGCCGCAGCGTCCGCGCGGCCCCTCACACGAGGACTCACAGGAACCCTCACAGCGACCCTCACCTGGAGGAATTCCTGTCCTTTGCCGCGCCCGCGAGGCGGTTTCCCGGGCGAATCTTGCCGAATCGGGGCCGGCCGGTGTGCACCAGTGGGCGATGAACCTCGTCTGCACCTGGATCGCCGGCCCCGACGCCGGCGGCACCCATGCCTTGCCACCGGGACGCCATGTGCTGGGCCGGGCACCCGCTGCCGACCTGCGCACCGAGGACCCTGCGCTCGAACCCCACCACCTGCTGCTGGAGGTGGGCGACGGTGGGACGGTGGTGGTGACCCACCTCACCGGGCGCAGCGCCGTACGGGTGGACGGCGTGGCGCTGGACGGCCCCACCGAGCGGACCGTCACCCAAGGCGAAGGAAACCTGGTGGAGGTGGGCAGCAGCCTGCTGTTGGTCCGCGCCAGCAGCGACGGCGAGCACGTTTTCAGCAGATCCGACGGGGCCGGCAGGGCCGACCAGCCGGTCACCGTGGTGCGGACCGCCCGGCCCCCACGCCCGATGGCACCACCACCGCCGGGCCCGCCACCGCCACCCCCTCCCCGCCCGGAACGGCCCGGAGGCCTGCTCCCGGCAGTGCTTGGTGTGGCCGGGGCCGGCGTGGTGTCGGTGATCGTGGCCCAGCCGATGTTCCTGCTGTTCGGGGCGCTCGGCGGCACGGTGGCCATCGGTTCCTGGACGGCCCAGTGGTGGAGCGGCCGTCGCCGCCACCGCCAGGCGGCACAGGTTCACCGCCAGGACACGGCGGACCACGCAGCCGCTGTCGCCGCGGCCCGGGCCGCGGCCGCCCTGGCCTGTCGCCAGCGGACGCCCGGCCTGGCTGCGGCGCTGGCGGTTGCGAGCAGTTCCGCGTACCCCGGCCGGCGACCCCACCCCGCGCTGTGGGCACGGCGGGCCGGTGACGACGACGCGTGGACCGTGGCCCTGGGCCTCGCCGCCCCTGGCCTTGCCGACTCCGGATTGGGCGACTCCGGGCTGGCCGACTCGGGGCTGGGCGACTCGGGGCTGGGCGACTCCGGGTTCGAGCACCCGCACACCGCCGGTGCGCCAACAGGCGCAGACCTGGCCCCGGGGCAACGGCTGGCCATCACCGGGCCGCAGGCCCTCGGCGTGGCCCGCGCCGTGCTGGTCCAACTGGTGGTGCAGTGCGGGCCAGCCGACCTGCGCATCGTGGTGGTCACCGACCGGCCGGACCGTTGGGACTGGTGCCGCCGCCTGCCCCACCTGCTCGGCCCGGAGGGCGTCGCCAGCGTGGTGACCGACAGCGAACTGCCCGACGTGCTCGCCGCGGAATCCGCCTTCGACCGCCATGTGCTGCTGGCCACGGACGCCGGGGTCCTGCTGGCGGCGAGGACCAGCCATCTGCGCCGGGCGCTGGCAGGTGGGCGCCACGCGCTGCTGGCGGCGCTGACCGACCACGATCACGGCACCCCACAGTGGTGCACCGCCATCCTCTCCACCGGCGTCGGTCCGACGGCCGGGTGGGTGCCCGACACCGCAGCCACCCTGCTGCCGGACCGGGTGCGCACGGCCGGCCTCGGCGAGCAACGAGCGTTCGCCCTCGCCGGCGCGCTCGCCACCCTGCGCGACCCCGAAGACCCTGCGGCCGCGGCGGCCGCCGTGCCGCGCCAGGTGGCGCTCGCCGACCTGCTGGGCCACGCTGCCGCCGGGCCGGCGGCCATCCTCGCCACCTGGGCGGCCGCCGGCCGCGACCCGCAGCCACGCACCCCGCTGGGCCTGGCCGCCGACGGGGCGGTGGACCTGGACCTCGTGCGCGACGGGCCGCACGGGCTGGTGGCGGGGACGACCGGGGCCGGCAAGAGCGAATTGCTACGCACGCTGGTGGCCGGGCTGGCGATGGCCTGCCCACCGAGCCATCTGTCGTTCGTGCTGGTGGACTACAAGGGCGGCGCCACGTTCGACGCCTGCACGCGGCTGCCGCATGTCGTCGGCGTGATCACGGATCTGGACGGCGGCCTGGCCGACCGGGCGTTGCGCAGCCTCCATGCCGAACTGCGCCGGCGCGAGGCCCTGCTGCGCGACCACGGCGCCGCCGACCTGGCCGGCCTTCGGGCGCTCGCCCCCACCGTGGCCCTCCCCCGCCTGGTGGTGGTGATCGACGAGTTCGCCGCGCTGGTGGCCGAGCAGCCGGGCTTCCTGCACTCGCTGGTCGGCGTGGCCCAGCGGGGCCGCAGCCTGGGTGTGCACCTCCTGCTGGCCACCCAGCGGCCGAGCGGGGTGATCAGCGACGACATCCGCGCCAACACCAACCTGCGCCTCGCCCTGCGCCTGCAGGACGACGCCGACTCGCTGGACGTCATCGGCGACCGGGCCGCCGCCACCCTGCCCCGCGCCGTGCCGGGCCGGGCCGTGTTGCGCCTCGGGCCGGAGGAGTACGTGACGTTCCAGACCGCCCACTGCGCCCACGACCTGCCGCGGCTGGTGACGGCGATCGTCGAGGCCGCCCGGCTCGGCGGCGTGCAACCTCCAGCGTCGCCGTGGTGCCCGCCCCTGCCGGACCACCTGGGCAGCGGCGCGCTGCCCGCGGGCGCGCTGGGCCTGCTGGACGACCCCGACCACCAGCGCCAGGAGCCGTTCTCCTGGCGGCCGCAGGATGGCGCCGTGTTGGTGGCGGGCAGCGAGGGCAGTGGCGTGTCCACCTCGCTGCTGGCGTTGGGGCGCGCGGCGTTGGTCGGCGGCCATCCCGTGTACGTGCTGGACGGCAGCGGGTCGGGCGGGCCGGACGGGTGGGCCGACCCACAGATGGACGTGGTGCCGGTGGCCGACGTGGAACGAGTGCTGCGGCTGGTGCACCTGCTGCACCGCACCCCCCGGCCTGCACACACCCAGGCCCGGCCCGCCGGGCCGGTGGGACGGGCGCTGGACCGGGTGCGCAGGGTGCTGGACGACCCGGCCACCGCCGACCTGCTCGACGCACTCGACGACCTGCTGCTCGACGGCACCATCGTGACCATCGCCGGAGTGCGCCAGCCGGCCATGCTGCCGGCCCGGCTGGCGCAGGCCTTCCCCCACCGCTGGGTCCATCACCTCGGCGACCCGCACGAGGCGGGCGTGATCGGCGTGCCCGCCGCCGCCGTGCCCGGGCCGACGCCCGGCAGGGTGTTCCTCGCTGCCACCGGGCTGACCGGGCAGGTGGCCGCGCCGCCCGCCGCCACACCATGGCCGCCGTCATCACCCGTGGCCCCGGTGCTGCACCTGCCGCGCCTGCTCGACCGGGCGGCGCTGCCCCGCGGCACAGCAAGCGGCGGTCTGGTGACCCTGCCCCTCGGCATCGGGGTGGAGGACGGCGAACCGGCCGCGCTGCACCTCGCCGACGGCGATCACGTCACGGTGGCCGGGCCGGCGCGCAGCGGTCGCAGCACCGCGCTGGCCACGCTGACCGCGGCATGGCGCGACGCACGTCCCAGTGGGCTGGTGGTCACGGTGGCGCCCCGCCCGGCGCCGGCGCTGGCCGCGCTGGCCGACCGCCTGCACGACCGCCATGACGCGGCCGCCGCCGCGGCGACGCTGCAGGGTGCGCTCGCCCGGCGCGCCTGCCTGCTGGTGGTGGACGACGCCGACCTGGTGGACGACCACACGGGAGCATTGGCCGCGCTGGTCGCAACCGTCGCGGCGAACCCGTTGACCATTGCCATCGCCGGCCGGGCCGACTCGCTGCGCGCCGCCTACGGCCACTGGACGTCCACAGTGCGCCGCAGCCGCACCGGGCTGCTGCTGGCCGGCTGCGCCGACCTGGACGGCGACGTGCTCGGCGTGGTGCTGCCCCGCCGCCACCCGGTACGCGCCCGCCCGGGGCTGGCCTGGATGGCCCAGGGCGGCGGCCTGACGCTGGTGCAGGTGGCCGGCAGCGCGCCGGACCCGGCGGTTCAGCCGGTTGGCCCCACGGCAGCCGCCGAGTGGCCGAGCGCAGCCGCCGGCAGGGCCACCTGGTGATCGGTGCGGCCACGGCGAGGCCGCTGCGGTCACTCCTCGTCGAGCAGTGCCAGCACCCGCGGCGGCGCGACCGTGCGGAACGCCGCCTCGATGAGATCGGCCAACTCGTCCTCATCCACCGGCACGTCCAGGTACACGCCCAGCCAGCCGCGGTGCCCGACGTACGGGGGCCGGAAGAAGCCCTCGGGGCGCTCGGCCACCAGCGCCTCCTGCACGCCGGAAGGCGCGGCACACCAGATGGCGGTGCGGTCGTCGTGGTGATGGTCGGCGTACATCACGAAGCTGGTCTTGCCGCGGATGAACCAGGTGGGTTCACCATGGCTGAGCCGTTCCTCCACCGTCGGTAGGGCGATGCAACAGCGGCGCACGACGGCCAGGGGATCGGGCAGGACCTGAGACACATCTCCATTGTGGCCGGGGCGACGACCCGTGTCGGCACGCGCGCCAGTAGGCTCGCAGCCCGATGAAGCGGACGAACCCTGCCACCCGGCTCCTCACTCGCTGTGTGGCCACCCTCGCACTCACCAGCCTGGCGCTGGCCGCCTGCAGCAACGACGACACCAGTTCCACCACCACGCTGCCGCCGCAGCCGCGGATCACGGTGACGTCGTTCAAGGACGACCCCGCCAGCCAGCTGCTGGCCGAGGTGTACGCCCGCCTGCTGGAGGACGCCGGCTTCCGCGTCACCCGCCGCGACCCGGTGGACATGGACCTCGAGGCGGCCTTCCAGGCCGTGGCCGACGGCTCCATCGGCGTCATCCCGGTGTGGTCCGGCGACCTGGTGCACTACCTCTACAGCCGCACCGACGCGCCCACCTCCACCACCACGCCGCTGCCCGACACCCCGGCCAGCACGCTCGCCCCGATCACCATCCCCACCACCACGCTGCCGCCGGACACCACCACTGCCGACACCACCACGGGCGACACCAGGGTGGACACCACCACCGGTGACACCACGGCGGACACTGCCGCGGACACCACCACGGCCGACACGGCGCCGGACACCACCACGGGCGACACCACTGCCGACACCAGCGTGGACACCACCACCGGTGACACCACTGCCGACACGGCGGGCGACACCACCACCACGACCACGCCGCCGTCCAACGGGCGTGGCGTGCTGGAGCAGGTGGTGGCCATCCAGACGGTGCTCGACGACAAGGTGGTCATCGACACCGGCATGCTCGCCGAGAACAAGACCGTCATCGCCTGCCTGCCCGCCACCTTCGAGGCGCTGGCCGATGTGCAGCTCACCTCGCTCACCGACCTGGCCTCCAACGCGCCACGCATCCGCCTCGGCGCCACCGAGGAATGGCAGAACGACACCGACGCCGGCCTGCCCGCGCTGCTGCGGTTCTACGGCGGCGAGTTCCAGGACGTGGTGACCGTGGCCGACCCGGGCGCGGCCGCCGTGGCCGGCGACGCCGATTGCCTGGCCATCAACACGCTGGACCCGGCCATCACCTCCGAGCGGATGACCATCCTGGCCGATCCGCTGCCCGTGTTCCCCGGCAACGCCGCGCTGGCGCTCAGCTCGGCCGAGGTCGGCACGCCCGACATGCTGGCCGTCATCGACTCCGTGGCCAGCAGCCTCACCACCGAGCAGCTCAACAAGATGGTCCGCCAGATCGTGGAGAACGGCGCCGACCCGAAGGTGCTGGCCAACATCTTCGTCGACTCGCTCTGACGCCCGGCCGCACCCGGCCGGTCCACGAGCGGTCAGCGGGCGCGCAGCTCCAGGGCGTCGCGCTTCAAGATGGTGTAGCGGCGCTCGTGCTGGTCCACCCAGCCGAGGCGGATGAAGCTGGCGATGGCCTTGTTGACCCGCTCGCGCGACGCCCCCACCATGCCGGCCAGTTCCTCCTGGGTGATCGGCAGGGTGAACTCGTCGGCGCCCTCGGACAGCTCCAGCAGGCGCTTGGCAGTGCGCCCGGTGACATCCAGGAACACGCTGTCGGCCAGCGCCTCGTCCATCACCCGCAGGCGGGTGGCCAGCAGCCGGGTGACCGCCCACAGCAGTGTGGGGTCGCCACGGAAGGCACGGATGACGGGGTCGAACGGGATGGCCAGCACGGTGGACGGCTCCAGCGCCCGGGCCATGGCCGAGCGGTTGCCTTCGTCCAGCATGGCCATCTCGCCGAACAGGTCGCCGGAGTCCATGAGCGCGACCACCGTCTCGCGGTGGTCGATGGGGTTGGCGATGGCGATGGCCACGCGGCCACTCACCACCAGGTACAGCGCGTCGGCGATGTCGCCCTCGCGGAACAGCACGTCACCGCGGATGAGGTGCAGTTCGCTGCCGGCGGCAGCGAGATCGCGGATGACGGCCGGTGGCGCGTCGGCGAAGAAATCGGTACGTGCGAGGAGTTCTTCGTGAGCCATGACCTTCCGAACGGTACTACCCTCGCCGGGGTGCCGCAGCAGCAGCCCCCACACGGCCACGGACCGGTCTGGACGATCGTCGTGGCCGGGGGTTCGGGGCGCCGCTTCGGGGGCATGAAGCAGTACGAACGCCTCGGCGGGCGGCGGGTGCTGGACTGGGCCGTGGCGGCGGCTCGTGCCGCCGGCGACGGGGTAGTCGTGGTGGTGCCGGAGGACGACGCCGCCCGCGAGGGCGGGGTGGCCGGCGGCGCCACCCGCAGCCAGAGCGTCCGCAACGGCCTCGCCGCCGTGCCCGCCGACGCAGCGATCATCTGCGTGCACGACGGCGCCCGCCCCTTCGCCGGGGCCGAGGTGTTCGCCAGGGTCGTGGCCGCCGTGGCCGCCGGGGCCGACGGGGCCATCCCCGGCGTGCCGGTCACCGACACGGTGAAGCAGGTGGACCAGACGGGCGTGGTGGTGGCCACGCCCGCGCGGGCGGGCCTGCGCGCCGTGCAGACCCCGCAGGCCTTCCGTGCCGCCGCGCTGCGCGCCGCCCACGCCGGCACCACCGACCACGCCGAGGCCACCGACGACGCGATGCTGGTGGAGGCCGCCGGGGGGAAGGTCGTGGTGGTGGACGGCGAGCCGCACAACCGCAAGATCACCGACCCGGCCGACCTCGCCTGGGCCCGCCGCCACCTCGAGGGAGACGACATGAGCAGCGACGACGGCAACGCGCCGGGACTGCGCGTGGGTCAAGGGTTCGACATCCACCGCTTCAGCGACGACCCCGCCCGCCCCCTGGTGCTCGGCGGCGTGGTGTTCGACGGCGAGCGCGGGCTGCATGGCCACAGCGACGCCGACGCGGTGGCTCACGCCGTCACCGACGCCCTGCTCGGCGCCGCCGGTCTCGGCGACATCGGCGAGCACTTCCCCGACACCGACCCGCAATGGAAGGGCGCGGACTCCATCGAGTTGTTGCGCCACACCGCCGGGCTGCTCCACGACGCCGGCTGGGCAGTGGGCAACGTGGACTGCGCGGTGGTCTGCGAGGCGCCCAAGCTGGCCCCGCGCAAGACAGAGATGCAGGCCCGGCTCAGCCAGGCCGCCGGCGGGCCGGTCACGATCAAGGGCCGGCGGGCAGAAGGGCTGGGAGCGCTCGGCCGCAGAGAGGGCATCGCCTGCTGGGCGACGGCGATGATCGTCCGCCGGTCCGCGGCGCCGCCCGCAACACAGATCGACGACACGGAGGCAACAGCGTGAAGGAACGCCGACCGGCAAAGGGTTCGGGCACCGGCGCCCGTCAGCGCGCCGCCAAGACCGGCAGCGGCCAAGGCGGCCAGGGGGGCCAAGGGGGGCAGGGCGGCCAGGGCAGCCGCGGTGGCACCGCCCGGCGCGGCGCAAGCGGCAGTGGCGGGGCCCGCCAGTGGTCGTCGCGCGGCGCCGGCCGCACCGGCGGTGTCGCCCGCCCGGGTGAGCCGAAGAAGCCGGCGGAGAAGACGCTGGGTGGCGAGCAGGTGGAGGGTCGCCAGGCCGTCCGCGAACTGCTGATCGCCGGCACGCGCAAGGTTCGCGAGGTGTGGGTGGCCGCCGACCTCGACGAGAACGAGATCGTCGGCGACATCGTCGACATCGCCCGCAGCATGCGGGTGACGGTCACCGAGGTGGCCCGCAAGCGGTTGGAGGCCCAGGCCCGCAGCGAGGCGCCACAGGGCGTCATCGCCTTCGCCGCACCGCTGCGCGAGGCGGACCTCGGTACGTTCCTCACCCGCACCGGCCGCCAGGCGCCGTTCCTCGTCGCCGTGGACGGCGTCACCGACCCGGGCAACCTCGGCGCCCTGCTGCGCTGCTGCGACGGCGCCGGTGTGCAGGGCGTGGTGCTGCCCCGCCACCGGGCCGTGCACGTCACGCCCACCGTGGCCAAGGCTGCGGCCGGGGCCGTGGAGCACGTGCCGATGGCCCTGGTGGGAGGGTTGCCCACCGCACTGGCCCGGATGAAGGAGGCCGGGATCTGGGTGGTGGGCCTGGACGACGAAGCAGACCGCAGCCTGTTCGACCTCGGCGACCTGGCCTCCGACGGCATCTGCCTGGTGCTCGGGGCGGAAGGCGCCGGCCTGTCACGTCTCGTTCGCGAACGCTGCGATGTCATCGTGAGCATCCCGATGCTCGGCCGGTTGAGCTCGCTGAACGTCAGCGCGGCGGCCGCGCTGGCCGTCTACGAGGTCACCCGCCACCGGGTGTGAGCACCCTCGCCAGCCCGTCGGGCAGCGGGCCCGGGCGGCCGTAGCAGTAGCCCTGGGCCAGGCGCACGCCCAGCGCCGCCAGGGCATCGCCCTCCTCGCAACGCTCCACCCCTTCGGCGATCAGCTGGGTGCCGGTGAGGTCGGCGAAGTGCACCAGGCCGGCGACGATCGCCTGCCGGGCGGGGTCGGCATCGATGTTGTGCACCAGCCCCATGTCCAGCTTCACCATGTCCGGTTCCAGCTCGATGATGTGCCGCAGGCTGGCGAACCCGGCGCCGGCATCGTCCACGGACACCTTCGCCGGGCGACACTGGAGAATCGCCTTGCGGGCGATCGGGTAGCTCTCCACGCCGAGTTGCTCGGTGATCTCCAGCACCAGCGGACGGCTGGCGGCACGGACCACGGTTGCGGCGGTGCCGTCGAGAATCGCCGTGGGTGTGAAGTTGACGCTCAGCCAGATGTCGTCCGGCACCCCGGCTGCCGCCTCGATGGCGGCCTCCACGCAGGCACGCTCCAGTTCGGACCCGAGGCCCACCCGGTGCGCCTCGTCGATGCGCACGTCGGGGGCGACCCCGTCGTCGAACCGGGTGAGCGCCTCGTAGCCACGCACCGAGTCGTCCGAGGTGGCGATGATCGGCTGGAAGACCGGGCGGAACCGCCGATGGCGGATGATGTCGGCAATGTCCTGACGGGCCTTGGCCGCCTGATCGCGACGCTTGGACTGCTCGCCCAGCAGGGCACCGGCAAAGGCGGCGAACTCCTCCAGCACCCTCAGCCTGGTCCCGATCCAGCGCTCCGTGTGCGGCGAACTGGTGACCACCGACAGGGCGGCGATCATCTCGCCGTCCCACCGCACGGGCACATACGCGGTGGCGTGGAATCCGGCGGCCCGGAGCGCCCCGGCCATGTCGGGGAACTGGGCGGCCGGCCCGTCCAGGTCGTGGAGATCCACCCACCACGCCCCGCGCTCGGTGGCCTCGATCAGGAGCGCAACGTCCATCACCGGAATGGCCGCGCCCGTCTCCAACGGCACACCTGGGTGCTGCGTGGTCATGCCGATCGGTACGACCCGGCCGTCCTTGAACTGCAGCAGCGTCGCGCCGTCGATGCCGTCGAGACGGGTGGCCACCTGGCAGAGCAAGGTGGCGGTGCCCTCGAACGTGTCCGCCGGGCGTAGGTCGCGCATCAGGTCCAGCAACGTCTCGCGGTCGTTGTGCTCCTGGTCGATGCTGGCAACCAGTCGCTCGGCCCGGCCGAGCTCACGCTTCACCCCGACGTACGCCATGATCGAGCCCGTCCCGTCGTGGACCGGCGTGATGGTGGCTTCCTCCTCGTACAACTCGCCGCTCTTGCGGCGGTTCACCAGCGTGCCGTGGAACGACTGGCCGGCCGTCAGCCGACTCCACATGGACAGGTAGAAGGTCGGGTCGTGCACGCCGCTCTGGAACATGCGAGGGTTCTGCCCCACGAGTTCCTCCGGGCTGTAGCCGGTGCTGCGGGCTGCAGCCGGGTTGGCGTACATGATGGCGGCGGCCGGATCGGTGATGACGATGGCATCTGCCGACTGGTCGATGGCGGCCCGCAGCAGTTCGTGGCGGGCCAGCGCCGCTTGCAGTGCCGCCGTGGTCCGCAGACGGTGCAGCCCGATGCCCACCTGGTCGGCCAGGTCGCTGAGCACCGCAGTGGTGGCACGGTCGAACGCCCCCGGTTCGCTGCTGTACACGGTGAGCGCGCCGTCCAGTTCGCCGTCCACCACCACCGGCAGGCTGAGCGCCGAGCGGAACCCCGCACCGTTGCGCAGGTCGTTCCACGTCGAGGCCGCTCGAGCGATCGGGAGGTGGTCGATGTTGGCGGCGCGGCCGGTGCGCAGCGCCGTGCCAGTTGGCCCGAAGCCACGCTCGTCCGTGTCGCTCCACCGCACACCGTCCTCCGGCTCCAGCCCACCGCGATCGCCGGCCTCGGCGACCAACCGCACCGTCCGCGCGGCGTCGTTCACCCGCCGCACGTACCAGGCGTACCGGTAGCCGCCGTGATCAATGGCCGTCGCGCACATGGCGCGCAGCAACTCGTCCTCGTCGGTCGCCCTCACGAGCGCGACGCTGCCGGCAGAGAGCGTGTTGGCAGCCCGCCGGGCCATGACCTCGGCGTGGCAGTCGCGCAGGCCCAACACCACGCCGGCCGGCCGGCCGTCGGAATCGCGCAGCGGCTCGGCGCGCACCAACATCCAGCGCTCGTCACCTGCTGCGGTCCGCACGAGCATCTCCGTCGGTTCCACCACCTCGTTGCGCAGCAATCTGCTGCGGATCTCCCTGGCGCGGTTCTGCTCGAAGTCGTCGAGGAAGACGGCCACGTCCTCGCCGATCAACGACTCGGGCAGCCAGCCGGCGACGCTCGGTGCGGACGGGGAGATCCACATGAAGCGGCCGTGGATGTCCACCTCGGCGACGACATCGCTGCCGTGCTCCGCCAGCAGCCGGTAGCGCCGCTCCGAGTCCTCCAGCGAGCGGTGGAGCGCTTCCTCCACCGTGACGTCGCGCCAGCTCACGGAGATGGCCTCGCCTACGGGCACGGCGCGCACGTCCAGGTACAACTCCTTGGCACCGGGTACGTCGCTGCGGTAGTGGAACCGGTCCAGACGGACGGCCTCACCGGCGGCCAGCGCCGGGCCATGACGGTCGAGCAGGTCGGCCAGCGGCCCCGAAGTGGGCAGCGCCATCAGCGGCAGGTGGAGCAGTGCGTCGAGCGGCTGGCCGATGCTGTCGCAAGCGGCATGGTTGGCGTCGGCGAACGACAGGTCGGTGATCCGCCCGATCTCATCGCGGACCGGCAGGAGCAGGACACACGGGTCGACCAGGTTGTCGAGGGTGGACCGCAGGCGCGCCCGGTCGGACAGGGCCGCGCTGACCCCTTGCCCAGGGTGGTCTTCCCAGCCTGCAGGACGTTGTTGTCCCACACCCGCCTCCGCACTCTGCCCCGCCCGGTTTCCGCCCTTCGGGGACGTTCGACACTCTACTACGCAAAGGGAAATGTCAACCACGGCCGGTGGTCCCTTCTGCGAGATCTTCTCGGCACGCGGTCACCACCTGCCCGCCGGCCGGGGCAGCAGGCCACGTAGCGTCACACCCTGATGTCCCGCCTGCTCGATGCCATTGCCCCGCCCAGGCTGGGGCGGCAGTTCCGCTCGTTGCTGGCATCCTCCTGGGCCAGCAACATCGGCGACGGCATCGCGCTCGCCGCCGGGCCGCTGCTGGTGGCGTCGGAGACCTCGAATCCGGTGCTCGTCGCGTTGGCCGCGCTGCTGCAACGGCTGCCGTGGGTGCTGTTCGGCCTGCACGCCGGCGTGGTGGCCGACCGGGTGGACCGGCGCCGCCTCGTCGCGCTCGTGGACCTCGGCCGGGCCGCCGTGCTGGTGGCCTTGGTGGCCTCGATCCTCACCGGGGTCGTCAATGTCGCCGTCGTGCTGGCGTCGATGTTCCTCGTCGGCACCGCCGAGGTCTTCGCCGACATCACGTCCTCCACGCTGCTGCCGATGGTGGTGGCACCCGCCGACCTCGGCGTGGCCAACGCCCGCCTGATGGCCGGCCCACTGGTCATCAACCAACTCATCGGGCCGCCGCTCGGAGCCGTCCTGTTCGCCGTGGCCCGCGCCGCAGCCTTCTCCGCCCAGGCAGTGATGGTCGCGCTGGGCGCCGTGCTGATCGGGCGGATGGCCGCCACCCGGCCGGAGCGTCACGACGCCGACGCACCGATGCGCACCCAGATCCGCCAGGGGCTGCGTTGGCTGTGGCACCACCGTCCGATGCGCGCCCTCACGCTGACGATCCTCGCGTTCAACATCACATTCGGCGCGGCGTGGGCGGTGCTGGTGCTGCTGGCCCGGCAGCGCCTCGGCCTCGGCGACGTGGGCTTCGGTCTGCTGTCCGCGGCCAGCGCGCTGGGAGGGCTGCTGGGCACCGCGGTGTACGGCGGGCTGGAGCGGCGGATCGGCGCTGCGGCCATCATGCGCGCCGGGTTGGCCATCGAGACGGCGACCCATCTGACCCTGGCCCTCACCACCACCCCACTGGTGGCGGGTGGGATCCTCTTCCTGTTCGGCGTGCACACCGCGGCGTGGGGCGCCACCAGCACGACCATCCGTCACCGCGCCGTGCCGACGGACCTCCAGGGCCGCGTCGGCAGCATCTACTTCCTCGGGATGATGGGCAGCCTGGTGGTGGGCAACGCGGTCGGAGGGGTGCTGGCCCGCCAGTGGGGCATCACCGCCCCGTTCTGGTTCGCGTTCGCCGGCTCCGCCGTGATCCTCGTGCTCATCTGGCGGGAGTTGAGCCACATCGCCCACGCCGAGGCCGCACCCGGTTGACGCCTACCCGCCGAGTGTGTCGGATGGTTCCTCACCCGTGCCGGGCACCGTGTCCCCCGGGGCACCCACCACCGTGAGGTCGACGGACGTGGAGGATGCGTCGGTGGTGGACGTCGTGGCGGTTGCCCGCGGGCAGGTGACCTTCACCACCTGCTGACGCTCCACGTCGAACGTGCTGGTGGCCTCGTCACCGAACGTGCGGATGAACTCGGTGAGCGACGCAGTGTCGTCGTCGCACACCCGGTCCACCACCGACGCGTGGCGAACCTCCCAGCCGTTCGCCAGCAGCAGCCAGCCGTCGCCCACCACCTCGCGCACCGCAGGCAGGGTGAGCGTGGCCGACGGGCGCCCCTCCACGATGGAGAACCACAGCACGGCGTCGCCCAGCAGGTCGGCGGCGATCATGCAATGGCCGGGCACGGTCAGCGACGGGCAGTCGATCTCCCCCTCGGTGCCCTTGACGATCCGCATCGTCCTCGTGCCGTCCAGCACCACTGCCAGATCCGCGGTGGTGCGCCCGTCGACCATCGCGAACCCGTCGCCGGGGACGATCGTGTACACCCAGGTGACCAGATCCATCCGCCGCGACGTGCGGCCCTCGCCCACCGGGGTGGGGGCGGCCTGGCTGTCCTGGCTGCGGGCCACCGCCACGGCGGCGAGCGCCAGCCCGCCCAGCGCGGCGAGGGTCAGCCAGAACCGGAGGGTGAAGAACTGGCGCACGGGCGCGAGCGTAGGGCAGGCACCGCCGGCTCAGGCGGCGGCGGCCACCCGGGCAGCCCGCGCCGCAGCCTCACCGACGGCGTCGATCACGTCGTCGGTGTGCCCGAGGCCCACGAACAGCGCCTCGTAGGCACCGGGTGCGAGTGCCACCCCCTCGGCGAGCATGGCGTGGAAGAAGCGGGCGTAGGCGGCCTCGTCGGTGGTCTTCGCGCCGGCGAAGTCCGTGGGCGCGACCCCCGGCCCCAGCGCGGCACCGAAGTACATGCCCACCAGCGTGCCCACCACGGGGAAGGTGGCGGGCAGCCCGGCACCGTCGCACGCCGCCTGCAGCGCGGCGGCCAGCCGGGCGGCGCGGGTACGCAGCAGGGCGTACACCTCGGGAGTCAGTTCGCCGAGCGCGGCCCGGCCGGCGGCGGTGGCCAGCGGGTTGCCGGCCAACGTGCCGGCATGGAACACGGCACCCAGCGGCGACAGCGTCTCCATGATCTCCCGGCGGCCACCCACCGCGCCGATCGGCAGGCCGCCACCGATGACCTTGCCGAACGTGGTGAGGTCGGGGCGCACACCGAACTGGCCCTGCGCACCGCCCGTGCCGAGGCGGAACCCGGTGATGACCTCGTCGAACACCAGCAGCGCGCCGACCCGGTCGCACTCGGCGCGCAAACCCTCGAGGAACCCGGGCGCCGGCGCCACCACACCCATGTTGGCGGCCACCGGTTCCACGAACACGGCCGCGACCTTGTCGTCCAGCTGCGGCACCTGGTTGTACGGCACCACCATCGTCTCGGACACCGCGGCGGCGGGCACGCCGGCCGTGCCGGGCAGGCCCAGCGTGGCGACACCACTGCCGCCGGCGGCGAGCAGCGCGTCGGTCGCCCCGTGGAAGTTGCCGTGGAAGATGACGATGCGGTCCCGGCCGGTGTAGCCACGGGCCAGGCGCACCGCCGTGCTCGTGGCCTCCGTGCCCGAGTTCATCAGCCGCACCCGCTCGCAACTGGGCACGCGGGCGGCGATCTGCTCGGCCAGCAGCATCTCACCGGGGGTGGGCGCGCCGTAGGACGTGCCACCGGCCGCTGCCGCGGCCAGCGCGGTGGTGACGGCCGGGTGGGCATGGCCGAGGATGATCGCCCCGTAGCTCTGCACCAGGTCGATGTACCGGGTGCCCTCGACGTCCCACACGTACGGGCCCTCGGCGCGGTCCACGATGTACGGGGTGCCGCCCACGGCCCTGAAGGCCCGGATGGACGAGTTGACGCCGCCGGGGATGACGGCGCACGAGCGGGCGTACACCTCGGCGTTGGAGGCGGGGACGCCAGGGGGAAGGGTCATTGCTGTGCCTCCGCGAACCAGCGGGTGAGGTAGGTGAGGATGACGTCCGCCCCGGCCCGCTTGATGGCGGTGAGGTGCTCTGTGGCCACCGCGTCGTGGTCGATCCAGCCGTTCGCCGCCGCCGCCTTGATCATCGAGTACTCGCCGCTCACGTGGTAGGCGGCCAGCGGCACGTCCACCTCCGCCTTCACCGCCCGGATGATGTCCAGGTAAGCCAGCGCCGGCTTCACCATCACCATGTCCGCGCCCTCGGCCAGGTCGGCCCGCACTTCCAGGAGAGCCTCACGCTCACCACGGCGCCAGTCCTGCTGGTAGGCCTTGCGGTCGCCGCCGCCGGCGATGGCACAGTCCACTGCATCGCGGAACGGGCCGTACAGGCCGCTGGCGTACTTGGCCGAGTAGGCCAGGATGGCCACATTGCGGTGCCCCGCGCCGTCCAGCGCGGCGCGGATGGCACCCACCTGGCCGTCCATCATCCCGCTGGGGGCCACCACGTGGGCGCCGGCGTCGGCCTGAGCCACGGCGATACGGGCGTACACGTCCAGCGTGGCGTCGTTGTCCACCGACGTGAGCGGATCGCCCGCCGGGCCGTCGAGGACCCCGCAGTGACCGTGCTCGGTGTACTCGTCCACGCACAGATCGGCCATCAGCACCATCCGGTCGCCCACGTCCTCGGCAAGGTCACGGAGGGAAAGTTGCACGATTCCCTCAGGGTCGTACGCCTGCGAGCCGATGGAATCCTTGATGGACGGGACACCGAACAGGATCACGGCGCGGACACCCATGTCGGCCAACGCCCGCACCTCCTCGCGGAGGCTGGCGCGGGTGTGCTGCACCACACCGGGCAGCGACTCGATGGGTTGGGGTTGGTCGATGCCCTCGCGCACGAACAGCGGGGCGACAAGGTCACGGACGTCCAGCCGGGTGTCGGCGACCAGGTCGCGCAGGGCGGCCGACGAGCGCAGCCGGCGAGGCCGCGAGATCGGGAAGCTCACGGCCAGCCACGGTAGTGGGTGGGGCGGTGGTTTCCATGGCTGACACCCGCCGCATCACCGACCAGCCGGGCGACGAACGCAGCGCCCAGCGGCTGCAGCAGGACGCCATCGAGGCCCGCCGCGCCGGCCGCTTCCAGGACGCCGCCCAACTGTTCGCCCGCGCCGCCGACCTGACCCCCGACGAGCAGGCCCGCCTCAACCTGCAGATCCGCCAGGCCTGCTGCCTGCTGGCCGTGGAGTGTTACGACGAGGCCGCGGCGCTGGCCACCGTGATCGCCGACCGGGCCCGCCACGAGCACTACCTGCCCGAACTGGCCGACGCGCTGGGTGTGATCGTCGACCATCTGGTTCGCAGCGACCGGCTGGCCGAGGCCGCCCATGCGCTCAGCGAGGCGATGTACCTGCTGGACCGGCTGCCCAACGAGCCGGCCAACTACGACGTCATTCACAACATGGGTGTCACCTACGCCCACTCCGGCTTCACCGAGGCCGCGCTCGAACTGTTCGACCGGGCCCTGCGGGTCGCCGACAACGACGACGACCGCCAGTTCACCTACGCCAGCATGACCTCCGCCTACCACTACTCCGCCCAGCGGGAGCCGGACGTGCTGGAGCGCAACCGGCTGCTGCACGACGGCGTCTACGCGGCCACCGCGGCACTGGACCCGGCCGGGGCCCGCGAGGTGATGTCCATGTGCACCGCGCTGGCACACCGGTCGATGATGCTGGCCGAGATCGGCCACTACCAGGCCGCTGTCCACGACGCCAAAGACGCCCGGCGGATGGCCTCGGAGCACGGGATGATCGAGGAGCAGGTGATCGCCATGGCGGGAGAGGCGATCGCTCGCTGGCGGGCCGACCACGATGTGCAGGTGCTCGGTCTCGTGTCCGACACGCTGGCGCTCGGCGCCGAACTGAACCTCACCGGCAACCTCGGTCCGCTGCAGGCGGTGGAGGTGGAGATCCTGTGGGAGCTCGGCCGTCACGACGACGCCCGCGCCGCGCTGGAGCGTCAGCAGCGCGACACCCTGCGCGGCCTGCACGACGAGCGGGCTGCCCGCTGGGAGCACGTGCGCCTCGGTGTGGAGCACCTGCGCGTGGAGGCGCTGAGCACCAGCGACCCGCTGACCGGGCTGCCCAACCGGCGCCACCTGGACACCCTGCTTCCCGAGGCGTTCGACGGCACCGCGCCGGTGTGCGTGGCGATCATCGACCTCGACGGCTTCAAGCAGGTGAACGACGAGTACGGCTACCTCCTCGGCGACAGCGTGCTGCAGGAGGTTGCCGGCCTGCTGGAGCGGGTGTGCCGGCGCAACGACGCGGTCGTCCGCCTCGGAGGCGACGAGTTCGTGATGGTGCTGCGCGACACGTCCCCGGGCGATGCCCGCACCGTGTTCGAGCGGGTCCGCCAACTGGTCGCGGCGCGCACGTTCCACGGCCTGCCCAGCGCCCTGCGGCTGACCGCCAGCATCGGCGTCGCCGTCGGCAGCGCTCCCGTGGACCGCACCCGCGTGCTGGCCGAAGCAGCGGACGCGCTGCAGGAGGCCAAGCGCAGCGGGCGCGACCGGATCTGCTTCCGCTGACAGGTAGCGTTCCGGGTCGTGGCTGCACAGGGCTGGTTCGCGGAGGGCGACGTGGAGGTCGCGCCCGGTACCACTGCGGTGCTGAGCCTCACCATCGTCAACCTGGCCGAGACCACCGACGCGTTCGTGCTCACACCCGTGGGCATGGCCGCTGGGTACGCCACCATCGAGCCGGCCACGCTCACCCTGTTCGGTGGCGCGCAGGAGACCGTCGAGGTCGTGGTGCGGCCGCCGCTGCTGCCCAGCACCACCGCCGGCCCCACCTCCCTCTCCGTGCGGATGGTGCCCCAGCGCGACCCGGACAACATCGCCACGGCCGAGACCACCATCGTCATCGGCGGCAGCTACGACCGGCGGATCAACGTGCTGCAGCCCGCCCAGCGCGGCCGCCGCGGCGCCGGCTACGAGATGATGGTGGAGAACAAGGGCAACACGCTGGCCAGCGTGCGCCTCCACCTGGTGGACCCATCCGGTCGCGTGGAGGGCGAGTTCGACCCGCCCGCCTCCGGCATCGAACCCGGTGGCAGCACGCTGGTGCGCCTGAAGCTGCGGGCCAACGGGCTGCAGTGGGAGCGCCGCCCGCGCACCATCCCCTTCCGCATCGACGCGGACCAACCGGGCAGCCCCACCGCGTCGGCGCCGGCCACGTTCGTGCAGGCGCCCATGCTGCCGGAGCGGCTGCTCGGCCGGCTGGCCGGCACCGCGGTCGTCGCCGGTCTGCTGGCGGCGGCGTGGTTCGGCCTCGTCCGCCCCGAGATCCATCGCCAGGCCGACCGGGCGGCCGGTGAGGCGGCCCCGCCCACCACCCTCCCCACGGAGGTCACCCCCACCACGCTGGACCAGAGCGGTGGCGTGGAGACCACGGTGGTGCCGGTGGTGGACGAGGAAGGCTCGATCGTCAACTTCCAGTTGCCGCTGAGCATCGGCGTCGGCCAGTCCGGCGCCAACCAGTACACGGTGCCGGCGGGCAAGGTGCTGCGGGTGACGGACCTCATCATCCAGAACCCCCAGCTGGACCAGGGCTCGCTGATCGTCGGGCGCAACAGCAACGGCCTGCTCACCTACAACCTGGCCAACATCTACAGCGACGTGCCGGTCCCGCTGGTGACCCCGCTGGAGTTCCTGGCCAACGAGCAGCTCACGGTGTCCGTCACCTGCCTGGGCGTAGGCGACCCCACGGCCACGGCGTGCAGCCCCACCGTGCTGGTCAGCGGCGTCCTGCTGGACGCCTGACCCACGGCCCCACCGTCGGGGCAACCCCCGTCAGGGGCGGCCGGGCCAGCTGGGTGAGGCAGGGCCGGCGGAGCGACCGGCGGCCACCACCAGCACCTGGGTGACGGCCACCTGGCCCTCACCGGCCGAGGCAACCAGGCTGCGGGCGCCGGGGCGGGCCGACGGCAGCACCACCAGTTCCACCGTGAAGGTGCCGGTGTCGTCCGTGACCGCGGTGACGCCGCGGCCCGAACCGTCGGCCCACGCGACGGTGATGGTGGCGCCGGGTGCGTAGCCGGTGCCGGTGACGCTGACCCGCGAGCCGGCGACGATGGTGGTGGCACTGGTGGCCACACGGGGCTCGTAGTACCCGTCGCCGCTGACGATCATGGTGGTGTAGGCGCCGTCATCGGTGGTGACCCGCACGATGGCGCTGCGGCGACCGGCAGCGGTGGGCGTGAAGGCCACCGAGAGTTGGCAGGACTCGCCGGCGTCGACCTTGGCGCCGGTGCACTCGTCATCGACCACCTCGAAGTCGTCGGCGGCGGTGCCCTGGATGCGCACGCTCTTCACCCGGACGGGGTTGAAGGCGACGTTGTAGATCGTGAACGGCATCGGCTCCGCCCGTCCGCCCACCAGCGAGGGCCGCGAGTAGGCGCCCGCCGGGCTGGGAGCCATGGTGGGATCGCCGCCGAAACCGGTGAGCGTGGCGGTGATGGCGACGGAGCCGAAGGGGTCGGGGGCGTCGCCGCTGACGGTGCCGTCCTCACCGACCTCCTGGCCGGCGATGACCGTGCGGTCGGGCCCTTCCATCTCCACGCCGGCCTCGGCGACCGTGAGCGTGGCCTCCTGGTCGCCTTCCACCATCGGCATGAACATCAGGGTGACGGTGCAGGTGCCGCCGGGCGGGACCGGGGTGCCGGCCTGCTCCACGCAGGTGCCGCCGCTGACGAGGAAGTCCGGCTGGTCGATGGCCACACCGGCGGGCACGAAGGAGGATGGGCCGTTGTTGGTGACGTTGAGCACCCATTCCGGGCCGGGGAAGGTGACGGCGACGGTACCCATGTCCAGGTCGGCGAGTTCCAGCGACGGTGCGGTGGTGACGGCCACCACCTGGCGGCCGGCCACGGTGGAACCCCAGGCGGAGCCGGCCAGCGTGTCGAACACCACGACCCGGCCGTTGGCCGACAGGTGGGGGTGGGAGTTGGCCGCGGCCACGGGCAGCCCGTCGGCAGCGGTGGACACACGCTCCACCGTCGCCAGCGCGGGCACGGTGCGGACGATGTCGCCGTCGGCGGCACTGCCCACCCCGCTGGCCCGGCTGGGGAACAGGTTGGTGGCGCGGGTGACGTAGACCAGTTCGGCGCCGGTGACATCCAGCACCGGCTGGGTGGCGGCAGCGTCCACGCCCACCGGGGGCTGGGTGGGGTCGCCCGGCAGGCGCGAGCCGAGGCGGATGGACCCGCCTTCCAGCGCCAGCAGGTACACCTGCGGCACACAGTTGGGGTTGCAGGCCGGGAGGGTGGCGCCGGGCACCAGGTTGGTGGCGGTGGACACGAAGGCCACGGTGCTGCCGTCGCCGGAGAGCGCGGCGCTGTAGCTGTCGCCACTGTCCGGGCCGGCGGGCACGGACACCCGGCGGACGGAGGTGTTGCGGTCGACGTTCTCGCGGTCCCACACGTAGACGTTGCTGTAGGCGTAGCCGCCCGGCTGCGGGCCGGTGCCCCACTCCGGCACGGCGAGGGCCGAGGAGGCGTCGGAGGTGAAGGCCACGAACCGGCCGTCGCTGCTCATCGCCGGCTCGCGCACGCCGTGGTAGCGGAACGTGCCGGTGGGCGGGGTGATCGGGGTGCCGGCCACGGCTCGGGTGCGCCCGGCCTGGCCGAGCGGGACGGACAGGTCCACCAACTCGACGGAGGCGACGTCGGCGTCGGCCCCACCGAAACGGGTGGTATAGGCGACCACGGAGCCTTCGGCGGACACGGCCACCGGGTAGCGCGGGTCGGTGTCGTCACCGGCGGCGGTCTCGAAGCCGGCCCCCTTGGCCGACACCAGTTCCCAGTCGCCGTCGCCGTCGCAGTGGGGCAGCACGGTGCGGTAGACGTCCCACCGGGAACCTTCGTTGTCGTCACGGAACAGGTCGTAGGGCAGTTCGGTGATGACCGTGACGGTGCACCCGTCGCCGCTGATCACCGGCCAGACGGTGTTGCCGCTGGGCACGCCGTCCACCATCGGGGTGAGTTCCTCCACCGTGCCGGCTTCGCGGTCCTGCAGGTAGGTGGTGGTGGTGCGGGCGTCGCCGTCCTGCGGGGTGCCCTCGAAGGCCACCCAGCGACCGTCGGCGGACACGGTGGGGTGCTGGCCCATGACGGGGAGGGTGGACGAGGCGTCGACGACCGGCACGGTGGGCCGGCCCGGGGTGACAGGGGTGGTGACGCGGGCCGCTGACGCGCCCTGGGAACCCCCAAGGGCGACGGCTACCACGGCGGTCACGATCGCCCGCCGCCGGGAGGTCCAGATGGCCTGCATGCTGTGTGCTGTCGACGCTCCACCAGGTGGGCGAGCGGTACGGATCCTACTCCAGGGTGGAGAGGTGAGACTCCAATGCCGCCACCAAACCCGGCACTGAATGATCGGCCGCGACGAGGTCGATCTTGAGGCCGGCGGCAGTCGCCGCGGCGGCGGTCTGGGGGCCGATGGCCACCACCAGGGGCGGGGTGGTGGTGCCGAAGACGGCCACCCACGCCCGGGCGGCGGACCCGCTGGCGAACAGCACGGCGTCGGCGGCCAGGGCGGCCAGTTGCAGGCCGGCCGGCGGGCGGGCCGGCACGCTGCGGTACGGGGCCACGGTGGTGACCTGCCACCCCTTCGCGGTCAGGCCGTCGGCCAGGGTCGGCTCGGCGTCCACCGCCTGCACCACCAGCACGGTGCCCGGCCCGGGCGGGAACTCGTCCACCAGGCCGGCGGCCCGCTGCACGGTGGGCACCAGCGCCACCTCCACACCGGCGGCCCGGAGTTCCTCCGCGGTGGCGTGCCCGACCGCCGCCACCGGGCACCCGGGAGCGGGACGGCCGGCGGCCAGGAGGGCGCGGGCGCCGTTGGGCGAGGTGACGACCACCCAGTCGAACGGCGGCGCCGGCGCCGCGAGGTGGCCGGCCAGCGTCGCCGCGCCCTCGGCGACCTCGACGATCTCGATCAGCGGCACCACCACCGGGTCGGCGCCACGGGCGCGCAGCAGGGTGGCCAGGTCGTCGGCCTGGTCGGCGGCGCGGGTGACCACCACCCGGCGGCCGGCCAGCGCGCCCACGGCTCAGGCCTCCGGGGCGTCGGCGGCCAGCGCGGCCTGCAGGTCGCGGGCCACCGTGGCGGCCTCGCGGGTGTGCTCGGCAGGGTCTGCGGCCAGCGAGGCGACGGCGCGCACATGGCGGCCGGTGGCCGGGTCGGCCAGGAAGGCGTGCAGCAGCAGGTCGCCATCCACCCGCTCGGCGTGCGCGGCCACGGGCAGGGAGCAGCCGGTGCCGAGTTCGGCCAGGAAGGCCCGCTCGGCGGTGACCGCGGCACGGGTGGGTGCATGGTCCACTGCGGCCAGCAGGGCTGCCGTGGTGGCGTCGCCCTCGCGGCACTCGATGGCCACACAGCCCTGGCCGGGGGCGGGCACCATGCGGTCCACCTCCAGCGCCTCGGCGATGCGGTCGGTGAGCTCCAGGATCTGCAGGGCGGCGACGGCCATCACCAGCGCCGCCCTCGGGCAGCTTGGCGAGGCGGGTGTGGATGTTGCCGCGCAACTCGACGAACTGCAGGTCCGGGCGCTCGGCGGCGAGCAGGGCGCGGCGGCGCACCGACCCGGTGGCCACCGTGGCGCCATGGGGCAGGTCGGCGAGGGTGGCGCCCACCAGCGCATCGCGCGGGTCGCGGCGGGCGCAGAAGGCAGCCAGGTGCAGCCCGCCGGCGGTGATGCTGGGCAGGTCCTTGGCGCTGTGCACGGCCAGGTCGGCATGGCCGTCCAGCACGGCCCGCTGCACCTCCTTCACGAACACGCCCTGGCCGCCGATGGTGTGCAGTGGCAGGTCGGTGCGCTGGTCGCCGAGAGTCTCCACGAACACGAGGTCCACGTCCAGGCCTGGGTGGGCGGCACGCAGGGCGTCGGCCACGGCGTGGGACTGGGCGGTGGCCTGGGCGCTGCCGCGGGTGGCGAGGCGGAGGGGGCGGGCCATGGGCGTGCGCTCGCCCGGACTCAGCCGAGGTCGAACAGGTCGCGGACGGCCGCCGAGTTGCGCTCGCCCTGCGGGCTGCCGGCGTCTTCCTTCAGCCGCACGGACATCTGGTGGAGCAGCTTGGCCACGATGCCGCGGGTGACGGCCTCCACCGCGTCGCGCTGGCTGGGTTCCAGCGACGCCAGCCGGTTGGCGAAGCGCTCCAGTTCGGCCTGGCGGACGGCTTCGCCCTTCTCGTGCAACTGGGCGACGAGCGGGGCGGCCTGGCGGGCGGTGGATTCCTGCCCGAAGCGCTCCACCTCTTCGGCCACGATGGCCCGCACCCGCTCGGCCTCCGCCGCCCGGAGGGCCAGGCCGCGGGCGGCCCAGTCGCGCAGGTCGTCCAGATTCAGGAGGGTCACGTCGCCGGCGTGCACCACGTCGGCGGCCACGTCGCGGGGCACGGCGATGTCCACCACCAGCAGCGGCTCGGTGGTGTTCCGGCGGGCCGCGGCGACGAGATCATGGTCGATCACCACGGTGCCGGCACCGGTGCAGGTGAGCAGCACATCGGCAGTGGAGAGGGCCTCGCCCAGATCGCTGAAGGGGACGATGGTGCCGCCCACGCGCTGGGCCAGTTGCATGGCGCGGGCCTCGGTGCGGTTGGTGACCACGATGTCCGTGGCACCGGCGCCCACCAGCGCCACCGCCACGCCTTCGCCCATGTCACCGGCGCCGACCACGAGGACGCGCTTGCCGGCGATGGAGCCGAGCCGTTCGTTGGCCATCTCCACCGCGGCGTGCGACACCGAGGCGGTGTGGCGGCCGATGGACGTCTCGGTGCGGGCCCGCTTGCCGGTCTCCACCGCGTGGCGGAACAGCAGGTTCAGCGTGGCCTTCGCCCCGCCCTCGGCCTGGGCGGTCTCCCACGCGGCGCGGACCTGGCCGAGGATCTCGCTCTCGCCCAGCACGTCGCTGTCCAGGCCGGCGGCCACCTCGAACAGGTGGGCCACCGCCGCGTCGTCGTGCTGGCTGTACAGGTGGGGGTGCAGATCGTCGGGCTGCAGGCCGCCAAGCTCGCAGAAGAAGTCGCGGATGTCCGCGTACGCACCGTGGAAGCGCTCCGCGACCGCATAGACCTCGGTGCGGTTGCAGGTGGAGAGGACGGCGGCCTCGCGGATGTTGGCGCGGCTGACCAGGCCCGTGACGGCCTTGCACAGCGCCTCGCCGGCGAGCGACACGCGCTCCAGCAGGGCGATGGGGCCCGTGCGGTGGTTGACACCGATGACCACGATGCTCATGCGCCGAACACCCTACGCGCTCGCCGGACGGGGGACGGCACCGGCGGCACCACCGGACACGGCATGGAGGCTGGCCTTGCGCTGCTCGTGGTAGCTGAGGATCTGCAGTTCCACGGCGAGGTCCACCTTGCGGACCTCGATGGCCCGGGGCACCGCCAGCACCACGGAGGCGAAGTTGAGGATGCTGGTGACACCGGCGGCGACCAGGCGGTCGGCGGCGTCCTGGGCGGCGTGGGCGGGGGTGGCGACGACGCCGATGTTGACCCGCTTGGTGCGCACGATCTGGGGCAGTTCGTCGATGTGGCGCACCCGCACCCCGCCGAGCACCGAACCGACCTTGGCGTCGTCCACGTCCACCACGCCGGCCACGGGGAAGCCGCGCTCGCCGAACCCGCCGTAGCCGGCGAGGGCCTGACCCAGGTTGCCGGCGCCGACGATGACCACCGGCCAGTCGTGGGTGAGGCCCAGTTCGCGGCGGATCTGGTACACGAGGTAGCCGACCTCGTAGCCCACGCCGCGGGTGCCGTAGCTGCCGAGGTAGCTGAGGTCCTTGCGCACCTTGGCGGCGTTGACCCCGGCCAGTTCGGCCAGGCGTTCGCTGGAGATGCTGTCCACGCCCTCGTCGGCCTGCTCGCCGAGGATCCGCAGGTACACCGGCAACCGGGACACGGTGGCATCGGGGATGCGGCGGCGGTTGCGGTCGGCGGACATACCGGGTCCAACGTTAGGCATTCGTGCACACGTTCACAAAGCCCGTGAGGTAGAGCCGGGTGTGAGATCCGTCGCAGCGGGTCCGCCGGCGCGGTGACGAGCACACGTGGGCTGCCGTAGCCTGCCGGTCGATGAACGCCGCCCTCGCTGCCGCCGCCACATTGGTGGCGCTGGCGTTCTGCCTCAGCACGCTGGACCGCTGGCTGCGCCGTCGACGCCCCCACGAGTTGGCGTGGACGGTCTCGCTGGCCCTCTTCGCGCTGGGTCTGCGGCGCTGTGGTGGGCGGAGTCCGTGGGCTGGGGGCTGGGCGTGTTCCGGGTCTTCTACCTCGCGGGTGCGGTGCTCAACGTGCCGTGGCTGGCGCTCGGCACGGTGTACCTGCTGGCCGGGCCGGAGGTGGGCAACCGGGTGCGCGGCTGGCTGGTGCTGCTCAGCGGCTTCAGCGCGGGTGTGATCCTGACTGCGCCCACGCGGGAGGCGGTCGGGCGGGGTGAGATGCCGACTGGCAAGGACGTGTTCGGCGTCGCCCCGCGGGTGCTCGCCGCCGTCGGGTCCGGCGTCGCCGCAGTGGTGATCATCGCCGGCGCGGTGTGGAGCGCCTGGCGGGTGTGGCGCGGGCGCGTGCCGTCGCTCGGCGCAGCACGTACGGTGCTGGCGCCCCGCCGGCTAGCCATCGGCAACGTGCTCATCGCGGTCGGCACGCTGATCCTCAGCGCCAGCGGCACGCTCGCCGGCCGCCTGGGCAAGGACCGTGCGTTCGCGGTCACCCTGCTGGTCGGCATCGCCGTCCTGTTCGCCGGCTTCCTCGTGACGTCCACCACCGCCCGCCGCCCGGTGCCCGCGGTCGTGCGCGATGGTGCCCCGGCTCCCGCTGCCGCTCCCGCGGGCTGACGCGCTGCCGCCATGACGCCGAGCGTCACCACCCGTCCGCTCGACAGCGAGCGCGACGTCCGGCTGGTGCGCGACCTGCTCGTCGCCACCCATCCGCTGGTGCCCGCAGGATGGAACTGGGAGGTCCGCCGCTGGGACGGCACCGTCTTCCACAACGCCGACCCGCGGTGGGAAGCGCACGTGCGCGGCAAGGTCCAGCTGTGGGAGGCCGCCGGGGCACTGGTCGGCGCCGTGACGACGGAAGGCGGCGGCGACGCGCACCTCCAGCTCCATCCCGGGTTCCGCCACCTCGAGGAGGAGATGGTGGCCTGGGCCGAAGCGCATCTGGCGCGTCAGGTGGCAGACGGTCGGTTGCTGTCCATCTTCGTGTTCGACGACGACGCCGACCGCCAGGCAGTGCTGTCGAGTCGCGGGTACGAGCGCGGCGCCGCCGGTGGGGTCACCCGCCGCCAACGGATGGCCGAGGGTTCGCTGCCGCCGCGCCCTGTGCTGCCCGCTCCGTACGTCCTGCGCACGGTGCGCGCGGACGATCTGGAGGACTGCGGCCGGGTGGCGGACCTGCTGAACGCCGCCTTCGGGCGCACCTTCCACTCGGCGGTGGAGTTCCAGAACTTCACCCGCATGGCACCGTGCTACCGCGCCGACCTCGACCTGGTCGCCGCCGCGCCGGATGGCACCCTCGCTGCATACGTGGGCATCGCCTGGGACGACCTGAACCGCCACGCCACCTTCGAGCCGGTGTGCGCCCACCCCGACCACCGCCGCCACGGCCTGGCCCGGGCCCTGATGGAGGAAGGCCTGCACCGCCTGGCGTCGCTCGGTGCGGTGGACGTCACCGTCGAGACCGGCGACCAGCTCGCCGCCAACGAGCTCTACGACTCGCTGGGCTTCGAGGAGGTCCGCCGCGGCCAATGGTGGCAACGAACGTTCTGACCTCCGCAGCGTCGCGCCGCGTGGCAGTCAAGTGACAAACGGTAGGTTGCGGGTCGTGTTCGAACGGGCAAGAACCGCTGGCTGGAAGGCTAGGGCGACTGCTCTTGGCCTCGCGGTGTTCCTGGTGTGGACTCTCCTCTCGAACACAGGCCCGCTGGCGAACCCGTCAGGTCGCATCGTGCTGTTCGTGGTCGCAGGCATTGCGCTTGCACTTGGGGTCGCCTGGCTCACACCCGGGCGACGGCGCTGAGGCGGCGACACCGGCTCCGCGGTCGCGTCAGCGTTGGCCGGACATCACACCTGGTAGAGGCTGAGATTTCTTCGGAGATTTCTTGGTCTCGGGGTTGATAATCGAACATATGTTCGGTAGTGTGTGGGTATGGACCTGACCGACCGCTTCTCCGGGGCTTGTGTGGCCGCAGAGGTCGGGTCGATGGCCTATGCCGGCCAGGTGGCAAGGGTCCGCGAACTCGAGGCGCTACGGCGTCGTGTGGAGGCCGAGCTCGCTGTCACCGTGCAGGCGATCTCAGAGACGGGCCTGTTCGAGGAGGATGGTCACTCGTCGGTGCGGGCCGTACTGCGCGCTGAAGCGCGAATGTCCGAGGGGGAGATCTCGCATCTCGTCCGAACGGGACGGCTCATGGTCGACCTGCCGGACGTCGTGGACCTGCTGGGGAACGGGGCCATCGGTGTCGCCCAGACACACGACCTCGCCCGGGCTCGGGCGAACCCGCGCTGTGGTGACCAGCTGCAGGATCACATCGAGTTGTTGACCCGCCAGGCCCACGATCTCGAGTACCAGGACTTCCGGCGGTGTGTCCGCCGGTGGGAGATGCTCGCCGACTTCGACGGCGCCCACCACGACGCCGAGCTCGCCCACGAAACCCGTCAAGCGGGAATCACCATCCGCGACGGCATCGGCCACCTCTCCGGCAACGGCGGCAGCCTCGACAGTGCCGAGATCAAAGAGATCTGGGACCAGTTCACCCAAGCCGAGTTCCTCGACGACCTCGACATCGCCACCGCATCTGCCGACACCAACGGCGCGTCCGACCTCCCCCGCACCGCCGGGCAGCGACGGTGGGACGCCCTGCTGAAGATCTTCCGCACCGCCGCCGGCGCCCCCGCCGACGGCAAGACCCCCGAACCGGTGCTCAACCTGATCATGGACGTCACCACCTTCGAAGACGTCCTCACCCGCGACTGGAACCTGCTCCCCCAGACCGAGGACCGGCTGTTCGGGCAGGTCCCGATGGAACACCGACGCAGTGAGACGTCGTCAGGTGTCCTGGTCGACCCGCAACACGCCCTGCGTGCCGCGATCGGCGGGTGGGTCCGCCGGGTCGTCATCGACGGGGCCGGCAACATCGTCGACTACGGCCGACGCAGACGACTCTTCACCGGCGCCGCCAGAGATGCGGTCATGCTGCACTCGCCGCGATGTACCTGGATCGGATGTGACACCACATCCTCCTACTGCAACGCCGACCACACCATCGACTGGCAACACGGCGGAACCACAACCACCACCAACGGTGGACCCCTCTGCCCGAGACACGACCGCACGAAGAACCGCGGCTACAAGCTCCGCCGCGACCCCAACGGCACCTGGCACACCTACCGCCCCGACGGCACCGAAATCGGCCCCGCCGCGTCCGCGTGATGCGCGCTCACACCGGATCAGGGTTGCATCCGAGCGACTGCCCCTGGAGGTCGAGTGAACGATGCGTGGGGACGTGCCGCCCGTGCCGAAGGATCCAAGTCCGTTGTTCTGCGCCGTTGAGTACCGACGAGCAGTTCGCGCATCACGGCAGCTTTGCGCTGAGCCGCTGTGCAACGTCAGCGAGTGTCGCGCGCCACGCTGGAACGGCCGCAGCGTTCTCGGACCACAGCTCTGCGAGCTCCGACTCCTCGCCTCCGATCCGCTGGACGGCACGCACGGCCTTCGTCACCAGTTCTGCCGATGGCAGCCCAGGCTGCGTGCTGACCCACGCCACGATCTCCTCGCAGTAGGGCGAGTCCTCGCCGCGTCCGGACACGAGCCGTGCCACCACATCGGCTGCGACCAGCGCACACTCCGCGTCGTACGAATCCACGTACTCACTCGCAAGAACGGCGTCGATCGCCCGCTCGATCGCCCGCAACCCGCCAGACGGAACCTCAGCAGCCCAGTCCGCCGCGCCGTCGTTGTCGTAGACCCCGACACCCCAAGTTCCCATGGCGGAGCACCCTAGGTCGACGGTCAGCCGACGCGATGAGATCCGCAGGTATGAGCGGTCAGCTGTTGGATGGGTCTCCGAGCAGTCGCAGGCGCCGACCCCACGCATCCGGCTGAGTGCCCGTGATGCGCTTCCAACACGGCGCCCCTCGACGTGGGTGCCGATTTGCCCCCTCGTCAGACCAGCGAGCGGCGGAGCAACTTGCCACTGACGTTGCGCGGCAACTCGTCGACGAAGAGGATCTTCGACGGGCACTTGTAGCGGGCCAGGTGGTCCTGACACCAGGTGACCAGCGTGTCCTCGTGGGCGGTGGCGCCGGGCTTCAGCACCACATACGCCTTCACCGCTTCGCCGTGGTGCGGGTGCGGCACGCCGATGACGCCCACCTCCTGCACGTCGGGGTGCTCCATCAGCACTTCCTCCACCTCGGCCGGGTAGACGTTGAAGCCGCTGACGATGATGAGATCCTTCACCCTGTCCACCAGGTACAGGTAGCCCTCGTCGTCGGTGACGGCGATGTCGCCGGTGCGCAACCAGCCGTCCTCGGTGAGCACCCGGGCCGTGGCCTCGGGCTCGTTGAGGTAGCCCTTGAACACGTTGGGGCCCTTCACCCAGATCTCGCCCGCATCGCCGGCGAGCGCGTCGTCGCCGTGCTCGTCCACCAGGCGGACCTGCACGCCGTCCAGCACCTTGCCGACGGAGCCCACCTTCTGCGGCATGCCCGCCGACGACGTGACCACCGGCGACGCCTCGGTGAGCCCGTAGCCCTCCAGCAGTTCCAGGCCGAAGCGGTCGCGAAGGCGGCGCATGGCTTCCTCCGGCATCTTGGCGGCACCGGTGAGGGCAAGGCGCACGCTGGCGAACGAGTCCGCCGGTGCCTCGTCGAAATGGCTGAACGCCAGCCACAGCGGGGGCGCGCCGGGGATGACGGTGACCTGGCGGTCGCGGATGGAATCCAGCGCAGTGGCCGGATCGAACCGCTGCACGAGCAGCACGGTGGCGCCACGGTGGAGGGACAGGCCGAGGACCACGTTGAGCCCGAAGATGTGGTACACGGGCAGCACGCCGTACACCACGTCGCCCTCGCCGATGCCCTCGTTGGCGCTGCGGCCCTGGAGGATGTTGGACATCAGGTTGCCGTGGCTGAGCATCGCTGCGCGGGGAGAGCCGGCCGTGCCGCTGGTGAAGATCAGGGCGGCGAGATCGTCGTCGTCCACCTCCACCACGGGCACCTGGTCGGCGGCGAGCAGGTCGTCGAACGCCAGGTTGGCGCACTCCACCTTGCCGGCCTCGGTGGCCACCACGGCGGTGAGCGACGGGATGGTGGTGCAGTCCACCTGAGAGAACGCGTGCGCTGCGGAGGGCTCCACCACCACGACCTTGGCCTCCACCGTGCGGATCTCGCGCTCGATCTCGGGCGCCGGGCTGGACGGGTTGAGCGGCACCGTGACCGCCCCCAGACCGAGCGCAGCCAGGTACACGTCCACGAAGTAGCGGCCGTTGCTGCACAGCAGGACGACACGGTCGCCCTTGGTGACACCCAGCTTGGCCAGGCCACCGCGCACATGCGCCACCTGGTCGCGCAGGGTGCCGTAGGTGGTGGGACGGCCCCTGCTGATGATGGCAACCCGATCAGCCGGGTGCGAGTCGATGATGTGCGCAAGATTCACGTGAGCCCCCTCAGTGCGCGCGTTGTTCCATGTTACCCATCGGTACGGATCGATACCGGCTGAACTACGCGCGCCCCACCAGCGGGGCCAGCGTCCGACCCAGCAGCTCCACCCGGCCGGGGATGTGAGCGCTGGCCGGCATGTTGACGGTGAACCCGTCGATGCCGTGCGCCAGGTCCTCGGCGAAGGACTCGCCGACGGTGTCCGGGTCGCCCACCACGAAGCGGGCCTCGTAGAACGCCCGCTCGCCCTCACTCATCGCACCCAGGTCCAGGTTGCGCAGGCGGTAGTAGGCGGCCAGGTCGGCCCGGGCCTCCTCCATCGTGGGGGCGATCACCGCGGAGCGCTGGTAGCTGACGGTGATGGTGCTGCGGTCGCGACCCAGTTGCTGGCAGTGCTCGGCCAGTGCATCGAGCTTGCGCTTCAGGTCCGGGCGGGGGCAGATGATGTTCGACTCGTCGGCGTACTGGGCCACCATCCGCAGCGTCTTCTTCTCTCCACCACCGCCGATCATCACCGGGACGTGCCCGACGGGCGGCGGCGAGTTCACCGCATCGGTCACCGTGTACCACTTGCCGGCCACCGTTGCCCGCTCGCCACGCAGCATCGGGATGATCACCTGCAGCGCTTCCTCCAGCTTCTCGAAGCGGTCGGTGAACGTGCCGAACTCGATGCCGAACGCGTCGTGCTCCAGCTGGAACCAGCCGGCTCCGATGCCCAGTTGCGCCCGCCCGCCGGACACGACGTCCAGGGTGGTGACGGCCTTCGCCAGCACGGCGGGGTTGCGGTAGGTGTTGCCGGTGACGAGGGCGCTGAGGCGCACCGTGGAGGTCTCGCGGGCCAGCGCCGCCAGCAGCGTGTAGCACTCCAGCATGTAGTCCTCGGGGGCGCCGAGCATGGGCAACTGGTAGAAGTGGTCCATCACCAGCACGGTGTCGAAACCGCTGGTGTCGGCCTCCTTCGCCTGGCGGGCGATCACGTCGAACAGGCCGCGCTGGTCGACGTCGGGGTAGGTGAAACTGGGGATCTGGTAGCCGAGCTTGGTCACCCGGCCACCCTACGCCCCTCCGGACGGGGCGTGGCCCGCTCAGATCCGCAGCAGCGAGATGATCCCGGCGACCATGATCGCGGCGAGCAGCAGGCCGAGGGTCAGCGTGGTGGCGGGGCGCATGGCTCGACCTTACCGGCGCAGTGCGGTCAGCGGGGCCGCAGGTTCACCGGGCTGGTGATGCCCTGGCCACGGTCGCCCTCGGCCAGCGGGGCCAGGGTCACCTGATCGCCCGCGGTCAACTGCAGTTCCTCGGCTGCGCTGCGGTGGTGGAGCGCAAGGGCCAGCATGCCGGCGGGGTCCACCACCAGGCCGACCGCGCCCGGGCCCAACATGCCGGCGTGCGCCACCCACTCGGCGACGCGGACGACGGCCGTGTCGCCCGAACCGGCGGTGACCTGCAGCCGGTCGCCCTCCCGGGTGGCCAGGCCGCCCAGGTCGTCCGGCCCGACGTTGAGTTGGCAGTCGCCCACCCGGTCCACCCACAGCACCTCGGCCAGCACGCCACCACCGTCGGCGTCGCGCGGCAGGGGCACCACGCCGGGCATCAACTGGTTGGCGTCCACCTCCGGGCCGAGGTCGGCCAGATCGGTGCCGTTGCACAGGTGCGCGGCCACGGGGGCGTAGACGTCGCGCACCGGCAGTAGGCCGCCGGCGGTCGGCAGATGGAACTGGGGGTCGGTGAGCAGCACGGCACGCTCCGCACCGCCGGCCATCGCGACCGCCGGGGCGAGCACGCCGTTGTCCGGCCCGACGAGGACGCCCTCGCCACCGGCGACCTCGATGGCCACGTGGGGGCGGCCACTGGCGGGGCCGGCATCCACCGCAGCGATGATGACGCCGGGTGGCACGTACCCGATGGCGCGAGCCAGGGCCAAGCTGCCGGCCCGCACGTCGTACGGGGCGATGCCGTGGGTGAGGTCCACCACCCGGGCGTGGGGCGCCATGTCCCGCAGGACGGCATGCACCACACCGGCGGTCTCGTCGGCCGTGCCGAGGTCGCTCAGGAAGGAGACGGTCTCGAAGCGGCGGGCCATTCCGCGCACGCTAGCGACGAACCGCGCCCGCACGGGCAACCGGTGCCAAAACGCGGAAGAGGGCCGATGCCAACCCCCCGATGGCACCAGCCCTCCTCGGCGCAGCCTCCTGGCGGAAGCGCGTCCTCCGTGTGATTGCTCACCCGGCGGTCTTGAACGACCGAGCCGAAGGATAGGCCGCGCGACGCCGGTGAGAAAAGAGTCACAGCCGGATTTTCTGTGTGAGCTTGCTGCCACCCTGCGCGGTCGGCCGCCGAACACCCGGTTACTGGCGGCCCAATTCCTGGCTGCGCAGGGTGGCAGCCACCACCGCATCGGCGAAGGCGGCCCGCACCGCGTGGTCCTCCAACGCCTTCAACCCGGCGGCAGTGGTACCGCCCGGGGAGGTGACCTGGGCGCGCAACTCACTGGCGTTACCGCGGTCGCGCAGCAGCGCCGCAGAGCCCACGAGCAACTGGGTGACGAGTGCCTCGCTGGTGGGGCGAGTGAGCCCGGCCAGCACGCCGGCGTCGATCAGTGCCTCAGCCACCAGGAAGAGGTACGCCGGGCCGCTGCCGGCCAAGCCGGTGACGGCGTCCAGGTTGCTCTCGGTGACGCGCACGACGGTGCCCACCGCGCCGAGGATGGATTCCGCCCAGGCCAGGTCGGCTTCCATCGCCCCGGTGCCACCGGCGATGGCGGCCGCGCCCTCACCGACCAGTGCCGGCGTGTTGGGCATCGCCCGCACCACCACCGCCTCGCCCGCCTCGGCCTCCAGCGCCGCCAGCGTGACCCCGGCGGCGATGCTGAGAATGCGCGACGCGCCAGCGGCCACGGCCTGCGCGGTGGCCGACGGCGCGTCGTACGGCTTCACCGCGATCAGCGCGGCCTCGCACTCCGGCACCGATGCCGTGATCTCCACCCCGGGGAACATGCCGCGCAGCTGGTCGGCCCGCGCCCCCAGCACTTCCACGATGGCAAGCTCCCCCGCGGCCCACCCGGCCTGCAGAAGCCCGCCTACGAGCGCAGCCCCCATGTTGCCGCCGCCCACCACTGCCAGCCGGTACGTCATGCCCGCAGGCTAGTGCCGGGCCGGCAGCCGCATCTGGGAGAATCCCACCGTTCGGGCGACAGCATTCGTGGTGCAGGCGGGTGCCCGCGCGACTTCCCCGACGCCGGACACCCGCCCGCACCCCCACTGGGCACATCGGGCAACCCCGTTTCGGCAATTCCCGTCGACGCGGTCGACGCCGCGCTGCGGGCGTCAGGCGAAGCGGCTGGCGAAGGCCAGGCGGACCAGCACGGGGAAGGTCTGCTCGACGTAGGCGTAGATGGAGCCGATGATCCGGTCCAGTTCGGCCTCGTTCAGCGCGGCCAGGGGCAGCTCGCCGCGCAGGAACAGGGCGTCCTCCACGCCGATGGCGAAGTGCACACCCACCAGGCGGTCGTTACGGCGCAGGGCGGTCTCATAGACGGCGGCCACGTTCTCGGCCGGGGCGGGCAGCACATAGGCCTCGTAGCGCAGGGTGCGCTGGCCGAGGGTGAACCAGATGGTGATGTGCTCCTTCTCGTCGCCCTTCAGGCGCACGTACCAGCGGGGCTCGGGTCCGTCGCCGGGCTCGCCGTGGTCGATGGCCTCCACCAGCGGGTTGCCGTCGGCGAAGCCGTACAGCCAGCCGTCGATCGACGCGTCGTACTCGGCCAGGCTGGGCGGAAGGTGGTAGTCCGTCATCGCCCGATCATCGCGCCCGCGGCCACGGCCGCCAGGCTCACGCCCCGCACGACACCTGCTGGCGCACCGCGACGTCCGAGTACAGCCGGCGCAGGCGGGCGGCGGCGAAGTTCCACGTGTACCGGGTGGCCCGTTCGGCGGCCCGCCGGCCGAGCGCCGCGGCATGGCCGGGATGGTCGACGATCTCGCGCAGGTAGTGGGCGAACAGGGCGGGGTCGCGGTCGGGCACGAGGTACCCGGTCTCGCCATGGTCCACGAGGGTGAGCAGGCCGCCCACGCCGCTGGCCACCACTGGCACGCCACACGCGGAGGCCTCCAGGGCCACCAGCCCGAAGCTCTCGCTGCGGCTGGGCACCACCACGGCGTCGGCCGCCCGGTAGTAGGTGCTGAGGATGTGGTGCGGCTGGGGCGGGGCGAACCGCACCTGGCCGCTGACGCCCAGGCCGGCGGCCAGCCGGTGCAGGTGGGCCATCTCGGCCTCGCCCTCGGGCCCGCTGGCGCCGCCCACCACCAGCAGCAGGGCGTCCGGACGGCCCAGCGCAGCCAGCGCCTGCACCGCCACGTCGGGACCCTTCAGGGGCTGGATGCGGCCGACGAACAGCAGCACCGGCACGTCCTCGGGAAGCTCCAGCGCGCGGCGGGCGCCGCCCCGGTCGCCAGGGGCGAAGAAAGCGTGCTCCACCGCCGGCGAGACGATTTCGATCCGCCCCGGCGGGTTGCCGTAGAGGCGGCGGAACTGGTGCTCTTCCTCCGAACAATTGACGCAGATGGCATCGGCGCAGCCGACGATCTCGGCCTCCGCATCGTGCCGCCACTGGGACTCCTGGTCGCCGCCCTCGGCCTTCACCTTGGCCAGCGTGTGGAACGTGGTGACGAACGGCAGTTCCAGTTCGTGCTTGATGCGGTGGGCCACCAGACCGCTGAGGAAGTAGTTGGCGTGGACGATGTCGGCCGGGAAGTCGTTCTTCAGGTGGTCGATGACCACGTCGCCGAACTGCCCGAGCACGGACGGCAGGGCCTCCTTCGGCAGGTCGTGGTCGCCGGCATCCACGTGCACCACCCGGTAGCCGGGCTCCACCTGCAGCACCTCGGGCTGGTCGGCGCGGGTGCGGCGGGTGAAGGTGGTGCACTCCAGGCCTGCGTGGGCCAGCGCCGAGGCGACCTCGCGCACGTACACGTTGAGGCCGCCACTGTCGCCCGACCCCGGCTGGGCCAGGGGGGACGTGTGGAGGGAGAGCATGGCGACCCGCTGCACGAGGGTTGAAACACTATCGAATCGGTCGGCATTCCCGAGCTCCCGTGGGCACCGGCCTGCGATCGGTGGCAGAATCGACAGATGCCGAGGACCAAGCGGAACCCCTTCCTGCGCGCCCTCTCCCCGCTGCGCGACTTCCTCCACACCGAGGCGGCCGGCGGCGCGCTGCTCGTGCTCGCCGCCGTGGTGGCCCTGGTGTGGGCCAACTCACCGTGGTCGGGCTCGTACGACTCGTTGTGGCACAGCAAGGCCACCATCGAGATCGCCGGCCACGGGCTGAGCCTGGACCTGCGCCACTGGGTGAACGATGCCGCCATGGCCATCTTCTTCCTCGTGGTCGGCCTGGAGATCAAGCGTGAGGTCACCGGTGGGCACCTGGCCGGTCGGAAGGCGGCGGCCCTGCCGATCGCCGCGGCCATCGGCGGCATGGTGATCCCCGCCGGGCTGTACCTGGCCATCGCCGGCGGCGACGCCCCGAAGGGCTGGGGTGTCCCCATGGCCACCGACATCGCCCTCGCGGTGGGCGTGATGGCGCTCGCCGGCAAGGGTGTGCCTGCCAGCGCCCGGGCCTTCCTGCTGGGCCTGGCCGTGGTGGACGACATCGGGGCCATCGTGGTGATCGCCATCTTCTACAGCAGCGGCGTGTCGTTCACCTGGTTGGGCGTAGCCGTCGGCTCGCTGGCAGTGACGCTGGTGGTGCGCCGCATGGGCGTGCACAGCATGCTCGTCTACGTGGGGCTCGGCGCCCTGATGTGGTTCGCCCTCCACGAGGCCGGCGTGCACCCCACCCTGGCCGGCGTGGCCATGGGGCTGCTGGCCCCGGTGACCCCGCGCATCTCCCAGGATCTGGTGGACGAGGACGAACTGGTGGACGTCACCTCGGTGGAGCACGCCCGCAGCACCATGCAGATGGCCAGGGGCTCGGTGAGCACCGTGGAATGGCTGGAGCACGTGCTGCACCCGTGGACCAGCTACGTCATCGTGCCCGTGTTCGCCCTGGCCAACGCCGGCATCGAGATCAGCACCGAGAGCCTGCGCCACGCGCTGGAGTCGCCGATCACCTGGGGTGTGTTCGTGGGCCTCATGGTGGGTAAGCCGCTGGGTGTGATGCTGGCGTCCAAGCTGGCGCTGCGTGCCGGTGTGGCCGACCAGCCCGAGGGTGCCAGCAGCCGCCAGTTGCTCGGCGCCGGGCACGCCGCCGGTATCGGCTTCACCGTCGCCATCTTCATCTCCGAGCTGGCGTTCAAGGGCCACGTCGATGCCGAGGCCCAGGTGGCCGACGCGAAGATGGCCATCCTCGTGGCGTCACTACTCAGTGGCGTCGTGGCGTTCTTCGTGCTCCGTCAGCGGCGCGAGCCCACGAAGCTCTCGTAGACGTTCAGCAGCGCCTGCTGCTGCTCCGGTGTCAACAGCGGGTCGGCGGCGATGGCCTCGCGCACCCCGTGCACCCCGCGGGCCTCGGGGTCGAGGATGCCGGCCCGCTCGTACAGTGTCTCGGCGCTGATCTGCAGACCCTTGGCGATCTGCTGGAGGATCTCGGCCGACGGCTTGCGCAGCCCGCGCTCGATCTGCGACAGGTACGGGTTGCTGACGCCGGCCAGTTCGGCCAGCTTGCGGACGCTCATCCGGGCCACCTCGCGTTGGGTGCGGATGAACTCGCCGAGGTCCGCGAGCCGGTGCTCGAACTCCTCGCGGACGTCGGGCACGGTGGCCCTACTCCCCGGCCTCGATGGCGCCGTCGTCGTCGCCCAGCAGGCCGTCCACGTTGGCCTCACCGTCGCGATAGCGGCGGACCAGTTCGGCACTGAGGGCGTCGATCCGGCCGAACAGCTCCTTGCGCTCGCCGGAGCGGGCCTGCTCGAACTCGTGCAGTTGGGTGGCGAACGTGGCCAGCTCGTCGTCGTCCATCGACTCGATGTCCGTGCCGCCGGCTTCGGCGCACAGTTCCTCCAACTCCAGCGCCAGCGGGTGGTGGCTGAAGTCGTCGGCCGGGCGCGGCGGGCGGGCCGGGCCGCCGGTGAGATGGGTGCCGAGGATCACCGGCAGCTCGCCGGTGATGTTGCGGGGGTCCTGCCCGGCGTTGGCCCGGCGGCGCATCTCGGCCCGCACGAGGTCCAGCCGGGCCTGCACCAGGCGGCGCACGTACGAGACTGCGTCGTCCTGGCCCTGCAACTCGGCACGCAACGAGCGGAGTTCGGCAAGGGGCAGGGACCGGGGGTCGATCTCGGCCGTGTTCATGTGCATCCTCCACTCACGGGCGGCAGCACCGCCACTTCGTCGGCAGCGCCCACTGCGGTATCGGCCTGCGCGGGTTCACCGTTGAGCCATACCTTGCACCCTCGCAGGACATCCTGGAAGCGCCCGCCGAAGCGGGCGACTGCGAGGTCCAGCACCTCCCCCACGGTGCCACCGTCCACGGTGGCAGAGGACGTGCCCGCGGCCTCACGGGCGGCAGCGAACAAGCGCAAGGTGGCCATACACCGCCGAGGCTAGTGGCCACGCTCCGTGCCCGCAGGCTTCCCCCGATAGGGTCGGGCGAATGGCGGAGGTCACCCGGTTGCTCGTGTTGCGCCACGGCGAGAGCGAGTGGAACGCGCTCGGGCGCTGGCAGGGCCAGGCGGACCCACCGCTCACCGAGGTGGGCCTGCGCCAAGCGGTGGCCGCCGCGGAACAACTCGGCATGTTCGACGCCGTCTGGGCCAGCACGCTGCAACGGGCCGCGCACACCGCAGCCGTGCTCTCCGAGGTGATCGGTGTGGGCCCGGTGCAACTGCACCCCGGGCTGGTGGAAGCCGCCTTCGGCCCGTGGCAAGGTCTGACGGTGCACGAGATCGAGGAGGGCTGGCCCGGCTTCCTGGCCGCTCACCGCCGCCCCGAGGGCGCGGAGGATCCCGAGGTGGTGGCCGGCCGCGCCGTCACCGCGTTCCGCGAGATCGCCGCCGCCACACCCGGCGGGGAGGTGCTGGTGGTCACCCACGCCGGCCTCATCCGCACCACCCGCCGCCACCTGCAGGCGCCCGACATCCGCTTCACCAACCTCGGCGGCTGCTGGGTCACCGTCCACGCCGACGGGCGGGTGGAGGCCGGCGAGCCGGTGCAGCTGGTGGACCCCACGGCGTTCGGCGACACGCTCTGACGACGACGGCACCGGTGCCCGCGATGCCTGCCGAACCAGCGCCGCCGCACGGCCGGCCGGAACCGTTGGAGTTGCCGTTCGACCGTGTGGAGCCGCCCGAGGCACCGCCCTTCCGGGTGGAGATCGTGCGCTCGGCGCGGCGCAAGCGGACCGTCGGCGCCCAACTGCGCGGCGACGTCCTCACCGTCACGGTGCCCGGCTGGATGAAGGCCGGCGAGGCCGCCGAGTGGGCCGACAAGATGGCCGCCCGCTTCCGGCGCACCCAGCGGGCCGAGCGGATCGACCTGGTGGAGCGGGCCGCCACGCTGGCCCGCCGCCATCGGCTGCCCACGCCGGCGCACATCCGCTGGGCGGACGACATGACCACCCGGTGGGGCAGTTGCACCCCGGCCACCGGCACGGTGCGGATCTCCACCCGGCTGGCCGCCTTCCCCGCGTGGGTGGTGGACTCCGTGATCGTGCACGAGTTGTGCCACCTCGAGGTGCCGGGGCACGGGCCCGAGTTCTGGCAGTTGGCCCACCGCTACCCGAAGATGGAGCGGGCCATCGGCTACCTCATCGCCAAGTCCACCGACGCCGAGGACGACGGCGCCGATCCGCCCTGTTGAGCGCACCCGCCCGTCAGAGCGGCTGCACGCGGGCCAGCGACCGCGGGCGCACCATCCCCAACAGCAGGCTGCCCACCAGCAGACCGGCCGCGGCCAGCACCACCAGGTTCAACACGCTCAGCGGGTCCGCCGGCTCGTCAGCGGGTACCGGGGGCACCGGCGGGGCCGGCAACGCGGCCGGCGGGGTGGTCGCCTCCGGCGCGGCGTCCGGCGCCGCGGCTCGCGGCACCCACTGCACCTCGGCCAGCGTGCGCGGTGCACCGGCACGACCGTCGGGGCCTTCCATGGCCGTCGGGGCCAGCGGCACCGTCAGCGCCCGGTCGCCGGCCAGGTCGCCGGCCAGGTCCAGGGCGCGTGGTTCCTCGGTCAGCACCGTCGGGTTGTCGCCGGCGGGCACGTCCACCGAGTAACCGGCGGGTGGTTCCGCCGACGCCCAGCAGGCCAGGCCTTCGATCTCCAGGTCGAACGTGCCATCCGGACCGGTGACGGCGCTCACGGGAGGCAGGTAGTGGTCGTCGTTGGTGCCCCACTGGCCGTCGTCGCCGGCGTCGTCCGAGCACACCACCACCACGACCGTGCCGCTCACCGCGTCACCCTCGCCGGCCTCGCCGGAGGTGCCGTCCGAGACGCCCTCGGAGGCCTGGGAGGGTGCCTCGGTGGTGGGGATCGGTTCGTCGTGGTCGACCAGGGTGTCGGGCACGCCGGTGTCCACCGGCACCCCGCCGTCCGGGTCGCCCGCGGACACACCGGCCACCACGGTGCCCTGCACATGGCGGGTGACGGCGCCGGCCGCGTCGGCCCGGCCGGGCAAGCCGCTGGCAACGGCGCCCAGCAGGGCGGCCAGCGCGAGCGCACGAACGGCCAAGCGGGCAGGGCCGGCGTCCTCCGGGTCGGGCAGGTAGACGATGGGCCGGGCCTCGGTGACGGAGCGGCCGGGCATGGCACCCATGCGCTCCCAGATCGGTTCGATGGAGCAGAACTCGGCCAGGGCGATCGCGGCGGCACTCTCCAACTGGCCGAACTCCACACCGATGCGCCACTCGCCACCGCGGATCATCGAGTTGCGCACCGTGCACGGGATCTCCACATCGGTGATGCCGGTGGCGGTCGGAATGGCCGTCAGCAGGGTCAGGTGCTCACCCACGGCAGCCGCCGACGTGCTGAGCAGGCCGGCACCGAGGGGAGTCATGTCCACCACGGTCACACCCAGGTCGCCGAGGGTGGCGGTGAGGGCGGCCACCACGCGCGGCGAACGGCGCAACTGGGCGCGGCGGGCCAGCACCCGCAGGAGGTCCAGCGACAGCGCCAGGGTCCACAAGCTGACCAGCAGCAACGCCAGCAGTTGACCCTGGCGCAGTTCGCCGAGCGTGTGTGTGACCCGCTCGCTCAACCCGCGCAGCACCAGCACGACGCTGAGTGCCACCACGGCGACCGTCAGCCCCGCGCCGTACAGGGCCGGCACCCGCCGGTGGCCGCCCGGCCGGGCGACCGGCTCATGCCGAAGGCTGGACCACACCGGCCCCAGGGTGTGCAGCGACCAGCGGGTGCGGTCGCCCGGACGCAGCGTCCACCCGCTGAGCAGGGCGAGGCCGAGGGAGGTGGCGAGGAAGGCCGGCAGCCACATGGCCAGCAGTGGCGCCACGCCCGCGGTGAACGGCACCTGGCCGGCGAGCAGTGCCCCGCAGAGCACCGCCAGGAACGCGGTACGGCGGAAGCCGGACAGCGGCCGCACCGCCCAGGCCAGATGAGCCAGACGCGCCGGCGTGGGCAACGGGCCGCGGCGCAACGCGCCGCCGGGGGCGAACAGCATGCGCCGGGCGGCGCGGGCGCGATCGGCCCGGTCGACATGGACGGCGGCCTCGCTGGGCAGGCTGCGGCGGGCCAGCACCGTCACGTCGGGGGCCACCACCTTCCAGCCGGCGGCCAGGAGTGCGGTGGTGGCGGACCAGTGCGACTCCAGCGGGTGGGCGCCGGCCAGCGCCGCCACGTCGCGCAGGGCGTCGAGGCGGACGATCGAACCGGTGCCCAACCACATCGCCACACCGCGGGTGCCGAGCGCCGGGTTCAGGCCGGTCCATTCGAAGGTCAGTTCGTGACGGCGGTTGGGGCCGTGTTCGGGAGAATCCTCGGCGAAGCTGCGGCCGAGACCCTGCACCACGGCCACGGTGGGGTCGTCCAGGTACGGGGCCAGGCGGTCCACCAGATCGATGGCCGGCACGTCGCCGGCGGCCAGCACCACGCACCACGGGGTGGCGGCCGCGGTGATCGCCGCGAGCGCCGACGGGCCCGCGGGCGTGGCGGTCAGCGGCACGGGAACGGCGCCCAGTTCCCCGGCGAGCGCGGCCATGCCGGGGCGTTCCGAGTGGTCCACCAGCAGCACCCGTTGCACGCCACGCATCGACTTGGCCGCCACCAGCGTGGCCCGCACCTCGTGGTCGGCCTGGTCGGTCACCCGTACCAGCACGTCCACGGCCACGCGTACGAGGGAGGCCCCCTCGGAGCCGGGGGGCGGGCCATCGTCGGCCGGATGCGGTGGGTGCACGGCGGTCGGCATCGGCCACAGCGCCCAGGCCAGTACGGCCGACCCGCTCGCGGCCGCCACTTCGATGACCAGGGTCGGCAGGGCGAGCCACCAGGGCCCGCCACGGGTGAAGCCGATGCGCCAGGTGAGGTAGGCCACGGACGCGACAAGGCCCAGGGCGGTCACCGCCCTCGCCACCAGGTGTTCCCTGCGTCGCATCGTCCGTCCTGTCCTGTCCGCCCACCGTCGGGCAGACGACCTGCGTGCCAGGTCGTCCGTGCTGCTCATCGGCACACCCAGCGCGCAGCTTGAACGTTCCTTGCCGGTCGACGTGTGGCAGCGCGGCGACGAGGTGGCCCGCCCACCGTCCGGTAGCCTGCACCCCTCGTGGGAACCGCCAAGCGTGAACGTCAGAAGGCCAACCGCAAGCTGCGCCTCGAAGAGCTGGCCAAGGAGCGCCGCAAGGCGAAGTCCAAGCGGGTCGGCCTGTGGATCGGCGGCGGCATCCTCGCCGTGGTGGCGCTGGTCGGCCTGGTCACCGTGCTGAGCGGCGACGACGAGTCCGCCACCGGCACCACCACCACGGTGCCCGACACGCTGGAGAGCACCACCACCACCGAGCCGTGGGTGGCCCCGGCGAAGCCGGAGGTCGTGCTGCCCACCGAGATCCCCACCGCCCTCCACCGCACCACCTTGCGCGAGGGCACCGGCACCCCCGTGGTGGCCGGCGACACCATCGACGTGTACTACGTGGGCGTCACCTCCGCCGACGGTGTGGAGTTCGACGAGAACTACACCGCCGGGTTCGGCCCGTTCACCGTGGCCATCGGCACCGGCCGGGTCATCCCCGGGTGGGACGAAGGCCTGGTGGACACCCAGCTCGGCGGCCAGTACCAGCTGGACATCCCGGCCGACATGGCCTACGGCGACAACCCCACCGGCGGCCAGCCCGCCGGCGCACTCAGCTTCGTGGTGGACATCGTGGGCGTCACCGCCGCCGACGGCACCCACACCACCGTGGCCGGGCCCACCACCACGGCCGGCCCGCCGGAGATCAGCGAGTTCACCTACGGCACCGGCGCCTGCCCGGAGGCCGACGGCTCCAGCCCGAAGACCACCGAGTTCACCGATGCGCCCGAACTGTGCATCGACCCCGCCAAGCAGTACACGGCCACGTTCGAGACATCCCAGGGCACGATCGTGGTGGAACTGGACATGAGCGTGCCCGGCACGGTGAACAACTTCGTGACCCTCGCCCGGTACCACTACTACGACGACACGATCATCTTCCGCACCGACCCGTCGATCGACATCATCCAGGGCGGCGGCCGCACCAACACCGACACCCCCGGGTACACCATCCCCGACGAGGGCACCGGCTTCACCTACACCGAGGGCAAGCTGTCCATGGCCCGCACCAGCGACGCCAACAGCGCCGGCGGCCAGTGGTTCTTCGTGGCCGGCCCGAACGCGTCGGTGCTGGACGGCCAGGGCACGTACGTGAACTTCGGTGACGTCACCGAGGGCATCGACGTGGTGAAGGCCATCCTCGCCCTCGCCGGCGACGACGGCCAGACTCCCACCGAGGAAGTGCAGCTCATCTCGGTCACCATCACCGAGAGCTGACCGGGTTCACGGCAGGTCGCCGTGCACCTCCGGGGTACCCACCAGTTCCCAACCCGCCGCGGTCTTCAGCAGGGCGTCGCCGGTGCGCAGCACGGCGAACGCCGTGTTGGCCAGCTTGCGGGTGCGGTGCAGGCGTTCCGGGCTCCAGCCCTCCGCCTCGGTCACCAGGGCCAGGCCCTGCACCAGCGCCAGACCCAGGGTGAACGCCCCACCCCGAGGGTCCACCATCGGGTCGCACAGCGCCGCGGCACTGCCGCCGGTGGCCGCCACCACCCCGCCGTCGGCGATCACGTCGCGCAGGGCGGCGAAGAGCGGAGTGTCCTTCAGCACGGACTTGAGGTGCAGGGGCTGATCGCCCACCAGCCACACCGCCCGGGCGCCGTGCAGCACGCGGGCGGGGCCGTCCTCCAGCGCCTCACCGCGGCGCATCACCATCAGGGCCTCCACGTCCACGCCCAGCCGCTCGCCCCAGTTCATCGCCGAGGCGACCAGGCGCTCGGGGTGCTCGAACGCATCGGCCGTGGGCAGGACCACCACCTTGCCGGCACCGCTGGTGCGCAGCAGGCGAGCGTCGAGTTCGTCGTTGGCCGTGAAGGGGCCACCACCCTGGAGAGCAATCGTGCCGGTCATGAGCGCAGCGTAACGCCGGTGGCGCTGCGCACCCAGGGCCGTCAGACCAGGAAGCGGGCCTCCAGGCCGTCGATGGCAGCCTGCGGCACACCGAGGTGGAGCACGTAGTCGCGCAGCGAACCGTGGCGCTCGCAGATGGCCCCGATGACGCCGGCCATCGCCTCCGGCACGGCCTCGTGGAACGCGGTGGGCTCACCGGCCATGCGTTCCAGGATCTCCGGCGACTCGCGCCGGGCCCACTCGCGCATGCGCTCCATGCCCTCACCGGTGAGCGCGTAGTCGGCCACGATGTACTCGTGGTGCACCCGCATGGCGCCCAGCAGCAGCATGGCCAGCACGCCCGTGCGGTCCTTGCCGGCGGCGCAGTGGAACACGGCGGGCAGGCAGTCGTCCTCGCCCAGGTGGTCGATGGCGCGGGCGAAGCGGTCGGCGGCGTCGCGGAGCATCTCCAGGTACGCCCACTCCAGGAACTCGGCCGGTGTGCGGTCGGTGATCTCCACCTCCGGCAGTTCCACCCAGGTGGTGTCCATCACCGAGAGGTGGTGGAACGTGACCGGGTGGTACTCCAGCGGGAAGCGGCCGCGCAGGTCCAGTTCCTCCTCGGTGCGCAGGTCGATGACCTTCTTCAGGCCGAGGTTGCGCACCTTCTCCAGGTCGTGCCCGGCCAGGCGGTACAGGCCGTCGGCGCGGTACAGCACACCCCACTTCGTGGTGCGGCCATCCTCGGTGGGGTAGCCGCCGAGGTCGCGGAAGTTGTGCACCGCGTCGAGGTGGAGGACCCGGCGGGGGTCGCTACCGACATCGGGAAGCTCGTCGAGGCTGATCACGATGCCCACGGTACCCAGCGGCGGGTGGCGCGCAGCCCACCGCGCCGTGAACGTGGTGTGAACGTGGTCGCAGCGTCAGGCGCCGGCCACCTCGTCGATGGCTTCGCGCAGGGTGGCCACCAGGTGGTCCATCTCCTCCTCGGTGATGGTGAACGGCGGGGCCACCATCACGGCCTCGGCCACCGGCCCGGAACCGGCGGGGTACACCCACAGGTCGCGGGCCAGCGCCGCAGCCACCACGGCGTCGCGGCTGACCGTGAGCTCCAGCCCGTAGAAGAAGCCGCGGCCGCGGATGTCGGTGACGGCGGGGTGGCGGCCGAAGGCAGTGCGCAGGCGGGCCTCCAGGCCGGGCCCCTCGGTGGCCACGCGCTCCACCAACTGCTCCTCGCGCAGGATCTGCAGCACCTTCGCGCCGGCCGCGCAGGCGGCGTCGTTGCCGGTGAACGTGAAGTACATGAACCCGCTGCCGGCCAGCGTGGCCACCACGTCGTCGGTGGCGGTGACGGCGCCCAGCGGCACATAGCCGCCGCCCAGGCCCTTGCCGCCGACGATGACGTCGGGCTGCAGCGGGAAGTGCTGGTGGCCGTACTTCAGGCCGGTGCGGCCGTAGCCGGTCATCACCTCGTCGGCGATCAGCAGGATGTCGTGCTCGCGGCAGGCCTGGGTGACCACCTGCCAGTACTCGTCGGAGGCGGTGAGGCAGGCCCCGGCGGCGCCGGTGATCGGCTCGGCGATGAACCCGGCGATGGTGGCGGGGTCCTCCTGCTCGATGACCTTCAGCACCTGCTCGGGGTCGTCCCACGGCACCTTGGGGAACGGCAGCAGCAGGGGCTCGTAGCCCTTCTGGCGGCCGGCGTGGCTGGCCACCGCCATCGTGCCGGTGGTCATGCCGTGGTAGCTGGGGTGGCGGCCGATGACCTTCCAGCGGGCGTCGCGACCCTTGGCCACCTGGTAGGCGCGGGCCAGGCGGATGGCGGAGTCCGTGCTCTCGCTGCCCCCGCTGGTGAAGAAGACGTGGTGGAAGTCCTCCGGGAACCAGTGGTCCACCAGTTCGTCGATCAGCGCCAGGCGGCTGGGGGTGGGCCACAGCGGCACGGCGTAGCCGTTGGCCATCACCGCCGCGGCGGCCTCGGCCACCTCGGTGCGGCCCCAGCCGATGTTGCCGACGATCGCGCCGGCCGCGCCGTCGAGGATCCGCCGGCCGTCGGCGGTGATGAGATGGCAGCCCTCGGCGCCGACGATGGTGGGGTAGAAGGCGGGGGCCCCGGGCAGGAACGAGTAGCGGTCGACGGCGGAGGTCATGCGGGCAGTATCGCGCCCGGGTCGGGCTGCCCGGGCGTCCAATCCGCGAGGTGGTGGCGGAACATGATGCTGAGGCGTGGCCCGTCGGCGTGGGCCACCTTGGGCACGCAGTGCTCCCAGCGGTGCTGGCAGGCCCCACCCATCACGAACAGGTCGCCCTGCCCGAGTTGCCAGGTGCGCGACGGGCCACCGCCGGCCGGGCGCAACTGGAACGGGCGGGGCGAGCCGGTGCTGAGGATCACCACCACCGGGTTCTCGAGCGCCTTGCGCTCCCGGTCGGCGTGCCAGGCCACGGAGTCGCGCCCGTCGCGGTAGAGGTTGAAGCCGATGGAGTCGAACGGCCGCTGGTACTCCCGGCTGAGCGCGGCACGGGCCTCGGCCAGCACGGGCAGCGGTTCGGGGGTGGAGCTGCCCTCCCCCCACCAGGCGGTGAGGCGTGGTTCGGGCAGGCGGCGGTCGAACATGGTGACCTCGCGCTGGCGCCACGGCAGCTTGGCCACCAGTTCGGCGAACACGAGGTCCGCCCCGTGCAGCCAGCCGGGCACGTGCTCCACCCAGGACTCGGGGTCCAGCCAGGTGCGGGTGGCGCCGTGGAACGAAGGGTCCACCCGGGGCTCTTCGAAGGCGAACAGGCACTGTTGCCAGATGAGGTCGGCATCGAGGTCCGAAGTGACGGCGGGGGGAGTCGTCGTGGGCATGCCGGCCATCTTCGCGCGGCGAACATGTGTTCGCAACCCGCGCCCATCAGGTGGTCGGGGGAGCCGACTCCTTCGGGGTGTCGGCGGTCCCGGCGGCGGGCGGGGCCGCCAGCCAGCCGGGCTCCACCCACATGTCCGCGACGCGGCACGTCGCCGTCCGCTGGGACACCACATGGGCAACCCGGGTGGCGTCATCACCCGGTGGTGTCGCGAACTCGAGGACGAGAACGCTCACGCCGTCGAGGTCGCAGCCCGTTCCGAGCCACTCGGCGGCCTCGGCCCGAACGGTGGCGGGCACCACGAGCAGTGCCTTCCACGGGGCACCCGGGTCCACCGATGCGGCAGGAAGCGGTTTGGAGGCGTCGAACACCTTGTCCGCTTCGTTGGTGACGTACCCGAAGAGGGCCGCTCCGAAAGCAGCGAGCAGGCTGCCGCCGAGCATCAACCACGCCGCCATCGCGTTGACGCCGCTGATCCGTTCGGCCCGCGCTGTGGCGAGTATGTCCTGCCTGGCGCTGAGCGCGATCGTCAGCCCGACACGCTGGTCCTCGTTCGCCTGGAACGCGGTCGGGCCGGCGGCGCGCTCGACGATGCGCCTGTCCAGATCCTCCTTGAAAGCCTGGAGGGAATCCGCGCCATTGAGGAGGTACTTCGAGCGCTCGACCAGGTCGCGGGCATTCTTGGTCGGCCCACGCTTCGCCGACTGCAGCGCGGCCATCGTGACCCTGCCGGCGCGGGCAACCCACACGACGGCCATGACCAGAACGGCGGCACCACTGGTGAACGCGGCGATGGCCCCGAGTGCCAACCACAGCCGTCCCCCCGAGTAATCACCACGTCCGAGGCGGTCGAGGCTCAGCTTGGCGACGGCGAACGAGCCGGCCGCGGCCAGGGCGCCAACGGCCCACTGGGTGATCTTCAGCAGGTCGATGCCGGCGGACGGCGCAGCCGCCTGGGCTTTCTGTGCATCAGGAGCGGCGGGATCTGCCACGACGGGTCACTCCTCGACATCCGCGTCGGCGAGCTCCTGCTCCACCGCTTCGAAGTCCAGATCGGCGTCGTCGATCGCGTCCTCTGGGCCGACCTTCTCCGGCCCCACCTGGTCCGGCTGCTTCGGCTTGCCCGGCTCCTTGGGCTGGACCGGCTCACCGGCAATCGCGAGGATCTTCACGAACTTGCCGTCGATCTGGCACAGGTAGGTGCTCGGCCGCACCGCCACCTCGATGACCGGCGCGTCTGCGGGATCATCAGCTGCCTTCACCCTGGAATGGATCTCGATCGGCATCGTGACCTCCCCGTGGGGCGCGAACGTAGTGCACCGCAGCACACGCCGGTGACGGACTGCCGTCGTAGCCTGGGCCCATGCCCGAGACGATCACGTCCCCCGACGACCCGCGGCTGGCGGACTACCAGGGGCTGAAGGGCCGGGCGGACAGCCGCACGGGGCCGGTGATCGTGGAGAGCGAGGCCGCGGTGGCCCGCATCGAAGGGTCCCGCTGCGCGCCCCGCTCGTTCCTCCTCACCCCCCATCGCTACGAGCGGCTGCGCGACACGGTGGACCGGGCGGGCGTGCCCGTGTTCCTGGCCGACAAGGATCTGATGGCCGAGATCGTCGGCTACGACATCCACCGCGGCGTGCTGGCGGTGGTGGAACGCCCGGAGGAGCCGGCGCTGGACGACCTGCTGGCCACGGCCCGCCGGATCGTCGTGCTGGAGGGTTCCAACGACCACGAGAACATCGGCGCCATCGCCCGCTCCGCCCGCGGGCTGGGCGTGGATGCGCTGGTGCTGGACCCCACGTGTGCCGACCCGTTCGCCCGCCGGGCCGTGAGGGTGAGCATGGGCGAACTGCTGCACCTGCCGGTGGTGCGCTGCCGCACCTGGCCCGACCCGCTGGGCGCCATGGCCGCGGCGGGCTTCGAACTGTGGGCGCTGACGCCGCGGTCCACCGCCAACAGCCTGTACGACATGGGCATGCCCGAACTGGTGGCCCTGGTGGCCGGCGCCGAGGGGCCCGGCCTCACCCCGGCCACGCTGGCCAAGGTGCACTACGACGTGCGCATCCCCATGCACCACGGGGTGGACTCGCTGAACATCGGCCACGCGCTGGCGATCGCGATGGCCGCCGTGGCGCCGCCGGTGGAGGAGGACCTGGGATGAGCGAGGCGCGCTTCGACGCTGCGGTGGTGGGCCTCGGCCCGATGGGCGGCGGCGCGCTGCGCCGACTGGCCAAGGACGGGCTGCGCTGCGTGGGTGTGGGTGCGCCCGAGCCACCCGCCCTCGCGCCGCACGAGGGCGTCTTCGCCAGCCACTACGACTCCGGCCGGATCACCCGGCACATGGATTCCACGTTCGAGTGGGCCGAGCTGGCCCGGCGGGCCATCGCCGACTACGCGGCCATCGAAGCAGAGGGCGGCGAACTGTTCCACCGGCCCGTCGGCCTGCGCTACGCGGTCAGCGACCAGCGCGAGCTGGAGGCCGTCCGCGAGGTGCTGGCCCGCCTCGGCCCCGTGGCCCGTGGCGTGCGCGAGCTGACGGCGTCCGACGACCCGCGGGTGGTGTTGCCCGACGGCGCCACGGTGCTGGCCGAGCCACGTCCGGCTGGTCACATCGACCCCCGGCGGATGGTCCGCGCCCAGGTCGCGGCCGCCGAGCGTGCCGGAGCCACGGTGGTGCGCGCCGAGGTGACGGCGGTGGCACCGGAGGCCGGTGGCTGGACCCTGGCACTGGGCGACGGCACCACCGTGCGCGCCGAGCGCTTGGTGGTGGCGGCTGGGCCGCACACCGACGAGTTGCCGGGGCTGCCCGTGCGGCCCTGGCTGGACGTGCGCGCCGAGGCGATCGTGATGGGCGTGCTGGACGACGCCGAGCAGGACCGGCTGGACGGCCTGCCGTCGCTGATCGCCGGCCTCGCCCACCCGGTCTACGAGGACTGCTACCTGGTGCCGCCCACCGACTACCCGGACGGCACGGTGCGGGTGAAGCTCGGTGCCACCCGCCGGGTGCACCAGGAACTGACCGACGCTGCGGCCCGGCGGGCCTGGATGCGTGGCACCGAGCACACCAACGAGATGGCCGACCTGCGATCGCTGGTGGAAGCCGTGCTGCCCGGTGTGCGGGCCACCGAGTGGGAGACCCGGCCGTGCCTGATCACCGAGACCCCCACCCGCCGCCCCTACGTGGAGGAGGTGGCACCGGGCCTGGTGCTGGCCGCCGGCGGCAACGGCTACGCGGCCAAGAGCGGCCCGGCCATCGGCGCGCTCGCTGCGACCTTGCTGAGAGAAGGCCGCTGGACCGACGAGGTGCTCGCCGCCGACCGCTTCCGCGTGGTCACCCGCTGAGCGGCCGTCACGGCCGGCGGACGACGCGGCCGGCCTGGATCACGTGGGTGACGGCGTCGTCGGCCGCCAGCGCTGCGATGTCGGCCAGCGGGTCGGGGCGCACCAGCACGATGTCCGCGTGGGCGCCTGGAGTGAGGCGGCCGATCTTGCCCTCCAGGTGACACAGACCCGGGTTCACCTGGTACATCGAGCCGAGGATCTGCCGGGCGGTCTCCACCTGGGAGCGGATGGCGAACTCGCGCCGCTGCATCACCTGCGACTCTCCCACCAGATCCGTGCCCCAGCCCATCGTCACGCCGGCGGCACGGGCCAACTCCAGGGAGCGCAGGCCGGCGTCCAGCACCAGCTGGTTCTTCTCCTGGTTGGACTTCGGGAAGCCGAGCGCCTCGCCCATCTCGCGCATGCCGTCGTAGGCCGCGAGGGTGGGCACCAGCACGGCGCCGTGGGCGGCGATGGCCTGGGCAGCCGCCTGGTCCATCAGGTTGCCGTGCTCGATGGAGTGCACGCCGTTCTCCACGGCCATCACGATGGACTCCGGCAGGTAGGCGTGGGCCGCCACGTAGGTACGGCGGTGGCGGGCTTCCTCCACCGCCGCGGCGATCTCGGCCGGGGTGTACTGGACGGAGTCCAGCGGATCGCTGGGCGTGGCCACACCGCCGGACACATGGATCTTCAGGAAGTCGGACCCGTCGCGCAGGTTGTGGCGGGCAGCCTTGCGCACCGCGTCGGGCCCGTCGGCGACGATGCCGAACGCGGTGTGGCGCATCTCGCACGCGCACGTGGGCACGGGGCGTTCGCCGCCCTCGGCGTCGCCGTGGCCGCCAGTCTGGGTGAGCATCCGGCCGGCGCGCACGATGCGCGGCCCCTCGGTCATCCCGGTGCGGATGGCCCGCATCAGGCCCTCCACGTCGCCGCCCAGGTCGCGCACGGTGGTGAAGCCACGATGCAGGTTGGCGACGGCGATCTGCGCCATGGCCATCCCGAACTCGACCTCGGTCCAGGACGCCAGGCGGCGGAAGTCCAGCGTGGTGAGGCGGTGGTGCACATGGGCATCGATGAACCCGGGCAGCATGAACGCGCCCGCGGCGTCCACCACCACGTCACCCTCGCGGGTTGCTGCCTCGCCGACCGCGACGATCACCCCGTCCTCGGCCACCAGCGTGGCCTCGCCCGTGAACGTCAGGCTGTCCGTGTCGAAGCAGTTGGCATTGTTGATGATCAGCCGCATTGGTCCCACCCCGCGGTGGAACGCTAGCCGGGTCGAGTCGGCGCGCGGCCCACCGGCGGGATGCAATGATGCGCCGGTGACGTCGTCGCAGGTGTCGGCTCGCGCTGGCGCGTGGGTGGGGGCCGGGGGGCGGCGCGTCCGCTTGCGCCTCGACGGCAACGAGGCCGAACTGCACCCGGTGTGGCTGCGCGACCGGTCCCAGGAACCCGGGCAGGTGGAGCCCACCAACCGCCAACGGCTGTACACGCCCCGCGACCTGCCGGCCGACCTCGGGGTCGTCAGCGCCGCCGTCACCGGGGCCGACCTCACGGTTGCGTTCACCGACGGCCATCTCGCCCACCTCCCTCTCACCGACCTGGCCGTGGCGCTCGGCTGGGCGCCCGACCCGGACGCACCGCCGCCGCCCGAACCCTGGACCACCCCGCTCGACCCGTTCCCGTACGTGGACTGGGCGACGCTCGGCTGGTCGGCAACCGAAGCCGACCCTCACGCAGTGCTCGCATTCCTCACCGCCTTCTTCCGTCACGGTTACGTGGTGCTGCGGGACACGCCTGCGGAGGAAGGCACCCTGCGGCGGGTGGCCGACCGCCTCGGCTACATCACCGGCAACAACTTCGGCTGGATCTTCGACGTGCGCGCCGAGGCGGCGCCCACGGACCTGGCCTACACCCCGATCGAACTGCTGGCCCACACCGACCAGCCGTACCGGCAGCCCGTCCCCGGCATCCAGCTTCTTCATTGCATCTGCAACGAGGCGCCCGGCGGCGACTCCACGCTCGTGGACGGCCTGGCCGCATCGCAGGCGCTCGCCGGCGAGCACCCCGACCTGCACGCCGCCGTCGTGGCAACGGAAGTGGAGTGGCGCTACGACATGGTGACGGACACGGTGGTCGACCGCGGCCACCTCCTGGAGTACGACCGCTTCGGGCGCTTCCGCCGCATCCGCTTCAACACCAAGCTGGACGCGGCGGTGCCCCGCCCCGGCGACGACCTGGACGCGTTCTATCTCGGCCGCCGCTGGCGGACCGAGTGGCTCAACGACCCCGCCCACCAGGTGACGTTCCGCCTGGAGCCGGGCGACGTGATGTTCATGGACAACCTGCGCGTGCTGCACGGCCGCACCGCATTCGACCCCAGCCGCGGTCGGCGCCACCTGCAGGGTGCGTACATCGACCACGACGGACCGGACACGATGTACCGGTTGACCATGCGCCGCCTGCATGCCGACCGCGCCACGGAGGGAGCGACCCGATGACCGAACCTGCACTGACCCGCCACACCTTCGACGGAACGATGCCCACCGGGGTCGTGGGCTTCACTGCCATGGCCGACGGCACGGCGGAGGACTACGCCCTGCTGGAGCGCTACGAGCAGGCCTACGTGGCCGGCCTGCCGGACCGCATCCTGGCGACGCTGAGCCACCTCGACGGCTCTCTCGGCGGGTACCGGATCTCCCGGTTGGAGCACTCGCTGCAGTCCGCCACCCGCGCCCGCCGCGACGGAGCCGACACCAACTGGGTGGTGGCCGCGCTGGTGCACGACATCGGCGACGAACTGGCCCCCTACAACCACAGCGAGTTCGCCGCCGCCGTCCTGCAGCCGTACGTGCCCGAGGAGGTGTACTGGGTGGTTCTGCACCACGGCCTCTTCCAGAGCTACTACTACGCCCACCACCTCGGCGGCGACCGCAACGCCCGCGACCGCTACCGCGACCACCGCTGGGCCGGGCTGTGCGAGGACTTCTGCGCCCGCTGGGACCAGTGCTCGTTCGACCCCGACTACCCCACCGACCCGCTGGCCGCGTTCGAGGCCGAGGTGCGCGAGGTGTTCGGCCGGGTGGCGTGGGACCCCGCCGTGGTGCGCGTCGGCAGCGAGCACCTGTACTGAGCCGACCCCGTCAGGTCAGCAGGAGCTCGCACCCCGTGCCCGCCAGCACCGCGTCCACCCTGGCGCGATCCGTCCCCTCCAGCGCTGCGTACCCCTCGCGCAGCCACTGCAGGCACTTGCCCTGGTACTTGAACGGCGCCTGGCGGTACTCCCGCCCGTCGATCTCGCAGACCACCTCGTCGGCGCCGCCCTCCAGCGCCGCAGCGTTGGCCAGCATGAACGGCGCGTACGTGCGGCCGGCCTCCATCAGCAGGTCGCGGGTGGCCGCGGGCAGGGCTTCCAACGTGCCCCAGCCGCCGTCGCCGACCTCCAGCCACGACAGGTCGTCCATCCGGTCCACCCAATGGATCACCTTCGGGGCGTCCACGGCGGCGATCGCCATCGGCGTCGGGTCCCACTTCACCAGCTGGCTCAGCTGGCCGAACATGCCGAAGTCGCCGCGCCCCGGCCGGGCGCCGAGCAGGAAGTCCTGCGACCCCAACAGGTCGGTGAGGGTGGCCAGGACGCGGCGGTAGGAGGCTTCGAGGATCGGTGCGTTGGCATCGGTGCTGCCCACCATGGCCCGCCGCCCGATCTGCCGCCGGGTGATGAAGTCGTACATCTTCGCCGCCTGGCCGGCACTGACCTGCAGGTTCTGCGACAGGGGCAGCAGCTTGCCGGCCTTGTCGATGTCCGCCTCGTAGGCCCAGCGGTAGTGGTACATCGGCTTGGTCAGCCACTCGTCGGCGAAGTCCTCGATCAGCGCGTCCACGAACGCCAGCGCCGGGTCGGGAGGCACCAGGCTGCGTTCGGCAACCATGCCCTCGAGCCGCATGATCAGCGGCGAGGAATCCACCATCGCGTCGCCGTGCTCGCGGTCCGTGCGGCCTTCGGCGTCGGGGAAGACGATCACCGGGATCAGCCGCACCGGCACGTCCGGCAGGTCGTCCCACCTGGAGTCGCGCAGCACCCAGCGGAACGGCAGGCGGCGATAGCGCAGCACCGCCCTCATCTTCAGCGTGTACGGCGAACCGTACTGGCCGGCCAGGACGAGCGGATGTTGCAGCATGGAGGCCCCCTCAGGTCAGGGCCACTCCATCACTTCCGACGGCGCCGGGGCGAGTTCGGCGAGCGTCACCCCCGCGGCGCGCAGTCGGCGACGGCCATCCACGGTGTCCACCGGCAGCGGGGCGCTGACCACCCAGCCCAACTCATGGCCGGCAGCAGCCAGGGCGCGGGCCAGTTTGCGATCAGCAGAGCGGCCCAGCAGGTGGGCGAACGTCTCGGCGAGGCACAGCTGGTTGATCGGCAGCCCGCGTAGCCGCTGCAGCGAAAGACCCCCAGTGGCGCCGACCCCGCCCACGGCGACACTGGACCCGGCCTCCACCAGCATGTCCAGCGCCAGCAGCACGGCGTCGTCGTGCACCAGCAGGTCTGCCTCCATCACCTCCCAGCAGATTGCCGAAGGAGTGACCCCGGCACGGGCACACGCCTCACGCACCACGGTGCGCAACTGCGGGTCGAGCAGTTGGCGCGGCCCCACGTGCAGCACGAGCTTCGCCGTGCGGTCGGCCAGCATCGTCAGCCCGGTGAGCAGAAGGTGCGACACGGGGCCGAGGTTGGGCACGTGCGAGCCGCCGGTGGGCACCACCTGCCAGGTGCCGGGCACGGGCTCCCACAGCAGCAGCGGCCGCATCTGCACCACGCTCCCGACTCCCGCCAGGTCGACCACCGGTCGCAGCATCGTGCGGGTCCGCCCCGCGGCGACGGCGGCGAGCATGCGCTCGCGCTCCTCGTACTCGCCGGCGTAGTCCACCAGTGCCGGCACCTGACCGATCGAGACGGCGGTGCCTGGGGCGGCAGTGGCCGCCCACCGGGCCGCCCGCGCTGCATCACGCAGCAGGTGTTCCATCTCCTCCGCCGGGCGGGCGAACGGAGCTGACGCGATCCCCACGCTGCACCGCAACAGCACCTCGCCGCGGCCGGTGCCGACCGGCGCACGGAACGCCGCCAGCAGGCGCTCGGCGAGCACCGCGGCATCGATGTCGTCCACTTCGGCCAAGGCGACGATCCGCCCATCCGGGCGCGCGGCCGCCATGCCGGCAGCGCCGACCACGCGCTCCACCCGGTCCGTTGCCACCCTCAGCAACACCGCCCGCACCCGCTCGCCGTGCACCAGTTCCAGCTCCAGCACATTGCCCGGTTCCACCACGAAGGCAGACACCGGCCGGTTCGTGGGGCGCGAAGGTGCCAGCCAGTCGGCAACCAGCCGCTCGGCCGCCCCGGCGCCGGCGTCCGCGGCCACCACGGATGCCACCGGGCCGGTGCGGGCATCGCGCGTGCTTCCGGCAAGGCGCAGCGCAAGGGTGCCCACGATCAACCCGCCGAGCAGCCCGGCCACCACGACCTCCATGTAGGACAGTTCGGCGTGCCCACGTGCCAGCACCAGCACCACCGAGATCGATCCAGCAACGAACAGCAGCATCCGCCACCGAACACCCACCCGCCCACGCGTGATCGGCATGCGCATCATCTGGCGGGTCATGCTGGGCAGGAACAGGCCCGGTGCCACGGCATACGCGGCGGCGTAGAGGGCCAACTTCACGCGTTCGGACGTGAGCCACAGATCCGCCGCGTCGGCGGCGTACAGCAACTGGCCGACGGACACGAACAGTTCGCCCACCACCAGCACGGGCAGCCGGTGCCGCTGCCGGGCGAGCGCGGCCACCGTGACGGCCAGGCACGCGCCCCACGCCGTGAGGTCCACGCAGTCCATCCACATCTCCATGGCGCCGACGCGGCCGGCGTCCAGCCCGGGCACCAGCAGCCACCGCCAGACGGCGAGTGCGATCGCCAGCGTGGCGATCACCACTTCGAAGAGGAGGTCGCGGTCGCGCAGGCGGATGCGCCATCCGACGACCACCAGCACGAACGTGGTGACGGGGCCAGCGGCATCCAACGCCGGGCTGGCCGCCATCATCCCCGCCTCGTAGAAGATCGAGGAGATGATGTTCACCACCAGCAGCACGGACGCTCCGGCGAGCAGCCAGGTGGACGCGGCGCTGCCGCGGCGGCGTTGCCACAAGCCGACCGCGAAGAACATCGCGCCGGCCAACAGTTGGGGCAGTTGCTCGAGGGGTTCGGGCAGCACGAAGACCGCGGTCACGATGACCGCTGTCCACAACGCCAGTCCGGCGAACTCCCCCCGATTCCGTGTGTCCCCGTTCACCCCGCCACCCTGCGCCATCACAACGACACGGCGCGTCACGAGGCTAGTTCAGTCCGACAGTACGGGGACAGTGCCGGCCGACGGTGCCGGTGGCCACCGGCCGGGGTCCTCCGCATCGTGTAGCCGGTGGGCGGCGTGTGCGAGGCCCAGCAGCACGAACGGCACCAGGCCGAGCAGGCTGCGGTGCAGCGGCACTGCCGCCGCAATCGCCGCGCCCGCCACGTACGCCGCCAGCACGACGGCGAGGACCACTGCGCTCCGGCTGCGGGGCACGTCGTGCGGGCGCGGGGCGCGGCGCAGGGCCAGCCCGATCTTCTCGCCGATCCGCACCAGCGCGCCCGTGCCGTAGGTGGTGGACACCGCGATCTGGCCCACCCGGCGCAGCGCGATGGCCTGCACCCCCATGGCCGCCGCGCCCAGCGCCACGACTGTCACGTTCCCCCACCGCAACGAGGCGGAGAAGAGCACGTCCCAATGGATGGCCACGATCGCCACCACCCCCAGCAGACCCACCTCCGCGAGCAGCAGCGGGGCGGGGTCGGGGCGGCGGCGGAGCTCGGAGTCGGCGGTGCGGATGCGGTGATCCACCACCATGGCGGACATCACGGCAGCAACGACGAACGCCACGATGGCCACGAACGACGCGACCACGGCGTGACCGTCGCCCTCCCCGATGGCCATGCCCACCCGCACCATGTTGCCGCTCATGTTGGCGACGAAGACGGGGGCGATGTTGAGGTAGATGAAGGCGTCCACGAAGCCGGCGGTGAGCGCCAGCCCGACCGCCACGGTGAGCGGGCCGGTGACGTGATGCTCCGCTTCGGCCGGCACGTCCACGCAGGGTAGCGGTGCACGAACGCCGCCGGACGGCCTGGCCGGGTCACTCGGCGGCGGACGAGGGAATCGACTCCCGTCGACGGGCGGCACCCGGAAGCTTCATCGCCACGAGGACCGACGCCGTCACACCGATGCTGCACACGGTCGGCATCGCGCCGACACCGCTCCCGGCATCGTCGACCAGCAGCGCGAGGAGGACGCGGTGTGGCCACCCCCATCCCCAGCCCGAAGAGGGCGAGCGCGACGAGCAGCACCACCGTGGACGTGCCGTCACCGCCGGCCGGGTGGAGACGATGGGACTCGAACCCACGACCCCTTGCATGCAAAGCAAGTGCTCTAGCCAGCTGAGCTACGTCCCCGTATGGCGCCGTCAGGCTACCGCTCCGCTGGCCGCACGACTCTCGCCGCGAGTGCGTCGTTCCCTACAGTCCCCGCATGGCTCGCATCCAGTTCGGCACCTTCCTCGCCCCCCACCACCCGCTCGGGGAGAGCCCCACCCTCCAGTTCCAGCGCGACCTCGACCTGGCCGCGCACCTGGACCGGCTGGGCTACGACGAGTTCTGGTGCGGCGAGCACCACTCCAGCGGCTGGGAGATGATCGCCAGCCCCGAGTTGTTCCTGGCCGCAGCGGCGATGCGCACCCACCGCATCCGCCTCGGCACCGGCGTCATCTCGCTGCCGTACCACCACCCGTTCAACGTCGCCCAGCGAATGGTGCAACTGGACCACATCTCCATGGGCCGGGCCATCTTCGGCAGCGGGCCGGGCGCCCTGCCCAGCGACGCCCGCACGCTGAACATCGACCCGATGACCCAGCGCGACCGGCAGGACGAAGCGCTCGGCGTGATCGTCCGCCTGCTGCGCGGCGAGGAGCGCTTCGACTACGACAGCGACTGGTTCACCCTGCGCGATGCCGCGCTGCAGATCCTTCCCGTGCAGGACCCGATGCCGATGGCCGCCGCCAGCAGCATCTCGCCCAGCGGCATGCAGTTGGCCGGCAAGTACGGCATGGGCGCGCTCAGCATCGCCAGCACCTCCAGCGAGGGCATCCAGGCCCTGCCCACCCAGTGGGCGTTCGCCGAGGAGGCTGCCGCCAAGCACGGCCAGACCGTCAGCCGCGCCGACTGGCGGGTGCTGATGAGCTGGCACATCGCCGAGACGCGGGAGCAAGCCCGGGAGGAAGCCGTGCTGGGCCTGCAGAAGTGGCACAACGAGTACAACGTGCAGGTGCTCGGGCGGCCGGGGGCCCAGTGGGTGGACGACCCGTGGGTGCTGCTGGACCAGATCACCGGCCAGGGGGCCGAGGGCGCCGGTGCCGCAGTGGTGGGCACGCCCGACGACCTCATCGAGGCCATCCTCAACATGCAGCAGATCACCGGCGGGTTCGGCACCGTGCTCGGGTTCGCCCACGACTGGGCCAACCGCGAGGCCACGTTCCGTTCGTGGGAACTGGTCGCCCGCTACGTGATCCCCGCCGTCAACGGCACCATCCGCCCGCAGATGGCCAGCGCCCAGTACGTGGGCGACAACAAGGCCACGCTGATGGCCGGCGCCTCCGCAGCCGTGATGAGCAAGATCATGGCCGACGAGAAGGCCGCCGCGGCGATGGCCACCACCATGCAGCAGATGGCCGCCCGCATGCAGGGCCAGGAGAACGACCCCGTGTTCCGCCCCGGCGGTGGCCTGCCCACGGCAGACCCCGCCGGCGACGGACACTCCTGACTCAGGCGCCGATGCCCCAGAGCACCGCGGTGCCGGTGACCTCGTTGCCGTAGATCACCATCGCCTGGTGTGTCGGGCTCTTGGCCGCGGGCACGAACACCAGGCCTTCGGGCCCGCTGTCCGGGCCGACCTCGGCGCCACCGAACGTGCGGGTCATCAGGTGCTGCACGAACGTGGGCGCGTGCGGGTCGGTGATGTCGTAGACCATCACGCCACCGATGCGCTCCAGCGCGATGAACGCATAGGTGCGCCGGCCCACCTTGCCGACCACGACGCTCTCGGGCTCGGGGCCCTTGTCGTCGCTGCGGTTGTCGAACGTGTCGTTGCTGTTGCTGGCGTTGAACGTGGCCGGGTACAGGTCGGCGGTGAGGCATTCGAAGTCGTCGCCGCTGTCCCACACCAGGTCGCCGTTCGCCGTGCGGATGGAGAACGAACGGCTGCCCAGCGAGTACAGCGAGGTCAGCTTGCCGTCGGGGCCGACCGTTGCCGGGGCGACGGTGGTGACGTTCAGGCGAGCCAGCGCGGCGTTGCTGGCCGCCTCGGGGAACAGGCTCAGGTCGGCCACGTCCTTGGCCCGCTGCACGTCGGCGCCACCGGGCATGCCGTCGTACTCGCGGGCATCGCCCTCGTTGGCGGTGAGCACGAACGTCTCGCCGCCGACGCGGTAGTTGGCCACACCATCGGGCATGTACATGCCCTTCACCGGCCAGTTGGCGATGTTGATGGCGTTGTCCTTGTCGCTGGCGTCGATGCCGAACCCGGGGAGGGAGTGGTCGCTGTAGCCCAGCGCGATGATCCGCTCCACTCGCCCGCGGCGCACGTCGATCTTGGCGATCGCGTTGTTCTCCTGCAGCGAGACCCACGCCCAACGACCGTCGTCGGACACCGTGATGTATTCCGGCTCCAGGTCCTGCGCCACCGAGGCACCCGGACCGCTGATGCGCACGTCGGCCGGCAGTTCACCACTGCGGCGGCCACCGGCGTTGAAGTCGGCGAACCCGACGGTGGTGACACGCGGCTCGGCGTGATGGTGACGGCGACGGTCGGCCCCGCGGAACGGGGCGGTGGCGATGATGCTCACCGAGCCCTCGGGGTCCACGGAGTCCGGCTGGCCGTAGCTGTTCGGCTGCCCCTCGTTGGCCACCAGCAGCAGGCTGCCGTCGGGGGTGAAGGTCACCATGTCGGGCAGCGAGCCCACCTGCACGGCGCCCACCTGGCGGGTGCCCTTGAAGAACAGCACCTGACCGGGGTCGGTGTCCACCGCGGCCGGTACCGCGACGGCCACGAGGCCGTTCTTCACCGCCACGCTGGTGGGGTCGTTGGGCAGGGTGATGGTGGCGATGCGCACCGGGTTGGTGGGGTCACCGATGTTCACGATGTCCAGCGAGGCAACGTTCATCACGTACAGCCGGGCACCCTCCTGGGCGACGATCTCGGCCGCGGTCTCACCACTGGGCAGGCCACCCACGGTGTACCGGCCGAGGTAGGTGAACGACGGCTGGTGCCCGGTCGAGGTGGGCACCGAGCACGACGCGGGCAGGGTGGCGCCCACCGGCGTGGGTGACGGCACGGTCACCAGGCCGGCGGCGAGAAGGCCACAGGCCAGGGGCAGGGCGGATCGACGCATGAGGTCTCCTTGTCGAGGGCCCGCACACCGGGTCGGCGGGCACGTCGGTCGCACCGTACGAACCGCCCCTGACCTGCCGGTGAGCCACCGGTGAGCGCGTGGTGACGGGAGCCCGTCGCCCAGGTGAAGCCGTGTCGGAGTCGTTCCTGTACACCTCCGAGCAGGAAACACTCCGGTTGAGTCGACCCCCAGGCTCAGTCGGGCCTCGGGCTCAGTCGTCCTTCAGGGCGACGGCGTTGGGGGTGACGTTCATCTTGGGGACGTACTCCGCGACCTCGACCTCGCGGCCCTCACCCAGGAACTTGGCCCGCAACTCGGCCCGGCACGACGTGCACGGGCCGTAGAAGCGCTCGTCCTCCACGCTGCCGCCGCAGCGCGGGCAGGTGACGGTGAGGGAGAGCAGGTCCATGCGGTGCGCCTTTCTGCGGTTGGGGCGGCTCAGTACGCCTGGGCCCAGAAGTGTCGCAGCATCTCGGCGCCGGCGGCGGGATCCCCCAACATCCACCAGTGACCCTGGCCGGGCAGCTCGTGGATGGTGGCACCGAGACGGACGGCCACCTCGCGGCCAAGGTCGTCGCCGCGCACGAACGGGTCGTTGGGGGCGATGATCGCCAGCCCGGGCTTCAACCCTGCGTGCCCCAGTTCCGCACCCCACTCGGCCATCGCCGGCTGGGCGGCGGAGCGGTAGAGGGCCAGGATGCAGCGGCCCATCAGTTCGCCGGCCTCGCCCTCGGTGGCATCCAGCAACTGCTCGCCGGTGGCCCGCGGGATGCCCAGCATCTCGAACAGCCCCAACCGATCCTCCCTCGGCGTGACGGCGTTCTGCTCGAAGTACTCCTCCCCGGCGCCGGGCGTCTGCCAGATCTGGGCGAAGTCGTGCCACACATAGTCCGGGTGGAACAGGCCGAGCACGTCGCAGGCCCAGGTGCGCACAAGGTCGGGGCGCAGGGCCACGGCGCGCATGCCGATGCCGCCGCCCCAGTCGTGGCCCACCAGGTCCACCGGGCCGTGCTCGGCTACCAGGCCCTCGAGCACGCCGATGAACCAGGCCACGTACTCCTCCTTGGTGGCGCCGAAGCCGTCGGGCACGGGGCAACCGAACCCGGGCAGTTGGGGCGTCACCACATCGGCGCGGCCGAGTGCGGCCACCAGCGGCGACCAGATCACCGGGGTCTCGGGGTTGCCATGAAGCAGGACGACGGTCATACGCGCCAGTCTTGCCGATCCGGCAGCCGTCTCGAACCGGTCTCGTACCGGCCCGAACTGCGGTACGGAATCGCGCACAAGCCGCAACGATCCAGACCCAGTTCGGCCGATGGCGACATCCAGCCCCAGAATCAGTAGGGGGTGGGGTTAGGGTCCGGCGCATGCAGGTCGACGTGATGCTCTCGCCAAAGCCGTTGCAGCAGATGGGCGACACCGCCCGGGCGGTGGCCGCCAGCGGGCTGGACGGGATCGTGTTCACCGAGGCCGGCCGCACCGCCTACCTGTCCGCCGCGGTCGCGGCCGCGGCGGCGCCGGGGCTGGCCATCGGCACGGGCGTGGCCGTGGCCTTCCCGCGCAGCCCCATGGTGACGGCCCAGGTGGCCTGGGAGTTGCAGGAGGCCACCGCCGGCAACTTCCGCCTCGGCCTCGGCACGCAGGTGCGCACCCATGTGGTGCGCCGCTACGGCATGGAGTTCGAGTCGCCCGGCCCGCGCCTGCGCGACTACGTGCTGGCGGTGAAGGACTGCTTCGCCGCCTTCCGCGGCCAGCCGCTGGACCACCACGGGCGGTTCTACACACTGGACTGGATGAGTGCCCAGTGGAGCCCCGGCAGGATCGCCGTGGCCGACCCGAAGGTGGACATCGCCGCCGTCAACCCGTGGATGCTGAAGATGGCCGGCGAGGTGGCCGACGGCGTGCACGTGCACCCGATCGGCGAGCCCGGCTACCTGGCCCGCCATGTACTGCCAAAGGTGGCCGAGGGAGCCGCCGCCACCGGGCGCGACGTGGACGACGTGACGATCATCGTGCCGGTCAACCTCATCGTCGGCGACACCGAGGAGGAGCGCGCCGCCGACCGGGAACTGATGCGCGGCATGCTCAGCTTCTACGGCAGCACCCCGAACTACGCGTTCATCTGGGACGAAGCCGGCTTCGACGGCACCACGGCCCGCATCCGCGAGCGCCAGAAGGCCGGCGACATGGCCGGCATGGCGAAGGAGATCACGGACGACCACCTCGCCGCGTTCTGCACGGAGGCCACCTGGGACGGCCTGGCGCAGGCGCTGGTGGACAAGTACCGCGGCGTGGCCGGGCGGATCATCCTCTACAACGCGGCCATGGGCGCACCGGACCGGGTGGCCGAGCGCCTGCCCCGCTTCGGTGAGGTGGCCCGCCAGGTGCGGGCACTCACGGCCTGACCCGCTGGGCTACCCGGACGACGGCACGAACAGGTACAGGTAGGCGCCGGCGCCCAGTTCCACCGGGTCGGCCAGCGCGCCCTTCACCACGTGGTAGCGGGTGACGACGCGGTCCACCACGGCGCCACCGTCGGTCGCCCGCACGATGGCCTCCGTGTAGTCGGGGGACATGGCCACCAGGTCGCCCGGCACGTCCACGACGGCGCCGTCCACGATGAGGATCTGGGTGGTGCCGGTGGTGCGGAAGGAGCAGCCATCCGCGGAGGGCGGGGTGATGGCCGCGCCGGCGACGTCGATCAGCACCTCGCCGGTGTCCAGGTTCACCAGCGCGCTGCGGTCGGGCACATTGCCACCCACGGCCATCACCGTGCACGCCGTGCCGAACCACCGCGGGCTCAGTTCCGTGGCGCCGGGCTCGATCCCGCCCGCAGTGAAGCGGGCCACCAGTGCCCCGTCCACGCCGACCAGCGCCCACCCGTCTGCCAGTTCCACCATCATCCGCTCGTCGCTGACGAGGTAGGCGCTGAGCGCACCGTCGGCCAGATCGCCCATCACCGACGACGGCAGATGGCCGGTGGAGGTGGACTTCCCCGAGTCGAAGTCCACTTTCGACACCGTGCCGTCCTCCTGCAGCACGACGGCGACGTTCTTGCCGTCCATCAGCCGCGCCCGCACCCGCCCGTCCACCGCGACGGCCTCGCCCACCTGGGCACCGTCCACCAGCAGGGTCATCGTCCGGTCACTGCCCACCGACCCGGCGAGCACCCGGTTGGCCACGGCGTCGTAGACCACCCCGTCGAACCACTGGGCCGACGACGGCTCGGTGGACAGCATCACGCCGGCGCCACCGTTGCCGATCACCATGACGGCGCCGTCGCGAGCAGGCGACACGGCGTACAGGGCGACGTCGGACGGCAGGCCGAACACCGAGTGCAGCGACCGCGACGTGCCGGCGCGCAGGTCCACCAGCACGCTGTCGCCACCGCTGTCCACCGCCAGCAGCACGTCGCCGGCGCGGGTGGGCACGCCGAGATCGGCGCCGGTGGAGATGGTCCGGATCTCACCGGTGGCGGCGTCCAGCACGGTGACCACGCCGCCCTCGCCGACCGCGGCGAGGAGGGAACTGGAATCGTCCACGGCGCGGGTGGTTCCGGTGCCCAGCCCTGCCATCGTGCCGAGCGACTCGAACGTCGCGGTGTCGCCGTCCGCGCCGACTGCGTCCACCACACCGCTCGCGGGATCCACCCGCAGCAGCGTCCACGGGTCCTTCGCCGCCGAGCCGTCGTCGCCGCCGAACGCGACCACGCCCACCACCCCGAGCGCCACCACCACGGCGGTCGCAGCGGCCAGCGGCACCCACCGCGGCCGGCGGCGCCCCTCCCGGTAGATGACGTCCTCGGCGGCCGGCGGGGGGAAATGCGACATCGAACCCACGGTAGCCGGGCATCCCCGTCCGAAAGCCGACAGCGCCGGCACGACGGTGGACCTAGCCTCCACACCATGACCGCCGCCCCCACCGCCACGCACACCGTGAAGGGAACGTGCCACCACGACTGCCCGGACAGCTGCGGCTGGGTGGTCACGGTGGACGAGGCCGGCCCGGTGCCGCACGCGGTGCAACTGCGCGGCAACCCCGACCACCCCTACAGCCGCGGCGAACTGTGCCCCAAGGTCAACCGCTTCCTCGACCGGGTGTACCACCCGGACCGGGTGCTCCACCCCCTGCGCCGCATCGGTCCGAAGGGCGAGGGCCGCTTCGAGCAGATCACCTGGACCGAGGCGCTCGACGAGATCAGCCGGCGCGTCGGCGAGGTGCTGGCCACCCACGGGCCGGGTGCCGTGCTGCCGTACGTCAGCGCCGGCAACCAGTCGCTGCTCGCCCTCGGCTTCGGTGACCGCCTGTGGCACCGGCTGGGCGCGGCCCGCACCACCGGCGCCCTGTGCGGTGCGGTGGCCGGCGCCGGCGCGGCCGTCACCAACGGCACCGGCAAGGCCGCCGACCCGCTGGACGTGGTGCACAGCAAGCTGGTGATCCTGTGGGGCACCAACACCCGCCTCACCAACCGCCACTTCTGGCCGTTCGTGGAGGAAGCCCGGGCCAACGGCGCCGAGGTGGTGGTCATCGACCCGGTGCGCACCATCACCGCCGACGCCGCCGACCGCTACTTGCAGCCGCGGCCGGGCACCGACGTGGCGCTGATGCTGGCCGTGATGCACGTGCTGTTCCGCAACGGCCTGGTCGATCGAGCCTGGATGGCCGAGCACACCGTGGGCGCGGAGGATCTGGAGGCGCACGTCGCCCCCTGCACGCCGGAATGGGCGGAGGAGATCTGCGGCGTGCCGGCGGATGAGATCGAATGGCTGGCCCATCGCTACGGCACCATCAGGCCGGCGATGATCCGCACGCTCATCGGCGCCGAGCACCACGAGCACGGGGCCATGTTCTTCCGCACGCTCGCCTGCCTGCCGGCGCTGGTGGGTGGGTGGCTGGAGCGGGGCGGCGGCTACGCCCGCAGCACCGGCGTGTGGTGCAACGAACCCGTCGATGAAGCGGCGCTGACCCGGCCCGACCTGCTGGCCGGCCGCACCACCCGCAGCATCCCGATGGGCGAGTTGGGGCAGGCGCTCACCGGCACGGCGGCGCCGCTCGGCGCGCTCTTCGTGATCGCCGCCAACCCGCTGGTGGCCGCCCCGGCGGCGGGCCTGATCCGTCAGGGGTTGGCCCGGGAGGACCTGTTCACCGTGGTGCACGACCAGTTCCTCACCGACACGGCGCGCTACGCGGACCTGGTGCTGCCCGCCACCACCCACGTGGAATCGATCGATGCCGTGCCGGCCTGGGGCCACCTGTACCTCGGGTGGAACGAGGCGGCCATTCCCCCGAGGGGTGAGGCGGTCAGCAACAGCGAGTTGCACCGCCGCCTCGCCGCCGCGCTGGGGTTCACCCCGGCCGCCGACCCGGCCCTGTTCGAGGACGACCTCACCGTGCTGCGCGCCGCCCTGCCCGGAGTGGACGTGGGCCGCCTGCGCGCCGACGGCTTCGTGCGGGTGCCGTTCCCGGCGGACGGCCGGCCGTGGGCCCAGGGTGGGTTCCCCACCCGCAGCGGCAAGGTGGAACTGCGAGCCGACGGCCTGGCCGCCATCGGCCAGCCGGTGCTCCCCACCTACCTGCCCCCGGCGGAGGACCTGCTGGCGGACCGCTTCCCCTTCCGGTTGATGAGCCCGAAGACGCACACCCGCTTCCTCAACTCCAGCTACTCCCACCTGGCCGGGCACGCCGGGCGCGAGCAGCCGCCCGCGGTGGAACTCACCGCCGCCGACGCCGCCGTGCTGGGCCTGACGGACGGCGCTACCGCCCGGGTCTGGAACGAGCGTGGCTCGCTGACCCTGCCCGTGCGGCTCACCGACCGGGTGGCCCCGGGCGTGGTGTGCGTGCCCTGGGGCTGGTGGGCCGGTGCCCATGGCGGCGACGACGCCGTCAACGCCCTGTCCAGCGACAGCCCCACGGACTGGGGCGGCGGCGTGCCCTACTGGTCCACCCGCGTCGCCGTCGCCGCGGTGTGACGGGGCGATGACCCACGCACGGCTCGGGGCAGAGGCCGACCCCGCGGGCGCGCCGCCGGGGTCCTCCGGCTGGGCGCCGACCCGGACACGGTCACCCTCTACCACCACGCCGAGTAGCTGGCCACCGGGCGGGCACGGGCGGGCACCGTCGGCGGGGCCGTGGCCGAGCGGTTCGACGCCGCCGACGTGACCGCCTTCGCCATCGATTGGATGGAGGCTCACCTGTGGCCCTCGTGAGCAGGGAGAATCCGCCGGGACGGCTCGGGCGGCGAGGGGTAGCCTGGCCCGCATGGCAGGGGAGCTGATCTACGCGTTCCGCATCATGCGGTTGCCCCTGCTGGACGCGGGCGGCAAGCCCATCGGCCGCCTGGAGGACATCGTGCTCGTGCCCGGCGCCGGCGCCCGGGCACCCCGCGTGGTGGGGTTCGTGGCCAGTAGCCAGCGGCGGCAGATCTTCGTCAACACCGCCCGCATCGGCAGCCTGGACAGCGAAGGTGCCCGCCTGCGCAGCTGGGACGTGGACCTCAACCCGTTCAAGCCTCGCCCCGGCGAGATCATCCTCGGCAAGCACGTCATCGACAAGCGGGTCGGCGACGAGACGGTCAGCGACATCGGTCTGCGCGCCGCGTCCGACGGCAAGAGCACCTGGTGGGAGCCCGCCAAGGTGCGCCTGGCCCGCCGCAGCAGCCTGCGCCGCCGGCCCAGCTACCGGCTGGTGGACATCGCCGACGTGCCCAGCCTGTTCGGTGTGGCCGCCGGCGGCGAGATGGCGGCCGAGGCCGCCCGCCTGCGCGACATGCACCCGAGCGACGTGGCCGGTGTGGTCCGCGCCCTGCCCCTCACCCAGCGCAAGCAGCTGGCGGCGGCGATGGACGACGAGCGCCTGGCCGACCTGCTGGAGGAACTGCCCGAAGCCGAGCAGCTACGGATCATCGAAGGGCTGGACACCGAGCGCGTGGTGGGCGTGCTGGAGGAGATGGAGTACGACGACCTCGCCGACCTGATGGCCGAGATGCCCGGCGAGCAGCGCACCCAACTGCTGGAGGCCATGGACGACGAGGACGCCGACGTCATGCGTCGCCTGCTCAGCTACACCGAAGGCACCGCCGGTGCCCTGCTCACGCCCGAGATCGTCATCGCCGGACCCACCACCACGGTGGCCGAAGCGCTCGCCGACATCCGCGACCCGGAGTGGCTGTCGTCCATCGCCGCCCAGGTGTTCGTGGTCCAGCCGCCGTTCAAGCCACCCACGGGCCAGTACCTCGGGATGGTCCACTTCCAGCGCCTGCTGCGCGAGCCGCCGGCCATGGAGCTCGGGCGGATCCTCGTCAACGAGCCCACCATCACCCCCGACATCCCCGAGCGGGAGGTTGCCGAGCGGCTGGCCAGCTACAACCTGCTGGCCATCGGGGTGTGCGACGAGGCCGGGCGGCTGCTCGGCGCGATCACCGTGGACGACGTGCTCGACCGCACCCTGCCCACCGGCTGGCGCCAGCGCCGCCGGGTCACCGCCGGGCCCGGCGGGCCGGCTCCGGGGGTGGCGCCATGACCCGCCGCAACGACCTCACCACCCCCCGAGAGCGCCGCCGCCTCGGCATCCACTACGACCCGGAGGCCTTCGGCCAGTTCAGCGAGAGCATCGCCCGCTTCCTCGGCACCGCCCGGTTCCTCGTGCTCCAGAGCGTGCTGGTGTTCATCTGGATCTCGATCAACCTCGCCTGGGGCTTCAACATCGGGAACATCCGCAAGGGCGGGTTCGACCCGTACCCGTTCATCCTGCTCAACCTGGCGTTCTCCACCCAGGCCGCCTACGCCGCGCCCTTGATCCTCCTCGCCCAGAACCGCCAGGAGCAGCGCGACCGCGCCCAGGCAGAGCACGACCGCCAACTGGCCGAGCGCAACCAGGCCGACACCGAGTTCCTGGCCCGCGAGATCGCCAGCGTGCGCCTCGGCCTGGCCGCCGTGCCCACCACCACCGAGGTGGAGGACCAGCTGGACCGGCTGACCTCCGCCGTGGAGCGCATGGCCGCCCGGCTGGACGAACTGGCCAACCGGCTGGACGCGGCCGACGGCACTGCAGGCGACACCGGGGCCTGACGGCAGTTCCGGCCGGTGGTCAGGCAGCGGCGACGTGGCGCACCAGCGCCACCGTGGCCGCCGAATACTCGTCGGGTGAGGTCAGCGACGCCAGATGGTCGTCGGCCACCTCCACCACGTGCGCGCCCAGCGCCTGGGCCAACGCCCGCTGCTTGCGCGGCCGCACCAGCCGATCGCGGGTGGTGATCAGCGACGCGGCGGGAAGCGCCAGCAGATTGGCGAAGGTGCGGGCGTCGTAGCGGCTCAGCGACTGGCCGGCCTGCACGATGTTGAGCGCGTCGTTGCGGCGCAGTTCGGCAGCGAACCACGGCACATAGCGGCGCATCGGGTGACCCTCGGGCAGCAGCCGGCGGATGCCCCAGCGCATGAACCGGGGGAACGCCCGGCTGCGCATGAGCGTGCCCATCACGTGGACGGTCTTCCACTGCAGGCGCTCCCACCATGTGGCCCGCCATTCCAGCGCGGTGGCCTGCACCACCAGCCCCTTCACCAGGCCAGGGTGGCGGTGGGCCAGCAGCAGGCTGATCGGCCCGCCCATCGAGTAGCCCACGGTGATCACGCCGGTGAGGCGCAACTGGGCGAGCAACACCGCTACGTCGTCGGCCACGTCGGTGAGCTCGTAGCGCTCCAGGTTGCGGATGCCCCGGCCATGGCCGCGGTGGTCCACGGCGACGAAGGAGCACATGCCCGCCAGCGCCTCGTAGGCCGTGAAGAACTGCAGGTCGGCGCTGGCCGTCCACCCGTGCAGCAGCACGACGGTGGGTGCCGAAGGGTCCGGGTGCACATGGTGGCGGTAGAAGATCTCGCCCCGGCCGGGCAGGACCGCGGTACGGCCCGGGGGCAGCCACGGCAACTCCAGCACCGGGCCGGAATCCGTGGCCCGCCGGTGGTCGACGGCCTTCATCACCAGGTCAGGCTAGCGACGGCTGCCGCGAAGTTACCAGTGGGTAGCTCTGGCCACGCCGGTGAACTCCTGCACGGTCACCCCCAGGCGGGCGGCGTGGTGCAGCAGATCCAGTTGGGTCACCGCGTCGGCCGCCAGCGGATGCGCGCCCGCGGGCGCGCCCACTTCGGCCAGGCGCAACGCGGCGGCAGCCGCCACCGCGGCAGCGAGTTCGCCCGTAGGCCCCGACGCGCCGGCGATCAGCGTGAGCCGCTCCCCCGCCGGGCCGGCGCCGCGGGCCTCCACCCGCACCGCACCGAGGTCGCCGGCAGCGTGGGGTGGCGTGAGCATCGGCAGGCGAGCGGTGAGCCGGTCGCGCCGGGTGGCCGACACACGGGCCGTCACCCGCTGTGCCGTGGGGAAGGCGCGGTGCAGCAGCAGCGGGTCGGCCAGCGCGGCCCGGTAGCAGTCGTGGGCCCCAATCGGTTCGGGGAACCACACCAGGTCGCGGCCGCTGCCACCCGGCGGCTCGATCCACTCGCCGTCGTGCCAGCCCAGCGCGTTGCGACCCAGCGCCTCGTGGTGCTGGCGGGCGCAGGCTGGGCCGCCCGTGCCGTGGGTGGCCACGTGCAGTTCGTCGAGGTGGTGCAGTTGGTCGGCCAGCGAGCGAGCCAGCAGCCCCGACAGACCGGGGGCCATGGCCGCGCCGACCAGCAGGGTGACCTCCACCCGGCGGGCCAGATGGTCCAGCGCCAGCAGTTCGCGCACATCGTCCAGGTCGTCGGCCAGGCTGACCACCGAGGTTCCGGCAGAGAGCAGGCTGGCGGCCCTGGGCGCGTGGGGCGACGGGCCGCACAGCACCACCACGCCGGCGCCGGCCAGCACACCCGCCGCGCCCGCAGCGATCGCGCCGGCGGCCTCCGCCCTGCGGAGCGCCGCGGCATCGGGGTCGTGCACCACCACCTCGGCGCCAGCTTCCAGCAGGCGGCGAGCGACGCCGCTGCCGGTGACACCATGGCCGGCCAGCCCGAACCGCTGGCTCCGGCTGGTCATCGGGGTGGCACGGCCACTTCGCGCCAGCCGCCCTCCTGCGGCGGCACGCCGCCCTTCCCGCGAACCCGCAGGGCGCCGGCGATGGCGCCGGCGAGCGACAGTGCGAACAGCGCCCGGCGCAGGACCTTCATGGGCGGCGAGCGTAGCGCCCGGCCGCCCCCGGCGGGCACCGGTGGCGGACAGGGGTCACACGCACGGTCACCCTTTCAAGCCGCTTGCCGAGGCTGCCGATACCTCCCACGATGCGCCGGTTCCCGACCCTGCTGCGAGTTGCCACCGTCGCGACCCTGTTGTTGACCGCCGCTCCGGTCGCCGCCCCAGGCGCCGCCGGCGCAGCACCGGCCATCCGTGCGTCGACCGGCTCCCCAGGCGGCCAGTTGGACATCGACGCCGTGGTCGTGGTGATCGACCAGGCGATCGCTGCACTCATCGACGAGCAGCGCCTGGTCGCAGCCATCGCGCCCGGTGACACCACCGCCAGCGGGCCGGGCGGCACCCTCGCCACCGTGGACCGGGCCGGTGCGGCCGCGCTGGCCAGGCTCCGCGATCTGGGGGTCGCCCCCACCGCGGCGATGCGCGACACCCTGCAACTGCTGCCCCGGCCGGGCACCGGCAGCACGGCGGTGGCACCCCCACCCGCCCGCTACGACCAGGCACTCACCGATCTACGCACCCTGCGCCAGGAGTTGCTGGGCGGGCAGGCACCGGCCGGCGCCCCGGCGGGTGCCGACGCCAATGGTGCAGCCGACGACGACGGCGGGTCCCTGATGATGACGCTCGCCATCGCCGCGCTCGTGCTGGCCGCCATCGCGCTCGTGCTGCTGCTGGTCCTCTTGCCCCGGCGGCGGGGCGAGCGCCGTCTGGCCGAACTGGCGCTGCGCGACGACCTCACCGGCGTCGGCAACCGCCGTCACCTCAACCAGGCGCTCACCGCCGAACCCGCCCGCGGTGACCGGCCGACTTCGGTGCTGATGGTCGACATCGATCACTTCAAACAGTTCAACGACCATCACGGTCACCATGTGGGTGACGAGGTGTTGAAGGCCGTGGCGGGCGCGCTGTGCGACAGCGTCCGCGCCGGCGACGTGGTCTACCGGTACGGCGGAGAGGAGTTCTGCGTGCTGCTCGACGACGTCAGCCCTGGCGAAGCGGCGACGATCGCCGAGCGGGTCCGCAGCAGCGCCGGTCAGGTGCAACTGCCCAGCGCCGGCTCGATCACCGTGTCCGTGGGCCTGGCCCACGGCCCCGCCGCCGAGGTCAGCGCGACCCTCCGCCGCGCCGACACCGCGTTGATCGACGCCAAGCGCGACGGTCGCGACCGGGTGAACGTGGCCGCCACCGACCGCTGCTGACACCTGGCCCGGAGAACGACGAAGGCCCCCTCACGGGGGCCTGGTGACGTCGACCTGGTGGTCTGGTGGGGCTAACAAGAATCGAACTTGTGACCTCATCCTTATCAGGGATGCGCTCTAACCGACTGAGCTATAGCCCCAGGGTGCGGTACGCAAGGCTAGCGGGCGGAGCAGAAAACACTCAACCGGGTTGGGAGTCGTCGGTGGGCGGGACGGGCTGCTCCGGTGCCACCACCGTCACGCCCTCGTCGGCCGGGGCGGGCGTGGCAGCGTCCGCGGGCAGGTGACGATCCGCCGGCGTCGGCCCGTGGCGCCGGAAGGCTCGCCGCCAGCCGAGCCCACGCTCTTCACGGGCGATCACCTCCTCTTCCAGCACCGTCAGCCGGATGCCGCCCACCAGGTCGGTGATGAGGTTGAACAGGGTGGCCGCCAGCACGGTGAGACCGGTGCCGCCGACGGCGAGGAAGAGGCCGGCGATCCAGGCGTTGTGGTAGATCTCGCCGCCCTTCAACTGGAAGCTCTGCCACCCGAAGCTCTCGAAGAAGCGTTCGATGTTGTCCACCGTGCCGGTGGTCTGGGCCACCTGCCACAGCAGCACCCCGGCCATCAGGCACACCATGTACAAGAAGGCGTGGAACACCACCGCCACCTTGAAGACGCTCCACGTGTCCACATGGCGCACCACGCGGGTGACCTTGCGCACTCGCGGGCGGCGCGACCGGCGGACCACCACCGGTTGGCGCAGCGAGCGCGCCGGGCGGACGGGACGATGCAGCGCAGGCAGCCCGGCGGTGCCGTCGGTGTCCGAGAACTCGCCCTCCGGCAGGTCGCCGATCGGCACGGTGGGGACTGCCGGCGTGGCGGTGGTGGGCGTGGCGGTGGCGGGCGCGTCGGTGGGCGCGTCGGTGGGCGCGTCGGTGTGGTGGTCGCGGCGCAACCGCCAACGGTGCGACGGCGGCGACTCGGCGACGTCGGTGGTGCCCTCCTCTGCAGGCGCCGCATCGGCCGGCACGATCGGCGGGATCTCCACCGGGCCACTGGGGTCGTCCGGGGCATCGGGCACGTCGATCACCACCGGCGTGGCGGCGGCCTTCGGCCGGGTGGGTGACGCCGTGGGCATGCCGCCGACGCGGCCGGGCCGCGACGGCTGCTCACTGGCGGTGGCCGTGGCGGCGGGGGACGGGCCCGGCAGGCGGGTGTCCGCGCTGGAGGCGGGTGGGGTGGCGCTGGAGGCGGGTGGGGTGGTGGCCGGGCCGGGCGCGCTGGGCGGGGGTGTGGTGGCCGGGGGCCGGGCCTTCGAGCCGGCCGCAGTGCGGGCCTCGGCCGCGGTGGCGCCGTTGCCGCCGGCCGGCGCGGTACCGCTGCCGGCCGAGGAGCCGCCGGCGACCGCGCGGCGCTTCGACCCATTGGTTGCGCCGTTGCCGGAGGCGGCGGCCCCCGTGCCCGAACGCTTCGCCGAGTTCTTGGTGGCGCCCTTCGCCGTGCCGTTGCCACCGCCGCGCGTCCGCGGGCGCGGGGTACCACCGGTGGGAGCTTCGGTGCGCGGGTCAGCGGGCCCCTCGGCACTGTCGATGGTGACGGCCGGGCGCGGCGGCGCGCCCGTCGGGCGCGTCTGGTCGGCATCGTCCACGGGGCGAGTGTAGGAGACACACCCTCGCTCAGGGTGCGCGGGTGGCTCTGGCGGTGGCCATCTCGCCGTCGACCCGCACGGTGACCACGAAGTCCAGGTCGAGCACGCGATAGGCCACGACGGTGCCTCCGTTGGCCGCGGCGACCGAGGCTGCGGCGTCGGGCCCGCCGATCACGCCGGCCAGTGCGGCGGCATCGGCGGCGGTCTGGGCCCGCGACCGGTCCACCACGCGGGCGCCGAGGTGGCCGGCCGCGGCCATCAGGACGGCGGCGATGGCCACCAGTGCCAGCAGGAGGGGAACGGCCTGGCCGCGGTCGGCGGCCCTCCGCCGACGGGGATGGCGGTGGCAGGACGGCAGGGACATGGCAACGACACCTCCAAGTGCTGGCACGGCGTGACCCACCGTGGGGCATGGGCGGCCATGGCCGCAATGGAGGCGCCAGTGGCGCGATTCGAGGTGTCAGTCCTCCCCGGCAGCGTCCTCGTCGCTGGAGAGGATGGGGGCCACCGAGGCCACCGTCTGGCCGTCGTCCAGGCTCATCACCCGCACGCCGGTGGCGTCGCGACCCTGGGAGCTGATGTCGCTGACGGCCATGCGGATGGTGACCCCGCCGCTGGACACGGCGACGATCTCGTCGTCGGCGCCCACCATGAACGCTGCCACCACATGCCCCTTCTTGCCGGTGAGCCGGATGCCGATGACACCCTGGCCGCCGCGGCCCTGGACGTTGAACTTGTCGGGCTCGGTGCGCTTGCCGTAGCCGGCTTCGGTGACCATCAGCATGGACACGTCGTCGCGGGCGACGTCCACCGACACCACCTCGTCGCCGGGCTTCAGCTTCATGCCGCGCACACCTGCGGCCGCCCGGCCCATCGGGCGCACCTCGTCCTCGTTGAACCGGATGGTCATGCCCTTGCGGCTGACGATGAAGATGTCGTCGCCGCCGGTGGTCTCGATCACCCGGACCAGTTCGTCCTTGTCGCGCAGGTTGATGGCGATCAGGCCGTCGCGACGCGAGGAGTCGTACTCGTTGAACGCCGTCTTCTTCACCGTGCCCTGGCGGGTGGCGAAGAACAGGTAGCGCTCGCCGGCGAAGTCGCGTGTGTCGATGATGGCCTGGATGGTCTCGCCGGCCTGCAGTGGCAGCAGGTTGACGATGGGGATGCCCTTCGCCGTGCGCTCACGCTCTGGCACCTCCAGCGCCCTCAGGCGGTACACCTTGCCGCGGTTGGAGAAGAACAGCAGGTAGGCGTGGGCGGTGGTGAAGATGACGTGGCGGACGATGTCGTCCGTCTTCAGCTTGGCCCCGCTGACGCCGCGGCCGCCGCGGCCCTGGGTCTTGAACGAGCTGGCGGGCACCGCCTTCACGTACTGGGCCTCGGTCATCACGATGACCAGTTCCTTGTCCTCGGTGAGGTCCTCGATGCTCATCTCGCCGGCGGCGAACAGGTCGATGGTGCAGCGCCGCGGGGTGGCGAACTCGGCGCGGATGGCGGTGAGCTCGGTCTTGATGACGCCACGCAGCACCTCGGGGTCGTCGAGGATGCCCTGCAGCTCCACGATGCGCGCCCGCACGTCCTGCAGCTCGGTCTCCAGGTCGATGCGGCTGAGGCGGGTGAGCTGGCCGAGCCGCATCTCGAGGATGTCGGTGGCCTGGATCTCGGTGAACTCGAACGGCTCGGCCATCAGGCCGGCCTTCGCCGCTGCCGTGTCGTCCGACGCCCGGATGAGGGCGATGATCTCGTCGATGACGTTGAGGGCCTTGATGCGCCCTTCGAGGATGTGCTCGCGCCGCTTGGCCTTGTCGAGGCGGAACTGGGTGCGCCGGGTGATGACGTCCACCTGGTGCTCCACATAGCCCTCCAGCGCCTGCACCAGGTTGAGGGTGCGCGGCACACCGTGGACGAGAGCCACCATGTTGACCGGGAAGCTGGTCTGCAGCTGGGTGAGCTTGTACAGGTTGTTGAGCACCACGTTGGCGTTGGCGTCTCGTTTCAGCGTGACCACCAGGTTGGTCTTGCCCCCGGCCGAGCCGTCGTTCACGTCGGCGATGCCGTCGAGGTCGCCGCTGTCCACCAGCTCCTGGATCCGCCCGGCGATGGCCGAGCAGCTGGTCTGGTAGGGCAGTTCGGTGACGACGATCTGCATCTGCCCGCGCCGGCCCTCCTCGATGGTGGCGGTGGCCCGCATCTTGATGCTGCCCCGGCCGGTGCGATAGGCGTCCAGGATCCCGGCCCGGCCGAGGATGCTGCCACCGGTGGGGAAGTCCGGGCCCTTCACGAACTGCATGAGGTCGTCGGGGCTGGCCCCGGGGTGGTCGATGAGGTGGATGGTGGCGTCGATGACCTCGCCGAGGTTGTGCGGCGGGATGCTCGTGGCCATGCCGACCGCGATGCCCTGGCTGCCGTTGACCAGCAGGTTCGGGAAGCGGGCCGGCAGCACCGCCGGCTCCTCGGTGGTGTTGTCGTAGTTGGGCAGCATGTCGACGGTGTCCTCGTCGATGTCCGCCAACATCTGCATCGCCAACGGGTCGAGCCGGCACTCGGTGTAACGCTCAGCTGCCGCTCCGAAGTCTGGGGATCCGTAGTTTCCGTGGAAGTCGATCAGTGGGTGGCGCAGGCTGAACGGCTGGGCCATGCGCACCAACGCGTCGTAGATGGCCGAGTTGCCGTGGGGGTGGTACTTGGCCATCGTGTCGCCGGTGACACGGGCGCACTTGACGTGCGACCGGTTGGGGCGGAAGCCCTGCTGATCCATGTCCCAGATGATCCGGCGGTGCACCGGCTTCAGGCCGTCGCGCACGTCGGGCAGGGCGCGGGACATGATGACCGACATCGCGTAGTCGATGAAGCTGCGCTCCATCTCGTCCTGCAACTGGATCGGCTGGATGGCGTCGCCAGGGCCTTCGGGCCCGTCGGGGCCGTTGTTCTCGCCGTCGGTGGGGGGAGTCGGGGTGTCACTCATTCGTGGTGCTCAGCAGTCTCAGCTCTCAGAAGTCCAGGTTGCGCACGTCGCGGGCGTTGGTGGTGATGAAGTTCTTGCGGCTCTCCACGTCGTCACCCATCAGCACGCTGGTGATCAGGTCCGCCTCGGCGGCTTCCTCCACCGTCACCTGCAGCAGGGTGCGGGTGGCGGGGTCCATCGTGGTGGGCTTCAGCTCGTGCCAGTCCATCTCGCCCAGGCCCTTCAGGCGGTTGAAGTCGTTCTTGTGGTTGGGGTGGGCCTCCAGGAAGCGGGCCTTCGCCGCCTCGTCCTTCAGGTACACCTTCTCCTTGCCGACCAGGGTGGAGAACAGGGGTGGCTGGGCGATGTACACAAAGCCGGCCTCCACCAGCGGGCGCATCTGGCGGAAGAAGAAGGTGAGCAGCAGGGTGCGGATGTGACTGCCGTCCACGTCGGCGTCGCACAGGGCGATGACCTTGTGGTAGCGGGCCTTCGCCAGCTCGAACTCCTCGCCCACACCACCGCCGATAGCCGTGATCAGCGCCTGGATCTCGTTGTTCTTCAGCATCTTGTCCAGCCGGGCGCGCTCGACGTTGAGGATCTTGCCGCGGATCGGCAGCAGTGCTTGGGTGCGCGGCTCGCGGGCGTTGAGTGCCGAACCACCGGCGGAGTCGCCCTCCACGATGAACAGTTCGCTCTCCTCCGGGTTGCCGCTGGTGCAGTCCTTCAGCTTGTCGGGCATGCCGGCGCCGGTGAGTGCGGTCTTGCGGCGGATGGCGTTGCGGGCGTTCTTCGCCGCCACCCGGGCCTGGGCCGCCGCCTGGGCCTTCTTGACGATCTTGTTGGCCTCGGTGGGGTTTTCGTCCAGCCACTCGGCGAGCTTTTCGTTGGTGACCTTCTGCACGAAGCTGCGCATGGGCACGTTGCCGAGCTTGGCCTTGGTCTGCCCTTCGAACTGGGGCTCGCGGAGCTTGACGGCGACGATGGCCGTGATGCCCTCGCGGATGTCCTCGCCGAGGAGGTTGTCGTCCTTCTCCTTCAGCAGACCCTTGTTGCGGGCGTACTTGTTGAGCACCGAGGTGAGGGCCGTCTTGAAGCCCTCCACGTGCATGCCGCCCTCGATGGTGCTGATGCCGTTGGCGTAGCCGTGGATGCCCTCGTGGTAGCCGGTGTTCCACTGCACGGCGATGTCCAGCGTCTGGCCACCCTCGTCGTCCTCGTCCTCGAAGTGGCAGACCTTGGCGAACAGGGGCTCCTTGGTGGCGTTGAGGTGACGCACGAAGTCCACCACGCCGCCCTTGTACTGGTAGGTGACCGTCTGTTCCTTGCCCACCCGCTGGTCGATGAAGATGATCTCCAGGCCACGGTTGAGGAACGCCATGGTCTGCAGGCGCTCCAGCACGGTGCGGGCCACGAACTCCGTGCCCTCGCTGGCGAAGATGGTGGGGTCCGGCCAGAACCACCGTGGAGCCGGTGGTGCGGCCGTCGGCCGGGGTGCTGCCGATGACGGTCATCGGCCCCTGGGGCTGACCGCCCTTGGCGTACTCCTGCTGGTGGCGCTTGCCGTCGCGGTCCACCGTGAGCAGCAGGCGCTCGCTGAGCGCGTTGACCACGCTGACGCCCACGCCGTGCAGGCCGCCGGACACCTTGTAGCCCTCGCCGCCGAACTTGCCGCCGGCGTGCAGCACGGTGAGCACGACCTCCGCGGCGCTCTTGCCCTGGTGCGGACCGGAGGGGTAAGGGTCCACCGGGATGCCGCGGCCGTTGTCGTACACCCGGCAGCCACCGTCGGCCAGCAGGGTGACCGTGATGGACGTGGCGAAGCCCGCCATGGCCTCGTCGACCGCGTTGTCCACGACCTCCCAGATGAGGTGGTGGAGGCCGGCGAGGCCGGTGGAGCCGATGTACATGCCCGGTCGTTTGCGGACCGGATCCAGCCCCTCGAGCACCTGGATGTCCTTGGCGCCGTAGTCGGCGCTCGGTTGCTTGGCGTCAGCAGCCACTGCTACCTCAATCGTGGTCGGGGAAAACAGGCCGTGACCTGCAGTTTTTCTGGCGATGGCGGAGGCCGGGCCCTGCGTGCCGCAGCCGCGATCGCAACAGATCACAGCCTACCTGAGGGGTGTGCCGGAGTGGCGGAGCCTGACGAGGTTTCCGCGACACCGGAAAATCGCCGCTCACAGGTGGCCCTGCGGCCTTCTGGGGCTGGAATCGCGCAGATTCCGCCACGAACCAGCCCCAGAATCGAAAACGGCGAAATTCAGCCCCAGAACGGGCCGTTCCGCGGCCGGATCAGCAGGGCTGCACCACCTCGTCCGAGGTGGAGATGAGGCGGACGACCATTTTGCTCGCGTACGGGTCGTGCAACGTGAACCACCCGGGCTCGTAGTGCGGCCGGTGCAGCAGGGGTGACAGGGACCTCACGTCACTCCAGGACGCGGCGTCCTCCGCGAGCGCCGTGCCGCTGAACCACGCTCGCCCGTCGCCGAGGACCTCCACCATCACGATCGGTGCGTCGGGATCCCAGTCGGCCGGTGGTTGCCAGGCAAGGCAGACCTCCGGCAGACGCATCGAGTCCGTGCTCGGCAGGTAGGACTCGATGGCGTGGATGTCGAATGACGTCGTCGGCGCTCGCGACGACGAGGTGTCGACACCGAAAATCCGCCACGCAGAGATCGCCACCGACGCAAGCGCTGCGACGAGCGCGGGGAGGTACCACCGGTGACGAGGTGGCGGTTGCCCCGTCACCGCCGCTCTCTGCGGCGCGAAGAAGCTGATCGTGGCGGCGTTGGGTTGGTTGGGGACTGCCCGGTCGGTGAGCCGGAAGTCGAGGACGTCGTCCACCACGCCGAGGGACCGCACGCCGGCATACACGTCGAGCAACTGCCTGCGGGAGATGCCGACCGTCGCGTCGAGGACCGTCAGCACTCCGTGCCGGTCCTCGAGGGTGAGGGCCATGCGGAGTGGACGCCGAGCAGACCCCGGCTCGGCGATCACGGCGCGGAGGAGCCGGATCTGCGACCAACGAAGGGTCTCACCGGACCTGGAGGAGCGGACGCCGTGCACGGTCATCGTGACCTCGCCTCGCGACCCCGAACAGCCCCAGAACGGGCCGTTCCGCGGCCGGAGCTTGACGCGGCTCATCGGCGGCGGCCGGCGACGCGGACGTCGAGGTGGTCCACCTGGGCGCCGGCGACCTCCGCCAACCGCTCGCGCACCGTGGCCTCCAGGAAGCGCAGCTGGGTGGCCCAGGCCGGGTCGTCCACCTGCACCACCAGCGTCGTGCCGTCCAGCTTCACCGGGGTCACGTGCGCCGCCACGGCCGGCCCGACGGCGGCCTCCCACTTACCGAACACCCCGCCGATGGCCGCCGCGGGCGCGTGGGCCGCGGACCCTTCAGGCCGCAGGCCGCGGATCACCTGGTGCAGGCTGTCGCCGAGGCGGATCGGTTCGTCGGCGCGGGTCACGGTTCCACTCTGCCAGCAGCGATGCGCACGATCGAGTCGGGATGGGCGGCGTCGGGCAGCACACCGGCGGTGGTCAGCACCACCTGGCCGGGTGGCAGGTGGCGGAGGAGCGCGGTGCAGCGGGTGGGATCCAGCTCGCTGAGCACGTCGTCGAGCACCAGCACCGGCGCGCTGCCGGCCTTCTCGGCCACCATCCGGTGGGCCCCGAGACGCAGCGCGAGGGCCAGCGTGCGCTGCTCACCCTGCGAGGCGTGGGTGCGCGCCGGCATGCCGTTGACGAACAGTTCCACGTCGTCGCGGTGCGGGCCGACCGTGCTCACGCCGCGGCGCAGGTCGTCCGTGCGGGCGGCGGCCAACGCCGCGGCCAGCCCGCCACTCCCCCGCCACGGCGGCTCGTAGCGCAACTCGATGGGCGTCGGCCGGTCGGCCAACTGCTCGTAGGCCTCGGCCACCACCGGGCTCAGCCGGGCGATCAGCACGGCCCGGGCGTGGCCGAAGCGGTCGCCGATGTCGGCCAGCTTGGCGTCCCACACCTCCAGCGTCACCTCGCCGGCGTCGTCCAGCTTGCCGCCCGCCTGCTTCAGCAGGGTGTTGCGCTGCTTCACGACACGGTCCAGTTCCAGCCGCATCGCGTCGTACTTCAGCGCCAGCGACACCAACGTGTCGTCCATGAACCGGCGCCGCTCGCCGGGTCCGCCCTTCACCAGTTGCAGGTCGTCGGGGCTGAACACCGTCACCCGCATGACCCCCAGCAGGTCGCGGGTGCGCCCCAGCCGCTGCTTGTTCACCTGCACCCGGTTGCGGCCCTGCCGGCTGAGCTCCAGCTCCACCAGCACCTCGCGCCCGTCGGGCTGCACCACCGTTGCCCGAACCACTGCCTGGTCGGCCCCGGCCCGGATGAGTGCGTCGCCCGGCGCGCCGCGGAAGCTGTCCAGCGACGCCAGGTAGGCCAGCGCCTCGGCCAGGTTGGTCTTCCCCTGCCCGTTGAGGCCGACCACCGCGGTGATGCCCGGGTGGAAGTCGAACGACGCCTCCTGGTAGTTGCGGAAGTCGACCAGCTCCAGCCGGTGGACGATCACTCGCGCAGCCCCACGGCGTCCGCCCGCCAGAAGGCATCTGCGTAGACGAGCGCGCCACGCAGTGACGGGTCATACGACGGCAGCGGGTAGACCATGAACGCCCGGTCGGGGATGCGGGTGGACGGCTTGGTGAAGCCCAGCTCGCCGCCGGGCCGGAACCCGAACCGCGGGTAGTAGGACGGGATGCCCTCCAAGAAGACCGCCGGCTCCGCGCGGGTGCTGGCCAACTCGGCCAGCGCGCCACGGATCAGCGCATCACCGATGCCCTGACCCTGCACGTCGCGGCGCACGCCCACCGGGCTGAGCACCAGCACCTGCACCACACGTTCCGGTGCGTCGACGAAGCACGGCGTGAACAGCACCAGCCCCACGATCTCGCCGGCGCGCTCCGCTACGAACGCCAGGTCGTCGGACCACCCCCACGAGGAGTGCAGCATGTCCAGCAGCTCGGGAATCCCCGGCTCGTCGAACGCATCGATGCAGGCGGCCCGCGCCGCGGGCCATTCCGACGGATCCATCCTGCGCACGGTGACCATGGCGTCGAAGCCTAGAAGGCGGGCGGGCGACGGGCCCGCAGGGTTACGGCACCCGGACGGGCATCAGGAGGTACAGGTAGTCCTCGTGGCCCACACCGCGGACGACGGCCGGCTTCAGCGCGTCCATGGTGGACAGGGTGACCGCATCGCCCGAGCAGGCTTCCACGCCGGCGGCCAGGTAATCCGGGTTGAACGCCACGGTGAGCTCGCTGCCGTCGTACTGGGCGTCGAGTTCCTCGCTGGCGTTGCCGACGTCCTGGGTGATCGCCGTGAGGCGCAGGGTCTCGCCGCCGAGTTGCAGGCGCACCGGCGTGGCGTCCTTGGCCAGGATCTTCACGCGGCGGATGGCTTCCAGCAGCGGCTCGCGCTCCACCGTGAGCGTATTGGGGTGGCTGGCCGGGATGAGCTGGCGGTAGTTGGGGAACTCGCCCTCGATGAGCCGGGTGGTGAGGCGGGTGGACCCCACCTCGAACGTGGCGTCACGATCGCCGAGGCGCATGGTGACGTCGTCGCCACCGCCCACCAGGCGCTGCAGCTCGGTGAGCGCCCGCCCGGGCACCAGCACCTTCTGGTCGGCAGCCAGCACCTGCTGACCCACCAGGTCGCGCACGGCCAGGCGGTAGCTGTCCGTGGCCACCATCCGCAGCCCATCGGCCTCGGCGGCCATCAGCACGCCGGTGAGGATCGGGCGCGCCTCGTCGGTGCTGGCGGCCCGCACCACCTGGCGCAGGGCCTCGCCGAACGCCGTGGCCGGGAGGGTGACCGACGTGTTCACCGGCGACGCCAGCTTCGGGTAGTCGTCGAAGCTCAGTGGGCGCACGCTGAAGTTGGAGCGCCCGTTGCTGATGCTGACGTCGTCGCCCTCGGCGGCGACCTCCACCTTGCCGCTGCCCAGCGACCGCACGATGTCCGCAGCCAGACGAGCCGGCAGGACGATGCCGCCGTCGCGCTCGCCACCGACCTCCACGGACAACTGGATGGTGAGGTCCAGGTCGGTGCCGGTGACGGAGAGTTGATCGCCGGTCAACTCCAGACGCAGACCGGACAGGACGGGCAGGGCACCGGAACGCCCGGTGGCGGCCCGGCCCGCAGTGGCCAGGGCTTCGGCCAGGGCTTCACGCTCGCAACGGAACTTCACAGCGTTCCCTTTCTCAACATGGGGTGATGAAGAAACCTAGTAGAGGTAATAAGGGCTGTGGATTGTGCACAACCCGATGTCGGCCCAGCGTAGGTGCCGAAAACGCGTGCACACCGGTTTCCCCACGCGTGCACACCCGAAAAACGACGCCGTTGTAGTTCGGTGGATGACCGCACCCGCGTCCAGAGGCCGGCGGTACTTGTCCACATGTCGTCCACCAGCCCGCGCGCGACCACCGTCAGGCCTTCTTCAACCGCTGGACGAGGTCGGTGACCTGGTCGTAGATCTGCTTGCGCTCCTTCATCAGCCGCTGGATCTTGTCCACGGCGTGGATGACGGTGGTGTGATCGCGGCCACCGAACAGGCGGGCGATGGCCGGATACGACAGATCGGTGAGTTCGCGGAAGACGTACATCGCCGTCTGCCGGGCGGTGACGAGCGGGCGCTGCCGGCTCTTGCCGCGCAGCGATTCCACGCTGAAGCCGAGGATGACGGCGATCTCGCTGAGCAGTTCCTCGTCCGTACGCGGCTTCACGTAGCTGTCGGTGAGCAGGTCGCCCAGCAGGTGCTCGGCCAGGTGGGTGGTGATCGGCACCTCGTTGAGGCTGGCGTAGGCGGTGACCCGGATGAGCGCGCCTTCCAGCTCACGGATGTTGCTGGTGATCCGCGAGGCGATGAACTCCAGCACGTCGGGCGGCACGGGGCTGTGGTCGCGCTCGGCCTTGTTGCGCAGGATGGCCAGGCGGGTCTCCAGGTCGGGCGGCTGGATGTCGGTGATCAGCCCCCACTTGAACCGGCCGCGGAGGCGTTCCTCCAGCGTGGGGATGGCATCGGGCATGCGGTCGGAGCTGATGACGATCTGCTTGTTGGCCCCGTGCAGGGAGTTGAACGTGTGGAAGAACTCCTCCTGCAGGCCTTCCTTGCCTTCCATGAACTGGATGTCGTCGATCAGCAGCACGTCGATGTCCCGGTACCGGCGCTTGAAGTTGGCCGTGGTGTTGGTGCGGATGGCGTCCACGTACTCGTTGAGGAACGTCTCGGTGCTGACGTAGCGCACCACGTCGTGCTGGTAGTGGCTCTGCACATAGTGGCCGATGGCGTGGAGCAGGTGGGTCTTGCCCAGACCGGCGGAGCCGTAGACGAACAGCGGGTTGTAGCTACGCCCTGGCGTTTCGGCCACCCGCTGCGCGGCGGCCAGCGCGAACTGGTTGCTGGCACCCTTCACGAACGTCTCGAAGGTGTAGCGGGGGTTCATGTCGCCGCCGTTGGCGTCCGTTCGCCCGGACGACGTGGCGACTGCACCGCCGGCAGGCTCGGGGTCGCGCCCCAGGTCGCGGGCACCGTCGCCGCGGCCGACCTCCGCTGCCCACTCGGCGGCGGGCTCGGGCTCGGCAGCCTGGACCTCGACGCTGAACTGGATGCTGCCCGAACCGATCTCGTCCAGAGCATCCCGCACCAGCGGCAGGTAGCGCGACAGAATGCGATCGCGGGCATGGCCGTTCGGGGCGCTCACCCGCAGCACGGAGGAGGTGCTCTCGAGGGCGATCACGTCCTGAAAAGTGGAGAACCACACGGCCTCGGACACCTGCGCACGGAGCAGTTGGGCGACGGCCGTCCACAGCTGGTCATGGTCGCTCACCTGCACCTCCTTTCCGAACGGCTCGCAGATTCCACAAGGTTGTCCACACGATGTGGACAACACGGGGTCGTGAAGGGCGCACGCTAGCAGGCGCGCACACCCCTTCCGAACGCCGCTCCTCACCGCCCTGGTGGCGGTGCATCGGCGCGTGCGCATGCGCATCCTCGTGGCTGCTGCGGTTGCCAGTTGGGGCCGCTCACCGTAGTCTTGGCGGCTGGTCCGGCGTAGCTGGTCGTTCTTGCGGCGCGCCACCACGAACTTTCCCCACGTCAGAATGGGTCGTCCACGGGGCGGCTCGAGGAGGGCTGCGTGAAGCGCACCTACCAACCCAACAACCGTCGCCGTGCCAAGAAGCACGGCTTCCGCGCCCGGATGAGCACCCGCGCCGGGCGGGCCGTGCTGAAGGCCCGCCGCGCCAAGGGCCGTCACCGCCTGTCGGCTTGATCTGGCGCATCCGAGAGCGCAGCGCGTTCGCGCGCCTCGCCGCCGACGGGCAGCGCGCTCGGGCCGGAGTCCTGTGGTGCACCGTTCTTCTGGATCCTCCGCCGTCCTCCACACCCCCGCGTGTGGCGTACGCGCTGGGGCGCGCCCTCGGCCCCGCCGTCGTACGCAACCGTGTGCGCCGTCGGCTGCGGGCCGGCCTGGCGGCCGCCTCGTCCGACGGGCGTCTGCTGCCGGGGTATTACCTGTTCGGCGCCCAAGCAGCCGCCGCCACGCGGTCGTACTCCGAACTGATGTTCGATCTCACGCACCTGCTGAGCCGGCTGCCGAGCCCCGTCGAGGCCGGCTGATCCGCATGGTGTTGTGGTACCAGCGGGCCGTGGAGGGTCGCCCCTCCCCCTGCCGGTTCACTCCGTCATGCAGCGCCTACGCCATCGAGGCGCTGGAGACCCACGGCACGTTCCGTGGCGGATGGCTCACCGCCCGCCGCCTGGTGCGTTGCCGCCCCTTCGGGCCGTCCGGGTGGGATCCCGTGCCCGCAGCCGCTGATCGCCCCCGTCCTCGTCGCAAGGGAACCCCTGCATGATCGCCATCGATTTCTTCAAGTACCCGGCCGCGCTCTTGGCCTGGTTCTACAGCCTCACCAACGACTACATCCTGGCCATCGGCCTGATCGCCCTGGTGGTGATGCTCATCACGGCCCCGCTGGTGCTGAAGAGCACCAAGGGCATGCTGGAGATGCAGAAGCTCCAGCCGGAGATGCGCCGCCTGCAGCAGCAGTACCGCGGCGACCGGCAGAAGCTCAACGAAGAGATGATGAAGCTCTACCAGGAGCACAAGGTCAACCCGCTGGCCTCGTGCTTCCCGCTGCTGCTGCAGATGCCGGTGTTCATCATCATGTTCCGCGTCCTGCACGGGGTGTCGGAGAAGGTCAGCTGTGTGGACCCTGGCGCCGGCAAGGCCGTGCCGGCGGTGTGCAAGGGCATCCTCGACGGGCGTGAGCTGATCGTGCCGAAGTACATCTCCGCCTCGTCGAAGATGTACGAGTCGCTCTACGGCCAGACCCAGATGAAGTCGTTCGGGCTGGATCTGGCGGTGCGCCCGATCAACATGCTCAGCGAAGGCTTTGGCAAGGGCATGGTCTACGCCCTGCTGGTGGTGGCCCTCGGCGCCCTGTACTACGGCCAGCAGCGGATGGTGGCTGCCCGGGCCTCGGTGTCGCCCACCATGTCGGCCACCCAGCAGAAGATCATGCAGTACCTGCCGGTGGCGTTCGCCGTCTTCCTGGTCTTCTATCTCACCGGTCTGGTCATCTACTACATGGCCCAGGCCGTGTTCCGCATCGCCCTGCAGTACTACATCACCCACCGCTTCTACAAGGGCGACGAATCCCTCGGCCGTCAAGCCCAGCGGGCAGGCGAGACCGCTCGCGAGCTGGCCAAGGCCGATGGTGGTGGCGGTGGCATGTTCGCCCAGGCCAAGCGCGATCTGGCGGCGGCCAAGGAGGATGCGGCAAAGAAGAAGACCGCAGGCCCCGACAGCACCGTGAGTAAGCGGGTCACTCCCCCGAAGGGCAAGCCCACGGGCGGTGCCACCGGGCGCAACGCTGCCCGCCCCCAGTCCTCCGGCCGAGCGGGCCGCCCGGGTGGGCCCGCCAACCGGCCCCCGAAGAAGAAGTAGCAGGTCAACGCACAGATGGAATGGGTCACCACCACCGGATCGACGGTCGAGGAAGCCAAGGAGCGAGCACTGGACCAGTTGGGTGTCGCGCTCGACGATGCCGAGTTCGAAGTGCTCGAGGAGCCGAAGAAGGGTCTGTTCGGGCGCCAACGAGGTGAGGCCCGGGTACGCGCCCGCGTTCGCCCCACCCAGGCTCGCCAGAAGGTCGACCGCCGGGATCGTCGCCGCGAGAAGGGCGGCGAGAAGGGCGAGCGGGCCAAGGGCGGTCAGGGCCGCCAGGGTGCCGCCACGTCCAACGACCGCCAGCCGGCGGCACAGAAGAAGGCCGGCGGCGCGCCGAACGAGAAGGCACCGCGCCAGCGGGCTGCGGCGGGCGCCGCCGACACCACAAAGGACGAAGCACCTGGTCAGCGACGTCGCGCCCAAGGTGCCCGTGGGCGACAGGGGCAGGGGAGCGCGGCCGATGCCGCGGCCGATGCGGTCGCCTCCACTCCCCCGGCAGCGGACGCTGCCGGTTCAACCGGTTCCGCCACACGCAAGGAGCACCACGTGGACGCACATCAGGTCGGCGCCGAGGCGCAGAAGTTCATGGTCGGGTTGCTCGACGCCTTCGGGCTCGAGGGCAACGTCACCCTCGTCGAGGATGGCGACGATCTGGAGGTCCGGGTGGACGGCAGGAACTCGGCCTGCTGGTCGGGCCCCGTGGCGCCACCCTGCAGGCAGTGCAGGACCTCGCCCGGGTGGCGTCGCAGCGCCGACTGGGCGATCACGACACCCGCCTGCGGGTGGACATCGGCGGCTACCGCGAGCGCCGCCGTGCCGCCCTCGGGTCCTTTGCCCAGAAGATGGCCGAGGAAGTGAAGGAGTCCGGCGTCGCCCGGGTGCTGGAGCCGATGTCGTCGGCCGATCGCAAGATCATCCACGACACCCTGTCGGGCATCGAGGGCATCGCCACCCGCTCCGAGGGTGACGACCCGTACCGCCGGGTGATCATCACCCCGGCGAATGACTGACCCGTCACCCCTCGCCAGCGTCCTCGCCTCGATCCAGGCCCGCGGCGCGATCGGCACCTCGACCATCGAGGAGGCGATCGCGCACGCGGGCCGTTTCGTTTCCCAGGTGCCGGCGGGCCCGGGCACGCTGGCCGACCTGGGTTCCGGGGGCGGCCTTCCCGGTCTGGTGATCGCCGTCGCCCGGCCCGATCTGCAGGTGACACTGGTGGAACGGCGCCAGCAACGGGCCGACCTGTTGCGGCGTGCCGTGGCTGCGTTGGAGCTTGGCGATCGTGTGGTGGTGCACGGTGAGGACGTCGCCACGCTGGCCAGAGTTGCGGCCGGGACCTTCTCGGTGGTCACGGCGCGCAGCTTTGCCGCCCCGGCAGTGACGGCCAAGTGGGCGTCGGTACTGCTGAGGGAGGGCGGCCTGTTGTTGGTCAGCGAACCACCCGAGCCCGACCCGGATCGCTGGCCGGTGGTGCTGCTGCAGACCCTCCGTCTTGAAGATCGTGGTGCTGACCAGGGGATTCGCGGGTTCGTACGCCGCTGACGTTCCACGTGGAACATCGCGATGTGTGTCCGTGAGGCCGTCAGGCCGTCTGCGGAGGTTCCACGTGGAACATCCGGTGAGGTGGCGCAGGCGTCCGTTCCTGGCCGGCGATCCTCGACGGTCCGTCCCTGCCGACCGCGCGACCGCTATCCTGCCCGACGTGCGCCCAGCCGCGTCGGCGGCGGGCACGAGCGAACCGGAGCCCCACGTCGATGACCTCCTCGCACCGACCACTCCCCCGCGTCATCGCCGTCGCCAACCAGAAGGGCGGCGTCGGCAAGACCACCACCACCATCAACCTTGGTGCCTGCCTGGCTGAACTCGGCTACCGCACCCTCATCGTCGACCTGGATCCGCAGGGCAACGCCTCCACCGGCCTCGGTATCGAGAACCGAGGGCTGGAGACGTCGATGTACCACGTGATCATGCATGAGGTGCCGATCGAGAACTGTGTTGAACCATCCTCGGTGAAGAATCTGTTCGTGGCACCCGCCAGCTTGGATCTGGCCGGCGCGGAGATCGAACTGGTGCCGGCGTTCAGCCGTGAGAACCGCTTGCGCAAGGCCATCGAGGCCGTCAGCGAGGACTACGACTATGTCCTCATCGACTGCCCACCCTCGCTCGGCCTGTTGACGGTCAATGGTCTCACTGCTGCCGGCGAGGTGCTGGTACCGATCCAGTGCGAGTACTACGCCCTGGAAGGCCTGGGGCAGCTGCTCCGCAATGTGGACCTGGTGAAGCGCAATCTCAATCCCACCCTGGAAGTCAGCACGATCGTGTGCGTCATGTACGACGCTCGTACCAAGCTGGCCGACCAGGTGGTGAAGGAGGTGCGCGAGCACTTCGGCGACAAGGTGTGCCGCTCCGTCGTGCCGCGCACCGTGCGACTCTCGGAGGCTCCGTCGTTCGGGCAGCCGATCATCACGTTCGATCCCACTTCACGCGGCGCCACGGCGTACCGCGGCGTCGCCAAGGAGGTCAGCGGTGGCCCGGCTGAGCGGTCTCGGTAAAGGGCTCGGCGCCCTCATTCCCGCCGATGCGGCAGCGGTGGTCGCTGGTGACCAGCCGCGTTTGGAGGACGTGCCGGTCGGCAGCATCGTCCCCAACCCCAACCAACCTCGAGTGCACTTCGACGAGGAGAGCCTGGCCGAGTTGTCGGCGTCGATCCGCGAGATCGGCGTGCTGCAGCCGATCCTGGTCCGCCAGGTGGGCGACGGCAACTTCGAGTTGATCGCCGGCGAACGCCGCTGGCGGGCCGCCCGTCGAGCCGGCCTGGCCGTGGTGCCGGCGATCATCCGCCAGACCGACGACCTCGGCTCGGTGGAGAAGGCACTGGTAGAGAACCTGCACCGCCAGGATCTCACCCCGCTGGAAGAGGCCGCCGCCTACCAGCAGTTGATCGAAGACTTCTCGCTCACCCACGAGCAGGTGGCCGGCCGGGTGGGGAAGAGTCGCTCGGCCGTCACCAACACCTTGCGGCTCATGTCGTTGCCGCCGTCGATCCAGCACCTGCTGGCCGACGGCCGTCTGTCGGCGGGCCATGCCAAGGCGTTGCTCGGCACACCGGACCGTGCCTTCCAGGAGCAACTTGCCCGCCGGGCAGTGACCGAAGGCTGGTCGGTGCGTCTGCTGGAGGACGCGGTGAAGGATCGTGGGGGAGCGACGGCAACGGAGCCGGCCGGCGAGGAGGCGGATGCCGCCTCCGGAAAGGTGACCGACGGCGCCGGGCTCACCGGTCGCACCCGGCTGCGGCCACCGGGGCTCCTGGAACTGGAGGAGTTGCTGGCCGAATACTTGTCCACACGTGTGAACGTGTCGATGGGTGCATCCAAGGGCAAGGTGGTGATCGAGTTCGCCGATCTTGAGGATCTCGAACGAATCTATCACCGAATGACCACGCAGGGTGGTCACGAGGGGGAGTAGGCCCACCGAGGGTGCGGAACTCGCCCCCAACCCTCACCCGGAAGGTTACGCACAGCCTGGGTGGGAAATTGTGGATAAAGTCTCAGCCCGCGCGTGATGTCCACAGTTCGAGTGCCTGCTGGACCGCAGCGGTCACCATCGCTGACTGATCAACGACCTCACGGACCGAGCCCAGCACCACCAGCACGGCCGGCATCCGGGTCTCCCGCAGCACCGGAAGGCGCATGCCCACCACCTGCACGTCGACCGCCAGTTCGCCGGCCAGCGGGCGCAATGCGTCGGCGATGGCCTCTGCCAGCGTCCGTCCACCGACCGACTCGAAGCTCGGCACCTTGTAGTAGTGGACGGTGACCACCGGGTCGGCCGAGCCCTCGAAGCCCAGGTAGACGTCGGCGGTGAAGTGGTTGGCGGCGATGGCCTGAGCCACCGCGTCCGGCTCGTCCAGCGGCATCACGGTGGCGCCGAGCAGACGCAGGTCGCGAGCCAGGCTGCGGGTGATGGCGCTGAGGCCACCGAACTGGCCGAGCACCACGCGGGACTCGGCGATCGAGCCCCATCCGTTGCGCAGGCGCTCCCGCTCACGAACAACGGCCACGCCAGGGCCGGTGCCACTCTGGCTGCCCACCCGTACCAGCGCGCGCACGGTGTCCTGCCCGCAGACGGCGTCGGCGAACAGACCACAGTTGGACTGGAAGTCCTCCAGGGCGCGAGCGGTCCGCGGGCCGAGAATGCCGTCCACCCGCCCACAATCGAAGCCCAGGCGCGCCAGACGGTCCTGCAGTTCAGCGACATCGTCACCGCGCAGGTTGGGAGCCGTGAGGTACAGCGAGCGATCGCCGAGCTTCCACGACGCCTCCACCAGCGCGGTCCAGGTGTGCTCGTCGCACACACCGTCGCTGCGCAGGCCACGAGTGGCCTGGAATGCCGCAACCGCCGCCACGGTGGCAGGGCAGTACACCCCGACCTCGGCACCCGGGGCGGGTGAGTGCCCGGCAGCTCCGAGCCGGCGTTGCAGGTCGCGGATGGCCTCGCCGTGCTGACCGGGAGTCAGCGGGAAGTAGGAAGGAATTCGCTCAGCTCCTGCAGCAACTGCCCCTTGCCCTTGGCGCCGACGAGGCGCTTGCGCACCTCGCCCTTGTCGAACACCAGCAGCGTGGGGATGCTCATGACGTTGAACCGCATGGCGATGTCCGGGTTGTCGTCGACGTTCAGCTTGGCCACGGTGAGCCCGGGCTGCTCGACGGCGATCTCGGCAAGGATCGGGGCGATCATCTTGCAGGGGCCGCACCATTCGGCCCAGAAGTCGACGATGACCGGCTTGCTGCTGGCGCCGACCGTCTCGTCGAAGGTGGAGGTGGACAGGGTGACAATGCCCTCGGCCATGGCGGGAGTCCTTTCGATCTCGGGGAAGGATGCTACCGCTCTGCAACCCGCCGGGACGGCCGCGGCTTCCCGCTCGGGCTGTGACGCCGGGCGCCGAGGGCACTCAGTGGGTGCCCTGGGCCTCCAGCCAGCGCTCGCAGTCGATGGCGGCCATGCAACCGGAGCCGGCCGCGGTGATGGCCTGGCGGTAGGTGTGGTCCTGCACGTCGCCACAGGCGAACACGCCGTCCACGTTGGTGTACGACGAGCCGGGGCGGGTGATGAGGTAGCCGTTGTCCTCCATGTCCAGCACGCCCTTGAACAGGTCGGTGTTGGGACGGTGGCCGATGGCCACGAAGAGGCCGCTGACGTCCAGCGTGCGGACCTCGCCGGTCTTCACGTTGCGCACCACGGCGCCCTCCAGCTTGTCGGTGCCCACCAGGTCGTCCACCACGGTGTTCCACACGATCTCGATGCGCTCGTTGTTGAACGCCCGCTCCTGCATGATCTTGCTGGCCCTCAGCTCGTCGCGGCGCACCAGCAGCGACACCTTGGTGGCGAACTTGGTGAGGAAGGTGGCTTCCTCGATGGCGCTGTCGCCACCGCCGACCACGGCGATCTCCTGGCCGCGGAAGAAGAACCCGTCGCACGTGGCACAGGTGGACAGGCCGTGGCCCAGCAGGCGGCCCTCGGCCTCCAGCCCGAGCATCAGGCTTTGGGCGCCGGTGGACACGATGACGGACTCTGCGGTGTGGCAGTGCTCGCGCACCCACACCTGGAAGGGGCGGGAGCTGAAGTCCACCTTGGTGACCTTCTCGGTGAGGAACTCGGCACCGAAGCGGACGGCCTGCTCGCGCATGCGCTGCATGAGCTCGGGGCCCATGATGCCCTCGGGGAAGCCGGGGAAGTTCTCCACCTCGGTGGTGAGCATCAGCTGGCCGCCGGGCTGATCGCTGGTGCTGCTGGGCTCGCCCTCGATGACCAGCGGGGCCAGGTTGGCCCGGGCGGTGTAGATGGCGGAGGTGAGGCCGGCGGGGCCGGACCCGATGACGATGACCTTGTGGTGGCTCACGATGCTTCCTTGGAATGGCGCATCCTCAACAACAGGAACCCGCCGATCATGAGCACGCCGCCGACGATGAGGTAGCTGGCCCACACCGTGGTGGCGTGGTCCGTGCGGATGACCCGCGACAGCACGGTCTGGCTGAGCCGGGTGATGAGGATGATGAAGAGGGGGGTGGCCGTGAGAAGGGCCAGGAGACCGAGCATGCCGAAGACGATTCCTCGGGAGGCTTTGACCGCGTTGTCGGTGGCGACGGAGCGGACCTTGCCGACCACGCGCTCCACGGTGTCCGCGAGATCGGTGGCCCAGTTGGGATCGGTGAACGGATTACCCGGCATGCCGCCGAGCCTATCCGCACGGGCGGCGGCGGTCACCCGGGGGCAGTGTGCCGGTCACTGTGCCCGCACGCTGGGCGGATGCTCACCGGACGGTCACCACAGGCTGAGCGCCAGCGCCCCGATGGCTGCGTGGTAGGTGACCATGATTGACACCGGCATCCAGTTGCGGCGGCGCACGAACTGGCCCCAGCCGAGAATCGCGTCCGACACGACGAACAGCGTGGTACCGGCGATCACCCACGGCAGCCGGGTGGCCCAGCCGAACGCGGCCATCGACGAGATGACGCACAGGTAGGCCAGCACGGGGGTGCGCAGGGCCGGGTCGCGCAACTTGGCGCCACGCACGATCACCTGGCCGACGCTGGCGATCAACAGGCCGGCCAGCACCAGCGCGATGCCGGCCAGCGGCGCACTGTCCAGCCCGTACTGGATGAAGAGGATGATGAAGACCAGGTGGCCGAGGAGGAACGACGCCAGCCCGAACACGAACTTGTCGATCATCGGCATCAGGAACACGTCGCCCGCCAGGCACAGCACCAAGGCGACGACGGCGACCGTGATCTGCTCACCCGGGGCCCCGCTGACCAGGGCCAGACCGATGACGCCGATGGTGGCGAGGGGCTTGGCGAACCGTTCGATGCGCTCGTCGTCCCTCCAGCGCGACCACCAGTCGGCGACGGCGACGAGAGCGGTGGCGACGAGGAGGGCGACCTTCACGGGCGGGAACCATAGCCGTGCCGGGCCGGCGGGCTCCGGGCCGGGTTCAGGGTCCGACGGTGACCAGCACGATGCAGTCGTACGACACGGCCTGCACCACGCCGGTGGTGGTGCTGCGCACGGCGACGGCGGGGGTCTCCTGCCAGAGGATGTCGGCGAACACCACCTGGTCGGGGCTCAGCGGGCAGTCGATCCGGTCCTTGGGCACGGTGGCGGCGCCGCCGCCGGCCGCACCGTCGTCCGGATTGGAGGCGTCGGGGACGATCGGCAGGCTGTCGGCGCCGCCGGCGGTGGTCATGGCCATCGGGGCCAGTTCGTCGGCGAGCGCCAGGAGACCGGCGGGATCGTCCACCACGATGCCGGCGACGGCCGGGCTGTTGATGCTGGAGATGGTGGACTGCGTGGCGGCCCCTGTCATCTCGGTGGCGCCGGCGGCATCCTCCGCGGCGGTGTCCGCGGCGGAGCGGAAGATCTCGTCCCCGGCCTCGGTGCTGATGGAGGCCGAGTCGTCGCTCCCGCTGTTGACGGCCAGCGTGCCGACCACGCCGACCACGAGCACGGCCGCCGCGGCGGCCATCACCCACGACGCCCGGCGGCGGAACAGGGCCACGACGTTGCCACCCGGCCGGTGGGCGGCCGTCGTGGTGGGCGCTTCGTCCGTGGCGGTCGCCTGCAGGTCGTCGAACACCGCCAGCGCGCCGGCGAGGGCGTCGTGACGGGTCTGGGCACTGGCCGGCGGCACCTCGGCGACGGCGTCACGAGTGCTGCGCAGCGAGGCCACCAGGCCGGTGAGTTCTGCGGACGCCTGCACCCGGGCGCGCTCTTCCTCCGTGAGGTCCTCGTCGAGTGCCCGGCTGGCCAGTTCGAGATCGGGGTGGAGGTCGTCGGTCATGATGCGCCTGTTGGACGTTCGGGGGTGGCGCCGCGGTTCCCGGTACGGCCGAGTGCGCCTGCCAGCATGCCCCGTCCACGGGCGATCCGGCTCTTCACGGTGCCGATGGGGACGCCGAGGACCTCGGCGATCTCGGCGTAGTCCAGGTCGGCGACGTCGCGCAGCACCACGGGGACGCGGAACTCCTCGGCCAGCCCGGCGAGTGCCGCGTCGGTGGCCATCCGCTCGGCCACCATGTCGATCGGCCGTTCGGCGGCCGGGTCGGCGGCCTCGGTGCGGCGTGGGGCGTGGTCGTCGTGAGGGTCGTGGTGATCGCGATCCACCGAGGCGATCGGTCGGCGGCGTCGGCGGCGCAACTCGTCGAGGCTGGCATTGGTGGCCACGCGGTACACCCAGGTGCTGAATGCGCTGCGGCCGTCGAAGCGCTGCAACCCGCGGACCACGGCGATCAGGGCTTCCTGGGCGGCGTCGGCGGCGTCCGCCTCGTTGCCGGTGATGCGCCGGCACACGGCGTGGATGCGGTCGAAGTGGCGGCGCAGCAACTGGTCCATGGCGTCCCGGTCACCGGCCTGGGCCGCGAGCACCAGCGATCGATCGTCGAGGGCTGCGGCCACGGCGGGGAGACTAGTGGCCGAGTACCCGATCAGCGGTGCAGCCGGCCGGTTCGGCGGTGACGTTCAGCCGAGCGTGATCTCGCGCAGCGAGCCGCGGTACGGGTTGTTGGAGCAGCCGCTGTCGGTGCCAAGTTGCACGAACGACACCAGCACGAACGTGGCGTTGTTGATGACCGTGGTGGCCACCTGGGGCTCGGCGCCGGCGAAGGAGTCGGCCGGGCTGCCCCATCCGCTGAAGCTGGTGGGCGCGGTGGCTGCTGCAGTGGTGTACACCCGCACCTGGTACGGGGCGCTGGCGATGTCGATGGACAGCACCCCGCTGCTGGCACCGCCGAGGTCCAGCACCAGGCCCACACCCTGCTTGCCACCGAGGTACTCATTGGCGTAGCACACGGTGCTCCACGCCGTCTCGGGGTCGCCGTCGATGGCGAGGGCGGCGAGGTCGTCGCGCTCCTCGCCGTCACCGTCCGGGTCGAAGGTGTGGATGGCGGCGATGCCCGCCCCGGCCACGGTGGCGACGGCCTCGGTGACCACGGGCGCGGAGGTGGGCACCACGGTGGTGGGCGGCAGGTCGTCGGACGTGCCGCCGGTGCCCATCGTGACGATCAGCACGGTGGTGACCAGCAGCGCAGCCACCAGCAGCCCGCCGACCACCATCAATGACGGGCCGGTGCGCTGCTCGTACTTGCGGTTCGGGCGCTGGCGGGGGCGTGCGGTGCTGGTGGGGGTGCGGTCGGCCAGGCGCGGTGCCCCGGCCGGCCGGCCGTTGCGCACCGGCTGGTAGCCGCCCACCGGCGTGGCGGATCGGGTGGGCCCCACCGGGCTCTGGCGGGCGGTGGTGGCGCCGCGCGCCCCCGGCCCCGGGGCCATCGGCGCAGTGGTGGTGTTGCCGGGCGGGCGGCTGCCTCGCGGCGGGGTGCGGCCCGTCTCGCGGCTGTGATCGGTGGTGGCGTCCGGGCGCGGCAGGGCGGCGATGCGCTGCAGTTCGTTGCGCAGTTCGGCGCCGCTGGCGTAGCGGTCGTCGGGCTTGCGGGCCAGCAGGCGGTGGATCAGCGCTGCCAGTCCGTACGGCAGCGTGGGGCGCAGGCGGGTGAGGTCCGTCGGGTCGCGGTTCAGGCGGGCCAGCGCGGTGTCCGCGTCGGTCTCCCCGAGGAACGGCACCCGCCCGGCCAGGCACTCGTACAGCACGAGGCCGAGGGAGTAGAGGTCGGCGCGGCCGTCCAGCCGGCGCCCGCGCACCTGCTCGGGGGAGAGGTACTTGGCCGTACCCATCATGACGTTGGGGCTGGTGAGGTCGTCGCCGTCGCCGCCCAGCCCCTTGGCGATCCCGAAGTCGGTCAGCAGCACCCGGCCGTCGGGCGTGATGAGGATGTTGCCCGGCTTCACGTCGCGGTGCACCAGGCCGCCGCGGTGGGCGGCGTCCAGCGCGGCGGCGACGCAGGCGCCGATGTGCATGGTGAGGTCGGGGCTGAGGCGCTTCTGTTCGTCCAGCAACTGGCGAAGGCTCTTGCCGTTGATGAGTTGCATCACCACGGCCTGGCGGCGCTCGCCACCGATCTTCTCCTCGATCGCGTCGTACACGGCGACGATGTTGGGGTGGCTGAGCTGGGCCACGGCGATGGCCTCGCGGCGGAAGCGTTCGGCCAGCACCGGGTCGGCGGCGAGCGTGGGCTTCAGCAGCTTCACCGCCACCTGGCGGGTGAGCGACAGATCCGTGGCCAGCCACACTTCGGCCATCCCGCCTTGCGCGAGGCGACGCTCGAGCCGGTAGCGCTGGCCGAGGATCGCGGGAGGGAGGGACGCGGAGTTCGCGCCAGGAAGGGTGGCAGACATGTCCGCCCCCCGACGATAGTGGCGGGGGCGCGATGCCGACCGGCAATCAGCCGGCGGCGGTGCAGAACGCGACGCCGATGGTGCCGCGGCCGGCGTGGGTGCCGACCACCGGCCCGATGTCGCCGACGACGATCTCGCCGGCGAAGTGCGGCCGCACCATCTCCACGAACGCGTCCACGTCGCTGCAGTCGGCGTGCAGGACGGCCAGGTGCTCCAGCTCGCCGGCAGCCTTCAGTTGCTCCACGAGGAACGCCAGCGCCTTGCTGCGGGTGCGCTGCTTCCCGCCTTGCTCCACCTTGCCGTCGCGCACCTCGATGATCGGCTTGATGGCCAGCGCAGAGGCCAGCAGCGCCTTCGCGCCACCGATGCGGCCGCCCTTCTTCAGGTTCTCCAGGGTGTCCAGCGCGCCCCACACCTTCGTGCGCCGGGCCAGGTCGCGGGCCCGGTCCACCACGGCCTGGTGGCTGGCGCCACCCTTGGCCAGCCGAGCCACGTCGGCCACGATGAGGCCGAGACCCAGGGTGACCTGCTCGCTGTCCACCACGGTGACGGTGATCTCCGGGGCCACGGCGCGGGCCGCGAGCTCGGCGGACTGCATCGTGGCGGACAGCGCCGCGCTGAGGTTGACCACGACGATGCTGGTGGCCCCGTCGGCGGCGAGCTGGCGGTAGGTGGCCTCGAACTGACCGGGGGCGGGGGCGGCCGTTTCGGGCAGGGTGGGCGACGCGGCGCACGTGGCCCAGAATTCGGCCGGGGTGAGGTCGGCGCGGTCCACGTACTCCACGCCGTTGATCCGGATGGTGAGGGGAACGATCTCGATGCCCAGCTCGTCGGCGACGCTCTGGGGCAGGTCGCAGGCGGAGTCGGTGACGATACGGACGCGATTGGTGCTCACGAGGGTGGCAGGGTACTCGTCGCAGCGTCGGGCGACAGCCCGGAGTCGTCGATGACGGCCGTCGGGCCCGCCGGCGCGCCGCCGGATTCGGACTCGGCGCGCGGGTACTGGTCGGCTGGCGCACGGCTGGCCGGGTGGCGCTCGAAGGCGGTGTCCGCGCTGCGCTTGCGGCGGTTCTGGCGCACGTGCCGCACCCACCAGGTGGCCACCATCAGCAGGGCGGCGAACGTGATGAGGTTGCCCAGCCCGGCGAGCGCGGTGACACGGGCGGTGAGCGGCACCGGTGGGCCGAGCCGGACGTTGCCGACCGGGGTGAGCACCTCGAGGGTCACGGGGAACTTGCCGTTGGAGCGGGCCTCGATCGGCACGCGGACCTCGGTGTACTCGCCGGGCAGGAGCTCCACCACCTGGTCGCCTTCGGGGACCAGCAGCTTGGAACTGCTCATCCGAATCACCACGGTGAGGGTGGTGTCGCCGGTGTTCTGGATCTTGAGGGGGATCTCGCTGCGCCGGCCGGTGAGGGAGAACGAGAACCCGTCCGGTGGCACCACCGCGCCCCGGATGGCGGAGTACTCGGCCCGCAGCTTGGCGGCGATGGTGGTGACCTGGTCGTCGCCGAGTGCTTCGGTGGGGATGAGGTCGATCAGCCGCGTCCAGCCGTTCGGCCGGGGGTCGCCGTCGGGCAGCATGCTGGCCGTGGCCGCGGCCTCCTCCCGCAGGGCGCCGGCCAGGGCGGTGCGGGTGAGCAGGTCGCCCGGCACAGCCTCCGGCAGGCCCACCACCACCTCCTGACCGTCGTAGAGCAGTTGGTCGGTGCGCACGCCGAGGTCGTCGAGGCTCATCGGCCGCAGGCCCGGCGTGTCGGCGATGAGCGCGGTGATGGCGTGGACGGTGTCGGTGTTCGGCAGCGACAGGTCGGGCGTCGCGAGGGTGAGGCCGTGGCGTCGGGGTCGCCGCCGAACTGGACGATCTGCTCGCGGGCGGCGAGGAGGTCGGCGACGGCGATGATCGACGTGAGCGTGGGTGTGGTGGTGCGCTGGGCCAGACGGTCGTCGGCGAAGCGGTCGACCACGGCGACGTCCACGGTGACCCCGCCGCCCACGTCGAGTTGCACGAGCTGGGTGCTGTCGGTGAAGCCGCCGAACGTGTCGGGCAGGTAGTCGTACAGGGCGACCGGCATGACGAGCAGGCGGGTGCCGAGGTCGCGCAGCAGGCGGGCACCACCCTGGCTGATGTCGGTGGTGATGAGCCGGGTGGTCCGCCGGGCCGACGAGTTGGTGGTGGTGGCCAGCAGGTCCTCGCCGTCGCGCAGCCATTCGGTGTACAGGTCGGTCTCGCCGGCGGCAGCGGCGGCCGAGGTGTCCAGCGGCAGAGCGGGCAGCGAGAGGACGTCGTGGCCGACCCCGTTGTTCAGCGCAGCGGTGATGCGGCCGGCGAGCTCGCGCTGGGCCTCGTCGCCGCGGGCCAGCGCATCGAGCAGGGCGGGTGGTACCTGCACGCTGACCGGGATGGCCACGGTCTCCAGCACGTCGGCCAGGTGGGTCAGCTCCGCCATCGTGGCGTCGTCGAGGATCACGTCGGTGGCGTCGTCGAGGTGCACGGCCGACGTGGTGGCCATCGCCATCGCCACCGGCAGGTCGCCCACGAACGGGTCGTCGCCGTCGGGCAGGCGGTGCACGAACGTGGTGAGTTCGGCCAGTACCTCACCACTCCTGCGCACCTCCACCACGAGTGGGTAGACGCCGGCGGCGGGCAGTTGCAGGGCTTCGCTGGTACGGGTGCGGGCCTCCAGGGGCACGTTGACGGTGAGTTGCTGGCCGGACGGTGGCGGCAGGTCGGCCAACCGCAGGTCCACCGTGTCCACGCTGGGGGGCAGTTCGCCGTCCACGGCCGCCTGCACGGCCTCCCTGCTGTCCACGGCCCGGTAGGCACCGACCACCATGGTGGCCTCGGCCAGGGTGGTCGGGTCCACGCTGGCCGGCAGGGCCACCACCAACTGCAGCGTGCCGTCGGCGGCAACGTTGAACGTCTGGGAGATCAGGCCCAGCCGCGGCCCCGCGCCAGGGGCGGGCGGTGCGCCGGCGGCCGGCGACGCCGCGGTGCCGGCCAGGGCCAGCCCGGTGAGGAGCGCTGCGAGCCCGCGCCACCGCCCGCTCACGCCAGGCTCCGCTCGTAGACGCGCAGCCGCTCCGGAAGGCGGTGGAAGCCGGTGTCCAGGTAGAGCGCGAGGGCGCGCTCGTTGTCGGTGGGGGTGTTCACCAGCACCCGCTGCACCCGCCAGCGCGCCAGCCAGTGGAGGGAGTCCGCCACGAGCCGGCGGCCGGCGCCGCACCCTTGGGCGTCGGGGTGCACCGCGAGCCGTTGGAGGAAGCCCTGGCGGGCGTCGCGCCCGGTGATGGCGTAGCCGTCCAGCCGGCGGGCGCTGCCGTCCAGGCGCAGGCCGCGGGCGCGATGGCGTGGTGTGGCGTGGCGGACGTCGTCGATCGCCGCCGCGTCCAGTTGCCACCCGGTGCCGAACGCGGCGCAGTCCACCTCGCTGGCCGCGTCGTCGTCGCCCACCGGAAGGCGGTGGGTGGTGAATCCGGTGGGGTCGGGACCCGGGGTGGCCACCGTGGTGGCGGGCGTGACGGCGCGCGGGTCGTCGTGCTGCAGGAGCACCAGTTCCTGGGCGATCTGGTAGCCACCGCGCTCCATGCCGCCGCCGCCGGCGGTGCCGAGGGCACCGGTGCGCACGGCGCGGTAGCCCACGGCGCGCAACGCGGTCTCCCACCGTTCGAGGTCGGCAGGGGTGGGCAGGCGGGCCTGGCGCAGCAGCACGAGGTGGGCGACGTGCGGCTGGAACGGCCATGGGCGCACCCGCGCGGTGCACCCCGCACCGTGCAGCAGCAGCGGCGCGTCGGCGCCGGGCCGCGACAGGGCCAGCCGATCGGCCTCGTTCGTCATCCCTGCGAACGGTAGCGTCACACGTGATGACCGTGCTGTTCGCCACCCATCCGGCCTATCTGGAACACCTGGCCGGGCCGCGCCACCCGGAGCGCCCCGAGCGGCTGAACGCCGTGCTGGAGGGTGCCACCCGGGCCGGCCTGGGTGACGCGCTGGTGGCGCTGGACCCGCTGCCCGCCACCGCCGCGGAGGTGGAGCGCATCCACCCGCAGCACTATCTGCAGCGGATCGAAACCATCTGCCTCACCGGTGGCGGCCGGCTGGACCCGGACACCTACGCCAGCCCCGGCTCGTACCAGGCGGCGCTGCTGGCGGCCGGCGCCGGGCTCACCGCGGTGCGGGCGTTGCGCGACGGGCGCGGCGATGCGGCGTTCTGCGCGGTGCGGCCCCCGGGTCACCACGCCACGCCCACGGAATCGATGGGGTTCTGCTTCGTCAACAATGTCGCCGTCGTCGCCGCCTCGCTGGCCGACGAGGGCGAGCGGGTGCTGATCTTCGATTTCGACGCTCACCACGGCAACGGCACACAGGATGCGTTCTACGGCGACCCGCGGGTGCTGTTCGTCTCCATGCACCAGTGGCCGCTGTACCCGGGCACCGGCTGGCTCACCGAGACCGGCGAGGGCACGGCCCGCGGGCACACCATGAACGTGCCGCTGCCCCCCGGCGCCACGGGCGACGTCTACCTGCGGGCGTTCGACTCGCTGATCGCCCCGGTCATCGAGAAGTTCGCGCCCACGTGGGTCATCATCTCGGCCGGGTTCGACGCCCACCGTGCGGACCCCATCACCGACCTCGGTCTGGCGGCCGGCGACTACGGCCCGCTCACCCGCCGGGTGCTGTCCGTCGTGCCGCGTGGCCGGCGGTTGGTGATGCTGGAGGGCGGGTACGACCTGGATGCGTTGATGTTCGGCAGCGCCACCGTGCTGCGCGAGATGGCCGGCCTGGAAGGTGAAGCCTTCGAGGAGACCACGTCCGGTGGCCCCGGCAACGGCGCGCTCGCCAGGGTTCGCGAGCACTGGGAACTCGAAGGGCTGCTGTGATCCCTCCCCGGTTCCAGCCGGTCCTGGAGGAAGTCGCCCCCCTTGCCCAGCGGTTCCGTGCCGCCGGGTTCCGCCTGTACCTGGTGGGGGGCACGGTCCGCGACCTGCTCACGATGGACGGCCCGGCGCCCGACGACGCCGCAATGGATTTCGATTTCACCACCGATGCCCGCCCGCCGGACGTCAAGCGCCTGCTGGACGGGTGGGCCAGCGCGGTCTGGGCCCAGGGCGAGAAGTTCGGCACGATCGCGGCCAAGACCGTCGGCCCGAAGGGCGAGCGCAGCTACGAGATCACCACCCATCGGGCCGAGGCCTACCGGGCGGACTCCCGCAAGCCGGAGGTGCAGTTCAGCGACCGCATCGAGGCCGACCTGTCGCGGCGCGACTTCACCATCAACGCCATGGCGCTGGAACTCACCGCGGACACCCCCACGCTGGTGGACCCGTTCGACGGTGCGCGCGACCTGCTCACCCGCACCCTGCGCACGCCGCTGGGTCCGCACGAGAGCTTCAGTGACGACCCGCTGCGGATGCTGCGCGCCGCCCGCTTCATCGCCCGCCTGCAGGCGACACCCGAGCCGGGGCTGGTGGAAGCGGTCAGTGCGATGCGCGACCGGTTGGAGATCGTGTCGGCAGAGCGCATCCGCGACGAACTGGACAAGCTGATCACCGTGCCGCACCCCACCGCCGGGCTGTGGTTCGTGATCGACACCGGCCTGGCCGACCAGTTCCTGCCCGAGTTGCCGTCCATGCGCCTGGAGCAGGACCCCATCCACCGCCACAAGGACGTGCTGACCCACACCCTGGCCGTGGTGGAGAACGTGCGCCCCCTGCGCGAGTGGCGTGCGGAACGCGGCGAGGACTGGCCGGAATTCGATTTCCGCCGCACCCGGCTGGCGGCACTGTTCCACGACGTGGGCAAGCCGCGCACCCGTGGGTACCAGAAGGGCAAGGGCGTCACGTTCCACCATCACGACGCGGTGGGCGCCCGGATGACCCGCAAGCGGATGGAAGCGCTGCGCTACAGCAACGACGACGTGCAGGCGGTGACCGATCTGGTGGGCCTGCACCTGCGCTTCCACACCTACTCCCTCGGCTGGACGGACTCCGCCGTTCGCCGGTACGTGCGCGACGCCGGCCCGCTGCTGCAGGAACTGAACGTGCTCACCCGCTGCGACTGCACCACGCGCAACCCGAAGAAGGCGTTGATGCTGGCCAAGCGGATGGACGACCTGGAGGTGCGCATCGCCGAGCTGGCCGCCCGGGAGGAGTTGAAGGCCATCCGGCCGGAACTCGACGGGCGCGAGGTGATGGAGCAGCTGGGCCTCACGCCGGGCCCATTGGTGGGCAAGGCCATGGCGTTCCTGCTGGAGGTCCGGCTGGAGGAGGGGCTGCTCGGCGAGACCGCTATTCGCCAGCGTCTCGACAATTGGTGGTCCGAAAACTATGCTGAGTAGCAATTGTGTCAGGTCGGCCGATCGTCGTGCCGATGAAACAGGCACAGGCGGTCCATGAACAGCACGACGAGCACCCCCTCGGCGTGGAGTCCCTCCACGGCATCGGCCTGTCGTGGCGCGCTTGTGGCGGCCGCCCTGCTGGGCGTGGTGTTCGCTGCCGGGCACCTGTTCGGCGACGGATCCATGGCGGACTGGGATCGGTGGGTCGACATCGGGCTGCTCCTGGTGGACGTCGTCGCCCTGTACGGGGCGCTGCGCCGGCGGCGGGTGGAGCCGAGCGCCCACTGGCGGTGGGTGGTCGTCGGCGTGCTCGGGTTGACCGCCAGTCAGATCTTCCTCGTCGCCGGTGTCGGCGATTGGCTGGGCAGCCAGGTGTTCTCGCCACCGGACCTGGCGATGTTCGTCTGGTTCGGCGCGATGGTGCGGTTCCTCGTGCTGCACATGCGGGCGCAGGATCACTGGACGCGGCTCGTCCACCTGGTGGAGTCGGCAATGGTGACGGCCGCCATCCTCTTCATCGTCTGGGAGACCCTGCTGTTGCCGGCGGTGGTCGACCCGTCCGCGATGAGCCTCAACGCTCAGATCCTGATCGTCCTGTATCCCGCGCTGGACATCTTCGGGGCCAGTGTGCTGGCCCTCCTGCTGCTGGTCGACCGTTCCCCCGCCCGCTGGCTGCTGTTCGCCACCTTCGTGTTCAACGCCGTGGGCGACGTTGCCGCCGGGATGTCGCCCAGCTACCCCACGAACGTCGCGCTCTGGGTCGCCTCGCCGGCGTGGACGGTCGCTGCGCTGGCGCTGGTGGCGGCAACATCCGCCCCGGCCGGTGCCGGCGTGACGGCTGCCAGGCCCAGGGCCATCCGGCTCTTCATCGTCAGCGTGCTGATGGCGGCGGCGGTCTGGCTGGCGACCTTCCGGTACGTGATCGGCGACACCCCCACCACGGTGGTGTCGATCGTGCTCGGTGTGGCTGCCGGCGCGTTGTGGAGCACCGGCAGGGTGGCGGACTTCCTGCAGAGCCGCTCGTTCGCCGACCAGTTGAGCAGCAACATCGTCGAACTGGAGCGCACGCAGGAAGAGCTGCGCGCCCTGCTGGACGACCTGCCGGAAGCCGTGGTGGTGATCGACCGCTCGGGCCGGATCCATGAGGCCAACCGGCTGGTGGCCGAACTGATCGGGCGCGCGCCGGACGACGTGCTCGGCCACTATTTCGTCGACCTGTTCTCGCCGTCGGACCGTCAGCACATCGTGGATCTGTGGCGGCAGATGCGCGCCGCGGCACTGATGTCCAACCCGACGTTCACGGTCGTGCGCCCCGACGGCTCGGTGGTGTACCTCGAGGGCGATGCCAACCTGCCGATCCGCGACCCCGAGCGCGTGGTGGTGGCAGTGCGCAACGTCACCGACCGGATCCGCCAGACCCAGGCGCTGGAGGTGGCCCGCGAGCGGTTCGAGTTGGTGTTCGACCGGGCGCCGATCGGCATGGCCGTGACGACGTTCGACGAGGCGACGGTGGTGGAGGTCAACCGCCGGTTCGCCCAGATGCTGGGCTACACCGCGGACGAGTTGGTCGGTCGCTGCATCAACGACTTCATCCATGCCGACGACAATGCTCGCGTGCCACCCGTGCGCGAGCGGGCGCACCTCGGTGCGACGGCAGAGGTTCGGTTCATCTGCAAGGACGGCTCGGTGGTCTGGACCAGACTGCTCGTGTCGATCATGGTGGACACCGACGGCACGGAGTTGGTGGTGGGCCATGTGGAGGACGTCACCGAGCAGCGCCACAGCGCGGAGTGGATGGAGTGGGCGGCCACCCACGACGGACTCACCGGCCTGCCCAACCGCTTCCGTTTCCTGGACACGTTGGGGACCCTGCTGGCGGCCGCCCCTGTGGGGTCGGTGGCGGTGCTGTTCATCGACCTGGACAACTTCAAGGTCATCAACGACAGCCTCGGTCACGAGGCCGGCGACCAACTGCTGATGGCGATGAGCGAACGGCTGCGAGCGGTGGTGCGCGACCGCGACATGCTCGGCCGGTTCGGCGGCGACGAGTTCATCGTGCTGCTGCGCGATGTGAGCGGCGCCCACGACCCGCGGGAGATCGCCGAGCGCTTGCGCCAGGAGATCGCCCATCCGGTGCAGATCGAAGGCGCCGAGCTGTACGTCACCGCCAGCATCGGCATCACCATCAACGACCGCGAGGGCATCACCACCACCGAGATGATGCGCGACGCCGACGCGGCCATGTACCGGGCGAAGGCCCGCGGCCGCGATCGGGTGGAGCTGTACTCACCCGGCAGCCACGACGCCAGCGTGTTGAACCTGCGCACCAGCAACGAGCTACGCCGTGGCCTGGAGCGAGGCGAGATCGTGCCCTACTACCAGCCGGTGGTGCAGCTGGACACCGGGCAGTTGATGGGGTTCGAGGTGCTGGCCCGCTGGCGTCACCCGGACCGCGGCCTGATCGGGCCGGACCAGTTCCTGCCGATGGCCGAGGAGACGGGGCAGATCAGCGACCTCGGCTCGGCCGTGCTGCGGGCGTCGTTGGCGCAGCTCGGGCAGTGGCGCAATCACAGCGGCCGCTTCGCCGACCTCTCCATCTCGGTCAACGTCAGCGTCCGCCAGTTGATGAGCACGGTGCTGGTGGACGTGGTGTCCGACGCACTGGCGGAGAGCGGGGTGTCGGCTGCGGCGCTGTGGCTGGAGATCACCGAGACCGCGCTGATGGCAGACGTGAAGGCGGCCACGGTGGCGTTGCGCGAGCTGCGCAGCCTGGGCCTGCACCTGGCGGTGGACGACTTCGGCACCGGCTACTCGTCGCTGACCTACCTGAAGCGCTTCCCGGTGGAGGCCATCAAGGTGGACCGCAGCTTCGTCAACGGCCTCGGCATCGACACGGAGGACTCCACCATCGTCGAGGCGGTCATCAAGCTTGGACACTCGCTGAACCTGATGGTGGTGGCCGAGGGCGTGGAGACGCCGCTGCAGCTCACCCGGCTGCGCGAGATCGGGTGCGACCGCGGGCAGGGCTACCTGTTCGGGCGGCCACGCCCTGCGGAGCTGATCGAGCGCGAGTACTCGCTGGCCTGACGCCGCGATCGCCGGCCGCGGTCACGTCCAGTTGGGCAGCACGTCGGCGCGGATGCCGACGACGGCGATGCCCACGAGCAGCACCCCGCTGACCACGGCGACGGCCCGGTGGTGACGGGTGAGGAAGCGGGTGACCCGCCGCTGCACCGGCGCCGCCATGAACGGCAGGGCGACCAGCGGCCAACCGAACCCCACACCGAACGCGAGGAAGTAGAGCAGGCTGTCCACCAGCCGCCCGGTGCCGGCGACGCTCCCGATCGTGAACGCCGACAGCACCAGGGGGCCGGTGCACGGGAGGGTCATCGGCCCCAGCGCCATCCCGTAGAGGTACGACGTGGCGGCGGGGCTGCGCAGCACCGGCGCGCTGGTGGTGGAGAGCCGGGCGAACGGGTTGCGCCCGGCCAGCATCGCCACTCCCAGCGCCAGCACGCCGAGGTACAGCACGGGCAGCACCCAGTCCAGTACGTCGCCGAATGCCGTGCTGAGGAGGTGCAGCACGAACCCGAGGGCGATCATCACCGTCAGGACTCCGGCGAGCACGAGCACCCCGAGGAAGGGCAGCACGCGGCGGGCCCGCTCGTTGCCGCTCTGGTTGGCGAACATCACGAACATGCCCGGGTAGAGCGGCAGCATGCAGACATTGCCGAGGATCGCGCCGTTGCCCAGCGCGAAGGCTTCGAGGTACTCGTGCACCGCGGCCTCACATCGCCGCGGCGTGCACGGCGTCCACGATCGCCTGCGGGTCGTCGAAGCCGGTCACCAGTTCGCCGGCGACACCGTGGGTGTCGATCACGTAATGGGGCGTGCTCGGAGGGTTGATCGAGGTGTTGCCCAACGCATCGGAGACTGCGGCGAGGAACTCCGGCGTCATCACCGCGAAGCGGATGTGGTCGAAGCCGTTGTCGGCCGCGTACTCGGCGATGTCGGCGGCGGAGAGGTCGGTCTCCACGCTGAGGGCGATGACGATCGCGTCGTCACCCAACTCGGCGGCCGCGGCGTTGGTGTCGGCCAGTTGCTGGCGGCAGTTCGGGCACCAGGTGGCGAAGTGCTCCACGAACACGGCCGTGCCCATGAAGTCGCCGAGCGTGAACTCGTTGCCGTCGATGTCGGTGAGCGTCAGCTGCTGCCACGGGGCCAGCATCATGTCGCCGTCCATCATCGTGTCGTCGGTCATGTCCTCGTCGTGCATCGTGTCGTCCGTCATCATCGAGTCGTCCGTCATCATCGAGTCGTCCGTCATCATCGAGTCGTCCGTCATCGTCGAGTCGTCCGTCATCGTGTCGTCCGTCATCGCCTCGGTGGACGGCGGGTTCGTGGTGGTGGTCGTGTCGTCGCCGCATGCCGCGGCGGTGAACGTCAGGCCGGCGACGGCGAGGAGGAGGGAGTGGTGCGCATGGATGCTCCTTGATCGGTGCGGCGGAAGTGCCGTGGCCGATGTTCCGCGGCACCTCTTGCACGGCGCAGGCAGGGTGCGAAACGTTTGCGAAACTCTCTTCGAGGGGGCTTCCGCGCTGCCGGAGCGGTCCTTATGGTGGGCGCATGCCTGCTGCCCGCATTCTCGTGGTCGACGACGAGCCGACCGTGCGCGAAGTGGTGTCGGAGTACCTCCGCCGCGACGGGTACGAGGTGTGCGAGCTGGACCGTGGCGACACCGTGGCGCAGACGGTGGAGCGCTTCCGTCCCGACCTGGTGGTGCTGGACGTGATGCTGCCCGGTGCCTCGGGGATGGACCTGCTGCGCGACGGCCGGGTGGGCGGCGTGCCGGTGATCCTGCTCACTGCCCGGGTGGAGGAGGCCGACCGCATCCTCGGGCTGGAGTTCGGCGCCGACGACTATGTCACCAAGCCGTTCTCGCCTCGTGAGCTGGTGGCCCGGGTGCGCACCGTGCTGCGGCGGGCGAAGGGGCCCGCGGCCGACACCGAGACGCTGGTGTTCGACGGGCTGAGGGTGGACGTGAAGGCCCGCGAGGTCACCGTGGGCGATCGGGCCGTGGCACTCACAGCGAAGGAGTTCGACCTGCTGGCCTTCCTGGCGGCGGCGCCTCGCCAGGTGTTCAGCCGGGCGCAGTTGCTGGAGCAGGTGTGGGAGTCCTCCGCCGAGTTCCAGGACCCGGCCACCGTCACGGTGCACGTGCGCCGGCTGCGCCAGAAGCTGGAGACCAACCCCGACGAGCCGCGCTGGATCACCACGGTGTTCGGCGTGGGGTACCGGTTCGAGCCATGAGCACCCGCCTGGTCATCTGGTTGGCCGCGCTGGTGGTGGCCGCCGGCCTGCTGGCCGAACTGCTGCTGGACCCGCCGAACGGCGACGAGCGGCTGCACCTGCTGGTCATCCTGGCCGCGCCCGCCGTGGTCACCGCCGCGCTCGTGCCGTTGCTGCGGCGGTGGGTGTCGCGCCGGGCCAGCGTGGCGGGCGCGGCCCTGATGGTGGGGGTGTGTTCGCTGGCGATCGGCGCGGCCACCACGTCGGCGGCGTCCAACGCGATGTTCCTTTCCGACCACGACTTCCGCCTGTTCCTCGTGGTGCTGCTGCTGTCGTGCGGGCTGGCCCTCCTGGTGGGCGTGCAGCTCAGCGCGCCGATGGCGCGCGACATCGCCCGCCTCGGCGACGTGGCCGAGGCCGTGGCGGGCGGCGACCTCACGGTGCGCACGGCCATCACCCGCCGCGACGAGGTGGGGCGCACCGCCGCGGCCCTGGACTCGATGGTGGAAGCGCTGCGCGCCGCCGCGGAGGAACGGGCCCGCCTGGCCGATGCCCGGCAGATGCTGTTCACCAGCGTCGGCCACGACCTGCGCACCCCGCTGGCGGCCATGCGGGCCGCGGTGGAGAGCCTGCAGGACGGGGTGGCCACCGACCCGGACCGATACCTCGGTGTCATCGGCTCCGAACTCCACAACGTGGAAGCCCTGCTGGACCAACTCACCGCGTTCGCCCGCATCGAGTCCGGCGCGCCGCTCGGCCCGCAGGAGGCGGTGGCGGTGGCCGAAGTGGCGGACGAGGCCGTGGAGGCGCTGGGCCCGCTGGCCGAACGGCGCGGCGTGCGCCTGGTGCTGGAGGCCGACGGCCCCGGCACCGTGAGGGCCACCGTGCTGGACGTGTCGCGCTGCCTGCGCAACCTGGTGGAGAACGCCATCAGCCACTCGCCCGACGGTGGCACCGTCCGTGTGGCGGTCGCCCCGCTGGCCGACGCCGGCCGTCCCGGGGTGGAGGTGCGGGTGCTCGACGAAGGCCCCGGCTTCCCGCCCGAGTTCCGTGAAACGGCGTTCGAGCCCTTCACCCGCGCCGACCCGGCGCGCACCACCCGCAACGGCCATGCCGGCCTCGGCCTGGCCATCACCCGCGCACTCGCGCAGCAACACGGCGGCCGGGCCTCGCTCGGCGCCGGCCCCGGCGGCGACGTCCGCCTCTGGTTCCCCACAGGAGGTCACTCATGACCGAGTTCGACAACGACCGACCCATGGCCGAGCCGGCCGTCACCGACGCGCCGCCCGAATCGGCAGTCACCGAGTTCGATGCCGTCGGCACGCCGGCGCCGCCGCCCCGCGCCGCCCGCCCGTGGTGGCAGGGCGCCTGGGCAGGGCTCGCCGCCGGCGGCCTGGCCGTGGCGATCGGCATGCTGATCGCGGCGATCACCGACGTGGTCTCCCCGATCGACGCGGTGGGCAGCGAGGTCATCGACCGCACCCCACGCGCCGTGAAGGAGTGGGCCATCCGCGAGTTCGGCACCAACGACAAGCTGGTGCTGCGGATCGGCATCTTCTCCGTGCTGGCGTTGGCCGCGCTGGTGATCGGCGCGCTGGCGGTGCGGCGGGTGTGGATCGGTGTCGCCGGGATCGGTGCGTTCGGTGTGGTCGGGGCGCTCGCCGCCGCCGGCCGGCCGGGTGAGGGCGCTGGCTCTGCGGTGCCCAGCCTGCTCGGTGCCGTCGCCGGTGCGGCGGTGATCTACGCGCTGCTGCACCGCCGCCCGATGGCGGTGCCCGGCCCGTCGGCCGCGCCGCTCGGCTGGGACCGGCGCCAGTTCCTCATCACCAGCGGCACCACCGCGGTCGTGGCTGCGGCCGCGGGCGCAGTGGCCCACAAGGTCACGTCGAACCGGGAGCGCGAGTTCGTCTCCCAGGCCGCCGAGCCGATTCCGGAGTTCGGTGACACCGGGATCACGGTGGACATCCCCGCCGGTGCCGACGCCGACCCGAACACACCGTTCCTCACCCCCAACGACGACTTCTACCGGATCGACACGGCGCTGTCGTTCCCCCGCGCCGACGTGGCCAACTGGTCGTTCACGATCGAAGGGATGGTGGACAACCCGCTGACCATCACCTATGCCGACCTGCTCAACCGCCCGCAGGTCGAGAAGGTGATCACGATCTGCTGCGTCTCCAACGAGGTCGGTGGGCGCTACATCGGCAACGCCGTGTGGCGGGGCGTGATGTTGCGCGACCTGCTGGAGGAGGCGGGCGTGCAGGACGGCGCCGAGCAGGTGTACAGCACCAGCCTCGACGGTTGGACCTGCGGCTTCCCGGTGGCCGCGGCCATGGACGGGCGCGACGCCATGGTGGCCGTGGGCATGAACGGCGAGCCGTTGCCGCTGGCCCACGGCTACCCGGCGCGGCTGATCGTGCCCGGCCTGTACGGCTACGTCAGCGCCACGAAGTGGCTCTCGCGGATCGAGCTCACCAACTGGGAGCGCGAGGGCTACTGGGTGCCGCGCGGCTGGTCCCGCGAGGGGCCGATCAAGACCCAGTCGCGCATCGGCTACCCGCGGCACCGGGTGCCCATCGACCCCGGCCCGGGCAAGATCGCCGGGGTGGCGTGGGCCCAGCACCGTGGCATCGAGAAGGTCGAGGTGCAGATCGACGACGGCGACTGGCAGGAGGCCACGCTGGCCACCGATGTCACCGACGACGCCTGGCGCCAGTGGGTGCTGGACTGGGAGGCCACCAGCGGCGACCACAAGGTGCGGGTGCGGGCCACCGACAAGACCGGCGCCACCCAGACCGAGGAGCGCACCCCGGTGGCCCCCAACGGCGCCACCGGTTGGCACACCATCACCGTGCGCGTCCGCTGACGCGCCGCGTCCGGCTGCCTAGACGCCCTGCTTGCGGGCGCGGAGCACCAGCACGCTGGGGGTCAGCGGGTCGCGCACCCGGCGGTCGGCCAGTTCGTGGATCTGGTCCAGGTGGAAGTTGCTGCGCTCGAACGACATGTACAGCTCGGCGAACGTGGGCCCGGCCACGCCGTAGGCGTAGCGCGGGTGGGCCTCGCTGCCGAACATCGCCGCCACGGGGTGGACCATCGCCACCACGAACGGTGCGCCGGGCTTCAGCACCCGGTGCACCTGGCGCAGCAGGCGGGGCAGGTCGTCCACCGCCGCCAGGGTGTGCACGGCGAGCACGAGGTCCACCGACGCGCTGGTGGCGAAGCCGAGGTCGGCCAGGTCGCCCTCGTGACACTCCACCTTCACCTCGGCTCGCTCGGCGGCGGCCCGCAGGTCGGCGATGGCCTGGGCGTCGGGATGGAGGGCGATGGCCTTGGCGCCCGCCTGGGCCATGACGATCGAGTTCGGGGTGGCGGCACCGTTGATGCCCAGCTCGATCACCCGCTTGCCGGCGGTGTCGCCGCACAGCCGCAACTCGCTGTCGTCGGCGACGTGGGGGCCGTACCAGATGCTCATGCCCACCAGTGTGGTCCGTGCGGCGGGATGGGTGGCGGATGACCGTGGCGCTCACCGGGGTAGCCTCGCGGGCCATGACGTTCGGTGTCGGGACGCTGCGAGGCAACGGGGTGATCGATCACCGCCTGGCGCGCCGCCACCTCATCAACGAGTTCCGCCGTGGCCGCCTGCGCCAGGATCAGGTGTGCGACGCCCACCCCGAGCTCATCCGGGCGGCCCGCAACGTCGGCTCGCCGGCCAGCATCGCCTGCCCGATCTGCGAGGTGGACCAACTGCGCCTGGTCACGTACGTGTTCGGACCGCGCCTGCCGGCGCACGGGCGCTGCGTCAGTACCGCGGAGGAGCTGGCCAAGCTCAACGCCCGGCCCGACGAGCTCACCGCCTACGTGGTGGAGGCCTGCACGGAATGCCGCTGGCACCACCTGCTGAGGGTCATCCCCGTCGGGCGGGTACGCACCCACGCCCGCCGCTCGTCATGATGGCGGCGGCCGGGCCGCACCACCTGTTCGTCTACGGCACGTTGCGGCCGGGCGAGGTGCGCTGGCACCACCTGGCGCCGTTCGTGGTCGGCGAGGGTCTGGAGGCCACGGTGGCGGGCGAGTTGTACGACACCGGGCTGGACTACCCGGCGGCGGTGTTCGGTGGTCCGTCCGTGATCCACGGCCGGGTGTACGAGTTGGCGGTCGATCGCCTGGCCGACGCGTTGGCCCACCTGGACGCGGTGGAGGGCGCGGTGCGCGGCCTGTACCACCGGGTGACGGTCGCACCGTCCACGGGCGGCGCGGCGTGGGCCTACGAGTGCGGGGATCAGGCCCTGCTGGTGCGCCGCCTGGTGACCGGCGACTGGCTCAGCCGCTGATCAGAACGGCGAGAGGCCGAAGCGGTTGCGGATGCTGACCGCCTCGCCGGTGTGGGTGTGGCCGTGCCCGAGAACGGGCCACTGCACGAACCACCACAGTGCCTTGCCGCCCCACATGCTGTAGAGCCAGGGCAGTTCGTCGGGGTCCAGACCACCGCGGTGGGTCAGCCGGTAGGCGGTGTTCGGCTCGATGTCGGTGGCCAGCGAGCCCAGCCGGTCCAGCCAGGCGGTGGTGGTGTCGAACACGTCGGTGACGTAGGCGGTGACCGCGGCGGGGTCGGCGAGGCCGGTCCACTCCCTGGCTTCACGCTCGGCCAGGCACACCGCCGCCGGCGCGTCGGCCAGCCCGAGGGCGCTGCGGTGGGCGGCGAAGAGTGGGTCGTGGTTGCGGATGACCGCGTTGACGGCCAGGTCCTGGTGGCGGGCGAGGTGGAGGAGGAGGCCGGCGATGGTCGAGCCCCCTGCGTCGGCCTGTTCGTGCCACCGGTCGGTGGGCACGATGCCCATCACCGAGTCGAACAGCTTGGTGCGCAGCGAGGCCAGGTCGGCGGTCATCCATCCGTGCAGATCCACGGCCGCGACCGTACTCGCTGGAGCCGGTCCTGTTTCCTTGTCACACCCCCGCGCGCATGATGCGGCCGTCCACTTCCCCCGGATTCCACGTGTCGAGAAAGGAGTAGCGTCGTGTCCATGGTTGCCACCTCCGTCGACAACCCGGGTGACGTCGTCTACCCGGAGAGCGATGGTGCGCCGATGGCGGACAACCCCACCCAGGGCCGGGCCATCCGGTACCTCGTCCACGGCTTCGAGCGGTTGTACCACGGCCGTCCCGACGTGTTCGTCGGTGGCGACTTCTTCTGGTACCCGGTGGAGGGGCAGCCCACCATCGTGCAGGCGCCCGACGTCACGGTCATCGCCGGCCTGCCCGGCCCCATCGCGGACCGCGACATGCCCAGTTACCGTCAGTGGGTCTACGGCGGCCACGTGCTGTTGGCGGTGGAGGTGCTGTCGCCCAGCAACACCTGGCGCGACATGGCGCGCCGCTTGGCGTTCTACGACACGGCGTGCGAGTACTGGGTGTTCGACCCGTACGAGGGGGTGCCAGGTGTACGCCCGCAGGGGCGGCGCTGGTCGGCGGGGAGGAGCCGGTCGTCTGCCCGGTCACAGGGGTACCGCCCGGTGGTGGACGGCGATCCATGTCCCGACACGGCCGGGTGTGGTTGACCCGCTGGAGGAGTCGCCCGGCTGAGCGGAAGCCCGCGTAGAGGCGGAGGCCCAGCAGCGCGGGCGGCGGTGGCGGAGGCGCGGCACTGCGGCGAGTTGGCCCGGTTGCGCAGCGGCGGAGGCACGATCGCCGTGACCGTCTCCGTGGGAGAGCCGCTAGGCTTCCCGGTCATTGGCCCTGCCCGACAGAGGGCTCCGGCACCGCCGGGTCCGAAGGGAGGAATCACACGCATGATGCGTGCCTATGAGCTCATGGTCATCCTCGATGGTGACCTCGACGACGCTGCTGCGCAGGACTGGGTGAAGAACATCACCGGGTCCATCACCAAGGCGGGCGGCCAGGTTGCTGGCAAGCCCGATTGGTGGGGAAGCCAGCGCCACCCGATCAACAAGAAGGATACGGCTATACGTCGTTACAACCTTCTGGCCCCGGGTGGCGCCCTCGACGAGCTGGAGCGCTCGTTCCGTATCGCCGACGATGTCGTCCGCCACAAGTTGCTGCGTCTCCCCGATGCCGAGGCGGCTCGCCGCGGCCTCACGGACGCCGCCTGACACCTCGGCGTTCCGACGCCACATCCCGTAAGGAGCATCCACCATGGCCGACAGCACCGTCACCCTCGTGGGCAATCTCACTCGCGATCCCGAACTCCGCTTCACCCCCGGTGTCGCAGCAGGCCAGTTCGGCTGCCTCAGCCGCCGTACCAGTGAACAACGGTGGCAGGACAGACCTCGTTCTTCAATGTCGCTGCGGTCTGGCGGAGACGGCCGCCAGCCTCAACAAGGGCCGACCGGATCGTCACCGGTCGCCTCGAACAGCAGCTGAAACCCAGCGGGTGAGAAGCGCAGCGTGGTCGAGGTCATCGCCGACGAGATCGGGCCGTCCCTGCGGTGGGCCCGGGCCGAGGTCGAGCGCATTGCCGCGATGGCGGCAACAGCGGTGGCGGTGGTGGCGGTGGCTTCTCGGGCGGTGGCAGCAGCGCCGGCCGGGCACCCGACCCGGTGTACGGCGACGAAGAACCGTTCTGAACCAAGTTCCCCCAAGAGAGATGCGATGAGCAGCAAGAAGAACACCAAGGGTCGGTCGTCGAAGGACGCCAACCCGAAGAAGATCAAGAAGAAGACCAGCGTGCTGGTGACGGAGAAGGTCGAGTACGTCGACTACAAGGACGTCAACCTCCTCACCCGCTTCGTCAGCGACCGCTCCAAGATCCGCAACCGTCGGGTCACCGGCAACGACGTGCAGCAGCAGCGCGACATCGCCAACGCGATCAAGAACGCTCGCGAGATGGCGCTGATGCCGTACACCAAGCGCGTCGCCCAGACCCGCACGTCGCGCCCGCCGCGCGATGGTGAGGGCCGCGGTCGCGACCGTGCCGAGGACCAAGTGGTGGACAACCAGGTCGAGGGCACCGAGGTCGACGACGACGCCACCGACGACGTCGCCGTGGTCGAGGAGGGTGAGTGATGAAGGTCATCCTCCGCGCCGACCACAAGGGCCTCGGCAAGCGTGGCGACATCGTCGAGGTCAGCGACGGCCACGCCCGCAACTACCTGTTCCCCAAGGGTCTGGCCATCACGGCCAGCGAGGGTGCGGTCAGCCAGGCCGCGGCCATGCGCCGGGCACGCGACCTGCGCGACTCGCAGGACCGTGAGGCCGCCCAGACCATCGCCTCGGCGTTGGTGGCCAAGACCATCACCATCCCGGTGAAGGCTGGTGCCGAGGGCCGGCTGTTCGGGTCGGTCACCGCGGCCGACGTCGCCGACGCGGTGCAGGCCCAGGCCAACATCTCGCTGGACCGCCGCAAGCTGAACGTCGAGCACATCAAGACCACGGGGACGTACCAGGTCAGCGCCAAGCTGCACTCGGACGTGGAGTTCCCGATCACGGTCGAGGTGGTCGCCAAGTAATCCCCGGCGGGTGCCCGCCACCCGCATCCACAGGGTTGTCCACAGCCCCGTTCTGCTTGCACGCGCAAGTGAGAACGGGGCTGTGTCGTTCCAGGATGCGGAACTGTCCACAGTCCGTCCACAGGGTTCACCCCTCTAGCGATCCACAGGCGCCGCACGGCAAGGTAGGTCCACCATGAGCGATGACGACCCGTTCCTCCGCGAACCACCCCGCGACTTCGGGCGAGGTCGCGGCCGCGACCAGGGCGGCCCCCGGCGGGTGGAGGCGCGCGTCCCGCCGCACAACCTCAGTGCGGAGGAGAGCCTGCTCGGCGCCTTGCTGTTGAGCCGCGAGGTGGTCGGCCAGGTGGCCGAACTGGGTGTGCTGGTGGAGCACTTCTACAAGCCCGGTCACCAGCACATCTACGCCGCCATCCGCGGGTTGATGGCCCAGGGCCAGCCGGTGGACATCGTCACCGTTGCCGACGAACTGCGCCGCAACGGGTTGCTGGAGGAAGTGGGCGGCCCGGCCGCGCTGCTGGACCTGCAGAACGCCACGCCGGCCATCTCCAACGCCGCCCGCTACGCCAAGATCGTTCAGGACACCGCGGTGCTGCGCAAGCTCATCAGCGTCGCCGGCGAGATCACCGAGATGGCCTACACCGAGCCCGACGACGTCACCAAGGCGCTCGACGAGGCGGAGACCAAGGTGTTCGAGGTGGCCGAGGATCGCGTGGTGGACTCCACCCGCCCGCTGGGCGACCTGCTGCCGCTGGCGATGGACAAGCTGCAGGAGACGTTCGAGCGCGGCGACACCATCACCGGCACGGCCACCGGCTACGACGACCTGGACGAGATCCTCTCCGGCCTCCAGCCCAGCACCCTCAACATCGTCGGTGCCCGGCCGGCGATGGGCAAGTGCGTCGCGTGGGACACACCCGTGATGGATCCCACCACGGGCGCCGTACGCACTGCTGCGGAGTGGTTCGACGAGGCGTGTGCCGGTCGGCCCATCCATGTGCTGTCGCTGGACGGTGACGGCCGCACGGGCCCCCGCACGGCGTCGGCGGCCATCGACAACGGCCGCAAGCCGGTGTTCGCCGTGACCACCCGTTCTGGCCGTCGCTTGCGGATCACCGCGAGCCATCCGCTGTTGAGCCAGCGCGGCTGGCAACCGCTCGGCGAACTGGCCGTCGGCGACGACATCGCAGTGCCGACAGCGCTGCCACTCTTCGGCACCGCAGCCCTTCCCGATGCCGACATCGACCTTCTGGCACTGGCCTGTGGCAGCGAGCACGCACACGACAAGCGGGTGCCCGCTGCGGTGTTCACGGCTCCTCGGCACCAGGTCGTCCGCTTCCTCAATCGCCTCTTCGCCACCGACGGCACCGCGTGGGTTGCGACGGCGGGCTACGCACGGATCGGGTATGCGTCCGTCAGCAGCGGTCTCGCCGCCGATGTCGCGCATCTGCTGCTCCGATTCGGCATCCGCAGCAAGTTGCGCACCCGCTCCATCGCGTACGCCGGCGGTCGCCGTACGTCCTACGAGGTGGAGGTCATGGACGCGTCCTCCCTCCTCCGGTTCGCAGAAGAGATCGGGATCCTCGGCAAGGAGGCGGCTGTGGAGCGGGTCGCCGAACGCGCTCGCGCGTCAGCGAGTGGGGGTTTCACCGTCGACTCGTTGCCGATGGATGTCTGGGACGACGTCATGAAGGCGAAGGGCGACCGGTCGTGGGCGGCCATCAACACACAAGCCGGCAAGCCGCGTTCCCACAACTGGCATCCCTACCGGCGCCGCCCGCGACGGGAGACCATCGCGCTGCTGGCCGACGTGCTGGACGACGATCGGCTGCGCTGGTGGGCATCGCCCGACATCGGCTGGGACCGCATCGTGGCGATCGAGCCCGACGGACTCGACCGGGTCATCGACCTGACCGTGCCGGAGGTGCACAACTTCGTCGCCGCAGACGTGTACGTGCACAACACGGCGTTGGGGCTGGGGATGGCGACGCACATCGCCAAGAAGACGCACAAGCCGGTGCTGGTGTTCTCGTTGGAGATGGGGCACGCCGAGCTGACCCAGCGAATCCTGTCCGGAGAGGCGGAGGTGGACTCCAGCAAGCTGCGCACCGGCCGGCTGGCGGAGAGCGACTGGACGAAGATCGGCAAGGCGATCAACCGCATCGACACCATCCCCCTGTACCTGGACGACAACCCGCGGGTGACGGTCATGGAGATCCGGGCCAAGGCTCGCCGGCTGAAGGCCCGTCACGGTGGGCTGGGCATGATCCTCATCGACTACCTGCAACTGATGAGCGGCGGGGCCACGGCGGAGAACCGCCAGTTGGAGGTCAGCGAGATCAGCCGTGGTCTGAAGATCCTCGCTCGTGAGTTGGAGGTGCCGATCGTGGCCCTCAGCCAGCTCAGCCGAAACCTGGAGAGCCGGGCCGACAAGCGCCCGATGTTGGCCGACCTGCGTGAGTCCGGCTCGCTGGAGCAGGACGCCGACGTGGTGATGTTCTTGTACCGCGACGAGGTCTACAACCGTGACTCGCCGGACAAGGCTGCTGCCGAACTGATCGTCGCCAAGCACCGTTCCGGCCCCACCGGCGTCGCCCGCCTGGTGTTCCGCGGCCAGTACACCAAGTTCGGCAACGCCGCCCGCAACGTCTGACCCGCGCCAACGATCGGCGCGGACAGCCGGGCGCCATCAGCGGACCAGCGCCCAAGTGCCGCCGGCCAGTTCGTCGGCCGTGAGCGTCAGGGTGGGTACGCCGGGCATGGAGTAGTAGCCGAGGGCCAGGGTGACCGAGCCCGGGTGGGCCTCCTGGATGCACACGATCTCGTCGGCGCCGGTGACCAGGTTGCGCAGTGTCCAGCGGTCGGCCAGTACGGCCAGCCCGTCGCGCAGCACATGCGCCTCGGCGGCTTCGCGGGTGTCGTGGGTGCCAATGACCGCGCCGAACACCACCATCGCCACCCACGTGCGGTCCTGCTGCACCACGTGGCCGCAGAGTTCGCCGTCGTGCGCGCGCCGTACCGCTTCCATCCCGTGAGCCTGTCAGGTCGGGGAACCTGCCACGGAGGGAGATTCCTCCGCGGTGCCGGGGATGATGGCGGCCCGTGCCGCGGCCAGAGCCCGGTCGCCGGCATCCGCCGAGAAGTGGGTGATGGCCCGCGCCCGCCCGGCCTCGCCCATCGTGCGTCGAACGGCCGGGTCGCGGAGCCAGCGTCTCCTTGGCCTCCAAGGCGCTGCACCGGCTACGGTGCCCGTCCAGGTGTGCCGGGAAGTCTGGTCGGCGTGAGTTGTTGTGGCTGTGTCAACAGCCGACCCATGGAGGCAACCCTTGATCGCTGCTGCGTTCGACTACATCCCCTACGTCGCCGCGGGCGCCGGCCTGTGCGGCCTGGCCCTGGCGGCGTACTTCTACCGCCTGGTCACCGCCGAGTCGCCGGGCAACGAGCGGATGGTGGAGTTGATGACCGCCATCCAGGCCGGTGCCCGGGCGTTCCTGCGCCGTGAGTACCGCTGGGTGGCCGGCTTCGTGGTCGCGGTTGCGGCGCTGATGTTCGCCCTGCTGGATTACGGCCGGCCGTGGGGCGCCATCACCTACGTGTGCGGCGCCGTGTTCTCGGCGACGGCGGGCTTCGTGGGCATGGACATCGCCACCAAGGCCAACGCCCGCACCACGCATGCCGCCATCGACGGCGCCCACCGGGCCCTGCCGCTGGCCTTCCGGGGCGGCGCAGTGATGGGCTTCACCGTGGCGGGCCTGGCCCTGTTCGGGATCTCCACCTGCTACCTGGTGTTCGCGGTGTGGATGGACGTGAAGGACGCGTTCGAGATCATCACCGCCTTCGCCCTCGGCGGTTCGTCGATCGCCCTGTTCAGCAGGGTCGGCGGCGGCATCTACACGAAGGCCGCCGACGTGGGCGCGGACCTCGTCGGCAAGGTGGAGGCCGGCATCCCGGAGGACGACCCGCGCAACCCGGCCACCATCGCCGACAACGTGGGCGACAACGTGGGCGACGTGGCCGGCATGGGTGCCGACCTGTTCGAGAGCTACGCCGGGTCGATCATCGCCCCGATCGCGCTGGCCGCGTTCATCACCGTGCTCACGCCGGACGCCACCCCCGAGTACTTCGTCTTCCCGCTGGCGGTGGCCGCCGTCGGCATGATCGCCTCGGTGATCGGTGCGTTCTTCGTGCGCTCGGACGACTCGCTGGAGTCCCACCACCTGGCGCACGAGTTGCACCGCGGCACCAACGTGGCGATGGGGCTCACCACCCTCGGGGTCGTCGGTGTGACCGCGCTGCTGTTCGGCGACAGCGACCAGAACGACAAGTGGTGGGGCCTTGCAGTCGCCGTCATCGGTGGCCTCATCGTCGGCTACGCCATCGGCAAGGTGGCCGAGATCTGGACCAGCTCGGACTTCAAGCCGGTGAAGTCGATCGCCCAGCAGGCGGAGACCGGCCCGGCCACCACGGTGCTGTCCGGCATCTCCGCCGGCATGATCTCCGTCGCGGCCAGCGTGGTGCTGGTCGGCGTGGGCATCGGCCTGGCCTACTGGGGTGGCCAGCAGGCGGGTGACGGGTTCGGTGTGTACGGCATCGCCGTGGCGGCCATCGGCATGCTCGCCACCACCGGCATCGTGGTCAGCGTCGATGCCTATGGCCCGATCGCCGACAACGCCGGCGGCATCGCCGAGATGGCCCACCTGGACCCGAAGGTCCGTGAGGTGACGGACAGCCTGGACGCCCTCGGCAACACCACGGCCGCGGTGGCCAAGGGCTTCGCCGTCGGCTCGGCCGCGCTCACCGCGCTGGCGCTGTTCAAGGCGTTCCAGGCGTCGGTGGCCAAGCAGGGCACGATCATGTCGCTGGACCTCGGCAAGGTGGAGGTGTTCGTCGGCCTGCTGGCGGGCGCGATGCTGCCGTTCCTGTTCGCCGCCCTCACGATCGACGCCGTCGGCCGGGCTGCCAAGCAGATGATCGAGGAGGTCCGCCGCCAGTTCCGCGAGATCCCGGGCCTGCGCGAGGGCAAGCCGGAGGCCGTGCCGGACTACGCCCGCTGCGTGGACATCTCGACAGAGGCCGCGCTGAAGGAGATGCTGATCCCCGGCGCGCTGGCGCTGGTGGTGCCGCTGGTGATCGGCTTCATCGACGTGAACGCGTTGGGCGGTTTCCTCGCCGGCGCCTTGGTGGTCGGCTTCTGCCTGGCCATCTTCATGGCCAACGCCGGTGGGGCGTGGGACAACGCCAAGAAGTTCATCGAGGGCGGCGCCCACGGCGGCAAGGGCTCGGACCCGCACAAGGCCGCCGTGGTGGGCGACACCGTCGGCGACCCGTTCAAGGACACGGCCGGCCCGGCGATGAACATCCTGGTGAAGGTGATGACCATCGTGGCGCTGATCTTCGCCCCGGCGTTCGTGTAGACGGGCGGACGGTTCCGGCTGCGGCGCTGCCACACTGGTCGCCATGTTCCTCGGCAAGGATCTCATCGTCTGGCTGCTGCTCGCCCTCGGCGGCGCGCTGTTCGCCGGCAACGTGATGGCGCTGGTGCGGCCCCCGGCCATTCAGCGCAACGAGGGCGATCTCGCCCGCGCCCCGCGCAGCCGCAGCATCGCCATGGCGGCGCTGGGGTTCGTTGTGGCGGTCGCCGCGCTGGGCGCCCTGATCGCCCGCTGACGCGCCGTCCCGCATCCGGGTGGCTCGGCCCGTGCCCGGGCGGTATCCTGCTCGGGCCTTCGCGGATGTAGTTCAACGGCAGAACATCAGCTTCCCAAGCTGAGAATGCGGGTTCGATTCCCGTCGTCCGCTCTGACAGCCTGACGGCTGTCGTCCCTCACCGTGGTGGAGGTGGGATGCGACGTGTCGGCAGCTTCTTCTCGGCGAGCGTGAGAATTGTGTCCACCAGTGCGCTGTACTGCTCCACCTCACGAGCTGTCGGCGCGATGAGGTCCTCCGGGTAGTTGACCTGGTGACGAAGCTCGCGCAACTGGTCGAGCTGCGCGTACTGCCGACGATCAACCAGCTGGATGGCGAGGGCGTAGTCGACCTCGGCCTCATGGGCGCCGACCGTGTTGGAGAACCGATAGCCATCGAGCGCCGCCAACGCTGTCACCGCCAGACGGGCCGACTCGTGAAGTGCGGAGATCGCCGGTAGCACCAAGGCCTCGGCGAGATTGCCGATTGCGGCCCGACGGAAGTCGTGGGCCTGACCGAGCGTCGCCCGTGCCGCCTTCGCGCGATCAGGCGCTCTGCCGGCCAGCTGGTGCATGCGATCGCGCCGGAGCGCTTCGAGGCTCGCCGGGCGATCGGCTCTCATGCCGACATCCGCTGCAGCACCGGCACGCTGTCGGCGCGCAGCTCGGGCAGCCGCTCGTTGTCGGGTTCGACGACGAAGAGGTTGATCGACAACTTCGACTCGTTCTCGAGGTCCAGGCGCACCTCGGCGAGATCGAAACGCGTGAGCGAGTCGGAGACGACGGCCACGTCGACGTCGTTGGGCGGCGCACCGGTCTCGTCGCGGTAGCGGGCTGCCCACGAACCGAAGATGAACACCTCGCTGATCGCCGGGTTGTTGCCGAATGCACGCGCCAGCAGTGGGATTACGCCGCCGGCGTAGGCCAGCAACTGGCGGAGCGCCTGGCCATAGGGAAGGTCGGGGGCGGGTCGAATGGTCTTGGCCGTGCCGACCTGTGCGGTGATCAGCACCCCGGCCTGCTCGAGCCGGGCCACCTCCCGAGCCACGGTCTGCTGGGGTATGCCGGTGCGCCGTGACAGCTCCGTGCCGGTCGAGTCGGCCGGACCCCAGAACACTTCGGCGAGAATCCGCATCTGATGCTTCGACCTGAACATCGGCAGGAGGGCGACAGCGGGCTCAGCCATGACTCCCACCATACACTCACATTCCGGGTGGTTCAACCCGGAATGCGAGTGGAAGCGACGACCTGGCGCCGGAACGACCACTCGACCAGGGGCGCCGAACATCTCTGGAACAATGGCGCCGTGGAGTTGCCCGACGTTCGGTTCGCCGGTGGCGATGGGGTGCGCATCGCCTACCAGGAGTTCGGCTCCGGCCCGCGCGTGCTCTCGATCCCTGCGCTGGTCTCCAACCTCGATGTGATGTGGGAGCACGAGGTCTACCGGCGTGTGCTCGAGGTGGCCCGTGTCCACTTCCACAACGTGGTCTTCGAAAAGCGCGGGATCGGCCTGTCGGACCGGTTCGACCGTGCACCCACCCTCGACGAACGGATCGACGACATCATCGCGGTCATGGACGCGGTCGGCTGGGAGACGGCGACCATCTCGGGGATGTCGGAGGGTGGCCTGATGGCCCAGCAGTTCGCGATGCGCCATCCCGAGCGCGTGGAACGGCTGCTGCTCACCAACACCGCCGCCCCGCTGAGCCTCGACCGGCGCATCCGTGAGTTGGGTGGCGACGACCACCGGCCGTGGCGAGACGTGATGGCGGACTGGGAGGCCGTGGCCGCGGTGTGGGGCGAGGACGCCCACCGGTTCGTCGAGTTCACCTCGCCCAGCAAGGTGGGCGACGAGGCGTTCACCCGCTGGGCGAACCGGCTGTGCCGGCTGTCGGCCACGCCTGCCGGCTTCCGCCGCCAGCTGGACAGCGTGCTCAGCCTGGACACCAGCGCGCTGGACCTGCAGCAGATCGACGTCCCGACCCTGGTGGTTCACGTGCGGGGCGACCGCTCGCTCGGTGTCGGCCACGGACGGGTCCTCGCCGAGACCATCCCGGGCGCCGAGTACCTGGAGGTGGACGGGGCGGACCACTTCTGGCCGACGCTGGACAACTGGCGTGACGTCGTCGATGCCCACATCGAGTTCGTCCGCGGCTCGGCGCCGAAGCGAGGGACGCGGCGGGAGTTCGCCACCGACATGTTCACCGACATCGTCGGCTCCACCGACCTCGCCCGCTCGCTGGGCGACCAGGCCTGGCGGGCGACCATCGAGAGCCACGACCGGCTCGCCCACCGTACGGTGGCCCAGTTCGGCGGCCGGATCGTGAAGAGCACCGGCGACGGGATGCTGGCCACCTTCCCCATCCCGTCCGCGGCCGCGGCCGCAGCGAGGGCCTTCCGGGCGGAGCTCGCCGCCATCGACCTGCGGGTCCGCGCCGGCCTGCATGCCGGGGAGATCGAGGTGCTGGAGAACGCCGACATCTCCGGCATCGCCGTCAACGCCGCAGCCCGGGTGGAACACGCCGCGACCGACGGCTCGATCTTCGTCTCCAGCACGGTGCGCGAGATGCTGATGGGCAGCGACTTCACCTGCGACGACCGTGGCGAGTTCGACCTCAAGGGTCTCGACGGCCGCTGGCGCCTCTACGAGCTGACCTGACCGCGCTCAGGCCTTCATCTTGGCGGCGATCCGTTCGGCGATCATGACGCAGCCGAGGTAGGTGTTCCCCGACGGGATGGTGGGCCGTGCCGCCGCCGACGATGACCACGCGCTTCGGTCGATGGGTCATGGATCCGCCTCCTCGAGGGTTCGCTTGACGTCGTAGGTCAACTGACCTAGACTTAGGTTGTTCAACCTAATCGAAGGCACTGATGACTTCAACCCCCACGCGTGAACGAATCCTGGCCACGGCGCTCGACCTGTTCAATCGCCACGGCTACGCCGCCACCTCCCTGGCTGCCATCGCCTCGGCGGCGGGCATCCGTCAGGGCAACCTCACGTACCACTTCCCAGCGAAGCTCGACCTGGTGATCGCACTGCGCGACGAGGCTCGTTCGGCGCTGCGTGCTCGGGAGGCGGGGGGCGTCACCGCCGACGCGTGCGTCGACTACGTCCGTCACGTCACCTCGTCGATGGAGGTCGTCTGGCGCTACCGCTTCCTCCTGCGCGACCGGGCGCAGTTCGTCGGTCTGGACCTCCCGCCCGGCGCGCCGCCGGAGTTGGCCGCCGACCTCCGCCGCCTGGAGGGGCTCATCGTCCGGTTCCGCGACGAAGGCCTGATGCGGCGTGGCCTCGACGTCGATCTCATGGTGCTGGCCCGCTCGCTGTGGGTCGTCAGCCGCTACTGGCTCGACCACCTCGACGAGTTCGAGGCAGTCGGCGACATCACCTGGACCCACTGCGCGCGGGGCATCGAGCACCACCGGGCCATCCTCGACCCCTGCCTCACCACGGTGGGGCGCCGCCGCCTCGACCGCGCCTTTCATGCCGCCGAACAGCAGTGGCAGGCGTCCTGACCGTTCGGTCACGGCGACGGCAACCATCCCGACACACGACATGAGGAGATCACGATGGACATCGGACTGCTGTTCTTCCCCCATCCCACCAACACCGCCATGCTCGCTCAGCGAATCGAGGGCCTCGGCTTCCGCAGCCTCGTGCTGGCCGACACCCAGAACCTGGCGCCCGAGACGTGGAGCCAGCTGATGCTGGCTGCCAGCGCCACCACCAGCATCGAACTCGGCACCGGCGTGACCAACCCGGTCAGCCGCGACCCAGCCGTCACCGCGTCGGCTGCGCTCGGCGTGCAGGTTGCCAGTGGCGGCCGGGTGGTGCTGGGGATCGGGCGAGGCGACTCCTCGATGGCCAAGATCGGCCGCCGGCCGGCCTCGCCCGCCGACTTCGAGCTCTACGTGCAGCGCCTCCGTGCCTACCTGGACGGCGAGGCCGTCGACCGGGAGGGGTCGCCGAGCAGGATCGAATGGCTCGACGAGGTCGACGTGCAGCGGGTGCCGATCGAGGTGTCGGCGACGGGGCCGAAGGTGATCGAGATGGCGGCTCGCATCGCCGACCGGATCTGCTTCGCCGTCGGTGCCGACCTCGAGCGGTTGGAGGACTGTGTGGCCCGCGCCCGCAGCGGCGCGGCGGCAGCCGGGCGCAACCCGGCCGACCTGCGCCTCGGCGCCTACGTCAACTGCGTGGTCAACGACGACCCGGCGGTGGCCCGCGAGGCCGTCCGTGGTGGGGTGGCCAGCTTCGCCCACTTCTCCGGCTTCCCGGGAATGAAGATCGATGAGTTGCCGGCCGCCGTGCAGCAGGCCGCCGAGTCCATGCGGGCGGGTTACGACATGACGCACCACGGCGCGGCCGCCGGGTCCCACGCCCAGGCGCTGACGCCTGAGTTCATCCACCGGTTCGGCATTGCCGGGCCGCTGGACCAAGCCCGCACCCGGCTGCGCCAGATCGGCGACCTGGGCATCGACTTCGTGCGGATCATCCCCGGCTCCCGGGACGCTCCCGGCGAGGTGACCCTGCCGTCGATCGCCGCGCTGAGCACGCTGGTGGAGGAGTTCGCCTCGTAGGGCGGTTCAGCTGAACCGGACCGCTGCCACCTCGGTGTGATCCGTGGGCGGGTCGCGTCGAACGCGTTCGACCGCGTTGCGCGTGTCGTCAGTCTGTTGCAGGCTCGGTGAGCGGTGGTGGCGTCGCGACGGTCTGAAGTCCCACTGTGGTGCTGGTTGCGGCGTCCCGGCGTCCGTCGAGAGCGGTCGTGAGTGCGACGACGCCGAGCAACAGCGCGATGCCGCCGAGTAACCACTGAGTCCGGTCGACCGCCGCGGAGAGGTCGTCCAGTTGCCGAGTCTGGATCTCCATCAGGTCGCGGGCCACCCAACCGTTCACCACCTGTTGCTGTGGTGCCGACTCCGCCGAGTCCTCGTTGAGATCTGCGATGAACAGGGCATCGGCAACCTCGCTGCTGTGATCGCTGGGCTGGCCGGCAAGGGCCAGCCCCAGCGCGCCGCCGCCGATCAGCAGCCCGATCATCCCCATGAATCGTCGTGTACCGCCCATGCCGTTCTCCAGTCCTGTCGGAAGTACTGCAGCAAACGAACGGTTGGCGTCGTGGTGTGACATCACCGACCGACTTCCCAGTGCCTCGGAGACTGTCGAACGTGTTCGACCTCCCCTGCGGTTCAGCTGAACCGCCTGCCGGACGTCACCCGGCGGCGTAGGCCAGGACGATCTCGGCGATGCGGGGGCCGTGGGTGTCCTGGAGGAAGTGGGCGGCGTCGTCGAACGCGTCCCACGTGGAGTGCGGGATCAGGCTGTGCCACTGCCGGCCCCACTCGCCGGTGAACACGTTGTCGGCCAGGCCCCAGACGAAGTGGACCGGCAGGCGGGTGGCGTTGATCGCCTCGAAGTGACGTGCCTGGGCGTCCCCGTTGCCGCGCTGGTGGTTGTGGAACGGGATGCTCAGCGGGAACATCCTTGGCCCGGCGACCGCGCCGTCGCCGAGGCCGTCGAACGGGGCGTCGTAGGCGCGGCGCACGGCCTCCGCCTCCTCCGACAGCACCGCCTCGCCACCCTGCAGCAGCGGCATGAGGGCATCCTGCGGCGTGCCCCGCTGGGTGCCCACCACCATCAACGTCCCCCAGTTGAACGCGGTGGGCACGTGCTCGCGGAACAGGCCGCCGGGCACGTTCTGGCTGATCCAGTTCTGGATGCCGGGCGAGTACTCGTAGCCGTCGTGGTGCAGCCAGGTGTTCATGATGACCAGGCGGCTGAAGCGCTCCGGCATGGTGGCCACCTGGGCCAGGCCGGTCGGGCCGCCCCAGTCCTGCACGAAGATCGTGATGTTGCGCAGGTCGAGCGTCTCGATCAGGCGCTGCAGGTTCGCGGTGTGGCGGGCGATGGTGTACCACTCCGGGTCGGTGACCTTGTCGCTGCGCCCGAACCCGATGTGGTCCGGCGCGATGCAGCGGTAGCCGGCGACCAGCAACGGCGGGATGATGGAGCGGTAGAGGTAGCCCCATGTCGGCATCCCGTGCAGCAGCAGGGCGACGGGCGCGTCCGCGGGCCCCTCGTCGAGGTACGCCATCTGCAGCCCGTCGAGGTTCAGGTGGTGCGGCTCGTACGGGAAGTCGGCCAGCCCCAGGAAGTTCGTGTCGGGCGTGCGGACGACGGGCAGATCGGTGCTCATGCCCCCAGTGTCGCGGACCGGCGACCGACCCGTGGACGGCCGGCCCCGCGGCCGACGGTGCGGGCAGGACTGGCCCCACCGCCCCCCACTAGAGTCGCAGCGTGATCCTCTCCGACGGCACCCTGCGCGAACTGCTCGGGTCGGGCCGCATCATCCTCGAGCCCTACGACCCCGCGCTGGTGCAGCCGGCAAGCGTGGACGTGCGCCTCGGCACCGAGTTCCGGGTGATGCGCAACAGCCGCCTCACCCACATCGACCCGTTCGAGGAGCAGCCGAAGCTGATGGACACGGTCAGCGTGCCCGAGGGCGAGCCGTTCGTGCTCCACCCCGGCGAGTTCGCGCTCGGCCACACGATGGAGACCGTCGGCTGCCCGGACGACATCGTCGGCGTGGTCAACGGCAAGAGCAGCCTCGGCCGCCTCGGCATCCAGGTCCACGCCACCGCCGGCTTCATCGACCCCGGCTTCAAGGGCACGGTGGTGCTGGAGCTCTCCAACGTCAGCAACCTGCCGATCCTCCTCCGGCCGGGCATGAAGGTCGCCCAGCTGGTCTTCCAGAAGCTGGACAAGCCGGCCGAGCGCCCCTACGGCCACCCGGATCTGAAGAGCAAGTACCAGAACCAGCAGGGCGCCGTCGCCAGCAAGTACAACCAGAACACGATGTAGGTGCTGCGATGACGGCGCTGGACGATGCGGTCGCCCAGCTGCGCGACGCGCTCGCGGAACACGACCGTCGGGTGCGGCAGGCCGATCTCACCCGTGCCGCCCGGGCGGAACTGGACGACGACCGCCGGCTGCTCGAGTTCCTCGAATACGAGCAGGATCGTCACCGTCGGGTGCTGGCAGCGTTCGACGGTGATCGCACGGCCCGCAGGTCGCTCGGGTTCGTCTGGCGCCCCGACAGGGCACGCCAACAGGCAGAGGACGCGCTGGCCGAGACGACGGCGCAGCTGGCCGAACAGCAGAAGGTGCTGGACGCCCGCCGGCTGGAGATCGAGCGTCGGGGGACCGCCGATGTGGACGACAGTGCAAGACGAGTGGAGGCGTTGAGGTCGGTGGTCCGGTCGCTGCTGCGCGAGGCCGACCCGGGTCGGTTCATCAGCCTCGTGGAGCACGAGCAGGCCCGCGAGGCAGCCCGAATCCACCTTGCTGCACTCGATCCGGCAGAGGAAGCATGTGCCGACGCGTTCGGTCGGGTGAGGGGCGCGTGGCACCGGATCGACCAGTTCCGCGACTACTACCGGATGAGGGGAGCAGGCAAGGCCCAGATCGCGCTTGTCCTCGACGAGGTGCTCGTGCAGGTGGACATGCTCCGCCCTGTCCTGGACCGCCTTCGGGCGGAACTCCGTGTGGTCGAGCGCCGACTCACGGATCTGGCGGACATGGGGTCGTTGAGCGAGGAGGTGTACTTCGAGCGGTGGTTCGGCGAGTACCACCTGGAGCTGCAGGTGTTGCTCCGCCTGGAGCACTTCGAGGTGCAACTGGAGGACTGCGCAGCTGCCCTCACCGCGGTTCGCGACCAGCTCGGCCGCCGGAGGGCCGCCACCTGCGCCGACCTGGAGCGTGAGGAGCAAGCAATCCGCGCCGTGCTCGGGATCTGACACGCCGGGCCGGCCGCTCCCGTCGCGGCCGGCCGCAGGTGCGCCAGCAACTCAGACGGCCAGCACCTCCACGGAGAGGATGCCCGGGCTGCCGACACCGAGGTCGGCGTGGTAGATGCGGTAGACGGTCCGGTCGTCGAACAGGTCCACGTCGGCGCGGTCCACGGAGAAGCGCACCCCGCCGACGTCCATCCACCAGCGGCCCTCAGTCATCGACGGCGCCTTCACGGGGCGGCCCTGGGTGACCTTCACCATCGGCTGCTCCATTGCCCGGGCCTGGCGCAGGTTGAGCAGCGAGATCGCCATCACGACGCCCACCATCACGGCGCAGGCTCCGCCGGCGATCATCAACTGGTCGCCGGGAGCGCCCTGGGCGGCGAGCAGCACGATCGCAACGGTGATGGCGAAGGCCAGCAGCACCAGCACCCGCCACGGGCGCCGCCGGGCGCTCCCGGCCATGTTGGTGAACATCACCGCCTGGTCCGGCGACAGCTGGCCGGCACGGTTGGCGGCCAGGTCCACCGCGTCGAAGGAGAACACCTGGGCCAGCGTCGGCTGGTAGCCGCGCCTCATGAGGCACCGGCCAGGAAGGCGGCGTCGAGCTCCTCGATGCGGGCGGTGACCTTGCGGGTGAAGTCGTCACCCAACTCGATGTCGGTGCGCAGGCGGTTCACCCAGTAGGTGGAGATCTGGCTCACGCGATCACGTCGATGCCGAACGCGGCATACATGGTGTCCAGGTCGTTGGGGCGGCGGCGCGGCTCGGTGGTGTTGGTGTTGATCATCGCCGTCATCTCCACGTACTGGTCGTAGGTGGCCGTGGCTGCCGGGCCACCGTGCTGGGCCAGCGCCGCCTGGTACAGCGGCATGTACGGCAGCACCACGTGGCGGGCCGTGACGGGGTCCTCCATCCGGGCGGTCCACCCGGCCCGGGCGGCCTCCCACCGTGCCCGCTCCACGCCCTGCTCGGCAGCAATGCGGGCGAACGTGTCCTCGTCGTCGCCTACCCGGGCCATGCGGGCGCACAGGTCGGCGTACTGCTCCAGCGTGACGCCGGCGATCGGGACGAGGGCATCGGCTTGGCCAACGGCGGGGCCGGCGGCGGGCTGACCGCCACGGAACATCTTCATCAGCTTCATGGGGTGATCGTCGTCGGACGGTGGCCACGGCGCATGAGTACCGACTACCCGGTTGGCCGTGCGCCGCTACTCACCCGGCGATCGGTCACAATGGCGCCGATGGGACGGGAGGACTGGTCACTCGTGGGTCGCGACGACCTGGTGGCGACCGTGATCCGCCACCTTGCCGATCCGGCGTGCGACGGGGCGCTGCTGGTGGGCGCCGCGGGCGTGGGCACCACCCGGCTGCTGGACGAGGTGCACGCCCGCCTCACCGGCCAGCGCCGACTGGTGAACCGGGTGGTCGGCTCGCAGGCGCTGCACGCCGTGCCCTACGGTGCGCTGTCCCACACCATCCCCGGCGATCTGCGCAGCGGCGACGGGCCACTGGACCCGCTGGAGCTGTTCGAGCGCCTGAGGGCGCTGATCGGCCTGCCGCGCACCCCCGCCCACCGCTTCGTCACCTGCGTGGACGACATCCGCTGGCTGGACCCCGCGTCCACCGGCCTGCTCAGTCAACTGATCGCCGCCAAGCTGGCCACGGTGGTGGCCACCATCCACGAGGACGACGTGCTGCCCGAGGCGCTGGACACGCTGGAGCGCAGCTTCGGCATCCGCCGCGTGCCCGTGCCGCCGTTGACGCGAGAGCAGACGCTGGCGGTGCTCGACGAGGCGCTGGCCGGCCCGGTGGACGGGACCACCGCCCTGGCGCTGGCCAATGCCTGCTGCGGGGTGCCGCTGTACCTGGCCGAGATGCTCGACGGCAGCATCGCCACCGGCGCGTTGACGACCGTGCTGGGCACGTGGACGCTGCGCGGCGCGCCCACGGTCACGTCGCGGCTGGCCCGCCTGTTCGACCAGCAACTGGACCGGCTGGACCAGCGGGGCCGCGACCTGATCGAACTGATCGCCTTTGCCGAGCCGGTGGCGCTGGACGCGCTGGACGCCGCCGGTCACGTGCCCCAGGCGGTGGTGCTGGAGGAAGCCGGCCTGGTGCGGGTGGACAGTGGGGCGGTCGATCTGGTGCAGATGGCGCAGCCGCTGCTGGCCGCCCATGTGCGCACCCGTACCTCGCCCCTGCGCCGCCGTGCGCTGCTGCCCCGGGCCATCGACCTGGTGGCGGCCCATCCGGGTGCGGACGATGTGGTGCGCCTGGCCCTCTGGCGCCTGGAGTGCGGGCAGGATGTGCCCACCGCGGAACTGGAGGCCGCTGCGGCCCGGGCCCGCGCCGCCAACGACTTCGAGGCGACGGAGGAACTGGCGAGCGCGGCCGTGCAGCGCGAGCCGACGATCACCACCCTGCTGCTGCAGGCCGAGGCGCTGCACGACCTGTGCCGGTTCGAGGCCGCCGACGAGGCGATGCAGCGCGCTGAGACGCTGGCCAACGACGACCTGTCGATCATCCGCCTGCATGTGGTGCGCCACCGCCTGCTGCTCTGGGGCCGGCACGACGGGCCTGCCTCGGAGGCCACACTGCGGGCGGCCATCGCCCGCCTCCATGAACCTCTGTTGAAGGACTTGGCACGCTCGGCGATCGCCAACACGATGGTCTTCAGCGGCCGCCCGGAGCACGTGCGTGAGGTCCGCGGGGAACTGGAGACCGGGCACCCACTGGTGCACGCGGCGATGCTGTTCCCCGAGGCGATCGCCGCCGTGTACCAGGGCCGGGTGGAGCACGCCGTCGGCCTGGCCCGCGAGGGCATCACCACGAGGGCCGCCTTCCCGGCGGACGCGCCCATCGGGCACCCGGCGCTGTCGGGCTTGGCACTTGCGGTGGCGCTGATCGAGGCCGGCTCGTTCGACGAGGCCGAAGGTGTGCTGGCCACCACCTACACCGAGGCGGTGGAGCAGCGGATCCCTCAGTTGCACACCTGGCTGGCCCTCAGCCGCGGCCGCTGCGCGCTCTTCCAGGGCCGGGTGGGCGACGCCCGCCGCTGGTTCACCGAGGCCCGCTCCGTGGCCGAGCACTCCCGCTTCAGCATGGGTGAGCGCATCGCACTCACCGGCCTGCTGGTGTGCGCCGGCCACCTGCGCGATGTGGAGACGGCGCGACTGGTGGAGCGGGCGCTGGCCGCGCTGCCGGAGGACCAGGGCCTGCTGTGGCCGGAACGCATGCTCGGCCTGGCGTGGGGCGCCATTGCCCAGGGCCGTACCGACGACGCGGTGGTGATGCTGCTGGCGGGCGCCGACGAAGCCCTGCTGCGCGGCGAGCGCCTGCTGGAGGTGGAGTTGCTGTACGAGGCGGCCAGGGTGGGCGACCCAGCGCGCGTGGCGGCCCGGATGCGCGACGCGATGGGAGGTGTGGACGGGCCGCTGCTGACCGCCCGCGCCGGGTGGGTGCAGGCCGTGGCCGCTGCCGACGCCGCGGGGCTGGCGCAGGCCGAGAAGCGCTTCGCCAACCTGGGCGCATGGGTGGCCGCCGCGGAAGCCGCCGCCGACCTGGCACGCGTGCAGCACGGTGCGGGCCGCACCCGCGACGCCCAAGGTGCGGCCAACCGCTCCGCCCAGTACCTGGCCGGCCTCACCACGGTCATCACACCCCGCCTCGGCCATGCCCCCGGCCCGACGGATCTCACGCCGCGGGAGCACGAGATCGCCACGCTCGCGGCGGCCGGCCACGCCAGCAAGCAGATCGCCCAGCGGTTGGGCCTGTCGGTGCGCACCGTCTCCAACCACCTGCAGAACGCCTACCTCAAGCTGGGCATCTCCGGCCGCGAGGAACTCGCCGAGGCACTGGGCGGTACGCCAGGATGACCGGCTGCTGAGTAGCCGCGACGGCCGAATTGGGTAGTCGCTGCTCATGCGGCGGCGTCGTCGGGGGCGCACGCTGGCCCCATGAGCTCCCCCCAGCCGCGCTGCCGCGCCCTGCGCGCCACCCTCGCCGCCGTCCTGGCGGTCACCGCCGTCACCCTCAGCCCTGCCGGTCCGCTGGCACCTGCACCGGCCCAGGCACTGAATCTGGTGGGCATCGTCCAGGCCGACGGTGGGGCCTCGGCGATGTGCGGGGTGTTCTCCAGCGGGTCGGTCACCTGCTGGGGCAACGGGCTGAACTTCGGGCTGGGCAATGGATCCAGCGCCAACCGTTCGGTGCCGGTCACCGTCACCGGTGTCAGCGGGGCGACGAAGGTGGTGGTCGGCGCCAGCTTCGCCTGCGCGCTGCTCTCTGGTGGCACGGTGAAGTGCTGGGGCGACAACTCGTTCGGCCAGCTCGGCAGTGGCTCGTTCAACCATCCCACGACGCCCGTCACCGTCACCGGCGTCTCCAACGCGATCGACCTGGCGGCCGGATGGGCGCATGTGTGCGCGGTCATCTCCGGCGGTTCGGTGAAGTGCTGGGGCAACGGCCAGTACGGCCAGATCGGCACCACGGTGGACCCGGGCACGCCCACTCCGGCCACCGTCGCCGGGCTCACCAGCGTGGCCCACCTGGCGCTCGGCGCCGGCCACACCTGCGCGCTGAAGACGAATGGCACGGTGCTGTGCCTGGGGGCCAACAGCGAGGGCGAGGTCGGCAACGGCACCACCTCGTTCTCCGTCACCACCCCCACGTCGCCCTCCAGCCTCACCGGCGTGGTGTCGTTGACAGCCGGCCACCACCACACGTGCGCGGTCGTCACCGTGTCCGCCCCTGTCACTTCGGTGAAGTGCTGGGGTGGCAACGAGGTGTCACAGCTTGGCCGCGCCTCGGCCAGCACCACCCCGGCGGCCCTGGCCAGCGCCATCGCGTTCGCCACCGAGGTGGACGCGTTCGACAACCACACCTGCGCCGTCACGCTCTCGGCGACCGCCTACTGCTGGGGGGAGAACGAGACGTACCAACTGGGGGCGATGAGCCCGGCGGAGTCAGCCACACCCCTGCTGCAGCAGACCGACGACGCCGCCCATGTGGTGGCCGCCGGCTACTGGACGTGCATCATCCACACCGACACGGCGCTCACCTGCCAGGGCGGCGGGTACGGCGGTGTGCTGGGCAGCGGCGACGACACCTCCCGGCCCGGCGCAGCGCCGGTGGAGGCCGGGCTGGGCGAGTTCCAGCCGCTCACCCCGGCCCGCCTGCTGGACACCCGGTCGATCGGCACCACGGTGGACGGCCAGTCCCAGAAGGGTGGCCTGGTTGCCGCCGGGTCCACGATCAAGGTGCAGGTGCGTGGCCGCGGCGGCGTGTCCAACACCACTACGGCCGTGGCGCTGAACCTCACCGCGGTCAACGCCTCGGGCGTCGGCTACATCACCATGTGGCCATGCGACGCGTCCATGCCCACGGCGTCCAACCTCAACACGATCGCCACGGTGGCCCGGGCGAACATGGCCATCTCGCGTGTGGCGACCAGCGGGCCCGACACCGGCAAGGTGTGCATCTACGCCTCGGTGTCCACCCATCTGGTGCTCGACGTGAACGGCTACTCCCGCGGCAGCGCCTACACGGCGATCACCCCGGTCCGGTTGGTGGACTCGCGGACCATCGGCACCACGGTGGACGGCGCCTCCACCGGCTGGGGGCCACTCAACCCGTTCTCCGCCTACGTGATCTCATTGGCCGGCCGCGGTGGGGTACCGGCCAACGTCGGTGGGCTGGTCATCAACATCACGGCCGCGCAGCCGGGCGGCACCGGCTACGTGACGGTGTGGGACTGCATCGGCGCCAAGCCGCCCGTCTCCCATCTCAACCTCCAGAGTGGTGTGAACGTGGCCAACCTTGCCGTCACCACCACCAACGGGACCGGGCACATCTGCGTGTCGTCCAGCGTGTCCACCCACCTGATCATCGACGTGGTGGGCTACTTCACCAGCAGTTCGCTGGTGCAGTTGCCGGCCCCGTACCGGATCAGCGACTCGCGCGCCAACGGATCCACGTTCGACGGCCTGTCGAAGGCGTACGGCCCCGTGGCCGCCGGCGGCACGGTGAAGGTGGAGGTGGCCACCCGCCAGACCTACACCGGCCACACGTCGGTGGCCCGCACCGTGATCCTCACCGTCACCGCGGTGAACCCGGCCAGCAACGGTTACTTCACCGTCTGGCCGTGCGGGCAGCCGATGCCGCTGGCGTCCAACCTGAACGTGAAGGCCGGGGTGAACTTCGCCAACACCGTGTTCATGTCGGTCGGTGACGGCAACGAGGTGTGCATCTACACGTCCACCCAGACCCAACTGGTCGTGGACTTCGACGGCTACTACTTCTACTGATCGAGGTCCACCGGCACCACCGCCGGCCAGTAGTAGGGGATGACGGCGGCCTTGTTGCACACCTGCGGCCAGTTCCACCCGTTCTGCGACATCACGACGGTGAGGTGGCCGGCCCGCGACCAGTCCGGCACGATCACCGGGGAGTACGTGGCCTGTAGGGTGCCGATGCCTCCCGGTGACGTCGGGTCGAGGCCCAGCGTGGGGACGGCGAACGGGATGTCGAGCGCGATCGTCCATGGCCCCTGCGGGTGGTCGGCCGTCTGGACCACCACGTGCGCGGACCAGAAGGCGTCCACCTTGGTGATCGAAACCCACTGCCCATCGATCAGCCGGGGCTGGAGCATCCACTCCGCCCAGCCGCCCTCGTGCACAGGAGCGGCCTTCGTCCGGTCGGTGCTCCAGCCGCCGCCGTCCCAGTACTCCGGTGTGCTCGTGTACTGGCCCAAGGGCACCCGTGCCAGGTAGGTGCGCGTCCCCGGGTGCGGGCCGGCCTCGTAGCCGCCGCTGCGGGTGAGGTCCCGTTCCATCGCGTTGCCGAACAGGTAGGTGAACCCGGCGGCCGGGTCGTCCACCACGCCCACGCCGTACAGGGGCGCGATGCCCGGGTCTGCCGCCGGCTCGAAGGCCAGGCGGTCCAGCGTGACCGGGTCGTACACGGCACGCCAGACGGCGACCGGGTGACGGGTGATCCCGTCCTGCGGTCGCCGTTCCGTGCGGCCGCCGTGGTCCTCTTCCATCTCTGCCCACAGCACCGTGAGGGTGCCGTCGGCATCGATGCCGCCGCCGAGCGCCCACCACCAGCGGACCATCGTCTTGTAGTGGTGCTCCGGGTCGTCGGTGGGGCCCGTCTCGAAGTCCACCGGGGTCAGCCCGTCGGGTCGCCACTGGAAGCGCAGCGACACGCACACGTCGGCCGCGTCCGTCGTCACCTCCATCGCCACGTTGTGGACGTAGGTCTGGTCCTGATACGGGCCGCCCGAGTGGTCGAGGTCGAGGTAGGCGTCGTGCACCAGCCACAGTTGGCGCCCGTTACCGAGCGGGTAGATCGTCGGCTCGTCGAACCCGGACAGTGCGCCGAGGCTGGCGGTGTTGCCGGTGGCGAAGGCCTGCTGCAGCGTGGCCGCCGGGTTGCCGTCGTGCGGCAGGCAGACGGGTGCGCTGGCCGCGTGCGCGATGCCACCGCTGGTGTCGACGGTGGTGGCAACCATGGCGAACGTGGGGGGTGGCGTGACGCTGCCGCCCGCTGCGACGGGCAGCACCAACAGTGCCATCAGCCCCCCGGCCATACGGGCGGCGGTGCCTCGTTGCATCTGACTGCGCCACTCCCCCGTGTGGTTCCGTCCGGCGAACCGGGGCACCCACCGCGCCCCGGCACGGGGCGGGAGTATTGCAGGTTTCCGGGCACCCGCGGAACGGGTGCCCGGCGTAGTGGCTCAGGTGGCCTGATCTCCCTCGGCGAGGGAGGCGGGGTCCACGCCGTCGGCCTTGGCCTGGGCGAAGCGCTGGGCCTGGCCCACCCAGTCCTCGCTGGCCACCCGGGCGTCCTGCAGGTCCGGCATGATGTCCTGCACCTGCTCCACGGTCATCCCGGCCAACTGCTCGAACGTGGTGACGCCAGCGGCGTTCAGCAGTTCCTCGTTCTTCGGGCCGATGCCCACGATGAGCTTCAGGTTGTCGGCCACCGCCACGGGGGCGGGTGCCTCGGCCACGGCCACTGCCGGGCGGGCAAGCGGGCTGATGACCACCGGGGTGCCGGTGGCGATCGGCGCGTCGGGTGCACCCAGGCGACGCTCGCCGCGCTCTAGGGCGTCCAGCACATGGATGGCGATGTCGGCCACCTTCACCTGGTCGTCCTCGGCCCCGGCGGCCTTCACGCCGTCGTCGAGCATGATGTAGCAGAACGGGCAGGCGGTGGCCACCCGGCTGGCGCCGGTGGACAGGGCCTCGACGGCGCGCTCGTCGTTGATCTTCACGCCGACGTTCTCTTCCATCCACATGCGGGCGCCGCCGGCGCCGCAGCACATGCCCTTGGTGCCGTTGCGCGGCATCTCCACGATCTCCACACCCTTGATGCTGCCGACCACCTTGCGCGGCGCCATGTAGACGTCGTTGTGGCGGCCGAGGTAGCAGCTGTCGTGGTAGGTGATCCGCTCGTCCAGCGTGGCCAGGCTCATGTCCAGCTCGCCGGAGGCGATGAGGTTCTCCAGCAGCTGGGCGTGGTGCACGACCTCGTAGTTGCCGCCGAGCTGCGGGTACTCGTTCTTCAGCGTGTTGAAGCAGTGCGGGCACTGGGTGATGATCTTCTTCACGCCCATGCCGTTGAGCATCTCGATGTTCGGCATGGCCAGCATCTGGAACAGGTACTCGTTGCCGCTGCGGCGGGCGGAGTCGCCCGTGCACATCTCGCTGGGGCCGAGGATGGCCACCTCGATGCCGGCGCGGCGCAGCAGCTTGGCCATCGCCTGGGTGACCTTCTTGTTCTTGTCGTCGAAGCTGCCGGCGCAACCGACCCAGTAGAGGTACTCGGCGGTGAACGGGTCGCCCGGGTCCACCACGGTGACGTCCAGGTCCTTCGCCCAGTCGGCGCGCTCGCCCTGGTTCATGCCCCACGGGTTGCCCTGGTTCTCCATGGCCCGGTAGGCGTTGCCCAGCTCGCTCGGGAAGTTGCTCTCCATCAGCGACAGGTAGCGCCGCATGTCCAGGATCTTGTCCAGGATCTCGATGTTGACGGGTCAGATCTCGTCACAGGCGCGGCAGCTGGTGCAGCTCCAGATCTCCTCGGCGGTGATCCGCTCGAACAGCGAGTTGGCGGAGATGGTGATGTCGTCGTCCACGCTCAGCGGGGGCGCCACCTCGCCCTGCGGGCCGCTCTTGCTCATGACCTCGCCGGTCTTCAGCACGATCTCGCGGGGGTCCAGCGGCTTGCCCGTGGCGTGGGCGGGGCACACGCTGGTGCAGCGCCCGCACATGGTGCAGGCGTCGGTGTCCAGCAGCTGCTTCCAGGTGAAGTCCTCCACCACGCTGGCGCCGAAGCTCTCCAGCTCGGTCTCGGTGAGGTTGGGCATCGCCCGCATCGCGCCCTTCGGGCGGTCGCGGTCGCGCAGGTACATGTTCAGCGGGCTGGTGAACATGTGGCGCAGCATGGTGATCGGCAGCATCACCAGGAAGAGGGCGAACGCGACGATGTGCACGATCCAGAAGACCTGGTGGATGCGGCCGAGCGTGCCCTCCTGGAGGGTGTCGAACAGCTGGGCGATGGGGTAGCCGATGAAGCTCCACTTCTCGTGGCTGGGCATGCCGGCCTCGGCGATGCGGGCGCCCTCGGCGAAGAAGCCGCTGACGCCGATCAGCCCGAACACGGCGAGGATCGCGGCGTGCTGCGGCTTGGTCTTGATGCGGATGCGGTACGGCCGCTGGATGTAGCGGCGGATGACGGCCCAGGCGATGCCGGCCAGGAACACCAGGCCGGCCAGGTCGCCGATGAAGCTGTACGCCATGTACACCTTGCCGTGGAGGAACTTGAGGTCCTCCGGCAACTGGTGGTCGACCTCGAGCACGGTGGTGACACCGAGCAGCACGAGGAACCCGAAGTAGATCATCGAGTGCATCAGGCCGGCGCCGGTGTCGCGCAGCAGGGTGCGCATGTACACGCCCGCCCGGAAGTCGGCCAGGCGGCGCTTCACGTTCTTGGCGGTGGTGCGGCGGCGGTCCGGTGCGCCGCGCTCCCAGTTCTGCACGCGCTTGGCGAACTCGAACGCACCCCAGACCAGCAGCACCGGGATGACCGTGTAGAAGGCCACCTGCAACGCGCCGGGGATGCCGTCGAACACCTCGCGGGCGGGCTCTTTGGTGCCATGCCAGTGGGTGAACTGGGGGATGATGCCCGACGCCACGGTGAACAGGCCCATGAAGATGCCCACTGCCCACACCAGCTTGTGCGGGGTGCGGTACCAGGGCTTCCCGGACTTCTCGGTGCCGGCCTCGGAGGTGGAACTGTGCGTGCTCATATGCGCCGCCAACCCTAGTTCGCGGGTTGGCGCGCGCTCGCTTCCGCAGCGAGTGGCGGATCAGCCGTAGTGCTGGCGGTCCAGGTCGCGGATGCGGGCGGCCAGCGCGGCCAGCAGCTTGTGGGCCAGCGTGGGCACTTCGTCCAGCACGCCCATGAAGTGGCGCTGGTCCAGCAGCAGCAGCACGCAGTCGCTCTCGCAGGTGACCGTGGCGGTGCGCGGGCCGTGGTCGAGCAGGCTCATCTCGCCCACTACCGTGCCCGGCCCGAACGACCCGAGCTTCTTGCCGTTGCGCTTCACCGTCACCGTGCCTTCGATGACGATGAACGCCTCCTTGCCCGTCTGCCCCTGATCCACGATCAGCGACCCGGCTGGCATGGTGATCTCGTCGCTCGCCTTGGCGATCTTCTCTAGGTCCTTCATGGAGCAGCCCTGGAAGAGGTTGACATTGCGCAGGTGCTCGAGGTGAGCCTTCTTGCTGGCCATGCGCGTCACTGTAACCCACTTGTGAACGTGCGAATGAGGTGGGTGTACCGGGTGGCGCCCGGCACCGGCCAGCTACTGCAGTGCGATGAGCCCGGCGTTCGTCGGTGTGAAGCCGCAGGCGCCGAAGTAGAACGGCCGGAGGTCGTCGTCGAAGTCGACGTGCAGCCACTCGCACCCTGCGGCGCGGCTGCCGGCGACGGCCTCGCCGACGAGCTGCTTGCCGATGCCACGGTGGTGGTCCGCCGGGTCGACCATGGTGTCCTGCAGCCACGCATGGACCAGCCCGTCCCACACCACGTTCACGAACCCCACCAGCCGCCCGGCATCGCGAGCCGTCACCCAGCCCAGGCTGTGCCGCGCGGTGAGCGCGACCCAGTCCCACTCCGAGGCGGTGAACACCCTGGTCCCGAACGCCGCCGCGTGCAGCAGGTTGACCTCGTCGTTGGAGAAGCTGCCCCGCCACTCGTAGTCCACGCTCATGCGGAGGAACCGTAGGGGAGCAGGTGGTCAGCCCCACGCCGACGCGTCCGCGGGCGCGTCCGTGCCGCGCCACACTGCTCCGTGCCCCGGCTGCTAGCGTTGATAGCAGTGGCTCAGCTGATCGTTCGCAACCTCGACGAGGACCTCGTCCGCCGGCTGAAGCGTCGCGCCGCGGCCAACGGTCGGTCGGCGGAGGAGGAACATCGTCAGCTGCTGCGCCAGGTCCTGCGGCCGGGCAACCTGGCGGAGGCGCTGCTGGCCATACCCGCCGTGGGTGACGATGCCGACTTCGAGCGTCTCACCGAGCTACCTCGCGCTGTCGACCTGCGATGACCGCCGGCTATCTCCTCGACACGAACGTGGTGTCCGAGTTGCGCAAGGGTGACCGTGCCGACGCCGGCGTGCAGGCCTGGTTCGAGGGCCACACCACCGACTCACTCTGGTTGTCGGCGCTGGTCGTCGGAGAACTTCGACGGGGTGCCGAACTGGTTCGCCGGCGGGACTCGAAAGCCGGCCGGGTGCTGACCCGTTGGCTCGATGGCGTTGTCGCCGACTTCGGCGACCGGATCCTTCCGGTCACCACCGAGGTGTGCCAGCAGTGGGCACTCCTCAACGTCCCCGACCCGCTCCCCGTCATCGATGGTCTGCTCGCCGCGACGGCGGTGGTCCACGACCTTGTGCTGGTCACCCGGAACACCGCCGACGTGGAGCGCACCGGCGTGTCGTCGTTGAACCCGTTCACCGGCTGAGCGCCCAGGGGACTCTCCATCACCCACGCGCCCGCGGACGCGTCCGCCGTTGCCTCCGGAAACCCTGTCACACCCCTTCGGTACGCTGGTCGAGCGAGCTCGACCGAGCCCCTCGCTGCACCGGGCGGTCCAAGAACCCAGCCACTCCTGGCCTGTTCTCCGGAGGCTCGCATGGCCGCGCCCACCTCGCCCGCTGCTGCACCCGTCCCTGTTCCGCCCGGGCTGCGCATCGCCCGCGACCTGGGGCACGCGCTCACCACCTGGTCGTCCAGCCAGCGCACCGTCATCGGCCTGGCCGCCGACTTCGCCGACTCGGGGGAGTGGATGGCCACGCCGGCGCCCTCGGCCGCGCACTGGATCGCCGGCGTGGCCGACATCGAGGTGTGCACCGCCAGGGAGTGGATCCGCGTCGGGCGCCGGCTGCGCACCCTGCCGCTGATCGCCGCGCTGTTCGAGGCCGACGTGTTGTCCTACAGCAAGGTGCGCACGCTCTCCCGCCTGGCCAACGAGCGCAACGAGGCCGAGCTTGCCGCCATCGCCAAGGACGTGCCCGCGGGCGCGCTGCCGCGGGCCATCGCCGCCTGGCTGCACCGCAACAGCACCGACCACGAGCTGGAGCATCACCAGCGCGAGCAGCGCTCGGTCACCTGGCGCAGCGAGCCGGACGGGATGGTCACGTTCACGGCCCGGCTGCCGCCACTGGTGGCCGGCCGGTTGATCGCCGGCCTCACCACCCAGGTGATGACCACCCGTCAGGCCGCGACGGATGTGGAGCACTGGCCCACGCTGGCCCAGCAGCACGCCGATGCTCTGGCGCACGTGCTCACCGAGGGCGCCGGCCGGGTGGTGACCGAGGTGATCGTGCACGTGCGGGCGGGTCGCGCCAGCCTGGACGACGGCACGCCGCTGCCGATGAGCACGGTGGAGCGCATCGCCCCGGAGGCGTTCATCCGGGCGCTGGTGCACGACGCCGAGGGTCGCCCGATCAACGCCGGCGCCAAGCGCCGCCACCCCAGCGCCCGCCAGAAGCGGGTGGTGAAGGAGCGCGACCGGGTGTGCGTGGACTGTGGCGCCACCGCCCTGCTGCAGTACGACCACGTGCCCGACTACGAGGTCACCGGCCACACGCTGGTGGAGGAGCTCCAGCTGCGCTGCGCCCCCTGCCACCAGCGCCGCCACCGCCAGGAGTCCGCGGCATGAGGGGCGGTATGACGGCATATAGTTCCTGTATGACAATGCTCAGCTTCCGGGTGGACGATGCTGACGCTGCAGCGATCCAGCGCTGGGCCGACGAACTGGGGGTCGACCGTTCGGCGTTGCTGCGGGAGGCCGTGCGGTTACACCTCGATCGGTTGGCCGCGGAGCACGATGCCGAGCGGTGGGAGACCCTGCCGCTCACGGACAGCGAGGCCGCGCTGGCGACGATCGCCGACTGGGGCCCGGCCGAGGAGTGGGGACTGGGTCGATGCGATCGACGGCTGACTCAAGCGTGCGCCGCGGCGACGTGTGGTTCGCCGCAACCTCCGGAGGCGACCGGCCGGTGCTGGTGCTCACCCGCGACCCCGTTGCCAGCCGGATCGGTTCCGTGGTGGTGGCCGCGCTCACCCGCACCGTGCGTGGTGTGGTGTCGGAGTTGCCGCTCACCCCGGCCGACGGGGTGCCCACCGACTGTGTGGTGAACTTCGACAACGTCCACACCATCCCCCGGGATGCACTGCGCCGCCGGGTCACCACGCTGCCCCCACCCCGCTTGGCCGCAGCGTGCCGTGCCCTCCAAGCCGCCACCGGGTGTTGAGCGAGGCGAGTAGCGACACCTCGCTACCGCATCTACTGCGGCTCGCGAACTAGCGTCAGTTCAGGGCACTCCTCGAAGACCCTGTCGTCGCTCACCAGCGGAAGGCCCCAGCGAGTTGCGGTCGCTGCGATCCACAAGTCTCCGGTGTGCACCTTCTGGTGGAGCGGATGGCCGATCCGCTCACAGGCCAGCCGCACCCGCGCGAAGGTCGACGCTGTGAGATCGTCCGGAACGAGAACGAGCGCCGAGCCGAGGAGGCGTTCGAGGTCGGCAAGCCGGCGGTCGCCCCAGCCCGCTCGTAGCGCTCCATAGCGCGCCTCCGCGACGACCTGAGTGGCGATTACAAGCCGTCGCCCGGTGAGGTGCCGGCGATATCTCGTCTCCAGCAGGGAGCCGAGACGAAGTGCGGAGGTCAGCACGCCGGTGTCGACGCACACCGCGGTGTCGCGTGTGTTCACTCGCTGAGTGCTGCCTCGAACTCAGCCCACTCGTCGTCAGTGAGATCGCCGATGACGAACTGCTCGGGGCCTTCATACCTTTGCACGGTCTTGAGCATCGTCGACAGGTCGGCGTCCAGCCAGAACGTGGCAGCCGCGGCGTCGAGTTCGTCAGGCTTTCGAACCGGCTCGTTCATGTGCCAAGCGTATACGGCGTTCTCGGTCCCGGGTAGGTGCCATGCCTTGCCTGCGACGCACGTCTGCGGAAGCGCCGCGACCCGTGCGACCTCACGCCCCCCAGCGGCGGGCGATGAGGCGGTCGCGTTCTTTCGGGTCGGTGATGCGGTCGGTGCCGACGGGGGTGCGCCACCAGAACAGCTGCTCCTCGCCGCGGGTCTCGTAGACGGGGTGGTCGCTGGGGTCGATGCTGATCCGGCACAGGTCCTTGCCGTCGATCGTGAAGAAGTCCCAGTCCACCAGCGCGGCCGCGGACGCGCCCAGGCGGTCCAGCAGGTTCTTCAGGTGCTGGCCCCACAGGTCGTGGTCGCCACGCTCGCCGCGCTTCGAGAACGTGGCGTAGTCGGCCTCCAGGCCGTAGATGCCGCCGGTGTCGGTGACGCCCACCAGCAGGGTGCCGCCGTAGCGGCTGTTGGCGAAGCCGGCGATGGTCTTCACCACGACGTCCTCCACATAGCCGGCCTTCTCGCCGGTCTGGATGTCCCACCGCAGGGTGCTCTTGTACTCGAGGAAGCGGGTCTCGCCGTCGGGGCGGATCAGCTCGCCGATCGGGCAGGTGCGCTGGCGGGCCACCCGGGCCCGGCTGTAGATGCGGGCGCGGTACTCCTCCACCACCGCGGCGCGGAGGTCCTGGTTGTCCAGCAGTTGGAAGGCGAACTGCTCGTTGGCGTTCATCCGGCCGGTCAGCGCCTTGGTCCAGGTGGTGTCGAAGCCGACGCTGAACGCCTCCTCGCTGTTGGCCAGGGCCTGCACCTGGATGGTCTCGTTGGCGACGATGTCGTCGGCCACCTGGTCGGCGAAGAGGCGGTCGGTGTCGGAGATGTTGGTGCCGAAGCGGTCGTTGATCCGCTGGATGATCTCCGACAGCGGCACCTCCTCCACCCGCCGGCCGCCACCCGCGCCGCCGTAGATGGTGACCACCTCACCGTCGTCCACGTCCAGGCTGGCGTCGCCCTGCCACACCTTCTCCATGCGCAGGTGGGTCAGCTCCACGGAGTCGCCGAGGTCCACGCTGGCCACGCTCTCCTCCCGCACCAGCTGGGCCAGGCGCCGGCAGAACAGGTAGTCGCGCTCCAGCTTCACGTCGGTGAACGACACCACCTGCGACAGGAAGCTGTAGATGCGGGTGAAGCGGGTGAGCACGTCGCGGAAGGCGTCCTGGCGCTCGCTGTCGAGGGCGTGGAAGCGGTCCACCGCCGGCTGCATGACGGAGTGGATGCGCTGGTGGTTGCGCTCCGGGTCGGCGAGCAGGAGGGCGACCATCGTCTCGATCTCCTCGCTGCGCAGCACGCCGTAGGGGCCGAGCTCGGCGTGGGTGTCGTAGAGGAGGTGGGGGTCGGTGGGCGGGGCGTGGGTGCGCACGTACCAGGGAGCGAAGGACTCCTGGATGCTCTCCACCGAGTTGCGGAAGTCGAGCACGAACGTGCCGGTCTTGTCCGGGTGGGTGCGGTTCAGGCGGGACAGCGTCTGCACGGCGGCCAGGCCGGTGAGCGTCTTGTCCACGTACATGGCGTAGAGCTTCGGCTGGTCGAACCCGGTCTGGTACTTCTCCGCCACCACCAGGATCTGCCACTCGTCGGTGTCGAAGCGGCGGGGCGTCTCGCTGTCGGGGAACCCGTTCACCTTGCTCTCGGTCCACTCCGCCATGCCACCGCCGCCCGGCCCGTCGTCGGTGAGCGTGCCGGAGAACGCGCACAGCACGCCCACGTCGCCGATGCCGTGCTCGGCGCAGTACTTGTCCAGCGCCCGCTTGTAGCGCAGGGCGTGGAGGCGGCTGGCGGTGACCACCATCGCCTTGGCCTTGCCGCCGATCTTGCCGGCCACGTGGGTGCGGAAGTGGTTGACGATCACGTCGGCGCGCTGGGCCAGGTTGTGCTCGTGCAGCGACACGAAGCGGGCGATGGCCGCGCTGGCGCGGGCCTTGTCCAGCTCGGGGTCGTCGGTGATGGCCTTGTCGATCTTGAAGTAGGTGTCGTAGGTGACGTAGTTGGCCAGCACGTCGTGGATGAACCCCTCCTCGATGGCCTGGCGCATGGAGTAGAGGTGGAACGGCTCGTACTTGCCGGTGTCGTGGTTGCGCCGCCCGAACAGCTCCAGCGTGCGCCCCTTGGGAGTGGCCGTGAAGGCGAAGAACGACATGTTGGCCTGGCGCCCGCGGGCGTGCACCTCCACCGCCAGCAGGTCCTGCACCGGGTCGGGCAGCTCGGGGGTCAGCGCTTCCTCCGCCTCGGCTGCGGCCAGTTCGGCTTCGGCGGCAGCGCCGGGGGTGGTGCCGGTGCCGGCCGCCCCGCCGCCGAGCACCTTCTTCATCTCCTTGGCGGAGTCGCCGGTCTGGGAGGAGTGGGCCTCGTCGATGATCACCGCGTAGCGGCGGGCCTTCAGGCCACCTTCGGCGTGGCGCATGACGAAGGGGAACTTCTGGATGGTGGTGATCACGATGCGGGCCCGCTCGCCGCCCAGCGCCTCGGCCAGTTGCTTGGAGTCCTGGTCGATCTTCTCGACGACGCCGTGGGTGTGCTCGAACTGGTAGATGGTCTCCTGCAGTTGGCGGTCCAGCACCAGCCGGTCGGTGATCACCACCACCTTGTCGAACACCTTGCGGTCGTCGGCGTCGTGCAGGGACGACAGCCGGTGGGCCAGCCAGGCGATGGTGTTGGACTTGCCGGAGCCGGCGGAGTGCTGCACCAGGTAGGACTGCCCGGCCCCGTGCCCGCGGGCGTGTGCCACCAGTTCCAGCACGGCGCTCCACTGGTGGTAGCGGGGGAACAGGGTCACCTTGCGGCCCTGCTCGTCGGTGGTGGTCAGCACGAACCGGGCCAGCAGGTCCAGCCAGGCGTCGCGGGCCCACACCTCCTCCCACAGGTAGCCGGTGCGGTACCCGGGCCGGGCCGGGTTGCCCGCCCGGTCCCCGTCGCCCCGGTTGAACGGCAGGAAGCGGGTGTTCTCGCCGGCCAGCCGGGTGGTCATGAACACCTGCTCCGTGTCCACCGCGAAGTGCACGATGGCCCGCCGGAGGAGTGCGTTGCGCGGGTCGCGGTCGCGCCGGTACTGCGCCTTGGCGTCCTCCGCGGTCTGCCCGGTGAGGTGGTTCTTGATCTCCGCCGTGGCCACCGCGATGCCGTTGAGGAACAGCCCGAGGTCCAGCGTCTTGGTGGAGGACGGCTCGTACGGCAGTTGCCGGGTGACGGTCAGCCGGTTGGCCTGGTACCTGGCCTCCAGGTCGGCGTTCAACCCCGACGCCGGCCGGAAGTACGCCAGCCGGATCTCCGCCTTCTCGTGCCCTGCGTACACCACCCCGTGCCGCAGCACGTCGACCACGCCCCGGCCGTCCAGTTCCTTGGCGAGCCTGGTCGCGAAGGCCCGCTGGGCTTCGTCGGGGGAGGAGTGGGAGCGGCGGACCTTCTCCCACTCGTCGGGTTGTGTGGCCCCGATGAAGGCGAAGAGTTCAGCGGTGTCGAGCCCGAGGTCGGCGGAGAAGTCGTCAGGCCGGTCGGCGGCGTTGCCGACCTTGACCCTGGAGTACCCGCCCAGGTTGAGCAGCGACTCGCAGATCGCCGTCTCGAACGCACGCTCGGAAGGGCTCGGCATGGTGGGGATGGTAGTTGCGGGCGGAACCCGTCGGGCGCGTGGGTGGGCGGAGCCGGAAACCGCATCACACCCCCTCGTTACGCTGGTCGAGCGAGCTCGACCGGGCCGCGACGTACGCCCAACCAGTGAGGCATGCGACGTCGGTCGGTCCCTGAGTCAGGCGAACACCGCTACTCCACCACTCTGACTGCGTTGATCAGCGTGGTCGGGTCGTCCGGTTCTGGCTCCCTGACCGCCTTGAACAGGTCGTTGCAGCCGAGCATTGCCACGTTGCGGCCATCGACCTCCGACGTGATGAGTTCAGCTCCCAGATCGTGAGCGATGGTCATCGCCGCGAGCTTCAACGAGTAGCCGATTCGTTGCCGGCGATGATCATGAGCCACCGCAAGTACCTGGCTGAGGTAGACGTCGGGACGGCCAGGCTGCGGCGTCATCGCGATCACCCCCACCACCAGACCCACTCGTTCAGCAACCAGGACGACTGCGTCGGAGCGGCCGACCCAAACAGGCACTTCCATCTGGACGAGCAGCTCCGGAGCCACTGTCCACGGCTCGTGTGCGTTGACGCAGGTGAAGGAGCGGAACTGTGGAATGTCGTGCGACGTGGCCGTACGGATGACCACGTCGTGCGGGGCGCGGCCGAACTTCTGAGGCACGAACCTTGACCCGGGCCCCTTAGCCCTGGAGCGCTTCGGACAAGCTGAAAGGCTTGGCCTTCTCCGCCAAACGGCCGATGACAACCATCTCCGCGGGGGACCAGACTCGCCCGACCGGCGCGGGTGCGGCGTCGCGTGTGAACCGCTTGGCAACCACCAAGCTCGCCGTGCGCAGGGAGTCAGCCGGACTGGACATAGCCATGAGCATACTGAGCTCTCGCGAGCCCGGCAATGCGCTTGGAAACCGGCCCGCTGCACGACTTGCGCGTCCGCGGGCGCGTGGGTCAGCCGTCCGTGGTTGCTGGTTCGGCGGTGCAGGTGCCCAACAGTTCGAGGCGGCGCATCGTGACCCGGGTGAACAGCGCGTCGTCGTGCAGCCCCAGTGCCAAGCGTTCTCCCTCAGCGCTGGAGAGATCGCACCAATCGGCCGACGGAGGTGGACGGGTTCGAGCCGGGAGGCGAACCGTTGCCGTCGTGCAGTTCCGTGGCCACCGGGATGCCGCTGAGGAACCGCCCGAGGTCAAGCGTCTTGGTGAAGGACGGCTGGTCGAGCGAGCTCGACCGGGTAGATGCCGGGAGGGAGGGGAAGCACACCCGATGCGATTGTGGCGAACGTTCAGCGCAAGGCCTGCGAAGATGGTGCCGTGGCACCGCGGCCGAGCGACGACCAACTGATCGGTGTGTCGCGCTCGGCGGCGGCACGCGTCATCGGCATCACCGAGCGACGGCTGGTCGCGTGGAACAACCGTGGCTTGGTCTACCCGAGTGCGGTGTCGCAGATCGGGCGGAGGACGATCTGGACGTTCTCGCTGGAAGACCTCGTGCAAGGCCGAGTGGTGCGCGAGTTGGAGGATCGGGGCATTCATGTTCGGCACATCCGGCGCGTGGTCGAGGCAGTGCGCAGCTCAGTCCATCCCCGCCCGCTGGCGTCGCTCAGGTGGGGTGTCGCTGGCCATGAGGTCTTCGTCGGATACCCGGACGGGAGCTGGGTCGGGGATCGCCACCCCAACCAACAGGTGCTGATCGAGACGCTCGACCTGAAGGCCATTCGTGGTGAAGCTCGCCGAGCGGCCCAGCAGAGACCGAAGGCAGCAGCAGGAGCGGTGGAGTCGCGCCGGGGTTCGCTCGGCTCGAAGGAGGTCTTCGCCGGCACCCGCATCCCGGTAGCCGCGGTGGTCGAGTACGTGCGCCGTGGCGCCAGCGACCGTCGAATTCTGCAGGGCTTCCCCGACCTCGGCACCGAGGACGTTGCGTACGCCCGCCAGTTGGCCGGCTGACGGTCGGCCCGAGGCAACGTGGCCAACGTCGTGCCGCAGAGCTTCTACCTGGACAATGACGTCGATGTCACCTGTGCCAAGGTCATCTTCGACGCCGGCTACCGGGTTCGGCTCGGGCGCCAACCGGCCATCCACCCACGGCTGACGGGTGCGGGTGAGTCTCAGCGCCTGTTCAGAGGGGGCTTCTGCTCGCGCAAGAGGGCCTTCTCGAAGCCATCGGCTTCGTCGGGCGAGGAGCATTCCAGCCAGGCGACCTCACACACGCTGATCCATGCGTTGACCGGGGCGACCTGTGCGGGCGTGAGGACGGTGGGGCGGATCCGTGAGACCGTGGTGGGGGCGATGCCCAGGAGCTCGCACACGTTCCTGCGGAATGACGAGCGGGTGAGGTCGTTGCCGGCGCCGAGGTGCTCGCCGAGTCGTCCGTGAAGCCCTTCCCTGCCGGCCGCAACGCCGGCGTACACGGGGGCGCCGTTCCGATACCACGCGTAGACGCCAGGGCTCGATGGGATCTGCGCGTTACGCAGTCCTGCGACAGGTCGGCGCGGCTGCGCGTTCATTCGTGTCCAGAGCGGGCCGGTCATCACTGGCCACCCTGCGGAAGGCGGAGCCGGATCATCGGGCCGTTCTTCTCGAACGTCGGCCGGTACGTCGGCCGGTTCGCTCGGGCATGAAGCTGGTTCGGCTCGACCGGCGAGCCGTCCTGCTTCTCGTACAGACCCTGCCTGTTGATCATCGCGGCGAGGTCCGAGATCTTGGTCCACTGGTTGCCACGCTGGCGGAGTGCCACCGCCATCGCTTCGTGCAGCTTGAGTGCGCCGCCTTCGGCTGTCGTGGTGGGGATGGTCCCGGAGAACTCCAGTTGCTCACGCAGGTGTCGCACCTGGTTGGCGAGTGCTCCAAGCTGCGTCTCGATCGCGTCGAGGGTTGAGGTGATGTCGGCTTTCACGGATGGCATTGAAATACAAATACAACCACAAATCAACCCTGCGGCGGGCTCATCATGACCCCACGAGTCCCCGGGCGCACCAAGTCAGCCGACCGCTGCGGCCGGTTCGGAGATGTGGGTGCCGAGCAACTCGAGGCGGCGCATGGTGACTCGGGGGTCGGTGGCGAGGACGTAGCCGTGGTCGGGGTCGCCGTAGATGGCGGCGATGAGTGGGCTGGCGAGTGTGGTGAGGATGGAGCGGATCTCGTCGACGGTGCTGCCGTTGCCGGCGTCGGTGCGGGCGAGGGAGATCCACAGGTCGCGGGCGGTGAGCCGGCCGAAGTCGGCGGTGTCGGTGGCGAGGGTGGCGCAGATCTGCCCTGCGAGGGCCATGAGGCGGGCGAGGTCGTCGGCCCGCTCGTCGAGGTCGGTGGTGTCCACCGACCCGGCCGCGGTGAACAGCGCCTTGTAGTCGTGCAGCCCGAGTGGCGAGCGGGCGTGTTGGCGGCACAGGCCGGCGAGTTGGCGTGCGGACATGATGGCCACCCGGTACTCGGCGGCCCGGTCGGTCAGCCGGCCAGGCGTGGGGTTGGGCGCCACCACAAGCGAGTGGTCGGCCTCGTGCAGGGCGCGGTGGTCGCGCAGGGTCACCCAGTCGATCTGGGTGTCGGTGACGGCGCCCTTGCCCGACGTCTTGGCGTCCACCGCCACCCGGTACGACTCGCCCTTGCCCAGCGGCGCGTCGAGCAGCACGTCGGTCTTGCCGGCACCGCCGAGCAGCTCGGCGTCGAAGCCGAGGAAGGCGAATGCGTCACGCACCGCCACTTCGAAGCGGCGTGGGTTCTCGCTGTCGATGGCTGCGGCTTCGATCTCGGCGGAGACACGAGCGGACGTGTCCGCGGGCGCAACCATCGTGGTCGTGGCGACATCGGCCTCCGCACCATCGGTGGGTGACGCTCCGGGCCCGGTCGAATCGGTCGGGAACGGCAGCGGCGGCGGTGGAGGTGGTGGCGGAAGCGGGCGGGGCGCGACCGGGGGTTCGTAGAGCGACAGCCGGCTGAGGATGTCCGCGCCCTGGGCGGTGAGGTGCATCAGCCCATCGTGGGCGCTGATGCATCCGGCAGACTGCAGCCACCCGCGCCGGTTGTTGATCTGGGTGTCGGTCTCCCAGTGCAGGTCGTAGCGCGCCTCGGCGACGCGCAGGAGGTCAGCTACCGACTTCGGCTCGCGGAGTGCATCCAGCATCTCGCCGATGAAGCTGCAGCGGCGGTGCAGCAGCGACACGAGGATCTCGTCGCGGCCCTCGTCGAGCCAGCGCTGCGACCAGTCGCTCACGACGCACGACCCCGACCGCTGCGCCACGATGCCCACCTTGCGCAGGAACGACTCCCGCAGGCGCGCGGCCGTGAGCGTGACACCGAACTCCTCAGAGATGCGGCGAGTCAGCTCTTCCGGTGTCGGCCGCGCCTGGTCCACCAGCGCCAGCACCCGCCTGGTGGAGGCGAGGTAGCCGTCGTAACCGCCCGGCATGGGCAGCACGCCGGATGCCCGGTCTTTCCAGGCGAAGGTGGGCACCAGCGACGGCAGCCCGGTGGCGTCGAGCCGCGGCGGCTCGGCGACCCTGCTGGAGAGGGCAGCCCACTGTTCGTCGGTGAGGGGGAACACGGTGCCCATCGGCGCCGTGACGATGCGATGGTCGCTCAGCTCAGGGATCGCCTCGAACTGCTCCTTCGACACGAACTCGGTGGGCCGCACCGCCAGCAACACCTGTGTGGCGTCGCCGGCCAACTCGTCCGTGCTGATGACGAACCGCTGATCGACCACGTCGGCGCCACGATGCTGCGGCGGCGAGGCAACCCGCCCTACGCCGATGATCCCGGCGCCCTTCCCCGCTCGCCAGATGAGCGCCACATCACCAACCTCAATCTCGGTGGTGTACTGCGGACACCGCCACCAGATCTGCTCCAGTTCCGCCAGCGCCGCATCGACCCGGTAATGCTTCGGATTCGCCTGGAACAGCCACTGACGCATTCCATCACCTTGTCATGAATTGCGTGGGGTGGGGATGGTCAATGCGGCTGTGAGGCCCTGCGCCATCCACAGCATGCGAGTCGTACACTCGCCCGATGTCATCGGCCAATGTGCCTCACGTCTCTACGCCTCGACCACGGACCATCGTCTACATCGACGGATTGAACTTCTACTACGGCGCAGTAGCCAAGTTCCCCGAGCTCAAGTGGGTCGACTTCGAGAAGTTCGCTCGCCTGCTTGTCCCGAACGATGACCTCATCAAGGTTCGCTACTTCACGGCTCAGGTCAAGCCGCGCTATCCCGGCGACCGCTCAAGCGAGCGGCAGAACGTCCTTCTCCGAGCTGTCCGTACGAACCCACTGATCGAGGTGGAGTTGGGTCACTTCCGCGCTGACGTGAAGTCGCGGGCCATCGCCGGCGATCGCCCAACTCGATCGCTCTTCAGGCCGCACCTGCGACCACACACTGTGATGCGGGGAGTCTGGTGGGACAATGCTCGGCGACGCGCGCCCCACGAGCCAGCGATGGTGTATGTGCGAGTCATGGAGGAGAAGGGTTCCGATGTGAATCTCGGTGCCTGGCTGGTGCACGACGCGTTGAACCCCGCGGGTCGGCTGGCGGATAAGGCGATCGTCGTGACGAACGACTCCGACCTAGCGACTCCGCTTCGGCTGGCGCGCGAATCCGGAGTCCAGGTTGGTCTCGTGAACCCGCACGACACGTCGACAGCCCGGAAGCTCCGCACGGCAGCAGACTTCGAGATTCCCTTCCGCCGGGAGGCGCTCGCGAAGTGCCAGCTACCGAACGTGGTCCGGACATCGAAGGGCAAGGAGATCCACCGCCCCGCAGCCTGGCGTTGATGGGAAAAGCACAGGAGCCCGCCTTTCGGCGGGCTCCGAGTCCGAACGGCGAAGCGATCGGAGGTGTAAACACACTGTATACGGGCGCTTGCCGATTGTGAAGGGCGTCTTGCGTGGCCCTCGACACGTAGCGATCACGGGGTTGTACGAGGCGGACGTCTCAGTTCAGGCTCGGACGGGAGATCGGTCTTCCGGACTCCTTTCGCCAGACGAGGTGATCCGCAGTACGGACGTCGACCTTGCCGAGCCCTGTCTGTCAGGGTGAGGTGAGACACCTGGTGTAGCGGTTCTTCACTCCTCCAGGGCGAGAACGGAATCACTGAATCTGATGACTTTGACCATTGCGGATCTTGATCGCTTCCACACTGGTGGTATGGATGAGATCGACCCATCAGCCCGTCCGCGACGACGGACCTTCACCGCTGCAGAGAAGCTCGCGTACTTGGACGAGTACGACGCGTTGCCCAAGGGCAGCCCGGAACGGGGCGCGTTGTTGCGGCGTGAGGGCTTGTACTCGTCGCACCTGTCGGAGTGGCGCAAGCAACGCGACAACGGCGCCCTGGCCGGTCTCACGGCCAAGCCGAGGGCGGATCGACGGTCGGCGGCGGATGTCGAACTGGGTCGTTCCCGCCAGCGGGTGGCCCGCCTTGAGGCCGAACTCGAACGCACGAAGATGGCGTTGGAGATCATGGGAAAAGCGCACGCTCTTGGAACTCATCTCCGAGAGCGCGGACACCGAGCCGAGGTCGAAGCAGTGATCGACGATCACTTCGACGACCTCGCCAAGGCGACGTGCACTCGGCGGGCGGCGAGTCTGCTCGGCCGGCCGCGGGCCAGCCACTACCGGCACGTCAAGGGTCCGCTCCACGGGCCGCCGGCACCACGCCCGGCACCCGCCAACGCCCTGTCCGAGGCGGAACGTCAACGGGTGCTCACGGTGTTGCGGTCGCCGGAGTTCTGCGATCTCGCACCCGCGCAGGTGTGGGCCCGCCTGCTCGACGACGGCATCTACCTGTGCTCGATCCGCACCATGTACCGGCTCTTGGCGATCGCTGGCGAGAACCGGGAACGACGCCGGCAGCGCACCCACCCTGCCCGCAAGAAGCCTGAGTTGATCGCGACCGCACCGAACCAGGTGTGGTCGTGGGACATCACGAAGCTGCAGGGGCCCGAGCGTGGCATCTACTACGAGCTGTTCGTGATCATCGACATCTACTCGCGCTACGTGATCGCCTGGACCGTCGCCGCTGCAGAAACCGGCGAGCTCGCCAAGGACTTCATCGACGCGGCGATCGCCACCCAGGGCATCGCACGAGGGCAACTCACCTTGCACGCGGACCGGGGCACCTCGATGACTTCCAAGCCCGTCGCTCAGCTTCTCGTCGATCTCGGCGTCGCACGATCCCACTCGCGGCCGCACGTGTCGAACGACAACCCGTACTCGGAGGCCGGGTTCAAGACACTCAAGTACTGCCCGGCGTTTCCCGGCACGTTCGGCTCGATCCACGACGCCCGAGCGTTCTGCGACACGTTCTTCGCGTACTACAACCACGAACACCGCCACTCCGGCATCGGGCTCCACACCCCAGCCAGCGTGCACTACGGCACCGCAACCGAAATCCCGCACACCGCGCCGCCACTCTCGACGCCGCCTACACCGCCAACCCCGACCGCTTCCGCGGTCGCCGACCAACCCCACCCCGACTACCCACCACCGCCTGGATCAACGACCCCTCACGCGAGGCCAAGATCCAAAGCAAGTAACCCCGCTCGTGTCTCAAACCCCTTGACAGGTTCCGGAGACGATGGACGGCCGATTCAAACAGTGCCCCGATTGCCTGCTCGGAGCGCGGCGGTTCCTCAGCGGGAAGTACTCGCTGGACCCATCGAACGACCATGGTGTCGGGCTTCGCAGCTTGGAGGCCGTTGAGGTTCATCATGTACCTCCAAGCAGCAATACCGATTCCGCGTATGCCCATGACTCTGGCAGCGACGCGGGCGTAGTCAGTCTCGAGGGCCTGTCGAAACTCGTCCTGCGTGCATACAGCCGGACTCATCGTGAGCAGGTTGGCTGCCACCTCCTCAACCACCTCCCGTCGCGGTCGGCGGGTGCCGGGCGCCTTGAGGGCACCGAAGATCTCTGTCTGCGCCCCAACCGGGAGCGCCCGCAGCGTCTCGACGAGACGGGCGGCATCGTGTTCAGGGCCCGATGCATCGAGGGCGGTCCACTCCAACTCCGGCACAGCCTCGCAGTAGCGCTGCAGCCGCCGAGATGTGCCGGAGTAGCGCTGCCGAAGAGACAGTACGGAGTCGAGGATCGTAAGGCCGAGATGCCGATAGCCGTCGGGTTCGAAGAGGCAGTCAACGCCACCTGCCTCCGCGACGAGGTCGCCCAGGGCCTCGGTCAGCGCCGACACGGCTGGCTCGCCCTGCTCTCGTGCAGCGCGTTGCTCTCGATAGGCCTTCACGAGTTTCCCGGGACGGAGTGCTGTCCGGTGACGGTTGCAGTGATCAGCGCCTGGCGATGTTCGGCCAGGAGTTCGATCTGCTGCGCCGCTGCTCGTAGCGAGGCATCCACATAGCTGAGCTCGCGCCGCACCGAGTCCACGATGGCTCGTTGCTTTGCGATGGGCGGTAGCGGCAGTCGTAGTGCAGCGATGTCCGACTTGCTGAGCGTCGCGATGGAGACTTGCCCTCCTCCGCCCGTGAGCTCTGATCGAGCAAACGGTGTCCTGACGACAAAGTTGAAGAACTCAGGCACCAGGAGTGAGCGGTCTGGACGTACGGCGTGAATGTGGTTCTGGTGCAGGCACCCTGGTATCTCGCTCCGCCAGATGGTGCCGCGCCCGAGGTTGTCTGGATTTCCGTTCCCTTCGAGCATGAGGACGTCACCATCCTGCAACGCGAACCTCCTCGCCTGCTCCGGCGACACGTCGATTTCGGCGACGTCACCGAGATCGAGGTAGCCGTCCTGAACATTGGCGACGCGGAGGTACGGTCGTCGGACCTCGGCCCCGCGGACGGTGGCCCCGCCAAGAGTGAGGCCCCCGCTGATCGAGGCGAGGTGCCGAACTGGAACTGCCGGATGGCCGGTCAACTCATGGTGCAGCCGTGCCTCGAGGACCGACAAGCGGCGCCCCTCGAGGAGTGTGATGAGTTGCTGCTTCTTGGCGATCAGGGCGTCGATTCGGGCCGTCTCGGCGTCCAGGTAGTCGGCGATCGCTCGCTGCTCGCCACGGGTGATCTCGACCTTGATGGTCTTGAACTCGTCTCGGCAAGTCCCACTGGCTTGGCCGGATCCCTTCGACGTGCCGCATCCGCGATCAGCGGTTGGGACCGGAGTAGGTGGTGCACGAAGCGGCAATCGAACTGGCGGCCCACGAAATACGCCGGGCTCACGATGCCGTGGTGTTGGGAGATGCCGAGCGGCCACGCCACGTCTTGCATTGTTGAAGGACACGACATGTCGCCAGGTTCCACGCCTTATGATCGTTGGATCGTCTCCTGGACGGTTGTTGTTGCTGTCGCCCTTCCGCAGCACGACGCCGAGTTCGCGTAGACGGAAGCCGCGGCAGGTCGGACCTACCCGGCGCTCAACGTCCCGAAGAGCGGCCGATCGGGACGAACCTCGCAGTCACTCGGTCACCTCTCGCAGCAGCTCTTGGATCTCCATCTCCAGGGCCTTGATCTCGGCGTTGATCTCCTCCAGCGGTCTTGGCGGCTTGTAGACGTAGAAGTGCCTCGTCAGCGGGATCTCGTAGCCGACCTTGGTCTTGGTGTGGTCCACCCAGGCGTCGGGCACGTAGGGGTGCACCTCCCGCTCCACGTACTCCTCCACGGCGGCCCGGTACGTCGGCGTGGCCAGCCGCTCCGCGACCTCGGGCTCATAGCGCACGGGGTCGGCCGGCAGGGGCACGTTCTCGTTGTCGCGCAGGTCCGGGTCCGGCTCCACGCGTCCGCGGGCGTCCACAACCACCTCAGCATCTGGGTCCCGCAACGCCAGCGCGTCCACCAGCGCTGCCTCGACGGGCTTCCCCGAAACGCCCACCGCGGCCATCCACCGCTTCACCTCCGCCACAGCCTCGGCAGGCGACCCGAACCCCGCACCCACGCGTCCGCGGGCGCACTCCACCAGCGCGGCCACGTCCTCCGCGGCCAAGCGACCCAGCCGCTTGTCCGCAGCCAACGCATCGGCCGTCTCCGCACCAACCTCCCACCGCAACCTCAGCGGGCGTTCCACCGTGATGCGCAGGAACCCAAACGTCTCGTTGGGGAAGATCTTCACCCTCGCCTCGTCCTCGGGCGACGCCTGCTGGTCGAAGTTGCCGTAGAGGCGGACGATCTCGGCGAGTTGGTCGTCGCTGATCTCCTTGCGCTTCTCGCCCAGGCTCTTGCGCATCTTGGCGAAGCTCTGGCGGGCGTCGATGAGCTGCACCTTGCCCTTGCGGGCTTGGGCTTTGCGGTTGGTGACGATCCAGAAGTAGGTGGAGATGCCGGTGTTGTAGAACAGCTGGTCGGGCAGGGCCACCACCGCCTCCAGCCAGTCGTTCTCGATGATCCAGCGGCGGATCTCGCTCTCGCCGCTGCCGGCCGCACCGGTGAACAGGGGGCTGCCGTTGAACACGATCGCCAGGCGCGACCCGCCCTGCTCGACCGGCTTCATCTTGGAGATCATGTGCTGCAGGAACAGGAAGCTGCCGTCGTTGATGCGCGGCAGGCCCGCCCCGTAGCGGCCGGCGAAGCCCAGCGCCTGGTGCTCGCCCTGCACGGAGTCCGCCACCTTCTTCCACTCCACCCCGAACGGTGGGTTGGCCAGCAGGTAGTCGAACCGCTCGGTGGGGTGCTGGTCGCCCTGGTCGCCCGGGTCCTCCGGGGCGTAGGCCTTCAGCGAGTTGCCCAGCTTGATGTTCGAGGCGTTCTGGCCCTTCAGCATCATGTCGCTGCGGCAGATGGCGTACGTCTCGGCGTTCAACTCCTGCCCGTACACGTGGAGGGTGGCCTGCGGGTTGTGCGTGCGCACGAAGTCCTCCGCCACGCTCAACATGCCGCCCGTGCCGCACGCCGGGTCGTAGATGGTGGCCTTGGCGCCCGGCTTGGCGAGGATGTCGTCGTCCTCGATGAACAGCAGGTTCACCATCAGGCGGATCACCTCCCGCGGCGTGAAGTGCTCGCCGGCCGTCTCGTTGGAGAGCTCCGAGAAACGGCGGATCAGCTCCTCGTACAGGTAGCCCATCTCCAGGTTGCTGACCGTGGAGGGGTGCAGGTCGATCTCGGCGAACTTGCCCAGCACCAGGTACAGCAGGCCCGCCTTGTGCAGGCGGGTGATCTGGGTGGCGAACTCGAACCGGTCGAGGATGTCGCGGGCCTCGGGGGAGAACCCGTGGATGTAGTTGCGCAGGTTGTCGGCAATGTGGTCCGGGTCGTTCAGCAGGGTCGGGATGTCGAACCGGCTGATGTTCCACAACCCGTCCACGTCGGTCAGCTGGTCCAGCACCGGCCCGAAGTTCTCCACCTTGCCCTTCAGCCCCTCGTAGCGGGCCAGCATCGCCTGCTTCACCGGGCCCAGCACACAGTCGAACCGGCGCAGCACCGTGAGCGGCAGGATCACCTTCCCGTACTCGCTCTGCTTGTAGTCCCCCCGCAACAGGTCGGCGACGGACCAGATGAACTGGGCGTGGTTCTTGATCGCGCTGCTCGTCTCGGCCATCCCGGTCATGTTGTCACGACCGTGTGACGCGGATCGGCGTCACACCCCTTCGTGGCGTCTTGAACCTTCACAATGGTTAGTAATATCCATTGGCAAATGCCAAGATATATAGCTAACTAGTGGTTGAGGTGCTAGCGTTCGGGTCGTGCCGAACTGGTCTGGCTACTACTCGCTGGCGGAAGCCGCAGGCGCTCTCGGGCTGTCGCGCGAGCGTGTGCGCGTCCTCGCCGACAGCGGGCGGCTCCCTGCAGAGCAGGTGGCGGGCCGTTGGCTGGTCCCACCCGATGCGGTGAAGGCGTACCGGGTCACGCGCCGGCGCGCCGGCCGGCCGCTCAGCCCTCAGACGGCCTGGGAGATAATCAACGACGGCCTCATTGCCAGGTTGCTCCTCACGGCCGACGATGCCGGGCAGCGCAACATCCGGGTGCAACTCGCCTCACGGGCCGACGTCCACGACGTGTTCGTGCTGCCCCAGTTGATCAGCAAGGTTCAGCCACACGTCACGCCGGGTGGCCGTGGCCTCGCCGAGTCGGCAGACGTTCCCGCGGGGAAGGACCTACGATGGGAACTGGACGGGTACATCAGGCGGAGCGACTTCGCAGAGTTGATGTCGTCGAGGCGGATCTCGGACATCGAGGGCGAGCCGAATGTTCGGCTGCGGGTGCTGGACGATGGCATCCGCCCGGCTGATAGTCGGTCGAGCAATCTGGTGGTGGCCTGGCTCGACCTAGCGGACAACGCAGATCGGGCGGCCGAGATGACCCTGCGTGCCCTGCGGGCGGACGTTCGTGCAGCCGGCGTGACACCCTTCCCCGTTCACGAGGAGGTCCTTGCCAAGGCGAGCCTCTCGGTGCTCCGCGTGCTGAACGACGAGTTGTCCAGATAGGCCGGGGCGCATGGGTCCTGAGATCGACATCAGCAGCGAACTCCTGGAGCGGCACGTCCCGGCGCTTCGGGCGATCGCCCAGTTGGGGGTGAAGTACGGGCCCGGGCGGTGGGTCATCGTCGGCGGGATGATGGTGATGATCCTCGGTCGGGAATACCGCGCCCGGTCGCCAAGAGCCGAGGGCACGAAGGATGCGGACATCCTCGTCGACATCGTGTCGCGGCCGGACCTACTCGCGGACGTCGTCAACTTCCTGATCGAGTCGATGGCGTACGAGCCGCAGGACCCCGTTGGTGACCCGGATCACGCGGCGCGGTGCACGCTGGTGTCCGGCCCAGCACAGATCGACGTGCTGTGCCCGGACGACACGCCCGAGCCGAACCTTTTCGTGCCCGAGCGCAACGTGGCGAGCATCGCCATCCCAGGGGGTCGCCGCGCGCTCGAGACGGCGCGGCCGGTCAGCCTCTTCTACAGCGACGAGCACCTTAACGCAGAGGCGTACCTGCCCACGCTTGCGGGTGCGATCGTCACAAAGGTCGCGTCGGCGCTGGATGCGCGCACGGCGGGAAGCCCCCGGCACCTCGAGGACGTCGGCTTCCTGCTCACCATGTCGGCGGACCCAGACGAGGTGCGGCGGCAGTTCACGGACGCGGACCTCGTGCTCTTGGGCCGGATCGACGGGTATGTCGCCGATACGCGCTCGCCGATGTGGCAGCAGCTGGACGGACGTCAGCGCCAGCTCGGCCAGGCGATGTACCAGGCGCTCCTTGCGTGAGGGATTGGTCGCGCAGGACCGACCCCCTCTTGTCCCACAGATCAGCGGTCCGAGGAGTGCACTTGCTGCAACCATCGTTGGAGCAACTTGCTGTCATGACCGTGTGGCGCGGATCGGCGTCGCACCCCTTCGGTACCGTCCGGGTTGCGAGATCGACAGGGGCTGGGGCAGGCAACGTCTGAACGGAGGTGCTCGATGACCAACACCCTGGAGAAGATGCCGGCAGACGCTGGCGGCACGCTGAGTAGTGTCGCGGCCATGGCTACCACCATGATCGGGCGCGGGCTGTACGACGCGTCGGAGGTTGCCCTGCTGTGTGGGTTGGCCCCCGATCAGGTCGTGCGGTGGAGCGTTGCGACCGCCAACGGTGATGCGCCGATTACGGCTTCCTTCGATCGGCTGTTCTCCTTCGCCGACCTCGTTGCGTTCGCCGTCGCCCAGCAGATCAGGGCGAATGGGGTGTCGGACCGGCATCTGCGCAGGGGCGTTGCGACGTTGCGCACCTCCTTCGGCATGGAGAACCCGCTCGCCGTGCAGGAGGTCATCGATCGGCTGGCCACCAGTGGCGACAGCTTCCTTGCCCGGCTCGTCGACGGAAGCTACGAGGACATCGGGCGCGGCCGGCAGGGCACGTTCCAGGAAGTCATCAGGATCCACCTCCGGCGCATTCACTTTGGGGTGTCGGGTCGGCCATCGAGCTGGGTGCCGGTCAATGGCGTGTCGATCGACCCCGAGGTGCAAGCCGGCGCTCCGTGCGTCGAGGGCACACGGATCCCAACGGCGGTGGTGTCCGATCGCGCCGCGGCGGAGACCCTGGACGACATTGCCTTCGATCTGGAGATCGAGTTGTCGGCCATCGAGGCTGCGATCCAGTTCGAAGAGCTCCTGGCACGGGGTGACGGACTGCCGGTGTGACACGGACGAAGGCGGCTGAGCGCCCGCGGACACGGTTCGTATGGGACGAACTGCTGAGCCACAAGGTCCCGCGCGCCTTACGCGTCCTCGGGTTCAACACCACGTATGTCGGTGCGTCGGACGATGGTGCCCCACCGCGGCAGGCGACGGACGCCGAGGTGATCGAGTTCGCGAAACGGACCAATCAGGTCATCGTCACGTCGAACCACGACATGATGCTGCTCTGTCACGAGGCGGGTCAGCCGTTCGTCTGGATCGACCCGCGCGGCCGGCAGTTGCAGCTGGAGGAGCAGGTGTTGCTGTGCTTCAGGCAGGTCCGGGACTGGGATGACATCCTCGCTTCGGGCAACTGCGTGCACGCCATGCGCACCAAGGCGGTTCTGATCAGCAGCGCCGAGGCCGCACGGCTGGCCACTACAGCTTCGAGTATCTCGGCCCGGCACATCAATGAATCCGAGGACGGCGCTGCGAAGAGGGACCGGCTAAACGTCTTGCTCCCGGGCCTCCCCCCTTCTACGTTGGCTTCCATGGGTGAGGTAAGGGTCCGTCGTGCCGGGGCCACCACAGTGAGTTCCACGAACCGGATCACCATCCCGGAAGCCGAGCTGCGGGCGGCCGGGCTGTCGCACGGTGATCGTCTCGTGGTGCGCGCCACTGGCCCCGGGCGGTTATTGCTGGAGCGTCAGCATGACGTGCTCGCCGACTTCGCCGGCTCCCTCACCGGTGTGTACGGGGCCGCCGAGCTGGACACGTCGCGCGACGAGTGGGCCTGACCCCGCAGACGCCCATCACGCCGATCAGCCCTTCGTGGCGCGGCGGGCGGGTTCGATGGCGTTGACGTAGTCGGCGAGGCGGGCGGCCACCTCGATCGCCTCGTCGATGTCCGGCGTCTCGTTCGCCGGCCACACCTCGGAGATCCGCCGCCAGCCGGCGCGGCCGATGAAGTCGCCGGCCACCGCGTCGTCACCCAGCACCGGTCGCCACGTGGCCTCGGCAGCCCGCAGGCGCTGCAGGACGGCGTCGTTGAGCGGGGCCTTCGGGTGCTCGGCGTGGAAGCCGACCTCCAGCTGCACCCCACCGTCCACACGGATGAGCTGGGCCTCGTAGTGCTCGCGGGTGTCGTCGTCGAACCAGGCCTTCAGGCCGCGGCTGTGGACGTAGGTGTTGCGCTGCCCTGGCACGTCAGCCACGAAGCCCTCGAAGGCGTCGCGCACCGTCTCGAAGAAGCCCAGATCCACCGGCGTACGTTACGCAACCCGACAGGGGCCGGGTTGAGGGCGAGGCGGCTCGGGCGTTACGACATCAGGGCGACGAGCTGGTCGAGGGCGGCGCCCCAGCCGTGGTGGAAGCCCATCTCGTCGTGGCGGCTGCAGGTGGCCTCGTCGGGGTGCATGGCGATGGCGCGGTATACGGTGCCACCACCGGCGGCGGGCTCGATCTCGATGCGGGCGGTGAAGGCCATGTTGTCCGCACCGTTGGACGGGGTGGCCGGGCGGTAGTCCTCGCCGAGCGCGCTGGTGAACACCAGCAGCCGGTTCGGCTCCACGGCCAGGTAGCAGCCGGCATTGGGGTAGCGCTCGCCCTCGGGCGACTCCATCGTGGTGACGCAGCGCCCGCCGGGGCGCAGGTCCAGCTCGGCGGCGACGGTCTTCCACGGGGCCGGGGTGAACCACTGCATCAGCAGCTCCGGCTCGGTCCAGGCGGCCCACACCCGCTCGGGGGCGACGGCGATGGTGCGCTCCAGCACCAGGTCGAGGGCGGGGTTGGGGGTGTAGCTCACGTGTGCTCCTTGGGGCGTGCCGGGACGGCGGTGTGATTGGTGGTGATGAGAAGGTGGTCGAGCTGGTCGAGGCGGCGTTCCCAGTGGTTGCGGAACTCGGCCAGCCAGGCCGATGCCAGCTGCAGCGCGCCGGGCGCCAGCTGGTAGGTGCGGGTGCGCCCGCTCTTGTGCGAGCTGACGATGCCCGCCGCCTCCAGCACGCCCATGTGCTGCATGAACGACGGCAGCGCCATGGCGAACGGGCGGGCGAGCTCGCTGGCCGACGCCGGGGCGACGCTCAGCCGCTCCACCACCGCCAGCCGGGTGGGGTCGGCCAGCGCATGGAAGATCCCCGGCAGGTCCGACCGCATGGCCGTCAGCGCCGAGGGAAGGTTAGGCATATGCCTAACTATAACGGGAGCGCGATCGTCTGTCGAGTCGAAATCGGAATGAAGTGAAACGGAGGAGGGAGGCGGGGGACAGCCGGCGGCGCCGCCCCTCGCTCAGAACGCGATGACGCTCGGCTGGTAGTCGTCCGGCGCTTCGTAGCCCAGCAGGTTCAGCAGAGTGGCGGCCACGTTGGCCAGCCCCGCGCCCGCGGGCGCGGCCATGTGGTACTCGCCGTCGTAGTTGGGGTCGTAGATGGCGAACGGCACCGGGCTGAGCGTGTGCGACGTCTTCGGCGACCGCACGCCGCCCGCTTCCGTGAACATGATGTCGGCGTTGCCATGGTCGGCGGTGAACACCAGCACCCCGTCCAGCTCACGGATCACCTCGACCAGGCGGGCGGTGCACTGGTCCACCACCTCCATGGCGGCGATGGTGGCCTCCAGGTTGCCGGTGTGGCCCACCATGTCGCCGCTGGGGAAGTTCAGCCGGCCGAAGCGGTACTCGCCGCTGCGCAGCAGGTCGATCACCTCGTCGGTGATCTCCGGCACCTTCATCGCCGGTGCCTTGTCGAACTCGATCCGGTCCGACGGGATCTCCACGTAGGTCTCCAGCGAGGCGTCGATGTAGCCCGACCGGTTGCCGTTCCAGAAGTAGGTGACGTGGCCGTACTTCTGGGTCTCGCTGACGGCGAAGCTGTGCACGCCCTCGGCGCACAGGTACTCGCCCATCGTCCGGTCGATGGAGGGCGGGTCCACCAGGTACTGCTTGGGCACCAGCGCGTCGCCGTCGTACTGCAACATCCCGGCGAAGAACACCGAGGGCGCCCGCCGCCCGGACGGCCCGGTGCGGTCGAACTCGGAGAACTCCGGCCCCTCCTCGAACGCCCGCGAGATCTCGATGGCCCGGTCGCCGCGGAAGTTGAACAGCAGCACCGCGTCGCCGTCGGCCACCCGGCCCACCGGCGCACCGGCGCCATCCACCACCACGAACGGGTCGAGGTACTGGTCGCCCTTCTCGCTCTCGCCGTACATCGTGGTGACGGCCTCGGTGGCGCTGACGAACGGCCGCCCCACCCCGTGCACGTGGCACTGATAGCCACGCTCCACCATCCCCCAGTCGGCGTTGTAGCGGTCCATCGTGATCGTCATCCGCCCGCCGCCTGAGGCGATGCGGAACCGCCGCCCGGAACCCGCCGCATTGATCTCCGCCAGCACGGCCTCGGTCTCGTCGATGTAGCCGAGCGCGCTGCGCGCCGGCACGTCGCGCCCGTCGTGGAGGATGTGCACGCAGGCGCTCGTGACCCCCTCCTCCGCCGCCCGGCGCAGCATGGCGTACAGGTGGGCCGTGTTGGAGTGGACGTTGCCGTCGCTGTGCAGGCCCAGCAGGTGCAGCGTGCCGTCCCGCCCGGCCGAGATCGCCGCCTTCCACACGGGCGACTCGAACATCGCCCCACTGGCGATGGCGGCGTTCACCAGCTTGGCCCCCTGGGCGAAGATCCGCCCAGCGCCCAGCGCGTTGTGGCCGACCTCGCTGTTGCCCATGTCGTCGTCGCTCGGCAGGCCCACCGCCGGCCCGTGCGCGGCCAGCTCGGTGTACAACTCGCCGGCGTACAGACGGTCCAGCGTGGGCGTGTTGGCCTCGGTGACGGCGTTGCTCGGCCCCGGCGGCGCCACGCCCACCCCGTCGGCGATCACCAGCAGCACCGGGCCCGGTCGCCCGGCGAACGAGGAGAGCTTGCGCAGCGACAACCCAGCCGTCATGCCCCCGAGTGTACGGAGGGGCTCAGCGGGCCAAGGCCTCGATCAGATCCGCGGCCTTCGCCGTGCCGTTGCGGCCGCGGATGACGGCGGCGTTGGCGGTCATCCGCTCCGCCAGCGCCGTGTCGGCCAGCAGGGTCTCCAGCGCGCCGGTCAACTCGTCGTCGGCGAAGCCGTACGTGTCCAGCCGCCGCCCGTAGCCCAGCTCGTGCACCCGCTGGGCGTTGTCGTACTGGTCCCAGAACAGGGGCAGCAGGATCATCGGCTTGCCGAAGTGGAACGCCTCGGTGGTCGTGTTGTTGCCGCCGTGGGTGATCACCAGATCCACCAGCGGCAGCACGTTGGTCTGCGGCACCTGGGCGTCGCCCCACATGTTCGACGGCAGGTCGTACTCGTCGGCCAGCGGGCCCTTGGACACGATGAACCGGTGGTTGGTGCGGCCCAGCACGCCCACCAGCCGCTTCATCAGGTCCACGTCGGCGGACCCCAGCGAGCCGAGCGACAGGTACACCAACCGGCTGGACGGGTCGTTCGAGCGCAACGCCTCCGGCACCTCGAACGGCGCGTCCGTGGTGCGCACCGAGCTGTCCAGCCGGTGCCAGTTCGCACCGAGCGGCCGGCGCTCCGTGTAGTCGGCCACCTCCGGGTACAGGTAAAGGTTCAGCGCGCCCTCGTGGATGAACTCCAGGTCCGCCAAGGGCGGCGCCCCGCACGACTGCACCCAGTCGTTGCACGCCGCCCACATCTCCCGGTGGGTGCGGTCGTACTCGGCACGGAAGTCGGCCCACTGGCTGCGGTCGTCGCTGGGCAGGCCGCCGAACGTGGGCGGGATGTCCGGCCCCTTCATCTCCAGCGGCTGGCAGCTGACCGACCGCACGAACGGCACGCCCGCGGTCACCAGCGCAGGGAACGCGTTCACGTTGTCCTCGATGATCACGTCCGGCTGCTGGCGGGCGATGATCTCCTCCAGGTGCGGCTGGCAATACATCGCCCCGTCGATCAGCGCCTGCCACGTGGGCTTGATGAACTGGTCCAGCTGCTCGATGGTCGGCAGGCGGAACACGGGCGCCGTGTCACGGATGAAGTCGATCCAGAACTGGCCTGCGGCCTCTGCGGGCGCGTCAGGGTCCTCCGGCGCCGGCTCTGCCAGGTGCACCAGGTCCTCCACGAAGCCCAGCGCCTCCAGCCTCCCCTCCCAGCTGGCCTCGGCGGCGAAGATCACGGTGTGCCCCCGCTGGCGCAGGATGTTGCCGATCCCGATGCAGTTGTTGGTGGGGCCGTAGGCACTCTCGGGCATGAACAGGAAGCGGGCCATGCCCGTTTCTACCTCAGTAGGGTGAGCGCGTATGCACGAGGGGGAGTCCGCGGCGCTGGCCGGCCGGGTGTGCGGGCGACCCTTCGTGGGCGAGGCCCCGGTCACCGTGGACCAGACCAACCACAGCGTCGTCGTCGGCGGCGAGGTGGTGGTGAAGTGGCTGGTGCCGCCCGTGCCCGCCCCGCACCCCGGTGTCGAACTGCTGGCCCACCTGGCCCACGCCCGCTTCGATGACATGCCGCCCTTCCTCGGCGCGGAGGAGCGTGACGGCACGGTCGTCGCCCTCGTCACCGGCTACCTGCCCGGCGCCCAGGACGGGTGGGACTGGTTCGTGGACGACGTGGACGCGTGGCTCCGGGAGGGTGCGACCGCCGACGGCCTCGACACCCTCGCCTCCTCCGCCGCCCGGATGGGCGCGCTCACGGCCCGCCTCCACGTCGCCCTCTCCACCCTCCAACGGTCCACCGTGGCGGCCCGGCTGTACCACGCCCAGGCCGTCGAACTGCTCGACCGCGTGTGCCGTGAGGTGACCGGGGAGGAGTGCGACCGCCTACGCGCCGCCGGCGACGCGGTGGTGGAGGCGCTCCGCCCCCTGGACTGCCCGGACATGCTGACCGCCCACCGCATCCACGGCGACCTCCACGCCGGCCAGTTCCTCCGCAGCGGCGACCGCCTGGTGGTCACGGACTTCGACGGCAACCCGCTGGCCGACCCCCGCGAGCGCCGCATGCCCCAGTCGCCGCTGCGCGACCTGGCCTCGCTGCTCCAGTCGCTGGACCATGTCGGCCGCATCGTGGTGAAGCGCCGCCACCCCGACCGCGGCGCCGACGTGGACCGCTTCATCGCCGACGCCACGCAGGCCGCCCTCACCGCCTACCGCGCCGATCGCCCGGTGCGCGACGACCTCCTCGCCGCCCTCCGCGTCGCCCAGGAACTGCACGAGTTCCACTACGCCGTCACCCACCTCCCCCGCTGGCTCTACGTCCCCGACGCCGCCCTCCCCGCCCTCCTGTAGTCCCCGCCCCGCCCGGTCCCGCCCCCAACCCTCTCTCCTCGCCGAACTTGTCGCGGCCGTGACCGGGGATTCCCGTGGTCGGGCCGCGACAAGTTCGATTCGAGGGGAGGGGGAGGGTTCAACGGGGGGCGGGCGCGGGTGCGCGAGGCTGAGGGTGATGACGCCCGAGGGGTTCCGCGCCGACCTGGAGGCCACGCCCACCGCCCTCCTCGCGCTCGCCGACGCGCTGGACGACGTGGACTGGCCGGTGGCCCGCGGCGACCGCCTGATCCTCACCGGCATGGGCAGCTCCTGGTTCGCCGCCGAGACCGCGGCGCGGCGGATGCGTGCCGCCGGCATCAAGGTCACCGCCGAGATCGCGTCTGCGGAAGCGCTGGCCCCGCCCGCCCGCGACCTCACCGTCGTCGGCATCACGGCCGGGGGCGGCAGCCTGGAGACCCTGCGCCACCTCGCCGCCCACCGCGGCCGCAGCCACACCGTCGCCCTCACCAACAACACCGCCGCCGACCTGCCCGCGGACGACGTGGTCCACCTCCACGCCGGCGACGAGGCCGGCGGGGTGGCCTGCCGCAGCTACGTCCACACGCTGGTGCAACTGCTGCACCTCGAGCACCAGATGGCCGGCAGCGTGCCCGCCCTGCCCGACCGCGTGGCCCGCGCCGCAGCCGCGGCCGAGCACCTGCTGGACACGGAGGACGACTGGCTGCCCGCCGTCGCCCGCACCCTCCACGGCCCCGACGGCACATGGCTGCTGGCCCCGGCCGAGCGGCTGGCCAGCGCACTCCAGGGCGCGCTGATGCTGCGTGAAGGCCCACGCCGCCCGGCCGACGGCTGCGAGACCGGCGACTGGTGCCATGTGGACGTGTACCTCACCAAGACGCTCGACTACCGGGCCCTCGTCTTCACCGGCAGCCGCTATGACGACGACGCCCTGCGGTGGATGCGTGAGCGGCGCAGCACCTTTGTCGCCGTCGGCGGCCCGCTGGCCGGCGCGGCCACGACGGTGCGCTTCCCCGGCGACGACGACCCGGTGGTGGCCCTGCTGGCCGAGATCCTGGTGCCCGACCTCGTGGCATCGCGCTGGTGGTCGGACGGGGCGGCCGCGACCGGCGGATAGCGTCCACCGGGTGACCTACGCCTTCGACCGCTTCCTCCGCCACGACGAGCTCACCGAGTGGCTGCACACCACCGCCGCGGCCCACCCGGGCCTGATGACCGTCGAGTCCTACGGGCACTCCCACGAGGGGCGCGACCTGTGGCTGGCCACCATCACCGACACCTCCACCGGCGCGGCCGACACCAAGCCGGCGCACTGGGTGGACGCCAACATCCACGCCATCGAGGTCACCGGCGGTGTCGCCGCGCTGCACCTCATCCACCACCTCGTCACCGGGTTCGGCAGCAACGCCACGGTCACCGAGGCGCTGCGCACCCGCACGTTCTACGTCGCCCCGCGGGTGAACCCGGACGGGGTGGAGTGGGCGCTGGCGGACACGCCCCGCTTCCGCCGCAGCAGTGTGCGCAACTGGCCCTGGAAAGACGGCCACCTGGACCCCGGCCACCACGAGAAGGACATCAACGGCGACGGCACCATCCGCTCCATGCGGGTGCCGGACCCGAACGGCAACTGGATGCCCTCGCCCGACGAGCCGCGCCTGATGGTGCGGGTGCCACGCGACGGCGCACCCGCCGGCGCCACCCGGTACCGGATGCTGTGGGAGGGCGAGATCCTCGACTACGACGGCTTCACCGCCCCCACCGCCCGGCCGCCGCAGCGGCTGGACATGAACCGCAACTTCCCCGCCGGCTGGGGCACGGGCGTGCCCGGCAGCGGCGACCACCCCCTCAGCGAGCCGGAGATCGACGCCCTCGTGCGCGCCGTGGTGGCCCGCCCGAACATCTGCGGCTACAACGCCTACCACACGTCCGGCGGGGTGCTGCTGCGCCCCAGCAGCGTGCAGGCCGACAGCGCGATGGACCCGATGGACGTCTGGGTCTGGAAGCAGTTCTCCGAGACCGGCACGGCGCTCACCGGGTACACCGCCCACAGCGTGTTCGAGGACTTCACGTTCGACCGCAGCGAGACGATGAGCGGCGCCGCCGACGACTGGGCGTACGAGCACCTCGGCGTGTTCAGCTGGACCACCGAGTTCTGGGACGTCATCCAGCAGGCCACCGGCACCAAGTCCGGCACCCACATCTGGTACACCGGCCCCACCGACGCCGAGGAGATGGGCGTCTACCGCTGGGCCGTGGAGCACCACCCGGAGGCCTACGCCGACTGGACCTCGTTCGACCACCCGCAGCTCGGCACGGTGGAGATCGGCGGGTGGGACGAGGTGTTCTTCTGGGCCAACGCGCCCGGTTCCCGCCTGCTGGACGAGGTGCGCCCGCACGCCGAGTTCGCCGTCCACCAGGCGCTGTGCTCGCCGCGGCTGGAGCTCCTCCACACCGCGGTCGTGCCGCTGGGTGGCGACTCGTACCGGGTGGAGGTCGGCCTGGCCAACACCGGCTGGCTGCCCACCGACGTCAGCCACAAGGCGCGCAAAGCCAGGATGGTCCTGCCGCTGGTCGCCGAACTCTCCGGTGCGCCCGTCGTCGGTGGCCCCGCCCGTCAGGAGCTCGGCCAGCTCGCCGGCCGGTTGGACATGCAGTTCGCCTATGGCAAGCACGACGGCACGCCGGACCGCCTGCTGGTCCGCTGGGTGGTGCAGGCCGCCGCCGGCACCACGGTGACGGTCACCGCCACCCACCCCCGCGCCGGCCACGTGTCCACCACCATCACCCTGTAGGCACGATCACGCTCTGACGGGCGTCAGCGCAGCTCGGGCAGCACCACGCTGGCGTCGAGGCCGGCGCGGTCCGGCCGGTTGCGCAGCTCGGCGCGGCCGCCGCTCAGCTGGGCGAGGTGGCGCACCACCGCCAGGCCGATGCCTGACCCGCCGTGCGGCGCGTCCGGTGCCCGCCAGAAGCGGTCGAACGCGTGGGCCAGATGGTCGGGCCTCATGCCCGGGCCCTCGTCCACCACGTGCACGGCGATCTCCCGGTGGCGGGTGACGGCGGCGATGGTGATGGTGTCGCCAGGTGCCGCCACGCCGAACGCGTTGTCCACGTAGTTGTCGACGATCTGCTCCAACGCGTTCGGCACCGCCCGCGCCCGCAGGCCGTCCTCGGCGCTGGTCAGCAGGCGGACGCCACGCTCCTCGCACAACGATGCCCACACGTCGGCCCGCTCGCGGACCAGCGCGGTGACGTCCACCTCGACGAGTTCCGGTGTCGACCCCTCGCTGCGGGCGATCATCAGCAACCCCTCGACCAGCCGCTGCAGCCGTTCGGTCTCCTCGCCCGCTGCCTCGATGCGCTCCCGTGCGCCCACCGGGTCCTCGTCCACCATCGCGGCCGCCCGCTCCAGCTGCAGGCGCAACGCCGTCAGCGGCGTGCGCAACTGGTGTGAGGCGTCGCCGGCGAACGACTTCTGCTGGTCCAGCAGGGCCGATATCTGTTCGGTCATCGAGTTGAACGAGGTGGCCAGGCTGCGGATCTCCTTCGCCCCCTCGTTGGTGGCGGCCCGCCCACTGAAGTCGCCCGCGGCCAGCCGCTCCGTGCTGCGCTGGAGGCGACGCAGGGGCGAGGTGATGCCGTTGGCGATGAACACTGCGGCCAGTGCTGCACCGAGCAATGAGATGCCGCCCACCAGCAGCAGCCCGCGGGTCTTCTCGTTGACCCGGTCGTCCACCACCGACGCGGCGAACGTGATCCGCACCGCGCCCACCACGGTGCCGCCGGAGATCACCGGCACGGCCACGTAGACCAGGTCGCCGACGTCCTGCGACGTGCGTTCGCCGGTGGCTGGGTCGCCGGCCAGCGCGGAGACGAACTCGGGCCGGTTGGAGAAGTCGTCGCCCGCCTGGTCGTCTGCATCGCTGGACACCACGACACCCGCCTCGGCGTCGACGATGACCACTCGTCCACCGCCGGTGGCGACGTACTGCTTGATCGAGGCCTCCAGGCGCTCGGTGGTTGCCGCCACCTCGTCGGGCGTGGTCTCGCCGGACAGCAGGTCCTCCGACGTGCCGGCGATGAGGAAGGCGTCGCGCTCCAGGCCGGCGAGCACCCGGTTGTACTCGGTGTCGCGGAGGTAGGAGGCCAGCGGGATGTCCTGGGCCAGCAGCACCATGGCGACCAGGGCGGCGAAGGCGGCGAACAGCCGCCACTTCATCCCGGTGGCTCCATGCGGAATCCGACGCCGCGCACCGCCTGGATCCACTCGTGCGCGCCGAGCTTCTTGCGGATCGACGCGACGTGCGCGTCCACGGTCTTCGTCGGGCCGTACCAGTGGGCGTCCCAGACGTTCTCGAGGATCTCCGTGCGGGTGCGAACGGCGCCGATGTCCGTCGCCAGGAAGGCCAGCAGGTCGAACTCTTTCGCCGTGAGCTGGACCTCCTCACCGTCGAGGTGCACCCGGCGGGAACGGCGGTCGATGCGCAGCGCGCCGATGGTCTGTGGTGCGGAGGGGTCCTCCGCCGTGGCGCCCTCGCCGTTCACCGACGTGCGCCGGGCGACGGCGCGGATGCGGGCGACCAGCTCACGGAAGCTGAACGGCTTGGTGACGTAGTCGTCGGCGCCCAACTCCAGTCCGAGCACGCGATCGAACTCCTCCGACCTGGCGGTCAGCATGATGATCGGCGCCGCCGAGCGGGCGCGGAGCTGGCGGCAGACGTCGCGGCCGTCCATGTCCGGCAGGCCGAGGTCCAGCAGCACCATGTCGAAGCCCTCGGCCTCCAGCGCCGCGCTGCCGGTTGGCGCATGGTCCACGACGAAGCCGTTGGCCCGCAGTCCTTCCAGCAGCGACTCGGCGATCGACCGGTCGTCTTCCACCAGCAGCAACCTCACCCGCCAAGTCTGCCCCGGGCGATGGCACCGTGGGCGTTCCCTGCGGCCATCCGGGCGAGAATTGGACGTTTCTTGGACGGGTTGCCCCCGCCCCTTGGGCCGGTGCGCCGTACGATTCCGGTGCTGGTGGGCGTCGAGCAGTCGAGCGCTGCACCGCCGTTCCTGTCCGAACCCTCGTCCACCCGGAGGCCACATGCGAGCACGTCTCACCGCAGCGCTCTCGCTCACCGGCGTGCTCGCCGCGGGCTCGGCCGCCGCCCTCGTGAACACCAAGGTGCTCACGTCACAGGCCGGCCGGGCGCAGGAACCCGTCACGCCCGCCGTCGCCCCGGCCGACACCGCCACCCCGTCGCCGTCGGACCCGTTGGAGCCGGCGCGGACGCAGGCTGCCTACCAGATCGGCGACGCTGGCGTGGTGGTGCTGGACACCGCGGGTGGAGCGCTGGCCCTCGTGTCGGCCGACCCCAGCGACGGCTGGCTGGTGGTGGCCAGCGAGCAGGAGGACGCCACCCATCTCGAGGTGGTGTTCCAGTCGAACCTCAACCTCGTCACGTTCCGCGCCAACCTGCTGTTCGGTGTGGTCAGCACCTCGGTGGAGAGCTCCACCGTGGGCGCCGACGATGAGGGGGACAGCGACGACGACACCACGTCCGTTCCCGGTGGCGAGGGCGGCGAGGGCGACGACGGTGCGCCCGCCGTCAGCTCGTCGCCGCCGGTTGCCGGCACCACGCCGCAGACCGCCGCCCCGCGAACCACCGTGGACGATCACGACGACGATCACGACGACGACGATCACGACGACGATCACGACGACGACTGATCACGCCGACTGATCGAGGCTGCCGCCTGCCCCGCCGGCCGCGGTGTCAGATGAACGCCTGGTACACCAGCTGCTTCAGCTGGCTGCGGATCGGGTGCACGCTGCTCGGCAGCAGCTGGGTGAAGAAGCTCACCGTCAGATCGTCCACCGGGTCCACCCAGAAGGCGGTGCTGGCCGCGCCGCCCCAGGCGAACTCCCCGGCGTTGCCCGGCACCCGGCCCTTCACCGGGTCCAGCGTCACGCTGACCCCCAGCCCGAAGCCGACGCCGTCGAACGCCGTCTCGCTGAACAGGGGCCGGCCGAACGCGGTGAGGTCGGCGTTGTCCGGCAGGTGGTTGCTGGCCATGTAGCGGACGGTGCGGGGCGACAGGATACGTACCCCGTCCAGCTCGCCGCCGTTGGCCAGCATCTGGATGAAGCGCTGGTAGTCGTGGGCCGTGCTGACCAGGCCGCCGCCGCCGCCGAAGAACAGCGGCCGGTGCTTGGCCCCTTCGCCCATCCCGTCGAGGGGGATGGCGGTGCGGTCCACCGGGTGGGCACCGTAGAGGTTGGCCAGGCGGGAGTGCTGGCGTCGGGCACGTGCCAGTCCGTCTCGCTCATGCCCAGCGGGTCCAGCAGGCACTCGCGCAGCAGCACGTCCAGCGGCTGCCCGCTGACCACCTCCAGCACCCGGCCGAGCACGTCCAGCCCCATCGAGTACGCCCACTCCCGGCCCGGCTGGTACAGCAGCGGCAGCCCGGCCAGCGTGTCGCACACGGCCTCCAGGTCCTGCCCTTGGGGCACACCCCACTCGAACCCGGCCCGTCGGTACAGCTCGTCCACCGGGTGGGCGTACATGAACCCGTAGGTCAGCCCGGCCGTGTGGGCGAACAGCTGCCAGACCTTCATCACCTCCGTCTGCGGGTCGGTGACCGGGTTGGTGACGCTGCCGGCCCGCCATACCCGGGTGTCCTTGAACGCCGGGATGAACTTGTGGACGGGGTCGTTCAGCTCGAACGCCCCTTCCTCCCACAGCTGGAGCGCCAGGACGGCGGTGATCGGCTTGGTCATCGAGTAGATCCGCCAGATGGTGTCCGCCTCCACCGGCGCCCCGCCGGCCATGTCCCGCTTGCCGGACAGGCTGTGGTGGACGACCTTGCCGTGGCGGGCCACCACGATCTGCCAACCCGGCAGGCGACCGTCGTCGATGTACCGCTGGAAGTGACGGTCGATGCGGGCCAGCCGCTCGCTGGACATCCCGACTTCTTCGGGCTCGGCCTGGATCTGGAGCACGCTCATGGCCGCGGACGTTAGCCAGCCCAGTCGGAGGGTTTGGTGCTCGGAGGTGAGCACGAAACCCTCCAAGCCGGTCACGCCGACACGTCGCCGCCCTCCCCGGCGGAACTTGTCGCGCCCGTGACCGGCCATTTCGGTGGTCGGGCCGCGACAAGTTCCGAAAGGAGCGGGGTCAGACGTCGAGGCGGGGGCGGCCGGCGGACCCGGGGGCGGAGGACGCGGGGCGACGCAGCCACACGGCGACGGGCCCGGCGGGGTCCGGCGCCGTCCACGCCTCCCAGCCGCCGGGCACGAACGCCTCGGCCCGCTCGACCACCCAGGCCGCCGCCTCGTCGGCCAGGTCGGCGAGCGGGGCCATGGCCACGACCTCCGCCGCACCCGGCCGCGGGGCCAGGCGGGCGAGGGCCGTCCACACATGCACCGTCATCAGCAGCGGCCAACCGTCCGGCCAGCGCAGCTCCGGCAGGTGGGACCCCCGGCGCACGTTGCAGCGGCGGTGCGCCAGGCGCAGGTTCGCAGCCTCGTTGCCACCGCCGCGGGACCGGGGCACCAGGTGGTCCACCGTTCCGCTGGCCGACGTGTTGGGCGGCAGCGTCGGGTCGATCTCCCCGCCGCACAGCCAGCACCACCATCCGTCCCGTTCGGCGAGCTGGCCCAGTTGCACGGCCCCCGAGTCTCGCGCCCGCGCACCCGACGCGGCTCCCCCTGCCGAACTTGTCGCGCCCCTGACCGGGAATCCCCGTGGTCAGGCCGCGACAAGTTCGGGTTGGGGAGGGGATTGCGGGGGCGCGGGGCGGGTCCGACCATGGGCCCTCACGGGGGGACTCGGGTGGGGCGTACGATCGAGACATGAGACGAGCACTGCTCGACGACCTGGCCCAGCGGACCGAACAGCTCCGCGCCGACGGGCTGTACAAGGCCGAACGGGTGCTGGCGTCACCCCAGGCCGCCCACATCGAACTGGCCGACGGCACCCGGGTGCTGAACCTCTGCGCCAACAACTACCTCGGCCTCGCCGACCACCCGGCCCTGGTGGAGGCTGCCGCGCAGGCGGTGCACGACCACGGCTTCGGCATGGCCAGCGTGCGCTTCATCTGCGGCACCCAGACCGTGCACACCGAACTGGAGCAGCGGCTCAGCGGGTTCCTCGGCACCGAGGCCACCATCCTCTACTCCTCCTGCTTCGACGCCAACGGCGGCCTCTTCGAGACCCTGCTGGACGAGCAGGACTGCGTGATCAGCGACGCCCTCAACCACGCCTCGATCATCGACGGCATCCGCCTCAGCAAGGCCCAGCGGCTGCGCTACGACAACAACGACATGGCCGGCCTGGAAGCCTGCCTGCAGGAGGCGGCCGGCGCCCGCTACCGCCTGATCGCCACCGACGGGGTCTTCTCGATGGACGGCGTGGTCGCCGACCTGCCCGCCATCTGCGACCTCGCCGACCGCTACGACGCGCTGGTGATGGTGGACGACTCCCATGCCGTCGGCTTCGTCGGCGACGGCGGCCGCGGCACCCCCGAGTACCACGGGGTCACCGACCGGGTGGACATCGTCACCGGCACCCTCGGCAAGGCCCTCGGCGGCGCCAGCGGCGGGTACACCAGCGGCCGCCGGGAGATGAACGGAGCTAAACGATTTGTTCCGCATTATGGAGCAGCAGTCGCGCACGGGGGATACCTGTTCAGCAACTCGTTGGCGCCGGCCATCGCGGCCACCACGCTGACGGTCCTCGACCTGCTGGAGGCCGGCGACGGCCTGCGCTTCCAGTTGCGGCGCAACGCCGAGCGCTTCCGTGCCGGCATGACCGCTGCCGGGTTCACGCTGGCCGGCGCCGGCCACCCGATCATCCCCGTGATGCTCGGCGACGCCAAGGTGGCGGGCGACATGGCGCAGCGGCTGCTGGCCCGCGGCCTGTACGTCATCGCCTTCAGCTACCCGGTGGTGCCCCAGGGCGCGGCCCGCATCCGCACCCAGATGTCGGCGGCGCACACGGACGAGGACATCGACGCCGCGGTCGCCGCGTCACCGCGGTCGGCCGCGAGATGGGAGTGGTGTGATGGGCGAGACCATGCGTGCGCTGGTGAAGGCCCGCCGCGAGCCGGGCCTGTGGCTGGAGGAGGTGCCGGTGCCGGTGCCGGGTGACAGCGACGTGCTGATCCGCGTGGGCAAGACCAGCATCTGCGGCACCGACCTGCACATCCACCACTGGGACGACTGGGCGCAGGCCACCATCCCGGTGCCGATGGTGGTCGGGCACGAGTTCATGGGCCACATCGTCGCCGTCGGCGCCCAGGTGCGCGGCCTGGAGGTCGGCCAGCGGGTGGCCGGCGAGGGCCACATCACCTGCGGCCACTGCCGCAACTGCAAGGGCGGCCGCCGCGAGTTCTGCCACCACCACATCAGCGTCGGCGTCACCCGCCAGGGCGCCTACGCCGACTATGTGGCCATCCCCGCCCAGAACGTGTTCGTCATCCCGCCGCACATCAGCGACGACGTTGCCGCCGTGCTCGATCCGCTGGGCAACGCCACCCACACCGCGCTGCGCTTCGACGTGGTGGGGGAGGACGTGCTGATCACCGGCGCCGGCCCCATCGGCATCCTCGCTGCGGCCATCGTCCGCCACATCGGCGCCCGCCATGTGGTGGTCACCGACATCAACCCGTACCGGCTGAACATGGCCAAGGCGATGGGCGCGACCCGGGTGGTGGACGTCCGCACCGAGGCGCTCGGCCCCGTGATGGAGGACCTCGGCATGACCGAAGGCTTCGACGTGGGGCTGGAGATGAGCGGCGCGGAGCAGGCCTTCAACCAGATGCTCGACGCCATGAACCACGGCGGCCGGATCGCCGTCCTGGGCATCCCCACCGGCCCGATGACGCTGGACGTCAACGACGTGATCTTCAAGGGCCTGGACGTGCAGGGCATCTACGGCCGCCGCATCTTCGAGACCTGGTACAAGATGGCGGCGATGCTCCAGAGCGGGCTGGACGTCAGCCCGATCGTCACCCACCGCATGCCGGCGGAGCGGTTCGACGAGGCGTTCGCCGCCGTCGGCCACGGCGAGTGCGGCAAGGTCATCCTCGACTGGAACTGAACGCGCTCGCGGCGGGATCACCGCCACGCAGCGTGCCCCGGGTGGCCCCGCCCGTGACCTGCACCCCAAGTGCCAACTACCATGTGCCGCCACGGCACCGGGAGGGCAGTTGGGGTACGCACTAGGGATCGATCTCGGCACCACCTTCACGGCCGCGGCCGTGATGCGCGGCGACCGGGCCGAGATCATGCCGCTGGGCAACCACGCCGCCACCGTGCCCACGATGGTGTTCCTGCGCGAGGACGACCGGGTGCTCATCGGCGACGCCGCCGAACGGCGTGGGGTGGCCGAGCCGGCCCGCCTGGCCCGCGAGTTCAAGCGACGCCTGGGCGACACCGCGCCGATCATGCTGGACCGCACCCCGTTCTCCGCCGACCGCCTGCTCGGCGTGATGCTGCGCCAGATCCTCGCCGATGTCGCCGAGCGGCAGGGCGGCGAGCCCGACGTGGTGGCGCTCACCCACCCGGCCAACTGGGGCGCCTACAAGGTGGATCTCCTCCACCAGGCCATCGACGCCGCGGGCGTGCGCGATGCCGTCTACCTCACCGAGCCCGTCGCCGCCGCGCTCCAGTACGCCGCCGGCGAACGGGTGGAGCCCGGCGAGGTGATCGCCGTGTACGACCTGGGTGGTGGCACGTTCGACGCGGCCATCCTGCGCAAGACGGCCACCGGGTTCGAGGTGCTCGGCCGCCCCCAGGGCATCGAGCGCCTCGGCGGCATCGACTTCGACGAAGCCGTCTTCACCCATGTTCGCAAGGTGGTCGGCGATTCCGTCGCCGGCCTGGACCCCACCGACCCGAACACCCGCGCCGCGCTTGCCCGCCTGCGCCAGGAGTGCGTGCTGGCCAAGGAGACCCTCTCCGCCGACAGTGATGCCACGGTGCCCGTGCTGCTGCCCAACGTGCAGACCCAGGTGCGGATCACCCGCGCCGAGTTCGAGGACATGATCCGCCCGATCCTGCGGGAGACGACGGAGTGCCTGGAACGGGCGCTGAAGAGCGCCGGCATCGGGGCCGCCGAGTTGAAGGCCGTCCTCCTGGCGGGTGGTTCGTCACGCATCCGCTGGTGGGCGACATGGTGCGGGGGCGCTCAACCGGCCGGTGGTCAGCGACACCCACCCGAAGCACGCGGTGGCGCTGGGCGCCGCCCGCTTCGCCGCCACGGCGTCGGCCACCGCCCCGGCCCCGGCGCCCGCCGCTCCCGTCGCGCCGCTCGCGCCGGTGGCTGCCCCACCGCCCGTCCCGGCCCCGCCCGTCCCGGCCCCGCCGGCCCCGCCCGTCCAAGCCCCGGCAGCCCCGGCAGCCCCGGCAGCCCCGGTGGTGGCGGCCGCAGCAGCGGTTGCCGCCGCGCCCACCGCTGCCGCCCCATCGCGGCGCCGACAGCGCCGATGCCGGTCGCCCCCGCCACCGCACCCACCCGCCGGGACAACCCGGTGGTGCCCGCCGCGGCACCAACCGGCTCGGGCGCCCGCCCCGGCGGCCCCACCGGCCCTGCCGGCACCCCGCCGCGCAAGCGGCCGGCGTGGCTGTGGGCCGTGGCGGCCACCGCAGTCGCCGCAGTGATCGTCGTGGCCGTCGTGGTGCTCACCGGCGGCAAGGACGACGGGGGCACCACCACCGGCACGTCGTCCACCGCCCAGTCCGCGAGCGACGAGACCGTCGACAGCGTCAGCGACACCAACCCCGACAACGGCCTCGGCCAGGCACCACCACCACGACCGGCGACCCGGAAGCGGACTCCGTCGCCGCCCTGGCCAACCACCTGGCCGACGACTTCCAGATGGCCGACAGCCTGGTGGGCACCTATGTGGTGCAACTCTCCGCCAAGTACGTGGGGCTGAACCTCAACGGCCGTGTGTGGACGGCGGAGCAGATCCTTGCCGACCACCTGCAGTACCGGGACAGCTACGGGGCGATCCTGGTCGACGGAGGGGCGTTCGACTTCCAGTTCGGAGATGCCCGGATGGAGGGGTGGTACCTCAGCTTGGTGCCGCTGCCGTACCGCACCGAGGCCGAGGCCAACCAGTGGTGCACCGACCAGGGGCTGACCTCCGAGTGGTGCTTCGCCCGCCGCTTCGCCCCGCCGGTGAGCGGGCTGGACAACCAGACCTGCAACTCCGACAACTACTGCGTGGGCATCGCCGATGCCCACTGGGTGAACGGGGTGCTGTACGTGTCGTACACCGTCGAGGGCTTCGACCCGCAGAACACGGGGGTGGCCGGCGACTACCACGTGCACTTCTTCTTCTCCACCCAGGACCCCAACACGGTCGGCGTGCCCGACAGCGGCATCTGGTACGTGTGGGACCGTGCGGACGGCAGTGGGGACCTCGTGTTCGACGGCATCGACGATGCCAACGCCGCCGGCTACGGCTATGCCGACGGGGCGGACATCTGCATCACCCGGGCACTGCACAACCACGAGTTGGCCGATCCCTTCTACTACTACTGCGCCCCCCTGCAGGCCCTGAGCGCGTCGGGTGGTGGCTGAACTGAACGTGGCCGGCCACCCCGCCCTGCAGGAGCTGTGGGCGTTGGAGAACCCCGCCCGGCCCCGTCGGGTGCTGTGCTGCGGGGCGCGTGGCTCCGGCCGCTCCTACTGGCTGGACACCGCTGGTGAGCAGGCCGCGGCCCAGGGGTTCGCCGTGGTGCGGGTGCAGGGTTCGGCCGCCCAGCAGGAACTTGCCTTCGGGGGGCTGGCGGCCGTGCTGGCGCCACTGTCGGCCGACGTCACGGCGCTCGGCGACGACGGCGCCGCGCTCCAGCAGGCGCTGGCCGGTCGGGGCACCGCCGACGGCGCGGCGGTGAAGTTGGCTGCGCTGCGGGCGATCACGGCCGCCGCCGACCGCCAGCCGCTGTGCCTCACCGTGGACGACATCGACCTGCTGGACTCCTCCAGCCGTGACGTGCTGGAGGCCGTGCTGGCCAGTTGCGTGGCCGACCCCATCGTGCTGGTGGCCGCCGCCGTTGCCGCCGATGTCACCGCCGCCGACCTGGTGGTGCGGCTGGAGCCGCTGGCCGACCGGGAGGTGGCCGCCATCCTCGCGTTGCGTGGCGTGGCCCCGGCCGCCGCCGCCCGCTGCGCCGCCGCCGCGGGCGGCAACCCGGGCGTGGCGGTGGCGATGGCCGACGCCCTCAGCGACGCCCAGCGCCGCGACGAGGCACCCGTGGCCGACCTGCCGCGGCTGGGCGGGCATCTGGCCGCCGAACTGCAGGCGCGCATGCGCGGCCTGGGCGAGGCGTGCTGCCGGGCGCTGGTGGTGGCCGCGGCGACCGATGGCGGCGACCTCGGTGCGGTGGACAGCGCCCTCCGCCAACTCGGCGAGCCGGGCACGGAAGCGCTGGAACCCGCCGAAGAGGCCGGGGTGGTGGAACTGATCGGCCCGCGCGTGGTGTTCCCGGACCCTTTCACCCGTCACGCCGCGTACCACCTGCTGGCCCCGGCCTCGCGCCGCGCCGCCCACCGGGCGCTGGCGGCAGCCTTCACCGAACCGCACCAGGCGGCGGCCCGTGTCTGGCATCTGGTGGGTGCTGCCAGTGGCCCCAGCGACGCGCTGGCCGACGCGCTCAGCCTCGTCGCGGCCGACGCCGTTCGCCGCGGAGCGCCGGCCAGCGCGGCGCGAACCTACGAGCGGGCGGTGGAGTTCGCCGCCACCGGCCCGGTCCGTGAGGAGGCGATGGCCGCTGCGGCTGCGGCCGCCGTGGAGGCCGGCGACCTGGACCACGCCGTCCGCCTGCTGGAAGGCCAGGTGCCGTTCACCGACGAGTTGAGAGCCGCCATCGCCGTGGTGCACGAACTGCGTACCGGCAGGCTGAGCGCCGCCGTGGAGGCCGGGGACACCACTGACCCGGCGGATCTGCCCACCGACGACTCGGTGGCATCACGCCTGGCCCGCCGCCGCGCCGCGTGGGCTGCCGCGGCTGAAGGTGACCACCGCGCCGTGCTGCGACTGCTGGGTGAGCGCCCGCGGGTGCCGTTCGACGCGGTGCCGGTGGCGGTGGCCCTGCGGCACGCCGGGCGTACTCGCGACGCCCGCGACCTGCTGGCCGGCGACGATGCTCTGGAACACGCGCTGGGCACCTACGCAGCATCGTGGTGGGCTGTGGTCCGCGCCGACCTCGATGTGCTGGCCGGCCGGCCGCCCGAGGCCACCGACCTGGCGTTGCCCGCCGGTGCACCGGAGCCATTGCGGGCGCTGGCCGCCGCGGTGGCTGCCCGCGCTCGGCTGGCCGCCGAGCCCGAACTGCCGCCGGCGGACGTGCCGGCGGCGTGGGGTGACGAGGTGGCCGGCCCGCTGGCCGACGTGCGCGGCATCGTCCGCGCCGCGATCACCGCCGGCGACGCGGCGATGCTGGACGGGGCGATCGCCGCCGCTGAGGAGCACCGCCTGGATGTGGAGGCCGGCGAGGCGCGGCTGTGGCAAGCCGTGCTGCGGCGGGCCGCCGGCGACCCGGCCGCAGTGGACACGGCCAAGCGCGCCCAGGCCACCCTGCAGCGGTGCGGGGTTCGCTGCTGGGACGGGCGGCTGGCGGCCGTGGCCGCACCCGGCGCGCCCGCGGCGCCTCGCCCCGCCGACCCGGCGCTGGATGCGTTGAGCCCCGCCGAGCGGAGGGTGGCGGACGCAGTGTCCGAGGGGCTGACCAACCGGGAGGTCGCGTCCACCCTCTTCCTGTCCGTGAAGACGGTGGACTTCCACCTCCAGCAGATCTACCGGAAGCTCGGTGTGCGGTCCCGCACGGAGCTCGCGGTACGCGTGGCCGGGAAGAGGGCCTAGCGTGGAGGTCGTGCCTCAGCGTCGAGGCGAGGAGTGGACATGACCGATTGGTGGGAGCAGATCGAGCAGGCCCTCATCGAGGGCAGCGAAGACGCCCCGGACCCGTGGGCCGACCTGGCGACAGCCGGGGAGGCCGCCGACCTCGGGCTGAGTCAGGACCAGGCGGCGTTCCTGCGCCAGCTCGCGGAGCAGCCGAGCCTCGGCCGCTTCCACGACGACCTCAACGACGCCCTGGGCGTCGACGGGTCGGCCGAGCAACCCTGACCAGGGCCGATCCCTCCGCAGCATCCCCGGGGACGAACCGGGAATCCTCCCGTTGAACGGCCATTCGCAGGGGGCGTACGGTACGCACCGTGAATGCCGTACCCACCCGCCTCGCCGTCGACCTCGGGACCACATGGACGGCTGCCGCCGTCACGGACGAGCAGGGCACCCGCTCCCTCCACCTCGGTGACAAGGGCGCGGCCATCCCCTCGGTGGTCGCGGTGGACATGTCCGGCACGCTCGTGGTCGGCGCCGCCGCCGAGCGGGTGATGGCCGTCAACCCGGATCGCGGTGCCCGTGAGGTGAAGCGCCGCTTCGGCGACACCACCCCGATGGTGCTGGCCGGCTCGCCCTACTCGCCGGACACGCTGACCGTCGCACTGCTCACCGGTGTGGCCACGATCGCCAACATCCAGCCGGCCACCACCGAGGTCGTGCTCACCCACCCGGCCAACTGGGGCGAGTACAAGCTGGACCTGCTGCGCAATGTGGGCGCCCAGGCCGGCTTCGCCGCCACCTCGATGCTCAGCGAGCCGGCCGCGGCCGCCCGCCACTACGCCGACACCGGTCGCCTCGCGGTGGGTGACGCCGTCGTGGTCTACGACTTCGGCGGCGGCACCTTCGACGCCGCAGTCATCCGCCTCGATCCCACCGGCCCGACCCTGCTCGGCCAGCCACAGGGCATCGAGCGACTCGGCGGGATCGACATCGACCAGGTGGTGTTCAGCCATGTCACCGCCGCGCTGTCGGGCGGGCTGGAGACGCTGGACCGCAAGGATCCCGACGTGCGCCGGGCCATCCTGCAACTGCGGGCCGACTGCACCACCGCCAAGGAACTGCTGTCCGCCGATAGCGAGACCACGATCGCCGTGATGGCGCCAGGTCTGCACACCCAGGTGCGGATGACCCGCGAAGAGCTGGAAGGCGCCCTGCGGCCGCGCATCGCCGAGACGGTGCGCTCCATGGAGCGTGCGGTCACCTCCGCCGGGCTGCAGATGGGCGACCTGGCGGGCGTGGTGCTGGTGGGCGGCAGTTCCCGCCTGCCGATCGTGGCCGAGGTGGTCGCCGCCGAAAGCGGCCGCCCGGTCCTCTTCGACGCCGACGCCAAGCTGGTGGTGGCCACCGGTGCCGCCCTCCCGCTGGCCCCCGCCTCCGCCGCTGCCGCAGCAGCACCCACCCCCGAGCCCGCCGCGGCGCCCGCCCAGGCCCTGATGCCGGAGCCTGCCGGCAGTGCCGCTGCTCCGGTTGCCGCCGCGGCGGTGGCCGCCACTACCGCCGCCGCGGCCGCCCCGTCCGTAACCGCCAACGCCCCGTCCGCACCGAACGCATCACAGGAGACCACCATGAGCGAGCCCACCAACCCCGAGTCCGCTGCCCGGCCCGAGCGTGGCGGTTCCATCCCGCCGCCGCCGGCGAAGAAGAAGGACGAGGGCAAGATCAACCCGGCCGTCGTCGGTGGCGTTGCCGCCGCTGCTGCCGCCGCCACGGCCGCCGCCGTGGTGTGGGGCGACGACGTGGTCGATGCCGTGATGGGCAACGACGACGACGGCGGCGATGCCGCCGATGCCGCCCTCGGTGGCGTGAGCCTGGCCGATGGCGCCGAGCACCTCGACGAGACCCGCACGGCCGACCGCATCGCCCGGGAAGCCGATGGCAGCGACATCCCCCAGGAGAGCATGGACGCCTTCGACGCCGCTGTTGCTGCGGCGCAGGCCGGAGCAGCGGCCGGCACGATGCCGCCGCCGGCCCCCGCTGCGCCCCCGGCGTCCGGCCCGGCCCCCGCCGGGCACAGCGGTGGTAGCAGCGGCTCGTCGGGCGGTGGCGCCAGCCACTCCGCGCCGCGCCAGGACACGCCGCCGCCCCCTCGCAACGAGGCCCCGCCGGCCCCGCCGGTGGCCACCGAGCCCCCGGCGCCCACCGAGCCCCCGGTGGCCACGGAGCCCCCTGCCGACACCGCCGAGCCGCCGGTGGACGACGCCGGCACGATGCCGCCGCCCGCCGACCCCGGCACGGTGCCCGGCCCGGTGGTGGACCAGGACTTCGAGGCCGCCCGCGAGTCGCTCCTCAGCGCCATCGACCGTCTCGACCTCGGCGAGGGGGTGGATGACGCCGACGAGGCCGAGCTCCGCGAGGAGCTGCGCGGCCTGGTGGAGCGGGCCCAGGTGTACCCCGGGCAGTCCACCGAGGATGCGCTCGCCACCCTGCGCGACCAGTACGACCAGCACGTCACCAACTTCGTGCAGGATCAGAAGATCGAGGCCCTCATCCAGGAGCAGCTCCGCGACAATGCCGCCGAGGATGCCGACGACGCCGAGGCGCAGACCCCGGTCGACGACGTGATGCCCGTGGACCCCGACATCGTCGGCGACCTCGACACCACCACGCCGGACGACGCCGATGCCACGGCGCCGGCGGACACCGATGCCGCCACGCCTGCCGACGCCGGCGCTGCGACCGATCCGGCCGACGTCGCCGACCCGGCCGTCGGCATGCCGGGGGACGACGGCATGGGCGGTGACGCCGCCGACACGCCGGTGCCGAGGGACGACATGCCCGGCTTCGAGCCGCGCGAGCTGCCCGACTTCAAGGCCGCCGTCCTCGACGACCAGCTGGCCGACAAGGTGGTGCTGGCGGACGACGACGGTGGCGACGACGGTGGGCGGCTGGGCTTCCCCGGCCGCGACATCCCCGGCATCAAGATGGACGTTCCCGACTACAAGGTCGACCTTCCCGACATCAAGGTCTCCCTCCCCGGTGACGACGACCTCGACCTGCCCGACCTGAAGCTGGACCTGCCGCACATGAAGCTGGACGTCCTGGACGACGACGGCCCGGGCATCAAGATGGACCTGCCCCGACCGGGCGACGACGACGACGACTTCAAGCTGCCCGACGTGGACCTGCAGCTTCCGGACGACCTCGACCTGCCGGTGATGAAGGTCGATCTGCCCGGCACGGTGCAGACGGCGGACATCCACTTCGACGGTGCCGAGGACCTGCTGGACAATGCTCAGCCCGTGGCCCACCCGGGCATGCTCGACGACGCGCTCGGCATGGACCTCGACCTGCACGCCACCACCGGCTTGCTGGATGGCGAGGAGGACGAGATGGGGCTGGGTGTCACGCTCGACCAGGTCGGCACCATGAGCCATGTCGGAGCGATCGACGGCATCGGGATGACGGCCGCGGACGACCTGCCGGACATGATCGCCGACCCGGTGCACGACTTCGGCGACGCGCCGTTCCAGGGCATCGTCGCCGGCGACCACTTCGAGGTACCGGTCGAGATCCCGGTCGATGCGGATCCCGACGACGGCGGCGAGTTCACGCCGATGCACCACTTCGACGGTGTCGGCGACGACGTGGGCGACGCCCTCGACCTCGACCCGAACGACCTCGGGGACTCGATCGCCGGCCTGGCCGACGACGCGGGGGTCTGACCGGCGCCATGCGCACCAGGGGCGCCGAGTGCGACCGCCGACCCGGCGGGAGTCAGGTGAAGCGGAAGGTGGAGATCATCTCGAGGATGGGCTCCACCACCGCGGGCATGTCCTTCGACGGTGCCGTCAGCACCAACTGGAACATGTCCACCACCTTGCCCCCGTCGGACGTCGGCGCGAACCAGATGGCGTGCATCTGCGACAGGCTGCGCCCGTCGGGCGCCGTGAAGTCGGCGCCGCGGACGTACACGGGCATGTTCCCGAACCGCAGCATGCGCTCACCGGACTCCTTGATGTCCTTCATGCCGCTGCGGTTGAGCTTCGCCCAGGTGACTTGTGCGGCCACCTTGAAGTCCACCGAGCGAGCGACGCGGTCGTGGTTCAACATTGCGTTGATCCAGAACCCGTCGATCTCCACCGGTGAACGGAGCACCGCGAGCGAGCCCGGCGCCTCGTCCAACACCCACCCTTCGGGGACGATGAAGACGAATGGAGGGATGCCCGGAATGAGGCGTCCCGGCTGGGTGACGACTCGCTTGGCAAGGTCGGCGGAGGATGTGCTGTCGGCCATGCGGGGCGATGTTAGTCAACCCGAACACAACCCCTGTACCGAACCGGGAATGCTCCCGGTGACCCAACTCCGGGCGTTCCGTACGATGCCCGCAATCTCACGGAAGGATCGATGAGCAATGGGCTGGTTGAGTGATGCATGGGACACCTTGACGGACACGGCTTCCGACGTTGTCGACTGGGTGTCGGACGCTGCCGAAGACGCCGCCGAATGGGTGTCGAACGCCGCCGACGACGTGGCCGACGCGGCAGACAGTGTGGGCGGTTTCGCCAGCAACACCTGGAACTGGATGAGCGGGGCCGTCAACGACGTCGGCAACTTCGCCAACACTGCGGTCAACACCGTCGGGCACGCCGCGCAGGATGCCGGCCAGTGGCTGGGCAACGCCGTCCAGGACGCCGGCCAGTGGCTGGGCAACGCAGTCGACGACATCGGCGATGCCGCGCAGGACGCCGGCCAGTGGCTGGGCAACGCGGTCGACGACATCGGCGATGTGGCGGGGGACGTGGTGCATGCCGCGGGCGATGCCGCCAACTGGTTTGCCAATGCGGTCGACGACGTGGTCTTCGACACCGTCGACTTCGTCACCGCCGGCCTGATCGACGTGGACTACGACGACGGCCGGTTCACCGCCGACCTCGGGATCGACGGCATCGCCTCGGTGGGCGTCGGGTTCGGCCGGGGCGGCTTCGAGGCCGCCGCCGAGGTGGACCTCGGCATCGTCGACGGGCACGTCAGCTACGACGACGACGACGGCTTCTCGGTCGGCGCCTCCGCCGGTATCAACTGGGGTCCGCTGCCCTACGTCGAGGGCCACATGGACATCTCTCCCGAGGGCGATATCTCCATCGGTGGCGAACTGCAGGCCACCGTCCCCACCCCGTGGGGCTTCGCGCTCGGCGTGGACACGGACGGCGAGTTCGTCCGCAACTCCGACGGCAGCTGGGCCGTGGAGGGCGATGTGGGCGGCCAGATCACGTTCGCCAACGGCACATACATCGGCGGCGAGGTCGGCGGCAACTACTCGATCGACGCCGACGGCGACCAGAGCTACGGCGCCCATGTGGAAGGCACCGTCGGTCAGGCAGGCGTCGGTGAGGTGTCCGCGGGTGTCGGCTACCAGCACATCGAGGACGACGGCACCACGGTCGACCAGGTCACTGCTCACGTGGAGGGCTCCGGCTACGGCCTGACGGCCGGCGTCGAGGGCAGCTACACCCACATGGAGGATGAAGCCGGCAATGTCGTCAATCAGGTGGCCGGTGGTGCCAACGTCGGCGGCTATGGCATGGAGGTCGGCGTCGACGGCAGCTACACCCATGTCGACGGGGCCGACGGTTCCGAGACCACGATCGTCGCCGGTGGCGCCGACTTCTCCGGCTACGGCATGGAGATGGGTGCTGACGGCAGCTACACCCACCACGAGGATGCCGAGGGCAACGTCACCCAGATCATCGAGGGCAGCACCGAGTTCTCGGGCTACGGCGTGGAGGCCGGGGCCGAGGGCAGCTACACCCGGTTCGACGGCGTGGACGGTTCCTCCAGCCAGCAGCTCGAGGGCAGCACGGACTTCTCCGGGTTCGGTGTGGAGGCCGGGGCCGAGGGCAGTTACACGCGGTTCGAGGATGCGGCGGGCAATGTGTCGCAGCAGCTCGAGGGCAGCACGGACTTCTCCGGGTTCGGTGTGGAGGCCGGGGCCGAGGGCAGTTACACGCGGTTCGAGGATGCGGCGGGCAATGTGTCACAGCACCTCGAGGGCAGCACGGACTTCGACGGGTTCGGTGTGGACGCCGGGATGGGCGGCTCGGCCGATCTGGTGCAGGACGCTGCCGGCAACGTGCTGGACTCCGACGCCAGTGGCTGGGTCGACGTCGACGGGTTCGACACCCAGGGTCTGATGAACGCCGCCGGAGGCGTGCTCGATGCCGCCGGCGGTCTCACCGACGGGCTCGGTGGCATGACGGACGACATCGGCGACGTCGTCAGCAACCTCGCCGGTAGCGGCGACCTCAGCGACGTCCTGTCGACGATGGCGCAGGACGCCGGCAGCTCCATCGCCGACGTCGCCGGCCATCTGGCCGACAGCGGCAACTTCGACGACTTCAGCTCCGACATCATCGGTGCCGAGGTCAGCGAGGCGGCAGCCGACGAAGTGTGGGACGATCTGGATTCATGAGCCAAACGGCGCAGCCTTCCTCACCCGCTGCTGCCCCCTCCAACGCTCAGAGCGCGCCGCCCTCCGCGGACGCTCTGATCGTGGAGTTGGGCAAGCTGCTCCAGCAGCTCGACCGCGGCGACCTGGCCCAGCGGGCCACGGTCGCTGCGGCGCGTCTGCGCCGCCCCGCCACCATCGTCTGCGTCGTCGGCGAGTTCAAGCAGGGCAAGAGCTCCCTCGTCAACGCCCTCCTCGGTGCTGATGTCTGCCCCGTGGACGACGACCTGGCCACCTCGGCCATCACCCTCGTGCGCTACGGCGACCAGGCAGGCGCCATCGTCCGGCGCAAGGTGGACGGCAAGGACCTCTCCGACCCCATCCCGGTCAACGAGCTCGGCGGCTGGGTCAGCGAGGTCGGCAACCCGAAGAACCACAAGGGCGTCGAGCGGGTCGAGGTCACGGTCCCGAGCAACTTCCTGAAGCAGGGCCTGGTCATCGTGGACACCCCCGGCATGGGCGGCCTCGGAGCCGGCCATGCGGCAGCCACCCTCGGCTTCCTCCCGTTCGCCGACGGCCTGATCTTCGTCAGCGACGCCTCGGCCGAGCTCAGTGCCCCGGAGGTGGAGTTCCTGCGGCGAGCCATCGAGCTGTGTCCCTCGGTGATGTTCGCCCAGACGAAGACCGACCTGTTCGCCAACTGGCAGAGGATCGTCGATCTCAACAAGGGCCATCTCTCCCGCGAGGGGATCAACGTCCCGATCGTGCCCGTCTCCAGCGCGCTCCGCACCGCAGCGCTGGCCCGCAAGGACCGGGAGCTGAACGACGAGAGCCACCTCCCCGAGCTGGTGCAGCGCCTCGGCACCGAGGTCGTCGCCCCGGCCAAGGCCTCCGCCACGGCCCGCTCGGTGGCCGATGCCCGGGCCATCATCGCCCAGGTCACCGCGGGCTACACCGCGGAGCGCGCCGCCGTGGACGGCGCGGCCACCGGCGATGCGATGGCGGCGCTGGAGAAGGCCAAGGAGCGCATCGAGTACCTCCGTGGCCCGGCGGCCAAGTGGAACGTGCTCGTCGGCGACAAGATCACCGACCTCTCCAATCAGGTGACGTTCCGGTTGCGTGGGTCCATGCGTGAGATCCAGCGGCTGATGGACGAGCGGGTGGAGACGCTCTCCAAGGGCGACGAGTGGGACGACCTGGCCCGCTACCTGCAGACGGTCGTCAGCGACGAGGTCACCAAGGCGTTCATGGCGCTCGAGGAAGGCCGCCTGGACGTCCGCAACCAGGTGATCGAACTGCTCCAGGAGGAGGACATCGGCCACGGCGCGCAGACGTTCCGGGTTGCCGACATCTCTGTGGCGGACATGTGGCAGTCGAAGTCGCTGGACCCCACCCAGTCCACCGCGAAGAAGACGTGGAGCACGTCGATCACCGGCCTGCGTGGCGCGCAGGGCGGCATCATGATGTTCGGGATGATGGGCAAGTTCCTGCCCACCACCGCGGGCGTCTTCCTGGCGTCGAACCCCGTCCTCCTCGGCATCGGTGCCCTGTTCGGCAGCATGGGCCTGGTGGAGGACCGCAAGCGCAAGGTGGCCGTCCGCCGCCAGTCCGCCCGCACCCAGGTGCGCCAGTTCCTGGACGACGTGCAGTTCGAGGTCAACAACCAGGTGGGCTCGTCCATCCGCGACATCCAGCGTGACCTGCGCGACGAGTTCGGCGACCGCCTCGCCGAACTGCTGCGGACGTACACGGAGGCCGCGCAGCGCGCCCAGGGAGAGATGAAGAAGTCGCTGGAGGAGCGCCAGGCCCGCGCCAAGCAACTGGACGTGGTGTTGAAGAACCTGGGCATCCTCGACGGGGCACTGGAGAAGGTGGCATGACGATGGTGGACGTCGCGACCGCCGGTGGCGTGGCGGATCAGGTGCTGGCGGTCGCCCGCCGGGTGGTCAGCGAGGCGCCCAACCAGCGGGCCAAGGACCACGCCCAGGCCGTGGTGGACCGGCTCTCCGGGCCGCTGCGGGTCGCCATCGCCGGCCGTGTGAAGGCCGGCAAGAGCACCCTGCTCAACGCGCTGGTCGGCGAGCGGCTGGCCCCCACGGACGCCGGGGAGTGCACCAAGATCGTCAGCCGGTACCGGCGCGGCCCGTCCTATGAGGTGGTCGCCCGGTTGCGCGGTGGGCGGACCGAGCCGCTGGCGTTCAGCCGCACCGGTGGCTCGCTGGACGTGAAGCTGGGCTCGCTGCGCGAGGCGGACATCGAGACCCTGGACATCTCCTGGCCGACGTCCACGCTGGAGACGATCACGCTCATCGACACGCCCGGCCTCGCCAGCCTCAACGACGAGAACTCGCGGCGCACCCGCGAGTTCCTCGAGTTCGACGAGGGCAAGCCCAGCGACGCCGACGCCGTCATCTACCTCATGCGCCACGCCCACCGCAGCGACGTCGCGTTCCTCGACGCGTTCATGGACCGCTCCGTCACGGCGGCCTCGCCGGTGAACGCGGTCGCCGTCCTCAGCCGCGCCGACGAGATCGGTGCCGGCCGGCTGGACGCGATGGAGTCCGCGGCGCGCATCGCCCAGCGCTACAGCGTGGACCCCTCGCTCACCGGGCTGTGTGCCGCGGTGGTGCCCCTGGCCGGCCTGCTGGCCGAGACCGGGCTGACGCTGCGCGAGGACGAAGTGGCCGCACTGCGGATGCTGGCCGGCACACCGGGCGACGTGCTGGAGCGGATGCTGCTGAGCACCGACCAGTTCTGCGCCACGTCCGCCAGCGAGTTGACCGTGGAGTTGCGCCGCAACCTGCTGGACCGCTTGGGCCTGTACGGCGTGCGCCTGGCCCTGCGGGCCATCACGGCCGGCCAGGCCACCACCGCGGCGGCGCTCGGCCCCATCCTGGTGGAGCAGTCAGGCCTCACTGCGCTGCGCCAACTGATCACCCGTCACTTCATGCCCCGCGCCCGCATCCTCCAGGCCCGTTCGGCGCTGGTCGCGCTGCGCTCGCTGAGCCGCAGCCTGCAGGAGGTCGCGCCGGACCTCGCCGGCGAGGTGGACCGCCGGCTGGAGCAGATCGAAGCCAGCACGGTGCAGTTCGCCCAGGTGCGTGGCGCCCACCTGGTGGGCTCGGGCGCGGTCGGCGTGCCGGCGGCGGACAAGGCGGAACTGGATCGCCTGTTCGCCACCAGCGAGCCGATCAGTGCGCTGGGCCTCAGCGCCGGCGCGAGCACCGATCAGATCCAGCAGGCCGCGTTGGCGGGGATCGGCAAGTGGCGGACCGCGGCCAGCGATCCGCTTGCCGACCCGACCTCGGTGGAAGTGTTCGACACGGCGGCTCGGGTGTTGGAAGCCATCTACGGCGCGACCTTGCGCTGAGGTTGCACGGACCGGGCGGAAGCGAGGAGGGTTGCCGGATGGGCTACACGGTGGGGTTGGATCTGGGGACGACGTTCACGGCGGCGGCCGTGATGCGCGACGGGAAGGTGGACGTGGTGTCGCTCGGCAACCACGCCGTGGCCATCCCGTCGGTGGTGTTCCTGCGGGAGGACGGCGAACTGCTGGTCGGCGAAGCCGCAGTGCGGCGCAGCGCCCGCGAACCGGTGCGTGCGGCGCGGGCGTTCAAGCGCCGCTTCGGTGACGCCGCGCCGATCATCCTCGACCGCACCCCGTTCAGCGCCGATCGCCTGTCCGTCGCCATCCTCACCTCCGTGATGGCCGAGGTGGAGAAGCGCCAGGGTGCCTCGCCGGACAAGGTGGCCGTCACCCATCCGGCCAACTGGGGTGGCTTCAAGACCGACCTGCTGCGCGCCACGCTCACCCAGGCCGGCCTGGGCGACGCGCTGATGGTGCCCGAGCCCGTGGCGGCCGCGGTGCAGTACTCGTCCACGTCGCGGGTGGACGTCGGCGACGTCGTGGCGGTGTACGACCTCGGTGGCGGCACGTTCGACGCCGCCGTCCTGCAGAAGACGGCCGATGGGTTCGACATCCTCGGCCAGCCGCAGGGTCTGGAACGCCTTGGTGGCATCGACTTCGACGACGCCGTGCTGGCCCATGTGCGCAGCGCGCTCGGCGACGCGCTGGCGGCCGGCGACCAGGATGATCCGGCGGTGCGTGAGGGCCTGTCGGCGCTGCGCGACGAGTGCGTGGCCGCCAAGGAGGCGTTGTCGGCGGACAGCGATGCCACCATCCGCGTCAACCTGCCCCACCTGCGCACCGAGGTGCGCATCACCCGCAACGAGTTCGAGGACGCCATCCGCCCGATGGTGCGCGAGACGGTGCAGGCGTTGCGCCGCGCGCTGGACAGCGCCAAGGTGCCGACGGACCAGGTGAAGGCCGTCCTGCTGGCGGGCGGTTCGTCGCGCATCCCGCTGGCGGGGGAGTTGCTGGCCCAGGAGTTCGGCCGGCCGGTCGTGGCCGACAGCCACCCCAAGCACACCGTCGCCATGGGCGCCGCCCGCGCTGCCACCCAGGCCGTGCGGCCGGCCGCGCCGCCTCCCCCGCCGCCTGCCGCCGCGCCGCCTCCCCCTGCCCCCGCGACCTCGGCCGCTGCCCCCACAGCACCGATGGCCGCGCCCGTCGCGCCCAGCCCTGCGCCGCCCTCACCGTCGCCGTCGCCGTCACCGATGGCGGCTCCGCCCGCAGCGCCCGCGCCCTCGGCCGCGCCGCCGGCGGCGGGTGTGCCGGGCACCCCGTCCCCCGCACCGTCCGGCGGGACGAAGCGCAACCCGAAGGTGCTCATCGGCGCTGGTGTGGCGGCCGTGGCCCTGGTGGTGGGGGGTGTGTTGGTGTTCGGCGGTGGCGAGGACGGCGGCGGGTCCGCCGCCACCACGTCGCCGGCCGCGGCGACCACCGGGGTGGACGGCACGGATGGGTCGGACGGCACGGACGTCACCACCGCCACCGGCGAGATCACCACCACGTCGATTCCCGAGGCGCCTGCCGGCGCCGAGTGGTACGACGGTGCGTCCGGTTGGCAGATGGCCATCGACCCGGCCTGGACGGAGACCTCCCTCGACGGGGTGGAGGTCGCCTGGTACACGGGCGGTGGCACGGACACCTTCCGCAGCAACGTCCTCGTCAGCACCGCCGCTGCCAGCGGCCTGTCGATGGAGGAGTACCTCCAACTCAACCGCGACAACCTCGCCTCGTCGATCCCCGACGTGGAGTTCCTGGACACGCTGGTCCACACGGACAACGGTTACCCCGTCGGCCGGTTGAAGTACACCGCCGACTTCGGCAGCGGCCTGCAGTACACGATGCTGTTCGTCGTCGCGTCCGGCGACTCGTTCGTCAACGTCCAGTACGCCGCGGAGCCGGACACGGCGCGGACGGAGGCCGACACCGTGGAGGGCTACCTGCGCACCCTGCACCCCAGCGGTGGCACGGCCGATCCGGGCTCGGGCACCATCTCCGGCGTGCTGTGGGAACCGGGCACGCTGCCCACGGTGGCGGGTGCGATCGACGACGCCGTGTCCGGGGACCCGACGGACTTCGTGCGGATCTCGATCTACGCGGGGTACGCCACAGTGGTCGTGCCGTCGAGCACCGCTGGCGCCTACGACACCTACGACTGGTCGCCGGACGGCACCCTGACGGGTCCGTCGCCGGAGAGCGTGGACGCCGGCACACCGACGTTCACCGTGGACGACATCAACTGGTCGGGCATCGCCGCGCAGATCGTCGCCGCGCCCAGCCTGGTCGGCCTGCCGAACGGCTCGGTGATGTTCATCGTCGCCGAGTTCGCAGTGACCGGGGGGATCGAGGGCACCTCCGTCACCGTGTTCGTGATGGACGGTGGCGTCACCAAGTTCGTCCGCATGGACGCCACCGGCCAGGTGCTGGTCACCGGCTGAGCGGCGTGCAGCCGTTCACCTACGCTGTGACGATGCGGCGCACCCTTGTCCTCGGTGTGCCCGTCGCCATGTTGCTGTGGGGCGGGTGCAGTTCCAGCGATGCTCCGGCGGCTTCGTCCGCCCCACCCACGACGGCGGCACCCACCACCGCCCCGCCCACCACGGTGGCACCCACCACCGCCCCGCCCACCGACCCGCCGACCACGTTGACCACGTTGGCCACCACCACGACCACGGCGCCGGAGCCCGTGATCGACGTCAGCGGCGCCGTCGCCGCGCTCCGGGCCGTCGCCGCCGAGGCGGCAGCGCGGGGGATGGAGTTGAACGGCAACGACATCGGCGGCACCGGCCCCTGCCCCCTCGGGCTGGAGGGCGACATCTGGGCGGCCGAGACCGGGGGTGCGGTGTACTGCCAGGTCGGCGACGGGGCCCAGTTGCGGGCCTGGTTCGTGGCGATCACCGACCACTTCGAACTGGCCGAGTTCCTTGCCGCGGTTGCCGGCACCACGCTGGACACCGCCGACCTCGGGCCGTACGAGGGCGGGGTGCTGTCGTCCCACTGCTTCACCTCCGACGGTGACGCGGGATGCATCGTGGTGTGGGAGTCCGGCGACCTCGTGGTAGGCATCAGCGCCCTCACCGCCGACCCCGTGCCCCTGGTGCCCGAGCTCACCGCGGACCTGGAGACGGTCGTCGTCAGCGTGGCGAGCCTGGACGTGGGCGCACTGCAGTTCTAATCAAATCCTGAGTCACAGTGACTCAGGTTTTCTTCCAGCCAAGTTGTCGGGAACTCCAGCGCCCCACTAGCCTTGCGTCAGGTGCGCTCAGCATCGAGCAGCCACCCGTCCAGACACGCAAGGAGTCCCCCCATGGCCAAGGCAGTCGGTATCGACCTCGGCACCACCAACTCCGTCGTCGCCGTCTTCGAGGCCGGCGACACGGTGGTCATCCCCAACAGCGAGGGCAGCCGCACCACCCCCTCCGTCGTCGCCTTCTCCAAGGCCGGCGAGGTGCTGGTGGGCGAGGTGGCCAAGCGCCAGGCCATCACCAACCCGGATCGCACGTTCCGTTCCATCAAGCGCCACATGGGCGAGAACTGGAAGAGCGACGATGTGGACGGCAAGCGTTACACGCCGCAGGAGATCAGCGCCCGCACCCTGATGAAGCTGAAGCGGGATGCCGAGGCGTACCTGGGCGACACGGTCACCCAGGCGGTCATCACGGTGCCCGCGTACTTCGACGACGCCCAGCGCACCGCCACCAAGGAAGCCGGCCAGATCGCCGGCCTCGAGGTGCTGCGGATCATCAACGAGCCCACCGCCGCCGCCCTCGCCTACGGGCTGGACAAGGGCGCGGAGGACGAGAAGGTGCTGGTGTTCGACCTCGGTGGTGGCACCTTCGACGTGTCCGTGCTGGAGATCGGCGAGGGCGTGTTCGAGGTGAAGAGCACCCACGGCGACACCCAACTCGGCGGCGACGACTGGGACCAGCGGGTCATCGACTGGCTGGTGAAGGAGTTCAAGGCCAGGAGCGGGGTGGACCTCGGCTCGGATCGCATGGCCGCCCAGCGCCTGAAGGAGGCCGCCGAGAAGGCCAAGATCGAGCTCAGCCAGGTGCAGCAGACCCAGATCAACCTGCCGTTCATCACGGCCACCGCAGACGGCCCGCTGCACCTCGACGAGACGCTCACCCGCGCCAAGTTCCAGGAGATGACGGCCGACCTCATCGAGCGCTGCCGCATCCCGTTCGAGCAGGCGCTGAAGGATGCCGGCATCGCCAAGGGCGAGCTGAACCATGTCATCCTCGTCGGTGGTTCCACCCGCATGCCGGCCGTCAACGACCTGGTCATCAGCCTCACCGGCAAGGAGCCCAACAAGTCCGTCAATCCGGACGAGGTGGTCGCCGTCGGCGCCGCCATCCAGGCCGGCGTGCTGCGCGGCGACGTGAAGGACATCCTGCTGCTGGACGTCACCCCGCTGAGCCTCGGCATCGAGACCAAGGGCGGCGTGATGACCCGCCTCTTCGAGCGCAACACCACCATCCCCACCAAGCGCACCGAGGTGTTCACCACCGCGGACGACATGCAGCCGAGCGTGGAGATCCACGTGCTGCAGGGCGAGCGGGAGATGGCGGCGTACAACAAGACGCTCGGCAAGTTCCAGCTGGTGGACCTGCCGCCGGCGCCGCGTGGCGTGCCGCAGATCGAGGTCACCTTCGACATCGACGCCAACGGCATCGTCCACGTGTCCGCCAAGGACCGGGCCACCAACAAGGAGCAGTCGATGACCATCACCGGTCAGAGCACGCTCAACAAGGACGACATCGCCCAGATGGTGAAGGACGCCGAGGCCCACGCCGAGGAGGACAAGCAGCGCCGCGAGGAGGCCGAGACCCGCAATGTGGGCGACTCGCTGGTGTACCAGACGGAGAAGATGCTGCGCGACCAGGGCGACAAGCTGCCCGACAAGAGCGCGGTGGAGACCCCGCTGGAGGCGCTGAAGACCGCCCTCAACGGCAACGACATCGAGGCCATCAAGTCGGCCAGCGACACCCTGTCGCAGGCGCTGCAGGCTGCCGGCCAGGCGCTGTACGACGCGGCGGCCCACGAGTCCTCGATGGGCACGTCCGCGGCCTCGGGCAACGCCCCCGGTGGTGGCGACGACGACATCATCGACGCCGAGATCGTCGACGACGAGAAGTGACGGTGGTGGCATGACGGACGTACCCACGCCCGAAGACTCCACCGACGCCGGCGACGAGTTCGCCCCGTTCGACGACGCCGAACTGCTGGCCGACCTCACCAGCGAGATGAGCCGCCCGCGGCCGCTCGCCGGTGAGGGCGCCGACGACGTGCTGCTCGGCGATGCGGCCGCGGTGGCCGCCGCCGAGGCGGACGTGGCTGACGATGTGGCCGCGCTGCTGGCCGAGCGCGACCAGTTCAAGGACATCGCCCTGCGCCTGCAGGCGGACTTCGACAACTACCGCAAGCGGATGGCCACCCAGCAGGCCGACGAGGTGCAGCGCGCCACCGGCAAGATGGCCGAGGCCCTGCTGCCCGTGCTGGACGCCTGCGAGGCCGCGTTCGTGCAGCATCCCGCCGAGGTTGAGCCGGTCTTCAACCTGCTGCTCGGCGAACTGCGCAAGCTGGGCCTGGAGGGGATGAACCTGCTGGAGCAGCCGTTCGACCCCAACCTGGCCGAGGCCGTCATGCACGAGCCCGGCGACGGCGCGGAGACCGTGGTCTCCGAGGTCCTGCGCAGTGGCTACACCTGGCAGGGCCGCGTCCTGCGCGCGGCCATGGTGAAGGTCCGCGGGTAGAGCAGGCCCCCATGTCCCCCCGCCCGCCCGCCCCCGGATCCGAGTGTCACGCCGCCGGTGCGAGTGCCACGCCGCCGATCCGAGTGCCCGGCCGCATCCGAGTGCTCACCCCCACCCCGGGGTGGGGGTCGGCACTCGGATGGAGCGTCGCACTCGGGTGGGGACGGTGGCACTCGCATCACGGCTGGCACGGAAGGAGGTGAGTGAACGATGACGGCACAGCGGGAGTGGTTCGAGAAGGACTACTACAAGGTCCTCGGGGTGGGCGAGAAGGCCACCCCGAAGGAGATCACCAAGGCGTACCGCGCCGCGGCGCGCGACAGCCATCCGGACACCCACCCCGGCGACGCCAAGGCCGAGGAGCGCTTCAAGGAGGTCAGCGCGGCGTACGACGTGCTCGGCGACGAGGCCAAGCGCAAGGAGTACGACGAGGTCCGCGCCCTCGGTCCGATGGGTGGTGGCTTCGGCCCCGGTGGTCCGGGCGCCGGCGGCTTCAACTTCAACGTGGGTGCCGACGGCCTGGGCGACCTCCTCGGCCAGATGTTCAACCGCGGTGGCCGTGGCGGCCGAGGCCGTGGCGCGTCCGCAGGCGCCGGCCCGCAGCGCGGCGCCGACGTGGAGGCCACCCTGACGCTGGACTTCGTGGACGCGGCCAAGGGGCTCACCACCACGCTCAGCCTCACCAGCGACGCCCCGTGCAGCACCTGTCACGGCAGCGGCGCCCGGCCCGGCACCCAGCCCACCGTCTGCAGCCAGTGCGGCGGCCGCGGCGTCATCGACGACAACCAGGGCTTCTTCAGCTTCTCTTCGCCGTGCCGCGCCTGCGCCGGCCGCGGCGTCACCATCGAGCAGCCCTGTGGCACCTGCCGCGGCACGGGCGTGGAGCACCGCCCGCGTGACGTGCAGGCTCGCATCCCGGCCGGGGTGGCCGACGGGCAGAAGATCCGCCTGAAGGGCCGCGGCGCGCCCGGCCGCAACGGTGGCCCAGCCGGCGACCTCATCGTCGAGTGCCATGTCGCCCCGCACCCGCTGTTCGGCCGGGACGGGCACAACCTCACCGTGCGGGTGCCCGTCACGTTCGCCGAGGCGGCACTCGGCGGCGACATCGACGTGCCCACGCTGGATGGCCCGCGGGTGATGCTGCGGCTGCGTCCTGGCACCCAGAGCGGCAGCCGACACCGGGTGAAGGGCAAGGGCATCGTCACCGCCAAGCACACCGGCGACCTCATCGTCACGGTCGATGTCGACGTGCCGCACCATCTCACACCGGAACAGAAGGCAGCCGTCGACGCCTTCGCCGAGGCGACTACCGTGTCGCCCAGAGCGCACCTGAAGGGGGCATGAGTCATGCGATCCCGCGATCACGCCGTCTACGTCATCTCCGTCGCCGCCGAACTGGCCGGCATGCACCCGCAGACCCTGCGGATCTACGAGCGCCGCGGCCTGGTGTCGCCGGCGCGCACCCAGGGCGGCAACCGCCGCTACAGCGACGTGGACATCGAGCGCCTGCGGCGCATCCAGGAACTCGCCCAGGAGGGCATGAACCTGGAGGGCATCCGCCGGGTGATGGCGCTGGAGGCCGAGGTCGAGCAGCTGCGCGCCGAGGTGGATCATCTTCGCCATGTGGCCGCTGGCGCCATCGCCGAGGCGGAGCGTCGCGCCCCCCGGCGCGACCTCGTGCCCCTGCGCCAGGAGATCACCGTCTTCGGCGGCAAGCGCCTCGGCAGCAGGTAACCACCCGCCCGCGGGCGTGTCGGGGTATGCACCGTCGCCGAGCCTCGTCAGCGATCTCCGTTACCATGCGCCCGATGGGAGCGCGAGCGGGTCGTCGCCTCCGGCGGAGGGCCTTGGTGGAGCGGGCGCTCCCCGTGCACGTGTGCCTGCTGGAGGCCCCGGGTGGCTACGGCAAGACCACACTCGCCGAGGACCTGGCCACGGCCAGCGAACTGGCGCGCATCGACGTGCTGCTCGAGGGTGCGTCAGGCTCGGATGCCGTGCTCGCCGCAGTGGTGGAAGCGTTGCGCCACTCGGGTCTGACCGACCTCGCTGACGCGGCGGCGCGGGCCACGACGGCGGCCGCGATCCACGAGTTGGCTGCGGGGCTGACCATGCGCGGTGAACCCTTGTGCGTGGTCGTCGACGAGGTGCAGCGACTCACCCTCGACGGTGCGGACTGGTTGGCCGAACTCGTCGCGCACCTCGCCGACAGCTGCCGGTTCGTGCTCGCCGGCCGCCAGATCCCGGCGGCGCTGCGTCACCTCGGTACACGGCCGGACGCAGTCCACTTGGGTGCCGACGACCTGCGGTTCTCCCCGACCGAGATCGCCGAGCTGGTGGGGCTGGCTGCGAACGAGGGGGCCGGCGATCCGGAACTCGGCGGCAGTGCGAGCTTGGAAGCCGACATCGTTCGCCGCTCGGGCGGCTGGCCCGCGGCGGTGTCGCTGATGGTGGGGCAGCGCCTGGCGGGGAGGGCCGACAGAGGCCTGGGTCCCCGGCCGCTCGATGAGGTGATGGCCGACCTCGTCGACGGCCTGCTCGACGGCTGCCCGGAGGAAGCCCGTGCCCGGCTGCAGCGTCTGGCCACCGTGCCCCTGCTGTCGCAGGACGTGGCCGCCGCCCTGTCCGGTGGCGGTGCGCTGGAAGACGCGGTCGCGCTGGGGTTGCCACTCGTTCGTCGGCCGGACGGTTGGTTGCGCCTTCCCGACCCGGTGCGTGATGCGCTCGCGCCCGAGCCGCTGGACGCTCCACGTCGTCGGGCGGTGGCGCGCGCCTACGCCGCGGCGGGCGAGTTGCACGCAGCGGTCCACCTGCTGCACGATGCCGGCGACGTGGATGGCCTGGCCGAAGTGCTCGGTGGCTGCCCGTGGGCGCAACTCGAGGCAGCCGGCGTGTCGTTCGCGCGAGTGGTGGCAGCGCTGCTCGGTGATGACGAACTGGCCCGCCACCCCGACGTGCTGGTCCTGCTGGCGCGCGCTGTCGAACACGGCGACCGCTCGCTGCGCCGCCGCTTCCTCGAACTCGCCGACAGTGCCACAGCGGGCTCGGACGGCGAAGCCCGCCGCATGGTGCTGGCCGAGTTGGCCAGGGACGCCAGTCGCAGCGGCGATTTCGAGCAGGGGGAGCAGCTCGCCCACCTGGCGCTGCACGGCGCGACACGCACGGAGATCGTGACGCGCGGTCGGGCGCTGTACGCCTGGGGCATGGCCGACACCCTGCGGTGCACGAGCACCGCCCTGGCCCGTGCAGCGGACACGCTCGGTGAGGCGGCGACACTGCACGAACTTGCCGGCGAGTACCGCTGGAGCTCCGAGGCGTTGCTGCGCGTCGGCTACGCCGTGTCGTTCCATGGCGGGGCCGTCGATGCCGCGCTGGAGCAGGTTGAGCGGGCGCTGGCGCTACTCGGGGCCGCTGACATCTCACGCGCGGTCGCGCTCACCTACTTCATGGACGTGCTGGACCATGCGGCACGGAGCGAGGAGGCGGAGGCCGCGGGGTTGGAAGCCCTCGCCATCGGCCATCGCCTCGGCGACCAGACGGCCATCGGCTTCGCCTGTTGGGGGCTGGCGCTGGTGACGGCGCACCGCGGCGACCACCCGGCGACGCTGGAGTGGCTGGCCGACGCCGAACGCCATGGCGGCCGCTGGATCGAGGAGGCCATCGGCACCGAGTTCGCGCTCGCCGCCTGCGACATGCTGGCCCTGCTCGGCGACGAGCCGGGCGCCCGGCGGTACCTCGCGCAGGGCGTCGAGCTTGCGTCGCGTCACGGGCTTCACGACGCACCCGCACCGGCGATCGGGAGGGTGGAGGCGATGTTCGGCGATCCCGAGCGAGCCGAGGCCATCCTCGCCGAACTCGACGGAAGGCCCTTCGCCGTGCCGCGCTACCGCTGGGCGCGGGCGCTGCTGCGGGCGTTTGCCGCCCACCGCCGGGGCGACACCGACGCCGCCCGTTCACTGCTGCGTCGAGCAGAGGACGACGCCGCCCGGTGCGGCTACCGCGATCTTCCGGCGCGCCACGAGCGGTGGATCCACGATCTGCTGGCCCCGTACCGCGGCGAGCAGCCGAGGGCGGCGCTGTCGTCGGGCACCCGCGTGACCCTGCTCGGTCGGTTCGCCGTCAGCCGTGGTGGGGAGGACATCAGCCCGCCGCCGGGCAACCCGGCCACGCTCGTCAAGCTGCTCGCGCTGCGCGGCTCGATGACGGTGGAGGAGGTGATCGACCGTGTGTGGCCCGATGCCGACCTGGCAACGGGCCGCGCCCGACTGCGCAACACACTCAACCGCCTCCGGGTGCGTTGCGGCGACCTCGTCGACCGGCGCGGTGACGAGCTTGGGCTTGCCGCGGAGGTGGTCACCGACGTTGCCGAGTTCGAGGCCGCGGTGGCGGTAGCACTGGCCGCACCGCCGCACGAGCGGGCCGGGCTGGCGCGGCGTGCTGCGGCGCTGCACGGCGGCGACCTGCTGCCCGCCGACCGCTACGAGGACTGGGTCGCAGGGCCGCGGGAACGGCTGCGGCGGCGGTTCGTGGCCGTCACCGACGCGCTGGCCGCGGATGCGGAGGCTCGCGGCGACTATGACGAGGCCGTCCGCCAACTCGACGTGGCGGTGGCGCTGGAGCCGCTCGACGAGGCGCGGTACGTGCAGGCGGCCCGCCTGCTGGTGACCCAGGGGCGCCGCGCCGGCGCTCGGGACATGGTGCAGCGGGCGCTGGCCGCGCTGCACGATCTCGGGATCATGCCCGGCCCGGCGCTGCTCGCCCTCGCCGCCGATGTCGGCAGCCCCCTGGACGCGTCGTCGACGTCCGCACCGGCGCGCTGAGCTACGGCCCGGCCTCCGGAGCGGCCAGCCGTCGCAGCACGTCGCCCAGCTCGGTCAACGATCGCACCGGGGTCACCTCGCCGGTGTCCACCACCTCGACCTGCCCGACCAACTCGCCCGTCGTGGCCGGCCCGGGCAGGGCACGCAGCACCATGCTGAACGGTCGGGCAGGGCTCATCGCGCACCTCGTGGGTCGCCGGTGTTCGAACTGGTCCCGGTCGGTCGCTCCATGGTCACGGATGGTGCCCTCCTGCCGTCCGACGAACGTCCGACGGTGATCGGAACGGCGTCGGACGCTCGTCGGACGCCCCCCGTGTTGGCTGCCGACCATGTCTGCCGTCGTGCGCAAGTTCGCGTGGTTGTCCGTCATCTCAGCAGTGGTCTCGGGCGCCCTGGTCGTGGCTCCGGCCTCTGCCGCCCCGGCCACGCTCGCGCCCGGCGAGGCCGAGGCAGTCGTCACCGGTGCGACCGGGGTGCCGCAGGCGGCCGTTGGCGAGGGCGCGGCGGGCTACGTCGGCACCGTGCCGTCCCGCCTGCTGGACACTCGCGAGACCACGGCGATGGCGGCGGGCGAGGTGCGTGCGCTGGACGTGCTCGGTGTCGGCGGGGTGCCGGCGAGCGGTGTGGATGCCGTCGTGCTCAATGTCACCGTGACCCAGCCGAGCGCCGACGGTTGGCTGACGGTGTTCCCCGCCGGCACGGATGCGCCGCTGGCGTCGAACCTCAACTTCGCCGCCGGGCGGACCGTGGCCAACCTGGTGATCGCCAAGGTCGGTGCGGACGGCAAGGTCGCCCTCCGCAACGAACGCGGCGCGACCGACGTGGTGGTGGACGTGCAGGGCTGGTTCGCCCCCGACGCCGGTTACACCGCGCTCTCGCCCGCCCGCGTGCTGGACACCCGCGACGATGCCCCGGTCGGCCCAGGGGAAACCCTCGAGCTGCAGGTGGCCGGCGAGGGTGGGGTGCCCGCGGACGGAGTGGACGCGGTGGTGCTCAACGTCACCGCAACGCAGCCGACCTCGGGTGGCTGGCTCACCGTCTTCCCGGCTGGCGTGGGGTCGCCGCTGGCGTCGAACCTCAACTTCCGCCCGGCACAGACGGTGCCCAACGTGGTGATCGCCAAGGTCGGCAGCGACGGCAAGGTGAGCATCCGCAACGAGCGCGGCGCCACCCAGGTGGTGGTGGACGTGCAGGGCTGGTTCGGCACCGGCGCGGCGCTGACCGGTGGCGAGGACGTCGGCTGGCGCTTCGTGCCGCGTCATGTGCTGCTGGCGCCCGGCGAGTTCTCCGTGGTGGAACTGGTGCAGACCGACGCGGCCGGCGCGGCGACGGGTTCGTCGCTGCCGCCCGGCGTGTCGTTCGTGACGTCGACGGCCGACGGCATCGTCACCGTCACACCGCTGTCCGGCCGTCAGGTGATGGTCACCGCAGGACCCGAGGTGGACACCGCGATGGTCGGCGCGCAGATCCCTGGGTGGCCGGTGAACCCGGCACTCACGGTGACGATCGTCCGCCTCCAGCCCGGAGTGGTCGCGCTGGCGGACGACCAGGTGCTGTTCCCCACGACGGACCTCCCGCCGGGCGTGCCGGAGGGCGAGTGGCTGCCCGACGGTGTGACCGAGGACGGCCCCGGGCCGTTCACATGGGAGGAGTACGGCGACCGCTTCGAGCGTCCGGCCGACGCGCTCGCTGGTGAGATGGGTTGGGACGACGTGCTCGCGGCCACGTTCCATTACCCGGTGGTGCTGCGGTGCCCGGCCCCGGAGGTGGGCACGCTGGTGGTGGCGAGCGGCGCGTCGGGTGTGCTCGGCAAGGTGGTCGAGCTGCCCGGCCTGCCCACCCTGGAGCGCGACGGGTGGTGCCTTGTCACCGTGGAGATCGTGGCCCCGCAGGCGATCTACGAGGACCTGCACTACGACCTCACCTACGACGATCTGCTCGCGCTCGGCATGGTGCCACCGGTGCCCACCTACTCGACAGAGGACCTGTCGTACACGGACGGGTTCACGACCGCGGCGGCGGTGCAGGACGCCGCCGGCCGTGCGGGGGGCCGCCGCACCGAGGCGGGCCCGCCGACGCCGCCCACGCCCCCCACCCCGGCCCCGCCCGGCAGCCAGACGGCCAGCACGGCCACGCAGGCCAGCCCGCAGCAGGGCGGAGGCTTCAGTGACAAGGCTCGTGCGTGTCGCGACGCGATGCTGCAGTCGGCCGGCGCGGCCGGGCAGGCGTTGGAGATCCAGCCGGCCATCTCGTCCACGTTCACGCCGATCTTCGACGTGCTCGTCGACATCAACAACGGCACGCCGGGCGACATCAAGATCCGCATCGGCGCCAGCCTCTCCACGACCGTCCAGCTGAAGGCCAAGGTGCAGGCGTCGTTGACGCTGGAGGCCACCTGCCCGCTGGCGTCCATTCTGGAGATGCGCATCGCCGGCCCCGGCCCGCTCGCGCCGTTCATCGACTTCTACGGCCGCGGCGACGTCAGTGCCAAGCTGTCGATCAAGGCCGACGGTGGCCCGCGCCTGGAAGCCGGTTTCGGCTGCACCGCCGGCGTGGTGGTGGCCGTCGGCTTCGCCTACAACGGCGGCAGCGACGCGCTCACCAGCCTGAACGAGTTCACCCCCAGTTCGAGCTGCCAACCCACGTGGAACCTGGCGAGCGGTCTGACCACGGACGGGGCCGGCATCAGCATCGAGATCGCTCCGGGCGTGGCGATCACGTCGCCGCTCGGGCTGCGGCTGGGCGGCGTGGTGGTGGGCGCCATCGGGGCGGTGCTGCACCGCTTCAACCCCGCCATCCCGGCCGAGCCAGGCGTGATGGAGGTGATCAAGGGCGAGATCGGGCCGACGCTGAAGGCCGTCTGGGAGAACGTGTCGAACGCGATCGCCAATCAGGCCGCCAAGTCCGGTGTGTCGGCGGAGATCGGCACGAAGATCTTCGTCGAGTTCAAGCCGATCGTGTGGTTCCTCGGCAAGTTCGGCCTCACCAAGCAGCCGGGCACGGTGGTGCCCGGCGTGGGTGAGACCAGCGGTGAGCTCCCGCTCTTCTCCACGTCGGTGCCGATCGGGTCGCTCTATGCGCCGCTGAACAACGTCCGCTTCGAGGCCACCGTGGGCGGTGAGGACACGCCGTCGACGCCGGCGATCTACGTCCAGGAGGACGACGAGTTGACCGTGCTGGCCGTGCTGGCGCCCACCACCGCGGGGCTCACGAACCCGCTCACGCCGCAGCTCACCGAAGGCTGGCTGTACCGCGGCGACGGCACGCTGTGGGAGCGCTCCGACTTCTTCGGCGACGTCTCGGTGGCGCAGGCCACCGGTGTCGAGGCCGTGCACGGCAACACTGCGCTGCGCATCAGCTCGACGATCACCAAGGGCATGTGCGACTCGATGCGCGACCACCCGGTCGCCTTCCGCTTCGCCGGCAATGCGCCGATCTCGCTCATCGTCATCGGCATCCCCGCCGCCGCCTGGGGTGGCGAGTTCACGATCCAGTGCGTCGACGGCAAGGTCCGCTGGGACCCGGAGAAGGTGCTCGACCTCCCGGAGGTCGGCGAGACGCCCGTGTCGCTCTTCACCCAGGGCGCCTCGGCCGACAATGTGGAGATCACCGGCATCCCGGCATGGCTGGAGTGGGGCGGCGGCACGTCGCACGTGCTGACCCCGAAGACGGACGGCGAGGACCAGCTGGACTTCACGATGACCGTCGTCGACGACGGCAACGGGCCGACGTGCCAGCAGCGGCAGGCGACCATCGTCGCCACCACGGAACATCGTGGGATCGTCAATCTGACGGTGATGGAGGACGAGAAGTGCTACGTCCGCTTCGAGCCGAACGACATCACCGGCCCCGGCCCGGTGCAGTCGGTGATGACCACCGAGGGCTACGGCAACCTGGACATCCCGGTCGACGACATCACGGGCGCCCTGCCGGACTGGCTGCACCTCGTGGCGCCGGTGGCCACCTACCCACTCGACGGCCCGACGGTGTTCCGCCTGCCGGACAGCGATGGCACACCGCAGGAGGTCACCTGGGCCCTGACGGTCGACGAGCGGCAGCCGACGTGTCAGGACCAGCCGGCACGGGTCCACATCATCCAGATCACGAGCGACCGCGGCAACGCCACCCTGACGGTGAAGGACCCGAAGGTGGACAAGCGTCAGGACTGCGGCTTCCGGTTCACCCCGAACGAGCTGCCCGGCCACGGGGTGAGCCAGCTGTCGCTGCGCGACGACGCGCTCGCCGCGGTGGGAAGCGAGGCCAACTGGTCGATCACCGGGCTGCCGGACTGGCTGGCGGTGTCGCCGACCTCGGGCACCCTGTCCCAGGGCGGCTCGACACCGGTGGCCTTCTCCGGTGCCCCGCCGGCGCCGACATCGTGCGCCGGTCGCGGCGCCCTCAACCTTCCCGTCCACGCCGACGCCAGCCTTCCCGGTGGCGGCTCGCTGACGGCCACGATCGTGCTGCACTACCCGGCGGTCCCGCCGACCGGCGACTGCACGCCGAAGCCGGCGGGCGGTTGGGGCGACCCGCACATGTTCTCCTTCGACGGCGTCACCTGGGAAGGCCAGACGCTCGGCGAGTACGTGTACGTCGAGACCGACCCCGGCGCGGCCGTGCCGTACCGCGTGGTGGCTCGCCACCAGCCGACGAACCGCGGCCTCGCCGACCAGTCGGTCGCGCCGACCAGCGTGACGGCAGCGGTGTTCGAGTACGGCACCCATGCCATCGAGGTCTACGCCGATCACAGCGACCTCACCGGCCAGCCGTGGATCGTGTACGTGGACGGCGAGGAGGTGGATCTCGCGGACGGCGTGCCCCTCGCGGTGGGTGACGGTCTATCCGTGGTTCGCTCCGCCAGCACGGTGCGCGCCGACGCTGCGGACCTGTTCGTCACGGCCAGGGTGGCCGGCATCATCGACCTGACGGTCACCGCGCTCGGGTCGCCGGCGGTGCACGGCCTGCTCGGGTCGCCCGACGGGGTGCCGGCGAACGACTTCACGGGCAGCGACGGCACGGTGTACTCCCCGGCCGACATCCACGAGTGGGTGCAGCCCCAGTTCAGCGACTTCGTGGCGTCGTGGCGGATCACCGATCAGGCCGACTCGCCGTTCACCCTTCAGCTCCCGGCGAACCGGTTCGGGTTGCCGAACCCCGGCTTCGACAGCGCCTTCATGGCGGAGTGGGAGGCCGAGGTCGACGCCGTGCTGACCGCGGTCGCCGCGATCTGCGACAGCCCGCCGTCGGTGGGCATGCGCACCCGGTATGCGATCGCCCTGGAGCTGTCGATCGGCAGCCCGATGGAGCGGATCGAGTCCTACCTGTGCCACTACACCGTGCGTGGCGTGGCCACCGTGGATGGGCAGCCGGTGCCCGGCTTGCAGGTCACCGTGGACGGCGCCGGCGTGAAGCCTGCACCACCACGACCGCCACGGACGGCACCTACCTCTGCATGGTGGAGCCGAGCAGCAACGAAGCGGCCTCGGTGACGCCGTCGCTCCCCCTGGAGCTCGATGTGGTCGGTACGTGGCCGGGCCGTAGCGGGGTGGCCATCGCCACCATCGCCTCGTTCCCGGCGCTCGCCGTGCTGGAGGCCGGGCCGGCGGTGGCCGAAGTCGACCTGGTACTGGACGCGCCGAGCGTGCCCGTGCTGCAGACGAGTGGTGTGGTGCGCCGCGACGGCGCAGCGTTGCCGGGGGACCGCCTGTTCCTGGTGACGGCCTTCGACAGCGCCGGCGCGACGCTCGCCGAGCTGCGCGCCGTCGCCGCGGTCGACCCCGACACCGGTGCCTACTCGTTCACCCGGGCGCTGCCGGGCGGCGGTGACGGCCCGGATCCTCACCGGGGTCACAGACCCGTCCGGGAGACGTTCGAGACCACCGCCGCCGACCTCGTGCTGGGCCCGAACCCGGTGGAGTTCGACGTCGACTACTCCATGCCGCTCGTGGCGGTCGACGGCACAGCCACCGATGGGTCCGCGGGCCTTGCCGAGGCCACGGTGTACGTGAACGCCAAGAGCGCGCTCGGGCTGAGCCTGGGGATCACGGCCGTGGCCATCACCCCGGACGCCGTCAGCGGGGCCTACCGAGTGGTGGTGCCGCTGCCGCGGGCCACCGCCACGGTGGTGGCGAGCATGGTGGTGCCGCCGTACTCGGAGAGCTACTCGGCGCCCGAGACCCCGGTGGCGCCGGGGGAGACCACCGTGCCGTTCGACGTGGTCCATCATCCGCCGGTGGTGACCGTCTCGGGCTCGATGGTCGACGAGGCCGGCGCTGCGCTGCCCGGAACCGTCTTCGTGCAGAGCACCTACCGCGGACCCACGGGCACCGCGCTCGCGGCCTTCACCGCGGCGGTCCAGCCCGGCGTCGACGGGGCGTATACGTTCACCCGGCCGGCGCCGCTCGGCACGGCCACGGTGCAGGTCACCGCGTTCGCCGGTTCTGCCGGGGAGCAGTTCACCACCGGTCAGGTGGCGGTGACGCCCGGACCGAACAACCTCCTGCTGGACGTGGTGCTGGCCCCGGTGCGCCTGCACCTGACCGGCACGATGGTGAACGGTGCGGGCGCGGCCCTGGCCGGCCCGGTGCTGCTGCGAGCGATGTTCTACGACGCTGCCGATGGCTACCTCGGCCAGTCGCTGCTCACGGTCTCGCCGGGTACCGGTGGCGCCTACCAGGCCGACGTCACCGGCCATCGCGACGCCGTGCGGGCCGAGGTGCGGGCCGAGGTGGGTGTCGTCGGTGACTACTACCCGACGACGGTCACCGGCCTCGTGCCCGGCGACAACGACGCCACCCTGTCGTTCACCCACGACCCGCCACTGCTGACGCTCGAGGGCTCGATGATCGACACCGCGACCGGCAATGCATTGGCCGGGCCGGTCACGCTGGGCATCGGGTTCCGCAACGCGCAGGGCGCGCTGTACGGCACGACCGTGCAGGTCAGCCCGGCGCCGGGCACCGGCGCCTATTCGGTCACCGTGCCGGGTCATCACCTGGCCACCGCCGCGAACGTCGTGGCGTACGTCGGCCAGAACGGCGAGACGGTGGAGGCCGACGTGCCAGGCCTGCTGCCGGGCGAGAACACCTTCCCGTTCAGCGTCGGGTACGCCGCGCCGATCGTCACCGTGGGCGGCACCATGCTGACGACCGGCGGTGTGCCGTACAGCACCGGCGCCTACGTGCGCTTGCAGGCGTTCGACACCGGCGGCACGGAGATCTGGTACCAGCGGGTGTTCGTCGGCATCGGTGTCGAGGGGCAGTACGCCGTCACCCGCACGTTGCCGCAGACGGCGGTGACGTTCCAGGCCACTGCCGAGGTCGGCCCGTCCTCCGCGGACTGGAAGACGACCGGCCCGCTGACGGTGGTACCGGGTAACCAGACCGTGCCGTTCGACGTGCTGTGGCTGCCGACCCGACTCCAGGTCATCGGTTCGTTGACCTCCGCGCCCGGCGTGCCGCTGCCCGGTCCGGTCCAGATCGGCGTGTCGGCACGGAACACCGGTGGCGACCTGATCCTCTACACCCAGCCGGCCGTGACCCCGGCCGCGGGCACGGGCGCCTTCTCCTTCACGGTCACGTTGCCGGAGGTGACCGACTCGGTCGAGTTGCTCGCCTTCGTCGGCCAGTACGGCTTCGAGCAGGAGAAGCAGATCGTCACCGGGTTCGCCCCCGCCACGCTCACCACCGCCCAGTTCGACGTGGTGCACAACCCACCCACGCTGCAGGTCGGCGGTGTGGCCCAGGTCAACGGCGTGGCGGTGAACGGCCAGGTGGAGATCCGCCTCCGGTACCTCACCACGGCGTTCGGGGAGCCGCTCGGCCAGACCGTCTTCGTCAACGCGGTCAACGGCGTCTACACCAAGCAGGTGACCATGCCGGAGGGCACCTACACGGCGACGGTCACGGTGCGAGCCTCGAACGGGGCGAACTGGTTCACGTCCGTGCAGAGCGACATCGTGCCGAACGAGGTGCGCGCCGTCACCCTGGACTTCGACGACGTGCCGAACACGCTCGACGTCAGCGGCGTGCTGCAGCAGTTCGGCCTGCCGGCCGACGGTGCCCGCCTCGACGTGTCGTTCCGCGACGCGGGCAACAACACGGTGCTGTCGACGACGAGGTTCCTGACGCTCGGCCCGGACGGCTCCTACTCGACCTCGCTGGCCATGCCGGATGGGACGGTGAGGGCCGACGTGACGGCGGTGGTCAGCGGTGGCGGCGAGACCTACTCCCACTCCCGCGCGTTCCTCGGGCTCGGGGACGGTCCCAACCCCGTGACGCTCGACGCCGACACGGTGCTGCTGGAACTGACGGGCACCCTGCTGGAGAACGGGGTGCCGCTGGTGCTGACCGACCCCAACGGTGAACTGCACTTCGACACGCTGCTCGATCGCGGTCTGCTCGGGCTGTGGGGCTACTCGACGACGTCGTCCTACGACACCGACACCGGTGCGTTCACGTACCGTCAGATCGTGCCGATGCCGGCCGATTCCGCCGTAGTGACCCTGCTCGGTGTGGCCGACCCCGACCCGACGTACACGTTCGCCGACCTCACGGGCGGTGTGCTCAGCGAGGTCTGGAACCTGGACATCGGCGACACCGCACTGCGCACCTTCGTCGTCGACGGCACGCTGACGAACGGTGTCCTGGCCGAGGGCCAGAGCTACGGCTTCGGTGACATGGGCAGCCGCATCGACTTCTGGCAGGTGCTGCCGGAGAACGCCGCTGCTGTGGAGCCGTACACCTGGCTCGGCTCGTCCTCCACCAGCGTGCTGCCCGACGACGTGACGGGTGCGTGGTCGTTCGCCGCCGATCTCCCCGCCGGTGCCAACTTCGCGACGGTCTCGCTGTGGCCCGACGGGCCGGACGAGCCACCGGTGGTCCGCACCTTCGAGGTGGACCCGTTCGGCACCGGCGACGTGGTGGTGGCATGGGCGTTCGACCTGCAGCCGTCGCGGATCAGCTTCGACATCGTGGTGTCGACCGACGCCTCGTGCCCGACACCGACGCTGCTGGCCACGTACGACCTCTGGGCGCTGCCCGAGGCGCCCGCGGACGAGAGCGGCGACCCCAACACGTGGCAGGGCTCCACACACGTCGGTTCGTTCACCCTCGTGCCGGACCCGGTGACCCACCAGGTGTGGCTCGTGGTGCAGGTGCCCGCGGACACGACGTATCTGCGGGTGCACGGCAGCAGCGCCGAGTTGTACGTGGACGGACCGTTCAACTCCGGCTTCGGCTACTCGCTCACACTCTCGCCCAACTCCTTCCACGGCATCGGCGACGAAGCGGTGTTCAGCTGCGGCTGAGCGGGTCACCTCACTCCACGCCGAATCGAAGCGAACGCCCCGTCGGGCGCGTCGGGCGCTCCGCCATGCCTCCGTGCGTAGCCTGGCCGGATGACCACCGGCCCGTTCACACCTGCCGAGCGTTACTGGTTCGACCTGCACGGGTTCGTGGTGCGGCGCGGTGCGCTGACCATCGACGAGGTGGCGGCGCTGAACGACGGGGTCAGCCGGCTGGGCCTGCCGCCCACGCGGCCCACGGACATCGGCAGCCAGCGGTTCGCCGGCCACCTCGGCGCCCATCCTTCGTTCGCCGCACTGCTGGACCACCCCGCCGTCATCGAGATCCTCGTGGAGTTGTGCGGGCCGGCGGTGCGGCTGGACCACGCCTACGGCATCGTCATGAACCAGGGCGACCATGGGCTGGGGCTGCACGGCGGCGGCCACCTGTGGGACCCAGCGCAGTACTACACCGTGGATCGCACCGGCATGCACACCGGGCTGGTGGCGGTGCAGTGGGCCATCAGTGGCAGTCGCGCCGGGGATGGTGGCTTCGCCTGCGTGCCCGGCAGCCACAAGGCGGCGTTCGCGCCGCCGGCCGACCTCTCGTTGCAGCACCCGAGCGTGGTGGAGGTGCCCCTCGGCGTCGGCGACGTGGTGATCTTCACCGAGGCGCTGATGCACGGCACCCTGCCGTGGCGCGGCACCAACCAGCGCCGCACCCTGCTGTACAAGTACTCGCCCGGGTCGTCGTCGTGGAGCGCCGACCACGAACCCCCAGCCGGTATGGCGATGGACTCGCTCAGCCCGCGCCAGCGCCTCCTGTTCCAGCGGCCCGCCGTGCACGGGCACCTGCCGGTGCGCTGACGCTCCGGCCGCGGGCGGCGCAGCCCCCGACCGGAACGTGATGCTGCCGGCGCGTCACCCTGGCCTTCGCCGGGTCAGCGCGGCTGGGCGGCGGCCAGGAAGCCGATCAGCGCCTCCAGCCCGGCGAGCTGCTCGTCGGTGGCCAGCATGTTCTCGAACATGTTGCCGCCGAGCGTCATCAGCTTCCAGGTCTGACCACCGGCGTCGAAGCGGATCCGGTCGCCGCTGGTGGTGAGGAACGTCTTCACCTTCTCGGCCCGGCTGGCCGCGTCGTGGGCCCAACCCCACACCGACGCGTTGGTGATGTCCTGCGGCCCGTAGCTGATGGCCGGGCCGTCGAAGTCCACCTTGCGGTTCACCGGCTGGAGGATGATCCGCCGGTCCGTGGTGGCCACGAGGAAGAACTTGGCCGACATCATCTTCTGATGGTTGGCCATGATCACGCCGTACAGCACCTCGCCCGGCACCAGCAGCCGGTGCATCTCGGCCATCTTCTGTTGGTAGATCTCTCGTTGACGGTCCATGAATCCCATGCGGGAATTGCACCTCAGCCCGGCGGCGGCGGCATGAGTAGTCGGCTACTCAATCCTCGCTGGCCCGCGCCGAACGTTGCCTCACTCCAGGGACGTCAGCAGCTCCACGGCGGAGCGGATCCATCCGCCCACGTCCACCGTGCCGAGCATGGCGTGCCCCACGGGCGCTGGGTCGGTGGGCACCTCCGGGGGGTCGGGGAAGGGCAGCGACCCGAGGAACGCCTGCCATGCCGGCGACTCGTACGGGTTCGGCGGCGGGCTGGACGGCCGCACCGGAGGGCGCGGCGGAACCGTCCTCGAACGGGAGGGTCGATCGCCGGTGGGCGGCTCGTGCCCGGGAATGGGCGGGGCCAGGCGCAGGTGCCGCCCCGTGGCTGCACGCGAACCCACCCGGCGGCGGCCACCGTCGGCCTCGTCGTCGGCCGGGTGGCAGCGCCACTCCACCAGCAGTTCCGGGCGGGCGGTGAGCTCCTCGGCGAACGCCAGCATGGTGGCCACGGCGTGCTTGCACGGGTCGTCCCAGTCCGGGCAGGTGCAGCTGACCATCAGCTGGCCCCCCTGGGGCACCAGCTGCGACAGCTGGGTGCGCAACGACTCCGCGTTGCCGAGGCGCGGGCGGGCGGTGAGGCGGGTGGCGATGATGGCCTCGTACGGCTCGGCCCGGCTGCCCTGCACCGACCCACGGAGGGTGCCGCTGGACACCTCCAGCCGGGTGACGGCGTGGTCTGCCACGTAGGCCTTGCCGCGGCGGAACCGGGCGGGGTCGGCCATGCCGGCCACCGTGACCGACAGCAGCGTGGTGGCCAGCTTGCCCGCCGGGTGCGGCTCGCTGTGGAAGTGCCCGGGGCGGATGACGATGCTCATCCGCGCACCGCCCGATGGTCCAGCACCACGAGGTCGCGCAGCTGGTCCGTGCTCAGCTCGCTGAGCCACGCCTCGCCGGTGGTGCCCACCACGGCGTCGGCCAGTGCCCGCTTGTCGTTGATGAGCTGGTCGATGCGTTCCTCCACCGTGCCCTCGCACACCAGCTTGTGCACGAACACGCTGCGCTGCTGGCCGATCCGCCAGGCCCTGTCGGTGGCTTGGTCCTCCACGGCCGGGTTCCACCACCGGTCGTAGTGCACCACGCGACTGGCCGCCGTGAGGTTCAAGCCGGTGCCGCCGGCCTTCAGCGACACCAGCAACAGCGGCGACACCGCGCTGCCGTGCTGGAACGCCGCCACCATCCGGTCGCGGTTGGCCTTGGCGACGCCACCATGGAGGAACGGCACCTGCTGGCCGAACTTCTCCGCCAGGTGCTGCTGCAACAGCACCCCCATCTCGCGGAACTGGGTGAACACCAGGGCGTGCTCGCCGGCGTCCAGCAGGTCTTCCACCAACTCGTCGAAGCGGTGCAGCTTCCCGCTGCGGCCGGCCAGGCGGGACCCGTCGCCCAGCGCGTGCGCAGGGTGGTTGCAGATCTGCTTCAGCCGGGTGAGCGCGGCCAGCACCAGCCCGCGCCGCCGCATGCCGTTCTCTTCCTGGGCGTCCTTCAGCAACTGGTCCACCACGGCCTGATACAGGTGGGCCTGCTCGCGGGTGAGCGACGCCCAGGCGATCTGCTCCACCTTGTCCGGCAGGTCGGGCACCAGCGAGCGGTCCGCCTTGGTGCGGCGCAGCAGGAACGGCGACGTGAGGCGGCGCAGTTCCTCCGCAGCGTCGGCGTCGCGCTCGCGCTCGATGGGGGTGACGAACCGCTGCCGGAACTGGGTGGCGTTGCCCAAGAGGCCGGGGGTGACCACCTGGAAGATGCTCCACAACTCGCTGAGGCGGTTCTCCACCGGGGTGCCGGTGAGCGCAATCTTCTGCCCGGCGGTGATGGCCCGCATGGCCTTGGCGGCGCGGGTGTCCGGGTTCTTCACGGCCTGCGCCTCGTCCAGCACGAGCGTGCTCCACGGCACCTGCTGGAGGACGGCCAGGTCGCGCGTGGCCACCTGATAGGTGGTGATGACCAGGTCGTGCCCGGCCACCAGATGGGCGAACGACTCCGCATCGGCGCGGCTGCCGCCATGGTGCACCATGACCCGCACGAGTGGCGTGAAGCGGGCTGCTTCGGCCTCCCAGTTGCGCACCACGCTGAGCGGGCAGACCACCAGGTGTGGGCCGGGCAGACCGGCCAGGTGGGCCAGCGTGGTGGGCGTCTTGCCCAGACCCATGTCGTCGGCCAGGCACCCACCGAGGCCCAGGCGGTGGAGGAACTGCAACCACCCCAGGCCGCGCCGCTGGTAGTGGCGCAATTCGGCGACGAACCCCTCCGGCACGTCGCCCTCGGTGAGCTCGGTGTCCGGCAGGCCGCCGAGCAGTTGGGCCGCCCAGCCGCGAGCCTCAGCCGCTTCGATGGCGGGGATGGCGGAAGCCTGGCCGGCGGCTTCCAAGGAACGCTCCAGCTCTGCGGCCAGTGCCAGCAACTCCAGGGCGGAAACCTCACCGTGCTCGTCGCGCAGTTCCTTCAGGTGCTGCAGCGCACGGCGCGCCTCGGTGCGGTCCACCTGCACCCAGCGGCCACCGACGCGGATGAGGTTGGCCCCCTCCTCAGCAGCCCGGCGCAGGGCGTCCTCGGGCACCGGCGTGTCGTCCAGCACGACGCGCCAGTCCATCAGCGCGCCGGCGGCGAACCGACCCGAGCCGCCGCCGTCGTTGGTGCGGGCCGTGCCGCGGGTGGACGGCTTGCGGCGCACCAGCCGCTCGGGCGCCACCAGTTCCACGCCGCGCTCCTCCAGCGCCCCGATGGCCTCCAGCACCGCGGCGGCCCCGTCGATGTCGGTGAAGGCGGCGCGGTTGGCCATCCACGGCGCCACCTCCGGCACTGCTGCCACCACCGCGTTGGCGGCCTGCTGCAGGTGCTGGGCCAGCAGGCCGAAGAAGCGCGGCTCGCGGGCCAGTGCGTGGGCGGCGTCCGTGCCGTTGGCCACGTCGGCCAGCGTGCACCAGCGGCCACGGTCGTCCACGTCCACCAGTTCCAGCGTGAGCGGCCAGTACTCGTCGGGCTCTGCATGCGGCTCGGAGAGGTGGCTGGCGTCCACCTCGTCAGGCTCCGGCGCCTCGGCGAACGGGTCGTACCAGCCTGCTTCGTCGGGCCCGGGGGCGGGCAGGCCGAGCCGCAGCCGGGCGCGCAGGATCGGCTCGCCGTCGGCGCGGCGGGCCATCTGGGAGAACTCCGCCTCCAGGTGCTCGACGGCGGCGCGGAGTTCCTCGGCCACAGCAAACCGGCCATGGTCGGCCACCAGCGCCCGGCTCACCAACCGCACGGCCCGGCTGTTGACCCCTCGCGTGTCCGGAAGGAGGGCGTGCCACCCCTGGCCGGCCAGCGTGAGGCGGCACAGGCGGTCCACCAGCGTGGTCAGCACCTCGGCAGGGTCCACCTTGCCGGCCGCGGCGACGATCGGCGGCATGGCCGCCAGCAGGCCGGGCCGGGCCGCCTTCACATCGGCCGCCAGCGGCTGCCATGTGGCCTCCCACCAGGTGGGGCCCGTCTGCTGCAGCGCCGGCAGCACCCGCCCGCGCAACACCAACGTGGTCGCGTGGGCGTGCACGGCGCCGAACCATGCCACGGAGGGGCTGACGTCGCCCTGCAGCACGTGCAGTTGGCCCAGCGATGCCAGCGTGGTGGCGTCCAGCCGCTGGGACAGCACGCTGGCGGCACCGGTGGGCAGTTCCACGCGGATGACCCGCGACGGCGACGTCCACGCCAGGCTGGGCCGGCGAGCCAGCGCGGCCACCTCGTGCGGCAGGCGGAGGCTGCTCTCGCCGGGGCGCCACGCGACCGCTTCACCGTCGGCCCAGCTGAGCTGCAGCCCGGGGTGATCGGTGGTGCGCGGGGGCATGCCGTCGAGCATACGGAGGGCGTGCGCGCCGGTTTCTCCCGGTCAGTTCGCGGCGCCGCCCCAGACTTCCTGCACCTTGGCGAAGACGCCCTGGTCGTAGCTGAACTCCACCATGTTGCCGTCGGGGTCGGTGAGCGCGCAGACATAGCCCACCGGCGGCGGCAGCTGCTGCGGCTCCCAGGCCAGGCACCCTTCGTCGCGCCCGCGGGCGGCCGCGTCGTCCACATCCTGCCTCGTGGGCAACTCGATCCCGAGGTGGGCGAACGGCGCCAGCGTGGGTTGCGGCCCCTTGGCCATGTCGCGGAAGAAGCTGACCAGCACGATGATGAACGGGGTCTCGATCATGTCCGGCTGCCCCATCCACGCGCTGCGGCCCAGTTCATCCTCCCGCCGGTCCAGCAGGCGCAGCGGGGTGTGGCGCTCGTACCAGGCGATGGTGGCGTCCAGGTCCGTGCAGGGCACAGCGACATGGGTGAAGCGGGCGGTGGTCGGCCGCAGCGGCATGGCGTTCACCGTAGCCCGCCCCCGTCCGACGCCCTTCGTCCGGGCGAACTTGTCACGGGGCCGACCGGCGGTTTCCGTGGTCAGGCCGCGACAAGTTCGGGGGAATGGGGTGGGAGCGGTCAGGGGGCGAGGAGGCGTTCGATCACCTGGGCGACGCCGTCCTCGTGGTTGGGTGGGGCCACCTCGTCGGCCGCGGCGCGGACCACCGGGTTGGCGTTGGCCACGGCCACCCGGCGACCGGCCACCCGGAACATGGGCAGGTCGTTGACCTCGTCGCCGAACACCAGCACATCGGCGGTAGCCACACCCAGATGGGTGCACAGCCAGGCCAGGCCGACCCCCTTGTCCGCGCCGGCAGGGGCCACCTCCACGGCGTCCGCGCCCAAGTGGCTGACCACCATGTCCGGGCCCACCACGGCGGGCAGCACCTCCAGCAGGTCGTGCGCCGAGTGGTCGGGGTGGAAGGCCAGCAGCTTGATGGTGACCGTCGCCCCCTCATGGCCCACCAACGCATCCGGCTGGGGCACGTCGTTCGGGGTGTGGACGGGCATCCGCTGGTGGAAGCCGGGTTCGCTGGTGAAGCCCAGATCCGTCGCGAGCGCGAAGCCGTACCGGGGGTCGTGGGCACGGATGGCCTGCACAGTGGCGCGAGCCTCCGCGAACCCGAAGGTGATGCTGTGCAGCAGTTCGCCGTCGGGCAGGCGGCAGATGAAGGTGCCGTTGGCCATGACGCCGTAGTGGACTCCGTGACCGGCGGCGGTGACCTCGGCGACGGCGACCGTGGGCGGGCGGCCGGTGGCGAACACCACGATGATCCCGGCATCCGCTGCGGCCTGGAGCGCGGCGGCCGTGCGCGGCGACAGGCCACCCATCGGGTCCAGCAGGGTGCCGTCCAGATCGGTGGCGATCAGGCGGGGCAGCGCGCGGGAGGGTGAGCGGTCGGTCGAGTGGAAGGGTGGTGCGGCCACCGGGGCATCTTGCTACGCGCGGAACGCCTGCGGGGGGTCGATCCGCCAGGCGTGCGATGGGTTGGTCATCAACTGACCCTGCCCGACGGTGCGCAGCGCCGTGACGGTGAGGATGTAGGTGCTGTCGCCGTCGGGCATCCCCACCGGCAGCCGGTAGCGGAACCGCGACCCGGTGTCGCAGCCGTTCGCGGCGGCCCCGTGCGGATCGTCCGGGTTGCAGTAGGAGGTGTTGATCGGCAGGAGCACCGTGAACGGCGCTCCTGGCTCGCCCGTGGGCGACGTGGGTCGCACGGACACCAGCACCCCATCGGGGTGGAGGCGGGCGATCGTCGCGCAGGTGGCCGCGAGGGTCACGGCGGTGGCGTTGTCCGTGCCCGTGGCCAGGGTGCTGGTGGTGGTCGCGCCGCCATCACTGCTGGAGGGCGTGCCGGGCGTGGGACCTTCCCCGAGCCGGGCCGGTCCGCAGAAGACCACACCGTCGGCACCGGCCCAGGTGACGTCCAGCCCCCACCCGTCCGGCAGGGCACCGTCGACGGCAGCGCCCAACTCGTACGCCGCGGTCCGTGGGGCGCGCACGGCCACACCACGCAGCGCCAGCGTGGCGACCGTGCCGGTGCGGTCCACGGAACGCAGATGCAGGCACAGGTAGCCCTCCCAGCCGCCGCGCTGGTTGGGGTCCAGCTGGACCGTGCCGTCCACCACGATCACGGTGCGGTCGCGGCCGGCGATGGTCCGCTGCTCCACCCGCATCCCGTACCGCGAGCCGTAGGTGCGGTCCTGGCCCTGGAACGTCACAGCCCAACCCGAGCAGTCGGCGTTCTCCACGAACGCATGCAGATCCTGGACGACGGTGGAGCCCGGGTCCAGCGTGGTGCCCGGGGGCACGAGGGCGCTGCCGTCCAGCGCGTAGTGGACGGCCACAGTGGCCAACCGGCGCCCGTCGGGCGCAAGTTGCTCGCCGAGCCCGCGCACGGAGAGGGATTCCACGAACGGGCTGTCCTCGCCGTCCAGCGGCACTTCGAGGGTGACGGCCCCGGTGATCTCCGTGTTGCCCGTGGTGCTGATGGCCACGATCTGCACAGTCATGCCGGCGCGCCCGCCCACCGCGTGGCCGCGGGTGACCTCGAGCGGGAAAGTGAGGCAGGCGAGGATCCGCCCCTGCACACCGTCGGCGTCCCACTGCTCCTGCCACTGGTGCTGATGGTCCGGCAGGGTGAGCATGGTGGTCTTCTCGATCGGCGTGCCGTCGGCCCAGGTGCCGGTCAGCGCCAGGGACGCCGGCTGGTTCACCAGCACGGCCACCGTGGGGCGCACGGCAGCAGCGAGTTGGGGGTCGGCCACCACGCCGCGCTCGATCTCGGCGCACATGTCGGCCAGCCCGCCGGCCGCGGTGAACGGGGCGCTGACGGTGAGCGGCTGGGGCACCGACGGGCCGTCGCCCGCCGCTCCATCGCCGCCTGCCGGGCCCACCACAGTGGCCGGCCGGCCGGAGCACGGTGGGTCGCCGTCGGCGGTCACCCGGCACTCGTCCACGAATGCGCCGGCCGGCACGGTGGCAGTGTCGTCGGTGGCGGGGCGGTCGCCCTGGTCGGCCAGCGGCGGCTCGTCGGTGGGCGCGCCGAGCGCCGGCACCACCACGGGGTCCACCGGCAGCAGGGGCGGTCGCACCGGTGCCGCGGCCGGTTGCCCGGTTGCCGGGTCCACCACTGCCGGCAGGCCTGCGGCGCCGGGGCTGAGCACCACCGCGGCGGCCGGTGGCACGTCCACCATCGGGGTGTCCGGGTAGCCGATCACCGAGGAGAGATCCATCACCGCCGGGTCGGTGACCGCAGGAAGGTCGGCCGTTGGCACGCCCTGCAGTTCGGCAGCGCTGACGCTGCGGCCCCCCGTGCCGTCTGCCCGACCCACGGTGGACACGGGGTCCTCGTGGCGCCAGTACGCGGCGCCGCTACCGGCTGCCAGGCCGAGGATCGGCAGGGCGACGAGCGCGATGGTCCGCCGGTTCATGCCGTGCACCCGAAGGACGCGGGGTCGCGCAGGGCGACCACCTTGGTGCCGGTGCCCACGTTGCCGGCGCCGTCGGTGGCCGTGGCGGTGATGGTGACCGGGATCTCGCCGCCGTTGGGGCCATCGGTCGCGATGGAGAGGCGGAACCGGCCCGCGACCGGGACGAGGTTGGCGGTCTGCGGGCCGGTCGGTGCATTCCACGTGGCCTGGATGGACCGCACCGACACCGGCAGCGTGGGGTCGGCGATGGTGACGGCGACGATCATCTCCACCTCGTCGCTGCACGGCGCGATGGCCGTCTGCACGTAGATGTACTCGCGGTCGGTGATGATCGTGACCTCGGGCGGGGTGACGTCGCCGGACAGCGTGGTGCTCGGCTCGGTGCTGCTCGACGACGTGGTGGCGCCGGGCACGGTGGTGGTGGTGGTCTGGCCGGGCAGCGTGACGGCGGTGGTGGACGTGGTGGTGGTGACCACCACGGTCTCGGCCTCGGCGCACGTCAGCACCGGCAGGTCGGTCCGGGTGGCGTCGGTGGCCAGGTCGGCCAGCGGCACCCAGGCCGGCTGCTGCGGTTCCTCCGGGTGGCGGATCACGGCCCAGCGATCACCGGTGACGCCCACCAGCCACACCCGGTCGCCGGCCGCCAGGCTGCCGATGGTGACGGCGCCCTCGGCCGTGGGGCAGGAGAGCAACTCGACGTCCGCTCTGGCGGTGGCCGATCCGCCGGTGTCATCGCCGTCGAGGAGCGCGCCGGTGACGAACCATCCCGCCACGGCGGCAACCAGCGTCGCCACCACGAGCGCGGCGCGCCCCGACCAGCTCATCGACCGCCGTCCATGTGCATGGGTCCAGTACAGCAGGCGGGTCGGCGCACGGGATGGTTATCGGCACGTGGCGGGGCGCGCTGGAGCCGCGGCGCTCGCCGCTGGGGTGCTGCCACCGCGGCTACTGTTCGCCGCGGACGGGCATGCGAGCGGGAGGTACTCATGCAGCCGATCGGTCACACGGGCAGCGCACCGGCGGGGCGTTCGGCGGCCACCATGGGCCTGATTGCCGCCATCCTCTATGTCCTGGGCATCTTCCTGCCGTACGTGTCGGGTGGCGGCGACAGCGGCTCGCTGGCCGACGGCGGCAGCGAGGTGTACGCGATGTACTTGCTGCCCGCGCTCGTGGGCGGCATCGCGGCGATCATGGCGCTGCAGGGCAAGCACATCGCCGGTGCCGTCGCCGGCGGTGTCGCGGCCGGGATGCTCGGCATGACCGTCCTGCTCCTGGCCATCGTCTTCCGGCTGGTGGATGCGTTCGGCGAGTTCAGCGACATCAGCCTGGGGGTTGGCTTCTTCGCCCACGCTGCGGCGGTCGTGCTCAGCCTGATCGCCGGGTTCTCCGCGCTCGGTGGCCGGCGGGGCGGTGCGGCGGTCAATCCCGCCGTGGCGACGTTCGCCGCCATCTCGTTCGTGGGCGTCCCGTTCGCCATCCTGTTGCCGGAGAACGGGTTCTCGGTGTTCGACATCGGCGACGGCCTCATCGAGACGGCGATGTTCGTGTTCGCGCTGGCCAGCCCGCTGCTGGGAGTGATCGGTGCGCTCAGCCGCAGCCGCACCGGTCTGGCCGTGGCGGCGGGTGTGGCGATCGGTCACCTCGGCGTCGTCATGAGCATGGCCGTCCAGAACCAGAACGAGGGCGACCCGCTGCTGTCCGGGTTCAGTGTCAGCCACGAGGGTCTCTACAACTTCTCGGTGGTCGCCTCGGTGATCCTCTGTGCCATCGGTGTACTCGGCACCGCTGCCGCCACGGGTGGGGCGACCGCAGGCGTTGCGGGTGCGGCCAGCCAGTGGGCGGCAGACCCGTTCGGGCGCCACGAACTGCGCTTCTACAACGGCTCGGAGTGGACGTCCGCGGTGTCGAACCGGGGGGTCGTGGCGATGGATGCGCCGGTGGCCTCGGCGCCGTCGGCGCCCGCTGTGCCGGCCGAACCCGCGTCACCCTTCGCCGCGTCGGCGTCGCCGTTCGCCGCACCCGACGGGGATGTGCCCCCGCCGCCCGCCTCAGGTTTGTTCGAACCGCCGCCGGTGTCGCCGTCGCTCGGCGAGTTGGCGTCGCCGCCGTCCAGTACACGCCTGTGTCCGAGCGGGCATCCGAACCTCGGGTCGTCCGTGTTCTGCACCTCCTGCGGCGCCCGGCTCTGAGGATTCTCACCGAACTCTCGCCCTCGGGGCGTGCCGGTGGCGTCGGTGGCCCGTAGGGTCGGGGTGACCCCGTCGCGACCACGTCCTCATCCCAAGGCGGCACGATGCACCCTCACCTCCCTCGATACGAACTGAGCCGGCGCGCCCTGCTGCGCCGCACCCTGCTCGCCGGCGGTGCGCTGGCCACGGCGCCGCTGCTGGCAGCCTGCGGCAACGACGACGCCGACGTCTTCGACAGCGGCGACAGCGCGACGGTGCCCTCGTCCGCTCCGGCCACTCCGGGTGCATCCTCCACGGCCCCGGCCGACACTGCGGCCACCACGGCAGCGCCGTCGGGTGATGCCCTGCCTGCGGGCGCCCAGCTGCAGGTGGCGTTCACCTACACCGCATCGGGTGGCCGGGTGAAGAACCCGTACATTGCCGTGTGGGTGGAGACCAGGGCGGGCGAGCTGGTGCAGACCATCAGTGTCTGGTACTCCACACGCGAGGCGAAGTACCTCCGCGAGCTCACCAACTGGTACGTCACCGAGTCCAACTACCTGGATGCCGGCGGTGCCGACACTGTGGCGTCCGTGTCCGGTGCCACCCGCAACGCAGGCACCTACCAGCTGGTGTGGGACGGCCGCGACGCCGCGGGCAACCCGGTGGCCCAGGGCGACTACGTGCTGCTGGTGGAGTCCGCCCGCGAGCACGGCCCACACCAGGTGACGTCGGCCGACATCAGCCTGGGCAGCGAGGGCTTCGCGGTCACGCTGCCCGACGACGGCGAGCTCACCGCCCTGAGTGCGACCTATGTCGTCTGACGATCCCGACGCGCCGGACACGCCCGACACGCCGGACGTGGCACCGGAGGGCGCGTCACCCCGCCGCCGCCGCACCGCCGCCACCAACCGGTGGATGCGATTGCTCCACGTCTATACCAGCATGATCAGCCTGCTGGTGGTGCTGTTCTTCGCCATCACCGGGCTGACCCTGAACCACCCGTCGTGGACGTTCGGTGACCAGACCGAGCGCACCACCGTCACCGGCACCCTGCCCGACGGCTGGCAGCGGGCGGACGGCACACCCGAGTTCCTCACCATCAGCGAGTACCTCCGCTCGGAGTACGACGTGGGTGGCGAGGTGGCCGATTTCGGCGTGGACAACGGCCAGGCCGTCATCTCCTACAAGGGCCCGGGCTACGCGGCGGACGCGTTCGTGGACACCACCGACGGCTCGTTCGAGCTGGTGGTGGAGGCACAGGGCTGGGTGGGTGTGCTCAACGATCTGCACAAGGGCCGCGACACGTCCACGCTGTGGTCCTGGGTCATCGACATCTCGGCCGTCTTCCTGGCCCTCGTGGCACTCACCGGCCTGGGCATCCAGCTGTTCCAGCGCAAGCGGCGCACCCAGGCGATCGTGGTGGCGGTGGTGTTCGCGGTGGTCGCGGTGGTGGTCGGCATCACCACGCTGGCCTGAGCCGCACCCGGCAGGCGGGCCAGGACTTCCGACCCTGTTGGGAATATACCCAGGGGGGTATATGTTGTACGCACTGCCACCGCCGCCAGGCGGGACGGAAGAAGGAGTACCACCCCGATGGCCACGATGCAGTTGACCGCAGAGAAGTTCGAGGACACCGTCACCAAGGACGGTGTGCTCCTCATTGATTTCTGGGCCGAGTGGTGCGGCCCGTGCCGGATGTTCGCCCCGGTGTTCGAGAAGGCGTCCGAGCAGCACCCCGATGCCACGTTCGCCAAGGTGGACACGGAGGCCGAGCCCGGCCTCAGCGGTGCCCTCGGCATCCGCAGCATCCCCACCCTCATGATCTTCCGCGACGGAATTCGCGTGTTCTCGCAGCCCGGTGCCCTCCCTGGCCATGTGCTCGAGGACCTCATCCAGCAGGTCAAGGGCCTGGACATGGACGAGGTGCGCAAGCAGGTCGCGGCCCAGGCCGACGCCTGAGCAACGTCGCCTGACCGGTCAGGCGGGCCAGCGGTTGCTGGCCCGCACCCGGCCGTTGTGGTCGAGCAGCAGCACGGCTGCACCATCGACCGTCTCGATCCACGCCACGGCGGCGTCGGGCTGCAGCACACCCGTCACGGTGGCCAGCACGTCCGCCGTCGCCGCATCGGCAGCCAGCACCGTGGCAGACGACGTGTGCGCCACAGGCTGCCCCGTGCGCGGGTCCAGCACATGGCTGTAGGCCATGGCCCCGACCTGCATGGGGCGGCGAGCGCCGCTGCCGGTGGCCACGCCACCCTCACCCACCTGCACCGTTGCCAGTGGCGGGGCGTTGTCCCACGGGGTTCGCGGGTCCTCGATGCGGACGGTCAGGTCGCCGTCACCGGCATGGCGGAGGTCGCCACCCAGGTTCACCACCACGTCACTCACCCCATCCACAGCAAGGGCTACCGCAGCTGCCCGGTCGGCCACCCAGCCTTTGGCGATCGCGTGCAGGTCCAGATGGCTGCAGTCGCCGTGGCGTTCCACCCTCCCGTCATCCGTCACCTGGTACGGCAGGTCGGTGATGCCCGCCGCCAGCGCGGCCAACTCGCCCGCCGCCGGCGGCCGACTCTCCACCACCGCGTGCAGCCAGCGGGCGCGCAGCACGCCGACCTGAGGGTTGAACGCGCCGCCACTGAGCGCGTGCCAGCGCGCCGCCAGATGCAGCAGGTCGCTCACCTCGGTGGCGGGTGTGTCCACTCGGCCATCACGCCACTGGTTCCAGGCGCTGTCCGGACGGTAGGCGGACAGCAGGTCCTCCAGCCGGTCGCACTCCGCCAGCACGGCGTCCTCGGCGCGAGCCAGCGCCTGATGGGTCGCTGCCGTCAGCCGCAGTGCCAGCCGGGTGCCCAGCACCGGCTCGAAGACGCTGGTGACCGGGCCAGGCACCGTCAGCTCGTGGTGCCGTCGAGCACCTGGAACATCTTCAGGTCGCTGTAGAAGTCCAGCGCGTAGTCGCCACCCTCGCGACCGATGCCGCTGATGCCGCAGCCGCCGAACGGGGCGGTGAGGTCGCGAACCAGGAAGCAGTTGGTCCAGATGGTGCCGGCGCGGACGGCACGGCCCATGCGCTCTGCCCGCTCCTGCGACCCGGTGTAGACGATGGCACTCAGCCCGTAGGGCGTGCTGTTGGCCAGGGCAACGGCCTCGGCCTCGTCGGCGAACGTCTGGAACGTCAGCACCGGCCCGAAGATCTCGTGCTGCACCACCTCGCTGTCGTTGGAGCGCGGCTCGATGAGCGTCGGCTCGTACCACAGGCCGTCGTCGCCGCCCAGGTCGCTGCGCTGCCCGCCGCGAACGATGGTGTCGCCGGCGGCGCGGGCGCGGTCCACGAAGCCGGCCACCCGGTTGAGATGGTCGGGGTGGATCATCGGGCTGATCGTGGTGGCGGTGTCGCGCGAGTCCCCCAGCACGTGGGAGTCGGTGAACCGGTGGAACAGGGCGAGGAACTCGTCGCGCACGGAGGCTTCCACCAGCAGCCGGGTGCCGGCCAGGCACACCTGGCCGGAGTCGTCGAACTGGCCGGCGGCCTTCTTCGCCGCCGCCTCCAGGTCGGCGTCGGCGAACACCACGAACGGTCCCTTGCCGCCCAACTCGGCGGTGAACGGCACGATGTTGGCGGCGGCGGCGCGGCCGATGTGGCGGGCGGTCTCGGGTGAGCCGGTGAAGCTGATCCGCTTCACCCGCGGGTCGCTCACCAGCGCGGCACCGACTTCTTCGCCGATGCCCTGGACGACGTTGAACACGCCGGCCGGCATGCCTGCTTCATGGCACAGGTCGGCCAGCAGGCTGCAGGACAGCGGGCTCCACTCGGCCGGCTTGAGGATCACCGTGTTGCCGGCGGCCAGCGCCGGAGCGCACTTCCACGTGCTGAGCATGAACGGGGCGTTCCACGGCGTGATCACCACGGTGGGCCCGGCCGGCATGCGCATGACCCGGTTGGCGGTGCCGTTGGACGACCACACCCGCTCCTCGTACTCCTCGGCCAGGTCGGCGTAGGCGCGGAAGTTGCGGGCGCCGCGGGCCAGCACGCGCAGGCGGAGGCTTTCCTCCAGCATCGCCATGTCCAGGCATTCCACGGCGGCCAGTTCGGGCACGTGGGCGTCGATGAGGTCGGCCACCCGGCGCATCACCTCGCCGCGGCCCTTCACGCCCATGGCGGCCCACTCGGGGAAGGCGTCCACCGCGGCGGTGACGGCGGCGGCGGCGATCCCCTCGTCGCCGCGGGACACGTCGGCCAGCTTGACGGCCCAGTCCAGCGGGGAGCGGTCCTCGAAGGTGAACGGTGAGGCCACCCGCTGCCCGCCGATGTAGTGGTCGGTGGACACGGGCACACCGCCGACGTCGACGCGGGTGCCACCGGTGAACGGCGTGGTGTTCATGTCAGTACCCCGGGGCGTTCGGGCGGATGCGCGGGATGGGCAGGGCGTCGCGGGGCGTGGCCTCCGGGCGGCGGGTGCCGCGGGGCGGCCAGTCGCCACCCATGGCGGTGCTCAGCACCTCGTCGGTCTCGGTGGGCTGGGCGCCCACTTCGTCGCTGACCGGCACGGGGCCGTCGACGATGTGGTTGGTGAGTGCACCCAGGCCCTCGACCTCCACGGTGACCACGTCGCCCGGGTACACGGTGCGGCTGATGGCCGGGGTGCCGGAGAGGATGACGTCGCCGGGTACCAGCGTGATGAGGCGGGCGATGTCCGCCACCAGGTAGTGCATGTCCCACGCCATCGTGTCCGTGTTGTCGTCCTGGCGGACCTCGCCGTTGACGATGGTACGGATGCGCTTGTTGCGGAAGTCCCAGTCGGTGATCAGGCCAGGGCCGAGGGGGCACAGCGTGTCCGCTCCCTTCACCCGCAGCATGGACCCGCTGTCGGTGTCGCGGAAGTCGTGCAGGCCGTAGTCGTTGGCCACGGTGTATCCGGCGATGTACTCGCCCGCCTCGGCATGGCTGACGTTCCGGCACGTACGCCCGATGACGATGGCGATCTCGCCCTCGTAGTTCAGCCACTTGCAGTTGCTCGGGCGCACGACGGCGGCCCGGTGCGAGTTGAGCGCGCTGACCGGCTTGTGGAAGTAGGTGGGCGCGGGCGGCAGGGTGACGCCGAACTCGGTGACCCGACTGACGTAGTTGAGGTGGACGCAGATGATCTTCGTCGGCTCCACCGGGGCCAGGTGCACGGCGTCGTCGACGGCGATGCTGCGGCCGTCGCGGGCCACCAGCCCGTCCCCGTCGCGCACCATGACGGTGGGGTAGCCGTCGAGCAGGATCCTTCTGATGTCGGCCATGTGGCCCCTTCCCTCACACGTACCAAGTTGGCGCTGAGTTGCGGTTGTACCGCATCTGAACGCCAACTTGCGAACAGTCGGGGCCAAGTTGGCGGTGAGGTGTGGTGGTACCGCATCTGAACGCCAACTTGCGGGTGCCCCGTCCCGAAGTTGTTTGGGGCCGAACTATAGTGCGCACCCATGTCCCCGCAGCACGGCTTCATCTTCCCCCGAACGGAACTGGGCGGGGCATCGATCCTCCCGCCGATGCCGTGGCACTACAGCGGCGACCTGTTGACCGTGGAGTTCCGCACGGACCCGGGCCGCGTGCGCGAGTTGCTGCCCGAGCCACTCACGCTGGTGCCCGACGACATGGACCCCGGTGCCGTGGCGATGATCTTCGCCGACTGGCAGAGCTGCGGCGACGACTACTCCGAGCTCATGGACCCCGTGCGCGCGCAGTACAAGGAAGCCTTCGTGGTGGTCCGCTGCATGTACAACGGCACCGTCTACAGCCGCTGCGTCTACATCTGGGTGGACAAGGACTTCGCCATGGTGCGCGGCCACTTCCAGGGCTACCCGAAGAAGCTCGGCAGCATCTGGCAGACCCGCCCGGTCACCGTCGGCAAGGCCGGCCCCCGGCTGGCGCCCGGCGGCAAGTTCGCCGGCACGGTGGCGTACCACGACCGCCGCATCGTGGACATGCGGGTCACGCTGCGCGAGCCCAGCGACACCAACGGGTTCGTCAACGGCCACCCGATGGTCCACAGCCGCTACATGCCACGCATCGAAGGCGACCGCGACGCGTACAGCGAACTGCTCACGATGAGCGGGCGCGACGTGGAAGTCGGCCCGGCCTGGCGCGGCGACGGCGAGATCGAGTTCCTCCCCAGCCCGGTGGAGGAAGTCAACCGGCTCGAGGTCCGTGAGGTCCTCGGTGGCTACTTCCGCAGCGTCGGCACCACGTTCGCCGGCGGCACGACCCTGGAGGTGTTCTGAGATGTCCGCTGCCCCTGACCTGGACATGGATCTCGGCCCCGACGATCTGGACATCGTCGACCCGGACAGCTACCTGCGCGGCTTCCCGCACGCCACGTTCAAGCGGCTGCGCGACGAGGACCCCATCAGCTGGTGGGAGGAGCACGATGGCGGCAAGGGGTTCTGGGCCGTCACCCGCTACGAGGACCTGCTGTACGTCAGCCAGCACGTGGAGCTGTTCTCCAGCGCCCAGGGCGTGACACTGGAGGAGATCGAGGGGGAGGACTTCCACCTCCGCCGCAACATGCTGGAGTACGACCCGCCGGAGCACACCCGCTACCGGCGCCTGGTCAGCAAACCGTTCAGCCGTCGTGAGGTGTACGGCTACGAGGACGGCATCCGCGACCTGGCTCGCACCGTGGTGCTGGAGGCCCGTGAGTTGGGCGACCGGTTCGACTATGTGGACCGGGTGGCCAAGCGGCTGCCGATGAAGATGCTCGGCCGCATGCTCGGCGTGCCCGACGACGACGGCGACTGGCTGGTGAAGCAGGGCGATGCGCTGCTCGGCAACCTCGACCCCGAGATGACCGACTGGCCCGTGGGGTTCACGGACACCGACCAGTTCAAGCACATCCCGTTCCGCTCGCCCGCCGCGCTGGAGTTGTACGAGTACGCCGAGCGCCAGGCGGAGGACCGTCGCCAGTGCCCGGGCAAGGACCTCATCACTGCGCTGCTGGCGCCGACCATCGACGGCGAGTGCCTCACCGACCTGCAGTTCAAGAACCTGTTCGTGCTGATGATCTCCGCCGGCAACGACACCAGCCGCTACACCATGGCGGCCGGCCTGAAGGCCCTGGCCGAGCGGCCGGAGGCCTTCCGGCAGCTGCGCCAGGCCTGCATCGACGGCGACGACCAGTTCGTGGAGCGGGCCGTGGAGGAAGTGCTGCGCTGGGGCACCGTCACCATGCACTTCCGCCGCACCGCCACGCAGGACGTGGAGCTCGGCGGCAAGGTCATCAAGGAGGGCGACAAGGTGCTCACCTGGTTCAGCTCCGCCGACTACGACGAGCGCCAGTTCACGGACCCGTTCAACTTCGACATGACCCGCTGGCCGAACGACCATGTGGCCTTCAACCTGCGCAGCCCGCACCTGTGCCTCGGCGCCCAGCTGGCCCGCATGGAGATCAAGCTGCTGTTCCAGGAGCTCCTGCCGCGGATCACCAGCGTCACCCTGGACGGCCCGATCGAGCGCCTGCGCAGCAACTTCATCTGCGGCATGAAGACCCTGCCGATCAAGGTGGAGTGGGCCTGAGCCCGGCGCCGTAGGTTGTCGGCTGTGAACGCACCTCTCATCGGGTTGTCCGGCCGCCGCCGGTGGGCCCGCGACCTGCCGGGCATGGACCTCGTCTCCCTCGAGGGCGAGGAGGTCGACGTCCACCTCAGCGAGTACCCGAAGGCCGTCACCAAGGCCGGCGGGTTGCCCGTGCAGCTCAGCCACGACAGCGACCCCGTCGCGCTGGTGCGCCGGCTGGACGGCCTGGTGATGACCGGCGGCTCCGACCCGGACCCGGACCTCTACGGCGAGGACCCGCACCCTCAGCTGGGCGCGGTGGAGCGTGCCCGCGACGAGTGGGAGCTGTCGCTGATCCGCGCCGCGCTGGCCGAGCGCATCCCGATGCTCTGCGTGTGCCGCGGCGCCCAGATGCTGAACGTTGCGCTCGGCGGCACGCTGATCCAGCACCTCGACGAGGCCCCCACCCACGCCCTGTGGCACGTGCCGCGCATCGAGCGGTGCCACACCGTGCGCGTCACGGCCGGCTCCCGCGCCGCCGAGCTGTACGGCGCGGAGATCGCCACCAACAGCCTCCACCACCAAGCGGTCGGCCGCCCCGGCGTGGGCGTGGTGGTCACCGGCACGGCGGAGGACGGCGTGGTCGAGGCGTTCGAGGTCGAGGGGCGCCCCGAGGTGTTCGCCGTGCAGTGGCATCCGGAGATGCTCAGCGACCAGGTGGACCCGGCCTTCGTCTGGCTGGTGAAGGAGTCCACCGCCCGCGCCGCCTCCCGCTGAGGGCGGCCGCGTCGGCGGCCTCGCCGGAGGGCCCGTACTACAGGTCGATGGCGTCGACGGTGCGCAGGATGGCACGCAGGCTGCGCGCCAGGTCGTCCTGCTCCTCCTCGGTGAGCGCCTGGGTGACCATCGCCTCGTGCCGGTTGAACGACGGCATGATCTGGTCCACCGCCCGCTTCCCCGCGGCGGTGGTGGACACCATGACCTTGCGCTTGTCGTCGCGGTCACCGCGCCGACGCAGCAGGCCGCGGCCCTCCAGCGTCTTCATCACCCCGGTCAGCGTGGCCGCGGTGACGCCGGCCTCCGCCGCCAGCGAGCGGGCATCCATCTCGCCCCACACCCGCAGCACGAACAGGGTGGTGAACGCGCTCCACGACAGATCGTGCTCGGCCAGCACCCCGTTCTCCATGTGGTTACGAACGGCAGTGGCCGCCCGGAAGATGTTGCTGACGGCCGTGAGCGCGCGGAGGTCGAGGTCCAGCCCGGTGAACGTGTCGCGCACGTCGCGCTCGGCGCGCACGAGGTCGCGGTCGTCGTCGCTGGCGAACAGGCGGGGCACCGGGGTCACGCCTTCCCGTCGGCCTTCATCTCCGCGACGGCGGCGACGATCCGCTCACGGGTCAGGTCGCGGAGCTTGGCGACGTCGTGCTTGGTGTACTCGCTGGTGTCGATCGGCTCCAGCACCCGCACCTCGGCGCGGGTGACGTTCATCCGCCAGTCGCCCTTGTTCAGCGCCTCCCGCGTGCCGACCACGGCCAGCGGGAGGATCGGCACCTTCGCCTCGATGGCGATGCGGAACGCCCCGTCCTTGAACTCGCCCATCGCGCCGTCCAGGGTGCGGGTGCCCTCGGGGAACACCATCACGCTGACGCGCTTGCCCAGCCGGTCGCGCATGCCCTTCATGGCCGAGACGATGCTCTCCCGGTTGCCGCGGACCAGTTTGATGTCGCCGGCCATGCGCATCAGCCAGCCGACCATCGGGTACTTGAAGAAGTCCTCCTTGGAGAGCCACTTCATCTCCCACGGCAGGTGGGACAGCAGCAGCATGTCGACGAAGCTCTCGTGGTTGGCCACCACCATGTACGGGCGGCGCGGGTCGGCCACCTTCTGCCCGCTGGTGCGGAACGACCACAGCGGGTTGAGCACCTGGTGGACGACGCACACCTTGCGGAACAGCCAGCCCGGCCAGTAGCGCCCCTTGTCGAACGGCACGGTGACCGCCCAGACGACGAACACCAGCGGCACCCACAGGATCAGCAGCACGCCGAGCAGCAACCATGCCCATGCGGACAGGACCGTGCGGCTGACGACGTTGCCGAGCAGGCGTTGACGGAGTGGCGACACGCGCATCGCACCATCGTGGCACGCCCGGCCCCCTCGCCCCATCCTCCCCTGCCGCCCCCACCGATCCCTCCGAACTTGTCGCGGGCTGACCACGGAGATGGCCGGTCAGGGCCGCGACAAGTTCGGGGAGGGGAGGGGCGTACGGTGGCGGGGTGAACATGCGGGGCGCCGTCGGGTGGGTGATGGCGGGCGCCGCCGCCGTCACGTCACTGGGGTGTGCCGACGGCGATGCCGCGCGGACGGCGGTCACGGAGATCGACGACCCGGCGCTGGGCGCGCTGGTCGACAGCGTGGAGGCGGGGTGGTGGCGGGGGCAGGGCGCCGAGACCGTGGAGGTGTGGGTCTGCCGAGTGCCGGCGGACTCCACGGCGCCCGCGTATGGAGGCCTGGAGTGGCGGGCGGAGCTGGACCCGGTGAGGCTGACGGACGAACTGGCGCCGGCCGGCGACTACTTCGCCACCCTGTCCAACGGCGTCTACCGGCCGTTCTTCGCTGCCGGTGGAGTGGTGGATCTGGCGGCGACGGACGGTCCGGAGCAGTGCGTGGAGGCGGCACTCGCGGCGTCGACCACCGCCGCCGATGTGGTGCTGGCGATCGCCGATGCCGAGCAGGCCGAGGGCCAACCCGGCGGGTTGGGCAACGGCGGCGATTGCCCGGCCGCTCCGCCGTGCCCGGCCACCCAGTCGCGCCGCTACGCGTATGTCGGCGCCAGTGACTTCCACCCCGAGTGGGGCGACCGCCCCCCGCTGGACCTGGTGGAGCACGAACTGGGCCACACGCTGGGCCTGGTGCACAGCGGTTACGACCCCACTGCGCCGCAGCCCTACACCAGCGCGCTGGATGTGATGAGCAACAGCGCCGCTCCTCGCGACACCCAGCCCGACCGGCGTGATGCGCCCGGCACCCTGGCGATCCAACGGGTGATCGCCGGCTGGTTGGACCTGGCATCGTTGGCCGTCGTGCCGTCCGGCGGTGCGACGGTGGCCCTCTCGCCGTCGGCGGGGACGGACGGGGTGCGTGGGCTCGTCCTGCCGGTCGATGACTTGTCCTTCCTGACGGTCGAACTGTTGCCGGCCGCCGGGCTGGATGCGCACCTGCCCCACGGCGGCGGGGTGGCGGTGCACCTGGTGGCCCTCGGCGGTGACGGCATCCGCATCGACCCGCTGGCAGGCGTGCCTGCGGACACGCTGCTCACCGAGGGCGGCATGTGGAACGGGTTCGGCTGGAGCGTCACCGTGGATGCTGGCTGGCGCGTCACCGTCGCGCAGGCCGGGGCATAAGGTCGGGGCATGACTCCGGAGCAGCGGGAACTGTTCGACGCCGCCGTCGCCGCGAAGGCCCACTCCTACTCGCCGTACAGCCGCTACCCGGTCGGTGCGGCGGTTCGTGCCGCCAGTGGGCGCATCTACGCCGGCTGCAATGTGGAGAACGCCGCCTACCCGCAGGGCTGGTGCGCGGAGGCCAGTGCCATCGCCGCGATGGTCAGCGCGGGAGAGACGGAGATCACCGCGGTGCTCACCGTGTGCGAGGGCGACCTGGTCGGCACGTGCTGCGGTGGCTGCCGGCAGAAGATCCGCGAGTTCGCCGCGCCGCACACGCCGATCTACGCCTGCGGGCCGGAAGGTGTGCGCGCCGAGTTCACGCTCGACGACCTCCTGCCGCACAGCTTCGGCCCGGAACATCTGCGCCCGCAGCCCTAACCTGTGACGCCGTGCCGTCCTCCCGCCAGCCGTACCTGACCGCCAAGCTGCAGGGCTTCGGCACGACGATCTTCGCCGAGATGTCGGCGCTGGCCGTGGCCACCGGGAGCATCAACCTCGGCCAGGGCTTCCCCGACACGGATGCACCGCGCGAGGTCCTCGATGCCACCATTGCGGCCATCAACAGCGAGCTCAACCAGTACCCGCCGGGCCCGGGCATGCCCGTGCTGCGCCACGCCGTCGCCGCCCACCAGCAGCACTGGTACGGGCTGAACTACGACGCCGACACGGAGGTGCTGATCACCTGCGGCGCGACGGAGGCGCTGGCCGGTGCGCTGCTCGGCCTGCTGGACACCGGCGACGAGGTGGTGGTCTTCGACCCCCTGTTCGACAGCTACGCCCCGTGCATCGCCATGGCGGGTGCCGTGCCCAAGCCCGTTCCGCTGCGCCCGCCGTCGTACACGTTCGACGCCGACCAACTGCGTGCCGCGGTCACGCCGAAGACCAAGCTGATCCTGCTGAACACCCCGCACAACCCCACGGGCCGGGTGTTCTCCATGGAGGAGATGCAGATCATCGCCGACCTGGCGATCGAGCGCGACCTCATCGTGCTCACCGACGAGGTCTACGAGCACCTCACGTTCGACGGCGCGCGGCACATCCCGATGGCCGCGCTGCCGGGCATGCGGGAGCGCACGCTCAGCATCTCCAGCGGCGGCAAGACGTTCAACACCACCGGCTGGAAGGTCGGCTGGCTGTGCGGCCCGCCGCCGCTGGTGCAGGCCGCCCGCACCGCCAAGCAGTTCCTCACCTACGTCAGCAGCGGCCCGTTCCAGCCCGCCATCGCCGTCGGGCTGGCCCTGCCGGACCAGTTCTTCCACGACGTCGCCGCGGACCTGCAGGCCAAGCGCGACCACCTGCTGCCCGGCCTGCGCGCTGCCGGCTTCGACGTGTACGACACCAGCGCCACCTACTTCGTCACCGCCGACATCCGCCCCCTTCGCCCCGACGGCGACGGCATGGCCTTCTGCCGTGAGTTGCCCGACCGCTGCGGGGTCGTTGCCATCCCCAACGAGGTGCTCTACCTGGACAAGGCGGCGGGCCGCCACTTGGTGCGGTTCGCGTTCTGCAAACGCATCGAGGTGCTCGACGAGGCGGCGCAGCGCCTCGCCACGCTCCACCGCTAGCGGGGCGCGTCAGCGGCGGTCGGGCAGGAACTGGAAGCGGGCGCGCACGTCGGCAACCACGGCGGGGTCGATGTCCGCGAAGAGGATCGTCTCGCCCTGCGAGCCGGTGGCCAGCAGCTCGCCGAGCGGGTCGATGATCCGGCTGTCGCCCACGTACTTCAGGCCGCCACCCTCGCCGACCCGGTTGCAGCCGACCACGTAGGCCTGGTTCTCGATGGCCCGGGCCTGGAGCAGGGCCATCCAGTGGAGCCGCCGCGGCTCGGGCCAGTTGGCCGGCACCAGGTAGAGGTCCGTGGTGGTGGCCAGTTCCCAGAACTCGTCGGCGAACCGCAGGTCGTAGCAGACGAAGAGAGCGATCCGCACGCCCTCGATCACCACTTGCACGAACGGCCCCCCGGGCCGGAAGTGGCGGTCCTCGCCGCCGAACGTGAACGGATGGATCTTGTGATAGCGGACGACCGAGCCGTCGGGCCCGGCGAGCACGAAGCTGTTGGCCGGCCGGCGGTCGGCCGGGTCGCTGCCGGCGGGGATCTCGGGGCAACTGCCGCCGACCCAGACCCCGTGCTGCGTGGCCTGGGCCTGCAGGAACTGCGACGACGGCCCTCCCTCCGGTTCACCGAGATCCGGGTCGTCCACGGCGAACCCGGTGGAGAACGTCTCGGTGAGCAACACCAACTGGGCACCGCCGGCGGCTGCGGCGCCCACCGCCGGGGCCAGGCGGCGGAAGTTGGCCTCGCGGTCTCCCCAGATGATGTCGTGCTGCACGGCGGCCAGTCGCATGGACGAATGGTAAACGACACCGCCACCGGGGTCGTAGGCTGTTCGGCGATGCACGAACTTCGCACCGAGCCCCGCCAGCGTCGCAGCCAACGCTCCATCGAGGCCATCCTCGATGCGGCCGAACTGCTCATCCATCAAGACGGTCAGGTCAGCTTCACGGCCAACGAACTGGTCACCGCCGCCGACATGTCGATCGGCCGTGTCTACTACTGGTTCCCGGACATCCCGTCCGTGGTCGCCGCGCTGGCCGAGCGCTCCATGAACCGCCTCATGGAGATGTTCGCCGGCATCGTGCGCCAGGAGGAAAGCAGCTCCACGCCGCAGCTCATCGCCCGCGTGGTGGACGGGATGTGCGAGTACCTGGACGCCAACCCGGCCACCGTCGCCCTGTGCCTCACCGGCGGCGAGAACAGCTTCGGCACGGAGATCCAGGAGCGCATGTGCGACCTGGCCCGCAGCGTGGTGCGCAGCCGTGTGCCCGACGCTCCCGACGCCGAGGTGGAAGTGGTGGCCCGCACCACCGTGGGCATCACGCTGGGCATGCTGCGCGGCTACACGAGCGCCGGCGAACTGCGCGACGTCATCCGCCAGGAATTGGTGTACGTGCTGTCGTCGTGGCTGTACTGCCGCTACCCGTCGCTGAACGACCCCATCTGGACGGACGCCTCGGCCCGCCCCATCCAGCCCAGCCGCCGACCCGCCGGGCATCTGGCAGATTGGACGGAAGTGTTGCCGGCGCTGTCACCCGCCGAGGGCTGAACCGGCAACCGGCGCGTCCAGCGGCAGGGCCAGCAGGCTCACCGTCTTCTTCCCGCCGTCGGTGTCCTGACGGCCCACTTCACGGAAGCCGATGGCGTGGTGGAACGCGAGCGAGGCATCGTTGCGTGGCCGCACATTGACCTCACACGTCAGCACCGGCCAGCGCCCGGTGAACTGGGCCACCAGGGCGTCGTAGAACCGGCGGCCGATGCCGTAGCGGCGGAAGTGGGGCAGCACGGCAATCCGGTCCAGGTACACGAACCGCTCGTAGGTGCGGCTGAACCAGCCGTAGTTGAGGCTGCCGTACGGCTGTTGGGGCCCGATGACCCAGCAGAACCCGGCGAACTCGCCATCCACCTCGGCCACCAGCGCGGCCTCTGCCAGCGACGCCAGCCTTGCGACCTCGGGGGCGTCCAGTTCGTTGAGCGCGGGGACGTTGGCGTTGTTCAACGCCAGCGCAGCCTCCACGTCGTGGTCGGCGAAGCGGCGGATGTGGACCGACGAGTGCGACACGACAGCGGACGCTAGCGGGCGTAGCCTTCCCCCATGCTCTTCCGCCACAAGATGGAGATGGTGTCGCCGGAGGACGCCCTGCCCGGCCGCACCGACCAGACCATGCGGGTGCCCGCCGCCCACTTCGTGCTCGGCACGCCCCTCACCCCGCCCTGGCCCGAGGGGATGGCCACCGCGGTGTTCGGGATGGGTTGCTTCTGGGGGGCAGAGCGCAAGTTCTGGCAGCTCGACGGGGTGTACTCCACCGCCGTCGGGTACGCCGGCGGCTACACGCCGAACCCGACCTACGAAGAGACGTGCAGCGGCCGCACCGGCCACGCCGAGGTGGTGCTGGTGGTGTTCGACCCGGCGGTCATCACGTTCGAGCGCCTGCTGCAGGTGTTCTGGGAGAACCACGACCCCACCCAGGGCATGCGCCAGGGCAACGACATGGGCACCCAGTACCGCAGCACCGTGTACACCACCGACCCCTCGCAGGAAGCCGTGGTGGCGACCACCCGTGCCACGTTCCAGGAACGCCTCACCGGGGCCGGCTACGGCACCATCACCACCGAGGTCGCCCCGCTCGGCGAGTTCTTCTACGCCGAGCCGTACCACCAGCAGTACCTGGCCAAGAACCCCGACGGCTACTGCGGCATCGGCGGCACCGGGGTCAGCTGCCCCATCGGCCTCCAGGCCTGAGTCAGACGGGCGCCTGCCCCGCACTCCATTCGGCCAGCGCGGCCTCCAGGTCCTCCAGCGAGCGCACCAGGCGGTGCAGCGAACACTCCATCATCAGGTTCACCACCTCGTGGGCGAACCGGCTGCGCCAGTCCGTGTGCAGGCCGATGAGGTACTTCCCGGTGGCGTAGGCGTAGCCCAGTTCCCAGGCAGTGCCGTCGTCGGTGGTGATCCCGTTGAGGTTGGCCACCACCACGTCGCACTCGTCGATGCCGCGCTTGTCGTTCTCGAAGATCTGGCGGACGTTGAACTCGTCCTTCGGCGGATTGTCGCGGTGGGGCAGGAACGTGTCGAACCCAGCGGCCGCGACCAACGTGTCGACCTTCTCGATGAACCACCGTTCGCCCTCGTCGAACAGCGGCCCGGCCACGTAGGCGCGCGGGCGGCGGGGGTTGTCGGTCATCGGTCCCATCCCTTCTCACGGATCTCGGCGCCGTCGGCATCCATCGCCCGGCCCTGCCATTGCAGGCGGCCGGGGGTGGCGCTGAGCTTGGCGATCAGCCCCTGCATCGGTGTGCCGTCCAGTTCCACGATGGCTTTCCGGGCGCGGTAGTGCGGGTCGGCGGTGATGTCGGCGATGTCCATCACCGGGCCGACCGCAGCCTCCGCTGCAGCGAACGCCTCCAACACCTCGTCGCGGGTGCGGGCGGCGCACCAGTCGCGCATGATTCCCTCCAACTCGTCGCGGTGCTCCATGCGCGACACGAAGGTGGCGAAGCGGGGGTCGCCGCCCACGCCCAGCAGGCCCAGCAGGCGGGCGGCCACGGAGTCGCTGGATGCCGACAGGCCCACCCACCTGCCGTCGCTGCACTGGTAGGTGCCCCGCGGCACGGTGTAGGGCAGGCCCGCGCCCAGGCGCCCCTGCTGCTCGCCGGTGAGGCCATAGAGCGTGACGAGCGGGCTCATGAACTGGAACAGGCTCTCGATGAGCGTGACGTCCACCACCTGGCCGACGCCGCTGTGCACGGCGACCAGCGTGGCGAAGGCCGCCGCCAGGCCGGTGAGCTCGTCGGTGAGCGCGATCGGCGGCAGCAGCGGCTGGCCCCCGGGCTCGCCGGAGATCGCCGCCAACCCGGACATGCTCTCGGCGATCGTGGCGAAGCCGGGCCGCTGGCGGTACGGGCCGGTCTGCCCGAAGCCAGTGACGCGTGTGAGCACCAGCCTGGGGTTGCGGGCATGCAGTTCGGTGGGGCCGAGGCCCAGGCGCTCGAGCGTGCCGGGACGGAAGTTCTCCACCAGCACGTCGGCGCCATCGATCAGCCGCCAGAGGACGTCGAGATCGTCGGGGGCCTTGAGGTCCAGCGCGATGGTCCGCTTGTTGCGGTTGACCATCTTCCACCACATGCCCGTGCCGTCACGCGGGTCGCGCCAGCCGAGATTGCGCAGGCTGTCGCCGCCGTCCGGCCGTTCGACCTTGATGACGTCGGCCCCGAAGTCCGCGAGATAGCGGGCACAGTTCGGGCCGGCGAGGACGGTGGAGAGATCGATCACCCGCAGGCCGGCGAGCGGCGCCGCCGGAGGTTCCGGTTCCCCAGGCGTGCTCACGACAGGGCGTTGTAGCCGTGGGGCAGAGGTGCCCGGCCGGTGAGCGCGAGGATCAGCGTGACCGGCGACGCCAGCTGCACCAGCACGTCCAGCACCACGCGAGAGGTGTCCGGGTGCAGTTCGGCCAGCTGGCCGGTGGCCCGCTGGAGGTCCAGGGTGTGCACACCGGCCTCCACCACCCGGGTGGCGAGGTACTCGATGAGCGTGATCTGCCCGGCGAACGTGTTGACCGGCTCGTCGTCCGCGGTGGCGGCCACGAGCGCCAGCACTTGCTCCACGGTGGCCTCCGCCTCGCCGACGGGGTCGAACAGTTGGCGCCCGGCCTGGCGGGCACGGTGCAGCACGCCGCGGTGCACATCGGGGTCGGCCAGCGCCACCTGGTAGTACTCCGTGGCGTCGGCGAGGATGCGGTCCGTGCTGGGCTCGGCGGCCAGGTAGCCGTCCACCGTGATGAACGCCCGCAGGGTGTGGGCCGCCAGTTCGCGGACGCTCCAGTCGCCCAGCGCGCCGGCGCGATCCCACTGCTCGGGGCCGACCGCCCGGAGCGCGGTGAGGAAGCTGGTGGCGGCCTGGTGGAAGGCGGCTCTCACCGCAGCGGGATCGTGCAGCATCGGTCCTCCAGGGTACCGAGGGCGTAGGTCTCGTAGTCCACCCCGAAGTCCGAGTAGAGGTGCCGGCACCGCTCGCTCCAGGCCAGCGCAGCAGGTGCGGAGATGCGGTGGACCACCTGGGTGATCCCGCCTTCGTACACGCGGTACTCGGCCCATGTGCCGGGGAAGTCCTTCACGCAGCCGACCTCGATGCTGGGCGCACCACACGGCATGAACCTGCGGCGATGGCGATGGGTGTGCCCGGCCGTGTACGCCACCAGGGCAGGCCGGCGGGCGAACACGTCGGCCAGCGCGTCACTGGCGTCGGGGTGGAGGCCGAAGTAGTCGTCGCCACGATGGGCGTCCGGGGTGCCCAGCCACTGCTGGTGGTGCCCCATCACCAGCACCGGCCGGTCGGCCTCGGCAGCCACGGTGTCCAGCCATTCCAACTGGTCGGGTCGCAGGGTGCCGGTGGTCTGCCAGGGGATCACGGTGTCCAGGAGCGCCACCGCCACCCCGGGAAGGGTGATGAACTGGTCGCCGGCGTACTGCTGCTGTCCCTGGTAGGCGTCGTGGTTGCCGCGCACCACATGCAGCAGGGGGCCGAACGGGGGGCGATAGCAGTCCTCGAACGCGGCCCATTCCTCCGGCTGCCCGTCGGCCGACAGGTCGCCCTTCACGATCACGGCGTGAGGGGCGATCGCGGCGATCTCCTCCACCGCCGCCCGGTTCATGGTGTCCGGGTACGGAGGTTCATCGGGCAGGCTGCGCTGGATGGGGCCGTCCGGGTGGTCGTCGATCCGCCCGCACTCCACCTCACCGAAGTGCACGTCGTTCACCGTGGCGACGCGACACAGCAGTTCGCCACCGGGGCGTGGCAGGGTGCGGACCTCGGTGCCGAACAGGCGGTAGGTGGTGGCCGGCTGCAGCGCGTCCGCTCGAAGGACGGTGCCGCCGTCGTGGGCCACGGCGATGTCCTCGCCGACCGTGGTCACGTCCATGCCGATCGCTCCATTCGGCCACCGTACCGCGCTGCGGAAAGAAGGGTCAGAAGTCCGTACCACTCTCCGTGGTGAAACCATTACACTCCCTTGCGAAGTGGACGGACACGTGACGGTGCATCCCGTGGCGATGGCCCCCGGCCGGGCCGCCACCCGCGACGCCGTGGCCGCGTCGCGGCTGCACACCATGGTCGCGCTGGTCGGTGTCATCCTGTTCGTGCTGGTACTCGGCGGGTCGCTGCTGGACGGTAGTGCCGGCTCCATCTCCTACGTTGCGTCGCTCGGTGCCACGGCGCTGGTGGTGCTGTTCGTCGCCGTGTTCCACCGCGTGCAGGCCCAGGCGTGGCGGCTGGTGGGGATCGGGCTCACGGGTTGGGCTGCCACCGGGTTCCTCGTGGTGCTCAAGTACGAAGTGGAGCTCACGGCCATCCCGGACCTCGTGATCTACCTCGGGTACACGGTCAGCTACCTGCCCTGCTTGTTCGGGTTCGCCGAACTGGCGGACGGCCAGTTGAGGGTGCGCCGCTGGAGCGGCCTCGCCGACGGCTTGCTGGTGTTCCTGGTGCTGTACGGGGTGCTGTGGCTGCTGGTGGTGGAGCCGTACGCTTACAACTCCGACCTGCCCCAGCTGGACAGGGCGTTCAGCGCCCTGTACCCGGCCGGCGACATCGCACTGGTGATGCTGGCCGTGCGCATCTGGACCAGCCGGGCGGCCCGGCGGCGGGTTGCCGTACTGCTGGTGACCGGATCGTCGCTCACCGCCATGGCCGACCTGCTGCTGCTGATCGACTATCTGGTGAACCCCGACGGCTCGTACGTGCTGCCCGATGTGCTGTACCTGGGCGGTCTGTCCGTGCTCGGTGTCGCGGCGATGTGGAGCCTGCTCCCTGCGCCACCGCCGGTCACGCTCCACCAGCGCGGCACTCGCCGCATGCCCCTGCTGGTCACCGCCGCTGCCGTGGTGCCGGCCGTGCTGCTGCTGGGCATCGCCACCGTCAGCGACCGCTCGGTGGAAGTCGTGCCCGTGGCACTGTGGGTCACCCTGCTGGTGCTGGTGCTGGTGGTGCGCAGTGTGGCCGGTGCCCGTGCCCTGGAGCGCGCCCACCAGCAGGCACTGTGGATGGCATCGCACGACCTGTCCACCGGAGCACTGCGCCGCCAGGCGTTTCACCACGAGATCTCCGAGGGCGGCCTGCGCGACCGGTCCGGCACGGTGATCGTCATCGAGGTGCTCGGCCTGCAGCAGGTGGCCGATCAGGACGGGCTGGATGCCGTGGACCATGTGCTGGAGGCCACCGCTGCGCGGCTGCGCGCCACGGTCGGCACGGACGCCGTGTTCGCCCGGCTGGCCAACGAGCGGTTCGTGGTCTTCCTCCGCGCCGGCGACCTCGGGCGCGGCCGGCAGGTGGCCCACTCGCTGGAGCGGGCGTTGGCCGAGGGTGTGGCCGTGGGCGGCGGGGTGGTGGTGCAGCCCCATGTGGTCGGCGGAGTGGCCCAGGCCGACGGGGCGGTCATCGACGTGGATGCCGGCGTGCGCAGGGCGACCGCGGCCATGCGCCGGGCCCGCACCCTGGGCACCACCCGCCTGCTGTTCGACGCGGATCTGGCCGGCGTGCCGGAGGACCCCAGCAGCGGCGTGGCGGTGTGACCCGCGGGGTCAGCGGAACGGGCGGTCGCGCCGCGCTGCCAGCGGCTTGGCCCACCAGCGCCCGCTGAAGCGCCACGTGGGGGCCCGGCGGGTGGAGGCCTCGTCGGCCATCACCACCGGCTTGGGCCACAGCACCTCGGTGGCCGCCGCGATCGCCGCAGCCTCCTCGTCCGAAGGAACCGGCGTGATCTCCGCGTTCATGCGATGTCTCCGGTACTGGCCATCACAGCGGCACGTTGCCGTGCTTGCGGCGGGGGAGCTCCTCGCGCTTGGATCGGAGCATGCGCAGGCCCTGCACCAGCTTCTGGCGGGTCTCGGCGGGGTCGATGACGTCGTCCACGTAGCCGCGCTCGGCCGCGTTGTACGGGTTGGCGTACTTCTCGGTGTAGTCCGCCACCAGTTCGGCACGGCGGGCGATGGGGTCGGCGGCCTGCTGTAGCTCGCGGCGGTAGACGATCTCCACCGCACCCTGCGGGCCCATCACGGCCAGTTCGGCGGTGGGCCAGGCGTAGGCCAGGTCGGCGCCGATGGACTTCGAGTTCATCACCACATACGCGCCGCCGTACGCCTTGCGGGTGATGATCTGGATCCGCGGCACGGTGGCCTCGCAGTAGGCGTAGAGCAGCTTGGCGCCGTGGCGGATGATGCCGCCGTACTCCTGGTCGACACCGGGCAGGAAGCCGGGCACGTCCACGAACGTGAGCAGCGGGATGTTGAAGGCGTCGCAGGTGCGTACGAAGCGGGCGGCCTTCTCGCTGGACTCGATGTCCAGCACGCCGGCGAGGACCATCGGCTGGTTGCCGACGATGCCGACCGGCTGGCCGTCGATGCGGCTGAACCCGCAGACGATGCTCTTCGCCCAGTGGGGGAAGTACTCGAAGAACTCGCCGTCGTCGACCACCTCGCGGATGACCTTCTTCATGTCGTACGGCTGGTTCGGGCTGGGCGGCAGCACCTCGCGCAGCATCTCGCACAGGCGGTCCGGGTCGTCGCCGGTGTCCAGCGCCGGCGGCTCTTCCAGGTTGTTGGAGGGCAGGAAGCCGAGCAGGAAGCGCACGTCGTCCAGGCAGGCCTTCTCGTCGGCCGACACGAAGGTGGCGACGCCACTCTTGCTGGCATGGCTCATGGCCCCGCCCAGTTCCTCCAGCGTGACTTCCTCGCCGGTGACGGTCTTCACCACGTCGGGACCGGTGATGAACATGTGGCTGGTCTCGCGGACCATGAAGATGAAGTCCGTCATCGCCGGGCTGTACACGGCGCCGCCGGCGCACGGGCCGAGGATGACGCTGATCTGCGGCACCACACCGCTGGACAGCACGTTGCGGTAGAAGATGCCGCCGTAGCTGGCCAGGCTGACCACGCCTTCCTGGATGCGGGCACCGGCGCCGTCGTTGAGGCCCACCACCGGGGCGCCGACCTTCAGCGCCATGTCCATCAGCTTGTGGATCTTCTCGGCGAACACCTCGCCGAGCGCGCCGCCGAAGACGGTGAAGTCCTGGCTGAACACGAACACCTTGCGGCCCTCGATGGTGCCCCAGCCGGTGATGACGCCGTCCGTGTAGGGGCGCTCCTCCAGGCCAGCGGCGTGGGCGCGGTGGCGGGCGAGGAGGTCCAGTTCCTGGAAGCTGCCCGGGTCCAGCAGGTAGTCGATCCGCTCGCGGGCCAGCATCTTGCCCTTCTCGTGCTGGCGCTCCACGGCGCGCTGCGAACCGGCGTTGAACGCCTGCTCGCGCCGCTGGCGGAGGTCCTCGAGCTTGTCGGCCATCGGGTTCCCTGTCACGCCGGGCAACGCTAGTTCCCCAAGCCGGTCCGCTCCACCTTGCGGACCAGCCGAAGGGTGCGAGGATGGGGCGGTGACCCTGCCCCTGCAGCCCCCGATCGCCCCGATGCTGGCCAAGTTGTCCGACACGATCCCGACTGGGGCTGGCTGGCTGTACGAACCGAAGTGGGACGGCTTCCGCTGCATCGTGTTCCGTGACGGCGACTCGATCGAGCTGGCCAGCCGCAACGAGCGGCCGTTCAACCGCTACTTCCCCGAGCTGTTGGCGCCACTGCTGGCCGGTCTGCCGGAGCGTTGCGTGGTGGACGGCGAGATCGTCCTGCCGGCGGCCGACGACCGCGGCCTGGACTTCGACGCCCTGCAGCAGCGCATCCACCCCGCCGAGAGCCGGGTGCGCCGCCTGGCAGCCGAGACCCCGGCCAGCTTCGTGGCGTTCGACCTGCTGGCCCTCGGCGACGACTCCCTGCTGGCCACACCGCTGGCCGAGCGCCGGGCCAAGCTGGCCGGCATCCTCGCCGCTGCCGAACCCCCGCTGTACCTGTGCCCGGCCACCAGCGATCCGGCCGTGGCCCGGCGCTGGTTCACCGAGTTCGAGGGCGCCGGGCTGGATGGGGTGATCGCCAAGGGGCTGGGCGACCCGTACACGCCGGACAAGCGCACCCTGGTGAAGGTGAAGCACCGCCGCACGGCGGACTGCGTGATCGCCGGCTACCGCATCCACAAGGACGGCAAGGGTGTGGGCTCGCTGCTGCTCGGCCTGTACGACGACGAGGGCACGCTGCATCACGTGGGCGTGACCGCATCGTTCACTGCCAAGTTCCGCGGCGAGTTGCTGGCCGAGCTGGAGCCGCTGACCCACGACGCGCTGGACGGCCACCCGTGGCGGGAGTGGGCAGAGTGGATGGCGGCGGCCAACGAGAGCGGGCAGCGGCTGCCCGGTGGCGGCAGCCGGTGGAACGCGGGGAAGGACCTCAGCTGGGTGCCCTTGCGCATCGAGCGGGTGGCCGAGGTGACGTTCGGCCAGCTGCAGGAGGGCCGCTTCCGCCACGGCAGCACGTTCCTGCGGTGGCGACCCGACCGCACGCCGGAGAGCTGCCGCTACGACCAGCTGGAGGTGGCCAGCCCGGTGCCGTTCCGCCGCCTGGTGGCCGGCGAGTAGGCAGTCGGCCGGCGCCGGAGGCGCGGGTCAGCCGGTGCTGCCTGCGGTGACCCCGTCACCGCTCACGAACACGTTCTCGCGGGCCACTTCCTGGGTGCCGATGCGCACGATGATCGTCCACGTGCCGGGCACGTCCAGCGAGAACCCGGCCGACTTGGGCAGCACCACGGCGCCGGTGCCGGTGAGCGGGATCGTGTGGATGGTGAGGCCGCCGATGGAACTGCCGGGCGGGGCGATGAAGTCCACGGCGAGGCCGCTGAGACCCTCTGCCGGCTGGTTGACCTCGATGAGGACGTCGTTGAGGCCGACCTCTTCGGTGAAGGCGACGTCGATCTCGGCGTTCAAGGCCGTGTTGGAGAACCGGTGCACCGGCCCGAGGTCGTAGGCGGAGCGGCTGGAGGCGGCAAGGCCGGCGGGCGACAGGGTGAGCAGCCAGGCGGTGAGCAGCAGCACCACCACGCCGAGCACGGTCTCGAAGCGCAGGACTCGCCGCAGCCGGTTGGCCAGCTGCAGTGTCATGGTGTGGGCGCGTGAGGCCCGCTGGTTGATGAACCGCCGCGCCTCCAGGCCGATGAACACCATCGCTGCCACGAACAGCGCCTTGACGATGAGCACCAGCCCGTGGTTGGTGCTGAAGATGCTGCCACGGTCCAGGCGGAACATCAGGATGACGCCGCTGACCACCGTCAGCAGCAGCGCCGGTGTGGACAGGCGGGCGAAGCCGCGCACGGCGTGCAGGAGGTCCTCCTCGCCGGGGCCGCTGAGCACCACCATCACCAGCAGGCACAGGCCGCCCAGCCACACGGCCATCGCCAGCGCGTGGATGAGGCCGACGCCGATCTCCAGCATCCCGAACTGGTCGCGGGAGAACGCCAGGGTGGCCACGGCCAGCGCGGGTGCGCCGAGCGCGGGCAACTGGTTGGCCGGGTCGATGGCCCGCTCCGGTTGCAGCACGACGTAGGCGCAGACGATGACCAGCAGGAAGCGGACGAGCGCGGCCTTGCCCGCCGTGGTGTCCAGCAGGTCCCCCCATGCCGTGGGTGGGAGGGAGGACCCCAGCCCCTTGCCCGTGATCTGGGCGGTGAGCGCGCCGGCGAAGAGGCCGGTGGCGACGAGCGTGAGCAGCCAGGAGATCCGCAGGAAGCGGACCGTGAGCAGGTATTCCACCCCTTCGGGCCAGGCCACGGCGATGACGACCAGCGAACCGAGCAGCACTGCCACGCCGAGGTTGCTGAGCAGGCGGAACAGGGCCAGCGGACCCTGCGACGAGGTGCTGGTGGTGTCCTCGCTGCCGGCGGTGGTGCCACCCGAACCCGTGCCGCCCCCGGTGGAGGGCGCGACGGTGGTGACGGTGGTGGTGTCCGTGCCGGTGTCCGTGCCCGTGCCGCCGGGAGTGGTGTCGCCGGTGGCCGGCGTGGTGGTACTGGTGGTGACCACCGGGTCGGCGGTGATGGTGAAGCTGATCGACCCGCTGCCCGCCGGTTGGAGGTTGGTGTCGGTGATCTGCCAGGCGACGTTGCAGACGCCCTTGCCCAGCGTGGAGGGCACGCTGACGGACAGGGTGACCCGGTCGCTGAGCAGCACCGGGCTACCGAGCGGCACGGGCGTGGCGTCGCCGCCTTCGGGGCCGCAGGTCATGGTGACCGAGTTGGTGGTGCCCAATTGGTTGGCGAACTGCAGCGACACGGTGGACGGCGACTGGTCCACGCTGCCGCCATTGGCCGGGGTGGACGCGACGAGCGAGTTGTCGGCGGCCTCCGAGGCCGACGCGGGGATGGCAGCAACGAGGCCACCGGCGAGGATGGCGAGCAGCCAGCGCAGCGCTGGGCGACCGGAAAGGCGTCGTGCGTTCATCGCAGTGCTGCAACGCTAGCCACCGGGGGTGCGAGTCGGGTGGGCACGTCGCTCCGCGGGGTGGTCGGGTGGGCGTCCGGCCCGTGGGTGTCACGCCCCCTGGGTAGAGTCGCAGCGATGGCCACCCAGTCGCTCTACCGCCGCTACCGCCCGCGCCGCTTCAGTGAGGTGAAGGGGCAGGAGCACGTGGTCCGTTCGCTCCGCAACGCCGTCATCAACCACCGCGAGGGCCAGGCATACATGTTCTCCGGGCCTCGCGGCACCGGAAAGACCACCTCGGCTCGCATCCTGGCCAAGGTGCTGAACTGCGACAACCCGCAGGACGGCGAGCCGTGCTGCGAGTGCCCCTCCTGCCTGGCGGTGGAGCGTGGCACCAGCTACGACGTGCACGAGCTGGACGCCGCCAGCAACAACGGCGTCGAGGCCATGCGCGACCTCATCGAGAAGGCGTCGCTCGGCACCCCTGGCCGCCACAAGGTGTACATCCTCGACGAGGTGCACATGCTCTCCAAGGCGGCGGAGGCAGCGTTGCTGAAGACCCTCGAAGAGCCGCCCCCGCACGTGGTGTTCGTGCTGGCCACCACGGATCCGCAGAAGGTCAGCGAAACCATTCGCAGCCGCACCCAGCACCTCCAGTTCCACCTCCTGCCGATGGACGTGATGGAGGACCACATTCGCTGGCTGGCGGGCGACGCCGGCATCGAGCTGACCGACGCCGCGCTGCAGTCGGTGCTCCGCCAGGGTGGTGGCTCCGCCCGCGACACCGTGTCCGCCCTGGAGCTGGTGGCCTCGGGTGGGGGCGAGCCGTTGGAGATCACCCCGCTCGACGAGTTCGTCGAGGCGTTCATCGAGAAAGATCCCGGCCGGGCGCTCACGGTGGTGGCAGCGGCCGTGCAACAGGGGCGTGATGCCCGCACCCTGGCGGAGGACATCGTCCGCCACCTGCGGGACTGCTTCTTGTCGCTGATGGCACCCGAACTGGTGCAGCTGCCCACCCAGCGCGCCGCCGAGGTGTCGGCCCTGGCCCAGCGTCTGGGCGCCGCAGCCATCGTGCGGGCGATGGAGCGGATCGGCGAGATCCTGGTGGAGATGCGTCACGCCCCGGACCCGCGGCTGCTGCTGGAGGTCGCGCTGGTGCAGCTCACCCACGAGGCATCCAGCGGCGACCTGTCCGTCGTGCTGGAGCGGCTGGACCGGCTGGAGCACCAGATCGCGGCCGGTGCCGCTGCCGCGCCGGCCGGCCGCCCCGCCCCGGTGGACCCTGCCACCGGCCGGGTGGCGCTCGGTGGGCGAGCTCGCCGCGAGCCCGCGGACGCACCGGCCCCCGCGCCTGCTCCGGCCGCTGCCCCTGCCGAGGCTCCGCGCCCGGCCACAGCGGCTCCGTCACCGGAACCGGTGCCCGACCCGACGCCTGCGCCGGCTGCCGCGCCGCCGCAGCCCGCCGCTCAGGCCACCCCGGCGGGCGACGCCGCCGCGGCCCGTTGGGCGGAGGAGATCGCCCCGCTGTTGAAGGGGCTCGCCCGGCCGATGTTCTCGGCCGCCCGCCTGGTCGGTGTGCGCGACGGCGCGTTGACGTTCGCGGTGCAGAACGAGGCCACACGGGCGAAGACCCAGCAGCACGCCGGTGATGCGGAAGCCGCGATTGCCAAGGTCCTCGGCGTGAAGGTGCCGGTAGTCGTGGTGGTCGACGGCGCCGCGGCCGCCCACGAGGACAACGTGGTCCCGCTGCGGGCGGCGTCCCCGCCGCCGCCCGACGAGGAGGTCGACCTCACCGAGCTGGTGGATGTGCCGCCGGAGGAAGTGCAGACCCCGACGGACCGCCTGCTGGATGCCTTCCCCGGTTCCAAGCTGATCGACGAGTGACGCCGTGGCCGCCGTCTACACCCCGCCCGTCCAGACACTGATCGACGAGCTCGGCAAGCTGCCGGGCATCGGCCCGAAGTCCGCGCAGCGGATCGCCTTCCACCTCCTGAAGGTGCCGGCCGACGATGTGGCCCGGCTGGCCACCGCCATCGCCGAGGCGAAGGCGAAGGTGCGCTTCTGCAGCCGCTGCTGGAACGTGGCGGAGTCGGAGCTGTGCCCGATCTGCGCCGACGACCGCCGCGACCCCACCGTGCTGTGCGTGGTGGAGGAGAGCCGCGACATCGTGGCCATCGAGAAGACCGGCGAGTTCAAGGGCCGCTACCACGTGCTGCTGGGGGCGATGAGCCCGCTGGAGGGCATCGGGCCGGAGCAGCTGAAGATGAAGGAGCTGTTCGCCCGGCTGGAGCCTGAAGGTGTGCAGGAGGTCATCCTGTGCACGAACCCCAACACCGAGGGGGAGGTCACGGCGATGTACCTGGCCCGCATGCTGCAGCCGTTCGGCATCCGCGTCACCCGCATCGCCAGCGGCCTGCCGGTGGGCGGCGACCTGGAGTACGCCGACGAGCTGACCCTCGGCAAAGCCCTCGAAGGCCGCCGCGAAGTCACCGCCTGAGCCGTATGGCGAGGTCAGTCGTCGTCGCGGCGTCGGACGAAGTCGGCCATGCCGGGCACCGTGTAGGCGATCGCGCCGTGCTCAGGTGCGTACACGATGCCCTTGCTGATGAGACTCGCCCGGGCGGGCCCGAGCGCCTGCGAGCTGGCCTTGCCGAGGCGTTCGGTGACGTCGCCGATCCGGGACGGCCTGCCGTCGTCCGATGCCATCGCACGGAGAAACTCTCGCTCGGCTTTGGTCGCCCGTTCCCATCGGGACGAGTAGAAGCCGAGGTCGAGCTCTTCCTGGCCCACGGCGACTCCGATGGTCGCGTCGTCGAGATCAATCCGGTCAGGGCCGGCGGCGGCGTCCCAGACCGTCTTGCCGAACTGCTGCAGGAAGTAGGGGTAGCCGCCTGACTCGTCGAGGACGAACTGCGTTGCCGCGGGCTCCCAGACCACACGTTGAGCTGCGGCGGGCTGTGTGAGTGCGGTGGCGGCGTCCTCCGGGGCGAGCTTGTCGATCCTGCGGTAATCGAAGAGCCGCTCGGCGTAGGACTCCGCCTCGGCCAGCCTGGTCGGGAGGTTGGGGAGGCCGCCACCGATGACGAACCACGGCAGTGCGGCCTGACCCGCTCGATGGCAGGATCGGCAGATCGCCGACATCTGCTCGGGAGTGAGGTCCTGCATCTCGTCGATGAACAGCACCACTCCGATCCTGTCCTCCCGGGCCGCCGCCCCCACCGTCTCGGCGAGGTCGACGAGGTCGAACTGGAGGTTCCCGCTGTCGGCTCGCCCGGGAGTCCGGTCGAAGCCGAGCGAGATGCCGTCAGCACCGACGGCCGCTTGAAACGAGGTGATCGAACCCAGTGCTTCTCTGACCTTGTCGGTGACCCTTGCCAGCCAGCTCCGCTGCCGCCGGGCGGCGTTGGCGAGCTCGGCGGCCAGGGCCCGGGAGAAGTGGTCCGGCTGGGTGTGCTCCGCCTCGACCTGAACCACGAGCCACTTCCGTTCGAGCGCACGACCGGCCAGCTCGGACAGCAGGACGGTCTTGCCGACGCCGCGCAGCCCACTCAGGACGATGCTGCGACCGACCAGACCTCGCTCGGCACGATCGGCCAGGATCTCGAACGCCTGGATATCGCCGTCCCGCCCGGCCAGTGCTGCGGGTCGCAGCCCGGCGCCAGGGTTGTACGGATTTGTGCGTGGATCCACGGGTGCAAGGATAGCGAGTTGTAAAGAACTCTAGCCGATTCTTTAGTCCTGAGTATCTTTCAGTACGGATGAGGTCCCGGCCAGTGGGTGCCTTCGTCGGGCCACGGGTGGGGTTGGCCTACGACAGGACCGCAGGGTTCATGAACTGGCGGCCCCAGAAGGCGTCGCGTTCGACCGTCGTGAGGTGGGCAAGGTCGCAGACCTCGGCCCAGTGCTCGCGAATCGACTCCACCAGGTGCGCCACCACGTCCTCCGCCTCCGGACGGTCCAGCAGGTAGAGGTGGGCGGTGTCGACCAGCGAGGCCAGCCGGGCCTCCCGCCGGCCGTCCTCGCCGTAGGCCATGGCCAGGTCGTAGGCCGACGCACCCGATCGGGCCTGCGGGCACAGGTCGTAGGCGGGCGTGAGTGCCAGCATCTCGTCGTCGGTGATGAAGGCCGCGTGGTTGCGCCCGTGATCGTCGCTGTTGCCGCAGAGCATGTTGAACGCGATGCGGGCGAACAGTTCGCGCAGTGTGCCTTCAGCGTCGGCGAAGTCGGCCCGGATGCGATGGGTGAGGTCCGCGTACGACGCATAGCGGCCTTCGGGGAATGGTGTCAGGCCCAGGATCGTCAACGCGGAGACGACGCGCCTGCGGGTGCCTGTTGCAGTGCGATCGAAGCGCTCGACGAGCAGCGCCCACCTCCCGGCAGCCTTCGCGAGCGACACCTCAGCCACGTCGATGCCAGCACGACGGGCGAGGCTCATCGCCACGAACTCGCCCTGCACGACCGGGTAGGTGTCGGTGGTCGAGGAGAACTTGGCGATCAGTCGCCGCGCCCCGTCGGTCAGCAGTGCCTTCGGTCGCGCTCCGCCGATCGACGTGCCGTGCAGCAGTGCCGGTTCCAGTTCCGGTGGGATCGGCTGGCCGGTCTCGAGGAGTTCTGCGGCGCGAGCGAGTTGGTCGAGGGTGGGGTGGTCGGTGTCGCGGGGCACGTACTCCGTCGGTGACCTCTGAACGTCCAGCGCGCCGATCCGGTCGGAGCCGGATTCGAGCAGGTAGGTCAGGTCGCCGAACTCTCCCGTCAGTTCGCCCAGCCGGTGGTGGACGAGGCGCCGGCCCCAGGAGTCCGGCATCGCGTCGTGGATGCACAGCGGCACGCCGGTCGCCTGCTCGCTGGCCGGAAGGTGGGTGCCGGTGGTCAGTGGCAACTCCGGCCCGTAGACCGGAACGGAGTCGGCGCGGGCCAGGTACGACGCGGCGTAGGTGAAGCCGATCGCATGCGCCTGTGGGTCCAGCCGGCCGCAGACCACCGGGGTGTCCGCCCCCGGGAGCCAGATCCAGACGTACGCGACCTCGGGCTCAGAAGTCATTGTCGACGACCTTCCGCTTGGCGCGTGCCGACGATGGCAGCAGCTCGAGCTCGCGGGCCAGCTGCGCCCCGTGGCGGGCTCGCGTGACGGCGTCCTCGCCGAACAACGGCACCCCGACCAGGGTCGCGGCCTCGAACACGATGCCGATGGCAACCGTTGGATCGCCGCGCTCGGCCTTGGTGATGGTGGGGTGGGAGACCCCCACGCGACCTGCGAGGGCTTCGATCGACCAGCCGCGCTGGATGCGGCGCACCCTGATCTCGGCACCGAGGAGTTGCAGCGCCTCGCGAGTTCGTGGGGAGTGGGTCCGAGACTTCATGCGAAAGCAGACTTTAGTGGAAAGCGCTCGGTGGAAACCTTGATTTCAATCGTCGTCGATCTGATGGCGGCGTCCCACACGGGCGTCGTGGCGGATACGAGGAACCACCCGCCGAACTTCGGGTGTGACAACGATGCCCTCGCTGGTAGCGGTTCGCCTAACGTCCTCGTGGTGGAAGGCCGGCGGCTGCTGACGATCCGATGTGCGCTCAGTGGTCGACTGTGGCCGAACGTCGACGGCTCTCAGTTGGAAGCCCGCTTGGTCGGCAACCGACTGTGGGTATTGCTGCGAGATGCAGCGACGGCGCGGTCGGACGGCGTGAAGGAGAACCTTGTTCGGATGGCGCTGCCCGACAGCCGGGAGGAGTTGGAGGAGTTGGATGTACCGAACGCCGGATGGCAGAACTTCGGTGTCCACTCGGACCAGGCGAGGATGGCGTACGACTGCGCGTGGACGCCGCAGGACGGCGAGGGCCGTTTCGGCGTGGAGCTGACGGTCACTGTCGACGGGGCATTCCTCCGTGACGTGCCGGCGCTCGAACTCGCTCAGGCGATCAACTCCGACTTCCTGATGCCGGTTCTGAGGGCCGTCGAGCCCGACCACCACGTCGGTGTCATCGTGAACCACACCCCATCCCTCTATGTCGTGCATGGGCTTCCGCAGGTGGGCGGCAGCCCGTGCCTGGACACCCTCCCGTGGATCGTGGTCATCCGACCCGACATGACCGAGCCGATGGCGCGGCGACGCTGGGACATGCGCCTGATGTCGCCCGCCGCCGGCCTTCCTGCCGGCGGGCAGCACTACTACGTCGTCATCGCTCCGTGCGACCCTCTCGCCCCCTCGCCCGATGCGTTGTCGGCGTGGCGCTCGTACCTCGAGCCGATCCTCTGCGATGTGTCGGCGGCCGAACCTGCGTGGTCGCAGGAACGGCTCCAACCAGGGTGGTTCGTCGCGCCCGAGGATGCTCGGGCGACGCCCAACTGATGCAGACGGTCGGGGTGGACCTCGAGCCATTCGGGCGTGGAAGAGCCGTCGACCCGTTCTCGACCCACGGCTACGGTGACACCGCCTCAGGATGGTCTGGCAGTCTTGTCGCCAATGGCTGAGCAGCAGGATCTGCACCAACTCGTCGAGTCGATGACGGGCGAGCCGTTGTGGAAGGTGATGACCTGGTCGCAGATCGACGAGCCGCTGCGGTCCGCCCTCCTGGAGTTCGCCTGCCATCCCTTCACTCCGAACGAGGGCGTTGCCGTTGCCCACTTCTTGGAGAGGATCACGCTCTCCAAGAAGGACCTGGCCAGTCTGTGCCAGGGGTATGAGTCGCTTCCGGCGGAGCGCTGCGCTCCGGGGATGTCGGAGCGGGAGTTCGTCGGTCAGATCCTCGGGCAGAACGCGAAGCGCATCGATCCAGAATGGGTGTACTCGACGCTGAAGGCCGACCTCAGCGGAACCGGGGTGGGGCTGATGATGCACCTGTGGCGTTCCCCGATGAGCCGGGAGCGCAAGGTGGAGCTGGTGCGGCGGGCGTTGCGCGAGTGCCGGTTCGACGCATTCGGGGCGATCGTCACAGCTCGACGCGGGAGGTTGCACGAGGTGTGCCCGGACTTGGCGGCATATGCCGCCTCCCCGGACAACCCCCGCGAGCTTCGTCGCGAGGCTCGCGCCGCGGTGGCCAAGCTGCAGGCGTCAGTCCCAGGGGCCGACACGCAGTAGAGCCCGAAACGACAGACGGCAAAAACGCACTGGGGTACCGCTCCTGGACCTGGTAGCGGGCGGACGGGCCAGCTCCAGAGGCGGTACCCCAGATCGTTGAGCGAGGGTTCAACCGGGGGGTAGGAACTACCTCGCTGTATGTTGCGGTCACGTTACAACGATGACGTGAGTGTGTCAACCCTTTCGGGCCGATTTCGACGCTTCTTGGATCGGGCTGGGCCGTGTCTTAGACGGTGCGGACGATCAGGGCGTCGCCCTGGCCGCCGCCGCCGCACAGGGCGGCCGCGCCGAGCCCGCCACCGCGGCGGCGCAGCTCGTGCAGGAGGGTCAGCGCCAGGCGGTTGCCGCTCATGCCGATCGGGTGGCCGAGGGCGATGGCGCCGCCGTTGACGTTGACGATCTCGTCGGTGATCCCGAGGTCGGCCATCGAGGCGATGCCGACGGCGGCGAACGCCTCGTTGATCTCGAACAGGTCGATGTCGGCCACGGTCTTGCCGGCGCGGGCGAGTGCCGCATTGATGGCCCGGCTGGGCTGCTGGAGCAGCGACGCGCTGTCCGGGCCGGCGACCATGCCATAGCTGACGAACTGGCCAAGCGGGGTGACGCCGCGGGCGTTGACCGCCTTCTCGCTCATCAGCACCACGGCCGACCCGCCGTCGCTGATCTGCGAGGCGTTGGCCGCCGTGATGGTGCCCTCCTTGTCGAAGGCCGGCTTCAGGCCACCCAGCGACTCCATCGTGGTGCCGGGGCGGACGCCCTCGTCGGTCTCGACGAGGATCGGCTCGCCCTTGCGCTGCGGGATCGACACGGGGACGATCTCGTCGGCCAGGCGGCCGTCTTTGATGGCGTTGGCAGCACGTTCGTTGCTCTTCATCGCCATCTCGTCCTGCGCCTCGCGGCTGATGCCGCCGGCGTTGTAGCGCTCCGTGCCGAGCCCCATGAGGCAGGCGTCGAAGGCGCACCACAGGCCGTCCTTGATGATGGCGTCGGCCAGCTCGGTGTTGCCGTAGCGGAAGCCGCCGCGGGCACCCGCCGCCAGGTACGGGGCGTTGGTCATGCTCTCCATGCCACCGGCGACCACGATGTCCGCCTCGCCGGCCATGATCATCTGGTTGCCGAGATAGATCGAGTTGAGGCCGCTGAGGCAGACCTTGTTGATGTTGACCGACGGCACGCTCATCGGGATACCGGCCTTCACGGCGGCCTGGCGGGACGGCACCTGGCCCTGGCCGGCCATCAGCACCTGGCCCATGATGACGTGCTCGACCTCGTCCGGGGCGACGCCGGCACGCTGCAGCGCGGCGGCGATGGCGAACCCGCCGAGGTCGGCGGCAGCGAACGGGGCGAGTGCCCCGCTCATCTTGCCGATGGGCGTGCGGGCGCCGGCGACGATGTAGGAACCGGACATGTGAGGACCTCCGTGGGACGGGCGTGCGAGCGGCGACGGTGGGACGATGGCTAGCGCGGCGGGTGTGCCGCGTGACCAGCGTATTCCGCGTCGGTTACCGAGCGGTAATGGGCCAGACTTGCAGGTGATGCCTGCCTACGACGAACCCGGTGTGGTGCGGCGTGCGCAGGTCGTCGATCTCGCCCGTTCGGTGCCGCTCGGGGTGCTGCTGCCGCTGGAGACCAGCGTGCTGCTCACCATCGCCGTGAAGCACTTCGACGCCTCGTGGTGGGAGAAGTGGCTGGTTGCCGCGGGCAATGGTGTGGGCCTGCTGCTGGCCCCGTTGGTCACCTCCGTCGCCCGCCGCCGTGGCCGCCCGGTGATGCTGCTGGCGGGGGCATTGGCAGCCCTCGGCGCAGCCGGTCTGGTGGTGGCGTCGCTGGGGGCGATGGCCCTGTTCGTGATCGGCTCCGTGGTGGCCATCGCCACCGTCAACGTCGTCTACCCGCTCACCACCGCCACGTATGAGCGCAACTTCCCGCCAACCGAACTCGGCCGCCGGGTGGGCTGGGGGATGTCGCTGAAGGTGCTGGTGTCCGCACTGGTGGGCCTGGGGATGGGCTGGTTCCTCACCGAGTACCCCGACCGCTGGTGGATGATCCTGGCCGGGTCGGCGGTGTTCGGGCTGCTCCTCGCCGTGCTGAGCCTGCAGGTGCCCAGCGAACCGCTGCCGCGGGTGGACGGCGTGGGCACGACCGCCTTGCCGCACTTCCACCTGCTGCGCGAGGACCGCCGCCTGCGGGTGGTGCTGATCGCCTGGATGCTGATGGGCTTCGGCAACCTGATGCTGCTGCCGCTGCGGGTGGAGTACCTGGCCCAGCCGCGCTACGGCATCGACGCCACGGCGGGGCTCATCGTGGTGCTCACCGTGGTCATCCCCTCCGCCGTCCGACTGGCAGCGATGCCGCTGTTCGGGCTGGTGTTCGACCGGGTGCGCTTCTTCACGTCGCGCATCGTCGTCAACCTGGTCTTCGCCCTCTACGTGGCCGCCTTCTTCACCGGCACGGGCATGACCGGCCTGGTCGCGGGCGCCGTGCTGCTGGGCGTTGGCAGCGCCGGCGGCGACCTGATGTGGAGCCTGTGGGTCACCAAGTTCTCGCCGCCGGGCCGCACGGCGGACTACATGGGCCTGCACACGTTCTTCACCGGCATCCGCGCCTTCCTCGCCCCGCTCATCGGCTTCGCCGTGCTCGGCCATGTGTCGCTGGGCCTGGTGGCCGTGGGCGCGGCCCTGCTGATGGTGGTGAGCTCGCTGGTGCTGGCCCCCGAGGCCCGGGCCGAGTGGCGCGACAGCGCGGCGGACGACCCCGCCGGCCTGGCTGCGGTCACAGCGGGCCGCTGACCACCGCGGTCTGGCAGCCCAGCGACGGGCCGGTCGCGCCGCCCCACAGGATCACGGTGGCGCAGACGTCGTAACTGCCCGGGGTGAGTGTGAACGCCTCGTCGAAGCCGTGGAACGGACCCAGCCCCGCCGCCATGCCCGCTCGCTCCGCCCGCGCCGTGACCACCCGCCACTGGGTGGCCGCGCCGCCCGTGGGCGCCACCGTCAGCGACACCCCCACGGGCAGGTCGAATTCAGGATCCACCGCCATGCCGGTGACGCGCAGCCCGTTGCCCAGCACCTGCGGCGTGTCCAGCACCCCGGTGGGGTCGCCACCCGGCCGTTGCGGCGCCACGCCGGCCAACTGTTGGTACACGTCGGCGGTCTCGTAGCCGTAGGCCCAGATGGCGATGCCGCTCCATCCTGCGGCGAGCGCCGCGTCGGCCCGTTGGCGGACGCTCACACCGTCGGGCACGTAGACGGTGTGCTGCACGGTGCAGGTGACGATGGCCGGCGGTGGTGCCACGCGGATGGGCGGGTCCAGCCCGTTGGGCGAGATGCCGTCGTCCACCGACCCGATGGTGGTGGGCGGCGAGGTCGTGGTGGTGGTGGGCGGGCTGGCCTCCACCGGGCCGGTGACCTGCTCGGTCCAGCCGAACGTCAGCTCGCCCGACGAGTGTCGCGTGGGCGTGACGCTGTGCGCGGCGGCCAGGCCGGCGGTCTCCTTCATCGTGATGCTGTCGCGCCACAGCGCGCCGGCGGGGCAGGTCTCGGTGGGGTTCTTGCGCGTGGCCCAGTGGCGCCCGTATGCGGGCACGCCGAGCTGCAGGCGGCTGTCCGGTACCCGGCCGTCGCTCCAGGCGATCACCTGATTGACCCAGGAGATCGGAGCGATGGGGCCCGGGTTGCTGGTGCTCCAGTCGTAGACCATCAGCCGCAGCCGGTCCACGTACGGGGCGATCTCCTCCTGGGCGTACACCGTGTAGCCCTGGGTGACCCCGCCGTTGACCCACACCGGCGGCACCGTGACCGACAGCAGCTTGCCGCGCTGGTGCAGCAGGCTGCCCAACTCCTGCACGAACAGGATCCAGTCCGGGCGGATGAGGTCCCACTTGCTGCGCCCGTCGCCGAACGCGAACACCTCGTAGTCGATGTCGATGCCGTCGTAGCCCTTGGTGGTGACGAGGTCCACGAGGTATTGCTCGTGCAGCGCCCGCTGGAACGGGTCGTGCAGGATGCCGCGCATGATGCCCGCCGGCTGGGTGTCGAACACGGTGGGGATGACGGCCAGGCCCTGGGCGCGGGTGCTGGCCACCACGTTGGCCAGGTTGGTGGCCGAACTCATCAGGTCCACCGTGGCGTCGTCGTCGGTGCCGTACCACATCATCGACACCTCGCCCATGAGCGAGGCGCTGTCGTCGTTGTCGATCACGGCCTTGCCGCTGGACGGACCCCAGTAGGGCACCCAACCGGTGACGAACCGGTTCGGCAGGCATGCCGTCAGCGCCAGGGAGGAGGCGGCGGTAGCGAGAACCCAGCGGGCGCGGGATGCCACGGCGTCACGCTAGCCGTGGCCCGGCGAACGGCCCCGTCAGGTCAGATCGACGTCGGGTGGCTCGTCGTCGTCGGCCAGCACGTCGGCGCCGCCCCCGTGCGCCGTCCACTGGGAGCTCTCCCGGGCTTGGCTACTGCTCCGTGATCGTGACGGACTGGATGTCGATGGGTTGCAGCGGGGGGCCGTCGGCCGGGTTGGCCACCAGGTTCAGCTGAGCCACCAGGCCGAGGTCGTCGTCGGTCACCTGGCCGAACAGGGTGTAGTTGGGAGGCAGCATCGCGCCGTCGTCGCCGGTGATGATGAAGAACTGGCTGCCATTGGTGTCCGGCCCGGAGTTGGCCATGGCCACGGACCCCAGCCGGTAGGCGGCCTGGCCGTCGGTCTCGTCGGGGAACCGGTAGCCCGGCCCGCCACTGCCGGTGGCCGTGGGGTCGCCGCACTGCACCACGAAGTTCTGGATCGCGCGGTGGCAGGTGGTGCCGTCGAAGTAGTGGTAGCGGGCCAGGTTGACGAAGCTGTTGACCGTGAGCGGGGCGGTACCGGCCAGCAGATCCACATGGAACGTGCCCTGGTTGGTGACGATCACGGCCTGGTAGGCCACGCCCTCGCGCAGGCAGGTGGGCGGGTACGCGTCGAACTGGGTGACCCTGGGTGCGCTGCCGTCGGCCGCCGCGCACCCTTCGGGCAGCGTTGCCGCGGCGGGCTGGTCGCCCGTGCCGCCGACGGTGGAGTCTGCCGCGTCGCCACACGCCGCAGGCACCACCAGCGCCACGGCAGCGATCGCCCAGAGTGACCGGCGGGTGTGGCGAGGGGGTCGAACCATGCGCAGCACTCTGCCATGAGCAGGTCGTGCTCCGCCGGGCACCACAGAGGGTGCTCGGCCGGCCGCGGGCCCGCTGCTACCGTCGGCTCGGCTCTGCGTCAACGGCGGCGCATCGGAGGTGGGTGTGATGGGTGCTCGTTCGGTCATGCGCGGCATGTTCGCAACATTGTTGGCGGTGCCGGTAATGGCGGTTGCGGCGGCGGCCCCTGTGGGGGTGCCGTCGGCCTCGGCCGCACCCGTCGAGTGCCTCAACGTGGACGGCTGTGACGGTTCGTTGAACCTCGTCTCGTCCGTGGTCGGCGGCGGGGTGTACGCCGTGAACTACACGGTCTCGGACGGCGTCACCGATGTCGCCAGTGGTTCGCTGAACGACATCGTCGCCTCGGTCGACGATCGGGTCACCCTCACGGGGGGCACCACCTACACGGTGACCTTCGATGGTCCGTCCCCGTACGTCTACATCGTGAACACGGACTGCGACACCCTGTCGCCCACTCCCGTGAGCACGGGCGTGGTGTCGTTCACCTACGCCGTGGAGCAACCCACCACGGTCACGTGCTTCGTGGAACTCGGGATGAAGGCCACCCTCACGGTGGAGAAGTTCACCGACTTCGCCGTGGACGAGACGTTCGCCTTCGTGGCCCACGGCGAGAGCGAGGAGGTGCCGATCGACGTCGACGTGTCCTCGAACGTGTTCCTCTTCGGCGGCGGCGGCTCGACGTCGGTGTGGCTGACCCCTGGTGAGTGGTCGGTCGACGAACTTGCCGATCCGTGGTGGCGGCTCGCCGACGTGCAGTGCCGCGACGACCGCAACCAGCCCTTCGACGTCAACGGCTTCCTGGCCGAGCCCGGCGGCACCTACCGGTGCCAGTTCAACAACGAGTTGGGCGCAGCCGTGCTCATCGACAAGGACTACGTGTCCGGCGCGAAGGGGAGCACGACGTTCATGGGCACCTGGTCGCCCGACCCGTTCGAGATCCTCACCGATGGCCCGAACGAGCCGATCTGGATCCCGGCCGGGCAGCACACCGTGACGGAACTGGGCGGCGGGTATCTGCCGTCCGGGCAGTGCACCACCAATGTGGGTGAGTCCTCGGTCGACAGCTTCGGCGGGCCGAGCGTGGATTTCACGGCTCCGTACGGGTCGATGACGGTCTGCAGCTTCAGCAACTGGGCACTGCCGGTGGTCCACATCAGCAAGTACGTGGACACCGTCACCGACAACCCGACGTTCACGTTCACCTCCTCGGAAGGATCCACCGAGGTGGTGGCCCACCAGCCGGGCGAAGTCGGCCCGATTGCCACGGAGGGGACGCTGGTCGTCAGGCCCGGCGCTCAGACCATCTTCGAGGGTGGCTCCCTCGGGTGGGAGCTCGACGGCGTGACCTGTGTGGATGAGGGCGAGAACCCGGTCGGTGTCGATACAGGCCCGGGGAACGCCTTCGTGGTGAACCTGGAGGTCGGTGACGAGATCTGGTGCAACGTGTACAACGTCCGTGCCCTCAGCCTGGACAAGGCAGCGGTGTCGCTGACGCCGACCGGCGAACGTGGTGTGTACGACGCGGAGTGGACGGTCACCATCACCAACCCATTCCCTGATGTGGTGTCGTTCGACTCCTCGACGCTCGTCGACAGCCTGGACGCGGAGGCCTCGGTCGACCTGCTGGACTTCCATGCAACGGACCCCAACGATGCGCCGATCGCCGATGCGGACATCACCGGCGTGCTGGCAACGGACGTGGAGGTGCCCGGGCAATCGTCGCTGACCTGGCACGTCTACGCCACGGTGAGGATCCTTCCCAACGCCGGGCCGTCGGTGCTGTTCTGCCCGGGTGTTCTCGGCGGCGAACCCAGCGGGCTGGTCAACGTGGCGGCGTTGGAGTACTCGGACAGCGAGGCCGGCGATGGTGCGCTGACCGCCTACTCGTGCATCGACCTGCCCGCTGCCGACCCCACGGTGGACAAGGTGGCCGACGGCGGCCCGCAGCCGGTGGACGGCTCATGGTCGCAGGCATACACGATCACGGTCTCCAACCCGACCGACGGCTTCGCCTCGGCGGACCTGTACGAGACGATCGACTTCGGCCTGCCCTTCGAGGTGGTCGGGTTCACCGTGCAGGGTCCGGGCGGTGGGCCGGCGGACGAGTACGACGTGTGGTCCACCCCGCAGCTGATCGCCGGTGGGGTGCTGCTGGGCGCCCACGAGACGGTGACCTTCGAGGTCGTCGTCACGTTCGACGCCGTCGTGCCCGACGCGGTGGACTTCTTCGACGGTGAGGTGAACCTGGAGGGTTGGTTCTGCGACACCGGCCTCGGCGGTGGTGCACCGTCCGGCCTGTTGAACCGTGTCGACATCGTGGTCGATGGGTTCGTCGGGTTGGCAGAGTTGGGGCCGTGGGCGTCGGCCAGCGCGTGCCACGACGGCCCGTCGCCGAACCTCGTGATCGACAAGAACATCGTCGACTACCACTACGTCGACAACGACGCGGTCGTCGTGGACTACGACATCGTCGTCGACAACTCAGCGAACGACGACAACTCGTCGCCGCTGGACGCACCGTTCTTCTTCATTGAGTCGGCGACGCCCGCCGGTGGCATCGAGATCGCCGACTGGGAGTTGCTCGGCGTGGACGGTGGCGTCGAGAACGAGGACTTCGAACTGTCGGCGGATCCGTACGGCCAGATGATGGTTCTCGGCATCGTGCCGGCTGACGCCACCATGGTCTTCCACGTCCGCTACACGTACCTGGTCGACATCGAATTCGGCTGGAACGGCCAGTGCTTCGACGGCACGCTCGACACCGAGTTCTTCGCGGGCCAGCTCGGCGGGGCCTACAACCTGGTGCTGTGGGTCGACCCGTTCACCACCGGGTCCGGGATCCTTCCGATCTTCTCCGGCCCGCTCGCCGGGTCGGCCAGTCGCCAACGCCTGGAGAGGGCGATCGCGTTGCCGCCTCAGGCGAGCGGTCTCGGCGTCGCCTACGACTGCCTGCCGCTGAGCGGTGTGTGGATTCACAAAGATGTCGTGAACGACAACGGGGGCGACTTGGACCCGGGCGACTTCTCGTTCACCGTCACCCCAACGGGTCCGAGCGCGTGTGATCCGGCCCCGTGCCCCAGTGAACCGGTTGCCCGCGCGGTGGACGAGGACACGCCCACCCTCGTGGTGTCCGGCGACTATGTCCTGTCCGAGGACGTGGTGGACGGGTACGACCAGGGCTACTTCTCCTGCGAGGGCATCTACCTCGGCGACCGGGTGCCCGACATCGTGCCGCTGTCGCTCGACGAGTACGGCGGCGGGCTGGCCGCCGCAGGCCGGCCGGTCCGCACGGAGGTCCCTGCCGACCCCGGGACCCTCCCGCTGACGATGGAAGCGTCGTACGGCTACGACTGCTCGATCACCAACGAGGACGCTCCCGCCGACCTGTCGCTCACCAAGAGCGACGGTGGCGCCACGGCGATCGCCGGTGGCGCGCCGGTGACGTTCACGTTCACCGTCACCAACGAGTGGGGCTTCGCCAGCAGCGACGCCACCGTCACCGACGAACTGCCGGCCGGCTGGTCGTGGGACGCCGATTCCGTGGTGGGCTGCCCCACGACGGCCACGTTCATCGGGCAGGCGATGCAGTGCACCATCCCGGCGGCGTCATTGGCGCTCACGGGCGACAGCGTGCAGTTCTCCGTTCAGGCCTCGCTGGCCGCCGACGCAGCGTCGGGCGACTACCTCAACATGGCGGTGGTGGACAGCGAGGACGATCCGTTGTCGGCGACGCCGGCGTGCCTCACGGTGGTCGGCGTGGGCGGGCGGGAAGCCAACAACGTCGCCTGCGAGGTCACCCCTGCCGAGCGTGCCGCCACGATGTCGGCCACCAAGGTGTCCAACGCCGCCGGCCCGGTGGCCATCGGCGGCACCGTGGTGTTCACGCTCACCGTCACCAACCACGGCCCGTCCACCGTGCTGGCCGGTACCACGATGCTGGACGACCTGCCCGCCGGGCTGACGTTCATCTCGGCCATCGGTTCGGGCTGGTCGTGCAACGCGGTGGACCCGGTGGTGTGCGAGTACGGCTCGGACATCGGTGTGGGCGAGACGGCCCCGCCGGTGCTGGTCACCACCAAGATCGCCGTGGGTGCCAGTGGCACGATCACCAACACCGGGACGTTCACCGGCATCGTGGATGTGGAACCGGTGGACCTCGCGGACGTGCCGCGCCCGACCGAGGTGTCGCTGGCCGCGCAGCCCGTGGTGGTCACCGCCACCGCCGTCGCCTCGGCCGTTGCGGTGGTGCAGGTGCGCAGCGGCGGGACCATCCCGGTCACCGGCGCCGACAGCCTGGCGTGGGCCCGGCTCTCGGTGGCGCTGGTGGGCGTGGGTGGTGCTGCCTGGCTGGTCAGCCGGCGTCGTCGCCGCCCGGCCTGACCACCGCGCTCGGTCGATGTGCCGCCCGGGTGGGCGGGCCGGTTCGCCCGGCCTGCTTACCCGTCGGTAACATCGGCCCATGCAGGAGATCCTCGACGCCATCCAGTCCGGCGCGTCCGCCGACGACTTCGCCAACCTGGCCATCCCGGACTCATACCGTGCGGTCCACGTGCTGAAGGCCGAGCAGGACATGTGGGCCGGTACCCCCACCAAGGAGAAGGACCCGCGCAAGAGCCTGCACGTGGGTGAGGTGCCCACGCCGGAACTGGCCCCCGACGAGGTGTACCTGGCCGTGATGGCCAGCAGCATCAACTTCAACACGGTGTGGTCGAGCATCTTCGAGCCGGTCTCCACGTTCGGCCCGATGGCCCGCCTGGCCCGGGAGAGCTCGTGGGCGGCCCGCCACGACCAGCCGTACCAGGTGGTGGGCAGCGATGCCTCTGGCGTGGTGCTGCGGGTGGGTGCCGCGGTGCGCAACTGGAAGCCCGGCGACCGGGTGACGGTGCACTGCAACCATGTGGACGACCAGGACCAGAGCGCCCACGACGACTCGATGATGGCCGCCAATCAGCGGATCTGGGGTTACGAGACCAACTTCGGCGGTCTCGCCGACCTGGCGGTGGTGAAGGCCAACCAGTTGATGCCCAAGCCCGAGCACCTCACGTGGGAGGAAGCGGCCGTCAACGCGCTGTGCAACTCCACGTCGTACCGCATGCTGGTGTCCCGCAACGGGGCGCAGATGAAGCAGGGCGACGTGGTGCTGATCTGGGGTGCCACCGGTGGCATCGGGGCCTATGCCACCCAGTACGTCCTGAACGGCGGCGGCATCCCGGTGTGTGTGGTCAGCTCGCCGGACAAGGCGCAGATCCTGCGCAAGATGGGCGTGGAGCACATCATCGACCGTGCCGCCGCGGACTACCACTTCTTCGACGAGAACGGCGTCCACGACGAAGGCGAGTGGCGGCGCCTCGGCAAGGACATCCGCAGCATGTGCGGCGAGGACCCGGACATCGTGTTCGAGCACCCCGGCCGCTCCACGTTCGGCGCTTCGATGTACGTGGTGAAGCGGGGCGGCACCGTGGTCACCTGCGCAGCCACCAGCGGCTTCATGATGGAGTTCGACAACCGCCACTTCTGGATGCGCCTGAAGCGCCTGGTGGGCAGTCACTTCGCCAACTACAAGGAGGCGTGGGAGGCCAACCGGCTGATCAGCAAGGGCATGATCCACCCGGTGATGAGCCAGGTGTTCCCCCTGGAGCAGACCGGCGAGGCCGCCTACCAGGTGCACCACAATGTGCACGAGGGCAAGATCGCCGTGCTCGCCCTGGCGCCCCAGGAGGGGCTGGGCGTCACCGACCCGGCCCTGCGGGCCAAGGTCGGTGAGCGCCTCAACTGGTTCCGTCGCTAGACGATCGCCGCCAGCAACGCCTCGACCTGGTTGGACAGTTCGGGGGCCACGATCAGCTCGGCCCACTGGCCGGTGCCGGCCAGCTGCCACACCACCACGGTGCCGTCGGCGAGGTCCACGCGCCAGCCGTTGTCGCCGTTGATCGTCACGGGGGTCACCTGTCCCTCGGGCAGCGCCTCCAACTGGCCGCGGTAGCCACCGACCGTCAGCTGCACCGTGGGGATGTAGCTGCTGGTCGGGTCGGTGACGGCGGGGGTGTAGAGCTGCTCCTGCCACGAGCCGGCGAGGTGGTCGCCGAAGCCGGCGAGCTCCCAGCCGTCCACCGGCAGCACGTAGGGCAGGCCGGAGCCGGGTGCGAGCTGGGCCGTGAGGTCGGCGATCTCGGCGTCGGTGAGGCCGTAGCCGGTGACGTACGGCTCGGCCGCGTCCGGTGACGTGGAGAGGATGAGGATGTCGGTGCCGTCGGCGGTGTCGCGGGTCCAGGCCATGGCGAAACCACCGATGCCCGGCCGGTCGACGGTGACCACCTCGCCGCCGACGAAGTCGGGCGACACGATGGCCAACGGCATCGACCCCTTGTCCGGTGCCTGCGTGGTTGGTGGCACGCCGGTGGTGTCGGGCTCCGGGGTGGTCGGCGTGGTGGCCGGTGCCGGCTGGCCGTCACCCCGCGTCGCCAGGGCGACGACGCCACCGGCGACCAGCACGGTTGCCGCGGCAACCGCAAGCCACCGTGCCCTGTGGTGCTCGGTGCGGCGGAGGGTGACGACATTGGTCGTCTCGGGGATGGCCGCGGTGGCCACTTCGTCGAGGGCCATCCGCAGGCGGTCGATGACCTGTTCGTCGGTGAGGCTCATTGGGTGATCTCCTTCTTCAGGGTGGCGATGCCGCGATGAAGCAGCACTCGCACGGTGGCGGGCGCGCACTCCAGCGCGTCGCCGATGTCCTCGTCGGTCCAGTCGCACCAGTACCGCAGCGTCACTGCAGCCCGTTGCTTGTAGGGGAGTACCCCGAGCGCGTCGAGCATCTCGCCGGTCTCCGGGCTGTAGCTGGTGGGGCTCCCGGCGGAGGCTCGTCGAGCCCTGCGCTGTTCGCGTTCGTGGGACCGCAACCACGAGCGGGCGCGGTTGACCACGGTGCGGCGGAGGTAGCCGGTGGGGTTGTCGAGTGTTGCGAGCCGTCCGCCCACCGCCGCCAACGAGTCGTGGGCAAGCTCTTCGGCCACCGCTCGCGAACCGACGAGGCCGACGGCCCAGCGCACGGCATCGGCGTGGTGGGCGCGGTAGAAGTCGTCGAACGAGGTGGTGTCCATGGTGGGTGCTCGCAGCGCAATGGTTCTGCTCTGCATGCACACTTTGACGCCACCGGGCGCCGATCTGTTTCACTGTGCGCATGCTGCTGACCGAGATCGACCACATTGCCATCGCCGTCCGCGATCTGGAGGCGGCCATCGCCTACTACCAGGCGGCCTTCGGCGCCGAGGTGCACCACCGTGAGATCGTGGAGAGCGACGGGGTGGAGGAAGCGCTGGTGAAGGTGGCGGACAGCTACATCCAGCTCACGGCCGCCACCCGGGAGGACAGCCCGATCGCCAAGGCCATCGAGAAGCGTGGCGAGGGGCTGCACCATGTGGGCTATCGGGTGGACAACTGCCAGGAGGCGCTGGACGCAATGGTGGCCGCCGGGGCGACGCCGATCGACAAGGCCCCCCGCCCGGGCAGCCGCGGCACCACCGTGGCGTTCATCCACCCCAAGGGCAGCTTCGGCACCCTGATCGAACTGGTCCAGGAGAACCCCGGCGCCGCCCACTGACGCGGCCGCCACGGCGCAAGTTGGCGGTGAGGTGCGGTGGTACCGCCACTGAACGCCAACTTGGGGGACGTCAGTCGGCCTGGAGGACCAGGCCTTTCAGGTACTCGGCTTCGGGGAAGGCCAGCGGCACCGGGTGATCGCTCGGTTGGTGCAGGCGGCCGATGATCCGCACGGTGCGGCGGGCGTCCAGCGCGGCGCCGGCCACCACCTTCTGGAACAGCTCCATCGGCATCGCCCCGCTGCAACTCCACGTCATCAGCACGCCGCCGGGGGCCAGCAGCTTCACGGCCAAGAGGTTGAGGTCCTTGTAGGCCCGCGACGCCTTGTCCACCTGGGCCTCCGTGCTGGCCAGCTTGGGCGGGTCGAGCAGGATCAGGTCGAACTGGCGGGCGCGGTCGCGCAGCCCGCGTAGCGCGGTGAACGCATCGGCCTCCGCCAACTCGCCGACGTCCACCCCATTGAGTGACCCGTTGCGGGCAGCGATCGCCAGCGCCGGCCCCGACGAGTCGATCGTGGTGACGGCCGCAGCGCCCCGGGCTGCGGCGATCACGCTGAAGGCACCGGTGTACCCGAACACGTTCAGCACCCGGCGCCCGCCGGCCCACGCCGCGACAGCACTGCGGGCGTCGCGCTGGTCCAGGTAGAACCCGGTCTTGTGCCCGCCCGCCACGTCCACGGCGAAGCGGAAGCCGGCTTCGTGCGCCACGAGATCCGGTGACGGTGCGGATCCGCGCAGCAGCCCCACCCGTTCCGCCAGCCCCTCGCGCTCGCGTACGTCGGCGTCGCTGCGCTCGTAGACGCAGCCCACACCGGGCAATGCGGCGAGGGCATCGGCCAGCACCTCGCGCCATGCGTCCGCCCCGGCGGTGGTGAGTTGGCAGACCACCGTGTCGCCGTAGCGGTCGGCGACCAGGCCGGGCACGTCGTCGGCCTCGCTGAACACCAGTCGGGCGGCGTCGGTGCCGCCGTTGGCCAACAGCCCGTCCCGCCGCGCCGCTGCAGCAGCAACCCGGCCGGCTACGAACGCGGCGTCCACCACCTCGCCCGGTTCGAACGTCCACATCCGCGCCCGGATCTGCGAGGCCGGGCTGTAGGCCGCCCACCCGAACGCTGTGCCGTCGGCCGCCTTCACCAGCACCGTGTCGCCAGGGCCAGGCGCGCCGTCCACCCGCGCCACGCCGCCACTGAAGATCCAGGGGTGACGCCGCTTCAGCGAGCGGTCACGGTTGGCACGCAGCCACAGAGTGGGGGTGGTCACGCCCCCAGGTTAGGGAGGTCAGTGCAACGAGAGCTCGGACGCACTGCCGCTGCTGACCAGCCAGCCGTCCTGCTCCATCTGCCGGCGGAGCAGTTCGTCCACCTGCTGGCGCAACAGCATGTTCTCGTGCACGCAGCCTTCCAGCGCCGACACCATCGCCCGCATCCGCTCCTCCATGGCGGCCACCTTGCCGGAGACGTCGCCGGTCAGCGCCGCGGCGCGGTTGTCCGGCCGGTTCTCCAGCGCCTCCAGGCGTCGGTTCACGTCGGAGCGCAGCGTGTCCAGCAGCCCGAACACGGTGGCCTGCGTGCGATCCAGGTCGGCGCGGGACTCCGCCCGCGCCTGCTCCACACCCTGCTGTGCGAGCGTGGCGTACGCGGCGGTCGCCGTGTACTGGGCCAGCACCTGCTGCTCCACCTTCACCATGCGGTCACGCAACTCCACGGCCACCGAGGTCACACTCTCCTCGGAGCCGGGCTCGAGGAAGGGCCTGGTCAGCTCGTCGAACTCCAGCCAACTCTTCTCGCTGCGCCGCATCTCGTGGGTCTCCTCGTGATTCCAACCGGTGTTGGTGGTGCTGCTGCACGCGTGAGGTGTATCGGCCCGCACTTGACCGGACTTGAGAAACACGTGACGAAGCATCTTGAGAATCCCTTGACGAAAATTCGGCTCAAGCCGGTGACACCAACTCCCGAAACCTTGGTTGCGATCGTGCAGCCGGATGGCGGCCCGACGTTGTCAGTGGGACAGAACTCAGCGGGAGGAAACGCACATGCAGACCCACACGAAGAAGGACCGGGGTTTCACCCTCGTCGAGCTCTTGATCGTCATCGTGATCCTGGGCATCCTGGCCACCGTGACGGTGTTCGCCGTTCGTGGCATCACCAACAAGGGCCAGGAGTCGGCGTGCGCCGCCGACAAGAAGACCATCGAGGTTGCGGCCGAGGCCTACATGGCTCAGGTGGGCGACTACCCGGCCACGCTGGATGCGATGGTGAGCGAAGGCCTGCTGCGCAGCGCCGACAGCGCCAACTACAGCTACAGCTACACCAGCGGCACCGACACCACCTACACCCTCACGGGTACCGGTGAGTGCGCCGTGGCCACCACCACTGCTGCTCCCTGATTCAGCATCGTCTGACTCACACAACGTCGAGACGGCCGGGCCGAGTGCCCGGCCGTTTCGGCGTTTTCAACTTCAAGACATCTTGACGGATTGCCCCTTCAAGTCCCTACACCCCCGGACCGATACTGAAGCGTGGTCCGGATTCGCGAGTCCCGTCCCGAGGCATGCCCCACCGAGCGGTGTGCCCGTGCCGAACAGCCCGTGCGCGACCGCGGGCTCGGTCTGGTCGAGGTGGTGGTCACCGTCACGATCATGGCCATCACGATGATCCCGTTGATGCTGGCCGCGCTGATGACCGTGCAGGCCTCGTCGGCCACCCGCACTGCCTCCCGAGTGGAGACCGTGCTGGCGAACGCCGCCGACCGGGTGAACCGCGCCGGTGAGTCCTGCGCCGGGTACGACGTGTACGTGCAAGCAGCGGCCCTGGCCGAGGGCTGGGATGCCGGCCAGGCGAGCGCCGTCTACCACTACTACGCGCCGGCCGCGAACCCGACGATCGCCGGCACCTGGGTGAATGGCACGTGCCCCGGCCTCACCCGCCCCGACGGCCTCGTCCAGAAGGTGACCATCTCCGTGACCAGCCCCGACGGCAAGGTCACCCGAACTCTCGAAGTGGTGAAGAGCGATGTCTGATCGAAGCACACGAGCCGAGAAGTCCGAGACGACCATGCGCGCCAGGCGGGCCGAGCGGCGCCGCCTCCGGCGCGACCGTGGGGTCACCCTGCCCGAGTTGCTGATCACGATCGTGATCACCGGCACGCTGGTGACCGCCATGGCCACGGCGACGATGGTCATCATCAACCAGAACGACAACAGCGAGGGCCGGGTGAACAACGCCCGGTCCGAGACCGCGGTGGGCATCTGGATGCCGAGCGACCTGGCCTCCGCCGAAGATGTGGACACCTCGCCCGGAGCCAGCCCGTGCGGCACCTTGTGCCCGCCCGACGTGAACGTCAGCGGTTCCAACGCGCTGATGCTGACCTGGCACGGCTACATCGAGGGCGACACCGAGGCCATCCCCACCACCACGGTGGTGTCGTACCGGTACGTGCAGGTGGGCGACGAGTGGCAGATCATCCGGGTGGAGTGCTACTCGGTGGGCGACGGCGCGCCCGACTGCTCGCAGATCACGATGCTCCACAACGTGGACCCGCCGCCGCCCGGTACCGAGTACTTCCCCGGCGTGACCTCGCCGACGTGGGTCATGCTGGTGACGCTGGCCGTGGACCCGGCGGACCCGGGTGACGGCACCGACGTCACCAACGGCCAGGACCCCACGTATTACGTGAAGAACGGCCGCCGGGTCACCGTGACCATCAACGGTGGTGGCGATGTGGCCGGCGCCGGTGGTGGTCAGGACCAGATCACGCTCAGCGCGGGTGGCACCAACCGCGAGCCCGACCTGGGCACGAACGTGGTGTCGGCGTCGCCGACGTTCGCCGCGACGCGGTCGCGCTGTGGTGGCAACTTCGGCCTGATGGTGGACACCTCGGGGTCGATCGGCGGCAACATGAGCTATGTCCGTCAGGGCATCGTGGCGTTCATCAACGCCTTCGCCGGCACCCCGGTGAGGCTGCAAGTGGTGCGGTTCTCCAGCACCGCCTCCACGCTGGGCTCCGGCTCCGGTTGGTCGCGGTACTTCGACATGCTCAACGAGAGCGATGTTGCCGAACTGATCTCGCTGGTCGGCGGCCTGTCGTCCGGTGGCAGCACCAACTGGGAGGACGCCTTCTTCCGCATGTTCCACAACAGCGACGGCTCGGTGCAGCAGGTGCTGCCGAGCACGCTGATCCTCTTCACCGACGGCATGCCGACCTACAACCGGCTCAATGCCACGTCGGCGTCGGCCCCCGCGGTGGCGCATCCCGATGACACGGGCCTGCCGGGCGCCAGCGGTAGCTCGTACAACCAGCTGTCGTGGAACCGGGCCAACCGGATCATCCGTGAGTACGAGGTGGACCTGGAGAAGTTCGTGGGCGTGTACGTGGGCACCGACGTGAACGGTCAATCCACGTGGATCGAACAGGGACAGGGATATCACCTGGCGAACTTCGAGCGTGGCTACCACTTCACGTGGGAGCAAGGCTTCCACCTGGCGGACTTCGAGCGCGGCTACCGGTACACCTACCAGCGCGCCAACAGCGGCCTCACCTACGAGTACTACTCGGGCGGCCGGTGGCGGTCGACCACCCGCTCCAACTACGAGTCGAACAACGAATCACCCGGCGATGCCGACGGCTGGCGGGCCAGGGTGAGGGGCTCGCTGGGCAGCTGGCGCTCGACGAGCGAGGCCAACTACCTGGCCAGCAACCTCACCGAGGACGAGTCCGACGGCTTCCGCGCCATCGTCAACTACAGCTCGCCCTACTCCTTCTGGGAGCCGGTGTCGGAGGCGGAGTACAACGCCAACAACTGGACCTCCGACGAGAGCGACGGCTGGCGGGCCAACGCGTCCTACTCGGCGCCGTTCAACTACTGGTCCACCGTCAGCCAGTCCACCTACAACGCCAACAACACCACGTCCGACGACACCGACGGCTGGCGGCAGTCCACGGCCTACTCCTCCCCGTTCACCATTTGGGAGCCGACCACAGAAGCGCTGTACAACGCCAACAACTACAGCTCCACGGACACCGACGGTTGGCGGGCCACGAAGGTCTACGAGGAGCCGTACACGTTCCACGAGGGTTCCTCCAGCTACTCCCGGTACAACCGCGACATCCTGAAGGATCTCGTGGCGCCCGGTGGTGTGGTGCCGGCCATCCCGGCCGGGGGTCCGTACACCAACGCTGCTGAGGCCACGTACTACGAGTTGCCGGCCTGGTCGCAGTTCTCCTCGGCGATGACCAGCGTGGCGCTGGCGGAGTGCGGCGGCACGGTGACCGTCCAGACTCGGGTGGGCGGCAGTGCCGCAGCAGACCCGTTCACGTATCAGAACTCGGTGGACCTGACCACGGCCACGACCAGCTCGCAGTTCCGCAGCGGCACGTTCGACTTCGACCTTGCCGGTGGCGTGAGTCTGGACGCAGAGATCACCCAGCTGAACCTCTCGAGCAACACCCACTACGAGCCCGTCGGGTGGTCGTGTACATCGAGCGGCGCTCCCTACCCGTTCACCACAACACCGATCGACGGAGGGCCATGGCAGAAGATCAGCCTGACGGTCAGCCCCAATGAGGCGATCTCCTGCATCCAGACGGTGAGGCTCGTATGAGGAAGCCCCGACCCGCACGTCCGGTGAGGGACAAGGGCTCGGCCCTGATGCTCTGCATCGTGTTCGTGCTGCTCGGCTCGCTGCTGCTCGTGCCGCTGCTGCGCTACACGGCCACGGTGATCCGCGCCAACGGGCAGCAGCGCACGAAGATCAACGCTGCCGAGGTGGCCCGGGGTGCCCTGCGCACCTCGATGGCCAGCCCGGAGGCGCTCTACGACGTGTGCAGCAACTCGGGCCTCCACACTGCGGTGGAACTGGCCGTTCCGGACCTGGGCATGCCGGTGCACGTGGAGTGCACCACCGTGAAGAGCGCCACCGAACTGAACTCCAGCGAACTGCGGTTGGCGATGGCCACCACGGTGGCCGGCTCGGTGCTGCCGCAGGGTCTGGTGGGCACGCCGTATGCAGACTCCGGTTCGCTCGACACCTCGGCGTGGATCGCCCAGACCACCAGCGAGAGCCAGGCCGGGATGATCTTCCTGCCCCAGTTGCCCTCGCACGCGCTGAACCACCCGGCCACCGGCGGCTACATGATGCCGTCCTGGGCCGGCAACTGCCGGGTGTTCTTCCCCGGCACGTACTCCGAGCCGGTGCTGATCAACGACGACACGCCCACGTACTTCGCGTCCGGCGTGTACTACTTCGAGGACTCCGTGACCTTCAGCGGTCCGGCCGACGTGGTGATCGGCCAGGGTGCCATCCCCGGTTGTGCGGAGGACCAGGACGCGGCGTTCAACGCCATCAATGCACCGTTCACCCCGAACGTGTCCGGCCTCGGTGCCACGTTCATCTTCGGGGACGCCGGTCGCCTGGTGGTGACCGACGGCGGCGCAACGGTGGGTCCGTCGGTGCAGTTCAACTCCCGCCTGGTGGACCCGACGGACGTGGGCAGCCAGGTGTCGGCCGGTGTGTCGATCGTGTCGGTCAACGGCGTCACGGCGGGCTCCACGTCCAGCTCCGCGCTGGAGATCCCCGGCGTCATCTCGGTGCCCAAGTCGTACGCCGAGTTCCACCCCGGCGACGGCACCCCGGCCGTCGACGCGGCGAGCGCCAGCTACCACCCGTCCACGCTGATCCCGACGGTCAGCCCCGACCCGCCGAACCCGTCGATCATCGACATCCAGCTCACCGGCCCTGGTTCGACCTTGCTGTTCGTGCCCGGCTACACCGCCGTGCCGCAGGGCACGATCTCGGTGTACGTGGCACCCGGCATGGGTGCGGGCAAGTCGGTGCAGATCGTCGGCGGGGTTCTCACCGCTCAGGTGGTGCAGTCCACCGACCTGCCCGAGGTGAACCAGATCGGCCACCTCAACCGGATCGTCCAGAAGACGTTCAAGATCGTCGCCACCACCATCGGCCAGGAGCCCAACATCGTCTCCGTGGCGCTGGTGCAGGTGAACGACTACGGCGAGTACGCGATCAACTCCTGGGTCACCACCACCGAGTGACTGCCACCCCCGGTTCGGGGATGGGGTGCGGGCCGCCGGCTGCCGGTGGAGCGTTCAGGCAAGTGAGATGAACGGCTCGCGTCAGCGGACGAGTTCCATGCGCATGCCGGCGGTGTCCCACGCAGGGTCCAGCGGCAGACGCTGCATCGCCCGGCCGGCAGCCCGGCGGGCGGTCCACACCAGACCGGCAGCCTGCAGCACGTGCAGTTGGGCCGCACCCTTCGGCGGGGTACGCATCACCACTTCCTCCACGCCGGGCAGCTTGTCGCGGATCAGGCCGACCCGCTCGACCAGCCCGTCGGGCTGATGGGGTGAGCTGGTCAGCGGCCGGTCGCCGTTCAACTGGGCGAACGACAGGTCCGGGTGGGCGGCGAAGAACGTCCGCTGGTGGAACGGCTGGAACTCGCGCTCGGCCTCACGCAGCCACTTGAAGCGGCGCAGGTCGTCGTTGGTCAGCCACGGCTCCAGCTCACGTGCCGCCTCGCGGGTCTCGGCCCGCAGCGCAGCGCGTGACGGGGTGGCCCGCACGGCGACGCGGCGCGGCCACCCGATGAGCTCCATCGCCTCGAGGTCGCATTCCCGGTACGGCCCGGCGGGTTCGTCGCTGAACCCGATCGGGCACCAGATGGCGGCCGCGTCGAACTTCGGCCGGTAGTCCAGCACGTCGATGAGTTGACGGACGACCTCCGGCTCGTCGGCGTTCACGGTCACACCCGCAAGGCGGGCGGGCACGATCAGCCAGCCGCCCGGGCACGGCACGACCCCGGCGATGATCTTGTAGGGCAGGCGTTGTGCGGGCATGGCCGCCTCCGATCAGGGCTCAGACGCCGGCGAGTGTGCCGGCGCCGGTGGTGGCGACCTGGCCGGCCATCATCGTGGCCTGCGCCTGCGCCTGCGAGCGCTGGGTGGCCGCCTGGGCCAGGATCTCCTTCGGGTACTGGCTGGCTTCCACCGCAACTTCGTAGTCGATGATGCCGCTGGCCACCAGGCGGGCCAGGTCCATCTCGATGGTCTGCATGCCGTCCTGCTGGCCGCTCACCATCATGTTGCGCAACTGGCGGGTCTTGCCTTCCCGCAGCAGGTTGCGGACGGCTTCGTTGGCCATCAGCACCTCGTACGCGGCCACTCGGCCACCGCCCATGGCGGGCAGCAGACGCTGGCTGATCACGCCCTGCAGCGAGCCGGCCAGCATGACCTGGATCTGGTCGCGCCGCTCGGCGGGGAACACGTCCACGATGCGGTCGAGGGCCTGGGCGGCGTCGTTGGTGTGCAGGGTGGCGAACACGAGGTGACCGGTCTCGGCCAGCGTCAGGGTGATGCTGATCGAGTCCAGGTCGCGCATTTCGCCGAGGAGGATGACGTCGGGGTCCTCACGCAGGGCGCTGCGCAGACCCTCGGTGAAGCCGACCACGTCGGTGCCGACCTCACGCTGGTTGACCATCGCCAACTTGTGGTGGTGGAGGTATTCCACCGGATCTTCGATGGTCAGGATGTGCAGGGGGCGGGTCTCGTTGATCCGGTCGATCATCGCCGCCAGGGTGGTGCTCTTACCGGAGCCGGTCGGCCCCACCACCAGCACCAGGCCGTACGGCCGTTCCAGCAGGGTGGTGGCGGCCGGTGGGGCGCCCAGTTCCTCCAGCGAACGCACGCGGAAGGGGATGACACGAAGGGCAAGAGCCAGGCTGTTGCGCTGCATGAACGCGTTGGCACGGAACCGGCCGATGGATTCCAGGCCGAACGAGAAGTCCACCTGCATGCGGTCGGCCAGCTCCGCCTTCTGGTGCTCGTTGAGCAGGGAGTAGACCATCCGGTCGCAGTCCTCCGGCTCCAGCAGCGGGACACCCTCGAAGGGCACCAGCACGCCGTCGCGGCGGGCCGTGGCCGGACGGCCGACGGTGAGGTGAAGGTCGCTGGCGCCGGCGGCGATCGTCGCCTGGAGGAGCGTCACCAGCATCGGGTCCGGGTTGAACATCTTGGGCTAGCCTCCGTGTCGGCGCCGCTCGCAGCGACGGCCGTTGCTCGTCATGACGATTGCTCTTGCGGCCGTGTTCGGCCTTCTCATCGGTTCGTTCCTCACCGTGGTGGTCGACCGCGTGCCGCGTGGCGCGTCGATCGTCCAGCCCGGATCGGCGTGTGGGAACTGCGGCTTGCGCCTCGGTCCCCTCGATCTGGTTCCTGTGGTCAGTTGGTTGGCCCTGCGCGGGAAGTGCCGGCAGTGTCATACGAGTATCGGCGTGGAACCGTTGGTGCTTGAGGTGTCAACGGCGGCTCTGTTCGGTCTCACTGCGTGGCACTTCGGCGAGTCGTGGCTCACCCCGGCGTTCTGTGTGCTGATGGCCGGCCTGCTGGCCCTCAGCTGGATCGACCTGAAGACCCAGCGCCTGCCGCGGGAGATCACCTACACCACCGCCGCGCTGGGTGCCCCATTGCTGGTGGTGGCGGCCTTGGTGGCCCACCAACCGAAGCGGATTCTGCTCATGCTGCTTGGCGCGGCCATCGCGCTGGCGTTGATGGCGGCCATCTACGGCCTCAGCCGCGGCGGGCTGGGCGACGGCGACGTGCGCCTGTCGCCCCTGCTCGGTGGCTATCTGGGCTGGCTGAACCCCGGCCTGGCGCCCGTGGGGTTGTTCTTCGGGTTCGTGCTGGGCGCCGTGGTGGGCGTGGTGATGATGGCCATGCGCCGTGCCGGGCGCCGCACCGCATTGCCGTTCGGGCCGTTCCTGGCGGCCGGCACGGTGGTGGCCGTCTTCATCGGCCAGGACTACATCGACTTCATCCTCGCCCGCTGACGGCGGCGTGGGGCCAGGGACTTCCTGCACTTGCCACGCGGTAGCCCTCGGCGCGACAAGTGGAGTGGATCGCGGTGGACGCGACCATGCCCGAACCGTCGTCAACGTCAGGAGGGTCACGGTGAACATCCACGCAGTCGTCGGTGACGCCATCGTGGTGGACAACATGGAACTCGGCCATCCGCCGCGCCGCGGTGAGGTGCTCGAGGTGCTCGGCAGCGGCGACACGCAGCACTACCGCGTCCGCTGGGACGACGGGCACGAGTCGCTGTTCTACCCGTCCAGCACCGCACACGCCGTGCACCCGGCGGGCTGAACCGGCGGGCGGGCGCCGTTCAGCCCAGTACGGCGGTGTCCAGGTCGCGCACGCGCGCGGCCATGGTGGTGAGCAGCTTGTGGGTGACGGCGGGAACCTCGTCGAGCACACGGCGGAACTCCGCGCCCGCGATCTCCAGGACCAGGCAGTCCGATTCGGCGACGATGGTGGCCGAGCGCGGCGCGGTGTCCAGCAGGGACATCTCGCCGGCCACGTCGCCGGCCGACATGGTGTGGATCTTCCGCCCGTTGCGGCGCACCACCATCGAACCGTCGAGCAGGACGATGGCGCTGCGGCCGCTGGAGCCTTGCTCCATCACCACCGTGCCGGCAGGAACGGTGACCTCCGTACCGGCCGCTGCCACCTTCTGCAGTTCCTTCTGGGTCAGGTCGGCGAACAGCCGGTTGCTGCGCAGATGGTCGAGGTAGGCCCGCTTGCTCATGCGTGGAGCGTAACGCGGCGGCACCAGCCCGCCGGGACGCAACCGTGCGCCGTGGCCTGCTCAGCCGAGCAGGGTGAGGTGGTCGCCGTCCACATCCACGGTGAGTGAGCCGCCTTCGGCCACCTTGCCTTCCAGCAGCAGTACGGCGGCCGGGTCGCTGATGGCCCGCTGGATGACCCGCTTCAGCGGGCGGGCGCCGAATGCCGGGTCGTAGCCTTCGTGCGCCAGCCAGGCCTTCGCCGCGTCGGTGACCACCAGGCTGATCCGCCGTTCGGCGAGGCGCGTGGTGAGGCGTTCGAGCTGGATGGTGACGATGTGCGCCAGATCGGCTTCGGTGAGGGCGCGGAAGCGGATGATCTCGTCCACCCGGTTGATGAACTCCGGCTTGAAGAAGCCCATCGGGTCGCCGGGCAGGTTGGACGTCATGATCAGCACGACGTTGGTGAAGTCCACCGTGCGGCCCTGCCCGTCGGTGAGGCGGCCGTCGTCGAGCACCTGCAGCAGCACGTTGAAGACATCGGGATGGGCCTTTTCGATCTCGTCGAGCAGCACCACGCTGTACGGGCGGCGGCGGACGGATTCGGTGAGCTGGCCGCCCTCGTCGTAGCCGACATAGCCGGGAGGCGCGCCGATCAGGCGGGACACGGAGTGCTTCTCCATGTACTCGCCCATGTCGATGCGGACCATCGCCCGCTCGTCGTCGAACAGGAACTCGGCCACGGCCCGGGCCAGCTCGGTCTTGCCCACGCCGGTGGGGCCGAGGAACATGAACGAGCCGATCGGACGGTTGGGGTCCGACAGGCCGGCAGCGCGAGCGGCGGATGGCGTTGGCCACCGCGGTGACCGCGTCCTCCTGCCCGATGACCCGCCGGTGCAGCAGGTCCTCCAGGTGAACCAGCTTGCTCATCTCGCTCTCGATCAGCCGGCTGACGGGCACGCCCGTCCACTTGCTGACGACCTCGGCGATGTCCTCGCTGTCCACCTCTTCCTTCAGCATCCGGTTGCCGCCGGCCTGCAGCTCGTCGAGGTGGGCGGTGGCGTCTTCGATGCGGCGCTCCAGTTCGGGGATGCGGCCGTAGCGGATCTCCGCGGCGACGGCCAGGTCGTTCTCGCGCTCCAGCTGGGTGCGCAACTGCTCCAGCTCCTCCTTCAGGGCGCGGATGGCGTCGATGGCCTGCTTCTCGTTCTCCCAGTGCTGCTTCATCGCGTGCACCTGGGTGTTCAGCGCGGCCAGCTCGTCGACCAGGTCGTCGAGCCGGTCGCGTGACGCCGCGTCGGTCTCCTTCTCCAGCGCGACCTGCTCGATCTCCAGCTGGAGGATGCGCCGCTGCACCACGTCGATCTCGGTGGGCAGCGAGTCGATCTCGATGCGCAGCTTGCTGGCGGCCTCGTCCACCAGGTCGATGGCCTTGTCGGGCAGGAAGCGGTTGGTGAGGTAGCGGTTGGACAGCACCGCTGCGGCGACGAGCGCAGGTCCTGGATGCGCACACCGTGGTGCACCTCGTAGCGCTCCTTCAGGCCGCGGAGGATGCCGATGGTGTCCTCCACGCTGGGCTCGCCGACGTACACCTGCTGGAAGCGGCGCTCCAGCGCAGGGTCCTTCTCCACGTACTTGCGGTACTCGTCCAGTGTGGTGGCGCCGATCATCCGCAGCTCGCCGCGGGCGAGCATGGGCTTGATCATGTTGCCGGCGTCCATGGCGCCCTCGGCGCCGCCGGCACCGACGATGGTGTGCAACTCGTCGACGAACGTGATCACCTCGCCGGCCGCGTCGGTGATCTCCTTCAGCACCGCCTTCAGACGCTCCTCGAACTCGCCGCGGTACTTGGCGCCGGCCAGCATGGCCCCGAGGTCCAGCGCGATGAGGCGCTTGTCCTTCAGCCCCTCGGGCACGTCGCCGTCGGCGATGCGGCGGGCCAGGCCTTCGACGATGGCGGTCTTGCCCACCCCCGGCTCGCCGATGAGCACGGGGTTGTTCTTGGTGCGCCGGCTGAGCACCTGGATGACCCGGCGGATCTCGTCGTCGCGGCCGATGACCGGATCGATCTTGCCGTCGCGGGCCCGCTGGGTGAGGTCCTGCCCGTACTTCTCCAGCGCGGCGAAGTTCTCCTCCGGCGTCTGGGACGTGACCCGGTGACTGCCGCGGACGTCTTTCAGCGCCTGCAGCAGCTCTTCACTGCCGATGCCCAACCGCTGGTTCATGGCCAGCAGCAGGTGCTCCACGGAGAGGAAGTCGTCCTTGAGGTCCTTCTGGTACTGCTGGGCGTTCTGGAACACATTGTCCAGCTCGCGGTTCATCCGCGGGTCGCCGCCGCCGTAGGCGCGGGGCAGCTTGGCGACGGCCTCGTCGGCCTTGTTGCGGACCATCAGCGGGGCCAGGCCCAGCTTGGCCAGGACGGCCGGGATGATGGTGTCTTCCTGGCGCATCATCGACGCCAGCAGGTGGTCGGGCGTGAGCTCGGGGTTGCTGAGCGACTTCGCCTGGTCGATGGCCGCGGCGACGGCCTCGCTGGTCTTGAGGGTCCACTTCTTGGGGTCGAGCGCCATGGCGTCACGCTACTCGTTCGGTACCGAACTTGCTACGACTCGACTCATGTTTTCTGAGTGCACCCCGCCGGTCGGACCCAATCCCGATCAAGTTGGCGTTCAGGTGCGGTAGAGCCGCATCTCAGCGCCAACTTGGTGGGTCAGGGCTCTTCGCGGACCTGGAGGTCGATCACCAGGCGCGGTGGGCCGTCGTAGACCTCCACCGTGAACGGGTAGTCGTCGTCCAAGCCGATGGCCCACACGGACATGCCTTCCCAGTTGTCCACCATCCGCATCTCGCGGATGTGGTCCACGTTGGTCGGGAAGATCTGGGTGGGGCCGGTGTAACCGCGGAACTCCATGTCCTGCATCCACATCCCCATGCGCACCAGCAGGATGGCGTTGCCGGCGATGTCCACGGGTTCGTTGCTCTCACCCAGAGTCACCGGGCCTGGCACGTAGGCGACCGCCCAGCCGGGGAACTGGCCCTCACCCTGCAACTCGATGACGATGCGCTCGTGGCACACGTCGTCGCCGGTGCGGATGTCCGCCCCGAGCAGCGCCGACAGCAGCAGTGGGTCGGCGCTCTGCTTGGCCTGCACGTCGCCGAGCGCCGGGCACGGCACCGTGGTGGTGGTCGTGGTGGTCGACGTGGACGTGGTGGACGTGGTGCTGGTGGACGACGTGGTCGACGGCAGGGTCGTGGTGGTGGTGGGTGCCACTGACAGGTCGGTGATGGAAGGGGTGCCACTCTTGGAACTGGTGCACGCAGCCAGGAGGAGAACCGCCGGGACCAACCACCGTCTCGTCATGGCCCCATGATGCGCAGCCCGGCCACCCGGATGCCAGCCACCCCGCAGGTGGGTAGCGTGCGGCAGGTGACGCGTGGGTCGCTGGTGGCGATCGTGGCCGGGGCACTGTTGTGCGCCTGCGGAGGCGATGGCGGCGGCGCGTCGTCGCCCACCACCGCCCGCGCCAGCACCACGACGGCGGTCACCTCGACCACGGCCGCACCGGCGCCGGTGGTGCCGGCGGGTGAGTTGGGCGTGGTGCCGCTGCAGTACCGCGACGACGAGGTGGCCGGGCGGATGCAGTTGGAGGTGGTGAACGGCTCGGGCGAGACGCTTCGGGTCACGGCCGTGCAGTTCGTGTGGGAAGGCTTCACCACCGAGGTGGCCGAGCGGGAGAACGCAGTGGGCGCCGGGCAGCGGGTGGACTTCCCGGTGCCGTTGCCGGCCGCCACGTGCACCGGCGACGGCACCGCCTCTTCGATGCCGGACGTCGCCACTGCGATCGCCCGTCTGACGCTGGCGAGTGGTGAGGTGCGCGAGGCCAAGGTGTACGACACGAAGGGCGTCGCAGTGGCGCTGTACCTGCGGGACTGTGAACGCCAGCGAGTCGCCGTCGCGGTGACGCTGGCGTGGACGGGTTGGTGCGTGGAGGTGGACGGCCGGCCGGTCACCCGCGGGCTGCTGACCGTCACCCGGGGCGCCGCGGGGGGCGACATCGCCGTGCTGGCGGTCGGCAGCACGATCACCTACCTGGTCGTGCCGGTGGACGAGCCTGCGGCCGGTGCCCCGCTCCTCGTGCTGCCCGAGGGTGAGGCCACCGTGTCGTTGCCGATGTACTTCCTGGAGGGTCGCTGCGATGCTCACGCGCTGGCCGAGGCCAAGCAGCCCTTCCGGTTCGTGCTGCAGTTGGACCTCGGTGACGGGCAGGTGCACCCGTTCATCCTCGAGCCGCCAAAGGAGGCGCAGGAGGCCATGAGGGCGACCGTGTTCGACGGGTGTGTGGCGTTGGGGCTGGTGGAACCGTTGGGCTGAGCGGGCTCAGCCCGGGCCGGGGTGCTCGCCGCGCAGCGGCACGGAGGGGTGGACCGTCACGCCCCGCCGGGCCAGGCGGTCGGCGTGATCGGCCAAGCGGGGGGCGAAGCCCTCGAAGCTGCGCAGCCGCTGCGGCGTCCAGCCGACCTCGGCCAGGGCCAGCAGGCGAGGGAAGTACCGCCGCTGCACCTGATCGAACGTGGTCACCCGCTCGGTCCACAGCGGTGCTTCCACGCCGGCGATGCGATCGTCGTCCACGTCGGTCAGCAGCCCCGCGGGGTCCCACTCGTAGGCGGTGTCCACGTCGATGTCGCCGGCCCACCGTCGACCGTGCGGATCGGTGGGGTCGTGGCGCATGTCCAGGTAGGTGTGGCGCGACGGCGACATCACGAAGCGGGCACCGGGCGGCGCTGCCAGGGCGGTCTCCGGCCGCAGCCAGTGCTGCACCAGGGTGCCGGGCGGCAGCGGGTGGGGGGCGATCTCCTCCCAGCCCACCATCGTGCGGCCGTGGCGGGCCACGGTGCGGTGCAGGAAGTCCACCCACGCCGCATAGTCGGCGGGGTCGGTGGCCGCGGCCTCGTCGCCGCCGATGTGCAGGTACGGTCCGCTGACCTCGGCCACCGCGGCGATGACGTCCTCCACGAACCCGCGGGTCTCGGGCACGTCGAGGTGCAGGGTGCTGAAGCCGACCTCGCTGCCGGTGTAAGCGGGCGGGGCCACCCCGCCCGGGTTCAGCCAGGGCAGGGCGTGCAGCGCGGCGTTGGTGTGGCCGGGCAGGTCGATCTCGGGCACGACGGTCACGTGGTGGCGGGCGGCGTGGCGGTTGATCTCCCGCCAGTCGTCGATCGTGAACCAGCCGCCGGGATCGCCCGCGGACGCGCTCGCTCCGCCAATGGCGGTGAGGTCCGGGTGGGCGGGGATCTCCAGCCGCCAGCCCTGGTCGTCGGTGAGGTGCAGGTGCAGGCGGTTCAGCTTCATCGATGCGATCACCTCGATCAGCCGGGTGACATGGTCCACTCCGAAGAAGTGCCGGGCGACATCGAGCATCACGCCTCGCCACTCGAACCGGGGCGCATCGACGATCCGCAACGCGGGCAACGCAATCGGGGCGCCGTGGTCGTGTGGGTCGGCACTCTCGGGGAACAGTTGCAGCAGCGTGCGGGTGGCATTCCACAGGCCGTGCGCGGTCGGAGCGGTCAGCCGCACACCCCGTGTCTCGGCGAGCAGTTCGTAGGCCTCGTCGCCGAACGCCGGCACCGCGCCGACGCGCAGTTCGATGTCGCCGGGCCGGGCCTCGGCGGCGCGCCGGAGGTGCACGCCGGCCCGGGCCTGGACATCGGCGACGAAGTGCTCGGCCACGGCACCCGGGCCCGGTTCGGCAGCGTGGACGACCACCCGGGCGTCGCGCCGCACGCTGCACGCCCCGGGCAGCACCTCCACCTGGCGGGGCTGGGGCAGCAGGCTGATGGTGGAAGTCGATGTCACCGGTGGCTCCTCGCAGCACGCCCTCGCGGGGAACGTACCAGAACCTCCCGGAGGGACGTTCGGCCCTACAGCCAGTCCTGTGGCGGGCGTATGCAAGAAGTGCCGGGGGATACAGCACCCGGAAGGATCGAGTTGAAAGGAAGGTCGTTCCACCACACCGTCGCCCTCCCGAGGGGCGCAGTGCCCGAGGCGGATGCTGCAACGGGCGGTGGGGTGGCGAAGCGCCCGCCGGTCGGCGGGTCCAGGATCCCGTCGCCAAGGTCCCGATCGCGTGGGCCTGAGTGCGTGTGGGAACCGGTGGGGGGCGTCATCGGGGGCGCCCCCCACCACCGCGTCCGGGGCCGGTTCGGCTCCGGTCAGATCACCCGCACCGAGATGAGGATGGCGAAGGTGGCGTACTGCTCGGGGGCGTCGAACGACGGCACCAGGCGGCAGGCGGCGTCTTCCTTGACCCCGGCCATCCCGTAGGACGAGCAGCGCAGCCAGTCGTTCGTGTCGGCCAGCGTGACGCCGTGGACGTACGCCACGTTGGCCCGCTGGTTGCAGTCGTCGTAGTAGGTGAGGGACGTCACGAAGCCGAGACCGTTGAGACAGACCTTGTTGGAGAAGTCGTCGTCCCAGATGGTCATGCCCATGCCCGGCAGGGTGCTGCCGGCCGGCACGTCGACCACGTAGGAGATGGCGCCGGCCGGCACGAAGTCCTCGCCGGCGGATGCCTTGCGGGAGTCGCTCTCCAGCCGGGTGAGCTGGGGGGAGTGTGGCTCGACGAGGCCGTAGACCAGGGTGAGGTCGCCCCGGTCGACATCCATCGGGTCACCGTCCTGGGTGATCCACACCCGCTCGATGGTCACCACCACGCGGGTGGGCGGCTCGGCGCCGGACGTGAACTGGCCGACGCGGTAGGACACGCCCTGGGCATCTTCGGCCCGGACGATCACATGATGGACGGTGCTGCCGGCCAGCACGGGCACCTCCACCGACCAGTTGCGCTGGGCGCCACCGGCGACGGGCACCTGGGCCGTGGCGGGCAGGAGCGGGCTGCTGCCGACCCACCCGAGCTCGTCGGTGGAGACCCACACGGAGAGCGTGGCGTCGACGGACGTGGTGACGTCCAATGTCGCCGTGGGGTACCGAGGACCCGCGGCCACCGTGCCGGCCGTGATGCACTGGGTGGCGCATCCGGCGACGACGGCTTCGTCGGCAGGGCCGTGGGCTGCGGGGGTGTGGAACGTGCCGGTGAGGTACTGCTTGTGGCCGGCGGTGTCGCGGGCGCGCAGGATGGCGTGGTAGGTCACGTCGGTCCGCAGCCCGGTGACGGTGCGGTCCCAGCTGGTGCGCAGCAGGGGCTGGCCCACCGCGATCTCGGCGTCGTCGGCGAAGTCGGGCACCCCGTTGGTGGTCACGATCGGGGCGGGGCTCAGCCACAGGGCCATCCGGGTGTTCACGTCCGTGGTCACGTGCAGCGTGGCCGTCGTGCCGTTGGGGTCCACCACCAGCGAGGCAGCGGAGATGCAGTTGCTGGCGCAGCCGGGCGCGTTGCTGGTGAGCACGGTGGTGGGGGAATGGTCGAACTGCACCGGCACCGGCTCGGCGACCGGCGCGGGCGGAGCAGGCGCGGCCGGCACATCGGCGAGGGCGACGGCATCCAGCACGGGCGGCACGTACGGCGGGGGCGGCTCCGGCAGGTCGGCGGCGCCGCCGGGCGCGGTGTCGCCGGTGCCGTCCTTGGCGGTGTCGGATCCGTCGCCGGCGGCATCCGTGGTGGGTCGCGGCCGGTGGACGGCTCGGTGTCGTTGGTGGGCTGGCCTGCCGGCGCGGTGGCCGGTGCCGTGGCCGGCGTGGTGGCGGTGGTTCGGTCGGTGGGGCGGGTGCCGCAGGCCGACACGGCGAGGGTGGCGGCGAGCAGGGCGATGGTGACTCGGCGGGCGTGGTTCATGCCCGTCCGGAGCGCGGCGGGCGGCACGTCTCGCGAAAAGTGACCGGCTTCTCGCCGCGTCAGAGCACGGCGCCGATGACCGCAGCGAAGCGGTCCCAGCAGGCGGCGATCCACGCCGGGTCGTCGTCGGCGAAGGCGGCCCGCACCTGGGCGCGAATGGCCGGGCCCTCGGGGCCGAGTGGATCGCCGTGGCCGTGCAGCCAGGCATCGGCGCGCAGCGCCTGCAGGACGGTGACGGTGTCCACCGTGCCGTACTCGATGCAGACAGGGGTGAGCTCCGCCTGCGGGGCCAGTTGCTGCACGCTGGTGAGCCAGTCGCCGGCGATCACCGCGGACACGCTGTCGCCGTCGAGCATGGAGGTGACCTCGCCGAACCACACGGCGTTGGCCCGGTCATAGAGCGGCAGGCCCTTGCGCTCGCAGCCGATGAGCTCACCGTGGCCCCACGGGCCGAGGCCGGTGTGCAGGTCGATGACGGCCAACCGCTGTGCGGCGGCCAGATGATCGGCCGACCACTGGCGCAGCCAGCGGTGGCTCCAGGTGGGGCCGGTGCCGCCGTAGAACACGCCGGTGGGGTGGTCGTACTGGCCGCCGCTGACCACCTGCTGCAGCCAGGGGAACCCCTTCTCCATCGCCATGCCCACGAGCGCGTTGGTGGTGCGTTCCTGCTCCTCGGGGGTCCAGGTGGCGGGCACCACCAAGCCGGCGATGTCGGCGTACTCCGGGTTCTGGGGTACGGGCTGCGACCAGTCCGGGAAGTTGCGGTTGAGGTCCACGTTGTCCTCGTTGACCCGCCGCACCCACGACATGCCGTACGGGTTGAGCGCGTGGACCATCACCACGCGTACGTGTGCCGGACGGTCGGAGGTGCAGTGGCGCAGCCAGTGGGTCTGCAGGGCGGAGCCGCAGTAGCCCTCGACGCCGTGTGTGGCGGAGAACACGGTCACCACGTCGGCCGCATCGGCCGGGCCCAGTTCGGCCACGTCCACGGCCAGCGCCTCCCCTTCCAGACCGGTGAGCGGGTGGGGGTGGGAGGTGACCGCGGCACCGGCCGCGGTGGCGGCATCGAGGAACGCCTGGCGGGCGGAGGCGTAGGTGGGGCTGAGCGGGGCGACGGCGGGCATGTGCTCAGTGTGCCGCAGCGACGTCGGCCACCAGTGCCAGCAGGGTGTCCACCTCGTCGAGCGTGTTGTAGTGGGTGGGGCCGACGCGGACCACGCCCTGCTCGCGGATGCCCAGCGCGTCCACCACCGGCAGGGCGTAGTTGTGGCCGCTCCAGACGTACACGTTGTGGTCGGCGAGATGGCGGGCCACGGCGGTGTTGTCCATGCCCGGCCGGGTGAACGACACGGTGGGCACCCGGTGGGCCAGGCGCTCCAGGTTGGTGATACCGCGGATCTCCACCCCGTCGATGGCCCGCAGCCCGGTGATCAACCGCTCGCTCAGGGACTCCTCGTAGGCGGCCATCGCCCGCATCGCCGAGTGCAGGTCGGCGGTGCGCTCCGTGCAGCCGGCTGGCGCGGCGCTGCGGAACTCGGCCCCGAACTCCTGCCCCACCCACTGCAGGTACTCGACGGCGCCGATGCAGCCGGCCTGGCCCTCGTGGCTCTGGGTGCCGGTCTCCCAGCGGTTCGGCGAGTCGTTGCCGGCCGCTTCCAGCTTCCACACCGGCAGGGTCTGCAGCAGTTCCTCGCGCCCCCACAGCACGCCCTGGTGCGGGCCGTACCACTTGTACGCGCTGGAGACCAGGAGGTCGCAGCCGAGGGCCTGCACGTCGATCGGCCCGTGGGGCGCGTACTGCACGGCATCCACGTAGGTGATCGCGCCGGCCTCACGGAGGCGGGCGCACATCTGCTGGATCGGGTTGATCGTGCCCAGCAGGTTGCTGGCCATGTTGAGCGCGGCGAAACGGGTGCGCTCGGTGATGAGGGCGTCGAGTTGGGCCAGGTCGAACTCGTAGGTGTGCGGGTCGAACGGCAGGGTCTTCACCACCATGCCGCGTTCGGCGGCCATCAGCCGCCACGGGGTGTTGTTGCCGTCGTGCTCCATGGCGGTGACGATCATCTCGTCGCCCGGCTGGAACCGGGTGCCCAGCGAGCGGGTCATCTGGAACGTCAGGCTGGTCATGTTCGGCCCGAACACGATCTCGCGCTCCGAGTTGGCGTGGTACAGGTCGGCCATCGCCACGTGAGCCTGGTGGACCAGTTCCGTGGCGTCGAGGGTGGTGCGGAAGTGGCCGCCCATGTTGGCGTTGGTGCGCACCAGGCAGTCCACCATCCGGTCGATCACCTGCTGGGGCACCTGGGTGCCGGCCGGGTTGTCCAGATACACCCGCGGGCGGCCGCCGTCCTCCAGGGACAGTGCAGGGAACTGGGCGCGGATGCGGGCGAGGTCGAGCGTCACGCCCGCCGACGCTACCGCCGGTGGCGGCCCGGGCTCAGTAGTCGGAGCTGGTGTCCGTGCTGGTGTCCATCGAGCTGGTGTCGGTGTAGCTCGTGTCCACCGTGCTGGTGTCGGTGTAGCTGGTGTCGGCGTAGCTGCCCTCCGCCATCGGGGTCTCGTAGCCGGCGCCGCTGTCGTCGTATCCGCCACCGTCGTAGGCGGTGGTGTCGTGGGCATACGCATCGTCGGTGGTCTCGTAGCTGGTGACGGTGGTGGTCTCGTTGGACTGCCACACGTCGTTGGAGTCCTGCCAGTGCCCGTCGGCCACGCCCTGGGCCTCGATGGATGCCTGGTTGAGCTCGTAGGCGGCCATGTCGTCGCCGGCCAGGTAGGCGTCCACCCCCGCCTGGTACAGGTCGTTGGCCACGTCGGAGGTCGCGTCGTAGGCATCCATGCTGGCCTCGCTGGCCTCGGCGACGGCGCTCCAGTCGGTGCTGTCGTAGCTGGTGGAGCCGGTCTCCTCCACCGGCACGCCGGGGTCGAACACTGGGGCGGCGGCGCCGGGGTCGCCGACCGAGGTGACCTCGTAGCTCTCGCTGTAGCCGGTGTCGTAGGACGTGACGTCGGTGATCTCGCTGCTGGTGTCGCCGGTGTCGCTCATGGTGGACTCCTTGTGGTTCCCGTCGAGTGGTGGTGAGGTCAGGCGGTCTTGGTGGCCATGTAGTGGCGAATCCCGCCGAAGGCGACGCCGACCGCAGCGATCGCCCCGATCCAGGCGCCGTAGGCAACGCCCACGGTCCAGTCGCCGCCGATGTAGGTCTCGCCGAACGATTCGATGTCGCTGCCTGCGCTGCTGAGGTGGAACACCTCGGCGATCACCAGCACCCCGAACAGGACGGCGGCCCCGGCGGCGATCTGGTTGCCGTTGCTGATCTGCTTGCCCTGGCGCATCGCCACGGCCACGCCGACGGCCACGAGCAGCAGTGGCCCGAGGATGAGCAGGTCGGTGTTGCCGTCCGCCTTCCCGCCTTGCGCGGCCTGGGTGAGCGAGGACGTGTCCGTGTCCGTGCCGAGGATCAGCCAGGCGCCGTCGCCGGACCACGCGTTGGTGGTGTCTTCCTGATGCACCTGCTGGCCGGTGGCACTGACACCGGTGACTTCGGCCGACCCCCAGGCCAGGAACGTGGCGATGATGAACAGGGCGGCGGCGGCCAGCATGACGGCGAACCCGTCGAGCTGCTTCAGGTCGTCCAGGAACCCTTGGGCGGTGAGCGGCTTGGCGGCGGCCGGTGCCGCAGCGCCGGGCATGCCGCCCATCGCCGGCATCCCGGGCATCCCGGGCATCCCAGGCATCCCCGGGGCGCCGGGCACGGGCGGGGCGCCGGGCTGCGGTGCGTACTGCACGGGCTGCACCGGTGCGGGAGCGCCCTGGTTGGTGTGTTCGGTCCAGCGGGTGCCGTCCCAGTAGCGGAACGGAGCCTGGCCGGAGGGGTCCGGGTACCAGCCCGGCGGCGGGGTGTTGGGGGCGTTCACGGGAATCGCGCCTTTCGAGGTCCGAGAATGTTCGTACAGATTGGCTGTTGCGGCACGGCCTGTGTGCCGTGCCGCATCTCCCGGGGGGATCAGTAGTCGGAGACGTCCGAGCTGGTGTCGTAGCTGCTGGTGTCGTAGCTGCTGGTGTCGAACGAGCTCGTGTCGTACGAGCCGGTGTCGTAGGAGGTCGTGTCGTACGAGCTGGTGTCCGTCCAGCCGGTGTCGGCCGCCTCATAGGTGTCGACGGTCGTCCACTCGTTGGACTCCCAGACGCTGTTGGAGTCGTCCCACGCCTGGTCGGCGTAGCCGTCCATCTCGATCGACATGGCGTTGAGGTCGTAGGCAGCCATCTCGTCGCCGGCCAGGTAGGCGTCCACGCCGGCGTTGTAGAGATCCCACGAGGTGTCGGAGAGGGTGTTGTAGTCCTCCATGTAGGCCTCGCTGGCGTCGGCCACGACACCCCAGTCGGTGCTGTCGTAGGTGTACGAGTCGGTCTCGACGACGTCGAAGCCGGGCTCGAAGGCCGGGGCCTCGGTGTACGGGTCGTGGGTGGTGGTCACTTCGTAGCTGTCGGCGTAGCCGGTGTCGAAGCTGGTGTCGATGGTGGTGGTGTCGGTGTCGTAGCTGTAGTCGGTGTAGTCGCTCATGGCCCTGGGTTCTCCTGGTGGGTTCCCGCTGTGCGGGAGTGGGTGTGTGTGCTCCGACCGATGCGGCCCAGGGCGAGGAAGTTCCGCGAGTTCAGGAAATTCTTGCGAGCCGGTGCGGGAGGGGCTCGGAGCGGCACGTGTCGCAAGCGGACTACTGTGTCGAAACCGACTGCCCAGGGGGTCCGATGGGAACCGATCGCCCAGCCATTCGAGCCGCAGGCGTCGCCGTCGCGCTCGGCATCATCCTGCTGGCACCGGCGGCCGCGCATGCCGGCTCGGAGACGTTCGACCAGTGTGTGGCGCGAAAGGTGAGCTCGGGTGTGGAACGCGCCATCGCCGTCACCCAGTGCATGCAGAGCACTGCGTCCACGGTTTCGCAGAACCCGATCACGCCCACCGCGTCGGGCAACGACGACGGCGGCACCTCCGTGGGCGCGCTCATCGGCGCTGCCGCCGTGGGCCTGGTGATCGGTGCGCTCGGCATGAAGCTGTTGAAGGGTTCGCCGCCGGCCGGGACCGCCGCACCCGCATCCGGCGCCCCGGCGGCCGGGTTCCCGCAGGCAGGCCCGCCGATGATGGCGCCAGCGCCCGCCCCGATGGCGCCGGCACCCGCCGCTGCCGCTCCCGCCCCCGACGGTCGCGCCGATGCGCTGATCGCCTCGCTCATCGATCTCGGCGACCGGGTCAACAGCGCGGCCCTGCGCGCCGAGATCACGGCCGCGCTCGCCCGCGCCGGCGTGCAGGCGCTGGACCCGCCGCCCGGCACCCCGTTCGACGCGCAGCGCATGCGCGGCGTCGGCAGCGCACCGGCCCCCGACCCGTCCGCCGTGGGCACGGTGGCGGCGACGGACCGTGTGGGCTACGCATCCGCCACCGCGCTGTTGCGCCTTCCCGACGTCATCGTCCACGTCGCCTCCTGAGCGCGCGTATGGCTGTCCCCCCGCCTCCGCCGCCCCTGTCCGCTCGCCTGCGCCAACTGTGCGACGACCTCATCGACCATCTCGTGCCCGGTCCGGCGATGACCATGGCCGAGCAGATCCGCGCCAAGCTGGCAGCGCCGCTCACCATCACCGTCGCCGGGGGTGTCAGCTCGGGCAAGAGCACGCTGGTCAACGCCCTGCTCGGCCAGCGCATCGCCGCGGTGGACGCCGGTGAGTGCACCCGCGTCGTCAGCGAGTTCCGCTACGGCACGCACGAGCGGGTGGAGGTGGTGGCGGTCGACGGTGCGGTCACCACGCTGCCGCTCAACCGGGGGCGCATGCCCGATCACCTGGGCATGCCGGTGGAGCGCGTGCGCCATGTGGTGGTGCACCTCTCCAACGCCCTGTTGAACCACATCTCCGTGGTGGACACCCCCGGGCTCAACACGGTCACGGAGGTCAACGAGGAGGCCACCGCGAACTTCCTCGGGGTCAGCGGACGGGAGGGCGAGCAGACGGCCGATGCGGTCAGCAAGGCCGACGCGCTGGTGTTCCTGCTGCCGCTGCTGCGTCAGGCCGACGCCCAGGTGCTGCGCGGCTTCGCCAAGCTGTTCGGCGACTCCTCGCTGTCCGCGGCCAACGCCATCGCGGTGCTCAGCAAGGTGGACCGGCTGGCCAAGGGGGATGACCCCCTGGCGGCCGCGGCGCCGATCGCCGACCGGATCGCCGCCGAGTTGCGCGGGGTCGTCAGCGCCGTGCTGCCGGTGGTGGGCCTGCTGGCCGAGAGCGCCGAGGCGGCCGTGTTCACGGAGGCCGACGCTCGCGCGCTGGCGGCGGTGGCGGCGGTGAGCGACCCGCTGGACCGCGAGGACATGCTGCTCACGGCGGACGACTTCCTGACCTTCGACCTGCTCGACCTCGACGAGCCATCCCGCCGCCGCCTGCTGTCGCTGCTGGACCTGTACGGGCTCCGCGTGGCCGTCGCCGCCGCGGACAGGGGCGCCCACACTGCCTCGGACTTCCTCCGTGAGTTCGGCGAGGCCAGCGGGTTCCGCGCCCTGCGCGACGTGATCGTGCGCCGCTTTGCCGGCCAGTCCGAGGCCTTCAAGGCGCATGCCGCGCTCAACGACCTGCGCCGCGCCTCCTACCTGCGCTCGGACCCGGACAACGTGCGCGCCCTGCGGGCCCTGCGGTCACCGCTGGAGAAGCTGGAGTTCGACCCGGCGTTCGTGCAGTTGCGCCTGCTGGAGGTCGCTCAGGCCGTGAGCCGCGGCGACCTGCGCCTGCCCGACGAACTGATGGGCGACGTGCTGGCGCTGGCCGACGCGGGCGACCCGCGCTCCGTGGTGGGTGCGTCGGCGTTCGCCGGTCGCGACGCCGCGGCGGCGGGTGCTGCCCGCTGGTCCGCGTGGGGCAACGACTCGCGGCGCAGCCCCAACGAGTCGCGGATGGCGCGGATGGTGAAGGAGGCCTTCGAGGCGATGTGGCTGGAGTTCGAACGGGGGGCCCGATGAGCGACGATCCGGTGGAGCCCGATGCAGTTGCCGCCGATGAGGGCGGCGACGATGGCGCCAAGCGGGCCAGCCGCGATCCGCTGGCCACCCAGGTGTCGCGGCTGGCCAACAAGGTGCACGCCGCGGTCCGCGACTGGGATCGGCCCGACCTTGCCGAGCGCGTGACGGCCGAGGCCGAGCAGTGGACCCGCCAGCAGCTGGTGGTGGTTGCGTGTGGCGACATCAAGCGTGGCAAGAGTTCGCTGCTCAACGCGGTGCTGGACCAGCCCGGCCTGCTGCCGGTGGACGCCGACGTGGCCACCAGCGTGCACCTCGTGGTCCGCCACGCCGACGAGTTCGACATCGTGGTCACCCGGCTCGACGACAACGGCGAGCCCCGCCAGGAGCACGTCACCCGCGACGACCTCGTGGACGTCGCGTCCATGCGTGGCGATCCGTCCCGCCGTGAGGGGGTGATGTCGGTGGAGATCGGCGTGGACAATCCGCTGCTTGCCCGCGGCATCGTGCTCATCGACACGCCGGGCGTGGGTGGCATGTCGCGCGGTCATCGCGACCTTGCGCTTGCCGCGCTCGGCCAGGCCGACGCCCTGCTGTTCACCGTGTCCGCGGAGGAACCCGTCGCCCGCTCCGAACTCGAGTTCCTGGTGGAGGCCAGCGAGCGCACCGAGCACATCGTGATGGTGGTCACCAAGGCGGACACCAACTCGGAAGCCGCCAACGGCGAGATGATCGCCGAGCACCGGGCGAAGATCCGCACGTTCGCCGAGACCCAGCAGCGGCGCGCCGACGAGGGCGAGACCGATGCCGACGTGTCCGTGCGGCTGCGCCGTGTGCTGGACGCGCCGTTCGTGCTCACCAGCAGCTTCCTGGCCGAGCAGGCGCGGGTGCGGGCCGAGGCCGGCCGGGCGGAGCAGGCCGAGCGCCTGCTGGCTCGCAGCGGCATCGGCGACCTGCGCACCCTGCTGGACCGCAGCGCCGACAACCGGGAGATCATCCGTGTGGCCAACCTCATCGCCCTGCTGCGGGTGCTGCTCGGCGACGTGGAGCGCGAGACCCAGGCGCGCCAGCGGGCGGCATCGGGCGACAACCAGGTGGCCGAGGATCTCGCCGCCCGGCAGCGGATGATGGAGGAGTTCGGCTCCAAGCAGGCCCGCTGGCGCGGCACGCTCGGCAACAGCATCGTCCGCCTGCAGACCGGGGCGTCGCGTCTGGTCACCAAGGAACTGAACCGGGTGCGGGAGAGCTACCGCGAGATCATCGATGCCACCGAGGACAGCGAGGTGCTGATGGCTGCGCTGCCGGCCGAGCTGGAGCGCTCGCTTCACGGTGCATGGAACGAGATGGTCAAGGCGATCAACGACGACTTCCAGTCCACGCTCGGCACCCTGCTGGCCGATCTCGGTGCGGAGGGAATGGACATCGTGCTCGGCGAGATGGAGATGCCCGAAGAGCTCCGTCAGCTGTCCGGCGCACGCTCCAACGCCCGCCCGGACTCCTTCCTCGACGACGGCCTGCCGACGGCGATGCAGACCTACACCTTCGCCAACATCGCCAACTCGGCGGCCGGCGCACTGGGCCTTGCCACGGGCGGCCTGGGTCTGGTGGCCTACGGCATCGGTGCCGCCGTGGCCATCCCCATCGGCAAGATGCGCAAGAAGTCGCGGGAGAAGCAGCGCCTGAAGATGGAGCTGCACCGCTATGTGGGCGACCTCCTGTTCGGCCAGGAGGGTGTGTCGAGGGAATTCAGCACGGAGTTGTCGCTGCGCATTCTCGACCTACGCGAGCAGGTGGAGCTGTTCGTGGAGCAGCGCCTGGCGGAGCGTCGCAAGCAACTGGAGCGCGAGCACCGCGAGGCGCAGGCGTTGCTGCGTTCGGAGATGGGCAAGCGACAGGAGGTGCAGCGCAATTGCGCGGCACGGATGAAGGACATCGAGCGCCTGCGTGGCGAGATCGAACCGCTGCAGCAGGCCGTCGATCAACGGCTCACCGGCCGGGCGGTGGGCGGCGAGGCCTGATCGCAGCGGCCGCCGAAATCTTCGGTGGGTCGCGGAACTTCCATCACGGTGGCCGCATCGGAGGGGACACCGAACCAACAACGGAACAACCACACGAGGAGCAACCCACCATGAACGACGGCATGACCCCCGACAGCTACGACAGCGGCGTGGACCCCCGCGGCGGCTACGACGCTGCCGCCGACGGCCACACGATGGCCTACGACTCCGACGGCGACGGCTTCGCCGAAACGACCATGGTCGACATGGACGGCGACGGTGTCGCCGACATGTTCGACGTGGTCGACCCGATGACCGGTGCCGAGCACATCGCCTTCGACTCCGACGGCGACGGCATCCTGGACACCATCGTCAGCGACTTCGACGGCGACGGCGTGTTCGACATGGCGTCGATGGACTCCGACGGCGACGGCGTGTTGGACACCTCGTTCGACCCCGAGACCGGCGAGGTCATCGACGGCTCGGACGACGACGGCACGAACGTGCCGTTCATCGTCGACGAGGAGTCCTCCGACGACCCCTACGACGTTGACGGCGAAGGCGACGACGACGTGCACGGCGACCCGATGGGCGAGATGGAGTACCACCAGGCCCAGGTGGGCCCGAACGACTGCCTGCCCACCTCGGTGGCGATGGTGCTCAGCGAGGTGCTCGGCGACGAGGTGCCCCAGGGCGACCTGGTGGACTTGGCCAACGAGATGGGCCTCCTGGGCCCGACGGGCATGTCGATCGATGGCGGCGTGCAGTTGCTGGAGCACTACGGCGTGGACGCCGAGGCCACCACCGGCACGCTGGACGACCTGCGGGCGTCACTGGACGCTGGCGACGACGTCATCATCGGGCTCGACGCCGACGACCTGTACGGGCAGGGCGACGCCCCGTTCGCCGACGACCTGGTGTCCGGCCACGCCGTGGTCATCACCGGCATCGACGACGAGGCCGGTGTGGTCTACATCAACGACCCCGGCTTCCCCGACGGCGCCGGCGTGGCCATCTCCATCGAGGCCTTCGAGGATGCCTGGCAGGATGCCGACCACTCGATGATCGTGGTGGAGGACGACGGCTCGGCCGGCGACGAGGCCGGCACGGCCGGCAACGCCAACCCGTTCGGCGACGTGGGCGGCGACGACGACTCCAGCCTGCTGGAGTCCATCACCCGCTTCATCCTGATGCCGTTCTCGCTGAAGATCTGAGCACGGCCCACCCGCTGCCCGGTGCACCCCACGGTGCCCGGGCAGTGGCGCGTCCGGGCACACGGCCGGGTTCAGGTGGGCACGATCCCGAAGATCTGGTTGAACGTGGTGGCCACGCAGACCAGGCCGCCGGCCAGCACCGGCTGGCAGCGGTTGCCGCCCCCCGTGGGCACGCTGAAGCGGGTCTGGCGGGTGGTGAGGTCCACCGCCACCAGCGAGCCACCCGTCTCCACCACCGCCATCGTGGGCGCGGTGGATGGGTGCAACACCACGCCCGCGGGTTGGCCGCCCACGGGCACCTCGGCCATCGGCGCGCCGGAGTCGATGCGCAGCACCCGCAGCACACCGCGGTCGTCCACCACGGCGGCCACGTCGCCGGCCACAGCCACTGGCCCGGCGGGGCCGCCGCTGAGCGGCACGGTCCAGGCGGCAGTGCCGTCGGCGATCCGCACGCTGTGGAGCACGCCGTCGGCCGACGCGACCAGCAGGCGGTCGGTGGCCAGGCCGGGCGTGAGCAGGATCTGCCCACCGGCGCGATAGCCCCAGCGCACCTGGCCGGTGGCGGCGTTGGCCAGGTAGACCTGCCCTGCCGTGGTGCAGATGGCCACCTCGGCGCCCACCACCACCACGCCAGCGCGCACTGCAGCGCCCACCGGCAGTTCCCAGCGCAGGGTGCCCGAGGCGCGGTCGATGCCGACGACCTTGGCGCCGTCGTGGCCGGCCACCACGGTGGGCCCTGCCGCGGCCGGTGTGCTGATGACCGGCGAGCCGAGGTTGGCCTGCCAGCGCACGGCACCGGTGCCGCGATCCAGGTGGACGACCCGGCCGTCGCTGCTGGCGTGCAGCACGCCATCGGTGGTGAGCGCCGGGGCGGCCCAGCCGGGTGCGCCAAGTGGTGCCTGCCAGCGGACCTGACCGGTTGCCGGGTCCACCAGGCGCACCACTCCGGCGAGGCCGCCGACCACCACGGCGCCGGCGTCCGCGGCGAGTTGCCCCGGGGCGTCGGCCAGCGGCACGTGCCATGCCACCGACACGGGTTGCACGGGCGGCGGGGCGGCGATGGCGGCCGGTGGTACGGAGGGAGGTGGGGCCGCTGCCAGCGACGCCGGTGTCGCTGCCGGTGCCACGGGCGGCGTTGCCGGTGTGGCGCTGACGGCCGGGTAGGGCATGGCCGCCACGGGCGTGCCGAGTGCGGGCGGAGCGGCCGCCGGTGGCCCCGCGGCGGCTGGGCCGACCACCGGGACCTGGCCGGTGGGGTCGGTGCCAAGGCGCTCGTGCGCGTTGGGGACGGGCAGGTTCTCCAGCCAGTTGCCGGCAGCGGGTGGCTGGCCCGTGGGGGAGGCGGGAGCGGCGGCCGCCGGGGCGCCGGGCGGCGGGGCGATGCCGATGACGGCTGTGGCGGCGTCGGGCGGGGGCGGATCGCCCAGCGGCGGCGCCGGTGCGTTGGCAGGCACGGGCATCGGCATGTCCGCCGGAGCGCCTGCCGGCTGGGGCGCGGGCACGGGTGCCGGGCCGGCGGCGGGGGTCGGGCGGGGCATGAGGAAGCGCAGTGCGGCCAGCCGTGCCGCCCCGAGCGCCACCACGCCCTTCGGTTCGTCGCGGGTGATGACCCGGGCACCGAACCGTTCGGTGACCAGTTGGCCAACCAATGGGACACGTGACGATCCGCCGACCAGGAAGATCGCCGCCAGGTCGTCCACCTTCATGCCGGCGTCGAGGATGGTCTCCTCCATGAGGTCCACCGTGCGCTCGACGTCGTCGATGATCATCGCTTCGAACTGGCTGCGGTTGACGACGATGTCGCGGTCCGCCACCGGCACGAACACCTGGGTGGACGTGTACGAGGAGAGTGCCTCCTTGGCCCGCCGGGCCTGCACCAGAAGGTCCAGCGCGGCCCGCTTCCACTTGCGGTCCTCGCTGGTCATCATCTGGTCCCACAGGTCTTCGTCCACCTCGGCGAGGCACTGGCCGAAATAGCGGAACAGGCGGTGGTCGAAGTCCTCGCCGCCGATGTTCTCGTCGCCGCCGGGCACGCCGACCACTTCGAACCCCGAGGCGGTGCGTTGCAGGAGCGCCGTGTCGAAGGTGCCGCCGCCGAGGTCGTACACGCCGACGTGGGCACCCATCTCCACATGTTCGCTGGCGTAGTGGATGGCGGCAGCGACCGGTTCGTCCACCAGGTCCACCTTCTCCAGGCCGGCCCGCTGGGCGGCCTCCACCAGCGCCTTGCGCCGCACACCGGCCCACCGCACGGGGTGGGTGATGATGCAGCCGGCCGGGTCGCCGCCGTGGCGCAGCCGGCCTTCGGCGACGATGGAGCGGATGACGGCGGCGGCTGCGTCCCGCGCGTCCACGGGCTCGCCGCCGAGCAGCAGCGGGGCGGGGGTGCCGAGCGACCGCTTCGGGGTGCGCTCCAGGCGGTCCGGGTGCACGCCGGCGAGGTTGTCGGCAGCGGCACCCACGGTGAGCTGGCCGTCGGGGGTGAGCAGCACCATCGAGGGGATCCAGCGGTTGCCCTCGATCTCCAGCGGCGCCACGGAGGGGGCCATGATCGGGGCCACCTTGCGCCCGGACTGGTCGGGCGCGAGCCGCCGCGGGTCCAGTTCGCCGACGGCACCGGCGGATCGGGATGTCCCGAAGTCGATGCCGATGCTCCAGCTCACTTCGCTCCTTCCGACCCCGTCCCGCGAATCGCACTACTTTAGGCAGGGATGGAACGGGCCTTCGGTACGCACGCCCAGGTGATGCAGGCGGTGGCCGAGGCGCGGGGCCGCAACGACTTCGCCGCCATCGACGCGGCGCTGGCCGACGTGGTGGATCGTGCCGCGGCGGGCGACCAGAAGGAACTGGCCTTCCTGCTGGAGGTCATCGACCAGCACCGCCTGGCGCTCGGCGCGGTGCGCAAGATGCTCATCGACGAGGGCGATGTGCACGACGCGATGCAGCAGACGTTGATGGCGGTCCACCGTGGCATCGGCGGGTTCGAGCGCCGCTCCCGGTTCACCACCTGGCTGTACCGGGTTGCCGAGCGCGAGGCCCTGCAGGTGCTGCGCCGCAACAAGCGTGTCGCAGTCCCTGACGGCGACGACCTGTCCGGCCTGGTGGAGGAAGTGCGCAACATGAGCAGCATCGTCGCCAGCCGGGCGATGATCCAGCAGGCGCTGGAGGAGCTGGACGACAAGTTCCGCGAGCCGGTGGTGATGTGCGACGTGCAGGGCATGGACTACGCCACCATCGCCGAGACCTTGGGCATCCCGCTCAACACGGTCCGGACGCGCATCAGCAGGGGCCGCCAGTACATCGCCGACCGGATCCAGGAACAGTTCCGCAGCGGCGGATCGCTCGCCTGAACCCGGAGCCCTCCCGATGTCCGTCCCCCCGTCGCAGCCGCCGTTGTCGCCGGGTGAGGCGCGCTCGTTCGGCAACGGCCGTTATGTGGTGCAGCGCCGCCTGGGCGCCGGCAACTTCGCCACGGTGTACCTGGCCCACGACGAGCGGTTGGACGTGCCGGTGGCGCTGAAGCTGCTGTCGGACCGCTGGTCGTGGGATGCCGAGGTCCGTGGCCGGTTCGTGCAGGAGGCCCGCCTGCTGAGGTCGATCAACGACCCGCGGGTGGTGCAGATCCGCGACATCGCCGAGACCGACGACGGCCGCCCCTACCTGGTGATGGACTTTGCCACCGAGGGCACGCTGGAGCAGCGGATGTTCGAGTTGGTGCAGCGCCAGGTGCGACCGGACGCCGGGCAGTTGCGGGTGGCCGCCCGTGCGCTGGCGGAGGCGCTGGCCGTGCTGCACGACCGGCGGATCGCCCACCGCGACATCAAGCCGTCCAACCTGCTGATCACCCGCGACGGCGGGCCTGCGGCGGCGTCGGCCGGCGGTGCGCCCGGCGACGTGCTGCGCCCCGGCGAGCGGCTGATGCTGGCCGACCTGGGGCTGGCCAAGGACCTGGCGATGAACTCCGGCGTCACCGTGGGCGCCGGCACGGCGGGGTACATGTCGCCGGAGCAGATGGTGCCGGGCGGCCGGATCGACGAACGCACGGACATCTTCGCCGCCTCGGCCCTGCTGGCCCAGATCGCCACTGGCGAGACACCCGACCCGGCGCGCCGGGTGTCGGGCGGCACGCTGGAGCACGGCCGCCCCCTGGGCCCCCTGCCGGCTGCCCTCGCCCCGGTGCTGCTGCGTGGCCTGGATGTAGACCCCGACCGCCGCCCGCAGACCATCCAGCAGTGGATGGCCGAGGTGGACGGTGCCCTGGCCCCTGCCCTGGTGCCGCCTGCGCCACGCCCACCCGTGCCGCCGCCCCCATCTGCCCCGGTCGCCGCACCCCCGCCTTCCGGCCCGGTGTCCGGCCCCGTGTCGAACCCAGGGTGGCAGCCCGACGCGGTGTCGAACCCAGGTTGGCAACAGGGGCCGGTGTCCCACCCTGGCTGGCAGGCAGGGCCCGTGTCCGGGTCCACGCCGGTCCCCGCGCGCCGTCCGTCGCCGAGCGTCATCGTGGCTGCGGCCGCCGCCGTGGTGGTGCTGGTGGTGGTGCTGGTGCTGGCGTTCAGTGGCGGCGGCAGCAGCACCGATCAGCCATTCACGGTGAACCTCACCGGCCCTACCGAGGTGAAGGTGGGCGAGCAGACGAGATGGGACGTCACCGCGCCCGCCACTGCCGTGTCCGGCACGTGGTCGCTCACCGGGCCCGTCACGATCGGTGAGGGGCGCGATCAGTGGACCCCGGGCAGCTGGTTCGAGGGCACGTGGAACGTGGAGACCACGGCGACCCTCACCATCACCGTGCGCGACGCCCAGGGCAACACGGCCTCCGACTCCGTGACCTTCACCGTGGTGCCCTAGGCGGGCGCCGCCGGTCTCAGTTGCGGAGGAGGTCCTTGGCGATGTGGGTGATCTGGATCTCGTCGGTGCCGGCGTAGATCTGCAGCACCTTCGCGTCGCGGGCCAACTGCTCCACCCGGAACTCGCTCATGTAGCCGTTGCCGCCGAACAGCTGCACGGCTTCCATCGCCACCTCGGTGGCGGCGCGAGCGGAGTACAGCTTCATGGCACTCGCCTCGGCGAGCGTCATGGAGTGGCCGGCGGCGCCCATCTCCAGCGTGCGGAACACCAGGTTCTGGACGTTCATCCGGGCCACTTCCATGCGGGCCAGCTTCTCCTGGATGAGCTGGAACTCGCCGATCGGCTTGCCGAACTGCACCCGGTCCTTGGCGTACTGCACGCTCAGTTGCAGGCACTCCTCGATGATGCCGAGGGCCATGGCGGCGACGCCGCTGCGCTCCTGCATGAACGTGGCCTTGGCGCCGTCGCGCCCGCCGGCCGGCAGATCCTCGGTCTCGCCGATCAGCCGGTCGCGGCCCACGCGCACGTCGTCGAGGAACAGTTCGCCGGTGGGTGAGGAGTGCATGCCCATCTTGCGCAGCGGCTTGGACTGCACCAGGCCGGGCATGCCGCGGTCGAGCACGAACGACAGCACCTTGCGCTGTTCTGGCGGGTTGCCCTCGTCGAGCTTGCAGATGAACACGATGGTGTCGGCGTACGGGCCGTTGGTGATGAACGTCTTGGAGCCGTTGAGGACGTACTGGTCGCCGTCGCGCCGGGCGGTGGACTTCATCGACCCGAACGCATCGCTGCCCGAACCCGGTTCGGTGATCGCCCAGGCGCCCACCTTCTCCATCGTCAGGAGTTCGGGCACCCAGCGCTCCTTCTGAGCGATGGTGCCCTTGGCGTTGATGGCCGCGGAGGTGAGGCCCATGCTGACACCCATTGCCGTGACCATGCCGGGGCAGACACGGCACAGCTCGATGATCGGCAGCATCGTCATGCCGCCACCGTCGCCGGCGGACTCCTTGCGGGCCGGCGGCTCCTCGCCGCGGGCGATCGCCTCGGCCGCCGCCCTCTCCCGCTCGATCTGCTTCTTGAACCGCTCGCGGGCCATCACGTCCATGCCGAACGTGGCGAACATCTTTCGAAGGATGTCGTACGGCGGCAGGTCGCCGTGCTCCAACTCGTCCACGTGCGGCCGGATCTCCTCGTCCACGAAGCGGCGCACCGCCTCGCGGATCATCAGGTGCTCCTCACTCCACTCGAACATGACGTGCCTCGTTCCCGACGCCGCCGCGGCGCCACGATCCGATGGTAGGGAGCGTGGTCCTCCCCGTGCACGTCGGCAATCTGCAGGGACCTTCGGCAGTGGTGGATCACCCGATCCACAGATACCCTGGGGGGTATAGCAGGAGGTCGAGAGATGAGCACTACCAGGGTCAGGGGCCTGCGGCGGCTGGCCGCCACTCGGCGCGGTGGCGCTGGTCGCGCGCTCGCGGCGTGCGGCAACGATGCTGCCGGAAGCGGCGGCGGCAGCGGCAACGGCAACGGCGGCGGGAACGGCGCCACGAGTGTGGATGACGGCACGACACGAGTGGACCCCACCGACGTGGCGACCCAGATCGACTCGATTCCTCTGGCGACGCTGACCGAAGAGGAGGTCGCCGGCCTGGTGTGGATGCGTGAGGAGGAGAAGCTGGCCCGCGACGTGTACACGACGCTCGGCGAGCAGTACGACCTGCGGATCTTCGACAACATCTCCGGCGCGGAGCAGACCCACATGGATTCGGTGCTGGTGCTGCTGGAGCGCTACGGCATCGCCGACCCGGCCGCCGGGAAGGCCGTGGGCGACTTCACCGACCCGGTGCTGCAGGGGCTGTACGACCAGTTGGTCGCGGCCGGCAGCGAGTCGCTGGTGGCCGCGCTCTCGGTGGGCGCGGAGATCGAGGAACTGGACATCGTGGACCTCCGCGACCGGGCCACCGAGACGGCAGACATCGCCCTCGTGTACTCCAATCTGGAGCGCGGCTCGCGCAACCATCTGCGGGCGTTCACCCGGCAGTTGGCCAACAACGACGCCACCTACACGCCCACCCATCTCAGCCAGGTCGACTACGACGCCATCGTCAGCGGCGACATGGAACAGGGCGCGGGCGGCTGACATGGGCGGGGCCGGGAATCCGCAGGCCGGTGACGGTGTTGGAGACGCCGTGACCACGCCCACCACCGTCACCGTCTACTGGCGCCCTGGCTGCCCCTTCTGCTCCATGCTCTTCCGCGGCCTGGACCGCCACGGCGTCGCCTACGAGCGGGTCAACATCTGGGCCGACGAGGAGGCCGCGGCCTTCGTGCGTTCGGTCGCACGCGGCAACGAGACGGTCCCCACCGTCACCGTGGGCGGCACCTCGTTGGTGAACCCGAAGGCCGCCGAGGTGGCCGAACTGGTGGCGTCGGCACCCGCTGCCGACTGACATCGCACGCACCATCCTGATCGAACTCCTCGTGGGAGATCCCGGTCCCTTCGGGCCCGCCTGGGTACCGTCCTGTCATGGCCCGCCGACCTTCCGCCACCACCCGCTACACGCCCTGGATCGGCCTGGTCCGCCTGCTGCTCATCGGGGTGGGGCTGGCGATCACGTTCTCCCTCATGCCGCTGCGGGGCCGGGGGTGGATCAGCGTGCTGATCGGTGTGGTGGCGATCGGGGCGATCACGCCGCTCACCATCCGCCGTGTGCACCGCATCCGCACCTCCGACCACCCGATGCTGGACGCCGGCGAGGCGCTGCTCAGCGTGCTCGCCCTCCTGGTGCTGGGCTTCAGCGCCGTCTACCTGGCGATCAATCGCCATGCGGGCCAGTTCGCCGGGTTGCACACTCGCATCGACGCCGTCTACTTCACCCTCACCACGCTGTCCACCGTGGGGTTCGGCGACATCACCGCCACGGGCCAGGCGGCGCGCATCGCCGTGACCGCGCAGATCCTGCTGGACTTCGTGTTCGTCGGGGTCACCGTGCGGGTGCTGCTGGACGCCGCCCACCAGCGCCGCAGCGAGCGCGCCTAGTACCCCTGCGGGTGGTGGTCTGTCAAGGGACCCCCGCCCCTTGCCCTCGAGGGGCGGACGGGCGCACACTGTGTGCAGTCCCCCTATGACCGAGCCTCCGGGAGCGGTCCTCTGAGGGCGAAGGGAGTCCCCCTAAGGGACGGTGGCCCTCGCAGCCGATATCGCTGCGAGGGCCGACCCATTTTTCGTGCCAGTCAGGGTGACGGCGCCGGGCCTCGGGTGGTCTGCCAGGATGCCGGATGTGGTGGAGGCGATGGGTGACACCCGCCGGGTGCTCGGCGTGGCCGTGCCGGAACGCCGGGTGTGGTGGGCGATGGCCGCGTTCGCCGCGGTGTGCATCGTGCTGGTGGGCTGGTCGCCGCAGCAGCGGGTGGGCGACGCCGGTGAGTACATGGCGATGTCGTGGAACATCACCCGCTTCCGGCCACCGGCGCTGACGGAGGAGGACATCGTCCGTCTCGATCAGCATCTTGCGGAGTTGGAGCCGGGGCTGAAGGACTACCGCGGCTCGGTGCCCCGCCTGCCGTCGCTGTGGGCCGACGGGCGCTACGACATGCTCCACTTCTGGATGTACCCGCTGCTGGCGTCGCCGTTCGTGGGCGTGGCGAATGTGCTCGATGTGCCCGACACCTACGGGTTCGCCGCGTTCAACCTCCTGCTCGTCACCCTGGTCTTCGGCATCGTGCTGCGCCGTCGCGGCGCCCTCGCCGCGGTGGTGCTGTGCTGCTCGCCGTGGTGGTGGTGGATCGACAAGCCGCACACCGAGTTGCTCATCGTTTCGATGATCGTGCTGGCGCTGCTGTGGCGCCACGACCGGCCGCGGTGGGGCATGGCCGCGATGGCGGTCGCCATGTCGCAGAACATCTCCATCGGCCCGGCGTTCGGCATCTACTGCCTTGCAGTGGCGGTGGAACATCGCCGCGCCCTGGTGGCGACGGCGCGGCACTGGTGGGTCCTGGCCGGGGTGGCGGCCATCGCCCTGGTGCATCCGCTCTACTACTTCTGGCGGTTCGGCTCCTACGACGCAACGGTGGCCGGGGTGGGGCAGGGGTTGCGGATTCCCACGGTCACCCGGATGGTCACCCCGATCGTGGACCCCTACGCCGGCTTGCTGATGTGGTGGCCGGGGCTGCTGGCGGTGGCCGCGGTCGGCGGGACGGTGATGGCCTGGCGGCGGGTGCCTCGGCGACGCACTGCGGCGGACTGGTTCGTGGTGTGGGCACCGTTCCTGGTGGCGGTGGCCATCCTGTTCGGCCAGGCGCAGAACAAGGAGCCGGCCGCCGGCGGCACGTTCGCCATGCTGCGGTTCGCGGTGTGGATGTCCGCCTTCGCCGTGTTCGGCCTGCACCGCGACGCGTTCCGCGGGCGGGTGCTGCGGCCGCTGGCCGTCGTCATCGTGGCCGGGTCCGTTGCCCTGTCGCTCCACGTGGCCCGGCCCAGCCGGCCGGACGTGTGGTACACGGTGAGGCCCACGTGGGTGGCCGATCTGCTGAACGAGCATGCGCCGCGGGCGTGGGACCCGCCGCCGCAGGTGTTCCTCACCCGGCAGTGGCGGATGTTCACGCCCATCGAGTCGGTGGCCAACGACGCCTGCACCAAGCTGCTGGGCGTCAGTGGTCGCTGGCCGGAGATGTGCGATGCGCCCGCGGACGTGCCGGCCGACTGCGCGCAGGCCTGGTTCTGCTACGCGAACTGGAACGGTGACGGCTGGTGGTTCAGCGCGGAGGACGACATCGGCTGAGTGACGGTCAGGCGTCGGGGAGGAGGGGTCCGGCCCAGCTTGCCGGGCGGTGCTCGCGGTGGTGGCGCAGCAGGCGGTCGAACTCGATGGTGGGCATGGGCCGGGCGAACAGGAAGCCCTGGTGCAGCTCGCAACCCATCGACGCCAGCGCGTGGGCCTGGGCCACGGTCTCCACCCCCTCGGCGACGGCGGTGAGCCCCAGCGTGCGGGCCAGCTCGAAGGTGGAACGCACCAGCTGGTCGGCACGGTTGGACGTGCCGAGGTCGCGCACGAAGACACGGTCGATCTTCAGGGTGGTGGCCGGCAGTTGGGCGAGATGGCCCAGCGACGCCCAGCCGGAGCCGTAGTCGTCCACGGCGATGCGGAACCCGGAGATGGAGAGCTCGGCGACGGCCCGGGCGGCGCGCATGTCCAGCGGGGCGCTCTCCACCAACTCCACCTCGATGCAGTCGCGGTCCAGCGAGTGGCGGTCCACCAGTTCGGCCAACTCGAGCGCGAAGCCGGGCTCGTGGAGCTCGCTGATCGACGCGTTCAACGCCACCCGTTCCACGCCGAGCGCCAGCCACTGCGGCGCCTGCTCCACCGCCAGGCGACGCAACTGGCGCCCGAGGCGCACCATCAACCCGGCCCGCTCGGCTTCGGGGAGGATCACGCTGGGCAGCACCACTTCGCCGGCCTCGGTGCGGCCGCGGACGAGGGCTTCCACGGCCACGATCCGGCCGTCCGCGCTGGCCACCTGGGGCTGCCACCACACCTCGATGCGGCCGGCGTCCAGTGCCGCCGGCAGGTCGAACCAGGTGTGCTCCGGTGCCAGCCGGGTGCGGCGTGTGGTCGACGCGTCCACTTCCTGGCCGGTGGCGGCGAGAACGATGGCCAAGCGGTCGGCCGTGCGGGTGAAGCGGGCGATGTGGGCGTCGTCGAACGGATTGCCGAAACGGCTGGACACCACCAGCACGCCGACCACCGCCTGCTCGTGGGTGAGCGGAATGGCCAGCGAGGCGGTGAGGCGGGCGTTGAAGGCCCGCGCCCGCCACGCTTCGTAACCCGGCTGGTCCGGGGTCATCGCGATCGGTCGCCGCTCGCGGATGGCGATCCCGGCAGGGCCGAGGCTGAGGGGGCCGTCGTCCCAGCGGACCTGCAGGTTCTCCAGGTACTCGCTGTCGCCCTCGGAGGCCACGATCTGCACGGTGCCGTCGTCCAGCGGCACGCCGAACCAGGCCATCTCCGCCTCGGCCATGGCCACCAGGCGCTCGCACGTCCGCTGGGCGAGTTGGGTGGCATCGAGCCGCTCGGGCACGTCCTCCAGAATCGCTTCGGCGAGGGCGCTCTCCACCTTGTCGCGCCGTTCGTCGGTGACATTGCGCAGCCGGCCCTCCAGCGCCACGGCGCGGCCGCGGCGGTCGGTGACCGACAGCACGTCGAGGATCGTGTGCACCACCCGGCCGTCGGCCGTGACCCAGCGGACGGCCACCCCGTGGCGGGTCTGCAGGGTCAGCAGTTCGGGCAGCAGGTGGCGATCCGCGGGATGCACCAGCCAGGCCAGCGCGTTCGCCCGCTCCCGCAGATCGGCAGGGTCCAGCCCCAGCCAGGTGAGCACGATGTCGCTGGCGTACTCGATGTGGGGATGCGGCTTGGCGCGGTAGAGGAACGCCACGTCGCCGCTGGACTCGATCAGCCGGCGGGTGCGGTCCGCCGCCTGGCGGGCCTTTCGATCGTGGGTGAGCAACACCAGGAACAGCAGGCAGGACGTGGCGGCCACGAAGCCGAGGCCCTTGATGAGTTCGAACCCGGCGGCGTCGCTGACGTGCCGGGTGACCCAGGAGGAGCCGATGATCCAGGCGGTGGCGCACAGCGCGTAGAACAACGCCAGGCGCGCCGCACGACCGTACTGCTGGCCTCGCATCACGCCCACCCGGCCGATGGCGCGGCCAGCATGGTCGGAGACGAGGTGGGTTGGTGCCGTCCTTTCACCATTCCATCCCGGTTCGTACAGATCGCCACCCACCGTAGTGCCCCCATCGCGGCATGCGGCGCACCCGGGTTGACGGAATGTCGAGCCGTGGTGTTAGGCTTGCCTTACGTCACTGCGACATGGTCGAGAGGGAGGTCGGGCGGGCGTGGCAATCGTGTGTCACTGTGTGGGCGTTCGGGACCGGGCGATCGCGAAGGCCGTCCACCACGGATGCGGCGATCTGGCCGCGGTGCAGGCGGCCACGGGTGCCGCCACCCAATGCCGCGGCTGCGAGCCGCTGGTGCTCGATCTCATCAACGCCAACCTCCCGTCATCGGCGCTGCCCGGTGCACTCGCGACTGCGTAGCCTGGGCCCATGCAAGGCGACGCCAAGGTCATCGAGATCCTCAACGACGTGCTGACGGCCGAGTTGACGGCCATCAACCAGTACTTCATCCACGCCAAGATGTGCGAGAACTGGGGCTACGGCCGCCTGGCCGACTACATCCGCCACGAGTCGATCGACGAGATGAAGCACGCCGACGTGCTGATCGACCGGATCCTGTTCCTCGAGGGGTTGCCCAACATGCAGCGGCTGTACCCGGTGCAGGTGGGTGAGACGGTGAAGGAGCAGTTCGAGGTGGACCTGCAGTTGGAGTACACCGCGGTGAAGCGCCTCAATGCGGGGATCGCCGCCTGCGTGGAGGCCGGCGACAATGCCACCCGCGCCTTGCTCGAGGGCATTCTCGTGTCGGAGGAGGAGCACGCCGACTGGCTGGAGGCCCAGCTGGAGCTGATCCGTCAGGTGGGCGAACAGAACTACCTCGCCCAGCAACTGCGCGGCTGAGGGCGTTCGACGCGGTGACAGGGCCGCGGCCTACGGGTTCGGCGGCGGCGGGGCCGGCGGCTTGGGTGTCACGTGCATCCACGACTGCTGGGTGAACGCGATCGTGGCCGGGTCGAACACGGCGAACTCCAACGCGCCGCAACTGGTGCACAGGAAGCTCCACACCTCCCCACGGTGAACCCGGAAGATGCCGCGGTCCGCAGGGTCGCGGTGGATCTGGAAGTCCACCCACGCCGAGTTCTCACCGAAGTTGACACCGTTGCGGGCAGCCTGCACCGTTGCCGCCCCGCACCTGCTGCACACCCCGTCGCGCATGCGGCGCATCGTAGGCGTCAGAGCGTCAGGCGTGTGCCGACGGCTGCGGGGTCTGCGGCGTGGCGGGCGACCGTGATGACGTGCGGTCCTGCCGCCGGCCGCCAGGACCTCGTGCCGCTGTCCCGGGTGGCCAGGCGGGTGAGGGGGACCTCGATGCGGAATGCGATGGTCGCCCCGGCGGCCGCCTCGATGCGGGCGAAGCCGACCAGGCGCTGTGGCGCGGCCGGGTCGGGCAGGGTGGCGTAGACCTGCACCACGTCGGCGCCGTCGCGGCTGCCGGTGTTGGCGACCTGGCCGGTGACCACGATGGCGGCCGCACCCGGCGTGACCGCCGCGGTGGCATCGGTGATCGCGAATGTCGTGTACGACAGGCCGAACCCGAAGGGGTAGGCGGGCGGGATGGCCAGCCGCGCGGCGCGCCACCACCCGTGCCAGCGGTCGTAGGTGAACGTGGTGGCGTCGGCGTCGAACGCGGGCAGGTCGGCCTCGTCGGTGGGCACGGTGAACGGCAGGCGGGCCGACGGGTTGACCACACCGAACAGCACATCGGCCAGCCCGGTCCCGGCCTCGGCCCCGCCGTACCAGGCCTGCACGATGGCGGGCACGGCGTCGTTCCACTCGGTGGTGATGACGGCGCTGCCGGCCTGGATGGCCACGATCGTGCGCGGGTTGGCGGCGGCCACGGCGTGGATGAGCGCCACATCGTCGGGCAGCAGGCGCAGGGAGGTGCGGTCGCCGCCGCGGCTGAACATGCGTGGCCGGTCGGCCAGGCGCTCCGGCTTCTCGAAGGGTGGCAGTTCGGTCAGTTGGGCCTGGAAGCGGTCCACCACGTCGGGTTCGTCGCCGGGCGGGAACATGGCCATCAGCGACGGGTCCGTCTCGCCGATGTACTCACCCTCGTCGAGATAGGTGTAGCCGACCACTACGAGTGCCGCGTCGGCGGACGCGGCGGTGGCCGCGGCGCGTGCCAGGTCGGTGCCGTCGTCGTGCACCACGCGATCGCAGGCGTCGCGCAGGCCGTCCAGCACCGGGCGGCAGCCCAGGTCCCACACATCGCTGGAGCCGCCGTCACCGATGTTCACGGTTGCGGCCAGTCGCCCGATCACCGCCAGTGACCGGGTGGGGTCCAGCGGCAGCACGGGCGTGCTGTCCACCGGCTGGTTGCGCAGCAGGATCACACTGCGGGCCGCAGCCTCGCGGGCGAGGGTCCGGTGTTGTGGCGAGCCGAGCACCTCGGCGCCGGGGTCCGGCGCAGACAGCACCGCGTCGAAACGCAGCAAGGTGGCGATCAGGCGGGTGACGCTGCGGTCCACGTCGGCCCAGGAGACCTCGCCGCTGGCGAGCGCAGCGGGAAGGTGTTGCTGGCGCACCATCCGGTAGGGCATCTCCACGTCGAGGCCCGCCGTCACGGATGTGGCGGCGTCGCGCAGGCCGAGGATCCAGTCGCTGATCACGAAGCCCTCGAAGCCCCACTCGCCGCGCAGCACGTCGGAGAGGAGGGCGTGGCTCTGGCCGCACCACTCGCCGTTCACGCTGTTGTACGCGGACATCACGGAGGCCGCTCCCTCGTTGATGGCGCGGCGGAAGTGGGGCAGGAACACCTCGTGCAGCGCCACGTCGTCCACCTCGATGTCCACGCTGAACCGGGCGTTCTCCATGGAGTTGCAGGCGAAGTGCTTCACGCAGGCCATCACATGGCGCTGCAGGCCGCGGGTGAGGGCGGCGCCGAACTCGCCCACGTGATGGGGGTCCTCGCCGTACGTCTCCTGGGCGCGGCCCCAGGCCGGGTGACGCAGCAGGTTGATGCAGACGGCACCGGTGAGGTTGGCGCCGACGGCCCGCAGTTCCTGCCCGATGGCGTCGCCGATGCGTTCCTCCAGCGCAAGGTCCCAGGTGGCGCCGCGGGCCATCGGCACGGGGAAGGCGGTGGCGTTGCCCACCACCGCACCCCGGGGCCCGTCGGAGAAGCGGATGCCGGGGAAGCCCACGCGGTCCAGTTCGGCCCCGATGAACACGGCCTTGTGGTAGCCGTCGCCGCCGAGGAACTTCAGCCCCGCCCACGTGGGCGCGTCGCCGTCCAGGCACCACAGGCGCTCGTACTCGCTGAGCGTGCCCACGAGGGCTGCGGCCGCGTCGGCCGCCGGCATGCCGTCCGCCACGGCTCGGCGGGCGTCGTCGAACGTCTGGATCGTGGTCATCGGTGCTTGCGGGTCGGCCATCGCCAGATCGTAGGACGGCGGCGGCCAGCGGCGGCCGTGCACGCGATGATGGCCGGACGGAGCTGGCGACGCCGCGGATCGACATCGGGCCGGCGACGAGCCGGCTGGTGCCCCTGTTGGCGTTCTGGCAGGGCGAAGGTGGGGCGACCTTCGACCACGTCCTCCCGGTACGTCGCGGGCAGGACCAGCGGACGAGCAGCCTGGATTGAGGGCGGGCGCGACACGGCGACCCCGTGGGGCCGCCGTGATCGTTGACCGGCGAGTGCCGGGTTCGTGCCGCAGATCAGCCGTTGAGCTGTTCGATGATCAGCCACGCCACCACGGTGTCGGCGCTTCCGCCCTCACCGCTGCGGATCTCCACGTTGCCGTTGGAGGTCCAGCTCTCCAGCGTGACGATGTCGCCGGCCTCCAGCTCGAGCACTGCCGTCCCGACGTTGGGGGTACCGCCGGCAGCGCCGAACACGAGGTTGCCGTACATCAGGCCGTCGACGCACGTCGAGTTGGCTGTCGTCGTTGGCCAGCACCGAGAACGACACCTTGTAGATGCCGGCGTCCACGACCTGGAACTCCGTGCCGCCTGCGGACATCGTGATGTCGCCCAGCTGCTGCTCGACCTGATCAAAGGAGACGCGGTTGCCGCCGCTTGCGTTCCACAGGGTCTGATCGGAGGTCTTCGTCGCGTACAGGTACACGTAGCCCGCCGGGCCGGCGCCCTCGCCGTCGACCCCTGCGGGTCCCATCGGGCCCTCAGGTCCGGCGGGGCCTTCCGAACCCATGGAGCCCTCGGGGCCGGCAGGGCCTTCGGGGCCGGTGGGTCCGGGGGCGTAGTAGCCGAGCACGTCGAGCACCACGTGCACCGAGCCGTGCGCGTTGTACACCGCGATCTCCTGGTCGGCGCCGAGCAGCACGGTTGCCGCGTTGGCGACCGGCGCCGCGGTGGACCAGTTGATCGTGGAGGTGCCAGGGCGTTCGATGTCCGCTGGGTAGAGCGTGAGGTACGAGCGCTCTGTTCCCTCCACCACGGTGACGTTGACCACCACGGCCGATACGTCGTCGGTCATGCCCGGCACCGTCACCATGAGCGTCTCGTCGGCGCCCAGCGGCTGGCCAGGGTCGATCCGAGTGTCCAGAATCCGTTCAGGCGCGATCGAGTGGTAGACGGCCGGAGGAGGCTCCGGCGGCGCCGCATCACTCGCTGTGGTGCCCGCCAGAGCCACGAGGCCGACCGCGGCCAACAACGTGACCCGGTGGCGCCCCGTCGACGCTGCCTGGCTACGGGCCGAACACCCGGACCGTGATGCAGATCAAGATCGCGCCGGCCCCGGTGGCGATGCCGTTCAACTACAGCCGGCTGGTGCGGGCGTTCATGCACACGCCGAACGACACCGGTGCGTTCGAGGCGTCGCAGAACCCGATCATCGTCGGCCAGGCGGGCTACAACTCCGCCTACGGCACCAACTTCCGGTCGAGCGCCCCGAACGACGGCTTCGTCCGCATCACCGACAACGAGCTGACCTTCAAGACGCTCGCCGGCGGCGCGAGCGGGCCGAGCATGTCCATTGCGATGGAGAAGAAGGCGCTCCACGACGAGATGGGTGGCGTCTTCGACCCCATCTACGGCCGAATGTCCGGTGAGCTCGGTGTGGAGGATCCGAACGCGCTGGCAGGTGCCCAGAACACCTACCTGTATCCGTTCGTCAACCCGGCCACCGAGGTGTTCCAAGGGATCGAGCTACCGCCAGGGGTGGACATCACACCGATCGCATCCGCAGATGACGGCACGCAGATCTGGAAGATCACCCACAATGGGGTGGACACGCACACGCTGCACTGGCACCTCTACGACGTACAGGTGATCAACCGAGTCGGATGGGACGGCATCATCCGGCCTCCAGAGGCGACGGAGCTCGGGTGGAAGGACACCGTGCGGGTCAGCCCGCTCGAGGACACGATCATCGCCATGCGCCCGATCATCCCGAAGATCCCCTTCGGTGTGCCGGACAGCGTGCGGTTGCTCGATCCGACGATGCCCGAAGGCACGAGCTTCCAGTTCAACCAGGCCTCGCCGAACGGGTTGCTGAACGTCGTGAACATGAAGGTCAACTTCGGGTGGGAGTACGTGTGGCACTGCCACCTGCTGACGCACGAAGAGATGGACATGATGCGACCGCAGGCAGTCTTCGTGCAGACGGTGCTGCCCACCGCGCCGGTCCTGACCCGGGACGGTGAGACGGCGACCTTCACCTGGACCGACGGCACGCCCGTCACCACCTCGATGGACACATGGGGAGACCCATCCAACGAGATCGGGTTCCGGGTGGAACGGGCGAACGTGGTGAATGGTGTGGTCGGGCCGTACAGCGTGGTCGCGACCGCGCTGGCGAACCAGACGACCTTCACCGACCTGACGATGGATGCGACCGCCTGGTACCGCTACCGGGTGGTGGCGTTCAACGCCTCCGGCGACAGCGCGTCGAACGTGATCGAAGTGGTGCCGGTGACCTACACGATCTCCGGGCGTGTCACTGCAGCCGGCCATGGCGTCGCCAACGCGCGAGTCACCCTGTACTCCACGACCGGCGTGAACCTCACGTCGGCGGTCACCAACGCTCAGGGCGACTACTCGATCGTGTGGATCCCCGGCAGCTACCGCCTCTACGTGCAGCCCGGCGTGACCGGCTACCCGAGCCAGTGGTACGGCGGGGCCAGCCAGGCGGTGGCGACGGTCTTCAGCGTCAGTGGCGACACCACGATCAACCTGCCGCTGGCCGGCACCCCAGCCTTCACCCTCTCCGGGTCGGTCACGTTCGCTGGTGGCGGTGCCAACGGCCAGTCGGCCAACGGCGCACGCATCAGCGTGTACGACGCGCTGACGGGTCGCTCGCTGACCACCGTGGTCGTGGCGAACGGCAACTACTCGATCGTGTTGGCTCCTGGCAGCTACAAGCTGTACATCCGGCCGAACCGCGGTGGCTATGTGTCGCAGTGGTACGGCGGTACCTCACAGGGGACTGCCACGGTGATCACCATCACTGGCGACACGACCCTCAACATCGGGGTGCACACCTGACGCTCCACGCCGCCTTCGCCTCCCCACGGGGTGGCGCGCCTCGGCCCCCAGACTCCGCTCCTGGTCACCGACCGGCCAGGAGCGGGGTCGCGTCGACACGGAGGGTCAGGGTTGCGGCCAGGTCAGGCCCTGGCGGTCCACCGCCGCCTCGACGGCCTCGACCAGCCGGTCGATCGAACCTTGGCAGCGGTCCAACTCGTCCGGGCCGAGCAGCATCACCATGCCGTCCGCGGTCTCGGCCAGCACCACGGGTACCTGACCGCCGACTGCGGCCCGGGCCGCGGCCGGTTGGTCGTTGCGGTGGTAGGTGTCGAACGGCACCGGCAGCCCGGCGCGGCAGGCCTTCCACTCCGGTCGCACACGTACCGACCCGTGGGTGATGTCGCACAGCGAGCAGAGCCGGCGGCCCAGCCGGGCGCCGATCCAGTAGGCGAGGTCGCCGCGGATGGTGCTGTCCGCGTCGTACACGCCGACGAGGCGGATGATGCGTGGCGCGCCGGTGCCGTCCATTGCGGTGTCCAACACCCTCCGTGTCGCTCGCCTTCCCGGTCCACGCCGGGTGCTGCGGCGAGCGGTTCGGTGCGGCCGCGCTCCAGCGTGCAGGATTGGGCCGCGGAAAGGACTGCACCATGAGCATCAGCACACGTTTCACCGAGACCTTTGGCGTCGAGCACCCGATCGTCCAGGGCGGCATGCAGTGGGTCGGCTTCGCCGAGATGGTGGCGCCGGTGGCCAACGCGGGTGCGCTGGGCTTCCTGACTGCGCTGTCCCAGCCCACGCCGGAGGACCTGGCCAAGGAGATCGCCCGGACCCGGGAGATGACGGACAAGCCGTTCGGCGTCAACCTCACCATCCTCCCGGCCATCAAGCCGCCGCCGTACGCCGAGTACCGCCAGGCCATCATCGAGGGTGGCATCGAGATCGTGGAGACCGCCGGCTACAAGCCGCAGGAGCACGTGGACCACTTCAAGGAGCACGGCATCAAGGTGATCCACAAGTGCACCGCGGTGCGTCATGCACTGTCGGCGGAGCGGATGGGCGTGGACGCCATCTCCATCGACGGGTTCGAGTGCGCCGGTCACCCGGGCGAGGACGACATCCCCGGCCTCATCCTCATCCCCGCGGCGGCGAACAAGGTGAAGATCCCGATGCTGGCGTCGGGCGGGTTCGCCGACGGCCGCGGCCTGGTGGCCGCGCTGGCGCTGGGTGCGGACGGCATCAACATGGGCACCCGCTTCTGCGTCACCAAGGAGGCGCCGATCCACGAGGCGTTCAAGCAGCGCATGGTGCAGAACGACGAGCGCGACACGAAGCTGATCTTCCGCACCCTGCACAACACGGCACGGGTGATGAAGAACGCGGTCAGCTCCGAGGTGGTCGACATCGAGGCCAAGGGCGGCGCCAAGTTCGAGGACATCATGCATTTGGTGGCCGGCAGTCGCGGTCAACAGGCGATGAAGGACGGCGACCCCGACGGCGGCATCTGGTCCGCCGGAATGGTGCAAGGCCTGATCAACGACATCCCGACGGTGAAGGAGTTGATCGACCGGATCATCAGCGAGGCCGAGGAGATCATCACCGCCCGCCTCTCTGGCGTCGTGAAGTGATCTGAGTCGGCGGCGACGCCGCGGTGCGTCAGATCGCCTCGGTTACGTCGGCCGTGGCCCGCTCGCGCAGCCTGACGGGTTTGGGCACGGCGGGTTCAGCCGCCCGAGCGAACGCGGTCTCGCAGGCCGTCGAAGAACGACTCAACGGCCACCGGGCCGAGTGGCGACGAGGCTCCCTCGACGAGGACCCAGCGGAGGCGCTCGCGGTCCTGATCGCGCCGGACCAGATCGCGCACGTACTCGCTCGTCGAGCCGTAACCGCCGGTATCGACGCGCGCGTCGACGAACGACTTCAGTTCATCCGGCAGCGACACGTTCATCGTCGACATTGAAGGGACGGTATCGGTGGTTGGCAACCCTTGCCATCAGGTCTCGTGACCTATGGCTGTGGGTCTCACTTCGGCCGAGCGTTACCGGCCGCGGTGAGCGAGGCGGTCGGCGAGGCACAGGTCAGTCGGGCTGGAGCGGAAGGCTGCGGATCCGGATGCGTTCGTCGTCGAGGACGACCACGGCCCCGGTCTCCAGGTCCATCGAGACGACGCCGAGGTTCGCCAAGATGAGCGCTGCGATCTCGTGGGCCCGACGGCCCGGTTGTCGACGCAGCAGCAAGATCGACGGTCCGGTCGCGTTGGAAGCGGCGAGCAGGTCGCCGAAGTCGGTATCCGCGGACACGATCACACGGCGTGCTTGGCGTGCTGCCTCCAGCACGTCGCCGTCAGGCGACCTCAGCAGATTGAGATCACGAACGTGGACCGCATCGTGGCCGGCATCGACCAGCAGCCCGCAAGGCATGGTGACTGGTTCTCGTCGAGCAGGAACTTCACGCCGGCTGGCGGAGGGGTAGCTCCCGTTCCCGGACCGCCAGGGCTGCGTACCGGAGCGACTCGGCGATGTCCTCCGCCTCGAGGTCCGGGTGCTCACCGAGAATCTCGTCGACTGTCATCCCGTCCGCAACCATCGCGACCACGGTCGCAACCGGGAAGCGGAGGTCGCGCACGCACGGCACCCCTCCCATGCGCTTCGGGTCGACGGTGATCCGCATGAACGTCACGCGCTCAGGCTACCCCTGCCCGTTGTCCGGGCGCTGCGACTTGCCGCGCCGCTCGTTGCCGGCGACGTGACCGCGGGCCCGCCGATCGCCAGAGCCTCAGCGTCTCGATCTCCAAACATGAGCGCGACATGAGCGCGGAGTTGCTCGCCCCGCGGTGCTACCGCCGCACGGATCTGCAGCGAAAACGCAGGTGAGCGGCCCCGAAGGACCGCTCACCGCACGGCGCGCTCGAAGGGACTCGAACCCCTAACCTTTTGATCCGTAGTCAAATGCTCTATCCATTGAGCTACGAGCGCTTGCGGGTGCCGAGTCTAGAGGCGCCGCCGCACATCGGCTACCCGATTCGTCACAGGCGGGCATCCAGCACGGGGACGGCGCCGTGCAGGTCGTCCAGCGCCGGGCGGCGGCCCATGGCACCCATCAGCAGGCTCTGACCGGGGCCGGTGATCTCCGCGCCGTCACCCCATGTCCAGTCCATGTCCTCCGCTACCAGGCGCAGACCTTGCAGGCGCTTGCGTGGCAGGAACGTGCCACGGTCGCGGCCGGACGTGACGAACTCCAAGGCCGCCCGCACCGCGTCGTGTGGCACCACCCGGCGAATGCCCAAAGGGCGGCGGATGTCGTCGCCGTGCACGATCACATCGGTGAGCGGCGCCACCAAGCCCACGGGAGGGTGCTTGGTGTTGTGCGCGTTGGCCCGCATGGACGCGGTGATCTCGTGGATCGGCCGGCGCACCAACTCCTTCGTCAGCACGTCCACCGCCCGGGGGAACGAACCCCTGGCCCGCAGCACCCGCCACATGAACGCCGGGGTGGACACACTCCACAGGAACGTCAGATGGGCGGCCACATGGTGCACCGTCCACCCATGGCACAACGACGGGGTCTCGAGCTGTGCAGGCGTGAGCGTCTCCAAGAGGCCCGCGAGTGCCTCACGTTCGACCGCCACCGCCGCGGCGATCTGTTCCTGTTCCACCGGAACCTCCCTGGGTTCGGCGCAACCCTACAGCGCCCAGGGTCCCCAGCCGCCTGCCCGGTTGTAGAGGGCGAGGGCGGCGTAGGCGTTCAACATCGGGTCGAACAGCTGCTGGGCGGACGTGACGCCCAAGCCGGCCAGCCAACCCTTGTGCACGTTGAAGTAGATCTGGAACAGGCCGTAGCAGCAGTAGTTCTTCGCCGTCGGCACCAGGTTGCTCTCCCGGGTGGCGATGCGCACGGCCTCGTCCTCGAGATCGTCGGGCCACACCTGCCGGATGATGGCCTCCACCTCGGCCCGCGTGTAGTTGGTCTTGGTGGGAACCGTGGTGGGGGCAGCCGTGGTGGTGGTGGGCTTGGCCGTGGTGGTGGGCGCCTGCGTGGTGGGCGCGGCGGTGGTGGGCACCGCGGTGGTGGGTGCGGAGGCGTTGGCCGGCAGGCAGACGGTCTGGCCGGGGAACAACGGCGAGGCCGCGGTCGCCTTGTTGATGGCGTACAGGTCGGTGACCTTCACGCTCACCTTCTGGGCGATGAAGATCCAGTAGTCGCCGTTCACCACCGTGTAGGTCTTGGCGCACGCCGGTGCAGCCTCGGCGGTCTCCACCTGCGCCGGCTGGGTGGCCGACGGCGGTGCGGCTGCGGTGGTGGCGGGCGTTGCCGTGGTGACGGGGGCTGCCGTGGTGGCGGGTGCATTGCTGGCTGTGGCGCCGCCGGACTGCGAGGCAGCGGTGGCCGGGGCGGCCTGACCACTGGTGGCGACGGCCCCATCTCCAGCAGCCTCAGAGGGCGCGGCGGGATCGACCGCATCACCGGAACCCGGGGCGGTGCCCGTGGCGATGGTGGCCGGCTGCTCCGGGGCCGGCGCAGTGGAGGCGGAGTCCGAGCCGGAGCGCAGGCCCAACGCCACCGGGATGCACAGGGCGATCACCAACGCCAGCGTGCCGACACGGCGCAGCAGAGGGTCCACCTGCTGCAGCCCACCGGACAGCGCGGTCCGGGCGCTGGCACGGGTGACGGGCACCGTGGCGGGCGCCTCGGTGACCCGCGGAAGGCTGCCGGTGTGCTGGCGAGAACCGGCGGGGCGGGGCGGTGCCGCCGGGCGGCGGACACTGGGCCGGGCGACCTGTGCGGTGTCGCCCGTGCGGGGCACCTTGCGCACGGCGGGGCCGGTGGGGCGCGGTACAGAGTGCACCGGGGCCGGGCGCAACTGGAAGCCGTTGTCGCTGGCGGGGGCTACCTCGTCGAACTCGTCGTCCAGATCGTCGAACAGGGTGTGGTCGTACACCCGGGGCTGGGGGGCCGGAGCAGGCTGCTCGGCGCCGAAGTCCCACTCGTCGTGGTGGCGATGAAGGGCCTGGCCGATCTTCGGCAGGGCCTGGGTGATCTTCGGGATCGACTGGGTGATGCGCCCGAGGCGCGACGTGGGCTCGTCCTTCCAGAACCCGTAGTCGTCCTCGGCCGGCTCGCCGGACCAGTTGTCGAACTGCTCGCGCATGATCGCTCGTCACCCCTTTCGGACCCGCCTGGGCCGTTGGCCGTGAAAGATGACGATCTGTCTACACCGCTTGTCATGAAAACGCAACAGTGTGTCAGATGGATGACGACAAGTGGTGGATGGTCGGCGCCTCCGTCCACCACCCTCCGCGGTCGGTGTTAGGGTCCCCTTCCGTGGGCGTCCCGACGAGCGGCCCATGAGCCGGCCAGGGGCGGCACGGCTCCTTGCGAGGGTGATCGTGTTCGCCGCACTGAGCGTGGCGATCTCCCTGGTTTTCGCCTGGGCCGCCGACCGTCTGCCGGCAGTCGCCTGGGTGGTGGGCCTGGCCGCACTGGCCATCCTCGGCTGGACCGTCTACCAGCTGTTGCGGTCCCCCCGGCCGCTGCAGGCCGCCCTACTCACCGGCGCCGCTGCCGTGCTGGCGATGGCGATGGCGGTCGTCATCGACAACCTCACCGAGCCGTCCACCGCTGCCGCCCGGCCCGACGACACGGCCACGGCGACGTCGGCCACGGCAGGCTCGTCACCATCGGAAACCACCGCAGGCACCCCCGGCACCCCCGGCACCGCAGGGACCGACGCACCCACCACCGTCGCTGCCGGCACCGGGCGGCCCATCGGTCTCACCGTGGCCAGCGACGGTGTGCTGGACCGCGTGACCATCGGGTTCGACGGTGACGCCCTCACGACGGCCGGCCCGGACGTGTGGCTGTTCTCCCTGGAGCGTCCCGGCGAGCCGGTGCATCTCACCCTCGGCGGGGGCGCCGTTGCCGTGGCGGAGCAACCCTTCGGCACCGACGTCACCGCCACCACCAACGGTACCGACCTCGCCGTGGAGGTCGCGCCCGCGGGCGGCGGGGCCTGGGCGGTGGTGCGCGGCGACGCTCGTGTTCCCGACCTCGGCCACCTGTCCGCGGACGGGGTGGTGGACACGTCGTCCGCCGGGCCGTTGGCCACCGAACTGGAAGCCGCGCTGGTTCGCATCGAACTGGCGGTGCCCGCGCTGCAGCCCGCCACGGCCGACTATGTGATGTCGCTGGTGGGCCGGCAACTGCTGCCGGGCACCTTCGTACTCGACCGCCGCCCGCTGGACGACCCGTCGGCCGCCGCCACCCAGGTGGTGTTCGTGGTCGCTCCACCAACCCTGTCGCAGACCGGTGGCACGGACCCCACCACCGGCGTCTGGTTCACCGCCACCGGCCGCCGTTCGTGCTCCGCCGGTGCGTGCACCGCAGCGGACGACCTGGTGTTCCCCATCGACGCTGCGCTGGCCATCCTCGACCAACCCGACCAACTGGTGCTCAACCCCCTCCCGCCGGGCGACCACCAGGGCGTCGCCACCACCTGCGCCGACGTCACCGGCGCGCCCGACGGCGGGCCCACCCCCGGCCCCACCTGCTGGCTGCCCGACGGGCGGCCGACCCTGCTCGAGCGACCCTCCGTGGGCGACCGGTTGGAACTGGTGGCCACCTCTGACGCTCCCGACCCCGAACGGATCCAACCACCGGAGTGACCCATGCCTGCTGCACCGGCCCCACCAGCCCCGAAGGTGGACCTCCCTCCCGGCGTTCTCCAGCCGAAGGCCCAGCCGCTGATCGACGCGGCGATGAAGTCCGGCGAGGCGATGGCCAACCAGGTGGAAGTGTGCAGCGAGTGCGAGAAGTGCCCGCAGTGCGCCCAACTGCACTGGGAGCAGATCCAGGTCGGCGAGGCGTCCAGCTACCTCGGCGCCCAGACGGAGAAGTTCTGGAAGGATCTGCAGAAGAGCTTCCAGGACGGGGCCGAGGCCTACGACCGGGCGATCCGCCGACCGGCATGGGACCGCTGGATCGGCGCCTCGTTCTGGTATCAATCCGCCAGCGCGCTGGTGAACAGCATGGCGGCGGACAACCCGTGGGTCTTCTCCGGCGTCGGCCTGGACCCGTCGAAGATCTCCTTCACGCCGCACCCCGGCTGGATCGAGGTGCCGCTGGGAACCGGCACCCGCTGCTGGGTTGCCGACGAGAGCCTGATCGGTCTCGCCCACCAGGCCGCCTCGGCCGCCGCCACCTACGAGGCCTACATGGCTGCGGTCGCCGACCTGAATGCGGCCTGCAACGAACTCAGCAACGCCGAGGCTGCGTACAAGGTGGCCGAGGCCACCTACGACGCCAAGATGCAGCAGTTGCGCGACTGGTTCGACGCCGAGGGGTCGAAGTTCGTCGACACGCTCAACGACCTGCGCGCCCGGTCGCGGCGGCTGGACGCTGCGCTCGCCGCGTGCCGCACGAAGTGTCAGCAGGACGTGGCCAAGGAGAGCGCCAACATTCTCGTGGCCGTGCTCTCCGGCCTGGGCGTGGTGGGCGTCACCCTCGGGTCGCTGCTGGTGGCCATCGGCCAACCCTTCGACAGCGGGTCGAACACGGCCATCGCGTCATCCGCCTCCACCGCGGCGTCCACCACTGCGGCACCCACCAGCAGTTCGTCGGCCAGCACGTCGTCCACCTCCACGGTGGCGGCGGTGGAGGTGCCCGACATCGCTCCCGACGACGTGATGATCGACATGTTCATGCGCGGCATGCACGGGGTGACGGCCTTCCCGGGTGTGGACTTCGCGCCGTTCCTGGGTGAGGGCGAGCAGACCAAGTTCGCGCTCACACCGGCGGAACCGCTGTTCCGCACGTCGTTCTACTCCGAGACGCTGGACGAACTGGGCATGTTCCCCGGCGTGCTCGGCCCGCCGATCAACGTCACCGGCACGGCCGTGACCTCGCTGGACTTCGTGACCCCGCGGGCCGACCCCGTGAACGACATCTTCAACCGCTACGGCACCACGGGTGAGACGCTGTGGGCGCCGTTCGTGCCCTCCGGCACCCTGCCCGGCATGACCGCCTTCACCCTGCAGATGGACGGCAACGTCGCCGACCCGTCCTTCTGCGACGGCCGCGAGTTCCAGTTCGCGTTCAACATCTTCGACCCGGCCTACGGCGAGCCGTTCGCCGCCCTGCCGCAGTACCCGGCCGACTACTACGACGGCGGCAACTACTTCGCCTGGTTCGGCATGCGCGACTGCCAACTCGGCGGTGGCTTCAGCCAGGGCAGCACCCTCACCCCCACCGACGTCACCGGCGGCGCCTTCCTCTCCACCGACGGCACGGGCAGCACGCTGACGTTCTTCCTGCCCACCCCGCCCAGCGGGCCCGACGCCAGCGTCTACATGATCCTCTTCGAGTACCCGGGCACCACCTTCCAGCCGGACAACACCCGCTTCCAGTCGGTACCAGACATCCTCGGCCCAGCGACCTCGCTGTCCACCGCCATCGTCACCTCGGACTGCAACTTCACGCTCGCCCCCCAGTCCCCGCCGACCACCGCCACATCGGCCACCACCCCGGCCACGACGGCCACCCCTCCGTCGGTGACGAGTGGCGGCGGGGGCACCCCGTCCGGCGGCAGCGGCACCGACGGCACCGGGACGGGAACCGCCACCGGGACGGGCACCGGAGCCGGCACGGGCACGGCGGTGGCCGCCGACCCCGATGAGACCCGGCCCGGCGTGGTGACCGGCGGCGTGGCGTCGGCGGCCCTCGGTGGCACGGCACTGGCGGCCGCGTCGGGCGTGCAACGCCGCCGGCGCACCACGCCCGCCCGCCCGGGATCGTCCACGCCCGCGGGCTCGGCCCCTCCGCCGGGTGGCACCGACGCCGCGCCGCCCCCGGGCAGCCCCTCCGCGCCCACCGGCCCCACCGGCCCGGAGACGACCCTGCCGGGCGCCAAAGAGTTGGCCGACACCCAGGCCCGCCGCGCCGAGGCGGAACGGGCAGCCAACGAGCAGGCCGTCACCAACGCCCGCACCGAGATGCAGGAGGCCGAGCGTGCCTACCACTCCGCCGTTGCCAGCAGGGCCGCGCGCGAGGGCGCCGAAGCGAACGAGGGCTGGTTCGAGGAACTCACCGACTGGTACTCCAACCGCAACAAGACCGAGGCGGCACTGCTGCAGCGGGCGTTCGAGACCGAGGAGCGGGCCCTGCGCGCCTACCGCGCCGCAGTCTCCCGCTACGTGACCGCTCGCCTGCTGCTGACCGCCAGCCAGGAACGGGCGAACGAGTTGTCGCGCATCGCCTCCGAGGTGAACGAGAACGCCGTGGGCGCCAGCAACTTCGAATCCATCGAGCGGGTGATCACCCTGCCGGAGAGCAGCCGGGAACGCATCTCCACCCTGGCCAACGCCCGCGCTCGCATGCGCACCGCCCGCATCTTCCACGAGGCCATCGCCCTCGCCACCACGCGCATCAACCCGGGGTCGGGCACGGAGTCCACGCTGGTGAAGCAACTGGACTACCTGGCGTCGGGCATCAAGGACACCCGGCGGCAGCGCGAGTACCAGTACAACGAGAGCCAGGCCCACTACGACACACGCGAGTGGTTCCGCGACACCGAGCGCGACCTGAGGGTGGAGACCGCTGTAACCCTGGCAGAGCAGGGCACTGTGCTGGACCCGCGAGACGGCACGGTGCTGCGTGGCGAGGCCCTGCGCGCCCGCTTCGCCGCCGACCGCATCCAGTGGATGGCCGACTTCTTGGACCAGGCATCGTGGCGGCGCAACGACCCGCGCACGGCCCGCGCCTCGGAGCTGCGCCGCCACCTGAAGGAGGCCTACGCCACGCTCGACTACCTGGGCCACGGCACGGTGCCGATGCGCGAGTTCTTCTCCGCCGCAGCCCTCACCATCCGCCGCCGCCAGGACGAGGTGAACACCTGGTTCATCAAGGATTACCTCGGCCTGCCCACGCAGTCCACCGGCACCTGGTGGGACACCATCAAGGTGGGCTGGAACGTGAAGCTGGGCACCAGCGGCCGGGTGGCCGGCTTCGGCGAGCAGAACATCGACGTGGTGCGCCAGCGGATCTACACGATGAACCTGCAGGCCGACCACGCCGTCGACGCCCTGAAGACCGCCGCCGAGACACCGGACCCCGACGACCTGCCGGAGAACGTCCGCGATCTGCTGGAGACCTACGGGTACATCGAGGTGCGCGAGGACGGCACCTCCGTCTACGTCATCCCCACCGCGGACTCGCTGGCACAGAGAGTGACCTCCATCGACCGGCCGGGCGCGAGCTGGCTGGACGTCGTGTCCGTCCAGAACGCCGGCGAGATCCTCGTGTCGGTCGCCCTCCCGGAGCTGGCCTCGGCCCGGGTGGCCGCCATCGCGACACGTCTCGGCGTGTCCGTGCGGGCGGTGCGGGCGGCCACGATCCTCACCGACCAGGTGGCCGGACTGGCGACGGACGTGGCGTTCAACTACGCGCACAGCGAGCCCGGCAAGTTCAACCTGGCCTCCTCTGCGCTGGAGTCGCTGGCGATGAGCTGGGTCGGCACGCTGTCGCGCATGGGTTCCGACCTCGTGGTGGGGGCGGTGGGCAACCGCACCCTGGGTCGCCTCATCACTGACGACGCCACCCGCAAGCAGGTGATCGGCACCATCAGCGAGCTGATGGGCGTGCCGGTGGACACGGTGCAGCAGATCGCGTTCAACGCCGCCAAGGGCCAGACGGTGACGTCGGACGACGTGCTGGCCGCACTGCTCGGCAGCGCGATGAACGCCGCCGGCGCGAGGGTCGGCAAGCGTGGGGCGGAGTCCATCGAGCACGCGCTGAGCCTGCTGCCTCGCGACCTGCGCGAACGCTCCATCGTCCTCGCCCCGAACGACGGCCTGCGTCACGCGATCGAGACCGACGCCCGGCTGAACGAGCGGGCGGAGCGCCGCTTCGACTCCGTGGTCGGCGACGGTGCGCTGGACCGGGGGACCGGCTCGCGCATCTTCGAAGCCCTGCGTCTGGGCGACCTGACCTGGAGCGAACTGCAGCGGGTGTACACGATCCGTGGCTCGGAGATGGACACCGTGATGGACCAGGTGCGCCTGGACCGCGACCGCTTCGTGCGCTCCGTGGTGAGCGCCGCCCGGGTGCTGGCCACCGACATGATCAACCGCCACTACGACACCGAGACGGCCGCAGCCACCACCGCCGAGCGGCGCAGTGAACTGGCGTCGGAGCGCCAGGCCGAGCTGGCCAAGATCGCCGACCTGCAGTTCGAGACCCGGCTCAACGGCAGCTTCGCGTCCAAGGCGATGGAGGTCGCCGGCGAGTCGCGAGCCGCGCTCCTGGATCGTCTTCGCGGCGACGAGGCCACGATGCGGCGGGCCGGCGGGGAGGACGGGTTGGCCTCGCTCAGCGACGACCAGCTCCGTGACCTGGCGTTCGCCAAGCTGGAGTCCGAGTACCTCGACGCGTTCGGGAAGGCCGGCGACGTCATCCAGCCGGGGTCGGCGGGTGCCACCAGCGACGTCGACCGCTCCTGGGCCTCCGAGTGGCTGCGCCGTGCAGCGAAGGCGATCGTGCAGGCGGAGATGACGCGGGCGCGGATGGACACCGAACTCGGGCCCACCACGGCCTCGGCCTTCGACGTGAACGAATACAACAACGTCATGTCACGCATCAAGAGCGTGATCCTCCACCGCAGCGAGTTCGCCGGCCTTCCCGCCACCACGGTGACCATCCGCCGGCCCGACGGCTCCACCGCGGACGTGTCGCTCAACCATGCGGACACCGTGGAGGCCAACTCGTTGGCCGCTGCGATGCTGCACATGTCGTCGGAGCGGCGCGACCGCTTCCAGTCCAACATGCTCGGCTCGGCCCGCGGCGCCGCTCGCGACCGGCTGACCGCGATGTTCACGCACGCCCGCGACGAGCTGGCCAGCTCGGACTCCTTGCTCACCCGCTACACCCAGGAGGAGGCCGCCCGCAGCGGGACCTCCGCGGACGACCCGGACACCCAGCTGCGGGCTCGGGACCGCCTGTACGGCGAGCGGATGATGGAGCTGGACCGGATCGGCCTGGCCATCGACCGCGCCCCGGAGGGCAGCCGGGAGCGTGCCGAGCTGATGGCGACCTGGGAGCGGCTGATGAACACGGCGCTGCGCGACGGCATCGAGACCTACTCGGACATGGCCAACCTGGACATCATCGTCAGCCGGATGCAGAGCACCAAGAAGCCCGACGGTTCCAAGTACTCGCCCGAGGAGCTGATGCGCCTGCCCGAGTTCCGGCTCGGCGAGGGTGGCCTGCTCAGCCATGTGACCGAGCAGCAGGTTCGCTCCATGCTGAACGACCAGGTGCTGATGATCATGCACCACGTGGAGGCGTATCACCACGGGCACGAGTCCGCAGCGAAGGCCACCCGCTCCCTGGCCAAGTACGCCGAACGGGCGCTGCTGGCCCTGTCGCTGCTGGGCCAGTTCCATCCCGAAAACCCGGGCAGCTACAAGGACCTGTTCGCGGCCACCCGCGCCCTGCTGCGCGACAAGGACAACCCCCAGGCGTTGCTGCGCACGCTCGGCTCGCTCGGGCCGGGGCGCGGCGACCCGCACCAGAGCCTGCGCTGGTACCTGAACCAGATCGAGACCCTGCCCGGCATGGCCGGCCTGACGGCGGCGCCCTCGGTGAACGGCCCGCGGGTGCCGTTCAACTCCACCGCGGCCCGCCGTGACTGGGAGCGCCGCAAGCGCGCGGCGGAAGCGAACGGCATGCTGCCGCAGGTGATCGGTGTGGAGCTGATCAACACGATGGAGGACCTCCAGGCCACCGAGCGCGAGCTGACCCGGATGCGTGCCCTGCGGGAGTACCGGTCGTCGGACCGGGCGGAGGCCGCCCGCCTCAACGCGCTGGTGGAGGAGTTGCGGATCCGCATGGGGTGGTTGAGCGGGAGCCAGTACCTCGGCCCGCATTGGCGGTCGATGCAGCAGCAACTGTGGGACGCCGTGCACCGGTTGGAGGAACTGCAGCGCGCGTGGGTGGCTGCCGGCCGGCCCGACGACGACGGGTGGGCGGCACGGATCGCCGACATGGAGGAACGCGCCGACGGCCTGCGCGACCGGCAGGGGGAACTCCGCAGCGAGCTGGATCGCCTCAGGCCGCAGCCTGCGGCACGGTGAGCGTGAACGTGGCGCCCAACCCGGGGCCCGGCGACGCTGCTGTGAGGTCGCCGCCGTGGGCGCGGGCGATGGCCCGCCCGATGGTGAGGCCGATGCCCGTGCCACCCGCGTGACCCTGCGGGTCGGCGCGGTAGAACCGCTCGAACACGTGGGCCAGCTGGTCCGATCGCAGGCCGCGCCCGGTGTCCGTGACGGCGACCTGGCAGGTGCCGCCGGTGCGCCTGGTGGCGACCGTGACCTCGCCACCCCGCGGCGTGTAGGCGATGGCGTTGGTGAGCAGGTTGGTGATGACCTGCACGATGCGGTCGTGATCCACCACCACGGGTGTTGCGCCATCGGATGCCACCAGGAGGGTGATGCCGGCAGCGGCCGCCCGCGGGCGCAGCCGGTCCACCGTGGTGGCGGCCAACTCGCCGAGATCGGCGGCTTCGGGGTGAAGGTCCAGCCGGCCCTCCTCGGCGCGCGACACGGCGGCGAGATCCTGCGACAGGCGCTGCAGGCGGCCGAGCTCCGCGGTTGCGGTGGTGGCCAGTTCGTCGGCGGTGAACAGCCCGTCGCCGTACCCCTCCACCACCCCGCCCAATGTGGTGAGCGGGGTACGCATCTCGTGGGCGACGTCGTTGATCAGCGCGGCGCGGCGCTGCTCGGTTTCCGCCAGCGTGGTGGCCAGCCGGTTCACGTCGCCGGCCAGTGCGGCCAACTCGCGCTCGCGGGGTGGGTCCACCGTGGCCGCGTAGTCGCCCGCCGCCAACCGCTGCGTGGCCGTCTGCAGGTCGGTGAGATGGCGAACCTCGCGGCGGCTCATCCACAGTGCCGCGACGGCGGCGACGACGATGGCCGCGGCGACGGCGATCGCCGTGGCCCAGTTGACCGCGGAGATCACGGCCTCGCGCTGGTCGGCCGTCGCCTGGGCCCCCATGCCCTGGCCGCCTTGACCGCCCATGCCACCCGGCCCGCCCATGCCGTTCATGCCGTTCATCCGGTCGTCGAACAGGCGGGGCACCATCACCCGAACGAGCACGGCGAAGACCGCGGCGCCGACGACGGCGACGGCCAGGTACGACCACAGCAGGCGGGACCGCACCGACCTCACGACGCACCGTCCAGCAGCTTGTAGCCCACACCGCGGACCGTGGCGACGAACCGGGGCGACTCGGCGTCGTCACCGAGTGCCTTGCGCACGCTGCGGATGTGCACGTCCACCACTCGCTCGTCGCCGTAGTAGTCGTAGCCCCACACCCGCTCCAGCAGTTGGCGGCGGGTGAACACCCTGCCGGGGGCGGAGGCCAGCGCCGCCAGCAGGTCGAACTCCAGCGCGCTGAGCGTCACTGGTGTGTCGTCCACCCGTACCTCTCGGCGATCGGCGTCCACCACGAGGCCGGAGGCCACGGGCTCGTCGTCGGCCGCACCGGTGCCGCGGCCCCTGCGCAGCATGGCCTTCACCCGCAGGGCCAACTCCCGGGCGCTGAAGGGCTTGGTGACATAGTCGTCGGCGCCCACGGAGAGGCCGATCACCCGGTCCACCTCCTCGGCGCGGGCCGTCAGCATGATCACGTACGTGTCGCCGTCGGCGCGGATGCGGCGTAGCACGTCGATCCCGTCGGTGCCGGGCATCATCACGTCCAGCACCACCACATCCGGACGGTGCTCGACCACCATCGCCAGCGCCGTGTCGCCGTCGGGCGCCTCCAGCACCTGCAGCCCGTCCGCTTCCAGGTACCGACGGACCACGTCGCGGATGGTGGCCTCGTCGTCCACCACGAGCACGAGCGGCTGGCGGGTCATGGTGTCACTCTCGCGCGCCCGAGCCCCGTCCGCTCGGGACGGGGCTCGTCGAGGGGAGCCGAGATGGGTTCACCGGCCGCCCTTGTGCTGCACGCCGGTGCCGTCCATCGGCCGGACCGTGCTGTCGTCGTCGTGGTAGACGCCGGTGCCGTCACGGGCCTGGATCTGGTCGCCGCTGCCGGTGCCGTCACCGTTGCGGTAGCCCATGCCATCGCCCATCTGGTTCTCGTGCTGGTGCTGGTACATCTCGCCAGTGCCGTCGCACACCATGGTGCCGTTGCCCCGGCCACCGCTGCCGTTGCCGTTGCCCTGGCCGTTGCCGGTCCAGGAGTCGGCGGCCACGATCGCCGCCGGGGTGAGGGTGGCAACCGCCACGCCGCCGAAGACCAGTGCCTTCTGATACCGCTTCATGATCCTTCCTTTCGAGGCTCTGCCTCTTTCGTGCAAGGTCATGATCCGCCCGGGCCGTGAAGGGTCCAGGGAAGCGGTCGTGAAGCTTCCGTGAAGCAGGTCAGGCAGGCGGCTCCACCGTCAGGCTGGGCTCGTTGGGGTACACGATGTGCAGGCTGAACGTCATCGTGCAGTCTCCCACCACACCGTCCGGCGGCAGGCCCATCGCGGCCCGGAAGGCCTCGGCAGTGCCGGTCACGGTGGCCTGCATGCCAGCCACCCAGCTGCTGGTCTCGTCGGTCCACACCGTCAGCACCTCGGGGGCCATGCCGGCGGGCAGGCCGAGCATGTCCTCCCAGCCGGCGGGGAAGGCCCGCACGTCGTACACCAGCACGGCCATGCCGTCGATGTAGTCGGGCACACCACCCGTCGGCGGTGTGCCGAAGTCCTCGCTCCACATCTGGTGGGTTCCCGGGCAGCTGGCCAGCATGTCGCGCACCAGGTAGTCGTCGGCCGTGGTCACGGTGTACGTGCCGCTGCCGTCGTCGAACCACACCTGGTCACCGATCATGGTCAGCCGCATGGTCATGTGCTGGCCGCCGTACTCGACGGTGGTGTTGCACTCGGCGCGGTCCGGAGCCACGAACTGGCCCTGCAGATGCATGGTCATCGCGTCGGTGCCCCAGTCCACGCTGAGGTCTTCGGAGAACGCGAACGAGTCCAGCACGTCCACCGGTCCGAGCAGGGTGCCCTGGCCCGGCAGGGTCAGGTCGGTGCCGTCCAGTGGCGTGGTCTGCGGGAGTGTCAGCGTCACGGGTGGGTTGGTGAGTGTGGGGCCGCCGGTGTTGCGGTCGTCCTGGCTGGTGAGCGACACCACCAGCGCCGCCGCAGCGCCCAGTACCGCCAGCGTGGCCACGACGGCCACCACCAGCACCCAGGCGTTGCTCTTGGGCGGGGGAGGCCCGGCCGCACCTCCGGGGCTGGGCCGCCACCCGTACCCCGGCGGTGGGGTGCCGTACGGTGGCGGGACGTTGGACGGGGCGCCGTAGGGCGGCGGAGAGCTGGGTGCGCCCCAGGGCGCGCCAGCAGGCGCGCTGGGCGACGACGACCAGCCGTGCGTGGTGGACATGACGACCACCTCCTTGCGAGGCTGAGCCTCAACTGCATCATCCGCCTGCGGCTGCCGTGCCGTCAGGGGCCAAGGTCCGGCCGGAGGGGTTAGGGTTCCGGCATGGCCACCCTCGTGCTCACCGCGCTCGGCGACGACCGACCCGGCCTGGTCGAGGCCCTGTCCCGCCTGATCTCCGAGCACGGCGGCAGCTGGAGCCGCAGCGAGATGGCCCGCCTCGGGGGCAAGTTCGCGGGGATCGTGGAGGCCGTGGTGCCGGACGACCGCGTGGATGCCCTGCGCGGCGGTCTGGACGCGCTGGCCGCTGGCGGCGTGCTCCACACCACGTTGGATGTCGCCGGTGCCGCCGACGTGCCGGCCGGTCGGCGGGTCACCGTGGCGCTCGTCGGCACCGACCAGCCCGGCCTGGTGCTCGCCGTGTCCGCCGCGCTCGCCGCCGTGGGCGCGAGCATCGAGGAGCTGGCCACCCGGGTCAGCGAGGCCCCGATGGCGGGCGGCCAGATGTTCGAGGGGGACGCCGTGGTCGTGCTGCCCGCAGGCGTCGCCGAGGACGACGTGCGCGACCAGTTGGAGGCGCTGGCCACCCACCTGATGGTGGACATCGTGCTGGACGCCTGACGGCGCACCGGAGCAGCAGACGGGAAGGAGCCCCGGCATGAGTGAGGAGACCCTGCGCTGGACCATCGGCGCCGTGCGCATGACGGCGCTGGTGGAGGCGGAGACGGCGGGCATCCCGCCCCAGTTCTTCTTCCCCGACATCACCCCGGACGACATCCGTGGCGTCGGCTGGCTGGGCGACGACCGCGGAGTGGCCGACGCCGACAACGCCACCATGGCCATGCGCGTGCAGGCGTTCGTGTTGGAGGTCGGCGGTCGCACCGTGCTGGTGGACCCCTGCGTCGGCAACGGCAAGCGGCGCAACCTGCCCTTCTGGAACGACCTGTCCACCCCCTGGCTGGAGCGCTTCCACGCCGCCGGGTTCACCGAGGACGGGATCGACCTGGTGGTGCACACCCATCTCCACGAGGACCACCTGGGCTGGGACACCCGCCTCGTCGACGGCGAGTGGGTGCCGACGTTCGCCGCCGCCCGCCATCTCTACGTGGCCGCCGAACTGGACTGGGCCGCCGCGCCGGAGCAGCAGGCGCGGGAGGGCTCCTACCTGGACTCGATCGAGCCGGTGCTGCGGGCCGGCCTGGCCGACATCGTGGCGCCCGACGCCGACCTCGGCGGTGGGCTGCGCCTGCTGTCCACGCCCGGCCACACGCCGGGCCATGTGTCGCTGGAGGTCACCACCGGCGCGGAGCGGTTCGTGGTCTCCGGCGACCTGATGCACCACCAGTTGCAGGCCGCCAACTCGTCGCTGGCGGAAGTCGGCGACACGGACGCGCCGCGGGCGCGCGAGACCCGCCGGGCGTTCATGGACGACTGCTGCGGCACGGGCGCGCTGGTTGCCGGGACGCACTTCCCGGTGGCGCCGGTCGGCCGGTTCGAGGCGGACGGCCCGGCCGCGTGGCGGTTCCGCAGCGTCGCCGCGGACGCGTAGCGGGCTCAGCCCAGCGCGGCCTCGATCGCGCCGGTCAGCGCCGGGTCGTCGGGCGTGGTGGAGGGGGCGAAGCGGGTGACCACCGCGCCGTCACGGCCGATCAGGAACTTCTCGAAGTTCCACAGCACGTCGGGGTCCTCGTTGGTGGGGATGCCGAGCCCCTTCAGGCGCTCGCGCATGGCCTCCGGGTCGCCCTCGGCGTGCGGCTTGGCCGAGGTGAGCTCCGCGTACAGCGGGTGCTGGTCGTCGCCGGCCACGCTGATCTTGGAGAACAGCGGGAAGCTCACCGAGTAGTTCACGTTGCAGAACTCGGCGATCTCCTCGTTCGTCCCGGGCTCCTGCCCGAGGAAGTTGTTGGCGGGGAAGCCGAGGACCTCGAAGCCCTTGTCCTTGTAGTTGCGGTAGATCTGCTCCAGCGCCTCGTACTGGGGGGTGAGGCCGCACTTGGAGGCCACGTTCACCACCAGCAGCACCTTGCCGAGGTAGTCGTTCAGGGAGGTGGAGTCGCCGGTGATGGTGGTGAGGGGGATCTGCTGCAGGTCGCTCATGGCGGGTCCCAACGCCTGCGACACCCGTCACATTCCCGCACACCGCCCGGGCTTCTGGGGCTGGATCTCGCCATCCGGCGAACTGGGGCTGGATCGTTGCGGGATGTGCGCGAATCCGGACCACAGAACGGCGCTACTCGACCGGTGCCTTCCACGTGTTGAGGAACGTCACCTCGCTCGCCGGCCGTCGCGGCGCCGGGGTGAACGTGTCGCCGGTGAAGTAGCCGACCGCCAGCAGGCACACCTGGGTGACCGACGACGGGATGCCCAGCAGCTCGGCGATCTCCGCCTCGTACTCGAGGTGGAAGGTGGTCCAGGCGGAGCCGATGCCGCGGGCACGGGCGGCGAGCTGGAAGCTCCACACGCCGGGGAGGACCGAGCCGTAGTACGCAGCCGCCTGGCCCTGCGACTGGTCCAACGGGGCGCGGTCCAGCCGCAGCGCCAGCACCAGCGCCGGCACCTCGTGGAGGTGGTCCACCAGGAAGTTGGCCGAGCTGATGACCCGCTGGCTGCGGTCGTCCAGGCGCAGCTCCGAGTTGGCGGCCAGGTACGGCCGGCCGACGTCGCCGAAGCGCTTGGCGATCGCCGCCTTCTTCGCCGCGTCGTCGATGATCATCCAGCGGTTGCGCTCCAGGTTGCCGCCCATCGGCGCGTGGTTGGCGACCTCGATGCACTCCAGCAGCACGTCGTAGGGCACGGGGCGGGTGAGGTCCAGGCGTTGGCGGACCTGCTTGGTGGTGGTCAGCAGGCGGTCGGTCTCGGCCAGATCGAAGCCGGTGGTCGGGTGCACGGTCATGCGAGTCATTGTTGCCGACGGCGCCGCCCTAGGTTTGCCGCATGGAACTGAAGGATCGAGTCGTGGTGGTCACCGGTGGCGGGTCGGGCATCGGCGAGGCGCTGGCGCTGGCCGCGCACGCCGAGGGGGCGCGGCACGTCGTGGTGGCCGACCTGCACGGGGCCGAGGCCTCGCGGGTGGCCGCGGCCGTCGGCGGCACCGGTGTCGCGGTGGACGTGCGCGACGAGGCCGCCGTGCGCCGTCTGGTGGAGGACACGGAGGCCGCGCACGGGCCGATCGACCTGTTCGTGTCCAACGCCGGGTTCGTGACGGCAGCGGGCCTGGAGGACTCCAACGACGCCATCCAGAGGATGTGGGAGGTCCACTGCATGGCCCACATCTACGCGGCCAGGGCGGTGGTGCCGTCGATGATCGCCCGCGGCGAGGGCTACCTGCTGAACACGGCTTCGGCGGCCGGGCTGCTGACCCAGATCGGGTCGATGTCGTACTCCATCACCAAGGCGGCCGCGGTGTCGCTGGCCGAATGGCTGGCCATCACCCACCATCACCAGGGCATCCGGGTGTCGGTGCTGTGCCCGCAGGCGGTGGCCACCAACATCGTGGTCAACAGCCCGGACTGGGCGGGCGACGGCGACGGCGCGCTGGGCTCGGGTGTTGCGTCGGGCGACGGCGTGCTCTCGGCGGACGACGTCGCCCGCTGCTGCATCGACGCCATCCGGGAGGAACGGTTCCTCGTGCTGCCCCACCCCGAGGTGCAGACCTACGTGGAGCGCAAGGCCACGGACCGCGACCGCTGGCTGGCCGGGATGCGCCGCTTCCAGACCGCGCTCCACCCGGACGGGGTGCTGCCCGGGGATGCGATGGCGCCGAAGGTGTAGACGGGCGAGGGCCGGGCTGCTCAGCCGGCGGCCTGGTGCAACTCGACGAGGTTGCCCGACGGGTCGTGCAGGAACGACTGCCGGCTGGTGGCCACCGGCTTCGGGTCCGACACCGTCACGCCCATCTCCCGGATGGCGGCGACGGTGGCGTCGAGGTCGGCCACCTGGAGGGCGAAGTGCTGCCCCTTGGCCTCCGGTGGCGGCATCTCGATGAGGTGGACCTGCTGGGCGCCCGCATTCAGCCAGGCGCCAGGGAAGCTGAAGTCCGGCCGGTCCGGGCGCACCGTGAAGCCGAGGACGTCCGTGTAGAAGGCGACCGCCGCCGCAGTGTCGGTGACGTTGATCGACACATGGTGGATGCCGAGCGGCGCATGCGACGTGGCCATCGCCCAAGTCTCGCAGGTGGCGGCGGCGCTGTCAGTCGAGCGGTGGAGCGTCGAACGTCTCGGCGAGCCCGTGCACCATCCATGCGTGCGCTGCTGGGACCTCCACAGGGAACGGTGCCCGCACGCTGAACGCCTCCAGCAGTTCGACGGCGTCGCCGTGGAGGTGGAGGTCGGCGTCCGCGTCGGCGCCGGCGGCCACGTGGACCCGCTCGCTGCCGATGCGGACCGTGAACGCCACGTCGGGGCCGGCGGCCGTGACCGTGAAGGCGCCGGTGCGTGAGGAGCCGGCGTTGCGCGCGAGCGCCGGGCCGAGCGCCGCGGCGTAGCGCAGGCAGGCGGCCACCTCGTCCGCTTCGATTGCGGGGGCGATCCCCAGCGGAAGCAGGATGTCGCGCTCGTGGACCCAGGAGTCCCACAGGGCGTGGTGGGTGACGGCACCGGCGGTGATGTGGCCGGGCGGGGCTTCGGCGAGGGTCGCCCATCCGCCCTCGGTTGCGTCGAGCGAGGCGATCACCCCCGCCAATGCGTCGACGCTGGCGGCGAACGTGGCGGCCACCTCGGCGCCCGGCCCCGGCGCCGTCGCGGCCACCATCTGGGCAGGGGTGGCCACCGGGTCGAACGTGGTGAGGAACCGTGACGGCTCACCCTGCAGCCCCGCCGACAGGGCGAACGCCCAGAACCCGTTGGTGCTCTCCAGGTGAACCATCACGTCGCGCACCGTCCACCCCGCGCAGCGGCTCGGTGTGGCCCACTGGTCCTCCGTCAGGCCGGCCAACAGGCCCGCAACCCGGCGGCGCTGGCGCAGCGTCGGTGCGCCGACGGCCGCGGGGTCGCCGTCCATCGTCAGCGGTTGGTCGGTGCCGTAGCGGGGGGCCAGTTGCATCTCGCCAGCCTCCCACGTTCCGCCGCCGATCCGATCCGCCGGGTGGCAGGATGGCGGCGTGCCGCTGCCGCCCGCCCGCTACCTCGTCCGGGCCAAGGACCTCGTCGATCGCCGCTACGCGGAGCCGCTGACCGTCGCCCAGCTGGCGGAGGCCGCCCGCCTGTCGCCGGCGCACTTCTCCCGCGAGTTCCGCGCCGCGTTCGGTGAGCCGCCGCACCGCTACCTGCTGCGCCGGCGGTTGGAACGCGCCGCGGCCATGCTGCGCACGACCGACCGCAAGGTCGCGGACATCTGCATGATGGTCGGGCTGACGTCGGTCGGGTCGTTCACCACCAGCTTCACCCGCATGTACGGCTGCTCGCCCACGGCGTACCGCGCGCAGTTCCCCGCGGCCAGCGCGCTGTCGCAGTTGCCGTGGTGCGTGCAGCGGCGGGTGGGGCTGCCCCAACACCGCACGTTTCGAGAAGACGGGGCGGCGGCGGGTCCGTAGCGTGCGCTCCACGGTTCGCTGCACGGCGCACCGATGCGACCGAAAGGACCCCCGATGATCACGATCGCCAGCACCCAGCTGTGGGTGCACGACCAGGACGAAGCGCTGGATTTCTACACGAAGAAGCTCGGCTTCGAAGTGCGCTCCGACGTCACCGTGCCGGAGCTCGGCAACTTCCGCTGGCTCACGGTCGGCCCGGCCGGGCAGGACACCATCGACATCGTACTGATGGCCATCCCCGGCGCCCCGATGTTCGACGACGAGACCCGCGGCAAGATCGCCGAGCTGATGGGGATGGGGTATGCCGGCACCGTCTTCCTCACCACGGCGGACTGCCAGGCGTCCTACGAGGAGCTGCTGGCGCGTGGCGTGGAGTTCGTGGAGACGCCGGAGGTCCGCCCGTACGGCATCGACTGCGGCTTCCGCGACCCGTCCGGCAACCACCTCCGGCTCACCCAGGTGAACGCCGACTTCGGCTGACCCGGTCCGGTCCGGCCTGGTCGGTCCGGTCCGGTCCGGCGGGCAGCCGGGGAGGTGATAGGGATGACCGCCATGAGCGACCCGAACGAGTTCTACGACGCCCAGGCCGAGCTGATGCCGAACTTCAAGGAGTACGCGGAGAAGACCACCCGCCGCATCCCCGTGGTGGTCCTCGACCGGGCCTGAGAGGGCGGTGTCGCCGGCGGCTACCGTCCGTCCTGTGGATGACCTGGAAAGCCGCCGCCTCGCCAAGGCCTGCACAGCACTGCTCGACGATTTCCGCCGATGGTTGCCGGCGCAGCGACCGAATCACGACGCCGCCGGATTGATCGCCGACGCCGCAACGTTCCTCGACTGGGACACCGACTACGGCAGGGGCGCCCTCACGCTGTTCGACCGCCATGACATCGACGAGTACCTGCTGGAGTGGTGCCCGAGGAGGCTGTCGTTCCCGCCGGAGGACTGGCTGGGCATCGTGCACGGCCTGGTTGCCTACCTCGAGTTCCTCGGCGACTCGGGCCACTGGCGCGGTCCCGCGTCGCACGCGAGGGCCCTCGCCCGGCATGCCGAAGCGCAGACGGAGGCCTACCTGGCAGCGATGGCGGACCCGTCCAAGTACGGCATGGCGAAGGGCATGTTCATGGGCCCTGCCCTTGCCGGCGCCGACGTCGACTTCGACGATCCCTCGTCGCTCCAAGCAGCCATGGACCGTTTCAACAGCCTCCCGTTCGACGAGCGGGTTGCCCTGACGGACCCGTTCATGCAGCCTCCGGGTGTCGCCAATGAGGAGGAGCACCTGCGGCGGGCGCGGTCGTTGTTCGACGTGCCGCCGGTGCGAATGCCGAATGCTGCTGCGATTGCCGCGGGTGCTGAGGCCAGCAAGCTGCGTGCGGCGGTGGTCGCGCTGCGCGAGTACCTCGGGGACAAGGGTGTGGCGCTGACGTCCACCGGCAACTTGAAGCTCGTGGACTGTCGCGCGCTGGTGGAACGCCTCGAGACCGGCGACCGTTTCGAGTACGGGCCACCGGGGGCCTCCAGCCAGGTGCGCTCGATGAACGAGCTACCGCACCTGGCATATCTCTTCGACCTCGCCAAGGAGACGGGCGCGACCCGCGTGGTGAAGGGGCGCCTGCTGCCGGTGAAGCGCTGGCCGCACGACCCACTGGCCGCCGCGACCAAGCTGGCGACGGCCACTCTGCAGTTGGTGCCCACGAGTCAGCGATGGTCGTTCGTGGTCGACGTCGACGGCCTGCTCGCCGGAGGTTTGCCGTACCTGCTTGCGCCGGCGATGGGCTACGGAGTCCCGCTCACGTTCGACGAGATGGTTCCCATTGCCGTCGCAGCCATCGAGTCGTCGGGCGTGCCCGCGTGGCTGCAGCCCGACACCCTGGCCATGGCAGCGCGGTCGTCGTTGCGTGATCACATGCATCGTCTGGCACTTGCCGGGATGGTCGACGTGGTCGAGGAGGAGGTGAGGATCACCCCGTTCGGTGTCGCGGTGCTGGTCGACTACATGCGCGAAGCCGGCTTCCACATCACCGAGCTGCCGTCGCTGGAATCGCTGGACGCCGACGAACTGCTGGCGTCGATCGTCGATGCCACCGTCTTCGGCCCTGTCCCCGCCTGGGCGGCATGGCAACCCGGTTGGGACGACACCGCCAAGTGCGCCGCGCTGGTCGCTGCACTCGTCCGCCAGCCGCCCGAGCAACGCAACGCCCACCAACGGTACGGCGCGTTCGCGTTGCTGTCGGTGGCGTCAGCGGCCGCTGCCGAGCCGGCGTTGCGGCGCCTGCTCGGTGGCCCGTACGCCGGGTATGCCATCGCCGGCCTGTCGGACCACGGGATTGCCGACCTCGTGGACGACGACATGCCCGTGGAAGTGCTGGAGTCCATCGCCGGGCTGGAGGCGACCCTGCTGCCGTGGGTCGACGAGCGGTACCTCGACACCGTGGTGGACGGCCCTGCTGCCGTCGTGGCGGCGACCGACGAACTTCTGGACGGGACTGGCCCGGACGTGCTGCACGCGCTGGCGCTGATCCCGGCCTCCGAGGTGCCCGATGTGCTGGCGGCAATCAGTGCGGCCCACCCCAGCAAACGGGTGGCCAAGGCTGCCCGCACCGCCCTCCATCGCTGGCGCAGCCGCTGGAGCGGTTGACCACAAGCCCCGGAGGCCTCCCCGGTCGGAGCCGGAGCGACGGCAGCCACCACAATGAACCGCATGACCGAACGCCGGCCGAACGTCCTGTTCATCATCTGCGACCAGTTGCGCCACGACCACCTCGGCTTCGCCGGGAACGGGATCGTCCGCACGCCGAACATCGACGGCCTCGCCGCCCGCGGCATGGTCTACGACAACGCCTGGGTGGCCAACCCGGTGTGCATGCCCAACCGGTCGACGATCATGACGGGCCGGCTGCCGTCGGCCCACGGCGTGATCTTCAACGACCGCAGCCTGGACTGGGGCGCGAACACCCACGTCCGCACCTTCAGGAACGCCGGCTACCGGACGGGCCTGTTCGGCAAGTCGCACCTTCAGCACGGCCTCAGCCGCAACGCCGTGCGGGCCATTCCCCGTGAGCCCGTGCAGGCGGACCCCTGGCCGGATGGCTGGAACGACCTGGAGAACGCCGAGCTCTACGACGACGGCCTGCCGCCCTGGCCGGACGACTTCTACGGCTTCGACAAGGTCGAGCTGTCCATCGACCACGGCTCGCGGGTCACCGGCCATCACCTCCGCTGGGCGCTGGAACGGGGCGGGCGCTACGAGGACCTCGTGGTCCCGATGACCGCCGAGTCGCCGGCCTTGCGTCGCAGCGACCGCTGGTGGCAGGTGTACCAGCCCCCCTACGGCCCAGAACTGCACTCCACCACCTTCGTCACCGACCGCACGGTCGCGTTCATCGAGGAGGCGGCCGCCGAGCAGCAGCCGTGGCTGGCCTGGGCCTCCTTCCCCGACCCGCACCACCCGATGGCCGTGCCGGGGGAGTGGTTCGACCGCCACGACCCGGCCGACATGCCGCTGCCGGCCACCATCGACGACCCGCTGGACTACGCCCCGAAGTACCTGCGCTACCTCCGCCAACTCCCCGCCGACCGCCAGTTCACCTGGGTGTCCGCGTTCGGCGCAGTGGACCACGACCTCGTGCGCGAGGCCATCGCCGCCACGTACGGCCTGGTCGAGATGATCGACGACGGCATCGGCAGGATCCTCGCCACCGTCGACGCGCTGGGCCAGACCGACGACACCATCGTGGTGTTCACCGCCGACCACGGCGAGATGATGGGCGACCACGGCCTCATGCTGAAGGGCTTCATGCACTACCGCGGCACGTTGCAGGTGCCGCTGGTGATCGCCGATCCGACCCGGCCGGCCGGCCGGACCGACTCGCTGGCGTGCTCGCTGGACCTCGGTTCCACCCTCCTCGACCTGGCCGGGCTGCCCGCCTACGACGGCATCCAGGGCGTGTCGCTTGCGCCCACCCTCACCGACCCGGCAGCGACCGTCCGCGACCACCTGCTCATCGAGGACGACCTGCCGCCCGGCCTGGCCGCGCTGATGCGCACGCCGGACAAGACCCGCACGGTCATCACCGCCGACGGCACCAAGTACACCCGCCACAGCAACGGCGACGACATGCTCTTCGACCTCCTGGCCGACCATGACGAGATGCACCCGATCACCGCCGACGCGACCCGCCGTGCCCAGGCCGTCGACGTGCTCGCCTCCGCCCTCATCGAGGCCTCGGATTCCGCCCGCGGCGCCCCCACCGGCTGATGTCATTTCAACGAAACGGCTGACACTCTGTGACGACATGAGCCTGCAGGCCGTTTCAAGCACCTCTCCGTGCTGGAACGCGCCGGCCTGGTGGGCTGCAGGGGTGCTGGTTCGCCGTCCCAGTCATCACTGCGCTTGCTGGAATTCGTATCCCAACAGCATGGAGTCGCTCACGCGCTGACCCGCACCTTCCCTCCGTCCTGTGTGATTACTCTGCTCTCGTGCGCGCGTCGCGGCTTCTCGTGGTCTTCTCGATTGTTGCGTCCGGCATTGCTGTGCCGGCTCCTGTTCCCGTAGCTGCTGCGCCGAATCCTGTGGTGTTGTCGCCTGATCTGCTGGCGCCAGGGGCTGCCCCGGCCGCGCGGGTTCAGCATGGCGCCGCCGACCGGACGTGGACGACCACCTACGATGCGGGCGGCCTTGCCGTGGCAACCCAAGAACCAGGCGGCTACTCGCGTGTATCGACGTTCGACGCCAACCGCCGGCTGGTCGCGGTCGTAGCGACCGACGGGATTGACGTCGGCAGCACCGGCTACGAGTACGACCTTGGCGGTCGCGTCACGTCGGTCAGTGCACCGTCGGGAGCCATCTCGATCGCGTACGACGATCGCGGTCTGCCTACAGCGGTGCTCGATCCATCGCTTGTACCGACGGCGTACAGCTACGACGACGATGGTCTGCTCATACAGCGAACCGGGACCCACACCTCTGCGTACGACTGGCTCGGCAGGCTCACCCAGTGGGTGCAGCCGTCCAGCGCCACGGTCGACTACCAGTGGGATGCCGCGGGCAATCGGATCGGGGCCGGCACGGTCCAGTACACCTACGACGAGCGGAATCGTCTGGTGTCATCGACGGACGGGACCTCGTACGAATACGCCGCACGTGGCGACCTGACCCAGGTCAGCAACGGCCAGTCGGTTCACACCTTCGCATACGACCCGCTCGGCAGGATGGCCGACTCCGATGGCCGACAGATCGTCAGCGACGGACTCGGCCGGGTGATCTCGATCGGCGCAGAGGAGTTGAGCTACTCAGGCCTCGGTGCCGATCCGGTCACTCTCGGCGCCTGGACGCTTGGCCGAACCCCGTTCGGAGCCTTGGTGTCGGCGAGCGATGGGGCATCGACGGATTGGGTCGTGCCGGACCGCCACGGAGACGTCTCGATCGGTCTCGCCGTCGGAAGCGGCTCCATTGACTTCACCAGGGTCTTCGACCCATTCGGGGCGGTCATCGCAACGACCGGCTCAACCGGTATCCCTGTCGGATTCCAGGGCGATGTCACCGACTCGGTCACGGGTGACGTGTGGATGGGTGCCCGATGGTTCGCGCCGTCCGTGGGCTCGTTCCGGACCCGCGACTCGTGGGCAGGCGACGTGACGGAACCTGGGACGCTGAACCGCTACGCCTACGGGTTGGCCGACCCGCTCGGCATGTGGGACCCGACGGGCCACAGCGCCGAGGATGTGGGGGTCGGTGTCGACGCGGCGCTCCAGGAGTTCAACCGCCACCACGACGAGGAGGTCGCCAAGCGTCGTGCGAGGGGGGACGCGTCGGTCGCCTCGGGTGTTTCCACCTTGGCCGGGCCTGTTTCGCTGATCACGGCCGTGAACTCGCCCGATACGAGTTGGATCGGCACGCTCAAGGTCGTTGGGTCGGTTGTCGTGGCCACGGCTGCCACGGTCGGATGCACTGCGGCCGGTGCGGGGGCGTTGGCCGGGGCTTGTGGCGGAGCCGCGGCGCGATTCTTCGACGGCCTGGTGTCCGGGCAAGGCGTCTGGGATCTCGTCAAGTACACGTTCGATCCGAAGAGCATTGCCATCGACATGGCCGTCGGCCTGGTCTCTGCCGGCGTCGCCCGGATCGCGGGGTCCGGCGCTCAGCTGGCGTCTAGGGAGATGACCGTGGTCCTTGCGTCCGCGGGCGCAGCGGTGGCCACTGGGGCCGTCGCAGATGCCACAGCGGTGCTGCTGGCGGGTGGTACATGGAGCCAGGCCTGGGCCGCGGCGACGGACTGGCAGAGCCGGCTCATCGACTTCGGTATCGGGGCAGTGATGGGCATGAGGGAAGTCGGCGATCGGCGATCCTCCCAACGCAACGCAGAGCGAACAAGCCTGCAGTCGCACACAGACCAGTCCACACGCGGGACACCCGCCACAGAGTTGGCCGAGGGGCCCGTTGATCGACTGTTGTACGGCGGACGCCCCGGCAAGGGTCTGCCTGGAAGAGCAGGCGTAGACATCCCGAATCGCCCGACCATCACCGAACTGGAGAATCTCACGGAGAAGCACGGCGTTGAGTTCGCAACCACCTACAAGCTCGGACCGGGACCGAACGGAGCTGGAGGTCAGTACCGGATGTTCTCTGGAGATGCCACTTCGGTTGGAATTCCGATCGAGCCGGACTCGATGCTCATCTATCACACGCACCCCGGCGGTACTCCGTGGGCGAGCGGGGCTGATCGAGCCGTTATGGACGCACTTGAAGCCGTGGGTTCCCCACAACGAACGTCATGTCTCATTCCGGTCGGCATGGGTTGCGCCATTCCATTCAAGGGGAACACCTGATGAGCCCCGCACCGCAGTATTCGTACCTTTGGGATGGCTCTGAGCCTGGCTGGGTGATCTGGCAGCTTCCCGGCCGCAACGACGAAGCAGGGCGACGCCTAATCTTCAACCTCGTCGACCGCACCGCTCTCATCATCGAGGATGACGAGCTTGCCGAGGCAGTCTTGGACGAAATGGTCGAGCACGGGTGTCCCACCATTACGGAGCTACCGTCGTGACGCCGTCGGTGCCACAGAAGAGGGCAGCGTCCTCGAAGGCACCGGAGCCGTCTGTCATAACTCCGCCCCTGCTGCCCCCGTCGTCCTCACCGACCCCACGCGGAAGGCTCCAGCGAAGTCGTGGTCGCGCGATGGCTCCGGGGGCGGCCCGCCGAACGACGGCAACGCTCAGGTCCGCTGGGGCTGAGCCGCACACGACCGGGAATAGCCGTTGCGGGCGCAAGTGTTGCACGGCCTATGACCACGATTCCCGCTTCCCACGCCGACCTCCTCGACACCACGGCCCTGGCCCACGTGGCCACCATCGGCCCCGACGGCAGCCCGCAGAACAACCCGGTGTGGTTCGGCTGGGACGGCACCCACGTGCTGTTCAGCCAGACCACCGGCCGCCAGAAGTACCGCAACCTCCAGCAGCACCCCGCTGTCGCCCTGTCCATCGTCGACCCGGCCAACCCGTACCGCTACCTCGAGATTCGCGGCACCGTGGCGGAGATCGTGGACGACCCGGGCAATGCGTTCATCAACTCGATGGCCAAGAAGTACATCGACCAGGACGAGTACCCGTGGCACCAGCCGGGCGACCACCGCGTCGTGGTGAAGGTGCTGCCGGCGCGCACCACCCAGATGGGCTGAACCCAGGGCGAACGGAGGGCCGGGTTCGCCCGCCCCGCTACCGCCCCTGCGCGGCGGGAAGGTGGTCCAGGAACCGCAGCGCGGCCTGCGCCGCCTCGTGCCGCCACAGCACCACCACGTCGGCAGGGTCGGTTGCCACCTGCGCCTCCAGCGCTGCGGCCATGTCCTCTGCATGCGCCCGTTGCGCCGCCACCAGCGGGGCGGTGTCCACCTGGCACACACCGCACAGCACCAACTTCAGCACCAGTTCGCTGCGCAGGTCGCGCAGGTGCAGCACCGGCTCGGCCAGCCAACGCCGCAGTTGGGCGCGCCCCGCCGGCGTCGGCGCCAGGATCGTCCGCTCGCCGCCGGCAAGGCCGGGCTCCACACCGACCGGCTCCACGTAGCCGCGGCCAGTCAACTGGTCGAGCGCCCGGTAGGTGAGGGCGCGGGAGAGCGACCACACCCTGCCGATGTCGCCGCCGGGCTTCAGGCGGGCGGCCACGTCGTACCCGTGCGCCGGCCCGGCGGCGAGGATGCCGAGGCAGGCCCACTCGCCGAGCAGGAGGGCATCGCGCTGGCCCCTGCTCACCCGCCGTGCACCTCCACCTCGCCGTAGACCTCCACCTCGGTCGCCTTCACCGACGCGTGGACCGTGTCGCCCGGGCGCAACGCCATCGCCTCCATGGCCCCCACGGTGATCTCCGCCACCAGCGGCAGCGGGCCTTCCAGCGACACCCGCACCCGATCGCCCAGCCGGTCCATCCCGGTGACCGTGCCCTCCCAACAGTTGCGCACGCTGGAGCCGTCCGGCACGGTGCGGGTGAGCACCACCGAGTGAGGGCGGATGACGGCGAACGCCGGGCCGGCCGCGGCGTCGGCCACCACGACGGCCGCGCCGCGGGCGGTCCGCAGCACCCCGTCCGTCACGGTGCCGCGGACCAGGTTGACGCCCATGAGGTCGGCGACGTAGCGCGAGCGCGGGCGCGCCGTCACCTCGGCCAGCGTTCCGGCCTGCACGATCCGGCCCCCCTCGAGCACGGCCACCCGGTCCGCCAGGGCGTGCGCGTCGACGGGGTCGTGGGTGACCAGCACGCGCATCCCGCCAAACGTGGCGAGGTGGCGGCGCAGCTCCACCCGGACCGCGCCCCGGGTGCCGGCGTCCAACGCCGCGAGCGGTTCGTCCAGCAGCAGCAACCGTGGGTCGGTGGCCAGCGCGCGGGCGAGCGCGGCCCGCTGGGCCTGGCCGCCGGACAGGGCGCCGGGTCGCTGCGCGGCGTAGGCGGAGAGCCCGACACGCTCCAGCCACTCGCCGGCCACCCGCCGCGCCTCCGCCTTCGGTGCCCGCCGAGCCCGCAGCCCGTAGGCGACATTCTCCAGCACGGTCATGTGGGGGAACAGGAGGTAGTCCTGGAACACGAACCCGATCCGCCGCTGCTCTGGCGCCACCAGCGCGTCGGCCGCCGGGTCGTCCAGCACGTCGCCGTCGAGCGTGATCCGCCCCCCGTCCAGCGGCACCAGCCCGGCCAGCGCCCGCAGCACGGTGCTCTTCCCGGCGCCGTTGGGGCCGAGCAGGGCCAGCACCTCGCCGTCGGCCACGGCGAGCTCCGCGTCGAGTGCCAGGGTGCCGAGCCGGACCTCCAGGCGGGCGTCCAGCGTCATGCCACCACCGCCCGTTCCGGGCGGACGACTCTGCCGAACCAGCGGTCGCGCAGCCCCACCAGGACGGCGAACGACAACGCGATCAGCAGCAGCGCCAGCACGATCGCTTCCTCCGGGTTGGTCTCCAGCGACAGGTACACCGCCAGCGGCATCGTGCGCGTGGTGCCGGGGAAGTTGCCGGCGAACGTGATGGTGGCGCCGAACTCGCCCAGCGCCCTGGCCCACGACAGCACCGCCCCGGCGATCAGCGCGGGCCGGATGGCCGGGAGGGTGACCCGTCGGAACGTGTACCACCCGGAGGCCCCGAGGGTGCGGGAGGCATCCTCCACACGCCCGTCCAGCTGGCGCAGCGCGGCCTCCACCGTGATCACGAGGAAGGGCATGGACACGAACGTCTGGGCCACCACGACGCCGGTGGTGGTGAACGGGAGTGTGACGTCGAACCAGCGGTACAACCACTGGCCGACGATGCCCCGCCGCCCGAGCGCGAAGAACAGCGCGACGCCACCCACCACCGGCGGCAGCACCATCGACAGGGTGGTGAGGGCACGCACCACCGAGCGCCCCGGGAACTCCACCCGGGCCAGCAGCCAGGCCAGCGGCACGCCGAAGACCACCGAGATGGCGGTGGCCCACAGTGAGCACGTGATGGAGAGTCGCAGCGCGGTGAGTGCTTCGTCGTTGGTGAGGTAGTGCCAGGCGTTGGACCACGGCGCCCGCCACAGCAGCCCGGCCAGGGGGAGCGCGAAGAACGCGACGGCGACGGCTGCCAGCACCAGCGCCGGGACGGGCATCGGGGTGCGGGTGTTCCGCCGGCCCCCGACCCGCGTGCCCCGGCCAGGGCTCACGGGGCGGTGAACCCGTACGACGCGAGGATCGCCTGGCCCTGGGCACCGAGCACGAAGTCGATGAACCCCTGGGCGCCCTCCGGGTTGGTGGCTTCCCTGGTGACGGCGACCGGGTACTCGGCCACGACGTTGATGTCGGCGGGGATCTCCACGCCGGCGGCCGCGTCACCCGCGGCCTTGACGTCCGTGAGGTAGACGATGCCGGCGTCGGCCTCGCCGAGGGTCACCTTGGTGACCACGGCCTTCACGTTCTCCTCCAGCGACTTCGGCGTCACGGTGATCCCTGCGTTCTCGAAGATCTGGGTGGCGTACTTCCCGCACGGTACTTCCGGCGCGCATTGCACATAGACCAGGTCGGGGTCGGCGAGATCGGCAACGCCGGTGATGCCCTTCGGGTTGCCGGGCTGGACGATGATCGCCGCCGAGTTGTGGGCGAACACCACGGGCGCCGTGGCGTTGTTGCCGGCGTCGGTGAGCTTGGCCATGTTGCTGAGGTCGGCAGAGGCGAAGAGGTCGGCAGGTGCACCTTCCCCGATCTGGGTGACCAGCTCCGATGAGGCGGCGAAGTTGAGCGTCACCGTGGTGTCCGGGTTGGCGGCCATGAAGGCATCGGCGAGGTCGGTGAAGGCGGCGGTCAACGATGCTGCGGCGAAGACGGTGATGTCGCCGGACGGTGTGCCCGTGGCGTCGGTGCGGGAATCGGAGCCGCAGGCTGTCGTGGCCGCGACCAGACCGATCGCGCCGAGGAGGAGGAACACGGACCGGGCACGGGAGCGCATGCCCGCACAATAGTCAGGCGTTGACTATGCGTGCCGCTCATTCGGGTCGAAATGAGTAGTGGGTTACTCATGGCGAGCAGACGCCTGGGGTGTCTGATACCTGCATGGGAATCTTCAGCAAGATCAAGGAAAGCGTTGCCGGCACGGACGCCGGCAGCATCCAGAACGCCCGCATCGGCCGTGGCGTCATCATGGGGGCGCAGGTCACGGGCAACTCGATCACGACGGGAGGGATCGAGCAGCACGTGTGCCTGTTCCAGGTGGAGGTGGCGCTGGACGACACCCCGCCGTACCAGGCCACCTGCCGCCAGCGCTTGCCGGTCTGGCAGCTCAGCCAGATCCAGCCGGGCCAGACGATGGTGGCCGTCCGGGTGGACGCCGCCGACCCCAGCCGGGTGGCCATCGACTGGGAGACCCCGCCCCCGTCGGTGCGCATGGCGCAGGGGGCCGGCAACGGCTCGGCGGCGGAGATCCTCGCCACCGGCCTGCCGTGCCGGGTGATCATCCAGCAGTTCCAGCCGCTGAACATGACGAACCCGGCCGGCGTGCCGATGTTCGCGTTCGCCCTCACGGTGATGCCCGCGGGTGGTCAGCCCTACATGATCCAGGTCGGCAACCCGGTGCCCAACGAGGCGATGCCCTTCCTGTTCCCCGGCTCCCAGCTGCCCGCCAAGGTGGCGGCCAACGAGCCGAACGGGGTGGTCATCGACTGGGCCGCCGCGGCCCGGGGCGAGTAGCGGCGTCCGGCGATCAGGAGGAGAACGTCACGCCGCAGATCACCTGCGGCGCGACCGGCACCGGCCCGGTGACCTGCACGGCGACGAGGGACTCCACCGGGCCCTCGACGAAGTGGACGACGGCGTTGTCCAGGGGGAGGGCGCCGTCCACCAGGCCGGTGCCGGTGATCGCCGACCACCGCGCCGCGGTGCGTGCCGGGTCGGCCGACTGCACCGTGACGCCGCGGATGCCGTCCACCACGCTGGTGCGCACGGCCTGCTGCCAGTCCTTCCCGGCCGGGAACCACGGGCCGTTGGGGTCCTCGCCGCCGGGCTGGAAGTCGATCTCCAGGAACGAGCCGCCGGTGTCGCCAGGGTGCAACTGCATGATCCGGTAGCCGTGGTCGTCGTGCTCGAACGCCACCCGCACACCGAGTTCGTCCACCCGGGCGCGCACCGGCGGGTGGTCGTCGGTGTGGCAGATCACCATGTAGCCGCCATCGCCGCCGAGGCGCTGCAGTTGGCGCCCGCCGGCCGTGCCCTCGCGGACCGGCGAGACCACCTCGATGAACTGTGTCCCGATCGGCAGCACCGCGTTCTGCAGCCCGAACGTGGCCACGGCCGGGTCGTTGAACGCCACCTCCAGGCCGAGCACGCGGTGCAGGTCGGCCAGCACGGCATCCAGGTCGTGGGCCACCAGGGCCACCTGGCGGAGACGGATCCAGCTCATCGGAACCTCGCTTCTGGTCGGGGTGCGGGCCGGTTCACGTGAACCGGGGTGGGCGCTTCTCGACGAAGGCCCGGAAGGCCTCCGCAGTGTGCTCGCTGCGGGCGACGCGCAGGTGCCGTTCGGCCTCGTAGTCCACGAAGTCGCGCAGGCCCATCCGCTCGGCCATCACATAGTGCTGCTTCAGGCCGAGCAGGGCGGTGGGCGACTTGGCCAACAGCGCGGCCAGCACGTCCTCCACGTCGGCGTGGAACGTGTCGTCCGGGAAGACCCTGGCGACGAGGCCGATCTGCAGGGCCTCGGCGGCGTCGATCCGCCGCGGCAGGAACGACAGGTCCCGCGCCCGGGCGGCGCCGACCAGGCGGGGCAGCGACCAGGGGATGGCCATGTCGCCCGCCACGGCCACATCCAGGAACGCGGTGTTCATCTTCGCCCCAGCGGTCATCAGCCGCAGGTCGCAGGCGAGGGCCCACCCCATGCCGGCGCCGGCGCACGCGCCGTTCACCGCAGCCACGGTGACGGCGGGGATCTCGTGGAGCAGGGTGGTGACCTGGAAGTCCGGCGACGTCAGCCGCTCGTCGGCCTCGCCGGACGTGAAGTGGTTGAGATCGGCACCCGGGCAGAACGACGTGCCGGCACCGGTGAGCACCAGCACCCGCAGGCTCTGGTCGGTGGCGGCCAGTTCCAGTGCTTCCCTGGCTTCGCGCACCATCCGGTTGGTCATCCCGTTGCGTTGCTCGGGGCGGTTCAGGGTCAGGCGCGCCAACCCACCGTCGACCTCGTAGCGCAGGGTCTCGAACCGGGTGGTCACGGCCGGCTCACACGATGTTCAGCACGTCGAGGACGGAGGCCGCGTAGGCCTGGTCGCCGCTGACGGTGCAGCAGCCACGCCAGTCGCAGCGCTTCGTGCCCCAGCTGACGAAGTCGTGGGCGCTGGACTCGACGGTGGCGGTCACGGCGCCGGCGATGCCGTCCGTGATGGTGATCAGCCCGTCGGCGCCCGCCGGGCCCACGGTCCACTCGCCGCCGCCGGGGCCGGTGAGGCGCAGGCCCAGCGGCTGGGTGACCGCTGTGGCGAGTTCGTCCTTCTGCATCTGCGGCATGCCCCACAGCATCCACAGGATGCCCGGGCGCACCTCCTCGTCGGTGGCGTCCGGGAGCGTCACGTCCAGCGGGGCGTCGGGCCCGAGCAGGTCGATGCGCAGGTGGCAGTAGTGGTCGAAGGCGAAGGCGTTGGCCAGCTGGTGCAGGGGGTAGGAGCCGAGGTCGGCGATGGGGGCGACGGTGGACGCCATCGGCTCCTGCTGCAACGCATCCAGCGCGCCGAACCAGGCGTCGGCGTAGCGGTCGTACTCGGCCAGCACGTCGGCCGCGGCCCAGTCCTTGCGGGGCGCGACCAGCGCGTCCATGGCCTGCTCGGCCGTCATCGCCGGCATCGGCTCGGCGGGCGGCGGGGTGGGGTCCACCATCTCCTTCTGGTTGGAGGTGACGTGGGCGAAGACGTCCTTCACGCTCCAGCCGGCGCACGCGCTGGGCTTGTCCCAGTCCGCGTCCGTGAGCTGATCGCGCACGGTGCGCATGTGGTCGTGGATGATGCGGACGGCGGCGACGGCTTCGGCGGTCATGCGCCGGACCTTAGTAACTGGAGTGGGTGCCGAGTTTCAGCGGAGCGACGCAATGCTCACGTGGCGAGCTTGGCGAGCGGGATGCGCAGGGTCACCACCGCACCGGCCACTGCATCGGCCACCGCGCCGACCGCTTCGCCGGCCGCAGCACCGGCCGGCCCTGGTGCGTTGGCCGCCGTCACCGAGCCGCCGTGCGCCAGCGCGATCGCCCGCACGATGGCCAGGCCGATGCCGGCCTCGCCCCGCCGGTCGCCGCGCTGGTAGCGGTCGAACACGCGGGGCAGGATCGCCGGGTCGAAACCGCTCCCGTTGTCGCGCACCTCGATGACACCGTCGCCGTGGTCGCTGCGGGTCTGCAACTCCACCCGGGTCGCCCGCCGGCTGGCGTTGCGGACCACGTTCTCCACGGCCTGCCGCAGCAGCGCCATGTCGGCCTGCACCACCACGGGGTCGCCGAGCGCCGCCACGATCTCCACGTCGTCCACCCTCACGGCCGCGGCCACCTCCTCGGCCAGGAGGTCCAGGCGCAGCGGCGCCATCCGCGGCATCATCTGGCCGCTCTCGAACCGCACCAGGTCGAGCATCTCGTTCACGCCGGTGGAGGCCCGCTCTGCCGCGGAGCGGATCTCCGACAGGGAGCGCACGTACTCCTCGCTCGTCCGGTCGCGGGCCAGCGCCTGGCTGCTGCTGGCCAGGATGACCGCCAGCGGGGTGCGCATCTCGTGGGCGGCGTCGGCCAGGAAGGCCTGCTGGTCGCCGAGCACCTTGCGTACGGGCGTCACCATCAGCCGGCTGACGCCGAGGCCGAGCAGGATGCAGCCCGCGGCAAGGCCGAACGCGAGGTCCTCCGAGGTGTCGTCGAGGTCGGCCAGGCGGCGGTCGCGATCCTCCGTGTAGAGCATCGTCACGAAGCCCTCTCCGGCGTGCAGCGGGCGCACGTAGGCGCGGAACCCGATGCTGTCCACCGTGAACTCGCGGAACGCCGGCCACTCCCCGGCGTCACGCATCCACTGGTTGAGCGGCGGCTCGATGCCGTAGTCGCCGAACGCCTCGCTCCACTCCTCGTTGCTGTTGACGTAGTAGCCGATCGGCCATTCCTCGCGCTGGTCGACGATGTCGTTGTGGAGGATGGTCTCCATCTGGGCGACCAGCGCGGCGTCGACCCCGTCGCCGATCGCCCGTTCGCGCGCCTGACGCCAGATGCGGAAAGGGATGTACGCCAGCACGCCGGCGATCACGGCGAACAGGAGGGCGGCCAGCCAGCGGCGGTGGCGGAGGGTCACGGGCCGACCTCCGGCGCCGCGTCGCCACCCACCCGGTAGCCCACGCCGCGAACCGTCTCGATCTGGGCTGGGCGGCCGGGCATGTCCAGCTTGCGGCGCAGGTTGGCCACGTGGACGTCCACGGTGTTGGACAGGCCGTCGTAGTTGGTGTCCCATACGGCGTCCAGCAGGTCGGTGCGCGACACCACCTCGCCGGCGCGGTCCATCAGGTAGTGCAGCAGGCTGAACTCGCGGGCGGTCAGCGGCACGGTGACCCCCGCGCGCTGCACCGTGTGCGCCGCAGGGTCCAGTTCCAGGTCGCCCACCCGCAGCTGAGGCGACCGGGCGTGCTCGGGCCGGCGCAGGAGGGCCCGCACCCGGGCGGCGAGCTCGGCGAAGTCGAACGGCTTGGTGAGGTAGTCGTCCGCGCCGGCATCGAGGCCGAGCACCTTGTCGCCGGTGGCGTCGCGAGCGGTGAGGATGAGGACTCGCGGGGGTGTGGCCTGGTCGTGCAGCTCGCGGCACAGGGCCAGCCCGTCGCCGTCGGGCAGGCCGAGGTCGAGCACGACGACATGGTAGGTGGCGATCGCCACGGCCCGCCGGGCGCCGGCCAACGTGCGCTCCAGGTCCACCGTGTGGCCGCCTTCGGCCAGGCCGCGCTGGACCACCTGGCCCAGCGACGGGTCGTCCTCCACCACCAGCACTCGCACGAGCGCCCATCGTTCCACACGGCGGATGAACGGAACATGAAGGCAGGTTTCACCACGGGTTCATGGAGCCTCGTGCATGGTGCCGGCATGAGCTTGCTGACCCTGTCCAGCGGCCGGCGCCGGGTGCGCGCCGCGGCACTGGCGGACGACGACCTGCGCCGTCATGTCCTGAACCGCCTGACCTTCTGCGCAACGGGCGACGCGATGGACGCTGTTGCGGACCTCAGCCCTGCCGACCTCGTGGAGCACCTGCTGTTCCGCCCACCGCGCGATCCGGGGGTGCCACTCGTCAACGGCGACGACGACTGGAGCACCGTGCCCCAGTGGTGGTTCGACGTGATGCGCCACCCGGGCGCCGGCCTGCACGAACGGATGGTGTGGTTCTGGCACGGCCATCTCACCAGCAGCATGGACACGTCGTCGCCCGCCCTGATGTTCCGCCAGCAGGTCATCTTCCGCCGGCATGCGGCGGGCAGCTTCCGCGACCTGCTGCAGGAGGTGACGGTGGACCCGGCGATGCTGTTCTGGCTGAACGGCGCGTGGTCCACCGCCGACAACCCGAACGAGAACTACGCCCGTGAGCTGATGGAGCTGTTCGCGCTGGGCCGCAACAACGGCTACACCGAGGACGACGTGCACCAGGCCGCGGTGGCCCTGTCCGGGTGGTGGGTGGACGGCGACCACGACGACCGGGTGGAGTTCGACCCCGAGCGCGGGCCCCGTCGCACGGTGCCGCTGTTCGGCGGCCGGGTGGGCAGCGCGGCCGAGGTGATCGACGCGGTCTGCGACCACCCGGCCTGCGCGCCACACATCGCCGGTGCGCTGTACCGGGCGCTGCACGGCGTGGACCCGGCCGACGACGTCCGTGCCGAACTGGCCGCAGTGTTCGCGGACGGTGGCCTCCAGCTCCGCCCGCTGCTGGAGGCCACCGTCCGTCACCCCACCTTCCTCGGCAACCCGCAGCCCCGCCCGCGGTCGCACCTGGAGTGGTACATCGCCCTGTGCCGGTTCCTGCGACGCGACGACGTGGACGTCTGGCCGCTGTACTCGCTGGGTCAGATGCCGTTCAGCCCGCCGAACGTCGCCGGCTGGCCGGGCAACGACCGCTGGCTCAGCGTGGGCGCCGAGCTGACCAAGGCGCAGTTGGCGTTCGACCTGATGTGGGATGCGGCCCCACCCGACAGCGACGACGTCGTGGGTGAGCTGTGCTGGCGGGCCGGCATCTCGCCGGGACCGGCAACCCGCGCTGCACTCGACGAGGCCTACGTGACCGGCCCCGACGAGTGGGAGCCGTACCGCAGCGTGATGGCGCTGATCCCCCTGACCCCCGAGTTCAACATCATCTGAGGTGACACGCATGGGCACTCGCTTCGAACCGACCGACGGCCCCGCCCGGCCCGACCCGTTCGCGCTGCCGCCGGACCCTGGGTCGGCGGTCGCCTTCCACACCGCCCGCGGCGCGACACGGGGGGTGAACCGGCGAGAGTTGCTGAAGTGGTTCTCCGCCGGGGCCGGCGCGGCGGCCGTGGGCGGTGGCGCATGGTTGGCCGGCCGTGGAGGTGAGGGCGCATCCGGTGGTTCCTCGCCGATGGGCCCGGCGCCGGGTGGCGGCGACGGTGGCGGCGACGGTCCGATGGCCACCGCGCCACGGTCCATGCAAATGCCGGCGGCCCCTGCGGACCGGTTGCTGGTGATGATCGAGCTTGCCGGTGGGAACGACGGGCTGTCGATGGCCGCGCCGCTCGGTGACGGTCGCTACCGCGACCTGCGCCCGTCGCTGGCGGAGCCGGAGGGCGACCCGTTCGTGCTCGACGCCGCGACGGCACTCCACCCCCGCCTGGCCCGCGTGGCCGCCCGCGGGCCGGCGGTGCTGCAGGGGGTCGGCTCGCTGCACCCCGACTACTCCCATTTCGAGATGCAGGTGCGGTGGTGGGAAGGGTCGCCCGACGCCAGCCGGGTCTACGACACCGGCGTGCTCGGTCGCCTGGCCGATGCCGTCGGCGACCCCGATGCGCCGGTGGTGGCCCTGTCCGTCAGCGACGGCGCCCACCCGATCATGTTCAGCCGCACGGCATCCACGCTCACCGTGCCGGACGTCGGGGCGACGTGGTACCTCACCGGCGCCAACAGCGACGACGTGCTGCGCCAACGGTTCCAGCGCGCCTACCGGGCCTTCGGTGCCGATGCCGCGGAGCCCTACACCGCCCGCCGGCGCGAGGTGATGGAGCGCACCGTCCGCCTGGCCGACGCGGTGGGCGAGTGGGACGATGACGACCACGGCGGGTACCGCGACGACCGGCTGGGAAACGGCCTGCGCATGGCGCTGCGCCTGTTCGACCGCGGTGTGGGACTGCGGATCGTGCACATCACGATGGACGGTGGGTTCGACACCCACGACGGGCACGCCTGGAAGTACCCGGAACTGATGAGCGCGCTGGACGACAACCTCGGTGCCTTCTTCGACGACCTCGACGCCGCCGGCATGGCGGACAAGGTGCTGGTGGCGACGATGAGCGAGTTCGGGCGCACGGTGGGCGAGAACGGCTCGGGCGGCCTGGACCATGGTGCGGCCGCGTCGATGCTGCTGCTCGGCCCGGTGGCCGATGGCGTCCACGGTGAAGCCCCTTCGCTGTCCGGGCT